>ONGE01000044.1 GCA_900317325.1 uncultured Prevotellaceae bacterium
ACCTCGATGATGACGAGCAGGAGGCCTTCAGGGCGTTTCTGGATGTCACGAGCGACAGCGATGCGGATTTCTCGGATTTCCGCGAGCGTTACTGCGGCCGATGGGACAGCGAGGAGGAGTTCGCCCAGCACCTCGCCGATGAGCTTTGCATGTTCGACAATGTGCCCGAGAGCATCACCCGCTTTTTTGACTTCAAGGCCTTCGCCCGTGAGCTGTTCATGTCTGACTATGACATGGGCGATGGCGGTCACGTGTTCCGCACCTGCTGAGCCGCAGCGCACCCAGCGAGAAGGAGCCGCCGAATGGCGGCTTTTTCTTTGCCCCGGCCGCAACGGATCAACCCACGCCCCCCACCAAATGAGTACGGTACTCAAAAGCTACCCCCCTCCCCAAGAGACCCCACCCCCCTGCCTATTTAGCAGGGGGGTACACATACTTATAGAAAAAGAACTATTAAATAACATCGTCGTCGACGAATCGCGTGCGCGCACGTATGAGGTTTTTTATTCAGAAAAGAGCTAAATCCCGAAAGGATTTTGTCTTTTATTAGTGGTGGTCATCGCAGTATCTTTGCGTTACGATAAACATTTACTAAGCCAAAATTCACAACTTTACATCTATGCCTAGCACACAATACCAACTCCATCTTAAGGGGTTCGTCGGAGGTGGTTATGACTTCGATAGAAACTATGTTGACTACGTGCTCGCACGCTACGAGGGCAAGCCCGTGAATGTCCTGATCGACAGCCTCGGCGGCTCGCTCGCAACAGCGCTCTCCATCGCCTCGGCCTTCAAGAACCACGGCGACGTGACGGTACATTTCGTGGGCATGAACGCCAGCGCGGCAACTGTCGCTTCGCTCGGCGCCAAGCGCATCACCATGGACGCGTCGGCTATGTACCTGGTGCACAAGTGCAGCGCGGAGTTCTTCGAGTGGGGCAACCTCAACGCCGACCAGCTCGCAGCTGTTCGTGACAACTGCGAGGCGGCGATCCGTGACCTGAACAAACTCGACAACAATGTTGCCTCAATGTATGCCTCCAAGTGCAGCAAGCCCCAGGCCGACCTCCTCAATCTGATGAAGGAGGGCGGCTGGCTCAACGCAAAGGAGGCCTGTGAGTGGGGATTCGTGGATGAGATCACCGACATGGGCGAGACCAAGCCGGTGCTCACCGATGCCGTCGCCTCGGCCATGGCCGCTGCCGGCATCCCGATCCCCAATGTTCCCGCTGCCGACAAGGAAACGGCCTTCGCCCGGTTCCTCGCCGCCATCTCCTCGCTGTTCAAGAATAAGAACGACGATTCTGTTAACCATACTGAAATAACCAAAACTCAAGCACTCATGAACCAGTTCCTCCCGCTTTTGGGCAAGGCCCTCAACATCGAGGGCTTTGCCGTGGGCGAGAATGGCTGCTCCCTCACTCTTGAACAACTCAAGAGCGTGGAAGCTGCGCTGTCCGCCAGGGACCAGCGCATCGCCGAACTCGCCGATGAACTCGCAGCGGTGAAGCAGTCGCCCGGCGACACCTCCACCGCAGTCATCAATGAAGGCAAGCAGGACACTCCCCAACCTCAGGACGAGGTGGCGAGCTTTGCCCAGACTTGCAGCAGCGCCCAGCAGTTGTTCAACCAACTGCCCTAAACGATCGCCGCTCCGGCGATTGAAGTAACCAAAATTCATCCAATACCAATTACACACCCTACTACTATGGCAGGAAGATTTAGTTTTACCCTGGAAGAATATCAGCAGGCCGCCATCATCTGGCGCAAGCCTCTGCAAATGCTTCCCATCATCGGACTCAAAAGTTCCCTCCAGTATATGACCGGAAGGCCCGGAATCCGATTCAAGGAGAATGTGGGCTTCCTCGATGCTGATGCCCAGTTTGCTCCCTACAAGGCTACCCGCCGTGCTGACGTGAACCTCGTGCTCGAACACCGCACGCTGGAGACCCACTTCGGCAATGTCGTGCTCGACTTCGAGCCGAACAGTGCCATCACCACGCTCCTCGGTACCGGCGCCACCAAGGGCGACGGCCAGATGCAGACACCCACCGCGATGCATGTGCTCGCACTGATCGCCAAGGGACTGTCCAGGCATCTCAACGACTCGCTGTTCAATGCCGAGTTTGACCCCAATGGCGACACCACGCACACCCTGTTCGATGGTTTCGACACCATTGTTGCCAAGGAGATTGCAGCCGAAAAGATTTCGGTGGCCAACGGCAACTACATGAAGCTCACCGAGGAGATCACCGTGGCCAACGCTCTCGATGTGGCCAAGGAGATTCTCTACTCGCTCGATCCTATCCTGCGCGCTGAGGAACTCAACCTCTACTGCTCGCAGGACTTCGCTGACAAGTACAACGAGGCCATGCTGCTTACCCACGGCGGCATCAACTACTACAACCAGTTCGGTCAGAACACGGTGGAGGGCAGCAACGGCCGCCTGCATCTCGTGCCTCTGTACAACAAGGCCGACAGCAGGTTCTTCCAGGTTACGCCCAAGAGCAACATGCTCGTGGGTTACGACCAGATGAGCGACATGGAGTCGATCATGGTGAAGGAGTACGCACCCTTCATGCTGACCTACATCGCCACCATGTTCTTCGGCGTGCAGTTCGAGCGGCAATCATGTTCAACCCTTAACAACGACTAGAATAATGGCAAAGACCGTTTGTTCAACCATCCAACAGTCGCTCGCCTGGTGCCAGGGAACTCCCGAGCTCCCCGGCATCAAGCGTCGCATCTACTACATCAGCAAAGACCAGATCGTGGCTTGGCCCTCGCTTACCTACGACGCGCTCGGTCGCCTGACCAGCGCAGCCTACACGGGCAGCTTCGTGCTTGCAGCCGACGCCACCTGGAAGTTCATCGACATCCTGACCGACAAGTCGCAGTTGACCAGCGAGGCCCAGGGCGAATTCCCCAGCCAGACGCAGCTCAACAAGCTCGTGGCCGTCCATCCCAGTGTGGGCGTGGAGGCTTCGGCTCTGTCCGCTTATGTCAACAACAACGACTGCGTCTATCTCGTTGAGACCGTCCGCGGCCAGTTCCGTGTTGTCGGCAGCGAGAAGTGGCAGGTGAAGTCCACCGTTGCCCAGGATCTGGGCCAGGGTGCCACCGGCACGACCAGCACCACCCTCAACGACCACCCTCAACGTGGAGGCCACCGACGAGTGTCCCGCTCCGTTCTATTACGGTGAGATCGTCACTGAGGACGGTGTCATCAATGAGGATGACGGAGGCGGCAACGGCGGTGGTACAATCATCCCGTGGAATCCCCATGATGGTTTGACCCCCGTTGACGGCACTGGCGGCAAGGATAACGGAGAAGGTCTCAACAACCTGAATCCGTCCAACACCCTCAACCCTGCGCCTGAAGATGACGATGATGGCGGCGAGGATCCTAACGCCAACGCCGCAAGGTAATCCGTAATGGACGACGATAGCAATGGCATCGGGAGAACTTCGGTCGACTTGAAAGGGGTCTTGAACGACATCACCTTCCCGACAGCCGACCTGGGTTCTCTCGATGTATCGTTGCCGAGCGTTGAGACGCACCCCGGGCAAAAGGATTTGTTCGAGGTGCAGAAGCGTAAGTCGTGGGACAAGTCCACCGAAGCGCGGTGCGACTTCTCCTACAGACTGCGCCTGACTCGCCGCTCGGACATCAACTTCATCTCCATCTGGCAAAAGACCGTCTACGGACGGACGCTCACCGACATCAAGGGCGACCCTGACATGGTGGCGTTTTTTGCCGACAACATCTGCCCTGTGATCAAGGAGATGCTGGGCTACAACCTCAAGCAAGGAAACTGGTGCATCTGCACTTCGCCGAAACGGCGCCACAAGGTGAAGAACTTCGCCACGCTCATCAGCGAGAGACTGGGCCAGATGCTGGAGATTCCGTTTTACGAGGATGTGGCATTTTGCCACACCAAGCAACGAGTGAACGCGGTTTTTGAGTTGAATGTGCTGCCCAAAGAACCCAATATCATCGTTTACGATGACTTTGTGACAACCGGGCAGACACTGGCGGCCATGAGGAGACTCCTCCAGCCGCTGGGCAAAAACCTCGTCTGGTTTACAAACGTAAACAATAAATTGTGAATTGAGAATTATGAATCAGAAGTTTAACGAGAAAGTACAGGCATGGCTGAACCTGCCCGAAAGCGAGCGTGACTTCGCTGAGGGCGCCATGCTTTTGCTCCA
>ONGE01000040.1 GCA_900317325.1 uncultured Prevotellaceae bacterium
CATTTGCCAGCGTTTCCTGCCTCATCACATGGATGCTTTTGATGATGCAATAGCTCGCAGCCTCGAACGGACAGCCGTGGTTCGTATCACATTGACCGAACCACCCGTCGGTAAGTGCAAGCAACTGACGGAGCAGTAAGAACCCGCTCCCACCGCTCATCGAGCTCCTCGCCATCAATAAATCAATCTCACTCTGAGGACTTCTTTTTGCGCACGATTCTTTTGGGCTCGGGTAATTCTCCCGGCTCGATCTTGATGATTGAATTGAGAGATGAATCCCAAAAACAGCTGTGAACCTCTACGCCTTCACGATGGATTTTCCTCAAAAACTCCCGTTCGCCTTTATACATATTGGCCACTATCTCCAAAGCCTGTTCTTTGGTTTCTACAGGTTTTTCGGTTGTTGTAGAGCCAAACCATTTACCATTAACAGCAAAAGTGACTGCGCCCATCTCATTTTTTAGATAGGCCATAATATTTTCTTTCAGTTCCTCATACCATTCCTGTTCACAAAAATAATGCGAGTGCCAGCCTTGAAACGTGAGCGTGAACTCTCCCTCCAAATCGATGAACATCTCATCTCCTGCAGCATTTCTCAGTGTGATGCAGTAACTGATGTCATCCAGATAGTCGTAATCAGTATCAGCGTTAGTATGTACCTCGTAGTCATAATCTTTCAAGAAGTATTCCAAACAGTACAATTTATCGCAGGCATCATCAATCAGGCCATTATGCCGCGCCACATCCTTATCTTTAAATAAGCCTTCTGTCCTTTCTTGATGAAGTTCCCATAGCTTCTTTACCTTTGAGCCTTGCTCATCGGTGAGGACACGCCCAGAATGGCCACCAGTCCAATCAAAACCAGGGATCTCACGCATTAATTCCTCTGTTGTGAGCAATGGAGCTTTTTCGGGATGCAGCATTACCGATATCCTCAAGTCAACATAATGCGTATTGCGACCTTTCCCGGACCAGTCTTCCCCGCTATACGGGTCAGACATTATCATGCCACTCATCACTATACCGGTTCGTCCTTCGCCAACCTTTACCATGACGAAACGATCGTACTTTTGGACTTTCTCATACTCCCACACGCTCCAATTCAGCCCATACTTGCCAAAATGTTCCATACCGTCCAAATAATCATTCATGGTATAAGACGATATCGCGGGGTTCCACATTAAGACTACCATATTCATGTCCACTTTCGATTAATGATTACAAAGACAAAGATACAACGCTTTCATCGTAAGTCACCAAAAGAGGAAAAAATAATTTGCCATTGTCATTGGATTATTCATCATGAGACTACAGGAGGTGCGTTTTATCTCAAGACGCAACGTCGGCTATGGCTGGCGATGCGCCTTGATAAATGCCCATTCTCCTGAAGGAATTGAACAGGGGATTACATTCGCTGTGGTTACGGGGTTGTATCCGGCTGCTTCACGCTCCACACCTCAACCAGCCGGCTGCGCTGGCTGTATTGAGCTGCTCCGCTACAGCCTCATGCCGCTGGGCGACTTCGCCCGGCGGAGATTACCCTGTTCCCACCGCTCATCGATGGATTAGGGTGTCCCACAGCCCAGCCTTTATAACTTCAATCCGTATCCGAGAGTGCTTGCAATTAGAGAGCCTGCAGGATTTAAATTATATGCTGGATTATTTGTTATATTAAAAAAAGTAGTAATTTTGCAGCCGAAAATTTGGTGCTGCGGGCATCACGCCGTGATGTGTCGCAGATTAAAAGGGAATCAGGTGAGAATCCTGAGCAGACCCGCTGCTGTAAGTCCCGACCAAGTTGTCACACAGACAGAGTCACTGTCCGCCAAGGATGGGAAGGCCGTGTGACAATGGGATAAGCCAGAAGACCTGCCAAGTTGGACATAAGTTGCTTTGACTCTCGTGGTAATAGAGTTGGACAATCAAGACACCAGTCATCCTCCTGAATGAGGAAACTCGCGTGTGTGGCTGCCTGCAGGCAGTCAATCCATCCGATTTATTCACGTCTATGCCCATTGTCAAGGTCGCTTGCAGATTTTGATTGTGTAATGCCTCGTGGCATGAAACAATAAGTGTATGTATATAGTAACCTTTTCGGTGGCGCAGTCATGCCGCTCAACCTTTTTCTGCCAACCTGCGGCATGACTGCAAAACTGAACTAAACGAGTAATTGAAATGATTACAAACGAGAAAGGCCTTTTGCGCGTGTATACCGGCAACGGCCAGGGTAAGACGACGACAGCCATGGGAATGGCCGTCAAAGCGTTGTCTGAAGGGAAATCGGTCTATGTGGGGCAATTCATCAAGAACGAGCTTGACGAAGAGAGCCTGCTGGGCCACCAGTATGACAGCCTCCATATCGAGCAATTGGGATTTGGAGGTTTTGAGGACCGCGCTCCCAACGAAGATGACCGTGCGGCGGCCCTTGCCGGCCTTGACCGCTGCAAGACGCTGATGGCAAGCGGCATGTATGACATGATTGTGATGGACGAGTTGTGTGTCGCCATCCATTATGGGTTGTTGACCTGTGAACAGGTGATGGAAATGCTGTCGCAGCGTCCTGCCCATACCGAAGTCATCATTACCGGCGCCGATGCCCCTCAATGGCTTATTGACGCGGCCGATTGCGTAACCGAAATGCACGAAATCAAACACACAGCCAACGAGATGGAAGCCATGTTGTGTGATGCCATTAACCAATAAAAAATACCAATCAAATTATGTTTAAGATATTTCATGGCTTCCACATGGTTGAAGCCTACCACAAGAACAAGAGAGAAAACCGCAGTCAGGAGTCATCGGTGAACAAGCGCATTATTACCGCGCTCATTCTGTCGGTGATCACGTTAATCATCTGGAACCTCCCTGCTGGTGTGTTCGGCATCGATGGTCTGACAGTCATCCAACAACGCATCATCGCCATCTTCATTCTGGCAACGCTGATGTGGATTACCGAGGTCGTGCCCTCATGGGCCACCTCCATCTTCATCATGGTGTTCTTGTTGCTCTTCACATCGAACAGCGGTATCAAACCCATGGTCAATGAGGAGCAGGTGGGGCAACTGCTCAGTTACAAGGACATCATGTCAAGTTTTGCCGACCCGGTCATCATGCTGTTCATCGGCGGTTTTATTCTTGCCATTGCGGCATCCAAGACAGGTCTTGACACCCATCTGGCACATGTGCTGTTAAAGCCGTTCGGCACCAAGAGCGAGAATGTCCTGTTGGGATTTATCCTTATCACGGGCTTTTTCTCGATGTTTGTCAGCAACACGGCCACCGCGGCAATGATGCTCACCTTCCTTGCCCCCGTATTCAAACAGCTGCCGCCCGAAGGCAAGGGGCGTATTGCCTTGACGCTGGCTATCCCTCTCGCTGCCAACCTGGGAGGTATGGGAACGCCCATCGGCACACCGCCCAACACCATCGCAATGAAGTTCCTTAATGACCCCGATGGCCTGAATATGGGCCTTGGCTTCGGTCAATGGATGCTGTTCATGTTCCCGCTTGTGATTCTCTTGTTGTTCATCGGCTGGTTCCTGCTCAAGACGATGTACCCGTTCAGCCAAAAAACCATCCACCTTGAGATAGAGAGCAATATGGAGAAAACCAAGCACACCAAGATCGTCATTTGGACGTTTATCGTCACCGTCCTCCTGTGGCTCACCGATAGCTTGACGGGCATCAACGCCAACACGGTCGCCCTGATACCGTTTGCCGTCTTCTCGATGACAGGAGTCATCAACAAATATGATCTTGAGGAAATCAACTGGAGCGTGATATGGATGGTAGCAGGCGGTTTTGCCTTGGGTTACAGCCTCAACGCATCAGGCCTGGCCGAGAATGCCGTCAAGAGCATCCCGTTCAACACGTTCTCGCCCATTCTGATACTGCTGCTCTCGGGTCTGATCTGTTACCTGTTGTCCAACTTCATCAGCAACTCGGCGACGGCAGCCTTGCTGATGCCTATTCTCGCCATCGTCTGTGGCGCTATGGGAGACAAGCTGGATGCCATCGGCGGCACCGCCACCGTACTTATCGGTATCGCCATCGCATCATCAAGCGCAATGGTGTTGCCCATCAGCACACCGCCCAATGCCCTCGCGTTCTCGACCAACCTCGTTAACCAGAAGGATATGAGCCGCATGGGCATCATCGTGGGCATCATCAGCATGGTGTTGGGCTACGCCCTTCTGTATTTAATTGGAAAAGCACACTTACTATAAAGAGAGAGAATCGGATAAATCTTTCTGAACAATTATTTAATTGAATTAAGTGATTGGTGTGGGGCGCTATCAGGCTCCCCACATTTTTTTGTCAATGGGACAAACAACAATCCCCGACAGACAGCATACACTTGAGAAGGCCTCCACCATTCCATCATTGTATGGGAAATTCACTTGCTCTGGTCACGGGGTTGTATTCGGCTGCTATACGTTCCGCACCTCAACCAGCCGGCTGCGCTGGCTGGATTGAGCTGCATCCGCTACAGCCTCCTGCCGCTGGGCGACTTCGCCCGGCGGTAATTACCCTGTTCCCTCCGCTCCTCGATGGCGCTGCCGCCGTTACCGCCGTGTCGGAATCACTCCGTTACCGAGAGTGCCTTATCGGGCTGTCTGTCCGCATCGAGACCTCACACGCACGGCTCGTTTCGTCGCTAACGCATCAGGTCCCGCTTCGCTCGATTTGATACACGCTCCTCAATCAAGCCCTGCGTTCTCGCTACACTCGGAGGTATCGATGCTGCCAGCCCCATGGCACACTCGTCCACTACGTCCATCCTGGCACGTCGGCTAAGGCTCCAGGTGACAAGCCCCAGACCGATAGCAAACCTCACTTCGCTCGGTCGCCGTCGGTGCAGCCTGCGGCATGGCCATCGATCTTAAGGTCAAGCCATCGGCCATTAGGTGAATCTTTTCATCGCCTGCAGCGATTGGCCCACCCACGAGCCCCGATGGCGATGGGCCGTTCCGCTCCGTCTGCGTCCGCTCCGAATGACTGACTTATCGGCCGGAGAGTGCCTGGTCAGGCTCACTGGCCGCGCCGACACCCCGCACACCCGGCTGCTGCGGTCATTCCCGTTCCGCACTGCGCTTCGCTGCGTCATCGAC
>ONGE01000039.1 GCA_900317325.1 uncultured Prevotellaceae bacterium
AGGATGTCAAAGCTCAACGAACTCTTTGACGAGGCCATCGTCAAGAAGGAATACGAGAAGATCATCACCGCCCTGCAATCGCTGCAGATGGGCGACGGAGGCTTCACCTGGTTCCGCTATCCCGGCTGCAAGTCCAACGCCTGGACCACAGGCACCGTGCTGGAGCTCATCGGCGAAATCAAGCACCTGGGCTACCTGCCCGAGGACAGCCGTTTGACCTCGATGATGAACCGGGCCCTCGCTTACTACGACAGCGAGAACGTGCGCCTGTTCAACCTGGCCAATAAATACAACAAGGAACCCTATGGCGAGTTTACCGGCTATGCCTATACGCGCAGCCTCTTCCCCGAGGTGAAGCAGCAGTCCAGCGCCAGCGCTGACCTGTTCAAGAAGACGGTTAAGTACATGGACAAGAACTGGAGCAAGGGCCTCACCCTCAAGCAGAAGGCCTACTACGCCATGACGCTCAACCGCAACGGCTACCAGAAGACCGCACGCAGCATCATCGAGAGCATACGCCAGTTTGCCATCGTGAAGCCCAGCCTGGGCATGTACTGGGACAACCTGCAGACGGGCTACGGTTGGTGGGAGTTTGATAAGATTGCCTATACCAGCACCATCCTGCAGGCCATGAACGAGGTCGATCCCCGCAAGGATGAGATTGACCTGGTGCGCAAGTGGATGCTGCTCATGAAGCAGAGCAACGACTGGGGAACAAGCAGCCTCGCCGCCGATGCCGTTTACAGCATCCTGAGCACCGGCAGCCAGTGGATTGAGCGTGCCGACAATCCGACAATCACCGTAGCAGGACAACCCATCGCCCTTGACAGGATGGCGCAGTATGTGGGTTACTTCCGCACTACCCTTCCCGCCATCACTACCGGTGACGTCATCATCGACCGCAAGGCCAGCGGACCCGCATGGGGCGCCGTCTATAGCCAGTTCCAGGCCCCGATGACCCAGATCAAGGAGAAGGCCATCGAGGAGGTGTCCATCAGCAAGGAGTACTATGTGTACGCCCAGGACGGCACGTTGCACAGTGCCACCTCATTCAAGGTGGGCGACAAGGTCAAGGTGCGCGTCGTCATCAAGACCAACAAGGACATGGACTTCGTCACCATGACCGACGAGCGAGACCAACGTGTTCGTGAACAGCCTCAACAAGGGCACGCACATCATCGGTTACGACGTGTGGGTGACCAACCCCGGCGAATTCACCTCCGGCATCGCCACCATCCAGTGCCAGTATGCCCCGCAGCTGAGTGCCCACAGTGCCGGCAAGACCATCACGGTCGACCAGAAAGAATAGAAGCATCACCCGGCATCAACCACAACGGTCAGCATGGCATCACCCCCATGCTGACCGTTTTTTCGTTCCTCAGCTTGCTCAAATTAGTCGATTGCGATGATTCATAAACCGTCTTCAATTATTCTTCATTATACCAAGTTAAAAAATGACAGAATATCATATTGATGCCGCCAAGTTGCATGATATATACGCAATTGATGTTAATTATTGCAAAATAAAGGGGCGCATGCAAGAGGTTTGTACAATTTTAATTATTTTTGGGGGCTTATTATTACAAATCTAAACATTTTTACAACTATGAAACAGCAAATTCTACATTTTATATTGATTGTCATATTATCTATGGCATTCCCGTTCAACACATCGGGTAATGCCAATAGAATAATTGACTTCAATTATCCGCAAGACGTCAGCGAGGAGGCGCTAGCCGACCTTGACATAGCGCTCAAGGCAGGTGATGGCGAACTCACGGTTGACGCGCTGGTGCGTTACAGCATCGCACAGAGTGGCATCTCTAAGGACAACATGCCTGACGTCGTCAAACGGCTGGAGCCCACTATCGCCAAGGAAAAGAAGCCCCACATCAAGGCGCTGCTCTACTACTTCGAGGCACTGGTCTATCAAGGCTACCGCAACCGTCACGCCCGCTGGAGCGACCGCAACAATCCAGTTGAGGAGATTCCTGCTGACGTGAGCGAGTGGGACCGCAACCAGTTCAATAAAAAGATAGCAGAATTGGTAGAGAAATCCCTTGCCGAACCCGAAGTCCTCAAGGCCGTGGCGGTGACGTCACTGCCCGGCATCATCGAGTGCAACGAGTTGGGTGCGACCTATGTCCCCACCCTATTTGAGTTCCTGTCGATGAAGAGCCTGGAACTGCTGAAGGACAACGATGAGCTCACTGACCTCATCAAGACCGGGTGGCTTGACACGACCGATGGTCATGCCGCCTCCGACATGTTCGCCATGGTCCATACCGGCAAAGGGGACCTTCGCGCCGCCTACGACCGTTACCGCAACAGCGAGTACAGCGCCATATTGCTTTCCAAACTCAGTTTTGCAGACAACAAACAGAAATATGCCGAGTTGAAGCAATACCTGCAGCGTTTCCCCTCCTCGATTTATACTGCTCAGGTCAAGAACATGATCTTCGACCTGGAGGAGAAGCGTATTAATATTTCTTATCCCGACGTCCTCTCCTCGCGTGACAAAATCACAGTAACTGCCGATGTCGACAATGCCAATAGCTATTGGCTGAATGTGTATCGCGCCCCTGACGACTTGCAGTACGGATACGGAATTGAGTACGACAAGTTGAAGTTCGTTTCGCAGACGCCAGTCACGGTACAAGGCACCGTGCCGTTCAGTGCAAGCGACATCAAGACAGAACTGCCACCGCTGCCTTACGGCTGCTACATCATTCTTCCCATGCTGGATAAGGACGAGAAGCCGCATCGGTACGTCCATACTTATGATCTGATGCGTGTTACCGACATCGGCAATTTCACCGTGATCCGTAAGGGCAAGGAAGGTATCATCGCAGCCGTGGACATTACCACCGGCAAACCCATGCCCGACGTAACCGTTGTCAACAAGTTTAACAGCAACATCGGCGAAACCGGCAGCGACGGAACACTCAATCTCTCCAGCAAGTATGAGGGAGAATTGCGCACCATCAAGGGTGATGACCGATTTAGTCCCAAGAGCTATTATCATCAAATCTATGACCGCAATTATGACGAAATAACAGCCCAATTCTACAGCGACTTAGGCGTTTACCGTCCTGGAGAGACCATCCAGTGGGCTATTATTGTCTATCGCGCCACTGACAAAGGCAACACCCACTTGGGAGGCAAAGAATTCAAGGTAATCTTTAAAGATACCAACAACAAGGGTATCGACACAGTAATTGTTGCCAGCGACGAGTACGGACGCATCGAGGGTTCGTTCGTCATACCCAAGGACCGCATGAACGGCAGGTTCAACATCTATCTTGTGGATAACAATAAAAGAATCAATGGATGGTCTGTGAACGTGAGCGAGTACAAGACGCCGACGTTTGAGGTCGCTTTCCCCGATGCGCGCCGCAACTATGTTGCCGGCCAGCCGGTCAAGGTGACCGGTAAGGCGATGAGTTACAGTGGTGTGCCTATTGCCAATAGCAAGGTGCGCCTGTCGCTCATCAAGAAGCAATGGTCATGGTGGTGGTGGAGCACGCGCAACAACAATGGCAAGCACCTGCAAGATACCACCGTTGTGACCGATGCCCAGGGCAACTTCACCATTGAATTTGCCCCTGACCTGTTCCAAGAGAACAAGGACTTGAAACCCGGCAAGCGCTGTTGGGCACGCTATAACTATGGGGTTCTCGCCACCGTGACCAACGATGCCGGCGAGACTCATGAGGAGAGCACCTCGTTCATTGTGGGCACGCGTCGAGGCATCGAGTTGGGCAACACCAACGATGACGTCTATCTCAATGACCAGCCCATCAAACTGCCGTTGAAATATAACACCACCGACGAGGAACACCCCGACACCTGGTGCACGTGGGAAGTGACGAAGAAGGACAGCAAGGAGCCTGCGCTGACAGGCAACCTGAACACCGCCGACCCGACCATCGACCTGACCAGCCTGTCCTCGGGCGAATACACCCTCAAAATCCACATCCTCGATGCCGAGGAGGGCGAGCAGGACGTGGACATTGAGCGCGTGATCACCCTCTATCGCAAGGGCGACAAGACGCCACCCGTCAAGGACTGCCCGCTGTGGATTTCGCCGTTCGGCAAGAGTGTGGACAAGAACAATAAGGGCCACATCACTGTCGGTGTGTCCACCCCAGAGGCCTACATCTATTATGTCGCCAGCACCAACAAGGATATCATCAGTGAGGGCTGGTTGAATTACAAAGCCGGCATGAACGATTTCATCGTTCCCTTGCCCAAGGAGGCCGGAGCAGACGTGACCGTATCGTTCATTACCTGCTACGGCACCAAGAAATGGGAACAGGATGTGAAACTGACAAATCCGTATAAAGCCGAGGCACTGAAGATTACCGCCACCTCGTTCCGCGACAAACTAGTGCCAGGTAACATTGAGCGATGGTCATTCACACTGACTGACCAGAACGGCAACCCCCGTCCCGGAGCCATGTTGCTCGACATGTATGACAAGGCCATCGCCAGCATTGCCGAGAACGGCTGGAACTATTCAGTATATTCGCCCTACGGATCCTCCTCTCCATTCTACATCAATTCCATGAGTATAGGCTACAACAACACGAGTTACATCAACTGGTCTCAGGACCCCCTGGCCATTCCTAAAGAAGCACAAGCCCAACTGCCAAAATTGTACACTTACGGCTTATCGCCGTTCAGTCATGCCATGGGACGTGGACGCCAGCTGTTAAAATCACAATCGCTGGGGGCTGCCCGTTCGACAGGCAAAAACACGGTGAGCGGTATGGTGGTTGACGAGAATGGCGAGCCGGTCATCGGGGCATCGGTTGTTGAGTTGAGCAATCCCAAGAACGGCGTCGCTACCGACTTTGACGGAATCTTCTCACTCAACTGTGCTGATGGAGCTACCCTCAAAATCAGTTTTGTGGGCTATGAGACCGTTGAGGTACAAGCCCTTGACGGAATGGTCATCGAACTTGAGCCAAAAGACGGAACGCTAGGCGAAGTGGTAGTTACCGGCTATCAAAGGGTTGACAAGAGACTCTACACCGGCAGTGTTCAGAGCGTGGAGAGCGTGGAACTCGAAGGGGGAGAAAAGGGATTTGGTGCCGCTTCAAAAATCAGGGTCCGTGGAGTTTCTTCTACCGAAGATGCTCAAGTGAATCAGCAAAACCTGGACAAGGTGACTCTGCGCATGAGCGATGTCAAGACCGCGTTGTGGCAGCCGATGCTCACCAGCGACCAGAACGGTGTCGTCTCGCTGGAGTTTGAGGTGCCCAACTTCAACACCACGTGGATTGCCCAGGCTGTGGCATGGGACAAGAAGATGGTGGGCTCCACCTGGATGGCCGAGGTGTTGACCCAGAAGCCACTGATGGTGAAGGCCAACATGCCGCGCTTCCTGCGCCAGGGCGACAAGGCAACGCTGGCTGCCACCGTGCAGAACGCAACCGACGAGGCCACCGCCTGTGATGCCGTGATTGAACTCTTTGACCCGCGCACCAATGAGGTCTACACCAGCCGCAACTTCAACCTGACGCTCGCCCCGATGGGCAGCCAGGCCGTCACCATCGACTGGCAGGCGCCCGACACTATCGCCATGGTGGGCTTCCGCATCAAGGCAGCCAACAGCACCTTCGGCGACGGCGAGCAGGTGATGGTGCCTGTGCTGACGACCATCTCGCCCGTCATCGAGACCGAGCCCTTCTACATCGAAGCAGCACAAGGCCACTTTGAGCAGCCGCTGCCCAAGTTCCCCAAGGATGCCCGCGTGACCCTGGAATACTGCGACAACCCCGTGTGGTACTGCGTGCTGGCACTGCCCACCATCTTCAGTGATGAGTATAACGTCGCCACCCATGCGGCACACAGCCTGTTTGCCCTGCAAGTGGCACAAGGCGTCGCCAAGGCACAACCCCAGATCAAGGAGGCCATCACCTACTGGAAGCAACACAACGAGGACAGCACCCTCGTGTCAATGCTGCAGAAGAACCAAGACCTCAAGATCGGCACACTGCTGGCATCGCCCTGGGTGCGAGATGCTGACCGCCAGACGCTTAGGATGTCAAAGCTCAACGAACTCTTTGACGAGGCCATCGTCAAGAAGGAATACGAGAAGATCATCACCGCCCTGCAATCGCTGCAGATGGGCGACGGA
>ONGE01000034.1 GCA_900317325.1 uncultured Prevotellaceae bacterium
TAAGCCTCACCACGCCGATGGTACTGCGAAAGTGGGAGAGTAGGTAACCGCCCCCTAAGAGAGGTGATGTCAGCAATGATGTCGCCTCTCGTTTTTTTTGTTGGATAAAACGGATGTAACGGATAAAACGGATAAAACGGAAGTAACGGATATAACGGATGGGATGGATGGGATGGATGAGGCGGATGGGATTGATAGAGTGGATGGGGTGTCGGTTGATGAAAGTGGGGCATTGTTTGTTGAAATGGTGCTTTTTTAGTAATTTAGCCCCCAATAAATGTGGTGTGTTAATAACCAAAATGTATTATAGTGATGAAAATCAAGTACTTATACTTTGTTGTAGCGGTAGCGTCTATGCTCTTGCCGTCGACGTTATCGGCAAGAATCGAGACTGCTTATTCGCCTGATCACAACATTGTGGTCAACTTTGATGTGAAGGATGGCGTGCCGTATTATAATGTGTCTTACAAGGGTAATCAGGTTATTCGGGACAGTCGTCTGGGCCTGGAACTTGTGAGTGTTAAAGGCAATGGCGAATTCAACAATTTTGACAACAAGCAGGTCGTCAATCAGAATTCGCTGCAAGATGGCTTCACGCTGTTGACTGCCCGTTATTCGTCGTTTGATGAGACATGGCAGCCGGTATGGGGCGAGGAGAGCAGTATCCGCAATCATTACAACGAGATGGCGGTGACACTCAATCAAGACGAGCTGGAACGTTATATCATTGTACGCTTTCGCGTGTATGATGACGGAGTGGGACTTCGATATGAGTTCCCTCAACAACCCAATCTCACCTATTTTGTTATCAAGGAGGAGCATACCCAGTTTGCGATGCCTGGCGACATCACGGCCTGGTGGATTGCCGGCGACTATGACACACAGGAGTATCAATATACGTGTTCGCGCTTGAGTGAGATCCGAGAGCTGCTGCCCGGCACAATCACGCCTAATGCGTCCCAGGAGCAATTCAGCGAGACGGGCGTGCAGACTGCGCTCCAGCTCAAGACCGATGACGGCCTGTACATCAACTTGCATGAGGCTGCGCTGGTCGATTATCCGTGCATGCACCTGAATCTGGATGACAAGAATATGGTATTCGAGTCGTGGCTCACGCCCGATGCCCAGGGAAACAAGGGCTACATGCAGACGCCGTGCCACACGCCGTGGCGCACCATCATGATTGTGGATGACGCCCGTAAGGTGCTGGCATCCAGGCTAATTTTGAACCTTAACGAGCCTTGCAAGATTGAGGACACCTCATGGATCAAGCCTGTGAAGTACATGGGTGTGTGGTGGGAACTCATCACGGGTAAGAATACCTGGAACTATACCGATCAGCTGCCGTCGGTGAAGCTGGGTGAGACCGACTACAGCAAGTTGGAACCCAACGGACGCCACGGAGCCAATAACGAGAACGTTAAGCGTTACATCGACTTTGCCGCTGCCAATGGCTTTGACCAGTTGCTTATCGAGGGCTGGAACGAAGGTTGGGAGGACTGGTTCGGGAACAGCAAGGACTATGTGTTCGACTTCGTTACGCCCTATCCCGACTTTGACATCGATGGGCTTAACGAGTATGCCCACAGCAAGGGCATGCGCCTGATGATGCATCACGAGACCTCCTCGAGTGTGCGCAACTATGAGCGTCACCTTGAGGCCGCCTACCAGCTGATGAACAAGTATGGCTACAACTCGGTCAAGAGCGGTTATGTGGGTAACATCATTCCGCGAGGCGAGCATCACTATAGCCAGTGGTTGGTCAACCATTACCAGTACTGTGTAGAGCTGGCTGCCAAGCATCATCTCATGGTCAATGCCCATGAGGCCGTGCGTCCCACCGGATTGTGTCGCACATGGCCCAATCTGATCGGTAACGAGAGTGCATTGGGTACTGAGTACCAGGCGTTTGCCGGCACGCAGCCCGGTCACACCGCCATCCTGCCGTTCACGCGTCTGCAGGGCGGCCCGATGGACTATACACCGGGTATCTTTGAGATGGATTTGGCCACATTCTCGCCCGAGAAGGACACCCATGTGCTTTCGACCATCTGCGGCCAGCTGGCGCTTTATGTGACGATGTACAGTCCGTTGCAGATGGCTGCTGACCTGCCCGAGAATTACGCGCGCTTCATGGATGCCTTCCAGTTCATCAAGGACGTGCCCGTTGACTGGGATCGTTCGGTTTATCTGGAGGCAGCGCCGATGGAATATGTCACCATCGCTCGTAAGGACAAGCACAGCGATGCGTGGTTCGTGGGCGGCGTGACCGACAAGAAGCCCCACGACAGTGTCATCAAACTCGACTTCCTGGACAAGGGCCGCAAGTATGAGGCGACGGTCTATGTCGACGGCAAAGCCGCCGATTACAGGACAAATCCACAGGATTATACCATCACGAAGAAAACGGTGACTTCCAAGACCACCCTCAAGCTCCATAGCGCTCCCGGTGGCGGTTTTGCAGTAAGCATCAAGCCATTGTGATATTCAAGCCCCGGTTGAAGCCGGGGCTTGAAGTTTAGCATGCTCGCTGCGCTCGCAGTTTAGAGTTTAGAGTTTAGAGGGAGGGTATTGTGCGAGCCGGAGGCTCGCAATACACTGACAGGGCTGAATCGGGTGCCGGTGGAGTGCTCGCGATTGCATCCCTTTTTGGGGGTATAAAAAGAATGGGCAAGCAGCCGAAGCATACTTACCCAAATCCTCTCTCCACTGCGGTGTGTACGTGACTCGAACACGCGACCCCCTGCGTGACAGGCAGGTATTCTAACCAACTGAACTAACACACCAACATGTGAGTGCTAAGGAGCATTTCTTTTCCAAAGCGACTGCAAAGGTACCAAAACTTTTTGGCGAAAATTTTTCAAAAAATATCACATCATCAATTAATTATCTGTAATTCAGAATAATAGGCTGATGGCCTATTGGACCGAACAAGATCATCTGATGATGTGATATCAAAGAATGAAACAGGTATCTTATAGTCTTTCCTTCTCGCTGGTGCCAGCTCCGGTACCCTTGTACTTGCTCTGTGTGGCGTTGAACTTGTAGCGGACGGTGAATTCCACCTCGCGGACATCGCGGCGCTGTGTCTGGCACATGGTGCGCAGTCCGTAGCGCAGTTTGTAGTGCTCTTGCGAGTCAAGCAGGTTGTGACCTGTCACCTGGATGGACAGGCGGTCGTTCAGGAAGGTCTTGGTTGCGCCGATGTCAAGCAGGTAGAGTGGCTCGGAGATGGTAACGTTTTCCATGTCGCCACGGCTGGTGAAATTGAAATTGACATTGGCCGTCAGGGTTGGAAGAATCTGGAAATTGTTGCTGAACTGAACGAGGTAGGCTGGATTCTTGGGAGAGATGAAACCGATGGGCGACGGTATCTTGATCCACTCCTTGATCATGCCCAGCGTCAATGACGGCTGGTAGAGACCGAAGCGGGGCGAGAAGGTGAGCATCACGCGCATGGCATCCTTGTGGTCCACGTTCTCGTTAGTCATCAGGGTGGTGGCCTCGCTGCCAGGTATCTCGTGAGCCACATTGACGATCACGTCACGGTCGTGCTTGTAGGCCAGCATCAGGTTGACCCACTTGTACATCGCCATGAACGATACCTCGTTGTTGATGGTAGGCTTGAGCAGGGGGTTGCCGCTGTCCCACGTGAAACGGTTAGCATAGGTGACGCTGCCTCTCAGTCGCCAATAGCCGGGACGCTTGATCTTCATAGCATAGTTCAGCATCAGTTGCACATTGCCTGCACGTGCCATCAGACCCACACTGGGGAAGAAGTGGTGGTAGTTGCGGCTCTGCTCGGCCATGCGCATGCCCTGGTTATAGTAATCGCTGTAGACATTCTCGTTGCGCAAACCCGCCTTCAGCTGACCGAAAGGCAGCGGGTGGCCGTACTCGGCAAAGAAGATGTAGTTGCGCTCCTTTTGTTCGGTAAAGGACGTGGGCACGACCTGCTCGGGGTTGATGTAGTCGTCGTTGCGGTGCGTGTGGTCATACTCGGTGCCCACCTGCAGATTACCGCCCCACAGGGACCACGAGAGGACGAGTTTGGCCGCCCACAGCTGGTTGCGAATCACGCTGGTGCTGGTTACTGTGCGGCTTTCCCATTCCTGGCTCACCTCATCGTTAAGTTGGCTCTTGCGTTCCTTGTGGAAGACATAGTCGGTGTTGAAGTCAATCGACGTCTTGCCCACCTTGCCATTGTAGTAGGCATTGAGGGTGTGAGGCATATTGAACTTGCTGGACATATGCATATCATTTTCCAAATGGTCATAGAAGTCGCCGTTGGCCATGACATCGGCGGTGAAGGTGCCGCGGCTACGGTTCAGGAAAAAGGCCTTGGTGTCGTAGCGGAAGCCCATCGAGTGGTTGTCATTGAAGATATAGTTCACGCCCGCCGAGGTGTAAATCGATTTATGGTGGGTCTTGATGTCGGAATGCTCATTCATGCGCCATGTGGTGTCGGCTTGTACGTCAAAGACGAAATCGTCATTCTCCAGGTACTTGTCATCGTTGTACCACACGCTGCCGAACACGTCCAGCCCCCGGTGGCGGTAGTTCCAGTTGAGGCCCAGTGCGGCATCAGGGCCCTTACCCACATAGTAACTGGCCTGGGAGTTGAAACTGAAGCCCTCGCCCTGCGGCCGCTTGGTCTTGATGAGGATGACTGACTCGACTGTGGCGTCATACTTCGCCCCGGGGTTGGTAATCAGTTCCACGCTCTGGATGTCCTCGCTGCTGATCTGGTCCAGCTCGGTCTGATTTTGGAGTTTGCGGCCGTTGATGTAGATGAGCGGTGTGCCCTTGCCGAAGACCTCGATGCAGTCCTTCTTGCGCTGCACGCCAGGGAGGTTCTCGAGCACCGCCTTGGCGGTGCCCACTTTGCTCAAGAGGGTGTTCTCCACATCGGTCTTGAGGCCCTCGGTCGTCAACTTGAAGGCTGGGCGCTGGCCCTTGACCACGACTTCACCCAACATGGTCGCTTCGGGTTCCAGGGCGATGGTGCCCAAGTCGCCGCCTGCTGCATGCAGCACCAGCGTCTTGTAGCCCAGATAGGTGATTTTGATGAGCGGTCTTGCCGTGTTGCCTGTGAGGGAGAATGAGCCATCGGTGTCGGTTGTCGTTCCTGCCACAAAGGCGCTGTCGTTGGCATTGAGCAGCACCACGTTGGCAAAGGGAATGGGGGCCTGTGTCTCATCGACCACGCGGCCCGTGAATGTCTGTGCAGCTGTGGTCAATACAGCCAGCAGGGTCATCATCAGTGTGAAAAAGTATCTTCTCATTTGTCTATAGGTTTTTATTGAGTTGTCGTGTTATTGGCAGGAATAGTATCCTACCGTTTTCCCTATAGACGCGCACTAGAGGGTGAAAGGTTGCAACCTTCAATAAAAAACTGCTTTTTCACACTTTAGGGTGTTAAAAATAGTGCTCCGTAACGCGTTTTTTTTAGGCGTTACGGAGCTACTAAAGAATATAAACATCACTTTTTTATAATTGATAGACCCGGGTCGTGCCGTCGGGCTCCAGGGGCGCGCAGGGCTGTTGTAGCAGCACGATGTAGAAACGTGGCAGGTGCTGCACAGGTGGGTGTTCGGCGATGTAGTGGTCAATCTTGCTGCGGGCAGCAGCACGTAGTGTTTCGTCATCGCAAGGAACCAGCCGCTCTTTCTCGACAAATGCGATTTGCCAGAAAGCCATATAACCGATAATGTATCGCTCTACAGCCTGCTCTACACTATCGTCGTGAACGAGTTGATTGATGGTAAATGAATCACTCTCACAAACGGCCACGACAGCCCATGTCAAATCAACGTATCTCAACTCCTGTTTCATAATCTGTTTTTCTCGTCATTTCCGGCTCCTGTGCCTTTATATTTATTGCGGGTCCAGTTGAAATGATAGCGTATAGTCACCTCGGCATAGCGGGTCTCGTTGGTACGGTGTTGCCACAAGGTTAATTGCCCAAACCTTACCAGCACATCTTGGTGGTTGCGGTGAAACACATCGTGCCCTGCCACCTTGACAGATAGGCGATCATTAAAGAAAGTCTTGGTCAAGCCGATGTACAAGTCAATTTGATGGCTATGGAAGCTGATGTTCTCGCTGTCACCCTTACCTTGCCAATCGAGATTGAAAGATCCTGTCAAGGACGGCATAAATTTGAAGTTGTTGTTCCACTGGGCCATGAAGATGGGCCTTGACGGACTATAAATACCATCAGGCATGGGAATCTTCATCCATTCTTTCATCATACTGACCGTGAGTTGCGGGTTCCAGATACCAAACTGCGGTGCGACGGTCAGGCTGAGGGTCAACACGTCCTTTTTATCTACATTCTCTTGAACGATAAGTGTGGTGGATTCGTGCCCCTCGACCTGATGCCCCAACTGCAGAATCACATCCTTGAGGTGGGAATAATTGATGCCAAGGGAGAGGAATTTCCATGTGCCACTTAACGATACATTATTAATGATGGTGGGTTTCAAGAACGGGTTACCTGACTGCCAAGTGAAACGATTAGAGTAATAAGTCTTGTTACTTAGTTCAAAATATGTGGGACGGTGAATCTTCATCGCATAGCTTAGCATGGCATTCACGTTGCCCATCTGAGTCGATAACGATAGACTTGGAAATAAATGGTTCTGATGGCGGCTTTGACCGTCGATGTGAACGCCTTGGCTATAGTAGTCGGTAGTGACATATTCGTCACGCAATCCACCGCTCACCTGACCAATGGGAGTCAACCGGCTATACTCGATAAAGGCGCTGTAGTTGCGCTCCTTAACCTCAGTGTAACTTGATGGAACAATCTGCTCAGGGTTGAGGTAATCATCGTTGCGGTGGGTGTAGTCAATCTCACTGCCAGCCGTCAGGTTACCACCCCATAATGGCCATGAGAGCACGAGTTTGCCGGCAAACAGCTCATTTCTCACGGTATTCTCGCTGGTTACTGTGCGATCTTCCCACTCCTGGCTCTCCTCAAGGCTACATTCACTCTCGCGGTTCTTGGTAAAATAGTAATCGGCATTGAAGTCGATACTGGTCTTGCCCACCTGGCCATTATAATAGAGATTGAGCGAGTGCGGCATGTTGTGTCGTGTCTTATTCTTAGTATTGGTCATCAGGCTGTCGTAGAAATTGCCGTTGGCGGTCACTTCGGCAGCAAAAAAGCCTTTGTCAACATCCTTGAGACGGATGCTGCTGTTATATTGGATGCCCATCGTGTGCTTATCATTAAACTGGTAATTGGCTCCAAATACCAAGCGCAAGATATTGTAATTGCCCTGGCTGCGGCCGTGATTGTCCTGATGCCACAAGGTGTCGGCGGCGACATCCTGGGTGATGCGGTACTTCTGCAACCAGCCGTTCTCAAAGTCGCTGACTGTACCGAAGACATCCAATCCCTGGTGACGGTAATTCCAAAGAAAGGCATTATAGGTGCGGGACATTTCGCCCTGGAAGAAACTGCTGCGCAGGTGACCGCCCCATCCTTCACCCAGAGGCTTGCGTGTCTTAATCCGAATCACGCTTTGCACCGATGCATCATACTTGGCACTAGGGTTGTTGATGACCTCGACACTCACGATGTCTTGTGATTTCAATTCGTTAAGTTCCGATGCGTCGCGCATCAGGCGGTTATTGATGTAAATGAGGGGTTTGCCCTTGCCGAAGACTTCAATACCGCCATCTTTGCTCAAGATGCCGGGAACATTTCTCAATACGTCCTCAGCAGTTCCCAATTGACTCAAAATCGATCCCTCGATAGTGGTAAGTAGCCCTTCTTTACCTAGTTTATGGACGGGACGATATCCCTTGACCACTACTTCATCGAGCAATGCCGCGTCAGGTTCCATCACAATCCTACCCATTTTACCTGGAGTCACGTCAATGTACAGGGTCTTGTACCCCACGCTGGATATTTTCAATATACCAGTGTCCAATTCTCCAGCGATAGAGAAGGCACCATCTTCACCAGTCACAGTGCCTAGGACAAAAGTGGAATCGGCACTATTGAGCAATAAAACGTTCACATAGGGCATCGGCACCTGATTCTCATCAAGGACACATCCTGTGAATGTGGCTGCTCTCGCCATGGCAATAGCCATCAGCAACGAAATAGTAGCAATACTCAGTCTTTTAATCATATTTTTTTTCTTTTGGTTTGTCGATGGCAAAAGTATCGGGTCCCCATCAATAGAGACACGCACTAAAGGGTGAAAGGTTGCAGTATTGGGGCGATGAAATCGTATTTTCACACTTTAGGGTGTTAAATTGCCTTGTGGCGTGTTACTACTTCTTAAGGATAAGTCTTTTTAAGTTTCATCATTTGTCGGAATTGGGCATTTGGGGTACATTTGCATGACTATTAACCTGCAAGACTGATATGGCAAAAATTGAGGATTTCTTCACGTTGACCAATAGTGTAGAGGGCATCGATGATGAGCAATACCGCCACCTAGAGCCCATGATACGCGCCATCGATGCGATGGCCAATGCGACCTACCAGAGCATTTATGTCATCGACTACCTGAAGCATGGTTTCCTGCATGTAGCGAGTAATCCGCTGTTCCTGTGTGGGCATACGGCCGAGGAAGTCCGCCAGATGGGCTATCGTCTGTATATCGATCATGTCCCTGCCGAGGAGCAGATTATGCTCACTGAGATCAACGAGGTGGGCTTCAAGCGCTTCAACGAGGAGCCCATGGCTGAGCGCAGCCGCTGCTTCATGAACTACGACTTCCATATTGTGAATGGCGAGGACTGCTATTTGGTAAACCACAAGATTACACCGTTTGCACTTGCGCCCGACGGACGTGCCTGGTTGGCGATGTGTGTCGTGTCATTGTCGCATCACACCTCTCCCGGTCACGTTGAGTTCCGCAAGAAGGGTCAATCCATTTACTGGGAATATGACTTGAACTGTCATCGCTGGCAGGAACGCAAAAGCGTGACCCTGCGCGGGCAGGAAAAGCAAGTGCTTATCCTGTCGGCTCAGGGATTTACCGTGTCTCAGATAGCCGATAGGATGTGTCGCGCTGTGGATACCGTCAAGACTTACAAGCGTGCGCTGTTTGAGCGCTTGGGTGTGCGCAACATTACCGAGGCCCTGACTGTTGCCACCAATCAGGGCCTGTTATAGAATCAGAGATATATACTGTGTTAGCTCGAGGGCTAGGAGTGTTGATTGGTGGGTTACCAGGGGTCTTCGAGTTGGGATTCCTCCATGATTGCTTTGCCGTAGGGGGTGAGGTACTCGGGGGCGCTGGGATCGTTGGGATAGAAGAGGGGGATGTCTATGTCGCCCTGGGCAAAGCTGGCGATTTCGTTGACCTGATAGACGAGATGCAGAAAACCCTCCTCGAAATACCATGCCGATGGAATCTTGATGATACCGTCGTCGGGGAGGAAGAGGTCCTCCTCGGTGTAATCATACTTGAGGTTGATTGACTTCATGATGTAGGGGCGGATCAATTCCGGGTCAATCAATAGGTCGTCCAGGGTGACGATTTTGCCGAGTTCGGTATCATAGGTGATGTAGTTGTGGATATAGTCGCCGTGGGCTGCTCCTGCATAGTACATATAGGAAAAAAGGTGGAATAAGGCGAACCGCTTGCCCAAGGTCTTGAGTTCGATGGTGTTGGTAATAGAAGAATAAGAGGATTCTATATCTTTAAAACTGTCAAGAATCAGATAGGGGCCATTGTCGCCAAAGGGCACATTCTCGATGTCGATGTGCAAGGCATACTCGATAGCCTGATTCATCGTCTTGATATCGTCCTTGTCGGTCAGCCATTTGCAGATGGCCTCTTGCAGTTTGGGGCATTCCTTGCCGTTGAGCATAACGGGCCATAGGGCCTTGATGTAGTTTTGCTGATACTGGGCATCTTCTCCCTCATCAAGTTTTGCCTTGACGGTCTTGTCGATGTTGTAGAATTGGCACAGTTCCCCGTATGATGATTGTCCCAAGGCAGGGGCTGTCCACGCCATGAGTGCAATTGAGGCCAAGAAAAGAATTATCCTGTTCATGTGAAAGAATGCTGGTGGGTGAGAGGTGGTTTTATTCGGTGTAGTTGATGAGTTCGAGGCCGTAGGGGGTGAAGAGGCGCTTCATCTCCTCGGGCTTGAGCAGGTAGGGATAGATGGGGGCGTCGATCATGCCCTGGGCGTAGCTGGCGATTTCATAGACCTGATAGACGACGTGGAGCACCATGTCCTCGATGAAGAAGTCGCGGGGCAGGGGTAGCAGGCCGTTGTCGGGGATGAAGAGATCGTCCTTGTTGTAGTCGTAGTTGTTCTTGATGGCCTTAAAGATGGCGGTGCGCAGCAGGGTGGTGTCGGCGATGATGTCATTGAGGGAGACGGCTTTCCCGGTCTTCATGTCATAGGTGACATAATTGTTGGAGTAAACGCCATGGGCTGCTCCGGCCATATAGGAATAGGTGCCCAGGTGGTAGGTGAGCAGACGGTCGGTCATGCTTTCCATGTCCACCTTGATTTCGCTGGTCGATAGCTTGTCCTCACTCTGCTTGACCGACTTGACCTGGACAAGGTTCTTGCGGTCATACTCGGTGTAGCTGCTGGGGTCCAGCAGACAGTTGACGGCTTTTTCCAGCGTGTTGAGTTCGGCGCTGTCGGTCATGGACCTCAGCAGGGCCTGCTGGAGTTCGGTGCAAGGCTTGCCGTTGATGACCTCGGGCCAGAAGGCCGTGAACTGATTGTCGAAGTAGAGCGTGTCGCGTTGCTCATCGATGTAGTAGAACATCTTTTCTTCCTTGATGTTGGTGAAATGACACTGTGAATCGTCGCCGACGGCGGCAACTTCTTCACTGACCGACTCGTTCGCGTGGTTGTTGCTGCTGCAGGACAGCATGACTGCCAGCATCAGCATGATGAAAAGGAGATTCTTGCCCATAATCGTTGATTTGTTTAGTCTTGTACCTGCAAAGGTATATATTATTAAGGATATCCTGTTCAGTAAGGGCAAAAAAAATCCTCGACTCACGTCGGGGATTGCTTAACTAATTAACCTTCTAATACCATTAACATAAACCTTAAAACATTTTGTTTTTATCTGAAAAAACAACTGTCTCACGACACCTGATTTCTCATAACCTTAAAAACTATTACCATGAAAAACCGATGCAAAATTAGCGCCAATATGTTTTATAACATAATTTTTGAGCACAAATTGGTCTATAATTAACAAAAATTTGCGATAAACGCAAGATTTACCGCAAATTTTGCAGTTGTTAACAATCTTATTTCTTTATCTCCTGGTGAGTGTGGCAAAGTAAATCATGTCGATTTCCTCGTAGGAAAAATCGGCACTGAAGAAGTTGCCGGTCTTAAGTTTCAGGCAGTCGGACAGTCGCTGCAGGGCGCGCTCGAACATGTCCTGGTGATCGAATGCCAGGGGGGGCAGCTGATTGATGGGGAACCATCGTGCAACGCGAGCATCGTCGCCGCCCATGACCTCCTGCACACGCGTGAGCGTGAAATAGGCGATGGAGATGACGCGCTCGCGTGGGTCGCGGTCGGGGGCAGCGAAAGCCCCCAGTTGCTCGATGTTGGTCACTTGCAGTCCTGTTTCCTCCATCAGTTCACGACGAGCGCCGTCGGGGGCGTCCTCGTCGATGTTGAGGAAGCCGCCGGGGAATGCCCAGCAGCCCTTGTAGGGCTCGCCGCCGCGCTCGATGAGGAGCACGTTGAGGTGGAGTCCGTCATAGCCGAACACGACACAGTCGGTGGTCACGGCAGGGTGGGGATATTTATAGCAATAATTACCTTCCATAGCGCGCCGTTATTTTTCGAGGAAGAAAATATTCATATCCTGCGTGCTGGCAGGCTTGTCAACAGCCACAGCAATAAAGGGTACCATCTTGTGGGACATATTGTCGCCTTTCTTTACCTGGTAGCTGAATACCAGAATATTGTTGTCAGTTGTCTTGACGTTAACAGGGTAGATGGCAGTCGCGCGCTTGGTCTCGGGCAAGACGAGGGCAATGACAAACTGCTTGTTCCAGTTCACCTCGGTGGGCAAGCCGCCCATGTGGGCTGCCATGCCGAAATATTTCTCAAATTCGGCCTTGTTGTTGATGATGAGGCGCTGCTGCTTGGAGCAGTCCACATCGTTGCGCACGAAGTAGTTTTCCAACGTCGTGTACTTGATAGGGGTGGCAACTTGGTCGATTTTTTGAGCCGCATACATTTTGTCCATAAAGGAGCAGTTGCTGCACAACAGGAGCAACAGGGCCCCCATGGCGAGAGCGATGGTCAGATGTTTCATTTCTTGGAGTGTTCGTTAGTGATCTTGTTATAGTAGAAATTGAGCACGTCGCTGGCGGCAACAAACGAGGTTTGCTTGCCGGCCAGCACCGTATCCTCCTTGATGGAGAGCAGGCGCTCAATCTCGGGGTCGAAGTAGAAGCGAGCCAGCAGCTGCTCGTTGATGGTCTCGCGCATCCAGTAGCGCTCCTGCTCATGGCGTTTCTCGTCGAAGTAGCCGCTCGCCTTGACGTGGGCGAAGTAGCGGTCGATCATGTCCCACACGCCCTCGATGTTGAGGTCGTAGTAGCCCGAATAGGTGATTACCTCGGGCAGGAAGCCGCTGGGGGGCAGGGGATAGAGGTGGAGTGCGTTGCGGAACTGGGCGGCAGCCAGATTGGCGCGCTCGATGTTGTCGCCGTCACACTTGTTGATGACGATGCCGTCGGCCATCTCCATGATGCCGCGCTTGATGCCCTGCAGCTCGTCGCCCGTACCTGCCAGCTGGATGAGCAGGAAGTAGTCCACCATCGAGTGGACGGCGATTTCGCTCTGTCCCACGCCGACGGTCTCGACAAAGATGGTGTCGTAGCCAGCCGCCTCACACAGCACGATGGTCTCGCGCGTCTTGCGTGCCACGCCGCCCAGCGAGCCAGCCGAGGGGGAAGGGCGGATGAACACGTCGGGCTCGACGGCCAGGCGCTCCATGCGCGTCTTGTCGCCCAGGATGGAGCCCTTGGAGCGCTCGCTGCTCGGGTCGATGGCCAGCACGGCCAGCTTGTGGCCTTGCTTGATGACGTGCATGCCGAAGGAGTCAATCGACGTGCTCTTGCCGGCGCCGGGCACGCCCGTGATGCCGATGCGACGTGAGTTGCCCGTGTAGGGGAGGCACTTCTCGATGACCTCCTGGGCGATGATCTGGTGCTCGGCGTTGCGGCTCTCGACCAGCGTCACGGCTTGTCCCAGCACGGCGCGGTTTCCCTTGCGTATGCCCTCGACGTACTCGGCGGGCGTGAGTTGCGGTTTGCGCTTGCGCTTCAGGTAGGGATTCACACTGGGTAGCTGCTCCACACCGCTGTTGACCTGCAGTCCGGTGAATTGTTCATCGTTCTCGGGGTGCTGCGAGGGGCAACCTTCGGTATGTTGTACGATTTTAGTATTCTTTTTTGCCATTTGTCTATATGTCGGTTTGATGTTATTTCTTGTCGATGATACCCACGAGTTTGATGGTCAACCGTGGCGAGTCAGGGTCATTGCACAGCAGCGTGAGTGGCACGTTGAGCATCTTCTCGTCGGTCAGCGTCGGGTCGATTGTTACCGTGACCGTCGCTGTCTTGCCGCGCTTGACCTCGGTGCGGTTGGCGCTGACTTGGATGAACTCATCGGCGGGTACCCACAGACGCCTGATGATGAGGTTGTTCTTGCCCTTGTTGGTGACGGTGAAGGTGCGCGTGAGGGGCTGGCCCGGAGTGATGGTGCCGAAGTCCAGATGGTCATCGCAGTCCACCCTGACCACAGGCGCGTCGCGGCGTTCCTGCTCGGTCAGGCCTTCGAAGTCTTCCATCACCTGCGCCATCACGTTGATGACCGCCGAACCGGCTGTGGCTTGGGACGGTTGTCGTAACGGCTTGCAAGTCAGTGTCAGGCTGTCGATGTTGAAGCCCCATTGGGGAGCAAGTTTCGAGAGGTAATGGACCGTCAAGGCCGTGACCCTGCCTGGAGGCACCGTGTCGGGGACGACCGCGGGCCGCATGTGCGTTTTGTCGCTCGCTACGGCAACGAGAATCGTGTCGGTCGAGGCGTTGTAGGCACTCAGGTATTGTGTCCGGTTCTTGCCGCGTGTGAGTTCCCCGAAGGGGATGTTGCGCTGGCTGATGCGTAACGCCCCTGCCTGCACGGGATATTGCTTGTCGAGGGTCGCGGCACTGGGAATCACGTTGCCCGTAATTTCCAGGAGAGTGCGCTTGGGCTCGGTATTGGTGAAGACGAGCACCTCCTTGGTGAACTGGCCGGGGCGGCCCGCAGGGTTATAGGAAATCTCGATTGCAGCAGTGTCGCCGGGTTGGATGGGAGTCTCGGGGTAGTTGGTGGCCGTGCAGCCGCAGCCCACCTGCGCCTTGACGATGAGCAACGGCTCGTCGCCCGTGTTCACCAGCCGCAAGTCGCAACGCACCTTGCCGTTCTCTTCCAGAAAAACGCCGAAGTCGTGCTGTCGCTCCAGCCAGGTCACTTGAGGCTGTGCGACGGCAAGCAGCGCCGTCAAGGCAAGCAACGTTATGGTCGTTAAGCGTCTCACTTATTTCTTGGGGATGACGGTGCCCTCGATGCGCAGCACGTGGGTGCCCTCCTTGCCGTTAGTCTTGATTTTCACCGTCTTCTTGAAGGCACCGGGGCGTCCGATGGGGCTGAAAGTCACCTTGATTTTGCCCTTCTTGCCCGGCTTGATGGGCTTGGTGGGGTACTCGGGGCGTGTGCAGCCACACGATGCCGTGGCATCGATGATGAGCAGCGGCTTGTTGCCCGTGTTGGTGAACTCAAAGGTGCAGCTCACGGGTCCGGCCTCCTCCTTGATGGTTCCGAAGTCATGAGTCTTGACGGCAAAAGTGGCCTCGGCCTTCTTGTCGTCGGCCATGGCACTGATAGCCACCATACACACAGCGATAATTGCTATGAATAAACGCTTAGTCATTGTTTTATCAGTTTTTGTTCAGTCTAACCTGCAAAGTTAGAAACATTTTTTGGGATACATGTCCAAAAACGGAAAATTTGTGGGGATGTTGTGAAGATGGTGTTATATAATTTTGGATTTTAAGGTCAAATGGTTATTTTTGCACCATCAATCCAAAGCATATTAACTAAAGACTAAAACTATTATGAAAAAAGCAAGATTACTCATTGCATTGCTGGTGATGCTGGTTGCCGCCAGCGGCTATGCCCAGGACAGTTATCGTGATGCCATAAAGGAATATTTGTCGTTTTTCGGCAAGAATATCCAGATGGAGAATAGCTTGCGTGAAATTAACGGAATCGTTTTCATGCAGAATGACAAAGTGGACCTGGAGATGTTGACCGAGCGTTACATACATGAGGTTTATGAAGACCAGATGGCAGACGTAGTTGAACCCATGATGAAAGAACGTGATGTCACAGAAGCCGACTTGAAAACTATCACTGCAATGGCGACTACCCCTGAGGGACAGACCTATTTAGCCCACGAGAACGAGTGGAATGAAAAGTTGTCCGAGGTCTCGGGGGAATACATGTCGCAGCTCTTGGAAGGCGGTAAACCTGAGAAATTGCAAGTGAATCCAGACATCGATGCCGTTTATGCCGCCAAATTCCAAAAGCTGTGGAAAGATTGTGGTATTGAGGAAAAAACAATCCGCATCTTGGATGGAGCATTTACTGGCGCGACGTCGTCGGCCGGTAAACTCAAGACATTTACTGACAATATCGGCACTATGGCCTTGAATGCCGCTTACGGCAGCATGACACTGGAGGATTTTGACTTTGGCATGAAGTTATATAGCAATGAGTCTTTCCGCAAGGCCACAGACACATCGGACATGAATTTTTACAGCTTAATGGGTAAAGGCGCTTTAATCGTCATGAAATATCTCGATTGGATGGAATCTCAAGGTGCTCAGCCGAACGAGAAGTTGCAAAGCTTCAAAATGCTCAAGAGTCTCATGGAGTCGAAAAGTAACAGCTATGTCGAAGACGAATAAGCCTCAGAATATTATTCAGCTTAAGGATACTTCACATTAATGCCATCAGCCGCTAGCATGACCATCATGCCGGCGGCTGATTCTTTTTGCCCCTCGTCAGATGATTTGTAGCGCAAAGTTGCCTGTTTGTACCGTCTTTTTATATACATTTGCAGGATAAAACCCAAAGCGTATTAACTTTAAAACCTATAACTATATGAAAAAAACAAGATTACTCATTGCACTGCTGGTGATGCTGGTTGCCGCCAGCGGCTACGCCCAGGACAGTTACCGTCAGGCTGTAAAGGATTACTTGACGGCAGTTGACCAATTCAATAAGTCCAAGTCACTCATTTCATCGATGAGCTTACTGTTTGAGAAAGATGGTCAGGAGGACGTTGACCTCTTGATGTCACGCTATCTTGATGAACAGTTTGAGAATGACATGATCGATTGGTTCGAGAGCGTGGCAAAGTCGCACGACATGACCGAGGCCGATTTGAAAGAAGTGGCATCGTTGGCTAACACCCCCGAAGGCAAGGCCTTTGAGGCCCGCCAACAAGAATGGATGGGTGAGTTTCTCGCCAATATAATGGAACCATTCATCTCCGCTTCTAAAGAAAAGTATCCCCCAGAGGGCACAGAATTTGATTCTGAATTTGAGCAAAACTTTGAGACAAATCTGCTGTCTCGCATTCTGGGAAACCCAGTCCAGCCCAAAGCGGAGATTGATGCCGCCTATGCTGCCAAATTCAATGATGTGATTATTGGATCGGCTTTCGGCAAGGCAATGCTGGATGCGATGATGCAGCGGTTAGATGGCTCCACCACTGTTTACGAGAAACAAGAGACCCGCAAACTGTTTAAAGATTGGATGACTACCAGTGTGCCCGCCATCATGCTGAACAGTGCTTACGGCATTTTGCGCATCGAGGATCTTGATTATGCCGCCAAACTCTATGGCAACGAGGCCTATTGCAAGCTCAACGCCAACAGCGGCAACGATCTTGAAACGCTGAAAGCAGGCCATTTTTTGAACAAATACACTAATTGGATGACGGAACATGGCGCAAAGATCACCCAGAACCCGAATGCAGCCCTTGATTTCTATAAGTCGCTGTTTAAGATGGCCAACATTGAATTGGATGATATTTTCAATTTTAATCATTTGAACACTGACGAGTGACACTCTCACATCCAGTAAGCATCAGCCGCTGCCAGTCGAAGACTCGAACAGTGGCTGATGTCACAATCAAGAAGATAGTTTTATAACGTTTTTCTGCGAGAATTGGGGTTTGTAATAGCTTTTTTAGTAAATTTGCAGGATAAAACCCAAAATAGTGAAATCATGATGAAGAAAATCTTGCTTTCTCTCGCCGCAGTGACGGCGATGACCGCAATGGCCGACACGCCGTTGTGGATGCGTTTTGCGAGCATCTCGCCAGACGGTAACAAGATCGCGTTCTGCTACAAGGGCGACATCTATGTGGTGCCCAGCGGTGGCGGACAGGCTGTGCAGTTGACCTCACAGTCGAGTTATGAATCCATGCCCGTGTGGTCGCCCGACGGCGCTACGCTGGCCTTTGCCAGCGACCGTAAGGGCAACAATGACATCTATGTGATGCCCTCGACCGGTGGCCAGCCCAAGCAGCTCACGCGCAACAGCGCTGCCGAGACGCCGTGGACCTTCAGCCCCGACGGCAAGTACATCTACTACAGTGCCGCCATCCAGGATCCCGCGAGCAGCATGCTCTTCCCGAGCGGCCGCTTGACCGAGGTGTACAGGGTGCCCGTCGAGGGAGGCCGCTCCACGCGAGAGTTAGGCACCCCTGCCGAGTACATCTGCTGGAACAAGACCGGCGACTACTTCGTTTATCAGGACCGCAAGGGCGGCGAGGATGAATACCGCAAGCATCACACCTCGTCGATTACCCGCGACATCTGGCGCTATGACGCCAAGACCGGTCATCACACCAACCTGACCAACATCGGCGGCGAGGACCGCAACCCCGTCCTCAGTCCTGACGGCAAGACTGTCTATTTCCTGAGCGAGCGCAACGGCGGCTCGATGAACGTCTATTCGATGCCCATCGACAATCCCAGCCAGTTGACCGCTGTTACCAACTTCACTGTCAACCCCGTGCGCTTCCTGTCCATCGCCAACAACGGTACATTGTGCTTCACCCAGGACGGTGAGCTCTACACGATGCGCCAGGGCGGTCAGCCCAGCAAGGTGAACATCAGCCTGTGGCATGACGACAGCGACCAGATCCAGAACCTGTCGTTCACCCGCGGCGCTACCGATGCCGCCGTGTCGCCCGATGGCAAGATGGTGGCCTTTATCGTTCGCGGCGAAGTGTTTGTGACCTCGGTGGAATACAGCACCACCAAGCGTATCACCAACACTCCCGAAGCCGAGAATTGGGTATCGTGGGGCGCCGACAACCGCACGCTGGCCTACGCTACCGAGCGCAACGGCAACTGGGAGCTCGTCCTCGCCACCATTGAGCGCAAGGATGACCCCAACTTCCCCAACGCCACCCTCATCAAGGAAGAAATCCTGCTGCCCTCGACCACCGTTGAGCGCATGTATCCCTGCCTGTCGCCCGATGGCAAGAAACTGGCCTTCATCGAGGACCGTATCTACCTCAAGGTGCTTGACCTCAAGACCAAGCAGGTTACCCAGGTGACCGACGGCTCGACCTGGTATGAGACCAACGGCGGCTTTGACTACAGCTGGTCTCCCGACGGCAAGTGGTTTGCCCTCGAGTTCATCGGCAATCAGCGTGACCCCTACAGCGACATCGGTATCGTGTCGGCCAACGGCGGTCCCGTCACCAACATCACCGGTAGCGCCTACATCAGCGAGGGTCCCCGCTGGGTCATGGAGGGCAATGCCATCATGTTCCGCAGCAACCGCTATGGTATGCGCAGCCACGCCTCGTGGGGCTCACAGGACGACGTCTTCCTGGCCTTTGTCAACCAGGAGGCCCTCGACCGCTACAACCTCAACAAGGAGGATTACGAACTGCTGACCGAGGCCGAGAAAGAGGCCAAGAAAGCTGAGGATAAGGCCGCCGAGGCTGCCAAGAACAGCAAGAAGAAAGGCAAAAACGCTGCTCCCGCCGCCAAACCCGCCAGCAAGGACATCAACGTCGAGCTGGCCGGCATCGAGGACCGCATCGTGCGCGTGACGCCCAATTCGAGCAACATCTCGGGCTGCATGATTACGCCCGACGGCGAGTCGCTTTACTACCTGTCGGCCTTTGAGAAAGGCTATGACCTGTGGAAGATGGACCTGCGCAAGCACGAGACCAAGCTGTTGAACAAGATGGGTGGCGGTGGTGCCGACATCCAGGCCAGCAAGGACGGCAAGACGCTGTACATCCTGGGCGGCAGCAGAATGCAGAAGCTCACCGTTGCTGGTGACAAGCTCACGGGCATCGATTACAAGGCCGACATGAAGATGGACCTGTTCGCCGAGCGCGAGTACATGTTCAACCATGTGGACAAGCAGATCACGAAGCGCTTCTACAACCTCAACTACCACGGTTGTGACTGGAAGGCCAACGTTGAGACCTACCGCAAGTTCTTGCCCCACATCAACAACAACCAGGACTTCGCCAACCTGTTGAGCGAACTGCTGGGTGAGCTGAACGCCTCGCACACCGGTGGCCGTTACTATCCCACCAGCGGTGAAGCCACATCCGACCTGGGTCTCATCTACGACTGGAATTATACCGGCAACGGACTCAAGGTTGAAGAGGTGATTGAGGGCGGCCCGCTGGCCAAGGCCAAGAGCAAAATCAAGCCCGGTGTCGTTCTTGAAAAAATCAACGGCACTTACATCAATCTGGAGAACGACTATACCGAGCTGCTCAACGGTCAGGCCGGCAAGAAGACCCTGCTCTCGCTGTTCGACCCCAACACCGGCCGACGCTGGGAAGAGGTAGTGAAGCCCATCAGCAAGGGTGCCCTCGGTGACCTGATGTACAAGCGCTGGGTAAAGCGCAACGCCCACATCGTGGACAGCCTGTCGGGCGGTCGCCTGGGCTATGTTCACCTGGAGTCGATGAACGACGCCAGCTACCGCGACATCTACAGCGATGTGCTGGGTAAATACAACAAGCGTGACGGTATCGTCATCGACACCCGCTTCAACGGCGGTGGTCGCCTGCACGAGGATATCGAGGTGCTCTTCAGCGGCAAGAAGTACTTCACCCAGGTCATCCGCGGCCGCGAGGCCTGTGACATGCCCAGCCGCCGCTGGAACAAGCCCAGCATCATGCTGCAGTGCGAGGCCAAC
>ONGE01000033.1 GCA_900317325.1 uncultured Prevotellaceae bacterium
AACTCATAAGCCACATCCTGGCTAACGTTCTGACCGATGAAGGCATAAGCCTCGATGCGAACCTTCTCACCGTTGTTCTCGAACCAGATCTCACCCTCGTTGCCCTCGTACAGGGTCCAGTCGGTCCTCAGAACCCACTCCTCGGTAACGGGATCCCAAATCAGGACGCGGTACATGATCTCGCTGCCCTCGGTGGTCGGGTTGATGCCAACACCGTAGCCGGTGATACCGTCGATGGTGTAGCCCTGGAAGACGGGAGCGCCTACAGTAACGGGCTCAACGGGAGTTGTGCCGGCCTCATAGGTGAAGGTAGCCATCGGCAGGAAGTTTTTGGTCTCAACCGAAGGACCACCCCAGTTGCTCCAAATGTACTCGCAATAGCCGGCCATGTTCTCGGTCTCAACACCATAGAACTTGGTTGAGCCCCAATCTCCCGTAGTAGCGATAACGCGCACCTCGACCATGAGGTTGCCACCAGCATACTCAAAAGGCTCGTTGAACGCGAACGTCAATTCCGTGTCACCCTTGACAGGAGTAACTTCGGCCACAACAGTTGCATCGGTCACTGCAACGGCGTTCTCATAACCCAGCTGGTCAACGGTCTTCAACGAAAGCTGAAGGGTAACATTGGCGAACTTGATACCGGTTTCATCGGCATAAAACTTCAAACCATTGATTTGGCCGCCAACCATGTCGGTGAGCATGTCGGCGGGATAAATCATCTGGTCGAACGTGCCAACACGGTCCACATAGAAACCATAGACAGGAAGCATGGTTTGGGTCTCGGTACCCTCGGCAACGGTCAACTCGGCGGCCTGAGCGGCAAATGCCATCACAGCCACAGCGATAAGCGTAAAGAATTTCTTCATAATTGATTAAATTAAAGATATTAATGATGTGAATAAAACGGTTGTTACAAATCGTTATGAATAGCCACAAGTTAATGATGTCGCAAAATTACATAATAATGCCTAGAGACAACAAAAAATGTGCTGATTATTTTTTGTGATTAATCAACACATTTTTGTTCTTTGTAATTTGGTACAGTCTCTACTTGAGCAGACCGATGGAACGTTTCAAGAAACGGTCCAGGCCTTCACCCTTGAGCATGTTGTTGCTCAGCAGGGCGATGTCGATGAGCTGGTGGACGCGGCTCTCGCCGGCGGCATAGGTCGTGATGAAGCCCTCTTTCTTCTTGCGCAGATCTTCGAGCTGGTGCTCGTTATCCTCGAGTTCTTTCTTCTTATCGTCGGGCAGTGGCTTGTCGTCCTTCTTGAGGTCGCGCAGTGCCTTAATCACGTTCTGGGTGGCATTGATTTCCTCATCCACGGGTTTGAGCTCGGCCTCAAGGGCCTGCTCGGCTTGCTCGACGATCTTCTGGATGAGCGGGTGCTTGGTGTTGAGCACCATGTTGTACATGTTGGGCATCTCGCCATAGAAGCTCATGCCTGGCTGGAAGCGAGCCATGTCCTTCATGCGGCGCATATACTCGGCTTGGGTGATGACCACGGGCTTATCGTCGGGTGACATGGCGGCGAATGTGATCATGAACTCGGCCTTTTCGACGGGCGGAATCTGGGACTTGAACAGGGTCTGCGTGATCTCCTGTTGTTCCATCGTGAACTGCGGCTTGTTCTCGTCCTGCTTGCGGATGAGGTTATCGAGCACGTCGCTGTCAACGCGCACAAAGCGCATCTTCTCCTGCTTCTGCTCCAGCATACTGGCGAAGGGCACGTCAAGTTCGCCGTTCATCATCAGCACGTCATAACCCTTGTCGGTGGCCGCCTTGATGTAGGCATACTGTGCCTCCTTGTCGGTGGCATACAGGCAGACGAGGTTGCCCTCCTTGTCGGTCTGCTCGCCCTCGATGAGCTTGCGGTAATCCTCGAGCTTGAAGTACTTGCCGTCGGTGTTCTCGAGCAGGGCGAACTTGAGGCCCGACTCGCAGAACTTCTCGTCGCTCAACATGCCGTACTCGATGAAGATCTTGATGTCGTTCCACTTCTTCTCGAATTCCTCGGGCTGGTTCTTGGCGATTTCCTCGAGGCGAGCGGCGACCTTCTTGGTAATATAGGTCGAAATCTTCTTCACGGCGCGGTCGCTCTGCAGGTAGCTGCGCGACACGTTCAGCGGGATGTCGGGGCTGTCAATGACACCCTGGAGCAGCATCAGCCAGTCGGGGACGACGCCCTCGACGCTGTCGGTGACATAGACCTGGTTGCAATAGAGCTGGATGCGGTCCTTGCGGATGTCCAGGTTGTTCTTGATCTTGGGGAAGTAGAGGATACCCGTCAAGGTGAAGGGATAGTCCACGTTGAGGTGGATCCAGAACAAGGGGTCGTCCTGCATCGGCTCGATGGCGTGGTAGAACTTCAGGTACTCCTCGTCCTTGAGGTCGGCGGGCATGCGCGACCACAGGGGCTCGATGTCGTTGATGACCTTGTCGCGGTCGGTATCGACATACTTGCCGTCTTTCCACTCCTGCTCCTTGCCGAAGATGATGGGCACGGGCAGGAAACGGCAATACTTCTTCAGCAGACCCTCGATGCGGGCGGTCTCGAGGAATTCCTTCTCATCGTCGTCAAGCGTCAGGATGATGTCGGTGCCGCGCTCGGCCTTGTCACAGTCCTCCATCTCAAACTCGGGCGAGCCGTCACACGACCAGTGCACGGTCTGGGCGCCTTCCTGCCAGCTCAGGGTGCGTATTTCCACCTTCTTGGCCACCATGAAGGCCGAGTAGAAACCCAGGCCGAAGTGACCGATGATGGCATTGGCGGTGTCCTTGTATTTCTCAAGGAACTCCTCGGCTCCCGAGAAGGCGATCTGGTTGATGTACTTGTCGATTTCCTCGGCTGTCATGCCGATGCCGCTGTCGCTCACGGTGAGCGTTCCGGCCTCCTTATCGACGGCGATGGTCACGCGCAGCCCTTCGGTCGAGCCTTTGAATTCACCGGCTCCCGAGAGGGTTTTGAGCTTCTGGGTGGCATCGACGGCATTGCTCACGAGCTCGCGCAGGAAAATCTCGTGATCACTGTACAAAAACTTCTTGATAACGGGGAAAATGTTGTTAGTCGTTACCCCAATTGTTCCTTTTGGCATATCTTTCTTTATAATGTTTAAGTTGTTAATCATTGCTAGGGCCTCGCCTTGGCGTGGCCGAATCTTGCGGAGGGAGGTATCACCCCACTCCACGTCAAATAACATGCCATCATATAATAAGGTGACAAATCGTCACCCTTGACTGACAATTCTATCCCCTGGCAGCCATCGTTCACTTATCGGCTAAAAAAATGAGATCGAGAAACCAAAGGAAAAAGGCGGGAGAATCGCGCTCAAGCATCTCTTAAACTAAAATTTTTAGTTTTTTAACTAAAATAATTTGTTTTATAACTAATACATTTAGTTAATTTGCATCGTGAAACTTAAAAAAGGCTCAAATCATGAAACAGTTGACACAAAAAGAAGAGGAAATCATGGAGCGCATGTGGGATCACGGCCCCTTGCTGGTCAAGGAGTTGCAAACCTATTATGACGATCCCAAGCCCCATGTGAACACCTTGTCCACCCTGATCAAGATTTTGGAGGAAAAGGGCTTCGTGGGCCACAAGGCCATCACGGCGCGCTGTTTCCAGTATTTTGCCCGCATCAGCCGCGAGGAGTACCGCGGCGGCTCGTTGGAGGGCGTGGTCAACAAGTTCTTCGGCAAGTCCTACCTGAGCGCCGTCTCGGCTCTGGTCAAGAGCGAGAAAATCAGTGTGGATGACCTGAAGGAACTCATCCGTGAAGTGGAAGAGAACAACCAACAGTAAAACCGACAACCGCTATGTTACTCATCTATCAAATCAAAGTGGGCTTGTGCCTCATCGCCTTCTACCTGTTGTGGAAGCTGCTGCTCAGCCGCGAGACGTTCCACCGCTTCAACCGCGTGGCGTTGCTGGTGGTGATGGCCCTTGCACTGGTGCTGCCGTGGGTAAGGTTGACCCTGGACACCCCCGCTGCCGTCGCCCAGCCGATGGTTGTGCTGGAAGACCTGCTTGTCACACCCAACGGCACAGTCACCGCCCACAAGACCAGCCCGGCATGGAACGCGACGAGTATCGCCACCGTTATCTATTTCATCGGGGTGGCCGTGGCGCTGATGTGGCTGCTGCACAGCCAGTGGAACCTGCGCCGCCTGTTCAAGAAGGGACGCACCGAGCCCCTTCCCGGCGGTTTCACCCTGCATGTGCTCCCCAATGACATCCCGCCGTTCAGCTACTTCAAGCACATCGTGATCAACGAGCAGGATTATCGTGACAACCCGCGCGAGATTCTCATTCACGAGCAAGCCCACATCGGGCTGCGCCACTCCTGGGATGTGATGTTCATGGGACTGCTCACGCTGTTCCAGTGGTGGAATCCGGCGGCTTGGCTGCTGTGCCATGAGCTGAGGCAAGTGCATGAATACGAGGCCGATGCGGCCGTCCTTAATCAAGGCGTCGACGTGAAGCAGTATCAATTGCTGCTGATACGAAAGTCCGTCGGGAACCAGCTATTCTCGATGGCAAATAGCTTCAATTACCAATCATTAAAAAAACGAATCCGTATGATGACGATCAACAAAAGCAGCCGATGGAAAACTTTGCGTGCGCTGGCTGTGGTGCCCGTGATAGCATTGGCGCTGTTGGCCTTTGCCAACCCCAAGAGTGTAGCAGCAGTAGTAACGAACAGTGTTCAGCAAGACGATGCCGTCAAGTCCGAAATGCCATCGTCCGAACCTGTCATGACCGAGGCCACGCCCGTGACTGTCGAGACGAACACCGAGGAACAGACTCCCCAAGAGCCTGTCGACCAGTCAAACAAGGTCTATGATACTGTCGAACAGTTGCCGGAGTTCCCCGGTGGCCTTGAAGCACTGATTGATTTCTTGAGCAGCAACGTTCATTACCCTGAAAATGCCGTCAAGAACAACATCGAGGGACGAGTGATGGTACAATTCATCGTTGACAAGACCGGCCAGGTGACCGATGTCAAGGTTGCCCGCTCGGTAGATGAAGAACTTGACGCCGAGGCCGTTCGCGTCGCCAAGATGCTGCCCAGGTTTGAACCCGGCCGCCAAGACGGCAAGCCAGTAGCAGTATGGTATACCCTGCCCATCGTTTTCAAGCTACAGGGAGACGAGAAACCGGCACAGGAGCCTTGAACACAACATCATTAAAGTCAACCTTAGTTATTAAAGTGCAAACACGAGCACCGAGGCGACTGGCCTCGGTGCTCGCTGTCGTTTACTCATCATTTTGGGTGGACGTGAAGCTGGCCCTTAATGCGATTATTTCAAAAGCACTACCGTTTTTGCGAATTCATCATTTTATGCTTACCTTTGCGTGAAGATAAAACAATAACTGATATTTCTCTATGATGAACACAGGTAGACTCATTGCAATACTGGCTGCCCTAATGTTGATGACCATGGCTGCCTCGGCCCAAATCCTATTTGACGGGAAAAAAGCCGCCGTTGACAACTTGACAGGCACCTGGCTGCTTACAGTGCCCGAGCAGTGCTTCGGCACCGATTACACTGCAGCGATCACGCTCGACCAGACGGTAACGCAATGCACCATCGACGACATCCGAGTGACCGGCAGTCACACCTTCGGCAACATCAAGCCCGGAGCTACCTATCACCTGCAGGCAACAATCAATCAGGAAGTCGTCGAGGCCAACATCCAGTTTACTTACTGGCCTGTCATTCAGATATATGGAAACTATGTCAAGAGACCATATTATGAGGGCAGGGTGATCATTACCCATCCCGATTCATCGATGCAAGAGGACATCAGGTCGCGGGTGCGCTGGGCAGGCAGCTCGACAGCCGGCAACGACCGCAAGAAGCACAATTTTCACTTGAAATTCTACAACGAGGACGGCAGCAAGAAGGAGATGTCGTTCTTCGGCCTTCGCAGCGATTTCCATTGGCGCCTGGATGCCGGTCAGGTGGACTTCGCCCGCGTGCGCAACCGCGTCTCCAAGGACATCTGGGCCGAGTTTGCCCATGCGCCCTACTATGCCGCCTACGAGCCTAAAAAGGCCCGCAACTATGTGCGCGGTGATTTTGTCGAAGTGTTCCTCAACAACGAGTACATGGGCATTTACAGCCTGAACGAACACATGGACCGTCAGCAGCTCAAACTCAAGCAGTATGACTATGTCAACAGCGAGTTTCACGGGGGTTTGTGGAAACCGATGAGTTGGACCTACACCACTGTGTTCCAGAACCTCCCAGCGATTGATGCCACCAAGAAGACGTGGGACAATTTCTATGTGAAATATCCCAACATCGATGATGTGAACCCGACTAATTTTCAAACACTATACAATGCAATAAAATTCACTTTAAATTCCAGCGATGAGGCGTTCCTGGACAGCGTCCGGTACTACTTCGACATTCCGGTGATTCGCGACTATTACCTGTTCATGATCTTGCTGCAGGCCCCCGACAATGTGGGCAAGAACGTCTATTACGCCTGCTATGATGCCGCCACCGACAAACGACTGACTGTGGCCGTCTGGGACCTGGACTGCACCCAAGGCCAGTTCTACATCAACACGGGCAGCTATTATCATCACGCCATTGTGGGGCCCGAGGTTGACTTCAGGGCCGACCAGCTGAGCAGCCACAAACTGTACTACCGCCTGTGGAACCTTGATCCGTCATTCCACGGCCTGGCGACCGAGCGTTACTGGGAACTGCGCGGCACGACCTTCAACCCCGACAGCATCCTGGCACGCTACGCGGCCTACTTTGATGAAATGAGGCGTTGCGGAGCCGACCAGCGAGAGATTGCACGCTGGAGCCGCGGCACCGATCTGGCGGGCCACGAATTGAATTTTAATACAGAATTTGAATACCTGCGTGATTGGTGGACACGCCACATAGCCTATCTCGACAGGAATGTTTTCATCCCCTATCCTGCTGGAGACATAAACTTTGACCGCGATGTCAACGTCACCGACGTCACAGCCCTTATCAGCTATCTGCTAGGGCCACGACAGGGGACCATCAACACTTATCAAGCCGATTACAACAAGGACGGGGACATCAACATCAGCGACATCGTCGGCATCATCAATGTGCTGTTGCAGCAGTAGTCACCTGTTGCGTCAGTCGGCGAGCAGACGCACATAGCCGAAGATGCCCACCTCGCGGTTGATGACACTGTAGAGCGTGGGCTCGTCCACCACCTTGCAGTTGGCAGGATCGATGACATGACCGAGGCTGTCGCGCAACTCGTCGAATTTTTCCTGCGCCTCTTTCTCGTCACTGCAGTTATACACGTCGCTCATCGCGCCGTCCTCGCTCTGATATTCAAAAACCACCCGAAATTTCATAGTTCACAATAATCTTTCAATTTGACAGTTCAACCATAATGCAAAAACACACAGCAGCCATAAAAATCAGATAATTTCGAACATTCGTTGAAAAGCAAAACACCATAGCTTGTAAAAAAGTAAAGAATCGATTTCACCCAGTGATGAAGAATTATGCTTTCGCCCTATTCTTTTTCACGATTCTTTCTTATACAATCCAACTCTCCATTTATAACAGTGCTAATGCTGTCTAGCAAGACTTCTGCTTCATGAAGCCTTTTACCCTTCTCTATATTTTCATATGCTCGAGGCTTCACATCGCCTTTTGTATTTATCAAGGAATCAGCCTTTTCCAGTTCTCCCTTGATTATACATTTGTTGATTGCAGTATTCAGGGAATCAAGATGTTCATAGTCAGTTCGTGCATAATGTTCGGCCATGGCAGCAATCAGAGTCTCGAAAGATTCCATCTGCCAATCCAATCTCTGTTTTTCTATATTATAATCATTTATTGAAATTATCTGATCATCAAGCTGCTTGCGCAGATTTTTCAGCTGCTTTTTATACTTCTTTTCAGCATTTTTTCTGGCTTGTCGTTCAACTTCTTCTTTTGTTTTTATCAACTGTTTAGATGAGATTAAAACGATTTCAACAGGAACACTTGAAGAAACTATAAATTGACGGTCCAGCAATCCTTTGTCTAATGGCTCAAAACCTTTTTTATGAACGTAAGAAAACCGAAAACTGTCTCCTTCTTTAAGACTTCCACCCAATTCCAAGACAAAATGACCATTTTGATCACTCGTCACTGCATTTCTGTTTCCAACAGGTCTTAATGTTACGCCGCTTATTGCGATTCCATTCTCTGTACGCACATATCCCTCTTGAGTCTGCGCGAAACCGGGCAGTCCCAAAAAGAAAAAAATGCATAAGCCCAATATATAATTTGCGCTTTTACTCATTTGTCAGATATGATTGATAATCAATCAGCAGCTGTTCATAATCCTTTTGAGCCAACTTTTGTCCTTCTTCTGTTAGAACATGTGATGCCAACAAAGCTTCATAGCTCATCTTCTCTTGCTTAACCATAGTTTTTATCTCCTTCTTTGCTTGCTCAGGATATTGATTATACACATTAAGAGCCTCGTCAAAATAGTCGATTGCCTGGAGATAATTTTGTTGTTTATAATAAACAACGCCTATATTGCCTAAGGTGGTGGCAAATCGCATCGTGTTGTTGCCTAAAATAACATCAAGGACAGTCAATGCTTTGCCATAAAAGTCTATCGCCAAATCATATTGTTTCATCGAAGATAAGAGCGACCCGATATTGTTTAAGCTGTTTGCTACGTCCTCATGATACTCACCCAGTAAATCAAGTCGCATCTCCAGCGCTTTATTGTGACAAATCATGGCTGAATCTATCTTACCCATATCTTGATACAACATTCCAAGGTTTGAATAGACTGTAGCCACATTGGGATGCTTCTCTCCATAAATCTTCTGGAAGAGTCCCAATGCACGCTTATAGCATTTTGCGGCACCCTCGCGTTGATTCATATAATCCTTGATGATACCGATATTATTAATCGTTGTAGCAGAATGCGTGTTCTCTGTACCGTAGATGCTGTCTGTTATTGAGACTGACAACTCATAGAACGACAAAGCTTCAGACAGATTGCCCTTTGCTATCTCAATACCGCCCTTTGTTGTATAGGCATCTGCCAAATCTGAAAGATTGGTTTCATTATTATTCAAGTAGATATTGATGGCTGAATCGGCACAAAGTTGTGCTTCATCAAATTTCTCCATACCGTAATATATGTTTGCAAGGTTGTTGTAGCAAGCTGCCACTCCCGTGTGCTCCTCTCCGTATAAAGCCTCACGTATTTCCAGAGATTCTCTCCTGCAAGCCAAAGATTCTTTAAATTTGCTTGCCTGTAAAAACAGCCCCCCGAGATGATTCAAACAAAGTGCTACCATTTCACTCTGATGGCCATTCTCTTTCTCTGCTTGATTAAGAGCTCTATTGTAATAGGTTTCTGCTTGGTTGATGTCGGTCAAGTAATCTAAAGCGAAAGCGCCAGCTTCCAACTGATTGTCAATGTTTGTGGTATCTAGCTCTGCCCTTAGTTGGATATACTCTCCTGCAGATTGCGGATCAAACTGGGCAAGTGCGATAGCATACTTATGATACAGGTCATTTGAGATATCATCCCTCTCTTTCTCGTATTTCTCGCGCTGTTCCTTAAGCTCCTTACTGATTTTCATTACCAGTGTATCAGCCTGACCATATAGTTCCACTCGTCGATGCATTGCAGCGATGCGTTCATCAATGTTTCCTTTTTCTGCAATGAGCAAATCGGCTTTCTCCATCTCTCCAGCAATGATATAACCATTAATCCTTCTTTCAATGCTGTCAAGATGTGCAAAATCTGTATGGGCATAGCGTTCAGCCATTACGGCGATAAGAGGCTCAAACAGGTCACGCTGTTTACCTAAGAGTTCCACTCTTTCTCGGTATTTCTGCAATGTCACAGTCCCCGTTTGCAACGAATCATTAAGCGCAGCAATAGCTTCAGAATACTTTCCTTGTACTTGTTGATAAACCTTTTCTTCTATCTCAGTTTTAACACGATTCAGTTCTTGACTTGAAACCAATACAATCTCAATAGGAGTCTTAGAAGAATATGCCAGTCTACGTCCTATCAAGGCCTTATCGTTTAGCTCATATCCCTTCTTGTAGACACTTGAAAGCTGGTAAGCTTGTCCTTCTTTCTTGCTCCCCACCTTAATTTCAACCTTCCCATTCTTGTCACTTTTGGACTGATTTGTTCTTCCTTGGGATTTTACTACGACTCCGGCCAGTGGGGAACCATTGACGTTCTTTTCGGTGCCAATGGTCCTGACCTTACCCTGTTGAAACTGAGCGGTTGCCAATAGAGGCAACCACACCAATAATAAAAGTAATCGTTTCATATCGTACTGATATTGAGAAAGAAAGACTATTCTTTTGTTTCTCTTATTTCAATAAAAAACAAAAGAAATTATCGGTTGCCGTACATTTCTTCGTAATAGCGCTGGTAGTCGCCGCTGGTGACGCTCTGTACCCATGCCTGGTTGTCGAGGTTCCAACGGATGGTTTTCTCAATGCCCTGGGTGAAGGGGGTCTCGGGATACCAGCCGAGTTCACGGGCAATCTTGCTGGGATCGATGGCGTAGCGCATGTCGTGGCCGGGACGGTCGGTGACAAACTCGATGAGGCCGTCGTTGATGACATCGAGGTCGCACTTGAGCAGCTGCTGGTATTCAGGCTCCTCGCGCATGATGCGGGCGATGATGGCAATGACCTGCTTGACGATGTTGATGTTGCTCTCCTCGTTAAAACCGCCGATGTTGTACACCTCGCCGACGGTGCCCTGACGCAGCACCAGGTCGATGCCCTTGCAGTGGTCCTCGACGTAGAGCCAGTCGCGCACGTTCTCGCCCTTGCCATAGACCGGGAGTTTCTTGCCTTCCAGGATGTTTTTTATAATCAGCGGAATGAGTTTCTCGGGGAAGTGATAAGGGCCGTAGTTGTTGCTGCAACGGGTGATGTTGACGGGCAGACCATAGGTCTCGTGATAGGCCATCGTGATGAGGTCAGCACTGGTCTTGCTGGCCGAATAGGGCGAACGCGGTGCCAGCGGCGTCTCCTCGGTGAAGAAGTGACGGCCATAGGTCTTGAGGTCGGTGCGGCCCTCGATTACCTCGCGCACGTCGTCGCTCACTTCGAGCGGCTGGGGCTCATCAAAGTCCTTGCTCAGCGAGCCATAGACCTCGTCGGTCGAAATCTGGAGGTACTTTTTCCCGGGGGCATAGGTGTTATGACCCTGGGCGTCCTTTCCGGTAAACCAGGCTTCGCGGGCACAATCGAGCATATTCTGCGTGCCCAGGATGTTGGCCTCGAGGAAGAGGCGCGGGTTGGTGATGCTGCGGTCCACATGGCTCTCGGCAGCAAAGTTGACGATATAGTCCACATCAAAATCCCGCATGATGTCCTGCACCAGTTCACGGTCGCCCACATCACCGCGATAGAAAGTGACATTGGGCCTGTCGAGCTCGTCCTTGATTGAGGCGAGGTTGCCGGCATAGGTCAAGGCATCGAGAATGATGACCTCAATATTGTCGCCATACTTGTTGAGGATATATTTCACGAAATTAGAACCGATAAAACCGGCTGCTCCGGTCACGAGATAGGTCTTCATAATGCTGTAGAGGTTTTGTTCAACATGCAAAGGTAACAAGAATCGCCGACACTGAACTCAAAAAAACGTGAGTTTCGTTACCTGTACATTTAAAAAAATAAAAAAAACTCGCTAGGCTTGTGCAGTCGGCAGGAAAGCAGTAATTTTGGCGTAAAATTAACCTTTATATATAAAACAACAACTTAAACATCTAACTATCAAATGAGTATGGTAAAGAAAATCGTGGAATGCGTGCCTAACTTCAGTGAGGGACGCAATATGGCCATTATCAAACAAATCACCGATGAGATTGAACGTGTCAAGGGCGTGAAACTGCTCGACGTGGATCCGGGCGAAGCCACCAACCGTACGGTTGTGACCTTCGTCGGCGAGCCCGACGCCGTGCTTGAGGCTGCTTTCCAGGCAGTCGGCAAGGCTGGTCAGCTCATCGACATGCGAGGTCACCATGGTGCACACCCGCGTATGGGTGCCACCGACGTGTGCCCGCTCATCCCCGTGGCCGGCATCACCCTCGAGGAGTGTGCCGAACTGGCCCACAAACTGGCCGAGCGCATTGCCCGCGAACACAATATCCCCTGCTACTGCTATGAGGCTGCCGCCATGAAGCCCGGCCGCCAGAACCTGGCCGTGTGCCGTGCCGGCGAATATGAGGCACTGCCCGAGAAGATGAACACCGAGAAGGGTCCCGACTTCGGCAACCGCCCCTTTGATGAGGGCGTTGCCCGCACGGGCTGCACCGCTGTGGGTGCACGCGACTTCCTCATCGCAGTGAACTACAATCTGAACACCACTTCGACCCGCAGGGCCAACGCCATCGCCTTTGACGTGCGCGAGAAGGGCCGCCCCGTGCGTGAGGGCAACCCCATCACCGGCAAGATCGTCAAGGACGAGAACGGCAACAACGTGATGAAGCCCGGTACCCTCAAGGGCACCAAGGCCATCGGTTGGTACATCGACGAGTACAAGATCGCTCAGGTGTCGATGAACATCACCAACATCAACGTGACACCGCTGCACGTTGCCTTTGACGAGGTGTGCCGCTGCGCTCAGAACCGCGGCATCCGCGTGACGGGTACCGAGATCGTGGGCCTTATGCCCAAGCGTTGCCTTATCGAGGCCGGCAAGTACTTCCTGGAGAAGCAGCAGCGCTCCACTGGTATCCCCGAGGAGGACATCATCAACATCGCCATCCACTCGATGGGCCTGGACGACTTGAAGCCGTTTGATCCCAACGAGAAGGTCATCGAGTTCATGCTCGAAGCCGACAATAAGAACGGCAACCGCCTGGTGGACCTCACCGTAACCGGTTTTGCCGACGAGACCTCACGCGAATCGCCCGCTCCCGGCGGCGGTTCCATCAGCGCCTACATGGGAGCCCTGGCAGCATCGCTGGGTACCATGGTTGCTAACCTGTCGAGCCACAAGCCCGGTTGGGACGAGCGCTGGAACGAGTTCAGCGTGTGGGCCGACAAGGGTCAGGCACTCAAGGTCGAGCTGTTGCACCTCGTTGACGAGGACACCGACGCCTTCAACCGCATCATGGCCGCCTTCGGCATGCCCAAGAAGACCGAGGAGGACAAGGCTGCCCGCACTGCCGCCATCCAAGACGCTACGCTCTATGCAACCCAGGTGCCCCTGCGCACGATGAAGGCTTCGTTCAAGACCTTCGAGATCTGCCGTGCCATGGTCGAGACCGGTAACCCCAACAGCGTGACCGACGCTGGCGTGGGCGCACTCGCCGCACGTGCCGCCGTAATCGGTGCCGGCATGAACGTGAAGATTAATGCTTCGAGCCTGACCGACCGCTCTGTCGCCGAGGCACTCATCGCCGAGGCCAACGAACTGGTTGCCAAGGCCAATGCCGAAGAAGCCGAAATCACCGCCATGGTTGAAGAGAAAATCAAGTCATAAGCCTGAGGCTTAGTGTAGAGTTTAGGGTTTAGAGAAAAACTAAGGACTAGAAACTAAAAAACAATATAACAACATGACCAAAGAAGAATTCATTGCCGACATTCGCGGTGGCATCCCCGAGGAACTGCCCGAAATGCAGGCCTACGACACCGAGATTAACCATGCGCCCAAGCGCAAAGACATCCTCACCCCCGAGCAGAAGAAGCTCGCCTTGAGAAACGCTCTGCGCTACTTTCCCAAGAAACTCCATGCCGCATTGGCACCCGAGTTTGCCGAGGAGTTGAAGAAATATGGCCGCATCTATATGTACCGCTATCGTCCTACCTATGAGATGTATGCCCGTCCCATCGACGAGTATCCTGCACGCTCGCGTCAGGCTGCCGCCATCATGCTGATGATCCAGAACAACCTGGATCCCCGCGTGGCACAGCACCCCCACGAGCTCATCATCTACGGTGGCAACGGCGCCATCTTCCAGAACTGGGCACAGTATCGCCTGGTGATGAAATACCTGAGCGAGATGACCGACGAGCAGACGCTCGTGATGTATTCGGGACACCCCCTGGGCCTGTTCCCCTCGCACAAGAATGCGCCCCGCGTGGTGGTTACCAACGGTATGGTCATCCCCAACTACAGCAAGCCCGACGACTGGGAGCGTGACAACGCCCTGGGCGTAAGCCAGTACGGTCAGATGACCGCCGGTTCCTATATGTACATCGGCCCGCAGGGTATCGTTCACGGCACGACGATCACGGTGCTGAACGCAGCCCGCAAGCAGCTCGTGAAGCGCGGCCAGAAGGGTGGCGACATCCACGGTATGCTGTTCGTGACCGCCGGTTTGGGCGGTATGTCGGGTGCTCAGCCCAAGGCCGGTAACATCGCCGGTGTGGTTAGCGTCACCGCCGAGATCAACCCCCTGGCCGCCGAGAAGCGCTACGATCAGGGTTGGGTGGATGAGTTGCACTATAACCTCGATGAGTTGATTCCCGCCATCCGCAAGGCTGTGGCCGACAAGAGGACCGTCTCGATGGCCTATGTGGGCAACGTGGTTGACCTGTGGGAGCGCCTTGCTGCCGAGGACATGCACGTTGACCTGGGTAGCGACCAGACGTCGCTTCACAACCCCTGGGCAGGTGGCTACTATCCCGTGGGCCTCACCCTCGAGGAGAGCAAGCAGATGATGGCCGAGGATCCCGACAAGTTCAAGGAGTGCGTTCGCGAGTCGCTGCGCCGCCAGTGCGCCGCCATCAACAAGCTGGCCGACAAGGGCATGTACTTCTTTGACTATGGCAACGCCTTCCTGCTCGAGTCGAGCCGTGCCGGTGCCGACATCATGACTGCCGACGGCAAGTTCCGCTATCCGTCCTACGTTCAGGATATCATGGGCCCGATGTTCTTTGACTATGGCTTCGGTCCCTTCCGCTGGGTTTGCACCTCTGGCGATCCCAAGGATCTGGAGACCACCGACCGCCTGGCCGCTCAGGTGCTTGAGGAAATCCGCAAGGACGCCCCCGAGGACATCCAGGGCCAGATGGACGACAACATCCACTGGATCAAGGAAGCCGGCCCCAACCATCTGGTAGTGGGTTCACAGGCCCGCATCCTGTATGCCGACGCCGAAGGTCGCGCCAAGATTGCCTTGGCATTCAACGATGCCATCCGCAGCGGTGAGCTGAGCGCTCCCGTGGTGCTGGGTCGTGACCACCACGACGTTTCGGGTACCGACTCTCCCTTCCGTGAGACCAGCAACATCTATGACGGTTCGCAATTCTGTGCCGACATGGCCGTGCAGAACGTCATCGGTGACTCCTTCCGCGGTGCCACGTGGGTAAGCATCCACAACGGCGGCGGTGTAGGTTGGGGCGAGGTCATCAACGGTGGCTTCGGTATGGCCATCGACGGCAGCGAGGACTCGGCTCGTCACATCCGCGAAATGCTCTTCTGGGACGTGAACAACGGTATTGCCCGCCGCAGCTGGGCTCGCAACAAGGGTTCGATGGATGCCATCCGTCGCGAAATGGAGCGCACGCCCGAGTTGACCGTCACCATGCCCAACCTTGTTGACGACGACGTGATTGACAACGCTGTGAGCATTTTCTGATACATTGACTAATCTAAAAAAACCAACAATACTTTTATGACACATCAAATCAGTGCCGAGCATCTCACGATTCAGAAGATCGCCGAGATCATCGAAGGCCATCACACACTGAAACTCAGTACCGATGCCGTTAAACGCATCACCCACTGCCGCGAATACCTTGACAAGAAGATTGCCCAGAGCGAGAAGCCCATCTATGGCGTGACCACTGGCTTCGGCTCACTGTGCAAGATCTCCATCAGCAACGACCAGCTGTCGCAGCTGCAAATCAACCTGATGATGTCTCACGCCTGCGGCGTGGGCGAACGCGTGCCCAACGACATCGTCAAGATCATGATTCTGCTCAAGGTGCAGTCCTTGAGCTACGGTTATTCGGGCGTGAAACTCGATACCGTGGAGCGACTCATCGACCTGTTCAACAACGACGTTTATCCTGTGGTCTACAAGCAGGGTTCGGTAGGTGCCTCGGGCGACCTCGTGCCGCTGGCTCACCTGTGCCTGCCCATCGTGGGCCTGGGAGAGGTTGAGTACAAGGGCGAACTCATGAGTGGTGCTGAACTGTGCAAGAAGATGGGTTGGGAACCCGTGAAATTGGGTTCCAAGGAAGGCCTGGCGCTGCTCAACGGCACCCAGAACATGAGCGCTCACGCCGTGTGGGCACTCATCAAGGCCGAGCGCCTGAGCAAGTGGGCCGATGTCATCGCTGCCATCTCGCTGGAGGCTTATGACGGCCGAATCGAGCCGTTCACCCACGCTGTGCACGCCGTTCGCCCCCATCAGGGTCAGATCGAAACTGCAGCCCGCATGCGCCAGTTGCTTGAAGGCAGTGAGCTCATCAAGCAACCCAAGGTCAACGTGCAGGATCCCTACTCGTTCCGTTGCATCCCTCAGGTTCATGGCTCGGTAAAGGACACCATCCGCTACGTGGGTTCGGTCATCGACACCGAGATCAACTCGGCTACCGACAATCCCACCGTTTGCCCCGATGAGGACCTCATCATCTCGGCCGGTAACTTCCACGGCGAGCCCATCGCCATGCCCATGGACTTCCTGTGCATCGCCATGGCTGAACTGAGCAACATCTCGGAGCGCCGCACCTACAAGCTCGTGTCCGGCACCCGCGACCTGCCCAGCTTCCTGGTGGCACAGCCCGGTGTGAACAGCGGCTTCATGATTCCGCAGTACACCGCTGCAGCCATCGCCAGCCAGAGCAAGACGCTGTGTATGCCTTCGTCGGCCGACACCATCCCCACCTCGCAGGGTCAGGAAGACCACGTGAGCATGGGTGCCAACGCCGGTGTTAAATTGTGCAAAGTGGTCGAGAACACCGAGCGCGTTCTGGCCATCGAGTTGTTCAACGCCGCCCAGGCATTGGAATTCCGTCGCCCGTTGAAGTCATCGGCTATCCTCGAGCATGTCTTTGCCGATTACCGCAAGGTGGTGCCCTTCGTCAACGAGGACCAGCCCATGTATCCGCACATCGCCAAGTCGGTAGAGTTCTTGCAGAACAACAAGATTGACTAATCGCATTCTGGCAGAATGAAAACACTGATTAAGAACATCGCATGTCTGGCAGGCATTGATTCCGACAGGAAACATTGCCTGCGAGGCAGCGAAATGGCAACGCTGAACTGCATCAGCAACGCTTGGTTGCTCGTTGACGGCGACCGCTTCGACTCGTGGGGCGAAATGGCTTCCATGCCCGCACCCCAGGACGATTGGGAAGTCATCGACGCCCAGGGTGGCACGGTGCTGCCCTCGTGGTGCGACAGCCACACCCACATCGTGTATGCCGGCAGCCGTGAGGGCGAGTTCGTGGATAAGATCCGTGGCCTCTCCTATGCCGAAATTGCGCGTCGTGGTGGCGGCATCTTGAACTCTGCCGACCGTCTGCACCTCTTGACCGAAGATGAGCTTTACGAGCAAGCTATGCGCCGCGTGCGCGAAATCATCGCCAAGGGTACCGGTGCTGTCGAGATCAAGAGCGGCTACGGCTTGAATACTGAGGACGAGCTGAAGATGCTGCGCGTCATCCGCCGCATCAGCGAGACCTCACCCATCAAGGTGGTCAGCACCTTCTTGGGAGCCCATGCCGTGGGTCGTGAATACACTGGTCGCCAGGGCGAGTATGTCGATATGCTCATCAGCGAGATGATCCCTGAGGTGGGCAAGCAACAGCTGGCCGACTTCATCGACGTCTTCTGCGACGAGGGTTTCTTCACCCCCGACGAGACCTCACGCATCCTTGAGGCTGGCGCCAAGTGGGGCATGAGGCCCAAGATTCACGTTCAGGAATTGGCACCGTCAGGCGGTGTTGAGGTGGGCGTGAAGCACAACGCCGTGTCGGTTGACCACCTCGAGAGCATGATTGATGAGGACATCGAGATGCTCAAGGGCACCAACACCATCCCCACGGGATTGCCTGGCACCTCGTTCTTCCTGAACATGCCGTTCGCTCCCGCGCGCAAGATGATTGAGGCCGGACTGCCCGTAGCCACCGCCAGTGACTACAATCCCGGCTCAACGCCCAGTGGTGACATGAAGTTTGTCGTTTCTCTGGCTTGCATCAAGATGCGTCTGCTGCCTGCCGAGGCCATTAACGCAGCGACTATCAACACAGCCGCCGCCATGGACCTCAGCAACGACTACGGCAGCATTGCCAAGGGCAAGGTCGCCAACTTCTTCATCACCGACCCGATTCCCTCGATCGACTTCATCCCCTACTCCTACACCACGCCCATCATCGCGAGGACCTTCCTCCAGGGCCAAGAAGTAAAGTAAACGATCCCATCTAACGACAAACAGGCGGCACCACCCCATCGTGATGCCGCCTGCTTTTTATCTCTCCCAGTTCTAGAAGATCTAGACTATCTAGAGGCCCTAGATAATCTAGTACATCTAGAATCTCTAGAATATCTATATTCCGTTACATCCGTTTTATCCGTTACAGGCAATAAAAAAAAAACGAGAGGCGACATCATTGCTGACATCACCTCTCTTAGGGGGCGGTTACCTACTCTCCCACTTTCGCAGTACCATCGGCGTGGTGAGGCTTA
>ONGE01000043.1 GCA_900317325.1 uncultured Prevotellaceae bacterium
CTATGTGCAGGACTGCGAGCCGAACCTCACGCTGTACTTCCGCAATGCGTTCAACTGCTTCGAGTGCTGCGCCCTCCAGGCAGTGACCACGCACAAGCCGAAGGTTGACCGCTCAATCGCGGTGACAAACCGCATCTCCACGTTCTACAACCAACAGAACGAGAAGCTGTACGAGGTCGAGACCTCGGGCCTGACCATGGAGCAGGCCCGGTGGATCGAGCAGCTGTTCTACAGCCATGACGTGCGCATGGCGACCAAGCGCACCGACTTCTCGCAGGGCTACACTCCGCAAGGCATGCCGATTGTGCTCATCACCGAGCCGACCTGCGAGATCAGCGACGCGGACGGTGAACTCAACACCGTGAAGTTCACCTACCAGTACCAAGACAGGCGGACGTATCTGCCGACAGATTACCTGTCCGTGGACCACGACCGCATCTTCACCGAGCAGTTTGACCCCTCATTCCAATAGACCTATGGCACAAAGTATCCACATCAGCACCCTTCGCAGGATGCTCAAGGCCGGCGACCCGGTTGACATCAAACTCTGGACAAAGTCAGGTGAGATCCAGTGCTGGCGCAACTGCATCCCCCTGCGCTACAATTTCTATCAAGGCACCCAACAGTTCAAGCTGCTGGATAGCAGACAAATACGCACAGCCAGAATCTGTTGCATTTTCAGCATCAATGATATTATCGTGTTCCTTTGAAGAATTTATCGTATCTTTGCATTTATAAATTTCAAAATATGTATTATGCAGAAGATTTATAGATTCATCTTGATTGCAATAGCAATTGGTTTTGTGGGATGTGTACAACAAAGTAGTAATAATGATAAAAGCAAGGACAATGATATAGAAAGACCTATCGATCAATTCGTTTCAAATTTTTTGATGGATCATCATAATTATCTTAATAATGATGTCACCAAGGAAGCAGGAGACAAGGAGTTCCAGCGTGCTTTTTTTGATAGTGCTGTTAATTATCTAAAAAATGTACCATTGAGGTTATATACAACAAATAAAAAAGGGAACAAGTGTTATGCTAAATTTGAAGGATGGTTAAAGCCCCAGAATAATAAGCCTAATTCTCTTATAGAGAGTATAAACTGCGATGTAATAACCGAAGTGCCCGATTCGATGATTTTGAATCTCAAAGAAGGTGAATACTATTGCTTGGAAGGAAAAATTATTAAACGCATTGATTTAAATCAATTGAAATCAATTTTAGGTAAAAGAACTAGAGGGATCACTACTATATTTGGACTTCGTAGAGAACATCCAGATGATGGATATGAGGTTAATTTAGGTCAACTTTATTTTGAATTGGATAGCCTAAAAGAATTCTCTTCGAATAGAATATCATTATAATTGCTGTCTTTTGTTGACAAGATACAACTCCATATTTTTGCGGAAACTAAAACCGCGAGATTATGGAGTTAAATTTTAATAGTGTAGAGACCATCCCGGTGCTCAACGCATCGGCCGCTTTCAAGACCGACAGCGGCAAAGTGTTCAAGGAAGACGTGGACATCGTGCCGACAATCATCGACAAATCGCTGTCCTACGTCCCATGGGGAAGCGATAACAACATGCCGTACCACATCATTGACCTCATCGAGAGTGACGAAACCCTGGCCACCTGCCAGATGTTCAACGCCGAGGTGTGCTACGGCAGCGGGCTGCAGTACAACACCGACTCGTGTGGCGGCGATGTCAAACGGGAGGTCGAGGACTTCCTGCTCGACAACGCCTTGCCCTCATACTTCCTCGGTGTGTGCCAGGACTTCAAGCACTTCGCCTTCTGCGTCTCGGTCGTCATCCTCAATGCCGAGGGCACGAGGATTGTACGACTGATCCGCAAGGAGGCCTGCTACTGCCGTCTTACCCCTGCGGAGAAGGACGGCAGCATCAAGCAGGTGCTCTACGCCAACTGGCGCCAGCCCGTGGCCAGCCGTGACGATATCGAGGTGATCGACCTGCTTGATATCAATTCGCCTTGGCGCGACCTGGCGATACGCATGGGGCGCATCGCCGGTGACGACGGCAAGCGTCGCGTCCGCACCAAGTCCCGCAAGTTCGCCGTGCTGACGCGGGTCCCAACCCCCGACAGCACCTATTACCCGATACCGTACTACGGCGCGTTGTTCCGCGGGAAGTGGTACAACATCAAGCAGCTCATCGGCATGGCCAAGGAGGCCAAGCTGAAGAACATCGCCCCCATCAAGTACCAGATCGAGATCTCGAACAAGTATTGGGACTCCATCTGTGGTTCTCCACCTTCTATGTGGCTCCCACAGGCGAGGTCCAGCACGAGGTCGTCATCAACAAGATCGACTCCGACAAGGAGGGCGGCGACTGGTCAACGGACATCCAGGAGGCTGTGAACATGATATGTTTCACCATGCGCGTGCACAGCAACCTGGTGGGCAGCGTGCCCGGGAAGTCGCAGAGCAACAACTCGGGCAGCGACAAGCGCGAATTGTACACCATCGCCCAGGCCCTGCAGAAGCCGTATCACGACCTGCTGTTCACGGT
>ONGE01000032.1 GCA_900317325.1 uncultured Prevotellaceae bacterium
TCACCTTGGACGTGTTGAAGTGGCTTACATCAAGGCTCGTAAGTTTATTACAATTCGTAAACATCCAACCCATATTGGTCACCTCGCTGGTGTTCAGGTAACTCATGCCCGTGATGGATTCAAGATTCTGCATGTTGTAGAACCAACTATAGGTAGTCGTCGGGCGGGCATTGGCAAACGACGGGTCAAAGACAACCCGGGACACATTGGCATTGGTACCGTCGTTCTCCCAACCGGTATCGTTGTCGCCCGTGTTCAAGTCGTAGGTCGTGCCCGTGCGGGAGTTGCGCTGGTTGTCGTAGTAGAACGTCAGCGTCGTGTTCGACGGCGTGTAGCAGGCATAGGCCTCGGGCCCCTTCTCGGTGAAGTAGCCCGGGTTGCTCGGGCCGCCGTCGATGTGGGCATAGGCCTTGCCAATATTGTGGACATTATAGGTCGTGCCCTGGCCGCCCACCAGGCTGGTGCAGTTCCTGAACATTTGAGTGGCATCCTCCACGACAGATGTGGTCCAACCCTCGGCCGCATAGATGGTCGTCAGGTTGCTGCAGTCAGCGAACATCAACATCATGCGATGCACGTTGGCTGTATTGAAACTGCTCAAGTCGAGGACTGTCAACTGGGAGCACTTATAGAACATGTAATCCAGTTGGTTCACCCTGGATGTATTAAAATGGCTGACGTCAATGCTCGTCAACTTGTTACACTGACTGAACATCCAACCCATAGTGGACACATAGTCGGTGTTCAGGTAACTGAGACCCTGTACGGATTGAAGATTTGTCATCATATTGAACCAACCGAAGGTGGACGTCGGGTAGGTACCGGCAAACGAGGGGTCAAAGACCACCTTGGTCACGTTTTCATAAGTGCCATCACTCCTCCAAGCGGGAGTGTTGCCGCCAGTGTTCAGGTCATAGGTCGTGCCCGCGCGACTGCTGCGCTGGTTGTCGTAGTAGAACGTGAGCGTTGTGTTGCCAGGCGTGTAGCAGGCATAGGCTTCTTTAAATCGGCTGAAATAGCCCGGGTTGCTCGTGCCGCCGTCGAGGTGGGCATAGGCCTTGTTCACATGGCTGGCATCGTAAGTCGTGCCCTGGTCGCCCGCCAGCTGGGTGCAATTATAGAACATATTGGTGGATAACGCCACTCGATTGGTATTCCAGCCATCGCCCCCAAAGATGGTTCTCAGATTATTGCAGTTATAGAACATGTAATCTGTGCGGACCACGTCGGCCGTGTTGAAGTTGCTCAGGTCGAGAGCAGTCAAAGTCATGCAGTTATAGAACATGTACCCCATATAGCCCACGTTGCTGGTGTTCAGGTATTCCATGCCCGTGACATCTTGAAGGTTTATCATGTTAGCAAACCAATGCCAGGTGCTCGAGGGGCGGGCGCCGGCAAACGACGGGTCGAAGACGACGTGATTCACCTGGCCTTGGGGGACGCTGGAGAGCCATTCGGGATTGTCGGTGCCCGGATTCAGGTCATAGGTGGTGGCCGTTCGGTATTTGCGCTGGTTGTCGTAGTAGAACGTCAGCGCCATGGCCGACCCGTTGTACATGACATAAGCCTCTAGCCGCGCAGTGAAATAGCCCGGGTTGCTCGTGCCATAGTCGAGGTGAGCATAGGTCTTGTCCGTATGGCTGTCATCGTAAGTTGTGCCCTGGCCGCCCACCAGGTTGGTGCAGTTATTGAACATATCTGTGGACTTGGTCACGGCAGCCGTGCTCCAGTTATCGCCCACAATGATGGTCTCCAGATGGTTGCAGTAAAAGAACATGTTCTGCATGTTGGTCACATTGGCCGTGTTGAAACTGGTCAAGTCGAGGCTCTTCAAATTAGTGCAGCCAGAGAACATGCATTGCATCTCGGTCACCCTGGACGTTAGGAAACCGCTCACATCAATTGCATTCAATTGTCCACAGCCAGCAAACATCCAGGCCATGTTGGTCACCATGTTGGTGTTCAGGTGCCTCAAGCCCTGAATGGATTGAAGGTTCTCCATGCCAAAGAACCAATCGTAGGTACTCGTCGGGCTGGCATTAGCGAACGACGGGTCAATGACCACCTGGGTCACATCGGCATTAGTGCCGTCAGTTTCCCAACCAGTGTTGTTGTGGCCCGTATTCAGGTCGTAGGTCCGGGTATCGCGGAAACTGCGTATCCTGTCGTTGTGGAACGTCAGCGTATTGTCGTACGTGTAGCAGGCATAGGGCTCATTATTAATGGGAATGGTGAAATAGCCCGGACCGTAATTATAGCCGTCAATGTGGGCGTAGGCAGCATCGATATGGTTGTCATCATAGGTCGTGCCATTACCGCCCACCAGGTCGGAGCAGTATTCAAACATACTAGAAGATTGCGTCACGGCAGCCGTGGTCCAGCCATCGAGCACATAAATGGTTTGCAGACTACCGCAGCTAAAGAACATGGCTCTCATATCTGTCACCTTGGACGTGTTGAAACTGGTCAAGTCGAGGCCCCGCAGATTCCAGCAGCTATTGAACATGGCAGCCATATTAGTCACCTTGGACGTGTTGAAACCACCCACATCAATTGCCCACAATTGGTGACAGTTACTAAACATCCAGCTCATGTCGGTCACTTGGCTGGTGTTCAGGTACCTCAAGCCCTGAATGGATTGAAGGTTATTCATCTCGTAAAACCAAGCGTAGGTGGTCGTCGGACGGGCATCGGCAAACGAGGGGTCAAAGACCACCTTGCTCACATTGGCATTGGTGCCGTCCGATTCCCAATCGGTTGCGTAGCCGATCGTGTTCAGGTCGTAGGTCCTGCCAGTGCGGCTGCTGCGCAGGTCGTCGTAGTAGAACGTCAGCGTCGCGTTCGACGACGTGTAGTTGGCATAGGCCTCGGCAGCGGCGGCGCCGAGGGCGCACATCATGGCCGTCACCAGGACGACCAGTCGAAGGAGTAAATGATCATGTTTCATAGTCGTAATGTTTTATGGTTAATAATTTTCGATTCATCAGATTTTTGGCAAATTTAGTCACATTTTTTGAGAAAAACAAATTTTTAGCTGGCATTTAAATACTACGAATGACGCAAATTGAACTAATAGGCGTCGGCGGACGCGTTAGTGCTCGCTGGCGCGAGCAGGTTAATGGTTAGAGGTTAAAGGTTAAAGAGGCATCCGCCTGTAGGGCCTCGCCTTGGCGTGGCCGCACTACGCGCGGATGCTTCCTCTACACTCTCCACCGCTCGCTGTGCGAGCGCACTCCACCACGAGCGCCAGCGAGTGAAATCCACCGCTCGCGCCAGCGAGCACAAAAAATGCGGGGCGCGACAACCCGCCGCACACCCGCACTGATTACAGGTCTTATGAAAAAATTACTTAGCAGATATTATCAAGTTGATCAATGCGACGACATCGTCGAGGTTAAGCCTGCCATTATGATCGACATCGGCGAGATTGGCATCTATCTTGTGACTGTCCTCCTGCAGCATCAGGTCAATGAGAAGAGTCACATCCTCGAGGGTCACCCTGCCGTCGCGGTTCATGTCACCGACAACCACGGGAGCAGTGAGAGCAGGGACGACAAAGGTGCCGGTGACCCGCTCGCTCATGTTCTTGCCGATGCTGTATCCGTCGGCAATGGCCATCAGACTAATCTCCTGATCCTGGGTGGTGCGAGGCACGACATAAGGGTTGTCCAGCATCGACTCCATGCCACCTGTCAAGGGATTCATCGTGAACAGATAGGGGGTTGAGCCATCACTGGTGACGGCGGCAAAGGTGTAACACTCTTCGTCCTCGGTCACGACAATCTGGGGATTCTCGGCCTTGCCCAACAGGAATCGCGAACCGTCGGTGAGCACCATTTCGTTGTCATACATCGGATAGGATTGCAAGGCATAGTACTCGCCACCATAGATGCAATAGTTCCACAACACTGACGCGCCCCATGAGACGGCGTTGCCGGCCACAGCGCCCACTTTGTCGTCGTAGCTATAGGTGTCATTCTCAAGGTCATAGTTGATGAGGATGTTCTCATAGGCCTCGCTCCAGTCATACTCGGGATATACTTCCTCGAGATCAGCCACCTCGCGGGTGCCGACCACCTGTCTCGAGGGCAGCACCATCGTGCCGTCCTCGTAGATGTACATGAAGTTGCCGCGTCCGCCCAGGCCCCACATGTTCCAGGCGACAACAGTCGAATCATCATACTGGAACATATAGGCATTACACGTTTCATTCACCGTCATCGTGTGGCCTGACGTGTATTGATAGTCACAGGAGAAGCTGTGAGTGGCATTGGGCGCCATCAGGTAAGTGTCGCGGAAAATATCGGTACCAGTAATAATCGTGTCATAGCTGACGGTGGTACGTCCATTGAGGGTCATCGTCGTAGTGACATAATCAACCGTACAGAACAACCAGCCGTCGGGGAACCACAGGGTACCGTCATCATAGAGTGTACCCGTCAGATTCGTGAGCTCTTCATTATTCAGCAAGCAACCCTCGTTCATGGTGAAGAGATACTCGGTGGTATCGTTAATCGTCGTCATTCGGCCGCTGGCTACGGTATCGGCCCAATTCCAGGCGCCCACGATTTCCATGCCCATCTCGGCCGCGCCGGTGCTGTAATCGACGTAGATGTTTACCGGGATTTGTTCGTAATAGACATAGGCATAGAAAACGCCATCATCGACCATCTCCAGATTAACGTCCCAACCGCCATCGTAATAGCACTTGGAGCGTTCCACATCGCCTGTCTCCCAATCATATGTATATCGCTCCATGAAAGCGATCTTGGGAGTCAGCATGTCGGCATTATTCTCGCGACGGGGAGCCTTTTTCAACAGGCGGTTGTCGCCAGGGGTGACGTTATACTCGGTGAAAAAGCGTTGCGGGGTGATCACATCAATCTTTTCGCCCGTCATCACGGGAGACGTCAACCGCTTCAGCGCCAGGTTTTCCTTTTTCAACAGGGTATTGACGGGCTTGCCGGCCACGGCCTTCTTGGTAGTGTTAAAACGCGGAGCGGCACTCGCGGCACCCAGGCAAACGCCTAAACACATCAGAATCAAGAAAAAATGTCTCATAATATGAAATTGTTTAGATTTTAATAGTTCATTGTTAGTCATTTTCGATAAGCCGCCAGTATCTCGGCCTCTCGACAGCAAAATTATAATGTGCGACAGCGGCACGTCAAAGTTTTTTCGCGAAAAAAACGCGATTGTCTATTTTTTTTACAATTCAGTGTCTAATAATTAGACAGTCAACCCCCACCGATTGAAAAAAACACTACCTTTGCGTGAGAAATACGACACGAAGCAATGAAACCGGCTATCATTTTATTGACGATACTGGTGGTGGGTGGAGCCATCGTCTGGCTCATCGACCGCCTGTTCTATCACAACAACGACACCGGAAAGGACGCCGAGGCCGGGCAAGATGCCGACAACGGCGAGACGCCCTCGACGGGGTGCGCCGACGAGGCCTGCGGCCTGCGCGACATCTGCCCCAGCGAGCAGATTCTGGCCGGCGAGTGCCGCCAGGAGCCCATCTACTACGACGACGAGGAACTTGACGGCTTCATGGGGCGCGGCGAGAACGATTATCTGCCCGACGAGGAGGAACAATGGCGTGACGTGCTCTATACCCTGCAACCGGCCGACCTGCTGGGCTGGGGACAGAGCATCAAGCACCGAGGCCTGGTGATGCCGGCGGCAATACGCACCGAGTTTCTCCAGCTTGCGGGCGAACATCGAGGGGCTGCAAGGCAATAAAATGGCAAAACCCTCGTTTATTAGATACTACATTAAAGAAGAATCGAGACGGAATTGAACAGAACACGACGCTTCATACCGCTGATGATGATGGCGATGTTGGTCATTTTGGCTGCCTGCAGCAACAAGACCAACAACGCTCGTTCACGTTTCTGGCAGTCGTTCACCACCAAGTATAACGTCTATTTCAACGGCAAGACCAACTACGACGAGCAGTTGAAAACGATGATGGAATCCTACGAGGATGACTACTCGCAACGCCTGTTCATGCATCCCGCCGAAGCCCGTTCCAACCCCAAGGCCCCCCAACCGTCGGGCAGCTTCGAACGCACCATCGAGAAGATGGAGAAGGCCATCGCCCTGCACTCCATCAAGAAGAAACCCAAACGCAAGAGCGGCAAGGGACGCGACCCCAAGTATCAAGAGTGGCTCTCGCGCGATGAATACAACCCCTATCTGCACAACGCATGGTACTTGATGGCCAAGGCACAATACATGAAGGGCGACTTCCTGGATGCCGCAGCCACCTTCCGCTATATCGCTCACCATTTCTCATGGAAGAAAGACCTGGTGCAGGAGTGCCAGGTGCGTGAAGCTCTGTGCTACTGCGCCATGGGATGGCCTGCCGAGGCCGATAACGTGCTTACCCACATCCACCTCGACGAGATCACCAACAAGCGGGTGAGAGCCCTGGCCAACGCCGCCTTTGCCGACTACTACATCAAGGTGCAGCAGCCCGAGGAGGCCATTCCCTATCTGGCTAAGGCCGTCAAGGGGTTCAAGGGCAACGAGAAGATGCGAATGAGCTTCCTGCTGGGACAGCTCTACGAGGACGTGGGCGACAAGCACAATGCCTACCTGGCCTACAAGCAGGCCGGCAGCAGCAGCGGTTCGACCTACCGCACCAAGTTCAATGCCCGCATTAAGCAGAGCGCCGTGTATGAGGGTGCCAGCATCACCAGCGAGGTCAAGGCACTGAAGCGCATGACCCGCTACGACCGCAACAAGGAGTACCTCGACCAGGTCTATTACGCGATCGGCAACCTCTACCTCACCCATGGCGACACCCTGAACGCAATCGAGAACTACAGGCTCGCTGCCGAGAAGAGTACCCGCAACGGTGTGGACAAGGCCATCAGCCAACTCACGCTGGGCGGCATTTACTTCAACAGGCGCCAGTATGACGACGCCCAGCCCTGCTATGCCGAGGCTATCCCCCTGATCAACGAGGATTACCCCAACTACAAGACGCTCAAGAAGCGCAGCGACGTGCTCGATGAGCTGGCGGTCTATTCCCAGAACGTGACTCTGCAGGACTCGCTGCTCATGCTTGCCAAGATGACCCCCGAGGAGCAGAAAGCCGTCATCGCCAAGATCATCGAGGAACTCAAGAAGAAGGAAAAAGAAGAGAAAGAAGCCGCCGAACGCGAAGCATACCTTGCCGAGCAGAATGCCAAGGGCAACGCCATTCAGGACAAGGGCAACGCGCCGTCGCAGTACACGATGAACACCGACAACTCGTGGTACTTCTACAATACCTCGGCCAAGAATGCCGGTAAAACCCAGTTCCAGAAACAATGGGGTAGCCGAAAACTCGAAGACAACTGGCGCCGCTATAACAAGAACACCTTCTCGTTCAATGACGACGAGTTGGCCGACAGTGCACTGCAGGCTCTGGCCGACAGTGTCATGGTCAACGAGAACGGCGACACCGTGCAGGTGGATGTCGAGGCCCTGAAACGTGCCGAGGACCCCCACTTCGAGGAATATTACCTGAAACAGATTCCCAAGACCGAAGAGGAAATCCAGGCAGCCCACGAGATCATTCAAGAGGGCCTTTACAACATGGGCATCATCCTCAAGGACAAGATGGAGGACTATAATGCGGCTGCCTATGAGTTCGGACAGTTGCTCAAACGCTACCCCGACAACACTTATCGTCTGGATGTGTTCTATAATATGTACATGATGTACATGCGCAACGGACAGGATGCCGATGCCGAGCCCTACAGGGACAGCATCCTCATCGAGTTCCCCGAATCCAAGTACGGCATGGCCATGCAGGATCCCAACTACCTGGAGAACCTCAAGAACATGACCAAGGATCAGGAGAAGATGTACGAGGACGCCTATGCCAACTATCTGGCCAACAACAACGAGGCCGTCCACGAGGCCTATGCCGAGATGATGCGCAAGTATCCGCTCTCCAAGATCATGCCCAAGTTCATGTTCATCGATGCATTGAGCTACCTGACCCAGAAGAATCACGACAAGTTCAAGGAGACCATCAAGGATATGCTCCAGCGCTACCCGCAGACCGACATCACGCCCGTAGCGTCCGAGATTGTCAAGCAACTCAATCAGGGACGCCGACTCGAGGGTGGCGGCAGCAACGTACGCGGTATGCTGTGGAGCACCCGCCTGAGCAACGACACGACGCCTCAGGCCCTGGAGCGCACATTCACGCCGTTTGCCGAGGACAACGACAAGCCGCAGGTATTCATCCTGCTCTTCCCATCGGACAGCGTCAACGGCAATTTGCTCCTCTACGAGGTGGCACGCCACAATTTCAACGCATTCAAGGTCAAGGACTACGATATCGAGCAGATGAACTTCGGCTCCCTGGGACTGCTCGTGGTCAAGGGCTTGGACAACTTCAAGGAAGCCACCCACTACCGCTCATTGTTTGAGCAGGACCAGACCATCAACGTGCCGCGACAGGTTCACTACGTCATCATCAGCGTGGACAACTTCAACCTGCTGCTCAACGAGGGACGCACCTTCGAGGACTACTTCAACTACCTGGAGGAGAAGAACGACAAGGAGCACAGCGACCTCGAGAAGAAAGAACTTGACGAAGCCGAGAAGAAGGCCATGGAAGAGGCCGAAGCCCAAGCTGCCGAGGAGCGCGAGAAAGCAAGAATCGAGGCCGAGCAATGGGAACGCGAGGCCGCCGAACTGGCGAAACGTGATGCCGAAGAAAAGGCTCGTGAAGAGGCCGAAGAAAAGGCACGCCTCGAAGCCGAGGCCGCCGAACAGGCGCGTCTCGAGGCCGAAGCTGCCGAGAAGGCTCGTCTTGAAGCCGAAGAGCAGGCACGCGCCGAGCGCCAGCAAATCAAGGCCGACGACTACCGCAACCGCACAACGACGGCAAGATCGACCCAGAATACCCTCACCGAGAAAGAGCGCAAAGCTCAAGAAAAGGCCGAGGAAGAGCACCTCAAGCAACTGGAACGCGAGGCTAAGGCCCGTGAAAAGGAGGAGCGCAAGCGTCAAAAGGAGATTGACGACAGCATCAAGCGAGAGCAGAAACATCAGCGCAAGCTGGCTCGCCTCGAAGAAATAGCCGAACAAGACTCCATCGAGCAAGCCGAGAGGGAGAAGGAGAAAGAACGCGACTTCCGTTACAAGTGGCGTGAAGACTCGGCAAAGGCTGCCTATAAGGCCGCCGAACAGGCCAAGAAGGATGCCAAGAAGGCTAAAGAGCAAGCCCGCAAGGACAAGGCTAAAGAGCGCAAAGAACTTGCCAAGGAACGCGAGAAAGAGCGCAAAGCCAAAGCCAAAGAGCGCGAACGCGAACGCAAAGCCAAGCAAAAGGAGCGCAAGGAGCAGGCCAAGGCCCGTGAGCAGGAGCGCAAACAACGGCAAAAGGAGCGAGATCAGGAACGCAAGGAAAAGGCCGAAGAGCGCAAGCAACAGGCCAAGGAGCGTGACCAGGAGCGAAAACAGCAAGCCCAGGAGCGCCAGGAAAAGAACAAGGCCGACAAGGACAAGGGCAAGGACAAGAACTCTGGCAGCGGCCAAAACAACGGCAGCGGCAATGGCAATAGTCCGTCCAGCCCTGCCACTCCGCCCAGTCAGTCCAATCCCTCCAGCCCGGCTAACCCGGCCAACCAGGCCACTCCGTCCAACCCGGAAGGCAAGTTCACGCCTCCCGGCCAGGAACCCGAAAAGAAGAAAGACTAACAATACAATATTGAGACAAACCACATGAGCAAGGAAAGAATACTGTGGGCCGACGACGAAATCGACCTGTTGAAGCCCCACATCCTGTTCCTCGAGAACAAGGGATATGAAGTGGAGACTGTCACCAACGGACGTGACGCACTCGATGCTCTGAGCAACCAGATTTTCAACCTTATCATTCTGGATGAGAACATGCCGGGTATCAGCGGCCTCGAGGCCCTGCAACGCATCAAGATCATGCAGCCCAATGTCCCCGTCATCATGATCACTAAGAGCGAGGAGGAGGACATCATGAACCAGGCCATCGGCAGCGAAATCGCCGACTACCTGATTAAGCCGGTCAACCCGATGCAGATTCTCCTGTCCATCAAGAAGAACCTGCACAGCGACGCCCTCATCACCGAGAAAGTCACCGGCGACTACCAGCAGGAATTCATGCGCATCAGCCAGATGATCAACTCGGCACAGACCATCGAGGACTGGTACGAGCTCTACACCACCCTCGTGCACTGGGAGCTCACCCTGTCCAACGCCGACACCAACATGGACGAGATGCTCAAGATGCAAAAGGTCGAGGCCAACAGCGCCTTCGCCAAATTCGTGCGCCGCAACTACGAGGACTGGCTCACCAAGCCTGAACACCCCTTGCGCAGCAACGAGCTGTTCAAGACCAAGGTGCTCCCCTTGCTCGATAAGGGCGAGAAAGTCTGCTTTGTGGTCATCGACAACTTCAGGCTCGACCAGTGGCGCATTGTCAGCCCGCTGCTCGCCGATATCTACAACATCGAGAGCGAGGAACTCTACACCACCATCCTGCCCACGGCCACGCAGTATGCCCGCAACGCGATCTTCTCAGGACTCATGCCCATGGACATCGAGCAGATGTTCCCCGACCTGTGGGTCGATGAGGAAAGCGAGGAAGGCAAGAACCTGAACGAGGCTCCGCTCATCCAGACCCTGCTCGACCGCTATCGCCGCAAGGTGCATTTCTCTTACAACAAGATGAATGACAGTGCTGCCGGCGAGAAACTGATGCAAAACTTCGGAATGTTCAAGAACTACGAGCTTAACGTGCTCGTGTTCAACTTCGTGGACATGTTGTCGCATGCCCGCACCGAGTCCAAAACGATTCGCGAGCTGGCCAACACCGACAAGGCCTACCGCTCGCTCACCGAGTCGTGGTTCAAGAACTCCAACGTGCTCGAGATTTTCAAGCTGATGGCACAGAACGGTTACAAGATCGTGCTCACCACCGACCACGGCACCATCAAGGTAGACCGTCCCATCAATGTCATCGGCGACAAGAACATCAACACCAACCTGCGCTACAAGGTGGGCAAGAGCCTGACCTACAACAGCAAGCAAGTCTATGAGATCAAGCAGCCCAAGCGTGTGGGTCTGCCTGCTCCCAACATCTCGAGCACCTACATCTTCGCGATGAACCGTGACTTCTTCGCCTATCCCAACAACTACAACTACTACGTTTCCTATTACAACGACACGTTCCAGCACGGCGGCATCTCGATGGAAGAGATGCTCGTGCCCATCGTGACCCTCTCCCCCAAGTAATTAACAATAAGGTTCACCGTGCCGCGACATCGTCGCGGCCAATAAAATACCAAAATATGAAAACAATCGAAATACCGATTCCTAATCTGGAGGCCATCGACGATGCAGCCTACAAGTTCATGACCGAGATGGGTGACCTCACCGTCTATGCCTTCTACGGCGAGATGGGCGCCGGAAAGACCACGTTTATCAACGCGCTGTGCAAGCAGCTGGGTGTCGAGAGCGACATGACTAACTCGCCCTCGTTTGCCATCATCAACGAGTATCGCAGCGACACGACCGCCGAACTGATTTATCACTTCGACTGCTACCGCCTCGAGAAGGAGGAAGAAGCTGTTGACCTGGGTGCCGAGGACTACTTCGATAGCGGAGCCCTGTGCTTCATCGAGTGGCCCGAACGCATCGACAACCTGTTGCCCGACGATACCGTGCGTGTGGACATCACCGTCAACGACGATGAGAGCCGCACCCTCAAAATGACCTTCCCCACCGTCTAGTTAAATAAAAACTAAAAACTAAGGACTAGGGACTAAGGACTAAGGACTAAGGACTAAGGACTAAGGACTAAGGACTAAGGACTAAGGACTAAGGACTAAGGACTAAGGACTAAGGACTAGGGACTAAGGACTAGAAACTAAGGACTAGGGACTAAGGACTAGGGACTAAAAAACTAAGGACTAAAAACTGAAATGCCACACTACATCAAGGTCAGCCAGACGGCGAGCACCAACACCTACCTGTCCCGCTTGGCAGCAACGCTGCCGGGCGGTACAGTGATTTATACCCCCAGCCAAACCGCCGGCCGCGGCCAGAAAGGCAACTCCTGGGAGAGCGAGGACGGCAAGAACCTCACGTTTTCTCATCTGCTCAAGCGCCCGCCCGTCAAGGCCCGCGACCAGTTCTACCTGAGCGAAGCAGCGGCACTGGCCGTTGTCGAGGCTCTGACGGCCGAGGCAGGCGACGGTTTCTCCGTCAAGTGGCCCAACGACGTCTATTGGCAGGACAAGAAAGTCTGCGGCATGTTGCTGGAGAATTCCTTGGACGGCAGCGACATCGCCACCTGCATCGTGGGCATCGGCATCAACGTCAACCAGGAGCGTTTCCTCAGCGATGCGCCCAACCCCGTGTCGCTCATCAACATCACGGGACACGAGCGCGACCTGATGGCCCTGCTCAAGCGCGTGTGCTCCCGCATCGAGCAGCTGGTGGACTCTCTAGGCGATGACACCGCCCGCCGCGACCTGCACGAGCGTTACATGGCAGCCCTCTACCGCAACGACGGCCAGCTGCACCCCTGGGAGGACGGCGAAGGCCACCATTTCATGGGCAGCGTGGCCGGTATCGCCCCCGACGGCACCCTCACCCTCCAGCACCAGGACGGCACCCGCCACGACTACCTCTTCAAGCAAGTCAAGCACATCATCAACAATACCGTCCTCTAACCCAAAAACAAAACTAAAATGAAAACAATAAATACAATAACCACCATGGCATCCGCACATGCTGGATAGTTTGTATTTATTGTACTTATTGTTTTCCTTTTGATATAATCAAAAAAGAGATGAAATTCGTCGTTTACTGCAGTTCGCAAGAGGGACTGGAAGAGAAATATCGTCTACTGGCACGCGACCTGGGCACCTGGATCGGCCAGAACGGCCACACGCTGCTCTACGGTGGCTCTAACGCGGGGCTGATGCACATCACCGCAGCCGCGACCCACGAAGCAGGTGGCCACGTTATCGGTGTCATCCCCGAGATGTTCAGGCACCGCATCGACCCCGTGTGTGACGAGGTGGTCTATACCGCCAACCTGGGCGACCGCAAGCAGTACATGATTGAGCACGGCGACGCGTTCGTCGTCATGCCGGGCGGCATCGGCACCATTGACGAGTGGATGTCCACCCTCGCCGTCATGACCATCGGCAACGACGACCCCCGTCCCATCATCGTCGCCAACATCGACGGCCTCTACGACGCCACCATCCGTCAGCTCGCCGACATGACCAGCACCCCCTTCGCCCGCGGCAAGAACCTCGCCCGTACCCTAGTCGCCACCACCCCCATCCAACTCCTCACCACCCTCCAATCCCTCCAGTAACTCCAGCCCCTCTGCCCAGTTCCCCCTGCCTGGTTCCCTCTGCTCGGTTCCCTGTGCCGCGACTATGTCGCGGCCCCATCCAACTAGCAAGCAACACAACCCCTCAATCAATGCGTTAACAAATGAGCCGTGAAACTTTTTCATGGCCATTTGTGGCTATTCTTATTGATAAAAAGGGGGATATGCTTTGATACTCTGCTTTTTATGTCGTACCTTTGCCGATATGACAACGATAGGCACTTTACTGATATTTGCTGCCGCCATCATCCTCATGGTGGTAGCCATCGCGCGATGGAAGGTTCATCCGTTCTTGGCGATACTCGGCACGGCGATACTGCTGGCTGCTTTGCTCGGCGTTCCGTTTGCCGACATCCCTGATGTGATCGGCAAGGGGTTCGGCGGCGTGTCAAGCGGCATTGCCCTGGTGATTATCTTCGGCACGTTGATAGGCAGTGTCCTCGAGCGCACTGGCGGCGCGGTGGCCCTGGCACGTGCCGTGGAGCGTGTGGTGGGCAAGCGCCACCCGCGCCTGGCGATGATGCTCATCGGCTGGATTGTGTCGATACCGGTGTTTTGCGACAGCGGCTTTGTGCTCGTCAGCCCGATAGGCAAATCACTGGCACAGCGGTCGGGCATTTCGCCCGTCCCCTTGATGCTGGCGCTGGCGGCGGGACTGTTTGCCTCGCACGTGTTCATCCCGCCCACGCCCGGTCCTGTGGCAGCAGCCGGCATGACGGGCCTCGAGAACAACCTGCTGTTGGTCATCGGCCTGGGTATCGTGGTTTCGCTCCTGTCGCTCATTCCCGCCTATTTCTTTACAAGCCGCTTTGGCAAGGGTAACTCCGAGCCCTCAGAGCTCCCCGAGAACTCCGAGAGCTCCAAGCCTTCCGTGAGCTGCAATGCCACGCTGGCGTTCTTGCCCATCGTCTTGCCCATCGTGCTCATGGCGCTGGGTAGCGTGGCAGCACTGGCGTCGCTGCCTGCAGGCGTTGCCGCCACCCTCACCTTCCTGGGCAAGCCCGTCATCGCCCTGATGATTGCGTTGCTCTCATGCCTGCCCCTGCTGATGCAGACCGAGATGACAAGCAAGTTCTACGATATTACCCAGTCGTCGCTCAAGACCGCCGGACCCATCATCTTCATCACCGCAGCAGGCGGTGTACTGGGTGCCGTGGTCGTGGCCAGCGGCTTTGTCGATATCATCAAGGAATCGGGCGATGCGCTCAAGGCGCTGGGGGTGGTATTCCCCTTCATTATCGCCGCCGTCCTGAAGTCGGCCCAAGGCTCATCGACCGTGGCCATCACCACCACGGCGAGCATGATGGGCATGTTCAACGACTCGGGCTCGATGATGAGCGCCCTGGGCTTCACAAGTCCGCTTGCCGCAGCACTGGTGGTGATGGCCATCGGTGCGGGAGCCATGACCGTCTCCCACGCCAACGACAGCTACTTCTGGGTAGTGACAGGTTTCGGCGGCATCAAGGCGCGCGACGGCTACCGCACCATGACGCTCATGACCCTGATCATGGGCCTGACCGCCATACTCCTCATCGCCCTCGCCGCTGCCATCCTGCTGTAAAATGGCTTCACAGTGTATCCATTCGTGCCATATCGTCAGTATCAGGTTTATGGCATGGTTATTGCAGCGCCATATAATATTTTAAGGATTTATCAGTTTAGATAATATATCAACCAACATAAAACATAATTGAAACAATGATCAGCAAAGTTTATACCCGCACCGGCGATGCCGGCAAGACGTCGCTCGTGAGCGGCACGCGTGTTGACAAGGACGACATTCGCGTCGAGGCCTACGGCACTGTCGATGAACTCAACTCCAACCTGGGCGTGCTGCTGCACAGCACCAAGCTCGATGACCCGGAAATCATAGCCGTCATCCGCAAGGCTCAGAACAAACTGTTCAACATCGGCGCCTACCTCGCCAACGACAAGGCCGATGCCTTGTACGGCGTGACGAAAGAAGACGTGGAGCAACTCGAGAAGATGATGGACCACATGAACGAGGAACTCCCTCCCGCTCAGGGCTTTGTGCTCCCCGGCGGAACGCGCCTGTCGGCCCAGGCCGATCGCTGCCGCACCGTCACACGCCGCGCCGAGCGCCGCGTGGTAAGCCTGGCCAAGGCGGCCACAGTCGACCCTCTGGTACTGGAGTACCTCAACAGGTTGAGCGATTTCTTCTTTGTTTTTGCAAGATTTAACAACATTCGCAACCAAGTTGAAGAAATTTATTGGGACAAAGAGGCGTGATTTTCCAAAGAATGTATTACTTTTGCGCGATTTTTAGATAAAGAGCATTTCATAAAAGATAAGTACAACAAGAAAAGACTATGTATTGGACACTTGAACTGGCAACAAAACTCGAGGATGCTCCCTGGCCCGCTACCAAGGCCGAGCTCATCGACTATGCCGTGCGCAGTGGCGCACCTCTCGAAGTGATCGAAAACCTGCAGGAAATTGAAGACGAAGGCGACACCTACGAGTCCATCGAGGACATCTGGCCCGACTATCCGACCAACGACGACGACTTCTTCTTTGACCCTGACGAGTATTGACACTTCAGCAGAGAACAGACAATAGCGACAGCCCCGCACTTGTGACGCAGGGCTGTCGTCTTCTTTCTCACGGGAAAAAGCGGCACAGTTTTTGCAGTGATTTGTCATGTAACCCACTTTTTGATATCTTTGCAATAAAACCAGCAACAATATGATATATACCTGTCCAAAATGCGGCAAGAAGATGGACTTGACCACCGAGGTGCTCATCAACAGCGACTACAAGGTGATTTGTCCGCAATGCCTGTGCACATTGCAGATTGTGGGCGATTATGCCTACATCCCGCACGAGTCGCTCGAACTCGACACCTCAGTCGAGCCGTCACGCACCATCAACTGTCCTAAATGCGGGCACGAGGCGAGCACGGGCGCACACTTCTGCCCCAACTGCGGTGCCAGCTTCGACACCCCCACCCCGCCGACGGCGATTGACATCGCGCCCGAAGAGGTGACCGTTTTTCCGCCGCCCATTCCCGACGCCGACCCGCTCTACAACGAGGCCGTTCAATTCCTGAGAGGATGCACTTCCGTCACTCCCATGATGCTGCGCGACCGTTTCCACCTGAGCGACGAACGCGCTGCCGAGCTCATCCGCCAACTCGAGGCGGGCGGCATCATCGGCCCGTACAACAACGGCGGCCCCAGGCAGATTCTCATCCCCCATCGGGGCTTCTATGACTACATCCCGCGACCGGACACCATGCAGGGCGGGGAACCGACTCAACACAGACCCCAGCCACGCCGCTTCGGCTGCTTCACATGGCTGCTCATCGGCATGTTCTTCCTCTTCCTGATGAAAGCCTGCGGCATGTGACAAAACAGTAGACTACACCCACAACAATGAAGGGTCCTGAGCGATTGCTCAAGACCCTTCACTGTTTCTGCTGACGGCCTGTCTTTACTTGCCCAGGTTGTCGATTTGCTGCTTGGCCCACTCCTTGGCCATGCGTACGGCTTCATTGGCCATCTGGTTGACCATCGAGTCCATGCCCTCGGGAATCTCGATGCCCATGACACTGTCGGGGAGCATCCTGGGATCAGGCACCATTTCCTCGTCTTGATTCTGGTCCTGAGGATCCTCGCCCTCTTGCTGCTGCGGTGCAGGCGGCGGAGTGATGCGGTGGTTGGCCTCGTAGTCGTCCATTGCGCGGGTCCATGCCTTCTCGATATCTTCCTTGCCGAAGGTGAACACATGACCGAACACGCCTAACGACACCATCTTCTCCTCGTTGTCGCCGATGGCCATGCGGCCCACCGAGCACACGAGATAATTCTTCACGTCAAGGTACTTGGAGATGACCTTGTCGGTACCGAAGCCCGTGAGTTCCTTCAGCGCCTTGTTGATCAAGTCGCCGAACACGCCTCCAACGCCGGTAATGCTGCTCAGGTTCTCGTCAACCTTGTCGTCAACCCATGCCTTGGTGACCTCTTGGATAGCGGTCTCGTGGGCCTGACGATCGGGACAGGTGAGCACCATCGTGCCGAACAGGATAGCCAGTATCAGGGCTGCGATGAGCCACGGCGTGCAGCCGCTTTTCTTCTTGGGCGGCTCAGGGTCTCCACCACCGTAGCGGGGCGCCTGCGGCGGCATATAAGTGGGTGGCACCGAGGGCTCATAGGGCTGGCCTGTCGTCGCCATGTTCTCGGCGGCGCGGGCGGCCTGTTGGGCGGCCTCAAACTCGGCGCGTTGCAGCACGGCCGTTAACTCGGGCACATCACCCGCCTGCTGCCATTCGGCCATGCCAGGGGCCCACACCACGCTCTCGGGCGAGATCCCTTGCTGAGTCAGTTCCTCAACAGTGAACGGACCTTCCTGGATTCCGTTTTTGATCAGATGAAATTCCATAATCAATCTTTTTTAAGTGAAATATTAAGAGTCTATCTATTCTGCTTGCGTCTCATTTTGATTACAAAAACCATGCCACATCAGCCGAAGGTGCGCTTGAGCCAGATGCTCATGAAGCGGTCATAGATGATGTAGCCTCGCGGCGTGCGATAAACGATGTCCTTCTCGAGCAGGCCTCGCAAGGCCGACTGCACGACGCTGGCCGAGGCCATGTTGTGCTCGCGGATGAACTTGACGCCTGTGGGCTCGGCGACAAGGCCCTCGCTGGCGATCGCCTTGAGCAGGTTGAACTGGTTGGACGACAGGAACTGCGCCAGGCTCTCGTATTGCGGCGAACGGGAATCCACCAGATACACGATCGCGCGGTTCACGTCGTCGATGCTGTTCACGTGACGACAGGTTTCGTAGAGTCTGTTCAACACGTTCTGAATATACCAGGTGTGACCTTCAAAACGGTCATACAGCCCGTTGAACGTTTCCTGGTCGAAACTGCCGTTTTTCTTCTCGAAGAAGCGATTGGCAAAATCGTAATACACCTCCTTGTCCAGCGGCTTGAGGTCCATCATTTCGGTGCTCTGGAAGAACGGACGCTGCGGCGACCCGAACATCTCGGCCATCAACCGATACTTGCTGCCGGCAAAAATGAAATGCACACCGCCAGCAAACTGGATATGCGAGCGCAACAAGGCCTCGGTGCCCGTCTCGGGATAATTGGCGATCTGCTGGAATTCGTCGATGGCGATGTAGATATCGTGACGGCTGTTATTCAACAGTTCAAAAATCTGCTGAATGGTCAACTGCGACCGCGACGGCTCAACGGTGATCGACATCTTGGGAGTTCCCGTATAGGGGTCATGGCTGAACACGGGACGCAGGCTCCCCAGCAAGGCCGCTGCCTTCTGGAAGAATGTCTTTTCCCGCTGGGCAAACCCGTTCAGCACCACGGCACCGAACATTTCAGTGAAATCACGCAGATTCTTGGTCGAAAAAATATCTATATATAAGCAAATAGCGTTCTTGTTTTCCTTCTCAATGTGATAGAAAACATTCTTGATGAGTCCAGTTTTGCCTATCCTGCGAGGTGAAACAAGCGTGATATTGCGACCGTTCTTAAAGTGATTGAGCATCAAGTCGGTCTCATCCTTACGGTCACAAAAATACTCAGGACTGACATATCCTTGATTTACAAACGGATTATCAAGTTTCGTCACCTTCTTCTTTGCCATAATCAATTATCTGAATCGCATTATTAAATTTTAATAATGCAAATTTCGTAATAAGATTTTAACTACGCAAATATTTTGAAGCATTTTTGCGTAAACCCCGGGATGTCACTTGGCGTTGATGAAGTCCAGGAAGGCCTGCTTATAGCTGTCACCAATGGGGATATACACGTCGCCGAAGACAATGCGGTTGCGCTCAATCTCGCGGATTTTGCTCTTCTGCACGATGAACGAGCGGTGTACCCTGATGAAGCGCGAGGCGGGAAGCATCTGCTCGATGGCCTTCATGTTCATCAACGATAAGATGGGATGAGGCGACTGCTCGGTGTAAATTTTCACATAGTCTTTCAGGCCCTCGATATAGCGGATGTCGTCAAGGTTGATCTGCAACAGCTTGTATTCGCTCTTGACAAAGATGCTGCGAGGCTCCTCCCCGGTAGGCGCAGCCGTGCCCGATTGCTCGCTCTGGTGTACGAGCTGGAACCACTGCATGGCCTTGGTGCTGGCCTCGAGGAAGTCGGCATAGCTGATGGGCTTCAACAGGTAGTCGAGCGCATTGACGCGGAAACCATCAACGGCATATTGGTTGAAGGCGGTGGTAAACACGATGCGGGTAGTCTCGGGAACCATTCGGCTCAACTCCAGTCCGTTGAGTTCGGGCATCTGGATGTCGAGGAAGAGCAGGTCAACAGGATTTTGCCCGATGCCGTGCAGGGCATCGGTGGCATTGGTGTACTTGCCGCACAATTCCAGGAAAGGGATCTTTTCTACATAGCTCGCCAGCAGTTCCACTGCCAGCGGCTCGTCGTCAACGATGGCACACTTGATAATCATGACTGTTCTTCTTTCTTGATAGTGATTTTAGAGTAATATTCCTTGCCGTCTTCTCTCGTCCCTTTTTCCCAGGTGTAGCGGTCGGGGTACATCAGTTCCAGGCGTCGGCTCACCTGCTCCAGTCCGATGCCCGAGCCGCTCTTGTCATTCTCGCGCTTGGGATAGCAGGTGTTGTGAATCTCGCAGGTGATGTCGCCGTTGACCTGATTAAGGTCGATTCGGATATTACCGGCACCTTGCGGCGAAATGCCATGCTTGAAAGCGTTCTCGAGCAGCGAGATGAAGATGAGTGGAGCAACGGGCGTGGAGTCGTTGGGTTGTATATTGATGTTGGTGTCAATCTTCACGCTGTCGGTTACGCGGATTTTCATCAACTCGATATAGTTGCGCATGAAGTCGGCCTCCTTGTAGAGGGGCACAAAGTCCTGCTGGTTCTCGTAGAGCACGTGCCGCAACAGCTTGCTCAGCTCTCCCACTGCAGTCTGTGCCTTTTCCTGGTCAAAGGCGATGAGGGCATAGATGTTGTTCAGCGTGTTCAGCAGGAAATGCGGATTCATCTGGTTGCGCAGGTTGCTCAGCTCGGCCTCGGCTCGGGCAGTCTCAGCCTCCTGGCGTGCTTCCTCGACGTGTTGCCAATGCTGAATCACGCGCACGGCGACAGCAAGGGAGATAATCAGCATGAGTATCATTACCGACCAGAAGTAGCGGGGGAACCTGACGTACGGCCTTCCGGGTCGATCGTTGTGAATCTCGGGCAGGAAATGCATTCCGCTCCAGTGCCACAAATCCATCACGAAGATGCCACCCACTATCACAATCAGGTTAATCAACAGGAACATTTTCCAGTTATTCTTGAGCAGGTAACGTGGCACGACCCACAGGTAGTTCAGATAGAAAACCAGAATGTAGGCCAGCGGGTTCCCGATCCACCTGACATAACGATTCCACACAACCTGCCAGTCTTCGCTGGCACTATGGAAGAAGAAGGGCACAATAATCAGTACTGCCCAGCAAAGCAAGTGCAATACAAGATAGCGGTACTTGGATTTGTTTTTTTCAATCTCGGTTGCCATTTTCCAAAACAATATCGTTTTATTAGATATTGCAAAGATAATCAACAATTTCGGCTATGACAAAAGAATATAGATAAAAACGCAAATCCAATAGACAAACTCACTCGTAGCGCAATGCCTCAATAGGGTCAAGGTTGGCGGCTTTCTTGGCAGGATACCAGCCGAAGAACACGCCCGTAATGGTGCAGATGCCGAACGAGAGCAGCACGGTCCACGGCTCCACAGCGATGAGTATATGATAGTCGGTGAAGTGCATCATGACAAAGCGGGCAAGATAGGAGATTCCGGCACCAATGAGCACCCCGATGAGACCTCCAGTGACGCTGATGAGGATGGCCTCGATAAGGAATTGGCTCATGATATCGACCGTGCGGGCGCCAACGCTCATACGCAGACCGATTTCACGGGTGCGCTCGGTCACGCTCACATACATGATGTTCATGATGCCGATACCGCCCACCAGCAGTGAGATGCCCGCGATGCACGAGAGCAGCAGGGTGAGAATGTTCATCACCGAATCAACCATCGAGGTGGCTTCCTCCAGTGAATTGACTCTGAAATCCTGCATATCGGTGTCTTTGAGTTTATGGTTCTCACGCAGGATTTCCGTCACATCCTGTTTGGCCAACTGGGACATTTCCTTACTTGTGGCGGCGACATAAATCATATCGAAATAATTCTGCGATGTCATGCGCTTCATCACTGTCGTGTAAGGCATGAGCACGATATCATCCTGGTCCTGTCCAAAGGCTGTACGCCCCTTGCTCTTGAGCACGCCCACCACCCTGACGGGCATCGTGTTGATGCGGATGACTGTCCCGATGGGGTCGGCACCATTGGTGAAGAGTTTGTCCACGACCGTCTTACCGATGATGCACACCTTGGCCGAACCCTTGACTTCGGCATCGGTGAACATATCACCTTCAGAAATCGAGAGTCCATTGATATCAAAGAATTCATTATTCACGCCCTGTACCGAACAGCTGTGGTTATTCTTGCCGTTAATGAATTGACCGGAGGAGTAAACCATGGGGCACACGGCTTTCAAATATTTGCTCTTTTCCAAAATGCTTTGATAGTCGGCCTGTGTGATGGTTTGGCTATACTCAGGCAGCCAATTACCGCCAGTTTCCTCATACTCTGGTCCAGGTATAATCATTAATGCCCCCGGATCCACGTCTTCGATCTCTTGCATGATGGTCGCCTTGGAACCTGTGCCCAGGGCGAGCATGATGATGACCGACGACACACCGATGATGATGCCCAGCATGGTGAGGAAACTGCGCATCTTGTTGGCACCGATGGCCTTCAAGGCAATTTTGAATAGATTGGTGATATTCATCGTCTTTTAGTTTTTAGTCCTAACTCCTAACTTCTAACTCAAAACTAGTCTTCCTCGACGGGGAGCGAAGCCAGCTTGACGTTGGCATCAAGGATGTTGGTGTTGATGCGATCCTCGCGCAGCTTGCCGTCACTCAGGGTGATGGTGCGCGTCGAGTATTGGGCAATCTCGGGATTGTGCGTCACAAAGATGATGGTGCGCCCCTCGGCATGCAGTTGCTGGAACAGCACCAGGATTTCAAACGACGTGCGGGTGTCCAGGTTACCCGTCGCCTCGTCGGCCAGGATGACGGCAGGGTCGTTGACCAGGGCACGGGCAATGGCCACGCGCTGCATCTGGCCGCCCGACATCTGGTTGCTCTTGTGGTTCAGGCGGTCGCCCAGTCCCACACGTTGCAGGGCAGTCACTGCCCGCTCACGGCGCTCACGGGCACCTATCGAGCTGTTGTACATCAGCGGCAACTCCACGTTCTCGACTGCAGTGGTCTTGGCCAGCAGGTTGTAGCTCTGGAACACGAAGCCTATCTTGCGGTTCCTGAGCACGGCCCGCTGTGTCTTGCTCATCGTGCGCACCGGCGTCCCGTCCAGGCGGTACTCGCCGCTGGTGGGCGTGTCCAGGCATCCCAGGATGTTGAGCAGCGTGGATTTGCCCGACCCCGAGGTGCCCATGATGGTGACAAACTCGCCCTCGTGGATGGTGAAGGACACCCCGCGCAGGGCATGCACCGTCTCCGATCCCACGATAAAGTCGCGGCGGATGCCATCAAGTTCTATGACTGGTTTCTGTGCCATAATTCGTTTTATAAAGTCGTTAAGGTCATTAAGGACTTTCAGGTCTCTCAGCTCGTTAGAGTCCTTCTACCTGTTTACTTCTTGCCGTCTTTTTTGGCGTCTTTCTTGCCGGGTATGGCTTTCATCCCGATTTCGAAGCCCTGGATTACGGTGTCGCCTTCTTCCATGCCGCTGATAATCTCGGAGCGGATACCGTCGGTGACGCCGACTTCCACCTTGTGGGCAGTGAGGACATTACCCTTGAGCGTCCACAACTTGTGCTCGGCTGTCGTGTCCTTGATGACATATTTGTTGCCAAACACGCTGGCCTCGGGGGTGAAGCGCAAGGCGGCTGTGGGCACACTCTTGACACCGCTGCGTTCCAGCGTGTAGATGGTGATGCTGGCGGTTAGGCCAGGCTTGAGTTTGAGGTCGGCATTGGGAGCGCTGACGACCACTTCATAGGTCACCACATTATTGGTAGTGACGGGATTCTGACGCACCTGCTTGACCGTCCCCGAGAACACGTCTTCGGGGTAGGCATCGACGGTGAACGTCACGCGCTGACCCTCGCGCACCTCGCCGATGTCGGCCTCGTCAACCTTGGCGATGCACTGCATGTCGGTCAGGTCCTTGGCGATCTTGACGATGGACGGGGTGCTGAACGCCGAGGCCACGGTCTGGCCTTCCTCGACCGACTTGCTGATGACAACGCCGTCGATGGGCGAATAGACGGTAGCATAGCTCAGGTCGGTTTTGGCTCTGGCCACATCCTGCTGCGCTATCCTGACGGCTTCCTGGGCCTTGCGGTAGTTCTCCAGCGCCACGTCATACTCCGACAGGCTTACCAGGTCCTTCTGCTTGAGTTCGGCATAGCGGGCATAGTTCTTCTTCTGGTAATCCAGGTCGATCTGGGCCGAACGCAGGCGGGCCTGGGCCGTGGAGAGATTGCTCTGCAGATTGGTGCGGTCCAGTTCGGCAATGATCTGTCCGCGCTTGACAACACTATTATAGTCCACATACAGCCGCGTGACGATACCCGACACCTGGGTACCCACGTCAACAGTCTTGACGGGTTCGATGGTACCCGTGGCGGTGATGTTGGTGGCGATGTCACCTGGTCCCACTGCGGTGGTCTGGAAATTGACCTGCTCACCGCCACCCTTCTTGCTCACGATGGCGATAATTCCGGCGACCAACAACAGGCCCACCAGCGACAAAATGATTATCTTTCCCTTTTTCATATTATTGTATTTTTAGTTTTTAGTCTCTAATCTCTAGAAAAACAACTCCTAAATCCTAACTTAAAACTGTATTCCCTCTCCGTTGTAGTACTTGAGCATCGCCATGTTGAGCAGGGCCTCATACTTGGCCTGCAACATCTGCTGGATGGCAGTACTCAGGTTGGTCTTGTCCTGGGTCACTTCCACGATGTTCTTCAAGCCCAGGCGGAACTGCTCGCTGGTCAAACTGTAGCTCTCGCGGCAATAGTCCACTTTCTCTTTGGCAGCGATGTAGCGCTGCTGATTGTTGTGAGCTTGGAGCCAGTAGTTCTCGATGGTCTTCCACAGGTTCTTCTGCGTCTCGACCATGTCGAGATAGGTGTTCTCACGTTCCAGACGGGCCCTGGCGACAGCATTCTTGGTCTTCCCATGGTCCCAGATGGGGATGATCAACGACACGCCAATGCCGTTGCTCCACTGCTTCTTCAACTGGGTGAACATGTTGCCGCTGCCCGACGAGTTGGTGGTGCTGATGGCGGCACTGGCATTGAGCACGGGTTTACTGCCCGCCTTGGCGATTTCTTCATCGATATACGTCCTGTCCATGGCCAACTGTTGGGCTTTGAGCTCGGGACGTGAAGCAACTGCGTTCTGATACACCATCTGCTTAGCAGGCAGCTCGGCAAGCACGTTGCCGGTGAGTTGCGGGTCGGCGAGTACCAGATTGTCGTCGCCGTCAAGTTCCATCAATTGCTTGAGTTGCAAGCGGTAGCCATCCAGGGCCGTCTGGTCGGCCACTTTTTGGTACTTGTCTTGAGCCAACTGAGACTCAAACTGCGACACATCGGCCTTGTTGAGCAGGCCGGCCTGCTTGCGGGCACGCGCCTGTTCCAGCTGTGCCTGCCCCAGTGCGATGAGTTCATCGTCATGCACGACGGCATCCTGTGAGTAGAGAATCTGTACATACAGCTGCGTGATACGTTCCTCCAGGTTCAACTCGCTTGTCAGCACCTGCAACTCGGCAATCTGGGTATTGATTTCGGCCAGACGGATGTTGTTCTTGGTCAGCCCGCCATTATACAGATTCATGGAGGCGCCCAGATTGTAACTGCCGCTATAGCTGTTCTTGTTGCTGAATGAAATCACCTCGCTGCCCACAACGCCGCTATAACTCTCCTGGAATGGACGGTTGCTCACATACTGGCTCGTCGAGAAGTCAACAGTGGGCAGTCGATTGGCCTTGGCTTCTTTAACGGCAATCTGCGAAGTGCGCACGTTCACCTTGTTGCGCTGCACGGTGATGCTCTGCTGCTTCGCCCAGTTGATGCAGTCCTGCAGGGTCCACGTGTAAGGTGTCTCTTGGTAAACCGCCACACTGTCCTGAGCCATGGCGCTGCACGCTGTCATCAGGCATCCGGCCAATATGATATAGTTCATCAATCTCATCATAACGATTCTGTTTTAGTCGTTTTCGGTTCTCTTTGTCTATTAGACGCGCCAAGCGCCCGAAAAGCTACACGACAAGCCAAAAAAATCGCTCCACGACCCTAAACCGGGGGTCATGGAGCGATCATGTGAGTTTTTTTACAGTAACGCGACGATTACTTGACTTCTTTCACCAGGTAAATCATCGTGGGGAAGTGGTCACTGTAACCGTTCATGAAGATACCTGCCGAGAAAGTGCGCAGGGGATAGCCCTGACGGTCACCCTCGTCGCCACGCAGGAACTTGCGGTTCAGCACCTCGGCGCGGGCGAAGGTCAAGGTGGGCTTGTCCTTGCTGTCGTAGTTGCGCAGGAAGTAGTTGGTGAAGATGATCTGGTCGAACAGGTTCCAATTGCCCTTGTAGCCCAGAGTGCCGATACCCTTGTTCAAGATGTTCCACCAGGGATTAAAGCACGAGCCCGGCTCGATGCAGTCCTTGATCTCCTTCTTGGCACCCAGTGCCTCGCTACAACTCCTGTTCTGCGGGTCGTCGTTCAAGTCGCCCATGAAGATGATGCCCTGGTTGGGGTCGTCACGCAGCAGCGAGTCGATCGTCTCACGAGCCATGCGGCCGGCGGCCTCACGCAGGTAACTCGACTGTTCCTCACCACCCAGTCGCGAGGGCCAGTGGTTGACAATAACCGAAACCTTTTCACCGGCAAGCATACCGGTGACACACAACTGGTCGCGGGAGCGGAAATCGGGATAGTCGGGCAGGTACTTGTTGATGCGCTGGTTAGTGACATTCAACACCTTGAAGAAACGAGGATTGTACAACAAGCCGACGTCCACACCGCGGCGGTCAGGACCATCGTGGTGAACAATCTGGTAGCGGCGGTCCTTGATCTCGGGCTGACGCACAAGATCCTGAAGCACCGTGATGTTCTCGAGCTCACTCACGCCGATGATGACGGGACCTTCGGCAGGCGAGCCCTTCACCTCCATCTGGCTGATGGCGTAGGCCATGTTATGCTGTTTCTGCCAGTACTTGGTGCCGTTCCATTGACGAGCACCTTCGGGTGAGAACTCCTTGTCATACACGCCATTGTTGTTGATGGTGTCGAACAGGTTCTCCAGGTTGTAGAACATCACGCCATACATCGTGTAGCGGCGTTCCAGTTGTTGCTGCTCTTCCTGGTCTTGGGCCAGCATCGGCAGGATTGCCATCCATGCCAGAGCCAGTAATAACAATTTCTTCATCATATCAGTTTTTGATTTTCGGATTCTCAGTGCTCAGTTTTCAGTTGAAAGCCGATCAAGCCGTCAACTGAAAACTGATGACTGAAAAACTTGATTATTAATTCTCCCAAACAAGATTCCAGATGGAAACACGGTCCTTGTTACTCTTTGAGTTGGACGGGCACAGGTTGGTGATCTCTATCGTGAAGTCACCGCTGATGTCACAGGTCGCCGAGAAGTCGTAGGCCGTCTTCTGGGTCACATTGTTTCTCGTTTCGGTCCATGACTTGACCACATTGCCGTTCTGCTTCACATCGATGCGGAACGACAGCACCTTGTCAGACATCGCTGCACCGTAGCTGAACGCCAGCTTCTTCATGCCGCCCTTGATAACCGGCGACACGATGGTACCCACGCTGGTCGTCTTACCGTTCAGCGTCGGAGCCTTGGCATAGATGCCGGGATTCTCGGTCATGAAGCCGATGAACGGGAAGGTGGGATTGAGCTCATCGGGACCACCCTGGAACAGGCAGCAGTTGTTAGCCACCCAACCCTTGGTCGAGGTGAAGGTACCGTACTGGCCCGTAGCATCACCCATCGTCTCGAAGTCGGCGCGGTTCGCAACCTCAACCTTACCCATGCCGAAGGTCACATCGTCGATGCACCATGTCGTCTGGGTTGCGCCTGCAGGCGCCTTGTAGCAGAAGCCGATGTAGTATTCACCGTCGGCCCACTCGCTCAAGTCGATGTCACCCGACGAGGTCCAAGCGCTATAGTTGCTGGCAGGTCTGGGCGGGAGAATGGGATTCAGCTTCACTTTCACAGTGGCTGTCACGGGATCCTTGGAGTTGAGCACATAAACCTCGAGTCGGTTATTGCCCTTGTCGTTCACCTCCGAGGTGAAGTTGAAGATCTTGCTCTTGGCATTCTTGATATCCAACCTCGGGGTAATCAGCCACGACTCGGCATCCTGATTAGGCGTACTGTTATACCTGATCTGGGCACATACGATGGGCTTACCACCGCTGGTGTAAGAGTAAACGCTCCATCGCGTGTCGCCGCCCACCGTCACATTGGTCCAGTTACGAGGTATTGAGCCATTATTGAAGGTCTCTTGCATCTTTTCGTAAGAGATGTCCAGAAGATAATCATTTTCGGAACCGGTATTGCCGACGATGCCGGACGTACCCATAAAAGTACCAGGCTTTCCATATACAAAGATATGGGCCTTGTAAACCTGAGGATTTTCAACCAAGTTGGCATCAGCGCGGAATGCCGAACCTTGCGGCAGCGGCACGACAATGCACTTGGTGTAGTCCTTGCACTCGGGATCATCAGCAATCACGATGGTATTATCGAGCTCTGTGGGAGCATTCCACTCGATGTCGGCATTGCTGCTCACGGTGGTCTTCTCAGCAGCAACGGCACCCACGATATAGCCCTCAGTCCAGCCAATGTCGGCGATATTCTGGGCCTCGATAGCATCGGCCACCGAATACGGCAGAGTGATGGTACCCTTCTTGCCTTCGCCAATCACATCCTCGATGGTGCGCAAGTAGAACTGCCAGTCGCTGTTACTGGTCTGGTAGTAACCCAGGACGCCCACGACATCATAGCGGCCAAGTGGCAGGGGCGTGGTGGCGAAGTCGGCACTGCGGCTATTGCGCACGATGAGCTGGTTGCGGCCCAAGTCCATAATCATGCGGTTGGTGCTGGAGCTGGCATCGTCGGCATAGGGTGTGCGGCCATCGGCCTCCACAAACTCGACGTTCCTGATGCGCACGAGCAGGCCCTGGTACTTGCGCAGGGTCTCGGAATCATACTTGCCCTGGAATTCGCTGATCTCGACGTCAACGGTATCCACCTTGCTCACGTCGGGCATCAGGTTGTACTGAACCAGTGACTCCATCTCGGCGGCCGACATGTTCAGGCACTCCAATGTAATATCACCATTCTTGCTGACGTAGTTGTAAGGAGCAGCCACATTCAACTGGCCAGTGGCCTTGCCCACATAGTGGCCCTTCATGGGAAGGACGACCTCCTGGCCCACGCGGAACTTCGTGTAAAGTTCGTTCTGGGAAATGGAGAGCGACAGGCCTGCAGTTCCGTCACTGATATAAACTGTCTTATAGATGTTGTTGCTGATATCGTTTGCAGTCACCCAGCCATGAATGACCTCATCCTCGGTCACGGTGTCCACATAGTTGGTACTTTCCTTCCAATGTTTTACCTTGAAATCGGCGATGGTCATATTCGGGACAGCATCGGCAACAGGAATGTAAACTGGCGGCTGGTCAAACTCTTCATGACATGACGTCACGAGAACCAGCAGTAGCATCAGTCCAAGAAAATATTTAATGCTTTTCATATCGTTATTCTGTTTTTTGCTTGATTCTCAAATTAATTGGCGGGTTTCACATCGTCAATCGTGCGCAGGTAGAGCTGCCAGGTGTTGCTGGAATAGGAACCGAGCAAACCGATGATGTCCACCTTGCCGGTTGGCAGGGTAACAGCGCGAAAGTCGGCATAATTGCTGTTGCGCAATGTCAATGTCTTACCTGAATCGTCATGGATAGTGCGATTGCTGGAAGCGTCTTTGTCCGAGAAAGTCAGCTCTCCGGCACCATCAAACTCAACACCATTGATGCGCACCAGGCGGCCCTGGTACTTCAGCAATGTTGGGGTTGAGAAGTCTTCGCAGAAGTCGCCCAGCCTCACTTCGAGGGGCTCTACCTTGGAGGGATCAGGCAGGCCGTTGAGTTCGACCATATCCTCCCACATGGCTTGAGGCAGGAACGTGGCCTCCCACGTGCGGCCCTTTTGATACCATGCCGGATAGCCCAGCTGCTGCTGGCCATTATATTTGCCGACATAATAGCCCTTCAACGGCAGGACGAGTTCCTGACCGATGCGGTATTTGTTGCACAGGCTGTTCTGGTTGATGGATATCGACAGAGCTGCGGTGCCGTCATAGATGTACAGGTTCTTGTAGATATTGCCGCTCACATCGGTACTGGTCACCCAACCGTGGATGACGATGTCCTCCTTGACGGTGTCAATGTAATTGACAGCATCTTGCCAGTACTTGGCCTTGAAATCGGCAATGGTCATATTGGGAGTGTGCTTGGCAACAGGGGTCCTTAACTCCTGATCGTCAAACTTATCATTGCAAGCCGTGGCCAATGCCAACAGGAGCGCCAAGCTCAGATAGAAATTAAAACGTTTCATATTGTATGATTTTTATTGTCTTAGTTAATATCTATTTCTTGCACATCAGAACTTCAGACCCAGGTTCAGGAACATCTTGAAACCTTGAGCGTAGTAGTACTTGTTGGGGAACTTGGTCGACGTGTTGGTATAGTCCTTGGTGTCGGTACGACCCTGCTGGTAACCTCCCGTCTGGATGTTCTTGTTATCAAGAATGTTGTTCAGGTTCAGGTTGATGTTGAACGATGCCGTGCGGTTGATGTAAATCACGTGACCGATGCTGGCATTGAACACCAGTGCCTCGTTCAGCTTCTCTTGCTGCGCGATATCGGCAATCATTTCCTTGAGCTGAGTCTCGTTGTCGGCCAGCTGGTACAGGTCCTTGATGACCTCGTGGCGGGTAGGAGCGATGCTCACATAGGAGCGGTTCATCCATGCGCCATTCAACTCAACATACCACTGCTTGGGACCAGCCCAGTTAAAGGCTAACATATAGCACTCCTGGGGCGTTCCGGCAACATAGTAGTTCTTGAGATAAACCTGGTTGGTCTCATCAGGCTCCGAACCATTCTCATAGCTGCGGGTACCATAGGGGTTGTTCTTGTACTGGTAGCGGGCAATGTTGGCAGCACCGCTCATGGTCAGCGAGGAAGACAACTTGTAGCTGAAGCCCACCTCAACGCCCTTGTACTGCTTGTGAACACCGGTGAGCGCATAGTTCATGAACGTGCTGTGCAGGTCATCATAGAATGCGGTGCGCTCGGTGTTGTCGCGCTGGTCGGTATAGAATACGGTGACAACGCCCTTGAAGTTGCGGTAGCTCATCGTATAACTCAGGTCGGCCGAGAAGATCTTCTCCACCTTGAGGTCGATCACATCGTCCTTGGTGCGCGATGAGATGTAGGCATCGTAGGGGCGAGGAGCCTCGGTGCCATAGAATGCATGGCCCGTGAAGCTGTTGCGGCCATCAAGCTTGAAGGTGATACCTCCCTTGGCGCCATAGGTCAGGAAACGATGCACATCGCCCTTGCCCAAGGAATTATCGGGAGCACGGCCATTGCGCATCTTACCGTCACGCTGGAACTGGAAATAGTCACCCTTGACACTGGCAAACAATTCCCACTTGGCCAGGTTGAGCACCCACTGGTGCCACAACTGGGCCTTCGTGGTCAGGATGTTGTAGTCGTAGCCGAAACGGTCACCCTTGCCCACCTTGCGGTTGGGGTTATCCATATCGTTCTGAGCCATCGCGGGATTATCGGGGAAGTCGCGCTCGCTGAAGTTGTCCACGTCAAGCCAGTACCTGCCACCCAGCAAGTCCTTGACCGTCTTGTAGTAGGATGACATCGTGTAGTTGGCGTTGACACCGGTCTGCATGAGCAGCTGGTGGGAGAAGCGCTTGTTGAGCGTCGACGACAGCGTGAAGCTCGACTGGTTGCTGTGACGATTCTCGAGCACATAGGTCGAACCCATTTCCTTGCCTTCCTTGCCTGCCAGATAATTGTTCAGCTGGTTGACCTGATACAGGTCGTCCCACAGTATCTGGGTGTACTCGCTACCGTTGTGCCAACGGTCGTAGTAGAGGTTAAACGCTTCGGAATTAACATCATAGTACGACGGCAGGTAACGGTAATAGTCGGGACGCGGGTCAGCGGCCTTGTACCAGTTGAGGGCGGCCTTGCTGTAGAACGACTTGTGATAGGCGAAACCTGTGTTAACCGTAGTGCTTGAGTTGGGTTTCCACAGCCAGTTCAGGATTGCAGTGGGGTCAAAGGACTCAACCACCTTGGAGTTGCGCTTCTTGCCGTCTTGCCAGCCCCAGTCAGGACTGTACATGTTGCTGCCCACCAGATTGCACACCTCCTCGAACACGGCCGAGTTGGCGGCACGCTTCGTCGGGGCACCGAAGGTGGTCAGCGTCAACGAGTGCTGCGGGTTGAAGATCTTCTGCACCGACAGGAAGTAGCCCCAGCTGTTGTAGAACGAGCCGGGATAGACACCCTCGTCGGCATAACGTGCCACGGCCGACAGCGTCATGGCCCAACCATGCTTGTTCAAGCCGGTGGCATGGGTCACCATGCCGCGCCAACGGTAGTTGCCGTTGGTGTAAGCAAGACTCAATCGCGTGCCGGGAGCATAATCAGCAGCAAAGGTCCTGATGTTGCTGGCACCGCCAATGCCACCAAAACCGTAGCTGTTGTCTTCCAGACCTATGCCGATAGTCTTGTTCCTGAAGGCTTGGTTCATACCGCCGGTCATCGAGTAGTTGAAGGCAAAACGCACACCGTCGTTGAACGGGATGTTGTTGATGTAGACCTCGGTCTTGTTACTCTCGTAACCACGGATGCGGAAACGCATCGCGCTGAAGGTGTAACTCGACGCCTGATAGAAGGAGTTGTCACTCGCACCGCTCAACAAGGCGATTTCCTGAGTGTTGCCCGCTTCATCCTCAAGCTGAGACTCAGTGAGAACCATGTCTGACATGGCATTTCGGAACTCCAGAGTCTGGGCGCTCTCAAAGGATACTGGTTCAATCCGTATCGTGCCCAGATTCTCTACCACATCGTTGACGATCGTCACGTCAAGCATCCAGTCATTGTAGCCGTAAGCGAGGACAAGCAGTTGATCGGGACCCGGATTCGCATCATCAATGATGAACGAACCGTCGGTGCCCGTTGTGGCTGCATCGCCTTGATTGTCGAGAATGACAGTCGCACCGACTACTGGCAGACCGCTCTTGGCGTCAATCACCACGCCCTGCACGCCAGCTCGCTGTGCCAGCAGCGGCAGGGTAGCAAAGAGTGCTAATAGCAAAAACAGTTTCAGTCTCATAAAAGTAAATATATTAAATTTATAGTAATCACAGATAAAGATAAGTGCTTAACGTTTAAGTTAATTTCACATAATCCACAGCATGAAAGGTCGTCACATTATGAAAAGTTTTCAAAGTTAAAGGTTATTTTTGACCTGTCAAAGAAAAAAATGCTTTTTAATCCTCTACCTTGAAATCCATAACACGATAAACTCGCGGAGAAATGCTCGGTGCAGCACAGCTACTTTTTCTTCCAATAGTCGTTATACATCTTGATGCCGAACACAATGGCGCTCGACACCGTGGTGATGACATTGGTGATGAACAGCGGCCAGTTCTCAAGCATCAGACCTTGGATGGCAAACAAGATACCGCCCAGACCCATCATCAGGAAGGTGGGCAAGGCGATACCGTCGGTGTCATGGGTGCGGATCGTGTAGATGGCCTGGGGCATGTAACCGAGGATCAGGCAGATTGAACCGGTGTAACCGATAATGTCGGACAAGTTGTTAGTGATAAAATCCATCATAATAGAGATATAAGATTAAAAACGTGGGACCCCAGAAGGGCCCCACGTGAGTTAATTGTTATTTCAGTCCACACTCGCGCATCAATTCTTCGACGGCAGCCTTGAGCTGCAAGTCTTCACCATTGACGACGGTCTCGGGGTTGTTGGCGATCTTGATATCGGGCTCCAACTGCGTGTTCTCGAGGTAATTGCCCTCGGGCAGCAGGTAACCGATGATGGGGATACCGAACACGAGCGACGAGTCTTGCAGGCGCTCCCACGACACACTGGTCATCGTGCCGGGAACGGGCATACCCACAAGCTTGCCCAACTTGTCGTGGCTGTAAACCCAGGGGGTGCCGTGCGCGTTGCTGTAGTTGGCCTCGCACTGCAGCATGATGCTGGGCTTGTTCCAGCGGCGGCTGGGCATGTCACAGGCCTCGCGGCCGCGGATGACCTGGGTG
>ONGE01000031.1 GCA_900317325.1 uncultured Prevotellaceae bacterium
GGGGTCCACCTCCGTTACAGTGGATCGTTGTACAAATTCTTGCATTTGGCAATCTTTTTTTGCCTCTCGAATCTGTCAACTTTTTTCAGTTCAAGTCAATGAGAGGATGCGACAATCAATCTGTCGCATCCTCTCGATTCGTGGAAAGTCGCAGTGACTTCCTGTTTGTTTCAGCTGGTTATCTGGATGACATCACCTTGGAAATGAGCATGGTGATATCGGTCACGTTGAGAATGCCATCACCGCTCAAGTCGGAGTTTGTGAAGTTGATGCCGCTGTAACTCTCGCTCAAGATAGCGCTGATGAGCAACGTGACATCGGTGATGTTCACCACACCGTCGTTGTTGACATCGCCCATTATGCCTTCAGGCTTACTGATGACAACATTTTGGTTAATGATTGTGTTGCCGCTGGAGTTGACCACGGTACCGTCGCTGTTGAAATAGGCTCCGGCTGGCTGCGTGATTGTCAGGCCGTCGCTGAGTGTAGGCTGCAGGCAATTGATCGAAGCGTAGTTCTGGCCATAAGCAGTCAGCTTGGTGCTCGCTCCGCTCATGATCAGTCGGCATGTATTGGAGCTACCATAAATGCCATAGAACTTACCGTGGAACGTGGCCTGGACACCGCCGCTCAGGGTCAACGTTTTGCCGGCAGTCACCGAACATCCATAGTAGGAGTCGCTCCAGCAAATTAACGTACCTGTGCCCGATATGGAAATTGATTCCCTGGCTCGGAGCGACATGTGGTAGCCTGATGTGATTCGGACGTTATTGGTTCCCGTCACTGTAATCTTCAAGCCACTGATTTCGTTCCTGATGTTATCGTTGCTGCCGCTGGTAATGGTTGCATCGCTGAGTTTCAGCGTATTGGTGCCCGGTGTGTAAGTCACTGTACCGCTCACGCCATCGATGACAGCGAGGTTGCCGCAGTTCACGCTTGTTACCTGTTCACCGTTGATCCACAGATTGTAGCGTGTTGCATTGTCCTCGATGTAGACGGTGGGTACATTTATCGAGTTGACATCGCTTGCAGCCAGTTGCACATAAGCCTTGCCGGTACTGATCGACTGCGACGAGGTCACGCGGCTGAACCGGTCGGAACCATTAAACATGTAGTTCCACGGCCCTGAGGCAGTGTAGGTGAGCGTCTGGGATGCACCGGTCACACCCTTCAGGTAGTTGGTCGTCGGGGTGTAATAGGTGTAGTTAGAGACATCCGTTTTGCGCCTGAAGCGGTAAATGGTGCCCACGGTGCCCTTGAGCAGCATGCCTGTACCGCCCTTGATGCCCTGGTTGTTGTTCAGCTGCTGCTTGACCAGGAATCGGTTCACCAGGTTAAAGCCTGGAGCGATATAGAATTCACCGCTTGAGGGTAACAGCACATCGTCATCGACAGGTACCGAGATGGGGGTCCACTGGGTGGTGGGTTTCACCCAGGGCAACAGCTTCTTGCTATCGACATCGGGGTTTGAGGAATAAGTGGTGGTCTTCATCTTGGAGTAGAAGTCGTAGAACTGGCCTATCTCGACAAAGCAAGCAAAATTGGCGGCGTTATTGCCGTAGAAGATCCTGCCGAACGTGGTGGGTTGGGTTCTGCTCAGGAACAGGCCTTGCAGGCTCGTGCAGTTAAGGAAGGCAGCGGAACCGATGTTGGACAGCGTAGCCGGCATCGTGATTTCTCCAGCCAAAGCCGAACAGTTGCCAAAGGCGCTGCCGCCGATGGTTTCAAGACGGTTGCCCATCGTGAAAGAACTTAGCTTCGTGCAGTCGTAGAACGCATCTTCGCCGATAGTGACAAGGTTGGGAAGATTAACCGTTGTCAAACCCCAACAATAATAGAACGCCTTTTCGCCAATCTTTTTGATGTATTCACCACCCCTGACAATTTTCAGCTCGGTTAAGGTATAGAAGGCTTTATCTTCGATTTCGGTAATCGCGAAGTCAAGAAAGTTATCATCGTAATATCGCATGGGAATCTCTATCGTTCCGCTCAGCAAGGAGGGCATATCGCCCCTGACGACTTTCGCTTGGCCATTCGTTGTAAGGGTGCTGACCACCGGATCATTGTAACTGCCCACACTTGTCACTGTAAAGTATAATGTCGTGTTGCCCGTTCCGTCGGGATCCTTCAGGTCATAAGCCCTGCCATCGAGGCCTCCTGTGAAGGCGCTCGACCATGTGGAATTATTGCGATAGTTGCTGGTGTTGTTATATGGAACGCTCAGCACACAACCGCTTTTCAGTCCTGTGAATGACAGTCCCGAGGTGGGAGTGGGCTTATTGTAGTAGAGATGTTCAAGATAGCTCATATAGCAGAACGCATAGCTGCCAACCGACGTTACTGAACTGGGAATGAGCAGAGTTTTGATATTGGCCTCATAGAATGCATAATCGCCAATCATCGTGACGCCATAGGGGATCTTCAGCATATCGGTCGCGGTGCAACCGGCAAAGCACCAAGGCCTGATGGTTCTGGTGATGCCGTAGAAGCCGCCGTTGCCCACTCTGGTGTTGGCTGCACCTACCTGATAGATGGTCTCGTAGCTCTCGCTGCACAGCCAGCCTGCAAAGGTCTGAAAGAGCGTGTTGTTGGCGCTGACACCGAAGTTCTCCAGGTTACTGCACTGGGCAAAGGCACCATCTCCATAGTCAGTCAACGACTGCGGGATATATTGATAGGTGACGGCGGTTTTGGCAAAGCAACGCGTGCCCAGCCTCTGTGTACCATAGCTCTCGCTGTTTTTGAGGTACAGGTTGACGGTAGCCAGGTTAGAACAATTGTAGAAGGCAAAGTTGCCGATATGCTGGGCCGAAATATTGACCTGGGTCAATGCCTGGCAGTTGTTGAAGGCATAAGCGCCCACCTCCTTGAGACGGAAGTATGAGCCCACGTCGCTGCGCCCGATTGTTCGCAAGGTCGAGTGGCCATAGGCAGCATAGGGTGCAATCTCGGTCCAGTTGCAAAAAATGTAAGAACCGCCACCGTAGGTGCTGTTGGTATAGTCATGGGCCGAAGAGGCCATGGGCAGATAAGTTACCCCTGCCTCGATGCCCACCAGCGTGACGTCGACGTTGTTGCTCATTGTACTGGGACTGGTGATGACATAGCACAGGTTGTTCTCGACAAAGTCGTTGGCCTTGGTGCCGCTATAGGAGATCGAGCCGTTGCTGTCGGCAGTCTTCCATGCGGTCACAGCGTTGTAGCTGCTGGTGTTGGTCTGTATCGCTGTGACGATCTCACACGTCCTCATGCCCCCAAAGGCATGGGATGTCAACGTGGGCGGTGTCGGTGCTGCCACGCCCATTTGGGTCATCGATGAGCAATTCTGGAAGGCATAGTCGTAGATCTTCGTCAGCGTGCTGGGCAGAAACACATATTTCAAGCCCGTGCAGCCCGCAAAGGCATAGGGGTAGATCTCCTCCACACCCCAGCCCAGGCGCACACGCTGCAGCGTTGTCACGTTCTTGAAGGCATCGTTGCCGATTGAGGTCACGCGATACTCCTTGCCGTTGTAGGTCACTCGGCCAGGAATCGTGATGTCGGTCAAGCCATCATAGCCGCCATAATAGGGGCTCTCGCACACCCAGCAGGTGCCGTCATCGGCTTGTTCATCGGGCTGATAGTAGATATTGCCCACCTTGAAGTAGGCACTGGCATGCATCGCCACCAGTGCTAATGTGAGTGTTAGTAGTATCTTTTTCATAGCTCATAATGATTTATAGAGTTAATAATGTGGATTATCAAGAGTTAGTATTTAATTGCAGTTTGCGACAAAGATAATCATTTTTATGTGAAAAAAAAACAAATTCGCACATTTTATAACTTGTCGATGTGATTAGTGTAGTCGGTGACGGGGTGATCGCAGGGCCATGACAAACGAGCCGCGGCAGCTGGTAGGCTGTCGCGGCTGGCGTTAAATTGAAGTATGTCTCGAGTTTACGAGTGCGGATGTAAAGGCAAGTCGGGTAAACACCCAGAGGCATGTCTAGCGGATGCCCCTCTAAACCCTAAACTCTAAACCCTAAACTCCAAGTGGGCCGCGCCCACTTGGACTTAGAACTCAGCGTTGTTCGGTGTGCGCGGGAACGGGATGACGTCGCGGATGTTGGCCATACCCGTCACGAACAGGATCAGGCGCTCGAAGCCCAGACCGAAACCGCTGTGAGGCACGGTGCCAAAGCGGCGCGTGTCGAGGTACCACCACATGTCCTTCATGGGGATGCCGCGGCGCTCGATCTCACTCATGAGCTTGTCGTAGTCGGCCTCACGCTCGCTGCCGCCGATGATCTCGCCGATCATGGGGAAGAGCACGTCCATGGCGCGAACGGTCTTGCCGTCCTCGTTCTGCTTCATGTAGAAGGCCTTGATCTCACGCGGATAGTCGGTGAGGATGACGGGGCGCTTGAAGTGCTCCTCGACGAGGTAGCGCTCGTGCTCGCTCTGCAGGTCCACACCCCAGTCCACGGGGAACTCAAATTTCTTCTTGGCCTGCTTGAGGATCTCGATGCCCTCGGTGTAGGTCAGACGCACGAACGGCTCCTTCAAGACGCTGTGGAGGCGCTCAATCAAGGTGTTGTCATACATCTTGTTGAGGAACTCCAGGTCGTCCTGGCAGTGCTCCAGCGCGTAGTTCACACAATACTTGATGAACTCCTCGGCGAGGTCCATGTTGTCCGTGATGTCATAGAAGGCCATCTCGGGCTCAATCATCCAGAACTCGGCCAGGTGGCGAGGTGTGTTACTGTTCTCGGCACGGAAGGTGGGGCCGAAGGTGTAGATAGCACCCAGTGAGGTGGCACCCAGCTCACCCTCGAGCTGACCCGATACGGTCAGGCTCGTGGATTTGCCGAAGAAGTCCTTCGTGTAGTCGGTCTTGCCGTCCTCGGTCTTGGGCAGGTCGCCCAGGTCGAGCGTGGTCACCTGGAACATGTCGCCGGCACCCTCGCAGTCACTGGCGGTGATCAGCGGGGTGTGCAGGTAGAAGAAGCCCTTGTCGTTAAAGAACTTGTGGATGGCAAATGCCAGGTGGTGACGGATGCGGAAGACAGCGCCGAAGGTGTTGGTGCGCATGCGCAGGTGAGCCTTGGTGCGCAGGAACTCCAGCGTGTGGCCTTTCTTTTGCATGGGGTAGTCGTCGTCGCAAGTGCCGTAGATCTCAATCGTCTGGGCCTGTACCTCAACGGTCTGGCCTTTGCCTTGAGATTGCACGAGCTGTCCCTCGACGTGGAGGCTGGCACCCGTGGTGATGGGACGCAGCTCCTCCTCGCTGAACTTCTCGAGGTCAATGACGATCTGCAGGTTGTTGATGGTCGAGCCGTCGTTCAAAGCGACGAACTGGACAAATTTGTTACCGCGGCGGCTGCGAACCCAGCCCTTCACGCACACCTGCTGACCCACCAATGCGGGATCAAAGATATCAACGATTTTTGTTCGTTTCAAAGCCATTGTTTTTTGTGATATTGATGTTAAAAACTCCGACGCAGGCCTCTCGCTAAGCCGCAATGATGATTATTGTTGTCTTTAATAACACTTTGCGTCTTAGCGTGGGGCATTGGAGTCGGATGTGTTGTTATGTTTATTCAAACGAGTTCTGTTTCAAGAAGTTGACCTCTTCCTGGGTCAGGTAACGCCAGCGGCCGCGCGGCAGGTTCTTCTTGGTGAGGCCGGCGAAATAAACGCGGTCGAGTTTCACCACATGATAACCCAGCGCTTCAAAGATGCGGCGCACGATGCGGTTGCGGCCCGAGTGGATCTCGATGCCGGCCTGCTTGCGGTCGGTGGGGGAGACATAGCTCACGGCGTCGGCGTGGATGGGACCGTCGTCGAGCTCAACGCCGTCGGCGATGTGCTGCATGTCCTCCTCGCTGATGGGCTTGTCGGTCCATACCTGATAGATTTTCTTCTTCACATACTGCGGGTGAGCCAGCTTGGCAGCCAGGTCACCGTCGTTGGTGAGCAGCAGCACACCGGTCGTGTTGCGGTCCAGACGACCCACGGGGTAGATGCGCTCCTCACAGGCGCCCTTGACAAGGTCCATGACGGTCTTGCGGCCGTTGGGATCGTCGCTGGTGGTAACAGTGTCCTTGGGCTTGTTGAGCAGGATGTAGCACTTCTTCTCGGTGGTTACGATCTCACCGTTATATTCCACGATATCCTTGGGGGTGATCTTCATGCCGAGCTCGGTAACGACATTGCCGTTCACCTTCACGAGACCCTTCTGGATGTATTCATCAGCCACACGGCGCGAGCAGATGCCGGCGTTGGCCATGAACTTGTTCAGGCGAACCTCCATGTTGGGATCGATTGCCGGCTCCTCGTAGATGACGCGTTGGGGCTTGGGTGTGAAACGCATCTGCGGCTTGGGACCCTGGCGCTTGGGGCGCTGCTGGAATCCACCTTGACCGCGCTGCTGGTAGCCACCCTGACCGCGCTGCTGGTAACCACCTTGTCCGCGCTGCTGGTAGCCACCCTGTCCGCGCTGCTGGTAGCCGCCCTGTCCGCGCTGCTGGTAACCACCTTGTCCGCGCTGCTGGTAACCACCCTGTCCGCGCTGCTGGTAGCCGCCTTGTCCGCGCTGCTGGTAGCCGCCCTGATGGGGCTGGTAGCCACCCTGGCGCTGTTGATAACCGCCTTGACGGGGCTGATAGCCGCCCTGTCCGCGCTGCTGGTAACCGCCCTGACGGGGCTGGTAACCCTGGCGCTGCTGATAGCCGCTCTGCTGCTCGGGATTCACGGGATTGCCCTCGGCATTGGGCTCTTGCTCGCCTGCAGCCTGCGGTTGCTGATAACGTTGCTGATAACGGGGTTGATAGCCACCTTGGCGTTGCTGATAACGGGGTTGATAACCACCCTGGCGCTGCTGATAGCCGCCCTGGCGGGGCTGATAGCCCTGACGATGGTAACCCTGACGCTGCTGGTAGCCTTCTTGCTGCTGGTAATCATCGGATGCAGAGTTTTCTTCTCCTTGGTTAGGCTCATGGGCGCTATATTCCACTTTTTCATAGCGGCCATTCTCCAAATTTTCATCTAGATTGGCATTGACTTCACCGATTCTAGGCCTTTTCGGTTTCTTGATCTCGTCCATCGTTGTCTGTAATTTTTTGGTTGTTAAATAATAATGTAATACAACTGTTTAATGGCCTCTCGGCCGGTAGCAATAACAATAAGTCTTATTTGTTACAGATGTTCAATTAAACTCAAATAACACTTCTCTCGCTCGTCCTTCTTGACGAGTGAAACGGGGATCTTAGGGTAAGTCTTGTGACATTTTGTGATTCATAGCACCTGTGATTTAATGGTACCTGAAATAAAAAACACGCAATAGAACCCTATATTCTCTTTCTTTTCTGGTGGGCAGTGAGGGATTCGAACCCCCGACCCTCTGCTTGTAAGGCAGATGCTCTGAACCAACTGCGCTAACTGCCCGTGTTAGGCTTCTCTCTCTAAAAGCACTGCAAAATTACTCTAAAGTTTTTGATTCCCCAAATAATTAAGGAAAATTATCATATTAATGCTCGCGTTGCTCGCAGTGGATGACGCTCGCTGATGCTCGCGGTGTATTGCGCTCGCGTTGCGAGCGGTGTAGGGTGTAGGGTGTAGGGTGTAGTGGGGCCCTACGAGGCCCTGCAATGCGGATGTCTCCTCTCCACCATCCACCATCCACCATCCACTATACACCTTACACCCTAAACAGCGCTAGCTTGTTGGGTGTTTACCCTGATAAAAAAGCAAGCCTGGGCGCTTTCGACGGCGCCCAGGCTTGATGTTCTGCGAAAACCTGTGTTTTACAGGTTGGGGTTGATCTTGTTCCACTCGCTGATGGGGGGCACGATACCCAGGTCAACCAGCTCGTCGCGCATCTTGCACAGGTGCTCGTAGCTGGCATCGAGGCGCTCGTTCTCGCTGGGCAAGCCCTGCGGAACCTTGTAGCTGGCACCGTTCTCGTCGAGCGTGGTGTCCATTGCCATCATGATGTGGTTGTACTTCTCGTTGTTCACGTAGGTGCCAACGGGGAAGCGGAACTTCTCGCCACCCATGGCTGCACGTATCATCTCTACCGACAGGTAAGCCGGGCTCTGGAACGAGCTGCGGCCACGCAGCTTGATGATCTGAGCGCCACCCTTGGTGACATCCTGCTTCATCTGCTCCCACTCCTCGGCGGGGAACTCGGGTGTGCCGATGATGTCGGTCAACTTGCGGCCGGCGATCTCGACATGGCTGCCGAATACGGCCATCTGCTCACCGTGGCCGCCGTAGGTGGCGCAACCGGTGATTTCGCTCTGCATCACGCCGAACTTCTTGGCCAGCGCGCTTTGCAAGCGGGTGGTGTCGAGGGCGGCGAGGGTGGTTACCTGGCCGGGCTTCAAGCCGCTGTACAGCAGGGTTACCAGACCCGTCAAGTCGGCGGGGTTGAAGATGATGGTGACGTGCTTCACGTCGGGGCAGTAGGTCTTGATGTCCTTGCCCAGGCCCTCGGCGATCTCGCAGTTGCCCTTGAGCAGGTCTTCGCGCGTCATGCCCTCCTTGCGGGGTGCACCGCCGCTCGAGATGATATACTTGGCGTTGGTAAAGGCCTCTTTAGGATCGGTGGTGGCGGTGATCTTCACGTCACCGAAACCGCTCTGGCGCATTTCCTCGGCCACGCCCTCGGGCGAGAATACGTCATACAGGCAGATGTCATTCGTCAAGCCCATCATCAGGGCGGTTTGTACCATGTTGGAACCGATCATGCCGGCAGCGCCGACGATGACCAATTTGTCATTTGTTAAAAATCCCATGATTCGTATCTGTTATTAAAATTGTTAGTGCAAATTGTTACTTTGAAATTTTACCACTGCAAAAGTAGGCATTTTTGACCATTGCAACAAGCAAAATGAAAGTATTAATGATTAAATATTGTGAAATGAGCCCCGCACGGTAGCATTTTGACTCTTGATTTGGCCGATTGACCGAAATGCATTACCTTTGCACCGCGATTCAATGAGTTTGGGGTGCCCCAATTGGAGCTGAGAACATACCCATCGGATCTGATCCGGACAATACCGGCGTAGAGAACATTTATTGATTCAAGTTTCGCAGGGTCTTGCGAAACATGAGGATTAGAGATTAGCGATTAGTGTTCAGTGAGGCTACGGCTTCGGGAACTGGTTGTCGTCAGTCCTCTTGTGGAACGGGATTGGAACTTGAGAAAACTTTTTTTGCATGAAGAAGAACTTACTTGCGGTTGCCATTGCGATGGCAGCCACTGTTGCGGCAGCACAGCCTGCTGCAACCGACACGGTGCCTACTGTCGCCTTGAGTGAACTGGAGGTGCTTGGTACCCGTGCCAGCGAAAACACTCCCGTTGCGTTTACTAATCTCACCGGCAAGCAGCTGGCTGCCGAGAACCACGGCCTGGACATCCCGTTCCTGCTGACGATGACCCCATCGGTCATCACTACCAGCGATGCGGGTGCCGGCGTTGGTTACACGTCGATGCGCGTGCGCGGTACCGATGCCACCCGCATCAACATCACGGTGAACGATATCCCCCAGAACGATGCCGAGAGCCACAGCATCTATTGGGTGAACACGCCCGACTTCGCTTCGTCGGTGCGCGACATCCAGGTGCAGCGTGGCGCGGGCACCTCGACCAACGGATCGGGTGCATTCGGTGGCAGCGTGAATCTGCGCACCCAGAGTTTCTCGCGCGAGGCCTATGCCGACTTCTCGGGCAGCTACGGCTCTTTCAATACCAACAAGGAAACCCTGCGTGTGGGTACCGGTTTGTTGGGCGACCATTGGTCCATCGAGGCCCGCTTGTCGCACATCGGTAGCGACGGCTACCGTGACCGTGCCAGCAGCGAAATGGTGAGCTACTTCGGGCAGCTGGGATATTTCAACAACCGCACGTCGTTGCGTTTCATCACCTTTGGTGGTAAAGAGGATACCTATCACGCCTGGGACGGCATCAGCCGCGACGACCTCACGGAGAACCGCACCTACAACCCCAACGGCGAAATCAAGCACGACGGCAAGGTGACGGGCTTCTACAAGGATCAGAAGGACATCTACCGCCAGACCCACTACCAGCTCATCTTGGACCAGAGCTTCAATCCGTTGTGGAAACTCAAAGTGGCGCTGCACTACACCAACGGTTCTGGCTATTATCAGGAGTACAAGAATGCCCGCACGCTCAAGGAGTATGCCCTGCAGCCACTGGTGACGGCCGGAGGTACCGTCAAGAAGGCCAGCCTGGTGCGCAAGAAATGCGTGAACAGCGACTTCGGTGGCGGCGTGTTCTCACTGCAGTACAGCGGAGAAAAGCTGGCAGCCACACTGGGCGGCGGCATCAACCGCTACAGCAACGACCACTACGGTCAGGTCATCTGGGTCGAGAACTACACCAGCCCTTTGGACCCTGATCACGAGTACTACCGTAACAACGGCCGCAAGACCGATTTCAACATTTATATAAAAGGTAACTACTTTATCACGCGCGGTCTGAGCGCCTATGCCGACCTGCAGTACCGCCACATCGGTTACCGCATCACGGGCAACAACGACAAGTGGGACTGGACCGCCGACCCCGAGCGTCTGCAAGCCCTCAATATCGACGAGCCCTTTAATTTCTTCAACCCCAAGGCTGGTCTCAACTGGCAGATCGACCCCAAGAACCGTGTCTATGCCTCGTTTGCCGTGGCCCAGAAGGAGCCCACGCGCAACAACTACACCGACGGCTTGTTCCTGGAGCATCCCACGAGCGAAAAACTCTATGACTGGGAAGCCGGTTACGAGTTCCGCTCGGGCCGTTTCTTGTTCAGTACCAACCTTTACTACATGAACTACAAGGACCAGCTCGTGCTCAACGGCAAGATCAACGAGATCGGTGAACTCATGGCCGAGAACGTGGACAAGAGCTACCGCATGGGTGTCGAGCTGCTGGCTGGTATGCACTTCACCGACTGGTTGCGCTGGGACGTGAACGCCACGCTGAGCCGCAACCGCATCAAGGACTATGTGGGCTATGTGAGCGACTATGACGCCGACAGTTGGGATGACATGTGGACCCAGACCGCCATCGAGAAGGGCAACACCACCATCGCCTTCTCGCCCAGCTTGACCTTGGGCAGCATGATTGCCTTTGACTACAAGGGCTTCACCGCCTCGCTGATGTCACAGTATGTGTCGCGCCAGTACCTCGACAACTTTGAGCGCAAGGAGGATTCGCTGGATCCCTATTTCGTCAACAACCTGGATCTGGCCTACACCTTCAAGCTGCCGAGTATCCGCAGCATCACAGTGGGAGCTACCATCTACAACCTGTTCAACGAGAAGTACGAGACCAACGGCTACTCCCAGACCTGCGCCCTCTATCCCGGCGGCAGCAAGGACAGCAGTTACAGCCTCTACAGCGATCCTCGCTTCTATCCCATGGCCGGCATCAACGCCCAGGGCTACATAACCCTGAGATTCTAACTCTCCATCTCACGCTAAGCCGCAAAGGCGCTAAGCTTTAATATGATCTTCGCGTCTTCGCGCCTTAGCGTGGGGCTGGTGATGCAGATGCCCATTTGACTAATTTGTCTAATTTGCCCAATAGGTTCAGTGATGGAAGCAATTGTTCAATATTTCAGTGACTTCACCTTGGTCAAGGCCATCGATATGGCTGGCCTGGTGCTGGGACTCATCTACCTGTGGCTGGAGTTCAAAGCCAGCATCTGGCTGTGGCTTGTGAGTGTCATCATGCCCATCGTCCACGGTTACCTGTACTGGGCCCGTGGCCTGTATGCCGACTTCGGCATGGAGGTCTATTACGTCCTGGCAGCCATCTATGGCTACGCCATGTGGCGGTGGAGCCGCAGCCGCGCTGTAGAGACGCAAGATCTTGCGTCTCCCTCCAATGGGGAACTCCCCATCACCCGTTTCCCATTGCGGCGCGTGCTGCCCGTGACCCTCATCGGCTTGGCGCTCTGGGCCGTGATTTATTGGATTCTGATTACCTTTACCGACAGCAGCGTGCCCCTCTGCGACAGCTTCACCACCGCCTTGAGCATGGTGGCCCTGTGGGCGTTGGCCCAGAAGTATGCCGAGCAATGGCTCCTCTGGCTCGTCGTCGATGCCGTGTGCACCATCCTCTACATCTACAAGCAGATTCCTTTCACCGCCTGCCTCTACGCCTTCTACACCGTGATGGCCGTCCTGGGCTACCGCCAGTGGCTCAAAAAAATCCCCACCACCTAATTAAAAACAACTACATTATAAAGGAAAACAATAAATACAACAAACACAATTAATTGTAAATCAGTAATTTGTGTTTCATGTACTTCTTGTTTTCCTTTTATTTGTACGCGGATGCCTAAAAAATACTCTTAGCGCCTTAGCGCCTTAGCGTGGGGATTGTATCATGGCTCTTTTTTGACCGATGTTAGTAGGGATTAAGCAGATTTTTACTAACTTTGTAGCCACTATTAACATCAACCGATAAAAAACACTGCATTATGAGATTACTTCTTGCACTTGTTGCCATCTTGTTGACGGCGACTCAGGCTTTCACTGCCAACGTCGATGAGGCGACTGCCCGAGCCCAGGCGCAGCATTTCCTGAACACCTTGTCTGCCCAAGGCAAAATGACGGCTCCCGCCCAGGGAGACCTCAAGATTGCCCATATCGAGAGAAACACGGGAAATGTGGCTCTCCCGGTCTATTACATCTTTAACAGCGAACAGGGTTTCATCATCGTCTCGGGTGATGACCGTGCCCAGGCAATCCTTGCCCATGGTGACCGCCCCCTGGACGTGAACAGCATGCCCGAGAACATGAAGTACTGGTTGAGCACCTATAAGCGTCAACTCGAATTCCTGCAGGCCCATCCCGGTTTGGTCGTCGATATGCCGAAATCTGCCAAGAATCTCAAGTTACCTACCTCAATCGCTCCGTTGCTCACCGCCGAATGGGATCAGGATGAGCCCTATTTCAACTATTGCCCTGTCTATGACGGTGCACACTGCCTGACGGGCTGCCCGGCCACCTCGCTGTCGATGGTGTTCTACTACTGGAAGTACCCCAAGAATCCCACGCCCGAGGTTCCCGCCTATATTTCATCGAGCATCAACACCCAGGTGCCGGCATTGCCGTCCATCACGTTTGACTGGGACAACATGCTGGACAAGTACACGGGCAATTACACCACAGCCCAGGCCGATGCCGTCGCATGGCTCATGCGCTATGTCGGCCAGGTGGAACACATGGATTACAACGTCTCGATCAGTGGAGCCCAGGCTCAAGACATCCTGCGTGCCGTGAAGTTCTTCGGCTATGACGAGGATGCCGAGGTCGTTTATAAGGCGATAGCCGACAACTTTGGCAACGAGACCCCGAACTACACCGACGAGGAGTGGGCCGAGATACTCCAGACCGAATTGAGCGAGGGCCGTCCGCTGGTCTATTGCGCCTACGATTACGACAGTTGGACCGGTTGGTCGGGCCATGCCTTCAATGTGGATGGCTATAATACTGCCGACAACACTTATCATGTGAACTGGGGATGGAGCGGTAATGGCAACGGTGACTTTGCGCTCAATGCCTTCTACCATGGTGGTCTCACCTTCAATGTGGAACAGGCGATCATCAAGGGGTTGCAGCCCCATGTAACCACCCCCACCATCAGGGTCGTTCCCACCCAGCTGGACCTGTCGGCCTATGCCGAGCAGACCGCGACCGCTTCTTTCACTGTCAAGGGCAAGGCGCTCACGGGTGACGTGTCGTTGACGCTCAACGACGAGAACGGGGTGTTCTCGCTGGATGCCACCAGCTTCGCTCCGGAGCAGATCGAAGAGGCCCATGAGGTTATCGTGACCTATTCTCCCATGTTCAGCGGCAACCATGAGGCGACTGTGACCTTGAGCAGTCCCGGTGCCGAGGATGTTGTCGTCACCCTGAATGGCGTCTCCACGCTGGAAACCTATGCCCCCGTGATGCAGCCGGCCGACAGCGCTTATATCAACCTGACCTCGTTCCGTGCCGATTGGACCGACCTGACCGCTGCCAAGTATGTGGACAGTTACACCCTTGAGGTAAATACCAAGCCGGGCACCACCCTGATTGACCAGGCCGACTGGAGTGGGAATGTCGAAGACCCCACCAACTACTCCAACAATCCCGATTTCCTGATGCCCGAGGGCTGGACTTTCGAGGGCTCGGCCATCTGGAGTGAGAATGCAAGCATTTCGATCAATAACCGCAGTTCGTTGATTACACCCGTCTATGACTTGGCGGGTTATGAAAAGGTGACTGTGGTGATTACTGCCAAGTCGATTTCCAAGACCAGCAGTTCGAAATTCACCATCTCGACAGGCACCGACAGCTACGAGGTCACCTGTCCCGGCGGAACAGAATTCAAGACCTATGTTGTGGAACTTAATTGCGAGGAGATGGACCAACTCACCTTTGCTGGCACGAGAAACTATCCCCAGTTCCAAAAGATTCTGATTTATGCCGGCGAACTTGACGAGAATAGCCTTCGCGACGTTGTCGAGGAGGGCGATGCCAGCAGCCGTCTTGTCACGGGTATCACGGGCAAGAACTATACTGTGGACGGTCTCACATCCGGCGGCACGTTCTACTACAGGGTCAAGGCCCACTATGTTGACGGCACGTCCAGCGACTGGACCAAGAGCGAGAAGATAACCCTGTTCGAGAACACCCATAATTATGAACGGGGCGATGTGAACCACGATGGATCCATTAACATCAGCGACGTCGTCGCCTTGATTAACGGTGAACTCTCAGGCGGTGGCTACTGTGACATCTGCTGCGACGTGAATGGCGACGGTGCAGTCTCGATCAGCGACGTCACCACTCTGATCAACCTCGTGCTCGCAGGTCATTGATTGACTTGAGTTGTTGCCAGTGACTAAAAACAAACCCCACTGAGCACAATAAGAAGACAATAAGTACAATAAATACAAAGCAATCCAGTGTGGAACTTTGTATTTATTGTACTTATTGTCTTCCTTTTATATATGTGAGGATGCCGCTTAATTGCTTCGCGTCTTCGCGTCTTTGCGTGGGGCTTTCAGGCTTCTCAGTTGTTCAAGGTGTTTAATTGAGTGGTGTCTAGGTATGCGGGTGGCGGAGGGCTTGGATGTAGTCGTAGAGGCGCTTGTAGAACGGGTGGCGCGTCATCGTGGGGGCATCGCCCAGGATGAAGAGTTTCATGCGGGCGCGGGTCATGGCCACATTCATGCGGCGCAGGTCGCGCAGGAAGCCGATCTGCCCCTTGTCGTTGGCGCGTACCAGCGAGATGATGATGACGTCGCGCTCCTGGCCCTGGAAACCATCCACGGTGTTGATGGATATCAGGTGGCGGAAGGGCTTGAAAAAGGCACGTTTCTTGATCAGGCGTTTGAGGTATTGCACCTGGGCGCGGTAGGGCGAGATGATGCCCACGTCGATGCGGTCATCGAGGATGCGCTGGTTGCCGATGCGCTGAAAATAGATCTGCAGCAGACTCAAGGTCAGGTTGGCCTCGCCCTTGTTGACGCGTCCGAACGTCTCCCCGATGAACTGCTCCCTGAAGTTGTCCTTCTCATCCTCGCCCAACTCAATCTCCGAGGTGTCGAACCACAGGATGGGGGCATCGCCCTCGTGGATGAGCTGGTGGGCGACCTCGGGGGCCGACTTCATCTGGCCATGATAGAAATAGTCGCTGCTGAACTGCATGATTTCGTCGTTCATGCGGTATTGCACCTGCAGCAGCGAGACACACTCGGGCTTGTTGTCGACAATGCGTTCCATCAGCGTCTTGCCCAGGCCGCCTTTCAGGGCATCGAGGCTCTTGACCGTGGGCGGTAGCTGGCAATGGTCGCCGGCCAGGATCACGCGGTTGGCACGACGGATGGGAATCCAGCATGCCGCTTCAAGCGCCTGGGCTGCCTCGTCGATGAAGACGGTGCCGAACTTCTGGCCGTCAAGCAGTTTGTTGCCCGCTCCCACGAGGGTCGAGGCAATGACGCGCGCCTGCCCGAAGATGTCGGCGTTGATGCGCACCTCAAACTCGATGGCCTGCTCCTTGAGGCGCTCGATCTTCTGGTGGAAGCGCTCGCCGCTCTCGCGACGGCGCCGCCGCATCTCGCGTATGGTGCGCCTGATTTGCCACAGCTTGGGGTAGTCAGGATGGTCGGCAAAGCGGTGCTCGTAGGTGAAACCGAGCATCTTGTCGTTGACGCGCGTGGGGTTGCCGAGCCGCAGCACGGGGATGCCGCAGTCCACCAGTTTCTCGCTGATCCAGTCCACGGCGGTATTGCTCTGGGCGCACACGAGCACCTGAGTCTCACGCATCAGCGTCTCGTTGATGGCCTCGACCAGTGTCGTCGTCTTGCCCGTGCCGGGAGGGCCGTGCAGCACTCGCACGTCCTTGGACCGCAGTACATCGTTCACTGCCCGTTCCTGGCTCGTGTTCAGCCACGGGAACCTTATGGCGTCGAAGGTGAATGTCGCTGCTGGTTGGTGAGAGTAGAACAGATCGCGCAGATAGGCCAGGCGAGTGCCTTTGGCATTCATCACCCGGTCCATGGCATCGAACATGATGCGGAAACTTGTCTCGTCGAAAAACAGCTGCACTCCCACGGGCGACGGGGCATTCTGCAGTTCCAGCGTATGCCCCTCGGGGATGGCGACGACCATGCGGTCGCCGTCGACATAGGAAATGGTCCCTGTAAAGTTGAAATAACGGATATGGCTTGCCTGTTTCAAGTCGCCCTCGGCCGCATCAACGCTGAAGAACACCACCGGCTTGCCGTACTCAAAGTTGTGGTCAATCTCCTCGTCGGCCTTACGCGTCACCTCGATGCAGTACTGGTTGAGCGAGTTGTAGTAGGTGCGGCCCATGTGCAGCGGGTACCAAGCGTCGCCACGCGTCACCTTGCGTGCCAGCCCCATGGTCTCGGTGTGCAGGCGGTAGGCCTCCTTCTCCTCCTGGTATTCCAGTTGGAGCAGGTGCCGTTGCTGTTGCAGTTGCGCTATGGCCGACGTGTTACTCATATCCTCGTGCTTTTTCACCCACAAAGGTAATCATTTTTCTCTTTTGCCGAGGCTGTGTAGTTGCTCTGGTCGTCCCTACGGGGCTTTCTTTTGTCTATTCGGGAAGGCGGTTGTTGAGGAACCAGTGCATGAGGTCGAGGCTCATGGCGACGTCGCCTTGGTGGATGTATTTGTCGCGTTCGGCCTCCAGTTTGCTGAGAATATTTTCGGCTTTGGGGCGGTCATTCTCCAGTGTTAGCGCTACGGCCATCGTCGTCATCTGTTTGTCGCTTTGTGTCGGGGCATGACGGGTGACGTATTTGGCCACCTCATCGGTGTAGTGCTGGCGTGCCTCATCGTCGCGACCCGTGGCGATGCAGGCTAGTGTCATCATGTTCTCCAACTCTAGCCTGTACAGAGGCAATATCTCGCTCTTGTGGTGGTAAGCCTCGGTGAGCTGATGATAGGATTCTTCCCATTGGTGCTGGGCCTGCTTGCGTGTGGCCGAGGCCAGCACTGCAGCGGCGTGCATGGGGTTCTTCCAGTCGATGGGGTCAGGAATGTTGAACAGGCGCTCAGGCATCTGGCCGTACGTCTCGCCGCCCTGGTTGCGGGCGTTGAGCTCCAGCACGTTGCCGAAGGTCTGTTTCGTGGCCTGGTCTTTCTCCAACTGCAGCAGGTTGTAGCCGTCGTTGGCGACACCACCCAGTTTCATGGGGATGCCGTTGGTCAAGGCGAAAAAAACGCCGAATAACGCCATAAGCCCCAACATGATATTCAGCCAATCGGGCAGGTCACAGGCCCATATCAACACGATGGCGAGTAGGGTAGTGACGACATTGGCGAGCACGCCCCCGGCGTTGTGCCAGCGCGTGTCAATTTCCTCCAGAGGCTTGTCGGGCGGGGCCATCAGGCATTGTCCTCCAGTCCCCTCCAACTCAAAGTTGCGCCACTGCAGGCGCCCGTCCTTGCGGATAAGCGTCCAGTTAAAGAAACGGAACGACACGAACTTGTAGCCCGTCAGCAGCCCTGCCACCAGGTGGCCTCCCTCATGGATGATAATGCTCAGGACGGCGGCTAGCAGGACGGCGGCCAGTATCCCGATGATGCCCAGAACCTTCTGTAGTGTGAATTTCTCGAAGACGGTTCTCGTCACTGTCGTGACCGATTCGCCGTCGATGATTGCCATGACGGGTATAATGATGATCAGGCCGATGCAGGCCCCGGCAATTAACCCTCCGATAAGTTTCAATATCGTTTTCATAAAGCAGATGTCCTATTGTGATAACTGCCAGCAAAGATACAACTTTTAGGCATGATTTCATCCATCCCTGAGCGGTTACTTTATCGGTGAATGTTTTATCCACAATCTTAAATTTCATCGAACTCAAGTTGTTATAGGCATGCATGTTTTTTTAACAAAGTGTTGCATACACCAGCTTTTTTTACGTAATTTGCAATGAGTATTGCATATAGCTTGTGCATGCGGTAATTTGAATTCCATGTTCTTGTCACCGCAAAATTGCTAAAAACGTGATACTCGCTATTTTTGAACTTCTTTTTGTTGGCTTTTAATCCCGCAAACGGGATAATAAAATTTTATTTGTGATATGAAAGATGAGAAAAAGGGTACAGAACTGACGCCTTCCAAAGTACAGAAATTGATGGATTGGACCTACGAGAAAGTCCTTAACGGTCTTCCTGGAACAAGAAACATTTATGAAGTTGTCGCCGACTACAAGACAAAAGACAAAGAATCGGGCATCAGATCTTTAGTTCACGTTCAGACACTGAAAACAACTTTGACAGGATTTCTTACGGGGTTAGGTGGAATGATCACGTTGCCTGTTGCCGTTCCAGCTGATATTGCAAGTTCAATGTATGTTAATATGCGTATGGTGGGAGCGATTGCTTTATTGCGTGGATATGACTTGAAAAATGACAGAGTAAGAACGATGGTGTTCGCGACAATAACAGGCGAAACCCTAAAGGATGCAATCAAGTCTATTGGCGTCAAGACTGGAGAGAAAATGGCGAAAGAAGCTATCAATAAGTATCTAACTCGCGATGTCATTAAGAAGATTAATGAAGCAATTTGCAAACGCTTTATTACCAGAAGCGGTGAAAAAGGGATTATTAATGCAACAAAGTGTGTTCCTGTAGTCGGTGGCATTATCAGTGGCGCTTTTGATTTTGCGGGCACACGCGCTATAGCAAAATTAGCGAAAGCAGAGTTTAAAGATATAACAGAATGAAAGGAAAAAAGACGCTCGCTGTTGTGGGCGCTGTGGTTGCTGCCGGGCTCACGCATGGTATCGTTAATGCCTTGCCCGTTCAGGGCTCCAATGCTGGAATCACCGTTGCCGACGTGGTGGCCATGGACGGCACAGCTTACAGTTTTGACGAGTTATACGCCATGCAACGAGGTGACACTGTGGATATGCAAATTGATCTGCCAGAAGTCCAGATCAAGGCAATGCCAAACGCAACAAAGTACGGTGCACGAATGCCTAATCCGGTCAGTGATAAGCCTGCGGCACCTGGAAGTAAAACTGTCTATCATTCCGTTGAGCAGATGCCTCAGTTCCCGGGTGGCGAGGCGGCACTGATGAAGTACCTCAAATCTCACATCAATTATCCTCCCATGGCTGCCATGAACGATGTTCAGGGTAATGTCATTGTGCAGTTTGTTGTGAATGAAGACGGTAGTGTGGGTGAGGTAAAGGTTGTCCGCTCGTTGGACAAGGACCTTGACCGTGAGGCCATCCGCGTTGTCAAGTCGCTGCCCAAGTTCACTCCCGGCCGTCACAATGGCAAAGCCGCGAGTGTATGGTACACGCTGCCTGTGCCTTTTAAACTTAATTAGTAAATAATGGGGTAGGGCATTAAACGCTGATGGCGTATGATAGTCTAAAAAGTATAATACGCAAAAGCCATTATCATGAAGAAGGACAAAAATAAAGGAAAAAAGACGCTCGCTGTGGTGGGTGCTGTGGTTGCCGCCGGTCTCTCACCGTGCATCCTTAACGCCACTCCGCTATATGCGCCCGATCAAGCCCCCAATGCTGCACTCACTGCTGCCGAGGTGGTCGCCATCGGCGGCACAGCTTACAGTTTTGACGAATTATACGCCATGCAGCAACGGGCCGACGGTATGAAGCAGGCACGAGACCGACGACAAGGGCCGCAAGCTTCAAAGTATGGTTCACCACACTCTCAACCCTATGTGATTGTCACTCCTGATATGGCCTTAGACACGATTCAAGAAGGCCTCAAGGATTTCTGTGCCCAACTGCTTGATGCCGACCCTTATACCAAGGGTGCCGTTTTCACGCTTGACAGCGACTTGACTCGTGAACTGGAAATGAGTGAATCCCAATTGAAGGAACTTAAGGCATTCATCGAGGAATACTATGGTGTGGAAGTGTCACACCATCGTTTCCGCCTTAAGGGCCAGCTCAACACCCTGCGTCTCATTTCGGAGTACATCTACAAGTTGAAATCCGTTTGGGACCGACCCGAAATAGAACCTTATTGATCACCTTTTAGACTAGGGCAGCACCTCAGTGGTATCTAGCAACAAACTCATCGAGGTTTTGGATGCCTAATTTGCGGGCAATCTGAATTTTCTTGTTTGAGATGGTCGTCAGGCTCTTGTATTTCATGCATATCATGATCACTGTCCTCGAGAAACCGCAGCAATACAGCGCCAAGTAGTTGATTTCGTCCTCGCGAAGTGTGCCGCCAGCCATCTGTTGTGCGTCAACCAGTACATTGTTATGCAAGTCGTTGACCAGTGTTTGCAGGTTGGCCCAATAGGAGTCGTTGTCGCCACCCGCCTCGGGCATGGTCATCAACTCCATGAACTTGCGGGCAAAATTGTTACTATCATATTGATAGGACTGCTCCATCAGCTGGTGTACAATCCTGATTTGTCCATCCACGATGGTGCGCATTTCGTCACTTTGCCGCTGCTTGGCCTTGAGCGCATCGAGTTGCGTCTGATTGCTCTGCATCTCCTCCTGTGCTTTCTTCAATTTCTGTTCATAGGCATCTATAGATACCTGCATCTTCTCCAAGCCCAACAATGACCCGTCAAGGTCGGCCCTAAGCATCTCGGCCTCGTTCTCTTTCATCTTCAGCCTGTTGCGGTACCGCCATGCCAGGAAAGTCACGCCCAGTGCCACAAGGGCCAGTAACGCAGCCAGCAGGATGGCACCCCTCGTGCGGGACTCGCTTTTCACCTTCTTGAGTTCCTCCAGCTGGATGTCATATTTCTTCTCAATGGCTAGGTAGTTCTTGTTGACGTTGGCCACCAGTATCGAGTCGGCCATCTCGTTGGCCCGATCATAGTAGGTGGTGTATTTTTCCCAGTCCTTGTTGGCTTTGGCGATTTCACTCATGAGCCGACAATACATGACCGTGTCACTGGTGTGGTTGCTCATCATGCCGCTGGCGGGCACATGATTTCTCGGCAGCGACATAGTGAGCACGGGGATGGTCAATCTCATCTTTGCCGGCTTCTATGGCTTTCAGGATATCTACTTTAGCTTTGTCATATTCTTTGGTGATCAGGCAGTACATCTCGGCGCGCTGATACAGGTTCTGGAACAGGAACCAGTTCTCGTGCTCGGCCTCAGCCAGCTTGATGGCTTGATTGATGTAATAGAGGGCGCTGTCGCGATTATCGGGCAAGCTGCGGTAAAAACCACCCATGTCGGTCAGACACACAATCTGGTAATGCTTGTCGCCCAACTGGTTGTACAGGTCAAGGGCTTCCTTGTATTTCCTGATTTTCAGGTCGGCATAGTTTGAATTGTCGGCATAGAGGGTCGCCAATCGCAGCTTGGCAAAGGCTTTATTTTCCAGGTCACCATCTTCGGCCGCGTTCTCGGCATCCTTATAGGACGTTATCGCGTTTTCGGCATCGCCCATGACCTGATAGACACAACCCTTATAGAGCAGTGAGCGGGTATATTTCTCGCGGTCGCCGTGGTGCTCATAATAGTCCACCGCATCGTTGATCATGGCATCGGTCGTGTCGTTGATATAGTTCTTGTAGTGTGATTGGGTAAGCAGCAAGCTATAGTAGGCCCGCTCGGCCTTGTTGAATCCGTCGGGATGGAGAGAATCCAAACGTTGCTGCGCCAATTCATACTGGCGTGCCTTTGACAGCAGCGAGTCGATGGCTGATAGCTCGCGCATATTGGCGGTATTCGAGCCACCGTTGCAACAGGCCAGAGCAAGGCAAAACAGCAATAAAGGAATGATAAGATTTTGTGACCTCATTGTTTGTTGAGTTAGTTTTCTATGGCAAAATTACTTTATTTTTCATCAATACTTTCGGCCCAAATTGGCCAAATTATCCCCAAATGAACTTTTTATTTTTTAATAATTTGATAATCAGGCATCTAAATTTGTCCAAATGAAGTCAGAATGAAGCCATTTTTTCATCGAATATCCAATTATTTACAGTAACTTTGCAACTGAACAAGCTAACCTCTTATCTTTATGAAAAAGACATTGCTTCATACAACCCTGTTTGGCTTTCTCCTCTTGTTGCCGACAGCGGCGGGTGCTTTCGACTTCGAGGTCGATGGGATTTTCTACAACATCAATAGCGATAATGCCTCGGTATCGGTAACCTACGAAACCACCGCTTTCAGAACCTATACTGGGAATGTGGTCATCCCCGACACTGTGACACACAATGGTGTTGACTATCTTGTTACAGCTATCGGCAACAGTACCTTCTTTTACTGCTATGACATGACCAGTGTGACAATCCCTAACACGGTCACCTCGATAGGGTATTACGCTTTTTCGGGTTGTGCCCAACTGACCGAAATCAAGCTTCCCGAAACGCTCGTCAGCATCGGGAACTGTGCGTTTGAGAATTGCCATGGCTTGACCGAGGTCGTGATTCCGGATGCGGTTACCACCCTTGGGCAGGACCCCTTCTTCAACTGCCGTCAACTGGAACGTGTTGTTATCGGTCGTTCAGTCAGTTCCGTCGGCAGCTATCTTTTCAGCGGCTGCACTAAGTTGTCAAGTGTGACCTGCTGGCCAACAACCCCTCCCGCTTGCCATGCTGCGTTATTTATTCACTACGACGTGTATGCCAATGCTACGCTGCATGTTCCGCCCGAATCGCTTGATGCCTACCAATCGGCCATGTTCTGGAAGGAATTCTCACAAATCGTTGGAGATGCAACAGTTGGCATACCTGGCGATGTGAATGGTGATGGCGAGGTAACCGTTGCCGATGCCAACAACACCATTCACATTATTGTTAATGGAGGTGGCAGTGGCGGCCATTCCCGCGTGCCTGGCGATGGAGATGAGCGCCCCTTTATTGGTGACGTCAACGGCGACGGCGAGGTGAACATCTCTGACATCAACGCCATCATCGATTACATCCTCGGGAATGCGCATTAATCATTTCATCCGTCTGTACAATGGCAAAATTGCAGTGTTTTACAGTCCTAAAATACTGAAATGAAGTTCATTTCGTGTCAAGTGAAATAATTCTTTAATATATTCCTGTAAATCAGTGCTTTGTAATATGTAAAATGAAGTCAAAAATCTACCGAAATCCTTGGTTGTAACTTCTGAATATTATAACTTTGCAAACGACAAATAATCTCAAGCGGTATCTAAAAAACATCCATTTGGGTATTGCATGACTTCCGAGCAAGATAGAACTTTGCTTATCAATTAAAGCGAAACTGAATAAGAGTCTTATGATAACGATTAAGAAACTGATGACCCTACTGCTGGCGATGAGCTTAATGGGAGCTATTGTCGCCCAGGCGCAGGAAGGGACTGAGCGCAGCCTGTCGCTGGAACTTTTTGGAGCGCAAAACACTGTCGGCATCAACTACGACAGCCGCTTCAAGGGTAACCACGGCTTGGGTTACCGCGTAGGCGTCGGCTATGGTTATAGCGAGACCAGCACAATCGCTAACAGTTCCTACGCCTTGCAGGGTGTTGCCGCGCCCATCGAAATCAACTATCTCTTTGGTAAGGGGAGGCATAAGTTCGAACTCGGCTTTGGAACCAGTTTGGGCTATTATTACGAGAAATGTCACGTGTGGACCTCTGTTGGCCCTGCTCCAAATATGGGCGATGGTGTACCAGACTACGGCTATTCTTATTACTATAAGAAAATGACACATAACACGTTTGGCTATTTCATGTTCGGCAACATCGGTTACCGGTTGCAAACCAACCGTGGTTTCCTGTTACGTGCAGGCATGACCCCGTCGTTCAATTTCGGCGACCGATATGGCATTTACCGTAAGTGGTACTACCCATACGTTAGCTTCGGCTGGAGATTATAGCTATTATGACTATCGGTTACTGTTCTCAGTCAAGCATGTCGACCAGGTTTAAAATATGAGTGTAACTTTTTAAAACAAATACGATTATGAACACAAAACAATTCTTCAGGACTGCTGCATTGATGCTTGTTGCACTTGCAGCGATGATGCCGGCCACAATGGCAGCCTTTGATTTTCAGGAAGGCGGCATCTACTATCTTGTGAGCGGTAACGAGGTGGCGGTGACCTATGAGACCTCGAACGGCGGTAGCTATAGCGGCGACGTGGTGATTCCCGAGACCGTTTCTCATGCCGGGGTGGAATATGCTGTGACGGCTATCGCAAACAGCGCTTTCTCCCAGTGCTATGGCCTGACCAGTATCGAAATTCCCAACTCGATACGCAGCATTGGCCACCATGCGTTCGTGCATTGCGAGAAACTGCAGCAGGTCGTTATCCCTAACTCGGTCATCAGCTTGGGCCGTTGCGCTTTCCACTCGTGTAAGGGTCTGAAGTCGGCTGTAATCGGCAATTCGGTGCCCGTGATTGACGAGTATGCTTTCCAGTACTGCTATCAGTTGACCGACGTGGTAATCGGCTCATCGGTGACTCGTCTCGAGACCAAGCCGTTCTTTGACTGCTATGCGTTGCGCAATGTCACCTGCCTGGCTCCCACGCCTCCCCAAATGATTGAGTGGTATAGTTTTGACGGCTCTAATTACAACAATGTCACTGTGCACGTGCCTGGCGGTTCGTTGGCTGCCTACAAGGCAGATCCCTATTGGGGTTTGTTCAAGAGTTATGTGAGCCTGACCAAGGCCACCTCAATCACCTTGGACCAGGCGCTGGTGACCCTGAACGGTGGCGAAGAGGTGCAGCTCACGGCTACCGTCCTGCCTGCCGATGCCAGCGGTGCACTGCAGTGGGCTTCGAACAACACCAATGTAGCGACTGTTGACGCCAGCGGCGTCGTTAGGGGTGTGGGCTCTGGCGAGGCCATTATCACCGCCACCACGCTCGACGGCACTGAACTGTCGGCACAATGTGTCGTGCGCGTTCGCTCAACAGGAGTGCAGCGGGACAACGTGCTCACCTTGCCCCCAGTGGTTATGGTGGAGTCGGGCATGAATTATGAACTGCCCGTGACGATGCGCAATCTGGCCGGAATCAGTGCCCTGCAGTGTGACCTCGTGTTGCCCGAGGGTATTGAACTAGCACAGGAAGACGGCCACTATCTGATTGACGTGAACAGCGAGCGCCTTGCTTCGAGCCACACCTTGAGCATCAGGCAACTCCCGTCGGGTGACTTGAGGATACTCATCACCTCGTTGGTGGCCGACCCCTTCAATGGTAACGACGGTGACTTGTTCGTATTGCACCTGAATGTCGCATCTGATGCACAAGAGGGCCTTTACCCTGTGCAAATCAACAACGTCGTGATGGCCGACGTCAACGCGTTGACCTATCATGCGCCCGATGTCGCTGCCAACTTTGTCGTCAAGAATACCCTGAAGGGTGATGCCAACGGCGACGGCATGGTCGATGTGGGTGACTATGTGACCACTGCCAATTACATCATGGAGCTGAATCCCGAACCGTTCATGTTCAGGGGTGCTGATGTCGATGAGAACGGAACCATCGACGTGGGCGACCTCGTGGGTATCACCAACATCATCATGGGCGACTATGAGCCTAATGCCGAGCCTGACCCTGAGGGTGGGGTGGAGATGGCTGGCACATGCGCCAACAGCGGGAATACCTGCACCATGACCCTCGAACTCACCAATGACATGGCCCTGACCGCTTGGCAGATGGACATCACCCTGCCCGATGGCATGACGCTCCAACAGGCTGCCCTCACCTCGCGTGCTGCTGGCCATTACCTGGTTATGGCTGGTCAGGAGAATGGCCGTGTAAAGTTGTTGGGTTCCTCGCCCCTTAATGCCGAGGTGCTGGGCAACGAGGGTGCTTTGCTCACGCTTACGCTCGACAACAACTGTGGCGACGGTGAAGTGACATTTGACAACATCGTGCTGGCCGAGCCCGACATGACCACCCACAGGGTAGGGGCCTTCAAGGTGAATGCCGAGGGCAGCAGTGTCAAGGAAATCAAGAGCGATGTGCGCATCTATGCCCAAGGCGACAACATTATCGTCGAGACGCCTGTCGAGACCACGGTTGAGTTGATAACCCCCAATGGCATGACGCGAGTCGAGAAGGCCAAAGCCGGTATCAACACCTACCGTGCCGACCGCGGCATCATCATCGTGCGCGCTGCTGGTCAAGTGGCAAAATTCAGAATCTAAGCAGCTATACTGATTCATAAACGTTCAATAGTTAACGGGCGTGGCGCTAGTAACAGTGCCGCGCCCTTTTTATCTTGAATTATACCCGTCAGGGTGAGTGCCGGCAGCTGTTGCACTTGCGTTGGCTGTCGCAGAAGTCAGGCTGTGTTGAGACATAAAAAATGAAAAAAACGGTTTTTCATTTTGTTCTGTCCTCGACTTGCACTAACTTTGCAGTTTGAATTGTTGTACTGTTGTAGGGTACGACGCAAACGTTTAATTATCAACATCTTATTATGATTAACATCAAGTTTCCTGACGGCAATGTACGTCAATACGAGAGCGGAGTGACGCCTCTGGACATTGCCAAGAGCATTAGCGAAGGCTTTGCACGCAACGTGCTGGCCGCATCATTAAACGACGAGGAATGGGATATCTCACGCCCCATTTGTATGGATGGCGATATCAAGTTCTTCAAGTGGGAGGACGCCGAGGGCAAGCACGCCTTCTGGCACACATCGGCACACCTGTTGGCCGAGGCCCTGCAGGAGCTGTACCCCAAGGTGCAGTTCGGTATCGGTCCGGCTATCGAGAACGGTTTCTACTATGACATCGATACCGGTGGCACCCCCTTGACCGACGCCGACTTCGCCAAGATCGAGAAGAAGATGATGGAACTCGTGCAGAAGAACGAGGAGGTTGTCCGTGCCGACATCAGCAAGGCCGATGCCTTGAAGTTCTTCGGCGACAAGGGCCAGACCCTCAAGTGCGAGCTCATCAATGACCTGGAAGACGGTCATATCACTACATATACCCAGGGCAACTTCACCGACCTGTGCCGTGGCCCGCACATCCCCTCGACCGGCGTGATCAAGGCCGTGAAGGTGATGTCGCTCGCCGGCGCCTACTGGCGCGGTGACGAGACCCGTCCCCAGCTCACCCGCGTCTATGGTATCTCCTTCCCCAAGAAGAAGATGCTCGAGGAGTACCTCGTGCTACTCGAGGAGGCCAAGAAACGCGACCACCGCAAGATCGGTAAGGAGATGGAGCTGTTCGCCTTCTCGCCCAACGTGGGCCAGGGTCTGCCCCTGTGGCTCCCGAAGGGTGCCGCCCTGCGCAACCGCCTGCAGGACATGCTGGCCAAGATTCAGAAGCGCTACGGCTACCAGCAGGTGATCACGCCGCACATCGGCAACAAGTTGCTGTATGTGACCAGTGGCCACTATGCCAAGTACGGCAAGGACTCGTTCCGTCCCATCACCACGCCCGAGGAGGGTGAGGAGTACATGCTCAAGCCCATGAACTGCCCCCACCACTGCGAGATCTACAAGACTTCGCCCCGCAGCTACCGTGACCTGCCCATCCGCTATGCCGAGTTCGGTACCGTTTACCGCTACGAGCAGAGTGGTGAGCTGCACGGCCTGACCCGCGTGCGCAGCTTCACTCAGGACGATGCCCACCTGTTCTGCACCCCCGACCAGCTCAAGCAGGAGTTCCTGGGTGTGATGGACATCATCTCGTTTATCTTCAAGGTGTTCGGCTTCAACTACGAGGCTCAGATCTCGCTGCGTGACCCCAACAACAAGGAGAAGTATGTGGGCAGCGACGAGGTTTGGGAGAAGGCCGAGCGTGCCATCGTCGAGGCCTGTGAGGAGAAAGGCCTGGTGGCTAAGCAGGTGACCGGTGAGGCCGCCTTCTACGGTCCCAAGCTCGACTTCATGGTCAAGGACGCCCTGGGCCGCCGCTGGCAGCTGGGTACCATCCAGGTGGACTATAACCTGCCCGAGCGCTTCCAGCTCGAGTACACTGGCGCCGACAACCAGAAGCACCGTCCCGTGATGATCCACCGCGCCCCCTTCGGCTCGCTGGAGCGCTTCGTGGCCGTGCTGCTTGAGCACACCGCCGGCAAGCTGCCGCTGTGGCTCGTGCCCGACCAGTGCGTCGTGCTTCCCATCAGCGAGAAGTTCAACGACTATGCCCACCATGTTGCCGACGAGTTGAACAAACTCGACGTGCGTGCCATCGTCGATGACCGCAACGAGAAAATCGGTCGCAAGATCCGTGACAACGAGCTCAAACGCATCCCTTACCTGCTCATTGTTGGTGAAAAAGAAGCCAGCTGTGAAGAAATTTCTATAAGAAAACAGGGCGAAGGTGATCAAGGTTCGAAAAAAATTACTACCTTTGCGGCCGATATTAATCGCGAAGTGGCAGAAATGACCAACTTTTAAGCCACTTCCGTGCGACGTGTGCCGTATGGAAGTGCTTGATTGTCACGATAATACTAACAATAGTAATACTGCTGAATGAACAAAAAACCGTATCGTCCCGGGCCTAAGCGCCCGAGCAATGCCACCAGGCCCCGAGGCCGTAATCGCCAGATGGGCGGCAAAAAAGAAGACACCAACCCGATCAACGATGAAATTCGTGCGAGTGAGGTGCGCCTGGTGGGTGACAACGTGGAGCAGGGCATCTATCCCATTGATGAGGCCCTTAAAATCGCCGAGGGTCTGGAGCTGGATCTGATCCTGATCGCCCCTCAAGCCGAGCCCCCCGTGTGCCGCGTGATGGACTACCAGAAGTTCAAGTTCCAACAGCGCAAGCACGCCAAGGAACAGAAGGCCAAGTCCACCAAACTCGTGGTCAAGGAAATTCGTTTCGGACCACAGACCGACGAGCATGACTACAACTTCAAGTTGAAACATGCCATCGGGTTCCTCAAGGAAGGTGCCAAGGTGAAGAGTTATGTCTTCTTCAAGGGACGTTCCATCCTGTTCAAGGAACAGGGCGAGGTACTGCTACTCAGGTTTGCCAATGACCTGGAGGAATATGGTAAGCTGGATCAGATGCCAGTGCTCGAGGGAAAGCGCATGACCATCATGCTCTCGCCCAAGAAGCCCGGCAGCGGCAAGAAGAAGGATGCCCCGGCACCCGACAACACTGCCGATCAGCAGGACAATGACAACACTCCCGCCGAGGAGTAAGACGTTGTTTTGAAGGCGTTCAACGACAGCGTCTTTACACGTGAGAAAGAAGAGCATCAGGCTTGGTAAGTGCCTGGTCTCGATTAATTAATAATTACATTTTTTAAACTAAAACAAAATGCCAAAAGTTAAGACGAATTCCGCTGCGAAGAAAAGGTTCACCTTTACCGGCACCGGAAAGATTAAAAGAAGACAAAGAAGCGTAAACGTAACCTGGGTAAGATGAGCATCGTGGACAAGGCCAACTTGAACATCGTGCGTCAGCTTCTGGTGAAGTAATCAATTCAACATTCTTTTAATCACAAGATTTTTATCTTTTATTTATTAACCGAATGTCTAGCTCAAAGTGCCGGAGACGGCCGCTAGCAATCAAAACAATTTAAAAAAATGCCAAGATCAGTTAATCACGTGGCTTCAAGAGCCAAACGCAAGAAAATCTTAAAACTTACAAGGGGTTACTTTGGCGCTCGCAAGAACGTCTGGACCGTTGCTAAGAACACCTGGGAGAAGGGTTTGACCTACGCTTACGCCGATCGTAAGAAGAAAAAACGCAACTTCCGCGCGCTGTGGATCCAGCGTATCAACGCTGCCGCTCGCATGGAGGACCTCTCCTACAGCAAGCTGATGGGTCTGATTCACAAGGCTGGTATCGAGATCAACCGCAAGGTGCTCGCCGACCTGGCTATGAACAATCCCGCCGCTTTCAAGGCTATCGTTGACGAGGCTAAGAAGCACGCCTAATCAACAGGTTCATTCCAAAGATTTAATTCCGCAAAATGCTACCAGGCTCCAAGAGGGTAACCCCTCAAGGAGCCTGTTTTTTTGTGTTCGATACCGTCTGCCGGTATCGCTCGTCGGTGTATTGCGGGACTATGTCCCGCACCTGCGATCAGTACTCGCTGTACAGGTTGATGTACTCCATGATGCTGTCGATGGCCTCCTGGCGCATGTCGAGGTGGAGCGACCCGTCGTGCAGCACATCGGCCACAGCCTTATAGATCATGCTCCAGTCGTTGTCCAAGTAAACCTGGGCGTCGATAAGCGCCGAGATGAGCGCCACGCTGAAGCTTTTGTTCTTGTTCTTCTTCACCGCCTGCTGTGCCAGCGCACTCGCAGCCGTGACGTCAAAGTAGTTGCTCATCGCCCTGGCATAGGCAAATACCGCCAGGGTTCCCGCATCCAGTTTCTTGACCAGTTTCTTCTCGGTCTTGACGTTATAGCGGCCCATCAGGTATTGCTCCAGTTGCGCACCCACGGTAGTGCCGTCAAAGTTCCAACCTATCTTGTTGATGACGGCCAGGCGCACATCCACCGGCTCGTTCTTGTTGGCCAGGAAATTGAGCAGTGTCGTCGGGATGTCATACTGCATCTCCTGAGATGCCATCTGTACCATCGGGTGGTCGGAGTAGGCGTCGGCAAAGTGTGTTGAAGTCAACGGCGAGTCAGCCCATGCGGCGGTAAAGGCCATCAGTAATGCAATGGTTGTCAGTAATCGTTTCATAGTCATTTGTCGTTTTGAGATTGTTATTCTATCGGCAAAGATAATACAATTACTCAAATTGATGGCATTTTATGAGTTTTTCTTGTAGCTCTGGACGGCCCAGATGGCCATGAACGTGCCGATGCCCAGCAAGGCGAGCAGCTGGTGCCAGATGCTGGACAGCCCGCCGCCGCGAATGAAGACCGTGCGCACAGCCTCAATGAAGTAGGACATCGGGTTGACATAGGTCGTGGCATAGGCCCACGAGGGCATCGAGCGGGTGGGGGTGAACAGGCCCGACAGCAAGAGCATCATCACCACGAAGAACCACATCACGAAGATGGCCTGTTGCATCGTGTCGCTGTAGTTGCTGATCATCAGCCCGAACGAACTCCAAAACAAGGCCAGCAGCATCACGAGAAGGTAGATCAGCGCCAGCGGCCCCACGCAGGTGATGCCATAGACCGCCCAAGCCAGCAGCAGGCACACGGTGATGACAAACAGGGCGATGATCCAGTAGGGGATGAGCTTGGCCAGGATGAACGACCACTTGCTCACGGGGGTGACGTTGATCTGCTCGATGGTGCCCGCCTCCTTCTCGGCCACGATGTTGAGCGCCGGCAGGAAGCCCGTCATCAGCATCATCACGATGGCGAAAAGGGCCGGAATCATGAAGAGTTTGAAATTCAGGTTCTTGTTATACAGGAACAGACTGGAAACCCGTGACTGCAGGGTTGCGACATCGGGATTGACGTGGGCCGTGACGATTTGCGTCAGGTAGGCTCCGCCCATCGCTCCCTTGGTGCCATTGACGGCGTTGGCGGCGATGAGCACCTGGGGGCGCTTGCCCAGCGCCATGTCGCGGCTGTAGTCTTGTGGAATGACCACCACGACGTCGGTACGCGATTTCTCAACGTCCTGCAGCGCAGCCCGGTAGGAGGGTTGCTGGCCCTGGAAGATGAAGTAATTGCTGGCCTCGATGTTGTGCACAAGCTGCTGCGACAGGGTCGAGCGGTCGTTGTCAACGACGGTGACCTTGATGTTCTTCACCTCCATGTTCATCACCCAGGGCATGACGCACATGATCATGATGGGGAACACGACGATGAGCTTGGGCAGGAACGCGTTGCGGCGAATCTGCGTGAACTCTTTCTGTATGAGATATTTCAGTGTCATGGCTGCATGGTGCTATTCGAGTCGTTTGTTGAACTTGGCCAGAGCGAGGGTCATCAGCAGGACGAGCATGCCCACGAGAATCAAGACCTCACGGGCCACTTCCTTGATACCGACGCCCATGATCATGAGCTTGCGCATCGCCTCGATGTAGTAACGGGGCGGGATAACTGCTGCTATCCACTGCAGCACCCGTGGCATCGACTCCACCGGGAACAGCATGCCGCTGAGCATGACGATGGGCAGCAGCAATACCATGGCCGACAGCAACAGGGCTACCAGCTGCGTCTTGGCGACATTGCTGATGAGCAGGCCCAGCGAGAGTGCCAGCAAGATATAGATGACTGAGATGACGATGATCCAGAACAGCGAACCCACCAGCGGCACGCCCAGTACAAACCGCGCCATCATCAGGATGATAACCAGGATGACAACGGCGAGCACGAGATAGGGTATCGCCTTGGCGATGATGATCATCAGCGGCTTGATGGGCGAGACCAGCAGCACCTCCATCGTGCCTTTCTCCTTCTCGCGAACTATCGAGATGGAGGTCATCATCGCGCACACCAGCATCAGCAGCATGCCCATGATGGCCGGCACGAAGTTGTAGGCCGACTTTAGCTGGGGATTGTAGAGCATCTTGGTGTTGGTGGCACCACCGTCGGCGTTAAGCAGTACAGCGGTGGCATAGTTGGTCCACTGTTGCGCCATGTTGGGGTCAGCGCCATCGACAATCAGTTGCAGGCCGCTGCGCTTGGAGGCAAAGTCCGGCCCGAAGACGATGGCCATGTCGGCCTTCTGGCTACGGATGACGCGCTCGGCCTCGCGGGGCGTTGCGACCACTTGGGTGACGGTGAAATACTCCGATGCCGCCAGGCGGTCCACTGCCTGTTGGGTGAGGTGGTCCATCGAACTGGTAACCACTATGGTGCGCACGTTCTTCACGTCGGTGGTGATGGCAAAGCCGAAGATCAGCATCAGCACCAGCGGCATGCCGAAGAGGATGAGCATCGTGCGCTTGTCGCGCAGGATGTGCTTCCCTTCCTTGATGACAAATGAGATGAACTGTTTCATGCCTCTTGAGTTTTAATCGCTGCTGCGGGTGGCTTGACGTGCCAGATAGGTGAACACGTGGTCCATATCGGGCTGGTTATACTTCTGTTTCAATTCATCGGGAGTGCCCATGGCCTTGATTTTGCCATCGACCATGATGGAGATGCGGTCACAGTACTCGGCCTCGTCCATGTAGTGGGTGGTGACAAACACGGTGATGCCCCTGCCCGCAGCTTCATAGATGAGTTCCCAGAACTGGCGTCGTGTGGCGGGATCCACACCGCCAGTGGGCTCGTCGAGGAAGACCACACCGGGCTCGTGGAAGATGCTCACCGAGAAGGCCAGCTTCTGTTTCCAGCCAAGCGGCAGCGAGGCCACGAGCGCGTCCTTGTGGTCGGCAAACCGCAGGCGGGTGAGCAACTCGTCGGTCTTGCGCGCGATTTCCTTGTCGTCCATGCCGTAGATGCCGGCAAACAGGCGGATGTTCTCGGCCACCGTCAGGTCCTCGTAGAGCGAGAACCGCTGACTCATGTAGCCGATGTGTTTCTTGATCTGTTCATGCTCGGTGCGTATGTCGTAGCCCACCACGCGGCCCGTGCCGCTCGTGGGCTGGTTGAGGCCCGTGAGCATGTGCATGGCTGTGGTCTTGCCAGCACCGTTGGCGCCAAGGAAACCGAATATCTCTCCTCTCTTGACCGTGAAGCTGATGTCGTCAACGGCATGAAACGAGCCGAAGGCCTTGACAAGGTGCTCCACCTCGATGACGTTCTCGGGGTTGCCATGCTGCAACTGTGCCGCAGCCTTGTCATGTTCGATTCCCGGTGGGTTGAATACGTCGGCAAAGCGTGTCAGGATTTCGTCCGGGGTGCCGATGCCGCGGATACAGCCCTTGTCAAGAAAGGCCACACGCTCGCAGCGGCGCACCTCGTCGAGATAGGGCGTCGAGGCCACAATGGTGATATTGCGCTCCTTGAGGTTGCTGAGCATCTCCCAGAATTCCTTGCGCGACACTGGGTCAACGCCTGTCGTGGGCTCATCGAGGAAGAGCAAGCTGGGGCTGTGCACCAGAGCGCAAGAGAGGGCCAGCTTCTGCTTCATACCGCCCGACAGCGCACCCGCACGGCGATCCTTGAAACGCTCAATCTGGCTGTAGATGGCTTTAATGCTGTCATAGCCTTCATCGACAGTCGTGCCGAACAAGGTAGCAAAGAATTCCAGATTCTCCTGAACCGTCAGGTCCTCATACAGCGAGAACTTGCCAGGCATGTAGCCCACCCGTCGGCGGATGTCGGTCATCTGCCGCACCGCATCAAAGCCGTCAACCGTAACTGTTCCCGAATCGGGTAGCAGCAGGGTGCACAGGATGCGGTACATCGACGTCTTGCCGGCACCGTCAGGGCCGATGAGGCCAAATACCTCGCCCTGGCCCACCGAGAACGACACCTCGTCGAGCGCCTTGACAGCCCCATAGGACTTGGACACGTTGTTAACCTCAATCGCGTTCATTGTTGGTCTTATTTCTATAGTATCTATAGTAACTATAGTGTCAATCAATAACTAGAACTTCACTTCCCCGTACATCCCGATTTTAACATAGCCATCGTTCTTGATGGCAATCTTGACGGCATAGACCAGGTCGGCTCGCTCGTCGTCGGTCAGGATGGTCTTGGGGGTGAACTCCGAACGGCTGGAAATCCAGGTGATGGTGCCGGGGTACTCCTTCTTCTGGCCGTCGCCGTAATCGGCAAACACCTTGCACGTCTGGCCCACCTTGATGTTCTGCAGCTGGGCCGAGGTGACGTAGGCGCGGATGAACATCTGCTCCACGTCAGCCATCTTGAACAGCGGCTTGCCCGTCGAGACGAACTCGCCTTGCTCGACATACTTTTCCAGCACGGTGCCCTTGTAGGGTGCCACGATGTCGGCATTGGCGATCTGGTCATCGAGTTGACGCTGCTGGGCGTCGATACCTGCCACTTGCGCGTCGATTCCGTCCATCTGGGCGCCGATGCCCTTGCCCTGTTCGGCGAGGGCGGCGTTGGCACTGCGTATTTGGTCACGGGTGGCTTCCAACTGGCGGTTCAGCACCTTGATTTGGTTGTCGATGTCGTCGAGCTGCTTGCGCGGCACGGCGCCATCCTTGACCAGCTCGGCATAGCGTTGGCGCTCACGTTGGGCATTGGCAATCTGCTGCTGGATGGACGAGAGCTGCTTGTTCAGGTCCAGCTGCTGGCTGCTGGCTGCCGACCGGTTGGACGACAGCTGCCGTTTGCTGGCTGCCAACTGTCCGCGTTGGGTCTCGAGTTGTTGTTTCTGGAGCACCAGCTGATAGGTGTCGATGCGTCCCACCTGGGTGCCGCCCTCAATGGTCTGCCCCTCGGTGACGTCAAAGGACTTCAACTCGCCGGTCGCCTTGGCCGAAATGGTCACTTCGGTGGCCTCGAACGTCCCAGTGGCGTCAAACGCCTTTTCCTTCTTGCCGCAAGCGGTCATTACCATCAATGCCACGCTTGCCATGATTATTGACTTTTTCATCGTTATGCTGTTTGGTTAGTTGTTCGTTGTGTATTTCAGATCATACATCTGCTTGAGCATCTCAATCTCGTGGATGGACTGCTGAACACGGGCGGCATTCTCGCTGTTGATGTCGCGCACCAGGTCGTTCACGTCGATGATGCCGTGCGAGAGTTTGGACTCGGCGGCCTTGCGCACTTGCTGGCGCAGGGCGATGATCTCGTCATCCTGGGCCACAAGCTTGCGGTAGCGGTCGATGGCTTCGTTCTGCTGCATCTGCTCCAGGCGGTTGTTGAACAGGAAGACTTCGCGTTGGTTCTGGGCTGTCTCGCGCTGCAGTTGCACCTTGGCCTTGTCGTTGTGGTGGGTGTAGAGGGCGCCGATGTTCCAGGTCAGTCGGGCTCCCACCATGCCGTTCCACGTCCAGTCGTGTCTCATCATGTCCTTGAACATGTTATAACCGGGATAGCCGTAGTAGCCTTGGGCGAATACCCCCAAGCGGGGCAACAGGGCGGTCTTGAGGGCGCGCTCCTGGGCATCGGCCAGCCGCAGTTGGCTGTCGATGAGCCGCAACTCGGGGCGGTTGTTTACGCCGGTGGCATCCACCGCTGCTGGCTTGACCACATGATTCATCTCGATGCCGCAGAAGGTGCCCAGCATGGCCATCAGCACGCGGCGTTGCGACTCCAGCGTTGTCATCTGCTGGGCCACGTTGAGGCGCTCGGCAGTGACGTTGTTCAAGTCGCACTGGGCGGCTGTGCCGTGCTTGACCATCGAGGTGAGTTTCTTCTCGCTGGCGGCGAGTTGCTCCTGCAGGTCGTTGTTGAGGCGGATCTGGTCCTCGAGCAGCAACAGGCCGAAGTACATCTCGTTGACGCGCTGACGCACCTGATACAGGCTGATGTCCAGCTGAGCCTGTTGCACGGCGCCTTGTTCACGGGCTACCTGCTTCTGGGCGCTGATGGCGCCGCCGTCAAACACGGTCTGCTGCAGGTCAAGTCCCACGCGGTACTGATCCTTGGCCAGACCCTTCATGTCGATACCCATCTGCTGCATCATTCCCCTCATTTCGTCGGGCCATGCAGCCACAGCGCTCTGGTATGTCGCTTGGGCGCTTGCCGAGATTTGAGGCAGCCATCCTTTCTGGATGTTGGCGACGGTGAGGTCAGTGGTGCGGGCAATCAGGTCGTGCTGGGCGATGAGCGGATAATTGCGCTCGGCGGCTTGCTGGCACTCCTCAAGCGTCTGTGCCGTGGCACTGAGCGTTATGAATGCGATAATGGTGAATATTAACCGTTTCATATCCTTGTAGTTTGGTTTGATATCGCAAAATTACTGCGATATCAGCTAGCAGCTAATATCTAAAGCAGGGAAATAATGTCCTATTTGTACAAAAAATGCGATAATTCTTGTTTTTTGATGGGATTTAGTTATCTTTGCGTTCAAAAAATCATTGGCAATGGCAGAAATGAGACAATTAAGCTTGACCCAGCTCAAACATCTCATCGAGGGGAAAGATGAGGTTTTGGCCAATAACTACATCTCGCGCAACCTGGCTGTAGCGCGCAACGTGCGCCTCAACCTCATTAAGGACCAAATCGTTGGCCAGCCCACGCTCATGCCCGAGATGCGAATTCTCATGATCAAGAACGGCTGGGCAGAGCCCGTCATCAACATGATGGATCGGCATTTCGAGATCGGTGACCTTGTGTTCCTGGGTAGCAACGGCATTCTCCAGTACAAGGACGCTTCAAGCGATGTGCAGGGCATCGGTCTGTCGATCAGCGATGAGTTGTTCTCGTTGGCGATTGGCAATCGCATCCCGCAGGCGTTTGACGGTCACTTGCGCCATTTCCAGTTACACTTGCAACCCGCGGAGCAGGAATACCTGGATCAACTGCACCTGATGCTGTACCGACACTTGCGTCAGCCGGATGGTAGCAGCCAGGTGACGCTACACTTGTTGAGTGCCTTCCTGTGGTATGTGGACCACCTGTGGAGCCAACATGAGCAGATCCACCGCCAGAGCCAGTCGCGCGAACAGCGCCTGTTCACCGACTTCATCCAATTGGTCAGCGAGTTTGCTCCCGAACATCACACAATCGACTTCTATGCTTCGCGCCTGTGTCTCACGCCGCGCTACATGAGCACCATCGTCAGGCAAGTGAGCGGCAAGAGCGCCAAGCAGTGGATTGACGAAGCCCTGGTTACCCGCATCAAAATTGAACTCAAGCACACCGATAAGTCTGTCGCCACCATCTGCGACGACTTCAATTTCCCCAATCCCTCTTTTCTTACCAAATTCTTCAAACGCATGACCGGCCAGACCCCAACCCAATTCCGCCGATAGCCGATAAAATAATCATGGCTGGACATAAAGCCTTGTCCAGCCATGATTGTACTATTAATATAAGGTGTCTCCTTTATTACTTCACCAGCAGGGTGCCGGTCTTGCCCTGGAGGGCCTCACGGGCCTTGTCGAGCGAGGTGATCAGGGCGGTGCCGCCTGTGGTGTTCTCCACGAAGCTGATGCACGATTCCACCTTGGGCAGCATGCTGCCGGGGGCGAAGTGACCTTCCTTGATGTACTCGCGGGCCTCGGCGATGGTCATGCGGTCGAGATCCTTCTGGTCGGGCTTGTTGAAGTTGATGGACACCTTCTCGACAGCGGTGAGGATCACCAGCATGTCGGCGTTCAGGTCGAGGGCCAACTTGGCGCTGGCGCGGTCCTTGTCGATGACGGCTGCTACACCCTCGTAGTCGCCAGGGCCGTTCTCCACAACGGGGATGCCACCACCACCCACGGTGATGACCACGCTGTGCAGACCCACGAGCTGCTCAACGATGGGCAACTCAACGATCTTGACGGGGATGGGCGAGGGCACGACGCGGCGGTAGCCACGGCCGGCATCCTCAACAAAGGTGTAACCGGTCTCGGCCACGATGCGGTCGGCGTCCTCCTTGCTGTAGAACATGCCAACGGGCTTGGTAGGCTTCTGGAAAGCGTCGTCGTTCTTGTCAACAACCACCTGGGTCACCACGGCGGCACAGGGCTTGTTGATGCCACGGCGAGCCAGCTCGCGCTCGACGGCCTGCTGCAGGTGATAACCGATGTAACCCTGCGTCATGGCGCCGCACTCGGGGAACGGCATGGCGGGAGTGCCGCCGCCGTTGTTGGCCGAGTATTCAAAGGCCAGGTTCACCATGCCCACTTGCGGGCCGTTGCCGTGACCGATGACAACATCGTAACCCTCCTCAACGAGGTCGACGATGGTCGATGCCGTACCTTTTACCAGATCCAGCTGCTCCTGCGGAGTCTTGCCCAGGGCGTTGCCGCCCAGAGCGATAACAAGACGTTTACTCATAATATCGTGTTGTCTTATTTTCTTTTAATGAATGATGTTGTAGAAAGATTAATGATTAAAGTCAATGAGCAATCGTTCACTAATCTCTAATCACTAATCTTTAATCCTCAATTTCACATCGTGAAATTGATTATTTCAAGGTGGCGTACATCACGGCCTTGATGGTGTGCATGCGGTTCTCGGCCTCGTCAAATACCTTGGATCAGGAAGATGGCGCCGGGGTTGGCGTTGGCCATCACTGCATCGTTCACCTGATAGGGGCTGAGCAGCTTGATGCGCTGTTCCCAAATCTCGTCGGGCTCACCCATCGATACCCAGATGTCGGTATAGATGACGTCGGCGTTCTTGGTGCCCTTCTTCACATCCTCGGTCAGGGTGATGGTGCAACCGTTCTCTTTGGCAATCTCCTTGCAAGTCTTGACGAGCTTGGCATCGGGCATGTTGTCCTTGGGACCGCAAGCTACGAAGTTGATACCCAACTTAGCCGATACAACCATCAGCGAGTTAGCCACGTTGTTGCGGGCGTCGCCCATGAAGACCATCGTCAGGCCCTTGTAGTAGCCAAAGTGCTCCTCGATGGTGAGGACGTCGGCCAGCATCTGAGTGGGGTGGAAGTCAGTGGTCAGACCGTTCCAAACGGGTACACCAGCGTGCTTGGCGAGGTTCTCTACAATCTGCTGGTCGAAGCCGCGGTACTCGATACCGTCGAACATGCGGCCCAGCACCTTAGCGGTGTCCTCGAGAGACTCTTTCTTGCCCATCTGCGATGAACCGGGATCGAGGTAGGTAACGCCCATACCCAGGTCATTGCCTGCTACCTCAAACGAGCAGCGGGTGCGAGTGGAGGTCTTCTCGAACAAGAGCACGATGTTCTTGCCGGCAAGGTACTTGTGGGGAGTTCCGGCGCGTTTCATGCGCTTGAAATCCTTAGCAAGTTCGAGTAAATACTGAATCTCCTCGGTGGAGAAATCGAGTAACTTCAGGAAACTTCTTCCAGATAAACTTCTTGGCATAATTCTAAAATGTATTAAAAGATTAAATAAATATAATTGTTTGTAGTTTTTAGTCCTTAGTCCTTAGTCCTTAGTCCTTAGTCCTTAGTTTTTAGTCCTTAGTTTTTAGTCCTTAGATAGAAATCTCTAAACTCTAAACTCTAAACTGCGCCACAGGCGCTTAATCCCTCCACAGGGGCATGCTCATGCAGCGGGGCCCTCCACGACCGCGTGACAACTCGCTGCTGGGAATTTCCAGCACGGTGATGCCCTCGTCGCGCAGGATGGCATTGGTCACATTGTTGCGCTCATACACGATCACCTTGCCAGGGGCGATGCACAGCGTGTTGGAACCGTCGTTCCACTGCTCGCGCTCGGCAGTGATCAGGTCGCCGCCGCCACACTTGATGAGCTTGACGTGCTCCAGACCCAGCGACTCGGCGAGGATTTCCTCAAGGGTCTCCTCTTTGCGCTCCAGCTTGACCTCGTCCTCGCCCTCGCCGCGTGTGAGCTTGAACACTTCGAGCGGTCCCAGGATACCCGGATGCACGGTGAACTTGTCGTGGTCGATCTGGGTGAACACGGTGTCCAGGTGCATGAAGGCGCGCGTCTCGGGGATGTGGATGGCAAGCACGGTGTCGATGGCGGCATTGCCGTTCTTGAAGATGTTCTTCGCGATGAGTTCGATGCCGTCGGGCTCAGTGCGCTGGCTGATACCGATGGCCAGCGTGTGCTCGTTCAGGTTCAGGATGTCACCGCCCTCGATGCGATAGGGCAGGGTGCGGTCGTAGTAGTGATCCACCTCCTTGAAATCGGGGTGATACCTGAAGATGTAGTCGCCGTAGATCGTCTCGCGGCAACGTGTCACCGAGAACATGCGGTTGATGCTCACGCCCGTGCCGATGCAGGCAAACGGGTCGCGCGTGAAGTACAGGTTAGGCATCGGCTTGACCACAAAGCGGCTGTCGCCCTTCACCTGGTCAACCAGCGAATTCTCCACCTCGCGAGGGTCGCGGGGCAGGTCCTGCAGGTAGATGCCCTCCATCGTCTTCAGCACCAGTTCCTTGCTCGACTTGATGCCATTCAGGTAGTTGTAGATGATATCGTGGTATTTTGTCGCACAGATACCTGCCTCCTCGATGAACTGGCGCAGGAAACGCTCCCTGATGTCGGCACTGATGTCCAGAACCTTGGCCATCAGGTCCTCCAGGTAAACCACTTCCACACCATTGTCACGCAACACCTGAGAGAAGGCGTCATGCTCCTCCTCGGCAACTTTCAGATAAGGAATATCGTCAAAAAGCAGTTCTTCCAGGGTGTTGGGCGTCAGGTTGAGCAGTTCACGTCCGGGACGGTGCAACAAAACCTTCTTCAGCGGTTTTATCTCACTTGTAACATGAATACCTCTCATGACTTAGGATTGTCTCTTTTTCGTTAATGATATATAGTTGACTAATTTGGCTGCAAAGGTAAGAAATTTCCCTCAACCTAACACAATTTTTCACATCTTTTTATTAACACGGGCGCGGATAAAGGCAGTTAGCTGGCGAGTGCGGTGGTGTTTCACCACTATGGCGCTGGGGATCAAAGAAATCGCAAGCCCCGACATGGGGCCTGCGATTCCTTCTAGATTCGGGATGTGTCAAGGATTACTTCTTGAGCACCTTGAAACTGCGCATCGAACCGTCGGTGTAGCGAACCACCTTGACATAGATGCCATTGGCGGGATCGCTCACCCTGCGGCCGGTGAGGTCGTAATAGAGGGTCGAGGCAATCACCTTGTTGTCGGCGCCAATCTCATTCACAGCGGCATCACCCACCTTACCCTTGGCAGCGTTGATTACCTTGCCGGTAGCCTTTTCAACGATGATAGCTACAACATGGAGCTTCTCCTTGTCTTGGATAATCGGCTCATAGCTGGTGTTGTAGATGTTGTCAACGTAGAATGAGTACTCGCTGTTGTTAGGCGTGTTGGCGACAATCGACTCGGGCAGGCTCTCCTCTATGACACCTGAGGTGGCAACGAGCACATCGTTGAAGTGATAATCCGAGATGAGATCAGGCAGCTCGCACAACGGACCCAGGTCGGGATCACTGCCATACTGGTCACCCATGCTGGCATAGTAGTTGTGCTGGTCCCAATCGGTGCCGGCGGGGCCGTACATGTCGTCTTCGACAAGCATGACCTCAACACCGTAGTCATTGCCATCTGCGTCCATGACGAAGTTGCTCTCGACAGTAGCCTTGAGTTCGCTCTTGGCCTCGTCAACCCATTCGGCCTTGACGTTGATGTCAGCAACAGCCAACTGGCTCATGACATAGTCGATAACGTCCTTGATGCCGAAGCTGTTGGATTCATAGCCATAGTAGGGATCGACATCATAGTATCTCTCAATAAATGCGCTGGGGAAGCCTTCAACAGGGCTCGGGAACTCGGTCATAATCTCCATGGGGTCGCTGTTGTGGTAAGCCACACCGATGAAGTCATCGCCATAGATCTCGGCCAACTTCTTCATGGCAACGAGTCCGCGAGTACACCATCCGCACCAGGTGCCGGTGTATTCCTCGACGAGAGCGCGGTGAACGGGCACAAAGTCCATGATGTGAACCATACCCGTGCGGGTGGGAGCTGCATCCATGTTCTCGCTGATATTGACGCCAGTAACGGTGACAGTCAGGGGATAACTGCCGGCCTCATCGATGGGATCCAATGTGAAGCCGACTCTGCTGCTGCGGCCCCAGTGGTCAGCACGGATGGAGGCTTTCAGGTTCACTGTTTGGGTCACACCATTGATTTCGTAAGTGAAACTGTACGAGCTGATCGGGGTCGTACCGTGGTTGTAGATTCTGCCCTCAATCATGATGGGCTCGCCCTTCTTGGCATAAGTGTGGGCAGGAACAACGAAGGCGGCAGCACTCTGAGGCTGGCCCTCGAGGATGAGCTCGATACAGGGACTGCCCTGGCTGGACAGGTCTTTCCAGTTGCGCAAGGCGCTCGTGGTGTGCATCCACAGGCCACCACCCATCTTATCGGTGGTGATCATCAACGGTTCCTCCTCGTCGGTGACGGGAATCGTGTAACCGGCAAAGAAGCCCTCGTCACCAATCTCGTAGGGCTCGTCAAACATGACCTCGGCGTGGCCCGAAACCACATCACCCACCTTGCTGGTAATGTCGGCATCGGCAACCTTCACGCCATCAACCATCTTGAGGCTCAGGCCGTTGGACAGCCAACCAGTGTACTGGGTCACTGCAGTGCCCTCAGGGGCAGTGATGCGCAGACCCTTCACCTTCAAGCCCTTGAGGCTGGGATCGTAGATATAGGAAGCCACGTCATAGCCCTGTGCACGGCCTGCCGAGAGGCCGACCTGGGCGGCATGGTCGTCGCAGTAACCTGCATACGTTTCGGCCGAGCCTTCAGGAGCGCTGCCGTCGGTCAACTCCATATAGACGATGTCGCTCACGTGCTCTTCACCGCCGCCGCGGAACACGCTCTGGATGCCCACGCGCTGGAAGCCTGTCTCATAGAAGTAAATGGTAGCACCGCCCACACCGAAGTCGTAACCGTCGGTGTAGTTGTAAGGCACATCGGTCATGAACTCTTCAACTTGGGGATACTCATCGGGACCAAAGGTGAACAACTCATCGTCATCAAAGTAGATGCGGTAGTACAGATCGTTGGGATTGATGAAGTTGCCTTCGGTGTCAACGGTGGGCACACTGAACGAACCATAATTATAGCCGCCCAGCTCGCCCTGGTCAACAAAGTCAATCACCTCAGGATTGGCGGGGGTAGCAGCACGGTCAACATAGGGGGCGATGACAGGCTGGTCATATTCCTCCTGAATGTTCATGCCGGCAACAACAGCGAGGATGTCGCTGGCCGTCATGGTGCGGGTCTCTTCATCGTAGTTAAATGCCAGATTGTCAAGGATGGTGAGCTCGGCATCAAGGCCCATCATGTTCAGGAACAGGTTGTTGCCTATGCCCAGATACTGCTCGCTCGGGAACACTACCTTGTCGCCGTTTAGGGTGCCCTTCATGACACCATCGGGTACCATCGACGAGAATCCTTGTACATAGACATCATTGTCCATCATGCCCACTTTGACCATCTTGCCGCTTGGGTTGCCATAGCTGTCAACATAGGACATCGAGAAGTCTTCCATCTCTATGCCGTCAGGCAGTTCTACCGGTGTGCCGTCAAACGGAGTGTAAACCGACTCCCAATCAAGATAGGCGGCCCAGGTGAAGTCGTCGTCATAAATCAGACCCAGACCGCTGCCCTCAAAGGCGTCAACGTCGCCGCTCGAGCCATTGAGCGAGATCGTGCCGTCGTCACCGATTGTGAACGTTACCTCGTGGATGTCAAGGTTGGGCACTGCATTCAGATTGCCGTTTTCGTCAATTGTCACGTCAACCCAGGCTGTGATCAAGCCATATTCCACTTCAGGATAGTAAATGATGTGCTGGTTCAACGGCATGGTCAAGGTCTTGCCATCGTCGCTCAGCTCAGCCTTTACCCAAGAATTGGCAACAGCTTGTGACACGGGATCCTTGAGATAGACCGTCTTGCCGTCGTCGGCAAACACCATCTGCATGGCGCCGCCATCCTGATAGGTGGTGAACAGGTAGCCCCAGAAGCTCAACATAGCACCGCCACTGCGCTGATAGGTCTTCAACTCGCCCTCGGGCTGCTCGGTAATCACGTCGACACGGGCAGGTGCTCTGTGGTTTTGGGCCATCGATAGCTGGCCGCCACGCTCAGCACTCTTGTGCGTGGTTTTGAACTCATATTTGCTTTTGACCGGTTGGTTTGCCAGCTTTGGGCTCTTCGTGAGCTGTTGGCCGCTGGCTGCCATGGTCAAAGCAAATACCATGAGAAGAAGTAAAGCTTTTTTCATCATGCGAATTTGTTTTAAAAGGTTGATAATTATGGATATAAACTGAATGATACACAATTAAAAACAATCTCTTGGGTGTGGTACAGTCGGTGAGATTTTTCAATTTGCAAATATACATTAATTATTATATTGTCGCAAATTATATTTCTTTTTTTATTCATAATGCTTTCTTTTTGCTTGTCTCGCAGATTCTGTAAACCGCATGTCTAAACGATTTTCCTTTATCCATCATCATATTGCCCGACATCCTAGTGCCGATTATTTCCGTTGGCTAGATTCAATAGGCCCTCCAGATGTTAAAAAGTAGTGTTAAAAACACCGCTACTCTTGCATTTCTCCAATAAACATACTACCTTTGCAAAGTCATTCAGACAATACGATCGTTGAAATATTGTCCACATCAAAGTTGATTGGGATACTCTTCAAATTTTTTATGAAATGCCGAGTAAAGCGCTGCTCGCAATGGCGGGCCTCGACCGCAAGGTGCTTAACAGCCGGAGGATTACAAAGCTTGTGGCGCCCTCAAATCCTGTATTTAGTCGGAGTTTCATCACATCCCTTTGGTGTGGATTCTTATAACAAGGAGCAGGACGCTGGTGCAACAGCATCCCGCTCCTTTTTCGTCTAAAAAATCCTGTTCAGTTTGGTCGTTTGAAGGAAATGCTGTACATTTGCATCGCAAAACCAACAAAACATTAAAGATAATGAAGGCATATTTATATAAGGAAGAGGCTCAGCCCATCGAGCCCATCGATGAGCACAAGTTGGCGATCGCCGAAGATAAGCCCGAGAAGGCCGACGTGCCCAAGCTGTCACTCTATGTGGTCAAATACAAGCCACTGTGGACCGCTACGATCATCGCTCTCGTGATTTTCATCATCTGGGCGCTCGCAACCTGGTTGCTGAACTAAAAAAAGATGTTGTGCCTAAACCGTTGGCGTTGTGGTAGATAGCGCCAAATGTTTTTTGCGCTCAAAATTTTTTTGAAAAAAAGTTGCTAAAAACGCTTGCCAGTTCAAAAATTAGCAGTACCTTTGCAACGCAAAAACGGAAAAATGGTCCCTTAGCTCAACTGAATAGAGCGTTTGACTACGGATCAAAAGGTTACAGGTTTGAATCCTGTATTGCGTTTCTTTTTTTGTGTTGTTGGCTGCTTTTTTGGAGGCCAGGTGCTCGCTGATCTGTTTTTCCGATGTCAATCACAGCGATAAGCCGGGCCAGCTTGTCAGTAATTTTCAAAAGTCGTCTCATCATGTCGTTGCTATTGTAATTAGTTGTTAATAAAAATGTTAGTTAAATCTCAGTATATATATAAGGCGACTACGGGATATGGAATATGGGCAAACCGATGATGAGAATTAAAAAAAGTTGATTACCTTTGTGGGTCAAACTTTAAATCAATGATTTTATTAACCTTTATTTATTTCTAAACATTTTGATTATGAAACAGTTTTTCCGCTTTTCCGTAATGCTGCTGGCACTGCTGTTGCCCGCAGTCGCCATGGCCACCGACTTCGTGGTCGACGGCATCTGTTACAACATCAACGGCAACGAGGCCACCGTGACTTCCAAAGGTGATTATTATGATATGTTTTTCGTTGGGTATTCAGGCTCTGTCGTCATCCCAGCCACCGTCACCTACAAAGGAACCACCTACCCGGTAACTTCAATCGATGAAATTGCCTTCTACTGCTGCGATAGTCTGACCAGCATCTTCATCCCCAACTCGATAACTAAGATCGGTAACAGTGCGTTCGGCAACTGCCCTGTGCTGGCCAGCATTGTGATAGAAAGTGGCAATCCAAGATATGATTCGCGCAACAACTGCAATGCAATTATAGAGACCGCCGATAATGCTTTAATTGCTGGCTGCAAGAACACGATGATCCCCAACTCGGTGACTTCAATCGGTGACAGGGCGTTCGAGGGCTGCGATGGTCTGACCAGCATCGTCATCCCCAACTCAGTGACTGCTATCGGTAACAAAGCCTTCTACAGCTGCGATGGTCTGACCAGCATCATTATTTCTAACTCGGTGACTGCTATCGGTAACAATGTGTTCGAGAACTGCAATGAGCTGGCCAGCATCGTGATAGAAAGTGGCAATCCAAGATATGATTCGCGCAACAACTGCAATGCAATTATAGAGACCGCCGATAATACTTTAATTGTTGGCTGCAAGAACACGATAATCCCCAACTCGGTAACTTCAATCGGTGACTGGGCGTTCTCTTACTGCTACAGCCTGACCAGCATCAATATTCCTAACTCGGTGACTGCTATCGGTAACGGAGCGTTCGAGGGTTGCATAGGACTGACCAGCGTCGACATCTCCAACTCGGTGACTTCTATCGGTAGATATGCGTTCTTCAACTGCGAAGGTCTGACCAGCATCAATATTCCTAACTCGGTGACTGCTATCGGTAGCAATGCGTTCTTTTGGTGCACTGGGCTGACCAGTATCGTCATCCCTAACTCGGTGACTTCAATTGGTAACGAGGCGTTAAAGAACTGCTGGAGCCTGACGGATGTGTATTGTTACATTGCTGACCTCTCGGGCTTATCGTGCGGGAATGAACTATTCTATAAGGATTTCAATAGTAATTACTCTGGCCGTACGCTGCATGTGCTGCAGGGGACGGCCGATGCCTATCGGGCTGACAAGAACTGGTATCCCTATTTCGGACACATTGTGGAAGATTTGAAGCCTGATGTGCCTGGCGACGTGAACGGCGACCTTGAGGTCAATATTGCTGATGTGAATGCCGTCATCGACATCATCTTGAATGGTAGCGAGAATCCCAGCGGTGACGTGAACTGTGATGGCGAAATCAACATTGCCGACATCAACGCTGTCATCGACATCATCCTGGAAAATTGATACTGGAATAATATGTCTATAAGGAAAAGGCGGTCCTCTGACCGCTTTTTCTATATCTGCTCATCACAAAGCGCAATCGCTGAGAAATCAGTCGATTGCGCTTCTTTTTTGTGTTGTTGGTGTCCTTTTTAGAGGCCAGGTGCTCGCTGATTTGTTTACCGATGTCGATCACAGCGATAAGCCGGGCCAGGTTGTCAATAATTTTCAAAAGTCGTCTCATAATGTTGTTGTTATTGTAATTAGTTGTTAATAAAAATGTTAGTTAAATCTCAGTATATATATAAGGCGACTACGGGAGATGGGAAATGGGCAAACCGATGATGAGAATTGGAAAAAAGTTATTATCTTTGTGGTCAACACCTCGCAAGATACTCCGAATCGCCAAATTATTATACTTAACCAATAAAACCTGATACGACTATGAGCAATAAACTACTTTTCAGACTCGCCGTCCTGGTGACGGCCATGATGTGTGCCCTCGGCGCCGCCGCTGCCGAGGCCTATGCCTGCTACACGCCGTCGAACACGACGCTGACGTTCTACTACGACAACCAGCGCAGTTCCCGCACGGGCACGACCTACAACCTGAACACAGGCAGCAACGATACTGGTTGGGACACCGACGGCACCAAATCCAATGTGACCAAGGTGGTCTTTGACCCCTCGTTCGCTGATGCCCGCCCGACGACCACCTACGATTGGTTCTATGGCATGGGGAAACTTCAATCCATCACGGGCATGGAGTACCTAAACACCAGTGAGGTCACCAATATGTCTTGGATGTTCACTAACTGCAAAGTTTTGACGAGCCTTGATGTGAGCAACTTCAACACGTCCAAGGTGACCAGCATGAAATACATGTTCGGCTCCTGCTTTAATCTGGCAATCCTTGACTTGAGCAGTTTCAACACGTCCAAGGTGACCGAAATGACGTGGATGTTCTCTAACTGCTATGAACTCACAACAATCTATGCCGGCAATGGTTGGAGCACTGCTGCCACTACCGACAGCGATTCTGATGGTATGTTCACTCAATGTAACAGCCTGGTGGGCGGCCAGGGCACGACCTACAATGCCTCGAACCCGAAGGACAAGACCTATGCCCACATCGACGGCGGCCCGAGCAACCCGGGTTACTTCACCGCTAAACCCGAGGCCTATGCCCTCTACACGCTGGCGAGCAAGACGCTGACGTTCTACTACGATAACGAACGCCTCAGTCGCATAGGCAAGACCTATTTCCTGAACACGGGCTCCAACGATACCGGATGGGACACTGACGGCACAAAATCCAATGTGACCACGGTGATCTTTAACTCCTCGTTCGCTGCTGCCCGGCCGACAACCACCTACGATTGGTTTTATTTGATGGGGAATCTTGAGTCCATCGTGGGCATGGAGTACCTGAACACCAGCGAGGTGACCAATATGGCTCACATGTTCAATGGCTGCTCTAAATTAACAAGACTTGATGTTAGCCATTTCAACACGTCCAAGGTGACCAACATGCGAAGCATGTTCAGAAACTGTTCTGGTTTGACGAGCCTTGACTTGAGCCATTTCAACACGTCCAAGGTGACCGATATGTATGGCATGTTCAATGGCTGCAGCAGTCTGCAAACCATTATTGCGGGCGGTGGTTGGAGCACCGCTGCTGTGACGGAATCCTCAAGTATGTTCACTCAATGTAACAGCCTGGTAGGCGGCCAGGGCACGACCTACAATGCCTCGAACCCGAAGGACAAGACCTATGCCCACATCGATGGCGGCCCGAGCAATCCCGGCTACTTCACCCCAGCGCCTGAGGCTTATGCCTGCTACACGCCGTCTAACACGACGCTGACGTTCTACTACGACAACCAACGTGCCAGCCGTTCGGGCACGACCTATGACCTGAACACAGGCGGCAACGATGCTGGTTGGGACACCGACGGCACCAAATCCTATGTGACCAAGGTGGTCTTTGACCCGTCGTTCGCTGTTGCCCGCCCGACGACCACCTTCGATTGGTTTTACATGATGAACAATCTGGAGTCCATCACGGGCATGAATTACCTAAACACCAGTGAGGTGACCAATATGGGTCA
>ONGE01000029.1 GCA_900317325.1 uncultured Prevotellaceae bacterium
CAGGACTTCATGAAGGTGGGTGACGAGGTCGAGGCCGTTATCCTGGCTCTGGACCGCGATGACCGCAAGATGTCGCTTGGTGTTAAGCAGCTCACCAACGATCCTTGGGACACCATCGAGGAGAAGTACCCCGTTGGCTCGAAGCACACCGCCAAGGTGCGCAACTTCACCAACTTCGGTATCTTTGTTGAGATGGAAGAGGGCGTTGAGGGTCTTATCCACATCAGCGATCTTTCCTGGACCAAGAAGATCAAACACCCGAGCGAGTTCACTAAGGTTGAGGCTCCCATCGACGTTGTCGTTCTCGACATCGACAAGGAGAATCGTCGCCTGAGCCTGGGCCACAAGCAGCTCGAGGAGAATCCTTGGGAGACCTATGAGACCATCTTCACCAAGGGTAGCGTGCACGAGGGTACTATCAGCGAGCTCACCGAGCGTGGTGGCCAGATTCGTCTGGATCCCTACGGTGTTGAAGGCTTTGCTACTCCCAAGCACCTGACCAAGGAAGACGGTACCACCGCCAAGCAGGGCGAGACCTTGATGTTCAAGGTTATCGACTTCAACAAGGACAGCAAGCACATCATCCTGTCTCACAGCCGCATCTTCGAGGATGAGCAGCGCAGCGAGGCCCGCAAGGCCCGTCGTCAGGCTGCCGCCGCTAAGCCCGCTGCCGAGGAAGCTCCCGCCGCTCCCCAGGTCGAGAAGACCACCCTGGGCGACGTGACCAACCTGGCCGCTCTCAAGGCTCAGCTCGAGAAGAACGAGGGTAAGGACGAGGCTCCCAAGACCGAGGAGTAATTCCCCGCGATTGGCAGCAACTGCCTGCTCAACCCTGCGTTGACAATCAACATGCCGACATCCCGTAACGGGGTGCCGGCATTTGTTTTACACTTAATTCTCTTGGGCGTTCGTTCTTAAACAGTCCTAACTGTTTGCTAAAACCATATCAGGGAAACACCTGGAGGCTGTGTCAAAAATATGACTTGGTTGAGTGACCGTGCTCACGCATTGTCATCATTCCAGTAGATGAATTATGGCACACTCTACTTTTTTGTGGCGGGGAGGCGCAAGGAATTGAAGACACACAGCAGGGCGACACCCACATCGGCAAAGACGGCTTCCCACAGGTTGGCCACGCCTAGCACACCCAGCAGCATCACCAACACCTTGACAGCGATGGCAAAGGTGATGTTCTGCATCACGATGCGGCGTGTGCGCTTGCCCAGAGTCACGGCATCGGCAACGCGTGAAGGTTGATCGGTCTGGATGACAACATCAGCCGTCTCGATGGCCATGTCACTGCCCATTGCCCCCATAGCCATCCCCACATCGCTCATCGCCAGCACAGGTGCGTCGTTGATCCCGTCGCCCACAAAGGCCACTGAATCCCCTTTCCCGTCCGAAGTCAAGCGTTCAATGTGATTGACTTTGTCTTGCGGGAGCAAATCACCATGGGCTTCGTCAATACTCAAGTCGCGTGCCACTTGATCGACAAGCGGTTGCCTGTCGCCCGAGAGCATGACGGTTTTGATTCCTTGACGATGCAGGTCATCAATTGCCTGTCGTGCATCTTCCTTGGGAACATCGCTCAGCAGGATATGTCCCGAATACCGCCCGTCGGCGGCCACGACAACCATCGTCTCGGCCACTTCATTCAACACATCGGGATACTTCACGCCCTCATGCTCGAGCAGGCGGGTTGTGCCCACGAGCCACGACTTGCCGTCCACGACGGCACTCAATCCGTAGCCGGCGATATTCTTCATGTCCTCAACCATCACTTGGGCCGGAGCACGATAACCGAGAACAGCTTGCGCTATGGGATGAGTGCTGTCCTGCTCGATGGCCGACACGATGGCCAATTGTTCATCGGTCAGCCCGACGATTTGACTCACGGCAAAGCGTCCCGTGGTCAACGTGCCGGTCTTGTCAAACACCACTGTCGTCAACCTCGACACGGCATCAAGATAGTTGCTGCCCTTGAAAAGAATGCCACGACGCGATGCGGCGCCGATGCCTGCATAATAGCTCAAGGGAATACTGATGACAAGTGCACAGGGGCACGAAATGACGAGGAAGACAAGTGCCCGATGAAGCCACTCGGCAAACACATAAGTGAACGACGGCACCACGACTGAATACAGCCAGGGCAAGGCAACCACCAGGGCAGCCAGGGCAACGACAACAGGAGTATAGACTCTGGCAAAACGATGAATGAACAACTCGGCGGGAGCCTTGCGGTCGGCAGCCTCCTCGACCAAGTGCATAATGCGCGACACGGCACTCTCGCCGGCAGGGCGCACCGCCTTGAGTCGCACGACGCTATCACTGGCTATCATTCCGGCCAGCACCTCGTCACCGTCCTCGATGACACGCGGCACGCTCTCACCTGTCAGAGCTGCGGTATCGAATGCCGCAGCCTGCCCCATGAGCACACCGTCAACGGGCACACGCTCACCAGGCTTCACCTCGATGACGTCACCCACCTTGACCACAGCAGGATCGATCGTCTCGCGATGGTCTCCACGCACGATGACGGCATGGTCGGGCCTGAAAGCTATCAGCGACTTGATATTGCCTCTCGCACGGCTCACGGCATGGTCCTGCAACATTTCACCGATGCAGTACAGTGCCATCACCGCCACTGCCTCGGGGTATTCCCCGATGGCAAATGCGCCGATGCTGGCTACACTCATCAGCATGAACTCACTGAAGATTTCGCGTTCACGGGCCGCTTCAACGGCTTCCATCAATACGCCCCATCCAGTAGGCAACCAAGCCACGACATACCACAGGAGCCTTACCCAACCGTTCTGGAACCAGCTGACTCCAGTTGCGCTCAATATAATTCCCGTCACCAGCAACACCAGCGACAATGCGGGCCGCCACCAGCTGGCAGACTCGTCGTGCTCGTGCTGTGAATCATGATGATGGTCGTGATGATGTTCCATATTCTCGTCCTCCATTTTTATTCTGGTGGCAAAGATACAGCCAAACGCCTTGCAACCGGGTTGCAAAGTACATGGAGGACTATAGTGGATAATGTTTGGTTAATCAGTATAACAGACGGGCGATGCGGGCCGAACCACGCTTACCCGAGGCGATGCGCGTAAACAGACGACGCGTCACGGGAGCGACGAGCCAGCGCCAGCGACGGTTGTTGTGATAACTGTCTTCCAGGGCTTGATAGGCTTGACGACACAGCGGCTTGGCAAGGTCGCTGCAGCCTTCACGCTCATATTGGGCAGCAAGCACCATGCGGCGGTACTCCAGCAAGCGCATAAAGCGCAACTTGTGTTCGGCCTTGAGGTTGGAACTCAAGACTTCGTTTCTCATGATATCGATGACGCGTTCCCACTGCCCATGGCGGCTGTGGAACTCGGTGCCCGTAATCGAGTCGGCTCCATTGTGGTTGATGGTGACACGTGACGGTCCGCCCAGATAGGCCACACGGGGTGAGGCAAGCAGCAAGCGCAGTCCCAATTCCCAGTCATTCCATCCCGGCAAATCTATATTCCAGCCGTCGGTCGAGGCAAAGAACTCGCGCCTGACGGCATAGCGTTGAGTCGCCAGTTGCCCGTGCAGGATGTGGTTGGCAAACAGATCACCACGGTGGAACGGTGCCCCACGGCGACTGTCGTCGGGAAACACCAGCGTAGAGCGTGCGCTGATCAGGTCGAGCGTCTTGCCTTTTTTACCGGCCCGTTCGATGACCTTCACATACGATTCCACGAGGTCATCGGCCATGATGTCGTCACTGTCGAAGAACAACACCCACTCCCCTGTCGCGTGCTCGAAGCCACGGTTGCGGGCGGCTCCCGCGGTGTGGTGCTCCTCGCGGGTGATAACAGTGTCAATGCTCGGGTGCTCCTTCTTGAACGTCTCGAGCACCTGCAGCGTGTCGTCGGTGCTGTAGTTGTCCACCAGCACCAACTGCAGCGGCCGGTAGGTCTGTGCAACGACACTGTTCAGCGTGTCAACGACAATAGACGCGCGATTATAGACGGGTATGATGATCGAAACTTGCATGAAATCGACTTTTTCGGGGTAAAGATACTACTTTTTTGATTAAGTGCAAAATTTGCTCTAATTTTGCATTCGCAATGAAGATACTATTCGCTGGTGACGCCAGCAACATGCACAATACCCTGGCCCGGGAATTGAGAAAAATGGGCCACGAGGCTATAGTGGCATCCGACGGTTCGCGCTGGATGAACACTGGCCGTGACATCAACCTGGAGCGCAAACCCGGAAAACTCGGAACGCTGAATTACCTGATGAAGATTCGCCGTGCCCTGTCGCAGATGACAGACTTTGACATCGTCGAGATTGCTTCTCCCATTTTCCTGAGACTGAAACCGCACCGCATCGCCAAGGTGTTTGACTACCTCAAGCAGAACAACCGCAGGATGGTGCTCTCGGCATTGGCGACCGACATGGTCTATTACGATGCCTGCCACGACGGACACACCTATCGCTACAGCGACTACATGCTGGGCAACGAGCCCTCCCCCTATGTGGGATCGAGTGAATACATCGCCCAGCAACAGGACAACTGGAAAGAGCCTTTCATGCGTGAGCACAGCGACCACATCCTAGCCGGCATCGACGGTGTCGTGACCTGCCTGTATGAGTACTATGCAGCCTACAAGCCCTTGCTGGGTGACCGTGTCGTCTATGCCGGCCTGCCCATCGACACCGAGGCACTTGAATTCCGCCCATTGAACGAAGTCCCGTCCAAGGTCCGCCTGTTCATCGGCATCCAGCGCGACCGCCATGTCATCAAGGGAACCGACCGCCTGCTGGCAGCCATGAAACGTGCCCACGACCGCTATCCCGGCATCACCGAACTCGAGGTTGTAGAGAATCTCCCCTACGACGAATACATCGCCCGCATGCGCGACTCGCACGTCATCCTCGACCAGCTCTACAGCTACACTCCCGCGACCAATGCCCTCATCGCCATGGCTCAGGGCTTAGTGGCCGTCTCGGGTGCCGAGCCCGAATACTACGACCTCATCGGCGAGACCGTGAACAAACCCATCATCAATGTGTCGCCCCTTGTCGAGGGAGACATTGACCACAAGCTGTCGTGGCTCATCGAGCACCGCGACCAGTTGCCACAGATGGCACGAGCCAGCCGTGCTTTTGTCGAGAAGCACAACGCCGCTCCCATCGTGGCTCAGCGTTACCTCAATTTCTGGAACACGCTGCTCCAGCCCCAGGAATAGGGCACCGACATCCGGCCTTCCCCACAATCAACAACGACGGAACCTCGATTCGAGATTCCGCCGTTTCTTTATTACTTATTAAATACGCTTTACATGTATTTGGCCACAGCCGCCTTGAGTTGTGTAGCATCCTCGACACGCTCGACAATCTCGCCACCGCGAATGATGAACGATGTGGGAATGCCGCTCAAGTTATAGGTGCCCACATTGGCCGAATTGATATTCAACGGATCCAACACCGTGATCCAAGGCAGGTTCTTGGCTGCTTCACGCCACACCACGTTGTCCTGATCCAGGCTGACCTGATAGATGGCCAGACCGTGGCCGTTGTACTTCTGGTAGATGTCGTTGAGCAATTTGTTGAGTTGGGGAGAGAATTCGGCTGCATAGGCCGTGAAATTGAGGACGACAACGCGATTGCGCGAAGCCACATCCACAAGGCTGTACTCCTTGCCGGTGTAGTCCTGCAACTTGATGTCGATGATGGAAGCCACCTCGGCATATACAGTGTCGGACGAGGCCTGGACAACACGACGGCGACGCTGACCGTCGAGCAGCACGTTCTTCAGGTACTCGGAACGGGGATCATCGGGCCTGAAGGAGTTGAATGCATTGGCCACCGCGCCGATAAAGCGCAGGTCACTGTCGTTCATCGGGTCGAACAGGGGCTTGCCGTCGATGTACTTGTTGATGGTGTAATAGGCCACGATGCTGGCAGGATCGGCGGCGATTTGGCGCGCCAATTTGTCCTTCCAAGCCTGACGCTCGGCCTCGGTGCCCTTGCCGCCTGCAAATTGCATCGCCTCCTTGTCAATCTTCATCACCTGCTCGGCGTGCTCGCTGCCGCTGACGGTGAAATCACTGGCAAAGTTAGGCAACTTGGCAGTGATGGTCAGGTGGTCAAGGCTGTCGATCGGGAAGCAGATGGTCTGGTCGTTCAAGCGCAACTGGAAAATGCTGGGCACCTCGGGCGCCTCGGCACTGATGCTGAACTTGCCGTCCTTGCTCACTTTCACGCTATCGATAATGAACCACTCGCCGTTGCTCGACTGCTCGAGTATAAGGGTTGTCGTGTCGGAAGCGCCCTCCAGCGTTCCGTCGATATGGAATTTGTTGCCGTTACATGCCGTCAGCGCGACAATGGCAATCATCATCAAGAAAAACTTCTTCATTGTTGTATTCTTTCGTTTCTGTTTTAAAAAAGCGGTGCAAAATTACACTTTTTTTCTTACACTGCAAAATAGGTACCCTACCCTTGAATCGGCAGAAAACTGACAGGACCGTGACACGCGCTCTTCACGCCGCATATGCAACCGATTGCATCGGTTTTTTCTCATTTATTTGGGCTCTTGGTTTTGGGCTTTTGGGATATAATTCATAATTTTGGAGCAAAATTATTATCCTAGTATAACCAAAATCGTTGACAAAAATGAAAAATCGAAACTTCAACTTTAGATTTTGCCTGTCGTTGTTGATGGCCGTCATGGCTGTACAACAGATGTGGGCGGCGTTTGTGGGTCCACGCACCGACTTTCGCGACGAGAGCATTTATTTTGTGATCACCACGCGCTTCTATGACGGCGACCCGGGCAACAACGCACAGTGCTGGGACGGCGCCAATGCCAATCATGGCGACCCGGGCTGGCGCGGCGACTTCAAGGGGCTGATCGAGAAGTTGGACTATATCAAGGCCTTGGGATTCACGGCGATCTGGGTCACCCCGATTGTCGAGAACGCGTCGGGCCTGGACTATCACGGCTACCATGCCTTTAACTTCTCACGTGTGGACCACCGCTACGAGAGCGGTGACACGACATTCCAGACGCTCATCGACGAGGCGCATGCCCGCGGCATGAAAATCCTGCTTGACGTGGTGCTGAACCACACGGGAAACTTCGGCGAGGAACACCTGTGCAAACTGTTCACGCGCGACTGGAACGCCAATCAGTTCAAAATCGACGAGTGCATGCTGCCCTACACCACCGACTCGGTGGGTGGTCGTCTGCCGACCAACTACAACAATCTGCCGGCCGGTCAGCAGTATGACAACCGACTGAAGCAGATGAAGAACACCGACAACCAGAACCACGACATCCACAACTACTGGCATCACTTCGGTCAGTTCAACTGGGATGACAACACGCGCTGGTGGGCACAGATCGCCGGCGACTGTGTGGACCTGAACACCGAGAATCCCGCGGTGGCCGATTACCTGATCAACTGCTACGGCTCATTCATTAAGATGGGTGTTGACGGTTTCCGCATCGACACGGGAGGCCACATCTCGCGCCTGACATTCAACAAAATCTACATCCCCGCATTCAAGGCCCTCGGCGAGCAGTACAAGAGCAAGCGGTTGAACCAGGCCGACTTCTTCATGTGCACCGAGGTGTGTGCCCGCTATCAGGGCAGCGTCACCTACCGCAACCAGCCCGCCTTGTCGCCCTATTTCTACACCTGGGCCGAGAACAAGAACTACAGTTGGAACAATGATGCCACGTATTGGGACAACATAGCCATCTATGAGAGCACCGACCTGAGTTCGCTCGCCAACATCGGCTCCTGCCAGCAGATGTATGCCGACAACAACACGGAGACCAGCAGCGCCATGCCCACGTCGAGCAATGCCGTGCTCAACGGCAACAACTACCATGCTCCCGACGTGAGCCGCGCCTCGGGACTGAACGTCATCGACTTTCCCGTCCATTACTCGTTCCACAACATCGCCAGCGTGTGGAACCTGGCCATCAACGGCGACAAGTATTACAACGACGCGACCTACAACGTCGTGTATGTCGACAGCCATGACTATAGCCCCGGCCCTAACGACAACATCCGCTTCAACGAGGGCACACAACAATGGGCCGAGAACCTGAGCCTGATGTTCACTTTCCGCGGCATCCCGTGCCTGTACTACGGCAGCGAGGTGGAGTTCAAGGCCGGCAAGACCATCGACCCGGGTGGCAACGGCTCGCTCAAGGACAGCGGTCGCGCCTATTACGGTGGCTACATCAAGGGCGACGTGACGGCAAGTGACTTCGGTGTGGCCAGCGGTGCCAACGGCAACCTAGCTGCCACGATGAGCAAGCCACTGGTGAAGCACCTGCAGCGCCTGAACCGCATCCGCCAGGCTGTGCCGGCCCTGCGCAAGGGACAGTACAGTACAACGGGTTGCTCGTCAAGTGGCGGCTATGCCTTCAAGCGCCGTTACACCGACGACACGACCGACAGCTACGTGCTGGTGACCATCAACGGCCCCGCCACCTTCACGGGCGTGCTCAACGGCACCTATACCGACTGCGTGACGGGAGACGTCAAGACCGTGACCAACGGCACCCTCGCCACCACGTCGTGCAGCGGCAAGGGTAACATGAGAATCTATGTGCTTTCAACTAGCCTCACCCCGGCACCCGGCAAAATCGGCGAGGATGGTCCCTATCTGTACACCAGCAGCGCCAATGCCGGCACCGTGCTGAACTACGACGGCACCCAGGAAGAGCTGTCGAGCAACGACGGTGAGGGCAACGGCACCTCGCCCGTCACGCCCCCGCTCGGGGTGTACGAGCCCAGCTGCGAGGAGGATGACATGAGCGTGTTCCTCGAGACTGCCAACAGCGTGAGCAAGGTGACCACATGGGTGTGGAACAGCAGCACCAACTACACCGGCGGTTCATGGCCCGGCCAGTCGATGACGCTGATGGGTACCACCCAAGACGGCACGAGAAAAATATGGAAGTGGACCTACGAGGGCACCAGCAGCGGTGATCCCACGGGCATCATCTTTGTCACCGACGGCCAGCAGACGAGTGACCTGACCTTCCGCAACCACGGCTACTATATCGACGGCACCTGGCACCACGAGGTAACTAACTACACCTCGCCCGCGCCCACCCTGACCATCGACAAGGCCAGCGGCCAGTATCAGGGCAGCGTGCGCGTCACCATCACAGCCAGCGAGAGCGACGCCGTCATCGTCTATACGACCAACGGCACCACGCCCACAGCCAATAGCGCTCAAGCCACAGGCCAAGTGACACTCACCTTCACCGACAACACCGTGCTCACGGCGGGCGTCCTCTACGAGGGCAAGGTGCGCAACGTGGTGCAGCGTGAATACATCTTCCACGGCTTTGTGCCCTACACCGCCACCGTCTATATCAAAGACCCGACCGTAGCGCCCAACAATTGGAGCAGCGTTTGGATCTACGCCTGGGACAGCGCGGGCGCCATCAGTGACAGCTGGCCCGGCGTGCAGACCACGGCCACCAAGGTGGTGCAAGGACAACGGTTCTATTACCGGACCTTCAACATCGGCAGCGAGGACTATGCCTTCAATGTCGTGCTCAGCCAGGGCGACAACCAGCACCAGAGCAATGACGTGACCGGCATCAACAAGGATATCTACCTCGAAATCACCTCTACAACAAACAAATACACTGTTCAGGACATCACCGACCAGTACAGTCATCTCGAGGGTGACGTGAACGGTGACGGCGAGGTGAATATCGGTGACGTGACGGCGTTGATCAACATTGTGCTCACCAGCGACAGCCAGTTCTATGACGAGGCGGCCGACGTGAACGGCGACCGTGAAGTGAACATCGGCGACGTGACGGCCCTGATCAACATCATCCTGAAGGCCTAAAAATGAGAAAAAATGCAAAAAAATTACTGAATTAATGTTTTTTAACACTTTTAATGATGTCTGAGAATGTTTCTGGCAGTAATTTTGCAACGCATTTTTTGGGTAATAATTTTTTTCATAAGGTAAAGATTTAAGAGATTGAAAAGACTCGCCGTGATGGCGAGTCTTTTCAGTTTATAGGAATCCCCTCGTTTCACATCTTACAATAAGTTCTCATTGTTCTCGCTTAATCGGAATTTTGCACTACCTTTGCCCTCAGAAAGAATTAACAGATAACGGCCACTAAGGATTAAACCACATGACTAAGAAGGAATTAAGACAGCAAATCAAGCAATTGAAGTCGATGACTCCCCTGGCGATGCGTCAGGTGGAAGCCGATATGGTGTTCAATACCGTGAAAGCGATGCCCGTGTGGCAACAGGCGCAGCACATCCTGTGCTACTGGTCACTGCCCGACGAACTGCCCACCCACGAGAGTGTAAATCAGTGGTTGGCTGCTGGCAAGAACATCTACCTGCCGCGCGTGGTGGGCGACGACCTGGAGATTGTGCCCTATCATGGTGCCCAAAGCCTTGACGACAACAACAAGTTCCACATCGGTGAGCCCGTGGGCGACGCAGTCGATCCCTCGTGCCTGGAGCTGATTATCGTGCCCGCCGTGGCGCTGGACGCCAGGCGCAACCGACTGGGGCGCGGCAAGGGCTTCTACGACCGCCTGCTGAGCAGCACCAGTTGCCCCACCATCGGCGTGGTTTGCGACTTCCAGCTGGTGGACGAGGTACCCGTTGAGCCGCACGACCACCCGCTGGACTGCGTGGTCACCAGCGACACCATGATCTGTGACGAGGAAAAGAAAAGCCTTTTCAATTAAGAATAAAAGAAATAGAGACCTTAAGGTCCTTAAGGTCCTTAAAGACTTTACACTATCAGGGGAAGCTATGAACTGGAGACGCGGACTCATATTCACATTGGCGGCCATCGCGGCGATGCTGGGCATGGCCGCGGCAGAAAAGGACTTGCCCGTTGACCCCGAGCTGCGCATCGGCCGGCTGGACAACGGCATGACCTATTACATCCGCCACAACGAGCAGCCCAAGGGACGTGCCGAGTTCTGGCTCGTGCAGAACACCGGCTCGCTTGTCGAGGAGGATGACGAGCGCGGCTTGGCACATTTCATCGAGCACATCGCCTTTCAGGGCACCCGCAACTTCCCCGGCATCAACATGGTGGACATTCTGCAAAACAACGGCGTGTCCTACGGCCGCGACATCAACGCCTCGACTGGCTTTGACGACACACAATTCCAGATTTCCAATGTGCCCACCCAGCGCGCAGAGCTGCTCGACACCGTGTTGTTGATGCTCAAGGATTTGTCCTGTGAACTCAACTTCGACGACCGTGCCATCGAGGAGGAGCGCGGCGTGATTCAAGAAGAATGGCGCATGAATGCCGACCAGACGTTACGCCTGCACGAGAACACGCTGCCCATCCTGCTGTCGGGCAGCCGCTATGCCTATCGCATCCCCATCGGCGACATGAGCGTGATACGCAACGTGACGCGCAACCAGTTGTTGTCATTCTACAAGCGGTGGTACTGTCCACAACGTCAAGCGGTGGTCATCGTGGGCGATTTTGATGCCGAACGCATGGAGCAGATGGTGAAGCAAACCATGGGAGCAATCCCCAAGCGCGACAACCCTGATGCCGATGCCAAACTGAGCTTCGTGCCCGACCACAGCGGCATCACCTATGCGCTGAACACCGACCCCGAGGCGTCAAGCACTATGGTTTACCTGATGTTTGAACACAGCCAAGTGCCGCTCAAACAACGCAACAAGCCGTCTTATCTCAAGCACAACGTCGTTTCGACCCTCGTGCAGGAGATGTTCACCAACCGCATCGACGAGATGGCGCGCACCCAGAACACAGCAATCAACTACGGCACGACCTATGACCGCAAGTTCCTTGTTGCCCGCACCCGTGACGCTTTCACGCTGGCGGCAATCGTCAAACAAGGAGGCGCACTCGAGGCCCTCGACACATTGATTACCCAAGCCACCCGCGCCATACAGCACGGCTTCACCGCCAGCGAGCTGGAACGCACCAAGCGCAATGCCGTGGCCGTGTATGCCGACCTGGAGGCCGAGGCCAGCAACCGCACCAGCAGGCAATATGCCGACGAATACATCGACCATTACGAGAACGGCGGCTACATCCCCGGCGTAACGGCCGAGTCACGCATGCTTATCGACGAGGTGGGCCGCATCACCCTCAACGACGTGAACAGCTACCTGCGTCAAGTCATCGGCAAGGACAACGTCAGCGTGCTCATCTCCGGCCCGCCCTCGATGGGACGCTCGAGCCAGTATCCCACATCAAGGGACGTGATAGCTCATTTCAACCGCATCATCAATTCGCCACAGTCGCCCTATATCGACATGGCCGCCAATGATAAACTGCTGAGGACGGAGCCTGCTAAGGGCGGCATCATCAACGAGACCTATGATGAGGCCACGGGCATCACTACGATGACCCTGCGCAACGGTGCCACCGTGAGATTAAAACCCACGACATTCAAGAACAACGAGGTGCTGTTCAATGCCTTCAGCCTAGGCGGTGAATGGGCCTACGGCGACACGGCCGACGTCAATGTTAGGCTGATGGACCAGGTGATTGAGGAGTGTGCCCTGGGCGGCCATACCATCAACCAGCTCAACAGGATGATGAGCGGACGCCAGTTGGGCCTCTCATTCATCCTCAACGACCCCAACGAGCAACTAAGTGGCGGATGCCAGAGCGCCGACCTCGAGACGCTGCTGCAACTGTGCTACCTCTATTTCACCGATGTGAGTCTTGACCAGGAAGCATTTCAAGGTCTCAAAACCCGCATTCGCTCTCAACTGTCACAGGCGAGCAACAACCCCAAGACGATTTACGGCGACTCCATCGGCAGCACCATCTATCAGGGCAACCCGATGTATCGCAACCTGCGTCCCGAGGAGGTGGACCAGCTCGACGGCCAGCGCGTACTGGAATTGTACCGCCAGCGCGTCGCCAATGCAGGCGATTACACGTTCTCGATTGTGGGCGCTTTCACCGTCGATGAGGTGAGGCCGCTCATCAGGAAATACCTGGCATCGCTGCCCGACAACGGCATGCGGGAGACCTACGGCAACGGTTACCGTCCGGCGATGGCGACCGGCGAAGTGGACAACTTCTTTGACGTGCCGATGCGCAATCCCAAGTCTTCCATCTATGTGAGCATCATGGGCGATAAGCAATACAGCTTTGATGACGAGTTCATGATGGACCTCGTGGGAGAAGCGGTGGGCACGGCCTTACTGACCCTACTGCGGCACGAGAAGCACGGCACCTATGACGTGGCGGCCGACGGCACGCTGTCCATCTACCACAACCGTTGGATGATCAATTACGAATTCGAGACCAGCACTGCCGACAGGGACAGCATGCTCGTGTATGCCAACTATGCCGTGAACGCCATCTTCTATAGCGGCGTGAGCGAAGATCTGTTCAACAAGATGAAAGAACGGGTTTACCGCGAGCACGAGAATGCCCTGCAGACCAACGCCTTCTGGCTGCGCGCCTTGCAGCACCGCGCCCTGGGCATCGACATCGTGGGCGGCTTCGACAACATCTACCCCACGCTCACACAAGAACGCCTCAACAATTACATCGAGGCCCTGCGACCACACACACGACTAAGGATAGTAATGAATTAGACGTTAAACCTTAGACGGTTAGAAGGGTTTGCGATACTTGTTGTTGGGATCCTCGTCGAGGATGCTCAGATAGCTCACAAAACGGCTGGAGGCGATGTCACCACGCTCGACAGCATCCAGGACAGCGCAACCTGGCTCGTGGGTGTGGGTACAGTTGTTGAAACGGCAATCGCTGGAAATCTTAAAAATTTCGGGGAAATAGTGAGCCACCTCGGCTCGCTCAAAGTCAATCGTGCCGAAGGCTTTCACGCCCGGGGTGTCGATGATGGCTCCTCCGCCCGGCAGGTCAAGCAACTCGCTGAAGGTCGTCGTGTGCATACCCTTGTGATGGATGTGGCTCACGTCGCCCACCTTGACATGGGCATCGGGCACAAGCAGATTGATGATTGAAGACTTGCCCACACCGCTGTTGCCCGAAAGGAGTGACATCTTGCCGGCAAGCAACTCGCGTAACGAATCGGCGCCCTCGCCAGTGGCAGCCGACATGGCGACAACAGGATAGCCGATGGATTCATACATCTGCTTCAGGTCTTCGAGGTATTGGCGGGATTCTTCGGTAATCAGCAAGTCCACCTTGTTAAAGGCCAGAGCGGCAGGCACCTGATAGGCCTCGGCAGTGGCCAGGAAACGGTCGATAAAGGTCGTGCTGGTTTCGGGATGGATGATGGTTGCTACAAGAACAGCCAGGTCAAGATTGGAAGCAATGATCTGGAATTCCTTGGAGAGGTTACTGGCACGACGGATGATATAGTTGCGACGCGTTTCAATATCGCCCACGACAGGAGCATCGCCGCCCTTGTCCTCGACCTGGACAATGTCGCCCACAGCAACGGGATTGGTGCAACGCATCCCCCTGAGGCGCAACACGCCACGCATCTTGCAGTTCACGATACTGCCATCCTCAAGACGGACAGTTACCCAGCTGCCGGTATTCTTTATAACTAATCCTTTCATAATAGTTTCTAGTTCTTAGTCCCTAGTTTCTAGATGCTCTAGATATTCTAGATAATCTAGAACTCCTAACTCCTAATTCCTAATCCCTAATTCCTAACTTCTAACTCCTTTGATTATTCCCAGGCATCGAGATCATCGGCGACTTCGGGGAGATCGCTACGGTGGAAAACAGGGTTCTTAATGCCTTGGCGTTTCTGGGCCCGGTAGTTGTCAAGCAGCTTGAATACATGTTTGCACAGGAACACCAGCGCAACGAGGTTGCACAACGTGACCAATGCCATGAACAAGTCACCCAGGTTCCATACAAACTTGAAACTGGCCACTGCGCCAAGGAAGACGAAGCCACCACCGGAGAAAAGACGGAACACGGTGAGCGCCCACTTCTTGTCGGTCAAGAAGCGGATATTGGCCTCGCCATAGTAGTAGTTGCCGATGATGCTGCTGAAGGCGAACAGGAAAAGGGCGATGGCCACAAATATCGCGCCCCAACTGCCCACCTGCGACTCCAGCGAGGCCTGTGTGAGTTGGATGCCCTCGAGCCCCTCGGTGGTATAGAGACCGCTGACAAGCACCAGGAATGCGGTGCAACTGCACACGACCAAGGTGTCGGTGAACACACCCAAGGCCTGGATGAGCCCTTGCTTGACGGGATGCGAGACATCGGCCGTGGCTGCCACATTGGGCGCACTACCCTCTCCCGCCTCGTTACTGAACAAACCGCGCTTGACGCCAACCATGATGGTCATTCCCAAGCCGCCGCCGGCGACTTGCTCAAAGCCGAAGGCGTTCTCGACAATCAACCGCAGCACATGAGGCACCATGTTGATGTTCATGATGACAACATACAGGGCCAGGATGAAATAACCGATGGCCATAATCGGGACAATCACGCTGCTCACATGGGCAATGCGACGAATGCCGCCAAAGGCGATGAACAGGGCAATCGCAGTGATTATACAGCCCACTACCAGCGGGTCGAAGCCGAAGGCCTTGTCCAATGCGCCACAGATGGCGTTGCTCTGGATGGAATTATACGATAGGCCGAAGGTGAGCGTGATGAGCACCGCGAACAACCTAGCCATCCACTTGTTGTGGAGGCCACGGCTGATGTAATAGGCCGGGCCACCGATGAATGATTCACTTGACGGACGCTTGAACAACTGGGCCAGCGTGGCCTCGACAAAGGCGGTCGCTGAGCCGACGAGTGCAATCAGCCACATCCAGAAGATAGCCCCAGGGCCGCCCACGGCAATGGCTGTCGCCACACCAGCCAGGTTTCCAGTACCCACACGCGTAGCCATCGAAACGGCAAAGGCCTGGAACGAGGAGATGTGCTTGCCACTACTCTTGGAAGACGAGTCCACCAGTTGACGGAACATGTCGCCAATCATGGTGAATTGCACAAAGCGGGTGCGGATGGTGAAATACAGTCCGCACAGAATCAAGGCACCTATCAGCAGATAGGCCCACAGGGCATCATTAATCGATGTGATGGCGGTATTGAGGGTGTCAAGATTGAGCGTCATGGAACGATTCATTTATTTTGGCAATAAAAGTACTGCTTTTTCTTGAAACTAGTGGTATTTTGTTCCAATTTTGCTAAGGAATGAGTATATTTGCGACTTAAATGCAAGAAATTATGAAACAGAATCAACTTCTCTTTATATTAGTGACATTGATGGCGTTGGGCGCCACAGCCCAAGTGATGAACCGTCCCATCGGGCAATATCCGGGCAACCCGAGAGAGTATTACGGACCCTCGCTGGTTCAGGACAATGGCTACGGATACCGTAATGTTGCGCTCTATCGCACGGTCTATCAATCGTCATCTTGGGATTTTAACTTGACGTCACAGCTGCTCACCGATGGTATCTACGAACGTGAAGCTCCCGCCTGGCTCAACGTGACCACACCCGATGGACCGCTGCCGCCACACAAACGCGAAGCCTGCATCGACGGCAACGAGTGGACGAGCAATATTCTCATGGGAAGCGATACCTGGCTGCAATATGACTGGGAGAACATGAGCATCGACATCGACGAGGTGCAGATGGTTTGCAGCATGGCCTATCGCGAGGATGCGCCAACGGGATTCAAAATCAGGCTGCTCACTTCTACCAACGGCAAGAAATGGAAAGTGGTTGATGAATGGGCAGGCGATTCACTGCCTGGCAAGCCCTCCTGGCAACGCGTTCATAGCGACCCCAACAAGAACTCGGGCAGCGACCTGCTACCCACTCGCAACATCGACCACACATTCAACATGAAAGGGAAGCCTTTCTCACACATGCGCATAGAGTTGGTAACGCCCAATGCTGCACACTGGACCATCACCGAACTCAAAATGCGTAAAGGCGGAACACGGGCCAAAGGCATACTGCCGGCTGAGCACTTTGTGAGCGCTTGGCGCAGCTTGGGCTCCAGAGATGAATGGGTCACCGTAGATTTGGGAGTCAGCACCGAATTTAACATGATTGACTTGTGGTGGGTGAATAGGCCATCAAGCGGAAACATTCAAGTCAGCGAAGATAATATCCACTGGCAAACGGTCGGAGAACTATCTAAGTCAAAAGGGAATTGGAGTAAAAAGAAAGATCAAATCTCGCTAACGGCCCGAGGCAGGTATGTACGCATCAATATGATCGAGCCCAACAAGAACAATCAGCCATTTAGCCTAAGCGAAATCTCTATAGGTGTCAATCGTCCTGGGGGACTGCTGGCCAAGGCACATGACGAGTGTGGCTGGCAAGACGGCAAGTGGCTGCTCAATGGAGGCGACTGGCAGTTGCAACGAGCATCACACATCTATTCATCAAGAAAACCTCGATTTAAATGGCCGTCAATTACTGCCACGGTGCCCGCAACTGTATTATCGAGCTACGTCAATGCCGGGGCGTTGCCCGACATGAATCATGACGATAACCTGATGCTGGCATCAGAATCCTTCTTCAATGGGGATTTCATCTATACGCGAACATTTGACGTGCCCCGTGAGATGCAGGGGAAGCGCATTTTCTTGAATTTCGACGGCATCAACTGGAAAGCCGAGGTAACACTGAACGGAAACAACTTGGGACGCATCGAGGGTGCTTTTAAGCGTGGAAAATTTGATATCACACCTTATTTGAAAGAACGAAATAATCAGTTGTGGGTACTCATTATCGCCAATGCCAACCCCGGCGGTGTCAAGGTCAAGACCGAAAAGAATACTGACTTTAACGGCGGTATCCTCGGGGCCGATAACCCCACGTTCCATGCCACTATCGGTTGGGACTGGATTTCGACCATCCGTGGGCGCGACATCGGCATCTGGGACGACGTTTACTTGACGACGTCAAACGACGTGACCGTGAGCGATCCTGTGGTGACCACCACGCTGGCCGAGGGCGACACCCTCGCCACGATGACACCTGCCGTCATGCTCTCTAATCATAGCGAACACGCCGTGACAGGAACACTGCATGGCCACATCGGGGAAATCTGCTTCGAGAAACAAGTCACCCTTACTGGCGGTGAAACAATTGAGGCATCTTTTAATCCTAATGAGTTCACCCAACTCAAGAATCAGCGCATGCGCTTGTGGTGGCCTAATGGTTACGGCGAGCCTTACCTGTACGATGCCGGATTTACCTTCACGGTGGATGGTGTTCAGAGCGATGCCGTCACCTACAAAGCGGGTATCCGTGAGGTAAAAACCGTAGATAAAGACACAAAACTGCGTATCTATATCAACAACAGGCGACTGATACCGCTGGGCGGCAACTGGGCCTTCAGCGAGAACAACCTGAACTACCGTGGCAGGGAATTTGACGCTGCCGTGCGACACCACAAGGAGATGAACTATAATATGATTCGCAACTGGGTGGGCATGACCGGCGACAAGGAGTTCTTTGAGGCCTGTGACCGCTACGGCATCATGGTGTGGCAGGACTTTTGGCTGGCAAACCCGGCCGACGGTCCCGACCCTGACGATGAGGTAATGTTTATGGACAATGCCCGTGACTTTGTGCTCAAGATCCGCAACCACCCCAGTATCGGCATCTACTGCGGCCGCAACGAGGGCTATCCTCCCAAGACCATTGACGACGGACTGCGCAACACCGTGGCCACACTGCATCCCGGATTGGATTACATCTCCAGCTCGGCCGATGACGGCGTGAGCGGACACGGACCCTATTGGGCGATAAGCGCCAAGGAGTATTTCGAGAAACAGACGGGCAAATTGCACACCGAGCGCGGCATGCCCAACGTGATGACCATCGAAGGACTGAGCCGCACCCTCGATGCCGAGCACCTGTGGCCGCAGAACCTCTATTGGGGCCGCCATGACTACACGATGGAGGGAGCGCAGCGCGGGGCCACGTTCAATCAAATGATTGCCGACAACTTCGGGGAGCCGACATCGGCTGAGGAATTCTGCGAGTGGGCACAGTGGATCAACTACGAGGGCTATCGTGCCATGTACGAGAGCGGCAGCAAGGACCGCATGGGCCTCCTCATCTGGATGAGTCATCCCTGCTGGCCCTCGATGGTATGGCAAACCTATGACTACTATCTGGAACCCACGGCAGCCTATTACGGTGTGAAGCACGCCTGCGAGCCGCTGCACGTGCAGTGGAACCCCGTGACCAATTATGTCGAGGTGGTCAACCGCTCGGCAGGGTATCAGAAAGGCACCGCAAAGGCCAGCATCATTGACCTAAACGGCAAAACCTTGTGGGAACAGACCATGGACTACATCTGTGACGAAGACATGACGCTCGAAATGATGAAGGTCGAAGTGCCGCAAGAGATTGCTGGCGCCTATTTCCTGCGCCTGACGCTGATAGACAACCAGGGCAAGGTGCGCTCGACAAACGACTATGTCAACACGACCGTCGAGAATGACCGCACGTCGCTGCATGACCTGCGGCCCGCCCAGGTGAGCGCCACGGCAAACGGCAAGCACATCACATTGACCAATTCCGGCCAAACGCCAGCCGTGATGCTGCGCCTGAACCTCAAGGGAGATGACGGCGAGCAGATTCTGCCCGTCATTTACAGCGACAACTACCTGCACCTGATGCCGGGCGAGAGCCGCACCATCGACATCGAGTGGAAAAACGAGGATGCCCGTGGCTGCAAGCCAGTTGTCGAAATCAGCGGCATGAATGTGACCAAAATCACTGTACGATTATGATAAAACGCCCGCTTTTCACCATCATAGCACTGGCGCTCCTGGCACTCAGCACAAGCGCCAAGGACAAATATCCTTACCAGGACGCAAGTCTGCACCCCATAGTGCGCGCCCAAGACCTGCTCTCACGCATGACGCTTGAGGAAAAAGTCGGGCAATTGGTATGCCTCATGGGCTGGGACTCGTATGTAAGAAACGGGAATAAGGTGGCCGTGAGTGAAAAATTCCGCAACGAGATAGACAGCTTGCACGTGGGCATGTATTGGGCAGTGTTCCGTGCCGACCCGTGGACGCAGAAAACGCTTGACAACGGATTGAATCCCGCTCCTGCAGCCGAGGCAGCCAACGCCATGCAACGCTATGCCATCGAGCATTCCCGGCTGGGCATTCCCATTTTCCTGGCCGAAGAAGCGCCCCACGGCCACATGGCCATCGGGGCAACGGTATTCCCGACAGGCTTGGGTATGGCTGCCACTTGGAATCCGCAGTTGATGGAGCAAGCGGGGGCGGTTATCAGCAAGGAAATCAGGCTCCAGGGCGGGCACATCAGCTATGGGCCCGTGTTAGACCTGGCCCGTGAACCCCGCTGGTCACGCGTCGAGGAAACGATGGGTGAAGACCCGTACCTGATTGGCGAGATGGGTGCCGCGATGGTGCGAGGATTGGGTGAAGGAGACCTGAGCCTCCCCTACTCGACCATTGCCACGCTTAAACACTTCATCGCATACGGCGTTAGCGAGGGCGGCCAGAACGGTGCCCGTAGCATCGTGGGGCCTCGAGAACTGAAACAAGTGTTCCTCCAACCGTTCAGGCGCGTCATTACCGATGGGGCCTTGTCGGTGATGACCTCCTATAACTCATTGGACGGAGTGCCCTGCACATCCAACAAAGAATTACTCACCGATGTCTTGCGTGGAGAATGGCTTTTTGACCGCGGAATTGTCGTTAGTGACCTGTTCAGCATCGACGGGCTGAAAGGCACACACCACACCGCTGCGTCGTCACAGGAAGCAGCCATCCAGGCGCTATTGGCTGGTGTAGACGTAGACCTGGGCGGCAACTGCTATGCCCAACTCGTCGAGGCCGTGAAAAGTGGTAAAGTGAGCGAAGAGGCTGTCAACACTGCCGTGAAGCGGGTGCTGAGGTTGAAATTTGAGATGGGCCTTTTTGAGAATCCTTATGTCAACGCCAAGGCAGCACAAAAGGAAGTTCATAACGAGGCCGCCAGAGCTACGGCCCGTCAAGCAGCGCTGGAGTCCATCACCCTGCTCAAGAACGACGGCACATTGCCGTTGAGCAAAAATGTAAAAGTTGCCGTTGTCGGGCCTAATGCCGATAACGTTTATAATATGTTGGGCGACTACACCGCACCTCAGGCCGATGGCAAGGTGGTGACTGTCTATAACGGTATCAAGGCGATGATTGGCGAGGCCAGTTGCGTCTATGCCAAGGGTTGCGCCGTGCGGGATACCAACGACTGCGACATTCCAGCAGCCGTTGAGGCTGCCATGCAGGCCGACGTGGTGGTTGCCGTGGTGGGCGGTTCATCGGCCAGAGATTTCAAGACCTCCTACGAGGACACAGGTGCTGCTACCGCCGAGCAGAAGTTCATCAGCGACATGGAGTGCGGCGAGGGCTTTGACCGCGCCACGCTGGACCTGCTGGGCCGCCAGATGGAATTGCTTGAGGCCTTAAAGAAGACAGGCAAGCCGCTCGTGGTGGTTTATATCGAGGGACGTCCGCTCAACAAGAACTGGGCCGACGAAAACGCTAACGCATTGCTGACTGCTTATTACCCTGGAGAGCAAGGCGGTAATGCCATTGCCGACGTGCTGTTCGGCGACTATAACCCAGCCGGAAGGCTTCCCGTTAGCGTGCCGCGCCATGTGGGTCAGTTGCCCGTGTATTATAACAAGCCAGTACCTGCGGCCCATGACTATGTGGAGATGTCGGCCAAGCCGCTCTACCCCTTCGGCTACGGCTTGAGTTACACCACATTTGAGTACAGCGACCTCATGATTGAAGGACTTGACGCCACATTCAAGGTAACCAACACCGGCAACCGCAAGGGCGACGAAGTCGTTCAACTCTATCTGCATCAAGACCACCCCTCGGTCGTGCAACCCGAGCGCCAGTTGAAGGCCTTCAAGCGCATCACACTCGAGCCAGGTGAGTCTTGCCAAGTGACGCTTAATCTTGATTATGATGACCTTGTCATTGTTGGTGCCAATATGAAATGGAGCGTGGAACCCGACACCTATCAAATTCTAATTGGGCCTTCAAGCAACGACATCCGCCTGACAGGAAAAATCACCACCATCCCTGACTAAAAACTGCCGCCGCAGAGCAACGGCTCACAGAACACATCATTACACAACACAGAGCGCAGCATCGGTTGCGCCCTGTGTTTAATAGTTATGTCAGGTGAATCTTATTCCTCGTCGTCGAGGAGGATGTGCATCACCTCGATAGCACTCTTCATGACGTTGGTACCGGGGCCGAAGATGGCGGCTACACCTGCCTTGTACAGGTAGTCGTAGTCCTGCATGGGAATCACACCACCAGCGGTGACGATGATGTCCTCACGGCCGAGCTTCTTGAGCTCCTCGATAACGGCAGGCACGAGGGTTTTGTGACCAGCGGCGAGCGAAGATACGCCGAGCACGTTCACGTCGTTCTCGACAGCCTCGCGAGCACTCTCCTCGGGAGTCTGGAACAAGGGACCCATGTCCACGTCAAAGCCACAGTCGGCATAGCCGGTGGCAACAACCTTGGCGCCACGGTCGTGACCGTCCTGACCCATCTTGGCAATCATGATACGGGGCTGACGGCCTTCCTTCTTGGCGAAGAGGGCGGTCAAGCGACGAGCCTCTTCCAGGTCGGGATCGTTTTTGGTTTCTGATGAATACACGCCTGAAATGGTTTTAACGATTGCTTTGTAACGTCCAACGACTTCCTCGCATGCGTCGCTGATTTCGCCCAGCGAAGCACGATCCTTAGCGGCCTCGACAGCCAGCTCGAGCAGGTTGCCCTTGCCGGTCTTGACACACTCGGTGATAGCGGCGAGGTCGGCCTTAACCTTAGCCTCGTCACGGTTGGCACGCAGTTTCTCGAGACCTTCAACCTGTTCCTTGCGAACCTCGGTGTTGTCGATCTCCAGGATGTCGATGGGAGCTTCCTTCTCGAGGGCATACTTGTTGATGCCGACGATGGTCTGGCGGCCACTGTCGATGCGGGCTTGGGTACGGGCTGCAGCCTCCTCGATACGCATCTTGGGCACGCCGGTCTCGATAGCCTTGGCCATACCGCCGAGCTTCTCGATCTCCTCGATGTGAGCCCATGCCTTCTGCACCAGTTCGTTGGTCAGCGCCTCTACATAGTAGGAACCTGCCCAAGGATCGATCACCTTGGTGATGTAGGTCTCCTGCTGGATGTAGATCTGGGTGTTACGGGCGATACGAGCCGAGAAGTCGGTGGGCAGTGCGATAGCCTCGTCGAGGGCGTTGGTGTGCAGCGACTGGGTGTGACCCTGTGCAGCAGCCATAGCCTCGATACAGGTGCGGCCCACGTTGTTGAAGGGATCCTGGGCGGTCAGTGACCAACCAGAGGTCTGGCTGTGGGTACGCAGCGACATCGACTTGGGATTCTCGGCACCGAAGCTCTTCACGATCTTGGCCCACAACAGACGGCCTGCACGCATCTTGGCGATCTCGGTGAAGAAGTTCATCGAGATACCCCAGAAGAACGACAGACGGGGAGCGAAGGCGTCAACCGACAGACCGGCGTTCACACCCGTGCGGATGTAGTCCATACCGTCGGCCAGGGTGTAAGCCAGCTCGATGTCGGCAGTTGCGCCGGCTTCCTGCATGTGGTAACCCGAAATCGAGATCGAGTTGAACTTGGGCATATACTTCGAGGTGTACTCAAAGATGCTGGCGATGATCTGCATCGAGAACTTGGGAGGATAAATATAGGTGTTACGCACCATGAACTCTTTCAAGATATCGTTCTGGATGGTACCCTGCATCTCCTCAAGTTTAGCACCCTGCTCCAGACCTGAAACGATGTAGAACGCCATGATGGGCAGCACGGCACCGTTCATGGTCATGGAAACCGACATCTTGTTCAAGGGGATACCGTCGAACAGCACCTTCATGTCCTCTACCGAGCAGATGGACACACCTGCCTTGCCGACGTCACCGACCACGCGGGGGTTATCAGCGTTGTAACCACGATGGGTAGGAAGATCGAATGCCACTGACAGACCCTTCTGGCCCGAAGCCAGGTTGCGGCGATAGAAGGCGTTGGACTCGGCAGCGGTCGAGAAGCCAGCGTACTGACGGACGGTCCACGGACGGAACGGGTACATCAGCGAATAGGGGCCACCCAGGAAGGGAGGAATACCGGCAACGAACTCCAGGTGCTCCAGACCCTCGATGTCCTCATGCGTGTAAATGGGCTTAATGTCGATCAACTCGGCATTCTTCCACACCTCGCCCTTGGGAAGGGGATTGTGCTTTACATTAAAAGCATCATTTGCAATATCTATATTCTTAAAATTCGGTCTCATAGTCGTCTCGTCATTTTAACAGTTTAGCGTTGAAAGCTTTTAATGTAGCAAGCACGTTGGTGCGAACGTTGATGAAGTGCTCAATGCCCAGGGCCTTGAATTCGTCGGTCTCGGGACCGGCAAGCACGAGCACGGCACGGCCGTCGAGTTCCTTCACTGCCTCAGGGATGAGGGCTGCATACTCGTCGTCGCTGGAGCAGAGCACGACAACGTCGGCCTTCTTCTCCATAGCGGCATCAACACCCTCCTTGACGGTCTTGAAACCGTTGTTGTCGATGAGCTCATAACCAGCGCAAGCGAAGAAGTTGTCGCTGAACTGGGCACGGGCCAGACGCATAGCCAGGTTGCCGATGGTGAGCATGAACACCTTGGGCGTGTTGGCAGCGTGTTCGGTAGCGAGGCGAGCCTCCTCGAACTGCGTAGCCAGGCGCTTGGTGTTGAGTGTCACGGCACCCTCAACCTCCTCGTGGTTGCAGCTGCAGTGGCAGTTGCACTCCTTGCAGGCGTCGGCCTTGTCGGCAGCCTTCTCGGTGAAGTTGGGGAACTGGTTGGTACCCAGCAGCTGCTCACGACGCTTGGCCACCTTGTCAAAGCGCTCGTTGGCGGTAGCGTTGACAGCATTGATGATTTCACCGCTCTCGAGCGCAGCCTTGAAGCCGCCCTTGTCCTCCACGTCGAGGAAGAGCTTCCAGCCCTGCTCGGCGAGGTTCTTGGTCAGCATCTCCACATAGTAGGAACCGCCGGCGGGGTCAACGACCTTGTCGAGGTGGCTCTCTTCCTTGAGCAGGATCTGCTGGTTGCGGGCGATGCGCTCGCTGAAGTCGTCGCTCTCCTTGTAAGGAGCGTCAAACGGGGTGACAACGATTGAATCCACACAAGCCAGGGCGGCACTCATGGCCTCGGTCTGGCTACGGAGCAGGTTCACATAGCTGTCATAGATCGTCTGGTTGAAACGGCTGGTCTCGGCATTGACGTTCATCATGCACGAGTAGTCGTTAGCGGGATTGAACTGCTTCACGATGAGGGCCCACAGCTCGCGTGCGGCGCGGAACTTGGCGATCTCCATGAAGTAAACCGTCGAAACGCCCATGTTGAACTTGATGCGGTTAGCCACCTCATCGGCGGTGAAACCAGCCTCGGTCAGCATGGCCATCCACTCGGCGCCCCAAGCCAGGGCATAACCCAGCTCCTGGTAGATGTAGGCACCGGCGTTGTTCAGTGCCAGCGAGTCAACGCTGAGCACGCGCAGGTGGGCGACGGGCTTCACGACATTCATCAGCTCGGTGGCCATGGCAACGATGTCGCCAGGGAAGGGCTCACCGTGCTTGAAGGTGCGCTTGAACGGGTTGAAAGTGATACTGCCCACGAAGGTATCCTCGCAGCCGTTCTCCTTGCAGAGTTGAACAAGCTCCTTGGCATACTTGATAGCGCACTTGGGGCAACACATGATGTTGATTTCACAGGCGGGAAGGACGATGCCCTGGAGGAGCTCCTTCAGGTCCACATCAGCACCATGCATGTGGAAGCCAATCGAGTTGATGCCCTTGTCGAGCACCTCGATAGCCTTGGCATTGGCGGCCTTCACATCGTCAACGTCGATGTTCTGGCGAACCTTCCAGTCGTTGTTGTAGCGGGTTCCGCGGACATAGGGGAACTCACCGGGAAGTGATTTGGTCTGCTTCAGGTCAGCAATGTCCACGCTGCGATACAGCGGCTGGGCACTGAAACCCTCGTTTGTCCGCCAAACCATTTTCTTCTCAAAGTCGGCCCCTTTCAGGTCAACTTCGGCCTTGGCACGCCACTCCTCGGGAGTGACAGGCGCGAATTGGTCGAACAATTTCTTTGTTTCTGCCATAAAAAATAGAAAATTTATATAGTAACCTTAAAATAGTTTCTGGTTCTTAGTTTCTAGTCCCTAGTCACTAGTTTCTAGATTCTTTTTCCAAGCTGCAAAGGTACTACTATTTCCCGAATAACGAACCAATAATTTCAATATTCATTATTAAAAAAAGAAAAACAACATTTGGCGGCCGCGCACCAGGGCCCCACGCTAAGGCGCTAAGACGCCAAGATTATTGGGTTTGCTCGCGTTGCTCGCTGACGCGAGCAGGATAGAGGTTAGTGATTAGAGATTAGTGAAGCATCCGCACAGTAGGGTCTCGCCTTGGCGTGGCCGTACCCACCCGCCCCACATCAAGACGCAAAGACGCCAAGACGCCAAGATTTTAAAAACAACTATAACAACTAAAACAATATTGCATCCGCACTCCAGTTGGGCGGAATGCCGACGCCTATTAGTTCAATTTGCGTCATTCGTAGTGTTTAAATGCCAGCTAAAAATTTGTTTTTCTCAAAAAATGTGACTAAATTTGCCGAAAATCTGATGAATCGAAAATTATTAACCATAAAACATTACGACTATGAAACATAATCATTTACTCTTTCGACTGGTCGTCCTGGTGGCGGCCATGATGTGCGCCCTCGGCGCCAGTGCCTACGACTTCGAGTATGGGGGCTATTACTACAACATCTTGACGGACAGTACTGTCGCAATCACCTACAAGACCTATGCTGGAAACTCTTACAGCGGCAATGTGATCATTCCTGAAGGTGTTCGCAACACCAGCACTTACAAATACTATACCGTTACGGAAATCGACAGAGAAGCGTTCAGAGGAAGTACGAGCCTTACCAGTGTGACAATTCCAAATACGGTAACCCTTATTAATTCACGTGCTTTTCAAAATTGCACAGCACTTCGGTCGGTTGTGATGGGCAAAAATTGCTCGTTTTATGACCCCTTTACTAATGGGTATACGCTTTATGTCTTCCAGAATTGTCCGAATCTTACTTCCATCACCTGTTGGATGTTTAGTCCAGATAAGTGGCTTGAACATGATGGTGACTATGATTTTGACC
>ONGE01000028.1 GCA_900317325.1 uncultured Prevotellaceae bacterium
CTACAGCGAGTGGCCCATCTTTACCTGGCGCATCGGTATCCAGGTTTATTACACCGACCATGGTGTCAAGACTGCAAGCGACATCGTTTACCTTGAGGTGTTCCCCAACCCGAGTACCGCTGTTGGTGAAGTAATGGCCAATAAATCTGTTGCTGATGTGCGCTACTATAACATGGCTGGTCAAGAGGTGGCACAGCCTCAGGGCATGGCCATCAAGGTGACAACTTACACCGACGGCACCACCAGTAGCGTTAAGGTCGTCAAGAACTAACGAACTAGACAAGATTATTCATTATCAACTCAAATATTATTTGTTATGAAGAGATTTTTGTTTTTAACCGTATTGATGATTGCTTCAATGCAATTGTTTGGTGCCAATGTTGACTTGGCAACCGCCAGGGCCACTGCGCAACAGTATGCCGCCAGCAAGATGGCTGCTAATGGTAAAATAATGGCTCCTGCCGCTATTGATCTCCAGCTGGTCAAGCAGGAAATGAATACCGACAAGCCTGGAACCGCCGTGTACTACATCTTTAACACAGCTGACCATTTCATCATCATCTCGGGTGATGACCGTGCCAAAACCGTGCTCGCTTATGGTGACCATCCCATCAAGGACGTGAACCGAATGCCTGCCAACATGAAGTACTGGCTGGGCATCTACAAGCAAGAGTTGGAGTACCTGCAGGCACATCCCGAGATTGCCGCCGATCAGACGCTCAATGCAGGCGGCACTAGGGGTGTGAGCGTCGAGCCGCTGCTCACTGCCATGTGGGACCAGCAGGAGCCCTACTACAATCACTGCCCTGTGTATAACGGCCAATTGTGTGTCACCGGCTGCCCCGCAACCTCGCTGGCAATGGTGTTCTATTACTGGAAATTCCCCGTAGGTCCTGTTCCCGCTGTCAGTGGTTACAACAATTACAGCTATGGTTTCCAGGTTGAACCTTTGCCCGGCACGACCTTTGACTGGGAAAACATGATCGACGATTATAGGTCTGGTTATACCGAGGCTCAAGCCGATGCCGTGGCATGGCTCATGCGCTACATCGGCCAGGAGGAGCGCATGGATTATACGCCCCAGGGCAGTGGCGCCTATAGCAGTGACATCCTGCGCGCCGTCAAGTTCTTTGGCTATAATCAGGAGACCGCCGCTCTCCACTATAAGTACTCCTATAGCAATAATGCCTGGGCTGCCATGATTCAGGAAGAGTTGGTCAATAACCGCCCCATCGTGTATAGTGCTTATGACAGTTATGCAGGCGGTCATGCCTTCAATGTTGACGGCTATGACGCTAACGACGATACTTACCACATCAACTGGGGCTGGAGCGGTGACTACAACTGCTACTGCGCATTGAACGCCTTCAGCGATGGTGAATATAACTTCACTGATGACCAGCAGATGGTTATCGGTATCCAGCCGCCTTATCTGGGTCCGACGATTACTGCCAGCGCCTTGAACATGGCCATTGAGTCCTATGCCGAGAAGTCGACCACCCAGGTGCTCTCGGTCTTCGGCTACTACCTCGACCATGATGTGACCGTTACCCTCAACGACCCCAATGGCGTCTTCTCGATTGACGTTAACAACATTGCCTTGAGCGAGGTCGAGAGCGGTAAGGATATCACCATCACCTATGCTCCCCAGGAGGTAGGCACCCACAATGCCACCATCACCTTGAGCAGCGAGAATGCCGAGGATGTTGTCGTCAACATCGTGGGTACCTCGGTGTTTGAGACACACGATCCCGTCATGCTTGAGGCCAACGAGGACTTCATCAAGCTCACCGAGTTCCGTGCCGACTGGACCGATGAGACTCCAGCCAAGAACGTTGAAAGTTACACACTTGAGGTGGCTACTAAGCCCATAACTGCTTTACTGGGAGAAACAGACTGGAGCGACCTCACTTACAGCAGTTACAGTGTAATTTCTCACTGGCAGGACTACTTCCCCGAGGGCTGGGAGTATCAGGGTAGCCAGCTCTTCACCGGCGATGGTTGCCTCCAGCTGGGTTCTGGCGGTGCCATCATCTCTCCCGAATATGATTTGACGGGTTATGACAAGGTCACCGTCGTCCTGCGAGCATCGGGCTACAATACCTGGCGCACTGCTGGCGTAACGGTATCTACCAGTCTCCAGTCTGAACATGTGGATTTGGCACCCGGTAATTTTGCCGACTATGTCTTCGTCCTGGATTGCGCTGACATCGAGCGGATTACCATCCGTGGCGACTACTATCCCAACAATTATGGCCAGATCGAGAGCATTCAGATTTATGCCGGCGATGCCAGTGAGCCCGCGAAGCTCAGGGCCGTTAATGAGGAAGGCGATGCCACCTACCGTCTCATCACCGGCATCACTCCCGACAAGTTCTACACAGTCCTTCTTCTTCCGCGTGAAGGCTCATTACACCGACGACACCTGGAGCCCTTGGAGCAAGGCCAAGACCGTTGTCCTGCATGGTGAAGGACATGGCTATGCTGTGGGCGACGTGAATCACGACGGCAGTGTGAATATCAGCGACGTGACTGCCCTGATTGATTATATGATGAATCCCCAGCAGCCGATTTGCACCATCTGTGCCGACATTGATGGTAACCAAGCGGTGAACATCACCGATGTGACAAAACTCATTGATTTCCTGCTTGCGGGAAGTTGGCCCCAGAACTAATCATCGATATTCTTTAATGAGTATGTTAAGCTCAATTTTGAACTTGCACTCATAATAACCACCTCCATAAAAGCTGACAAAACCCGCTGGAATTTCAGCGGGTTTTGTTTTTTCCTGTGCGCCTGATAGGACTCGAACCTACACAACCGGAGTTACCAGATCCTAAGTCTGGCGCGTCTACCTATTTCGCCACAGGCGCGTGACTTGCACTATCAATGCGGGTGCAAAGATAGTAATTTTTTAGTTAACAGCTAATAGTTAATCGTTAACAGTTTTTTGCCGTTGGCAATTTGTCTCCCTTATTGCTGGATGGTGGCGAGGATCTGCTTGAGTTGCTCGTCGGCTTCGGTAAGCTTCTTGCGGCAAATGTCAAGCAGTTCCTTGCTGCGCTTGGTATAGGCGGTCAGGTTGTCGATGCTGCACTGCGGGTCCTGCATCTTCTGCACAAGCTGCTCCAACTCGGTAACAGCCTGGGTATAAGTCATTTCTTTATTCTCTTCCATTTTCTGTTAAACTACGAATTAAACTACGAATTTCACGAATTAAACTATTTTTTAGGCAGCCGTGCTCTTATCTGATTCCTCTAATTGGACAAGCCTTGAGGAGACGCAAGATTTTGCGTCTCTACAACGGTGGCAGCGGCGGTGCCCTCGGCGAACTGCATGGTCACATTATCGCCGGGGTGCAACTGGTCGCTCGAAGTGACGCATTTGTCCCCTACCCTGACCAGCGAATAGCCGCGACGCAGGGTGTTCTCGGGCGACAGCAGCATCGCCTTGTCGTCAAGCGCCTGCAGGTGTTGTCGCTCGCGCTGCATCGCCGCAGCAACGGCGTCGGCCATGCGCTCGACGGCACGCTGCAGCCGGGTGTGTTGATTGGCTATCAGGTTATTGGCTGCAACGGGGATGCTGGCATTGAAATGATCGAGGCGGATGCGGTTGGTGTCGATGATGCGACGGGCCGACGCGGGAATCATGCTGGTGAAATACCCGAGCTGCTCCCTGGCGTGGGCCACGGTGTCGCGAGCGGCAGCAACGAGGTCGTTCTGCAACTCGTCGAGATGGGCCAACGCATTGGTGCCCAGCTGGATGAGCCACTCGGCAGCGGCAGTGGGTGTCTTGACCCGTTTGCCGGCTACATAGTCGAGCACCGTCACGTCACGCTCATGGCCGATTCCCACAATCACGGGTAGCGGAAACCGTGCCACAGCGGCAGCCAGGTCATAGTTGTCGAACGAGTTGAGTTCGGAGGTCGCTCCACCGCCACGAATGATGACCACACAGTCAAACAGATCAAGATGCCGCTTGATGCGCTCCAGGGCTGCCATCACCGTGGGCACCGTCTGGCTGCCCTGCATCGACGCCCCGAACAGACAAGTGTAGAACTGCAGGCGGTAGGGATTGTTGCTCAGCTGATTCATGAAGTCGCCGTAACCGGCTGCTCCTGCTGCCGAGACGATGGCGATGCGCTGGGGCACGACGGGCCAAGGCAGTTGCTTGTTCTTGTCGATGAGGCCCTCGGCCGTGAGGCGGTTGAGGATTTCCTGACGCTGGCGCTCCATGTCGCCAATCGTGTAGTTCGGGTCGATGTCATAGATGACCACCTTGAAACCATACTGGCTGTGATAGGTGGCCGTAGCCATCACCAACACCTTCATTCCGGTCTTCAAGTCACTGCCCGTGGCGGCCTTGAATTTGTCATTCAGGCGTGGGTAACTGCTGGCCCAGATGGCCGCGCTCACCTTGGCCACCGTCGTCCCGCGGGCGTCTTTCTCGACCAGTTCCATATAGCAATGCCCCCTGACGACCCGCAGGTCGCTCGTCTCGGCGATAACCCACTGGTTTTGCAACGACGGGGTGCCGTTGATGACATTGGCTATACGGGTATTGAATTCGCTCAGGGTGATACCCTGAGGCTGGTTAGAGAAAAGTGAAGGTTGCAACATGGTTACTTGACAGGTATTATCTTAAGTCCCTTGAAACGGAAACTGAGTGACGGCTTGAGGTAGTCGCCGAAGCGCTTGTACTCGCTGGGGACGAGGAACTGCTCCAGTCCGTGTGTGGCCTCGATGACATCATGGTTCTCGCCCGTGAAGGTGAGCTGGACAAGCGGGAAAATCATCGCATCCTGCAAGTCGGCACGCAGCTCTCCCGGCATCTTCCTGACGATGAAATCGTCGATACCGGGCTTGGTAAAAATTTTGTCGCTCGTGTAGCGCTGCCAGTGGACGTTCCACTGGGTGAGGCGGCTGTCGGGTACGGGCGTGAGCACCGTCTCGATGACGGTGACAACCGTGTCCTTGCCCGCCATCCTCATGCGCATCTCGACCACGCGACTGCCGCTTGTCTGCACCTTGAGGTAGGCGCTGTCCAGTTCAAGCAGGCGAGCCTCTCCCGCCAGATTATTGGGGACAGCGACCTGCTGCCCGCTGTTGTAATAATCCACCATGTCGAGGCGGCTGGTGCGCGTGAGCAGGGGGAAGATGTTGCCTGGCTCGATAGCGAACAGGTCAACAATGGTGCGAGCCGACCCCGACAACGGCAGCAACGCCATCGTCAAAGCCAAGATGCTGAAAAAACGTCTCATTCTCATTCAGTTGAATGCACATTTACACAAGGTGGGCTCAAAAAGCAGGGCCCACCTTGTTGATCATTACGGTTGTGGTTACTTGTTGCCGCCGTACTGTTTCTTGACCTCGGGCAACCACTTCTGGATGTCGGAGATGCGGGTGGCGTGGCTCGGGTGCGAACTCATGAACTCGGGCGGTTCCTGGGTTGTGGTAGCTGCCATCTTCTGCCAGAAGGTGATGGCCACATCAGGATTATAGCCCGCTATCGTCATCAACACCAGGCCCATCTTGTCGGCCTCGCTCTCGTGTTTGCGCGAGAAGGGCTGCATCACACCATATTGAGCACCCAGGCCATAGACCTGCTGCGCAATACGCTGTGTTTCAATACTCTTTCCACTCGTGAAGATGCCGATGGCCTGTGCGCCGTACTCGGCAAGCACTTGCTGGCTCATGCGCTCGTTGCTGTGTTTAGCCACGGCATGAGCCACCTCGTGGCCGATAACCACCGCCAACTCGTCGTCACTGCCGACAAGGTTCATAATGCCCTCATAGACCACGATTTTTCCGCCGGGCATACACCAGGCGTTCACATCGTCACTCTTGACCAGGTTGAACTCCCAAGCAAAGTTCTGCAGCTCGTTCTCCATACCGGCATAACGCAGGTAGGCCTCGGTGGCAGCGGCGATGCGCTGTCCCACGCGGGTAACCTGAGCGCTCTGAGCCTTCTTGGTCGAGATGGTTGCCGTCTGCATGAAGCTGGCATACTGCTGGAGACTGGCAGCGAGCACCTCTTGGTCACTGACAAGATTCAATTGTTTGCGGCCAGTGATAGGTACCGAGCCGCAGCTGGTGAGCAGCATCGCTGCAACAGCCAACATTGCGATAATCTTTTTCATAATTGACAGATTATTTAAGTTATAAGACACAAATAATAATCTCATTAATGGGTTTGCACTACCTCGGTGGGCGGCAAAGTCTCGTTACGGCGGTCGATGGCCTCGACGACACGGGTGGCGAGCTGCTTGAAGGCCACGCCGCTCACGTCGTTCATGCGCACCACGGGCTGGCCGTCATCGCTGCCCTTGCAGATGCTGGCCACCATAGGAATCTGGCCCAGCAGTTCCACGCCCAGCGTCTCGGCCAGCTGTTTGCCGCCGTCATGCCCGAAGATATAGTATTTCTCGTCGGGATGAGCGGCCGGCGTGAACCACGACATATTCTCGACGATGCCCAGCACGGGAACACCCACATGCTCGCCCATGAACATGCTGATGCCCTTGCGCGCGTCGGCCAGCGCCACCTGCTGCGGCGTGGTGACCACGATGGCACCCGTGATGGCAAGCGTCTGAACCAGGGTCAGATGGATGTCGCTGGTGCCCGGCGGCAGGTCGATGACAAAGTAGTCCAGCTCGCCCCAGTCGGCCTCGTTGATGAGCTGACGCAGGGCATTGCTGGCCATGGCTCCTCGCCACAGGATAGCCTTCTCCTTGTCCACGAGAAAGCCCAGCGAAAGCATTTTCACGCCATATTTCTCCAGGGGGATGATCAAGTTCTTGCCATCCACCTCGTGCATGTACAGTTGTTCGTCCTCGGCGCCGAACATCTTGGGCATCGAGGGGCCGAAGATATCGGCATCGAGCAGTCCCACGCGGTAACCCTGCAAGGCAAGTGCAACAGCCAGGTTGCAGGCAATGGTGGACTTACCCACACCGCCCTTGCCCGAGCTCACAGCGATGATGTTCTTCACGCCGGGCAGCGGTTTTTCGATTTTGCGCACGGGATTGTCTTGTGCGGTTTTCACGCCGATGTTTCCCTTGATGTCCACGTCGTTGCCCACGTGGGCCAGGATAGCGGCCTCGGCAGCCTTGACCACGCTCTTGATGAAGGGGTCGGTGGGCTTCTCGAACGTCAGCGAAAAGCTCACACGGTTGCCATCGATGCGTATGTCATCATTCACCATGCCCATGTCCACGATATCTTTTCCCGTGCCGGGATAACGCACCGTGCGCAGGGCATCCAGTACCAGATTAGGATAAATAGTCATATTCTTTTTTAGTTTAGTGTTTTTTGTTTAGAGTTTAGTGTCTAATAGTTTATCGTTTAAGCTTTATGATTCGTGCTCTGCATCGGGCATGAGCTGCGGCATCTGGATGTAGCCACGGTTGTAGCTGCGGTAGGTGTCGGGCTCGATGTCGATGTCGGGCTCCACGAGTTCCACGCCATGAGGCAAGGCAAAGCGGATGTACTTGATGGTCAAGCCACGCTGCAACCATTGCATCTCGTAGTGCGTCTTGATGTCCAGGATGTCGTCGGCCAATCCGCTGGCATACAAGTCATCGGTATCGGTATCGACAGGCAGATGATTCTCCTGAACAAGGGCGTGGGTGTAGGTGTACAGGAAGGGACTGTCGGTCTTGAGGTGCACGATGCCGCCGTCGCGCAGGATGTGACGGTAATTGTCGAGGAAACGCGTCGAGGTGAGGCGCTTGTTCACCTTCTTCATCTGCGGATCGGGGAAGGTGATCCAAATCTCGGACACCTCGTCGGGAGCGAACATGCAGTCAATCAACTCGATATTCGTCCTCAGGAAGGCTACGTTGGGCAATCCCTGCTCGGTCGCCATCTTGGCACCGGTCCACATGCGGGCACCCTTGATGTCCACACCGATGTAGTTCTTGTCGGGGAAGCGGCGTGCCAGTCCCACAGCATATTCTCCCTTGCCACAGCCCAGCTCCAGCACGATGGGATTAGCGTTCTTGAAATATTGCTCATTCCACTTGCCGCGCATGGGGCAACCGCCCTCCTGCTTCACCACTGCAAAGGGGAACTGGAACACGCAGTCCATGCGTTCCATGTCGGCAAATTTCTTGAGTTTATTCTTACCCATGAGTCAATTCTTTAGGTTTGTATCAGCGAATTGCGATTTTGTGGCTCCTGCCGTTGAGGACAACGACATAGAAGCCCTGTTCCAAGTCAAAGCGGTTCTCGCCATGGACAAGCGTCAGCGTGCGTGCCGCGCCGTTCATGGCCGTCACCATGGCCGACGCTGCGTTGCGCGTGTCGATGCACAGGGTGCGTCCCTCGATCCACACACGGTCGGCCGTGGCGGTCAGGTCCTCGATGCCCGAGGTGTTGTTCACCGTGGCGACGCAATCGGCGGCATGCCAGCCCACGTTATTATCATCGGCAAGCACGATGTTGCTGACGGTGATCTGGCTGGTGCCAGCCAGTGCCTCGTCGGCGCGCACGGTGAGCGTGAGCACGGCCTTGCCCTCGCCGTCGAAGCGACGCTTATCCATCGAATAGGCTATGGTGCGAGTCCAGGCGTCACCCAGGTCACGCGTCTCGGTCGCCTGTCCCTGGCTTGCAGCCACATCAAGCAGCGTCAAGCCTATCGGCAGAATGATGTCACACTGCACGGCGCTGTAATTGTCGGCGTTATCGAGGGTGAGCTGCAGCGTGCGCTGTTCACCCGGCCTCAACGACACCTCGTCGAGGTGCAGCGCGTCGTCGGTGTCAATGACCACCGGAGCATAGCTGCCGGGATTCAAGATGATGTCGATGACCGCATTGATATCAGCAATGCCGATCTCGCCATCCTCGTTGACATCGGCGCGCAGCATCGTCTGGTCGTCAAAGCGTCCTCCCAGGATGATGTCAATCAGCGTGTTGACGTCGGCAATATTTACCTCACCGTCGTTGTTCACATCGCCTCGCAGCCACGAAGCCCCGAACATGAACTCCTTCCACTGGTCAGCCTCCTGGTAGAGGCTCTTGGAGTCGGCAGGCACCGTCAAGGGAATCTTGCGCTGCTTCACACCGGCCCAGACGTGCTCTCCCAGAGCGGGAACCTCGACCGCATTGCTGGTCAAGGCCGTCAATCCGGTCATGCCCGCCATGGCATAGGCGCCCAGCCACGTCACCGTTGCCGGCAGTTCCACCACAGACAGGGTCGAAACATTGTAAAACGCGTAATCCCCGATGCGGCTCACGCCCGCGAGGTCAATGTTGCCCTCCAGGGCCGTACAAGCCAGCAGGTAGTCGTTGATATCTTCAATCTTGCCGCCCAGGTCGATAGTGGCAAGATTCTTATCGTAGAAGAAAGCGCCATCGCCCACACTTGTCACGCCAGACGGCAGGCTGACCTGCGCCACAGGCGACATCGCCACGGCCCAGTCACCGATGCTTTCCAGGCTGCTGTTGGCGGTCAAGTCCAGATGCTGAATGCCGATGCCCAGCAGGGCACGCTCTCCAATCGTGCGTATCGAGGACCCAAGATCCAGCGTCGTCAACGACGGGCAGTTCAGCAGTGCGGTGGCATTCAACCGTTTGAGTCGGTTGTTAGGCTCCACCTTGAAACTCGTCAGCGAGGTGCAGCCCATAAAGGCACCTGTATCCACCACACGGACCGAGGCCGGCAGCATCACTTCATGCAACGCTGCGCAACCCGCAAAGGCATACTCCCCGATGCTGTCGAGCGTAGCCGGCAGCATGACTTCCTCAAGGGCCAGGCAGCCTACAAAGGCGCCCTTGCCGATGCTTCTCAGCGACGACGGCAACCTCACACTGGTCACATTCAAGCCACTCAGGCCACCCACGGGCAGCTCATCGGCCTTGAAGCCTTCTTGCCAATAGCGCTGGCAGACGTAATCACACCCGACGACCTGCACACCCGTCAAGTCCAACGAGCGCAACTGTTTCAAGTTGTCGGTGATAAAGTAAAAATCGGTGGCGTCCATGGTGCCTGCCACCTTCAACTCGGTGACTCCGGTATTATTAACCTTGCTCGACAATGAGCCAGCTGTGGTGGTCACGTCGAGGGCCTTGACCTGCAAAACCATTGCAGCCAAAGTCAAGAACAATATGATGTTTTTCATCTTCACAGCTTGTTTGAATAATGTGTTAATCTTGCAAATATAATGCATTTCAAAAAACTACGCCCACTTTTTAACAAAAAAAGCATTCAGCCGCTTTCAACGGGCCCCTTATCAACCCGGCACGTGCCAGTTGCATCACACCACAAAAAACGTCGCAGCCCACACGGGTAGCGACGTTTCATAAATCAAATTATCCGATACGTTTTTCTGTGTCTATAAAAAAGAAAACTTTACACCTTAAAATTAATACTATTAAAATATTGTAATTATTCTTTATTTCAACACCTTAGAAGTCGTCGTGGTACCATCAACACAGGTGGTTACCACGATGTTCATACCGTCGAACGGAGTATCGCTCTCCTGACCTGCCACGTTGATGTAGCGCACAGCGGCGATTTCCTTCTCCACGTTCACCTGCTCGATGCCCGAAGCGTTGTTGAGCATGGCAACGGCATCGTCGGCCAGATAGATATCGTGGTCGGGGGTCACTAACATCACGTTGGCAAGAGTCAGTTCGGCATTGCCGCCCTCAAAGTCCTCATCGGCAGTGATGGTCAGGCGCAGCACCTTACCCTCGCCAATGGTCATCTGATCCATGTTCATCGAAGCACCGATCAGGGTATATACATTGTTCTCCTGCTCGTGGATGCGGCTGTAGAACGAGTGGTCGTTGCAACGCTCGATGCCGTCAACAGCGGTGAGGGTTACACCCTGCGGCAATACCAGCTCACACTGCATGGCGGTGTAATCGTGCTCGTCGTTGTTGAGCGCTACATCGATGGTGCGGGTCTGACCGGGTTGGAGCGACACGCTTTCGAGGCTCAAGACATCATTGGTGGCCACACACTTGTTGACAATCTGGTCGTGGATGGCATTAACCGTGTACTTGCTGCTGCTGGTCATTACCATATTGATAAGGGATGTCACGTCACTGATGTTCACAAAACCGTCGCCGTTAAGGTCGGCAGCTCGCAGGTCGATGTCAATACCGCCCGCAACAGCATAGCTGATCAGGGCAGTCACGTCACTGATGTTCACAGCACCGTCGCGGTTCACATCACCCAAGAGGAAACCCTCATCGAAGAAGAAGTTCATCCACTGGTCGGCGGCCTTGTAGAGCTCAACCGAAGCCTCGGGAGCAATCAGGGGGATAGAGGGCTGATCCACACCGGCCCAAACCTCGTTGCCCAGAGCAGGCACCTCGACAGCGTCGGTCTTGAGGACCTGCATGCCCGTCATACCGGCCATTGCATAGTCGCCCAGAGAGTGAACGCTCGAGGGGAGATACATGGTGTCGATGGCCTGGCTCACGTTATAGAACGCATGGCTGCCGATGGATTTCACTCCGTAGATGAGCATCTTGCCGGGATTCAACTGCTCGTCGCCGGCAAACGTGTAATCCTTGATGTATTCCAGTGTGCGACGGAACACAGGTGCACCCTTGGGACGACGGACGGAAGAATTGCGGACATCGGGCATTGTAACGCTCGTCAGCAGCGGATTGTGAGCCAATGCACCCTCGCCAAGATTGGTGAGCGTGTTGGGCAACTCAAGGCTAGAGAGCTTGGTCTGTGCAAAAGCCCATTCACCGATGGTGCCCATCGGCAACGACTTGATGTTGATGCTCTCGAGACCCGAATTGATGAACGCCTCGTCGTCGATACGAACCAAGGTGCTCGCGGGATCGATATTGATCGTCTGCAGAGCCTTGCAGCCGTTGAAGGCACCCTTCAAGATGTAGCTCACATCGGCGCCAATCTGCACGTTACTCAGGTTGAAGTCACCCAAGAAGGCAAAGTCACCGACAGTGGTGCCGTTGATGACAGCGCTCTCCAGTGACTCACAGCGCGAGAACGCACCCTTGCCCATATATCCCACATTGGCGGGAATCTCGATGCTCGTCAACGCAGTGCCCGAGAAGGCATAGTCGTCAATCTCGGCCAATGCCTCGGGGAGCGTTACCGATGTCAACTGGTAGCAACCGGCAAAAGCGGCATAACCGATCGACTCGATCGTCTCGGGAAGCGCCACCGTAGTGAGCTTCTTGCCGAAGAATGCCGTGCGGGGAATCTGGTTGGCAGAATAACCCGTAACGGTTCCAAAAAGGACCTTGCCGTTGTCAACAGCGGTAATCGTCACCTGGCTCAAGTCAAGCATTGTGAGCTCGGTGAGATGCTCGTTGATGAACAAGAAGTCACGGGCATCCATTGTGCCGGTGACGGTGAGTTCAGTAATCTGGGTATCAGTCACCAATTGTGCCAGCTGACCTGCTGTATTCTCTACATTCACGGCCTTCAAGGCAGGTGTGACTACTGCCGCCATAAGCAGCAGGAAAAACAATTTGCGCATATCGTTTTTTATCTATTGTTGGTTGTATTTCAGTCCATTTAACCCGCAAAGATACATATTATTTCAGTCACGGCACTTGTTTTAACCTTTTTTTTGTTTTAGGATGTCACTGTGTGACACTTCAACCTACCGTCAACAGTAATTTGGCAGCAAAAAAAGGGAGGCTCCCCGGTGCTGGGGCGCCTCCCTTGATGTGGAATTAGGATAGGGTAGCGGATTAACGCAGTACCTTGGCTGTAGAAATTGTGCCGTCGGTGTAGCGTGTCACCACAATGTTGATACCCTCAAACGGCTGCTCGCTTTCTACACCCATCAGGTTGTAGTAGCTCACACTCTTGACAGCCCTGTCGTTCATCAGCTCGCAAACTGCGGTTACAGTTCCGTTGGAAGAAGACTCGGAACTGAGCGGGTAAACGATGTAGAGCGGCGGGTTGTCCTTCAGGTTACCGTCTTCCTCGGTGTAGGGCTGGATGCGGCGCGGTGCACCGTGACGGCCATTGCGCCACGCTTCAGGATTCTTGCGCACAATTGCCTCGAAACCATAGAGTTTCTCGGGAGTGGTGGTATTGGATGCGGTGAAGCAGTCGAGTACTCGAGTATCCTTGGTCACATCATAGTCCTCGCACAACGACATGTTGGCGGCGAAGCTGCCCTTGAACCTGTGACCGTTGATCTGGTTGCCTTCCTGGGCAGGAGCGACAAAGAAGCTGTCCACTCGAGTGTAGTAAGCCCACACTACCTGGCAGAACTCCTGGGGCTTGGCATCCATGAAGAAGAAGTACTCACCACCGAGTTCGTCGGTGCGATAGCTCATGGCGCCGTCGGCATCGATGTTCTCGGCCAGGAAGTTGGCCGTGCAGTAGATGTTGGGCGTGTAGGCCGAACCGACCTCCTGCAACTCGGGAAGGTTATTGCCCATGTCGATGGTCGGGTTCAAGGCGTCAACATAGGTACCGCTGACAGAACCGGCATCGAGAATCTTGTTCTCATAGGTGTCCTTGAGCTCACCCAGAACTCGCTGATAGACATTGACGTCGACAGCAGTCTTGTCGGTGATGCTGTTCGGAATCAGAATCTCAATCCAGTTGCTCTGGTCATAGTCCTTCTGCTCAACCGTGTTGACGAAGGTACCATTCTGGTTCTCGAACTCAATCAGATAGTTCTTCTGGCCCTCGGCGGGATAACGTTTGGCGGCATACATCTCGTCGTCCTTGGCAAAGATGGCGAACTTGCCCTTGTTGTCATCCCAAGTCACATGGGCAGCGATCAGCTGGTTGGAGATGGTGTAAGGATTGCCCTCTTCACCAATCTGTACCAGGTCCTCGAGACGCACGCTGTTGTCTTCCCACTCGGTAAACTTGATAGGCATGATTTCATAACCGTCCCGCCACTGCTGGAAGATGAAGGTCACATTGTAGAACTTGTTATCGGTGGGCAGAGTTACACCAATCACTTCGCCCTGCTTGTTCTTCCATGCCGGGCTGTTGTACTTGTTGTAACCCACAATGGCGGTGCCGCCTTGTACCTCCGATACATTGTCGCCGTTCTCATCGGCAGCGATGCGGAAGTTAAGGCCATCGACGTTGGATACCTGCAGCTTGTTGATGTACAGGTAACGGTCATTGTAGTCAGCGGGATTTTCAAGCAGCTCGCTGAGCAGCACCTGCTCGGGATCGGCAAGGGCCGTCACGGTAGTGTCGCGGAATGTATCTTGCCACTCGAAGCACTGAGCCTGATAGTACTGACCTTCGTCATGGTAGCCTTTCTTCACCTTGAAGCCAGGAGGAATGACGTCACTGTTCTCATACCTGGCAGCAAAATCTGATTTGAACTGAGGCTGGATGAAGAGCTGCATGTAGCCCGTGCGGTCCTTTACCCAGATGTATTCTTGACCACTGCCACTGTTTTGTGAGTAGTCAAACAGTACGGTCACGGGGTTCATGAAGGTAACCTCTTCGCCATTATCCAATTCCTTGAACTCGGCGATGCTGTACACCTTATCACTCTTGTAGTTATAGGTCGCGCTGGCCGTTGCCGTGGACTTGCCCTTGACAGCTGTAGCCTCGACAGTCACCTCGTGGTTGGTCTCGTCGACGTTAACCGTGAAGGGACCGGTGTAGGTCTGCGGTTCACCACCGTTGATGGTATAGGTCACAGTTGCGTCGCTGGGCGTCGGGGTGATGGTCACGGTGACAGGAGCGCTCACACGCTGTGAGGCAGGACTGATGGCAACAGTTACCCTATCCCAGTAATAGGTCACGGTGGCCACCTTGCTGACGTTGCCCTCGCCGTCAACGGCAATCGCCTTGACAGTAACGGGAGCCGAGCCGTAAGCCACCACGGGCTTGTTGTCCGGGTCATAGACATCGCTATCCACGGTGGGATCACTACCATCCAAGGTGTAATAGATGGTGACATCCTCGGTCGAGCAAGTCATGGTCATCTCAACGTCGTCAAACATCTTATTGGCCGTACCGCCCTCAGGAGAAATAACGGGTTTAGCCACCTTGACGGTGCCCTCCCTATAGAGTTTGGCATTGGGCATATTGCTTGATGACAGATAGCAGGCATAACGCGTACTGCTAACATTGCACTGCAGGTATCTTCCCGTGCTACCCACATTCTGGATCACGACATTGTAATTGTAATTGTTATCAATCGAGAGCGTCCACTTGTAAGCGTCGGTTGTGCCCTTTGTGCCTCGGTTAACTGTATTGCCTGAGTTGTAATACAGATATTGACCAGACAGATCCCTGATGTAGAACTGGTCATTGCCTGCGTTCTCGAGAGTGAGCACATTGACATCGGTCGGGTCTGCCAGGGTCACCACCTCATCATTCACCTCGAATTGCGTGACACCATTGGTTACATTGGTCACAGTCGCATAGTAATTGCTACTGTTAAAATTGTTACTCAACGCATAATAAGTGTAGGGGTTAGTACTCGTTCTGGTATATACCAGCACATAATCCTCGAACGGTACAATGTCCTCATCATCCTTCACCAGGACATAAGTATTACTACCTGCAGGTTTAATGATGTAGGTAGCCTCGACTACAGTGCTGGTAATGCCGCCATAGACGGCGATAGCCTTGATGGTAGTCAACTCAGCGGTCACAGGAATGGGACCAGTGTACTGGGTGCTGTTGGCATCAGGCGTCGAGCCATCGGTGGTATAATAGATATGGGCACCCGGGGTGTCGCAAGTGATCTCCACATTCTGGGCCACTTCGTAGCGGCCAGACTCGGGCGAGAACACTGGATCATGCACGTCGGGGACGATGCGCATCTTGTTGGTCTCGGGGTCAAGCGTGATGGTATAGGTACCAGCAAGCATCTTGACAGTGTGATGTATTGTCGAGTCAAGAGGCCAATCCTGGTTCATGCTGCCTTCGCTAAGCCACCAGTCAGCATTAGGATTATCATAAGATGGATCGGCTTTCGGACCGAAAATATAACTCGACTGCCAATTGACATCACCGCCCGACTTCTTGGCAAAGATCAAATAGGTATCGCTCGTGGTGGTCAAGGTTTGGGTGTAAACACCGTTTTCATAGCCCATCTGGATGCCGTTAGCAAAATCCCAAGAGGGGCTGGTCACAATGTAAACAGGACCATTGTGCTTGTAATGAACAGGGACGTCAACCTCGGCAACGCCGCTGGTTGTGGTGCTCACACGCACAGTGTTGTCCGACTTCAACAGACGGCCACTGTAGTTAACCGTAGCGGTGGCCTCAACCACACTACCGTCGGCGGCAGCGATGGTTGTGGGGTTAACGGTCCACTTGTCGTAATTGGTGCTGTAATTGGTGTTCAAGATGCTCAGGTTGACATTAGCATCAAGATAGCCGGCATTCACAGTGAGCGTGCCACCATCGATGGTGCCAAAGCTCAACGGGTTGGGCGTAGCGGTCATCGTAGCGGGCGGCGGGGTACCTTTCTTGGCCGTCACGGTGACGGTGCGGGTCAGGTCTCCGCAGGTGACGGTGATCTCGCAAGTGACAGCTTCGGTGCTCGTGCCGTTGTAGGTCACGGTGACATCCTGGCTCACCGAGCCATCAACAGGGCTGAGAGTCGTCGGTGATACCGTGAAGTCTGCTCCACTGTAAGTAACCGTCACATCCCCAGTCAGGTGGGCGCCGGTCACATGAATCGTGCCGCTGGTCGAGGCTCCAGCCTCGGCGTTATAGGGGATATCTTCAAGCGTCTGTGACGCGGGTGTTACCGTCAACGTCGGGTCATTGCTGTCCTTCACGTAGAGGCATGCAAGGCTTTGACTATTTTCGTAGCAAGCGAAGCGGGGAGAACCTGAGTTGTAGTAGAGAGCCCTATTGGTATTGCCCACATTCGTTAATGCACAACCGGTAACTCCGCCCACGGTCTTGCTGGCTACAGTCCACTTAGAATAATCGTTATTAACAGTGGTCGAGGTGGTCAACGTGTTGCCGCTGCTCCAGCTCAGGTAGTTGCCATTGTAAACGAATGTCCAACCGTCGGAATTGCCGCCAAGGGTCAACTCAACGACATCGGTGCCAGCGATATTCACCTGATTGTTATTGAAAGTGAGACCACTTACCACGGTACCAACAGAAGTCGTACCTATCAAGCCGATGGCGCCCATTCCCACGCCTTTGTCCTCGTTGACGATGATATACGTCTTACCGGCAACCAGATCGTCGGCGCTTGTGACTTTCTTGTAGATGTTCTGGGCAACAGGGGCATTGACGGTAAGGGTGAGGGTGCTCTCTTCGCTCTCGTTGAAGTCATCAAGCGCGATGGCACGGATGGTGCAGCCCTCGGTAATGGTCACCTGAGCGGTGTTGCCGCTGGTGAGCGTGGCGGTGCCGCTGTTCGAGGCATCAGTACCATCGGTAGTATAGCTCAAATAGTTGCCGCTATCGGCCGTAATATCAACCACGGTGCCGTTGTCCACGGCCTGAGTGCCCGTTACAGGCGTGCCGTTGATGCTGAACACCGGTGCAGAAACAGTCACCGGTGTAGTGCCCTCATCCTTAACATAAAGTTGGACAACCGCAGTTCCGGATGAAGAAGATGAGCACACAAACTGGGAACCGCTTGTGTTGTACCGGATATAGTATTGAGCGTTGGCCGAAAATCTGACTCTTCCGGCATCACTCACCGTCCACTTCGTTTCATTGGTGTTAGTATTGGAATGAGCATAAAAACCTCCACTAGAAGTATTATAAACACCAAGATACGTGCGGTTGGGGAACGCAAACGTCCAAGCATCGCTTACACCACCCAAGGTAAACTCAACGACATCCTTGCCGCCGATGTCGATTTTGTTCTCGCTGTCAACGGTTAAACCAGTGATACCTGTGCCATTATGAGAACTGTTGATGGCACCCATCGCAGCCGATGAAGTGCCGTTCTCATACACAAGGATATACTTGTTGCCAGCGACCAAATCGCTGGCGCCAGTCACCTTGCGATACCAATTGGGTTCAGCAGGAGTAACACTGCCAGAGGAGTAAGTCACTGTAATTGTTTTGATTCTTGCTTGAGCAGAAGCACTAAATGCCACTGTTGCAGCTGACCCGTTCCAAGTGCCTACATAACCACTATATGAGTAACCAGTAGCTGTCAATTTGCTTGGGCCATTGCTATTGGTACCACTTGCGGTAAATGTCATTTCAATCTTCGTGATGTTTCCCGAAGATGAAGAAACAGTAAGAGTACCACTAGAATAAACGCGATACTCAGAACCATTACCCATCACACCGTTTGAAGATGTGACAGTAATTTCATTTTTGGTTACGTGATCACCGTTTGCAGTTGTGCCATTTTGAGTCACACTGCCTTTATCAACGGTGGCATCAAACGTCACCTCTTCTGCCCAGCCGACCGAGAATGCCAGCAGAGCAGTCAATAAAAAAGTAAGTAACCTGTTCATAAAAAAAACTTGAATTATGTGAATTAAAGATTAAACTGCATGCCAAAGAAAAAGCCATCGGCTATACCTGTTTTGAGGGTTGCGATGGCTGGTTGAGATAGGGTCACATAACAAAAAAATGGCACTCAAAGCTTTACGAGCTGCAAGACACTTACTGTCAAGTAGCTGAAAATCATTGAATTCCATCTTTGAAACCCTATAGTTCATATTTTGACCACGACAACTCCTCGAAAGAGCTTTACAAAACTTGGCGCAAAGGTATGCATTTTTCTCATTGTCACCAAGAAAAAAAAACATCATTTTTCAAAATTATTATGACTTTCTATCAACAATGATAACATTTCAATCAATCAGGGACAAGAACAGGTGAAATCATCTCTTCGGCGCTTGGTGGGATGGTGGACAGTAACACTTTTTAACGCAGGAATTCTCTGTGAATGGCGAAAAGGCACTAATTTTGCTATTTAATGGGAAAGTGTTCCCTTTTTACAGTAAGAAGAAAAAATTGAAGATGTTAAATATGAGACGATTACCGTTGTTGCTGATGGCTTGCGCCATGATGGCAGGTTTGTTGTCGTGCGGTGGCCACGGCAAGTTGGAGAAGGCGGTGCGCAGTGTGCTGGTGAGCGGTGACACGACCCGCGCAGCCTATGACTCGTTGTGCTCGCTGGTGACCGACAACCCCGGCAAATACAGTGACATGCTCACGCCCGAGGGCCGTGTTGACCACAAGAAGATGGCCGAATTCATCGAACAGATCGGTTCACAGCTGCGACCGCCCATGCACTGGGACACGCGCCCCTATGGCGGCGTGGACGACCTGTCGCTGACGATATACTTTGAGCGCAGCGGCTCGATGGTCCCCTACGACCAGCGTGGTGGCGGCGGACAGTTGAAGAAGGCCGTCAACGACCTCATCAACCACTTCCCTGCCGGCAGCAAGGTGGATATCAATATCGTGAACGACGGCATCTACCCCTACCAGCACACGGTCGATGAGTTCCTCAAGGACCGCGACATCTATCAGAGCACGGCAGGCGTGGGTGACGCTTCCTACACCGATTTCCAGCTGATTTTCAACAAGATTCTGGAAGCACAGCGCCCCGGCAATGTGAGCGTGCTGGTGAGCGACCTGATCTATTCGCCCAAGGACACCCGTGGCGTGAGCCTGGACAAGATTTTCAACGAGGAGAACAGTCTGGCCACCCGCGTGTTTGCCAAGTACAAGGGCAAGAGCGTGGTGGTGCAGCAGTTCATGGGTGACTACAGCGGCAAGTATTACCCCTATAACGGGGTGCCGTTTGAGTACAACGGCAAGCGACCGTTCTACCTGGTCATCATCGCCGATGGTGACGCGATGGACCAGCTAGCCACCGACAAGCGCTACAGCGGTGTGCTCGATGCTCCCGCGGTGCGCTACAGCTACCGCTTCAACCAGGCCACGAGCGATGTGCTGTGCCGCGTGCTGCCCGAGTGGAAAGACAACGCGGGACTCTTCCGCGTCAAGCACGGCGACGGCATCGTGCTGGCCAAGTGTGACGGCGACCGTCAGACGGGCAAACTGTGCTTCTCGTTGGCAGCCAACTTGGGTGGTCTGATGAAGGATGATGCCTTGCTGACCAACCCCGCCAATTATGAGGTGAAGAGCATCGACGGCTACACCCTAACGGTACAGCCCATCGACCAGAGCATGGTAACGGCCAACAACAAGGAGTATCTGGAAGGCATGACCCACATCCTCACCCTGGTGGGCGACTTGAAGAGCCCGCGCGACGAGGTGCACATCTCGTTGCGCAACGAACTGCCCGAATGGGTGCGCCAGTCGTCGAGCCAGAGCGACACCAATGCCAGCGGCTCGTTCTCGACCACGACGCTGGGTCTGGAACAACTGCTGGGCGGCATGTTCGACGCGATGAAGGGCGGCAACAGCTTCTTCGACATCACCATCAATCTCCAGCGTTAAACAAGACCTTAACGACCTTAAGGACTCTAACGACCTTAAAGTCCTTAAAGTCCCCAACTAAAGAACAAAAAAACTAAAGACTGCAAGATATGAAACATTTGGTTTATCTGATTATCGGCATTGGCATCACGCTGCTGTTCTTCATCCTGAGCTGCACCGACGGGTTCAACATCTGGGAGCAGATGTTCTTCAACCAGGGGTACAACGACAAGATGTACAACCTGAACATGTATCCCGTGATTGCCGCCATCACCATCCTCGTGGCATGGGGTGGCGCCGCGATTTACTACTATGCCATCAACTCGGTGAAATTCGACAGGTGGTACCACTGGCTGGCCGTGCTGGGCATCGTTGCCGTGCTGGCGCCCGTCGTGTGCTACATCTACAACGACACGGTGTTTGCCAGCAACGGCTTGATGTACATCGGCGAGTCGATCCAGTTCGAGATGCAGACGGTGCTGTTCGCCGCCCTGCTCTATATCGTGGCATCTTACTCGATGCGCTGGTGGAGCAGCAACTGCCGTCACACGCCGCTGCCGCAGTAATTTATGAACTACTAGAAACTAGGGACTAGAAACCAGAAACTACAATATGAGACTATTCCTTTTTGCTATCGGAGGTACCGGATCGAGGGTATTGAAGTCGCTGCTGATGCTGTCGGCAGCCGGCGTGCGTCCCCTTGACGAGAACGGCAAACCCGTAAAGGACCTGGAAATCGTGCCCGTCATCATCGACCCGCACAAGGCCAACGAGGACCTGAAGCGCACCGAGGCACTGCTCAACGACTACCGCGACATCAGGCGCAGGCTCTACGGCAACGAGCCCAACGCCGAGGGTTTCTTCGCCAACCGCATCGTCACCCTGCGCGAGATCATGAGCAACACGAGCGTGACGCTGAGCGACACCTTCATCTTCAATCTGGGTGCCGTGGAGAACGCCAAGTTCCGCGAGTTCATCGGCTATGACACGATGAACGAGGCCAATCAGGCATTGACCTCCCTGCTGTTTGCCAACTACCAGTTGGAGAACAAGATGAACATCGGCTTTGTGGGCAGTCCCAACATCGGCAGCGTGGCGCTGAACGAGATCAAGGACAGCAACGAGTTCAAGGCCTTCAGCAACATCTTCCGCCAGGGCGACCGCATCTTCTTCATCAGTTCCATCTTCGGTGGCACGGGAGCTGCGGGCTTCCCCATCATGGTCAAGAACATACGCCAGGCGGCCAATCTCGAGGGCATCGAGAACCGCGACGCCCTGAGCCGTGCCCCCATCGGCGGCTTGACGGTGCTGCCCTACTTCACCCTGGAGGGTAACAAGCAGGACCAGCGCATCGCCACGAGCGACTTCATCGTCAAGACCCAGAGCGCACTGTACTACTACAAGAACACGCTCACGGGTGCCAACGACAGCAACGTCAACAGCATCTACTACCTGGGTGACCAGGTGAGGTCCAAGCCCTACCTGTATGACCCGGGCGAGCATGGCCAGCGCAACAACGCCCACCTCATCGAGCTGATCGGTGCTCTGGCGCCGCTGGATTTTGCCGGTGCTCCTGACAGTAAGCTCACCGACCCCGACGGCTACCCGTTGCCCACGATGGCCTATGAATATGCCCTGGCCAAGGACGAGTTGAGCCTCAACTTCCTGTCGCTGGGCCATCGCACCCGTCAGCTCATCTATGAGCCCATGAGCAAGTTCCACCTGCTGTTCCTGTTCCTGACCACAGGCTTCAAGGACATCATCGGGCAGGGCTTCACCGAGGACGCGCCCAAGATCAAGAGCGACTTCCTCGTGTCGCAGTTCTACCGCACGCTGGTTGACCACTTCATGCTAGGTTATGCCCAGTGGCTCACCGAGATGAACGACAACATGCGCAGCGTGGCCTTCTTCAAGCCCGGCGAGATCGACATGGCCCATGCCATCGAGGGTGTGGGAGTGAAAAAACGCCTGCTGGGACACTACAAGGTCGATAACGATGTGCTCAAGGCCGAGATGAACAAGCTGAGCAAGAACAACGCCAGCTACAGCGACCGCTCGGTAGAATTCAAACTGCTCGACCTGTTCAACCAGGCCGCCCACAATGTATTCGTTGAACGCTACGAAAACATCAACTAGTCAACAACTCTAGAGCATCTAGAGCACCTAGAACATCTAGAAAAAGAGAAATATGAGCGAGATATTATCATACAGCAACAACACGAGCAAGAACGGCGAGGAGGACTGGATTGCCCATGCCCCCTACAGCGACGACGATATCGCCCGCATCAAGGATCCGGACGGCGGCTTGAGCGAGAATCCACGCACCGCCATCCCCAGCCCGCTGGCCCAGCTCGACCTGGTGAAAAACGCCTTCAAGCAGCTGGCCAACGAACACCTGCGCGGAGCACGCATGAACGAACGCTTGGTCTCCAATGCCCTCGACGTGGCTCAACTGTTCTTTGACTACGAGAACCACAAGGACTACCTGCGCATCATTCGCTGGAACCGCGAGGAGTGCATCGAGCAGCTGAAGGCCAATCCGCAGCACCGCCTGTACGGCGAAACGCTCGACCTGTTCCTGCGCAGCGACAAGGTCTATAACTTCGACCTGCTCAAGGACTGGTACATCATCATGTGGGACCGCCAAGTGCTGGGCGGCACGTCACCGTCATCGATCGTGATGGCAGCCCCTGCGTTGGGCACCATTCCCGCCATCAAGGTGGAGCAGGGCGTCAGCCTGTTCGGCGAGACGCGCCACCTGTGGCAGCGCGACGAGGACTTCGTGTGCTACATGTACCTGCTGATGAACGCCTACCCCACCCTGCGTACCCACTGCCCCGAGGTGTATGCCTACATGCAGAAGAACCTGGAGCCGTTGCGCCAGCAGCGCCCCGAACTGTATCGTCGCATCACCTCGATCATCCCCAACCTGGACGCCCTCGACGAGGGTCGCGCCGGCGCCGTGCTGGAGCAGTTGGAGCAGAACTACGACCCCTTCGGTGGCGGCATCGACGTGAGCGTGCTGGGAGCCCGCTTCTATCACAAGCGCGTGCTTGACATCCGCACCGCTGCCAGCGAGAGCGACTTTGTCATCACGCCCACCATGCCCCAGGACAAGAAAGAGTTGCCGCTGGTGCTGGTCAACGGCTTCAACGGCAGTGTGGAGCACTTCCGCTACATCGACAAGGAATGGGACAGTGCCACCCAGGTGTATGCCGGCGGCATCCCCTTGAGCGACCGCAAGTTGCCCGACACCTCGATACAATACCCGTTTGTCACCACCGACGACTTCTTGACCGATACCATCGTCAGGTTGGGCAGCGGCTGCGTGATCGACACCGACCATTTCTTTGACGGCAACCTCAAGCCGCGCACGCCGCAGCCCACCTGCGGCTACCTGCTGCCCTTGAAACCGTTGCTGTTCACCTATTTTGACACCGAATATCTGAAAGGCACCATCGCCGGCCGCCATGTGATCGACATCGAGGAGTTTGCCGACGGCAGCGTGATGGTCACCCTGCGCATCCGTGTCAAGAAAGGTGAGAACCGCTATATCGAGCTCTCGCGCAAGTATTTCCCCATCAACGACCACACGTGGACCTTCGACGAGAGCCGCGGCACGGGCCGTGTGATGGGCGCGACCTTGTCCACCTCGGTATTCCCGTTTGTCAAGACCGACGCCAACGACGACTATACCGTCGAACTGTTCACCATGATCGAGAACGGCGGCGCGACCTTGCGTTTCTACAAGAACGGCATCAAAACCGATGGCCTGAACGTGCGCGACGCCATCCGTTCCCACTCGGGCTACAGCACGACCTACTACGACGTGGACGGCTCGTTCGACTACATGGAGGTGAGCGTCCAGAACCATCTGGGCCGTGCCAGCGGTGTGATTATCCCCCAATGGAAACCCTATATCCCCAGCGCCAAGGAGCTGATTTTTGCCGTGGACTTCGGCACGACCAACACCCACCTCGAGTGGGCCGAGCGTGGCCAGCCCTCAAGGCCGTTCACCTTTGAGTACGGCTCACAGCAGGTGCTCGTGGCCTCGTTGCACAAGCCCAAGTCGCTGGAATATGCCGAGCAGGTGCAGCGCGTGGAGTTCGTGCCTCGTGAAATCGACAACGTGTATGGTTTCCCGCTGCGTTCCACCCTGGCCCGCAACGAGAACAGCGGCGTGGGGTGCAACCTGTTCAGCGACGTGAACATCCCGTTCCTGTATGAGCGCCGGTACTTCCATGGCTATGAAGTCACCACCAACCTCAAGTGGAAGGGAGACACCGCACTGGCCAAGGCCTTCCTGCGAGAGCTCACCCTGCTCATCAAGGCCAAGGCGCTGCTCGAGAACGCCGACCTGAGGCGCACCGAGGTCGTTTACTTCTACCCCGTGAGCATGGGCGGTGCCGACCGCGACACGCTGGAACGCACCTGGACCGAACTGTTCAACACCTACATCGGTGCCGACAGCGATCACCTGCGCTCCTACCCCGAGAGCCTCGCTCCCGCCTATTACTACAGCGGAGCCGAGGTGGCCGGCAGCAGCTATGTGTCGATTGACATCGGCGGCGGCACGTGCGACACGGTGATTTATCAACCGACGGCCGACCGCATGTCGAGCGAACCGGTTGCCATTTCGTCGTTCCGCTTTGCCGGTAACGCCATCTTCGGCGACGGTTTCACCGACAAGGATGCCGACAACAACCCGTTGCTGCAGCACTACACGCGCTACTTCAAGCAACTCATCGAGAACGACAAGGGCAACAATATCGCCTATCTGGGCAGCATTCTCAACGACATCATGGCCCAGAAACGCAGCGAGGACATCAACGCTTTCCTGTTCTCGATCGAGAACGTGGAGGAGCTGCGCACCCTGCGCGAGATCGACCGCAACCTGTACAGCTACAACGCGCTGCTGCGCAACGACAGCCAGCGACGTCTCATTTTCATGTACTTCTACTCGGCCATCATCTACTACATTGCCCAGGCGATGAAACAACGCGGCTATGAGATGCCCAAGCAGATCTATTACTCGGGCACCGGCAGCAAGATACTTAACATCCTGGGCTCGATGAGCCGCATCAATATGCTCACCCAGACCCTTATCGAACGTGTATTCGGCAAGCAGTACACCGAGTCGTTCGAGATCAAGCTCGAGGACAAGTGCCCCAAGCAGATTACCTGCCGCGGCGGTATCAAGCTGGAGAACAGACGACTGGAGGGCCAAGCCGACGTGACGCGCTACAATGCTACGAGTGTGAAGCGCATGCGCTACTGCTGCTCGATGCTGGGCGAGGACGACCTGACGATGGCCCAAGTGGAGTCGGTCGAGGTGAGAGACCGCCTGGTCGAGAAGGTCAAGGAATTCAACCAGTTCTTCGTGAACCTGTGCGACTCGACCATCAAGGACGAGTTCGGCATCGAGAACAATGTGCTGAGCCTGTTCAGGAGCGTGCTTGACGAGAATCTGGCCAATTACTTGACGGCAGGTATCAACACCTTCCTCAAGGGTCGCTACAATGCCACCGATGTGGTCGAGGACGTGCCGTTCTTCTATCCCGTCATCGGTGTCATCCGCCACAACCTGCTCAAGAACATGCGCAACGACGTCATCAGCAAGTTTAATCAATAAAATTATACAATATCTCCAAAACTCTTAAAGTTATGAAACGCATTACTTTAATCCTGGCAGCCATCATCTGCCTCGCCATTACAGCAATGGCGCAAGACAATCAACCGGTTCAAATCAATCCCGACCAACCGCTGTCGCCGGCACTGTGGAAGCAGGGCGTTGCCCGCTGTGCCCACTACACGGCCTACGCCAAGGGCTTTGCCAAGAAAGCCGAAGAGATGCAGAGCCGCTTCCCTCAGGGCTACACCCTCGATGACCTGAACAACGACGTTTACAGCAACCAGGGCGCCAAGTGGGAAAAAATCTACAATGAGTTCAAGAAAAGCGAGGACAAGGGCGGTAGCCTGAACGACCTCAAGGAACTTGTGATTCCCCAAGTATGGAAACTTGTCGAGCCTGACTTCCAGGCATTTATTACCGACCATCCCGAGATTGCCAACGCTGTGCCCGCTGCCACCGGCAACGAGAATCCCGAGGGTGTCCAAGAGGAAGCTGAGAATGCCGATGCCGAACCCATCCACGATGCCCGCCACCGTCAACAGCGCAACGGCAACGGAATGGCCTGCAGCGCCAACCTGCCCCTGTGGCTGAGCATCATCGGCGCTTTGCTGGGTCTGTGCGCACTGCTCACCGCCCTGAGCAACCGCGGCAAGATCAAGGAGATGCAGCGCACCTTTGCCCGCGAGCTGGATCGCACCAACGCCAACCTGCAGGAGTTCTCGACCGACGCCGCCGAACAGATGAAGGCGCTGTCCATCCGCTTGACCGGTAAGGGCTACCGCAAGCCCGAACCCGTTGTCGAGGCCGAAGTGATGCCCGAGGCTGAGCCCATGATCGATGAAGTTGCCGAACCCGTAGCCCAGGAAGAGGACGGCGAGGTGATGAACCTGTTCATGAACAAGCCCGACGAGGATGACAACTTCACCCGCGTGAGCGACACCTTCGAGCCCGGCAACTCCATCTACGTGCTCACCACGTTCGACGGACAGCACGGCACCTTCGAGGTCATCGACAAACCCGAGGTACACAGCTTTGCACTGATGATGCCCGCCGAGAACCTGATCCATGCCTGCTCGGGCAATGCCATCCAGATTCCCAACGGCACCCGCATCGTCACCGACCGTCCCGGTGAAGCCGAGTTCATCAACGGCAAGTGGCACATCGTGGTCAAGGCCATCATCCACTACGAGGGATAAAATCTACTGAGCCTTCAGCAATTAGCTATTAGCTTTTAGCGGGTCACACATGCCGCTGAAGGCTAATAGCTGACTGCTGAAAGCCATTAACAAAAAACTATGCGCTGGACCTGTCCCAAATGCGGCAAGAAGCTGGAAATCAGCAACGAGCAGTTGATCGCCAATGATGGCGTGATCGTCTGCCCGCAATGCTTGTTGCAGGCCCGCCAGCCCGTTCCCAAGGCCCGTGTCACCCCACGCAGCGACAAGCCTGCCGACACCCCCAAACGAGGGAAGGAAAGCATCGATTTCGACGCCCCGCCCGAATACAAACCCACAACCCCGCCCCCCTACAAGACACGCATGAAACAAGCCACCACCTCCTACCGCTACACTGGCCTCGGAGGCAGCAGCAACACCACCAGTTCCACAACACCCAGGAAAAAAAACACTACAAAAAAGAAATCCAAAAAGAAGAAACAACAGGGCATGAGTGCCTGGGGCTGCCTGGGACGCACCATCGTCTTTACCCTGGTGCTGTTCGCCGCCTATGTATTCTTCGGCCTCCTGCTCGAAGCCATGCAATAGGGTAAAACAGACGGTTTTTCGCAGAGTCCAACACAACTGCACTATCACCAAATCCACCAGAAAAGCAAAAAAATCACGATTTTTACGGCCTAATTGTAAAAAAAGGCAACAAATATTGGGCCATCTTATGAAAAACAACTACATTTGCAGTTATTCTTTGGCTGATGTCCGCTAATGATGGGAGCGGATGCTTTGCCGAGAACAAGAGACATAAAAAAAGCGCTTACTTGACACAGGCAAATGACAGGCATCAAGCAACGACTCCCGCGCCTCTTTTTTATGCCCCTATGAATAAACCCGCCAAGTAAAAAACGGCCTGCGGCAGGGAGCCCGTCGGCAACATGAACCTTATAAAAAAATTATGCCAAGATTCCTTATTACCACCAAGCGGATGTGCAACAACAACGGCATCCGCATCGAGCCCGGCATGAGTGTCGAGGTCGTTACCCAATCCATGAGTAATCCCGTGCTGAATAACGGCGGCCAGCCCGTCGTGGATGCCTTCATGCGCATCTACGGCATCGACATCCGCCGTGCGGGTGTACTGAACATGAGTTACCTTGATGTTGAACGAATTAACTGAAATAGATTATGGATACCGACAGAACATTAATCAAGACGGCCATTAAGCTTGTCCAATTGATGGATAAGACAGCAGACGAAACCTTGCCCACCGAGATTGCCAACGTTGTGAAACTGCACAGCAAACTTGCTGTTGGCTCGGCCTGGATTCCTATTCCCGGTGCCGACATGGCAGCTGGAGCCGCCAATATCTGGGGCATGTATGCCCGAATCAACAACAAGTTAGGACTGCCCTTCGGCGAAAACGTGATGAAGTCTATCGGCTCGGGCGTGGCCACTAATCTGGCCAGTTACATTGCCATGAGCGGTGTGGCCAGTGCTCTTAAGTTCATTCCTGGCATTGGCTCGTTTGGAGGGGCTGTACTCATGTCAGCATCGCTCTATGGCGTGACCCTGGCCTCGGGGTGGGTCTATCTGCAAGCCCTGTGCACGTTGGCCGAGAGGAAAGGCTCATCGTTCAGCGTCTCAGACATCGGCGATGCCGTGAACTCATTGCTGCGTGACAACTCGACCATTAAAGAGTTCATCGACGCAGCCAAGAAAGCCTATAAGAATTAATCACCTTATTGTTTAACCATTAATCCTTTTAATGTTATGCTAGACCATATTATAAAACATGCAATTATTCACGCTGCTCAATGGATTGGAGAACAAATCGATGAGAGCAACAAGAAGGCTTCAAAGAACAACAATCAGAAAACTCAAAAAAAGAGGTAAGCTTTTGCTCGTCCTAATCAATTAGCAGACAGTCTATGTTTGAAGGTCAATTAATGGCAAGACTTGCCGACCCGTTTTTTGAGAAAGACGTATTGAAGATTGTCAAGAGCCATGCGTTGTGGGGTAGCCTGTTGATGGCTATCCCCGACTTTGGCTTCGGTGTAGTGATCTATTGCGGCATCTTGTGGCACATGTACTACAGCATCTGCGAGAAAGTGGGCATTTCCTTCTCACAGAATGCCTTTAAGCTTGTGGGTTGCGGTATTGTCGTCAATATCGCAGTAGCGCTTGTAATGGACATTTTGCTCACAGCCGTTTTCTTTCTTGAACCCTTGTGGATGTACTTCCAGTTCTATCTTTCCGGCAAAATGTTTGTCGAAGCCATCAAGAAAATGTAACGAATCTTCAATCAGAACTATTAACTCTTTATTCTTAGATTATCATGGAATTATTTGAAAACCTGGCTTATGAAATCAGTGATGTGCTGTATAAGAAGAACCACCCTGCCATGAAGCAGGCAAAAGGTTATGTCGACAGCCAAGCTTCTAATTTTCTCGGGAAAAAAATCATCGAGAAGGTAAAGAGTCATGCCAATGTAGTCACCGTGGCAGGACTGGCGTCTGCCATTCCTGGTGGAGAACTGGCATCGGGTGGTGCTATCGTCGCATCTACCTGGAAAATGTATTACGACATCAACAAGATTATCGGCATCTCGTTCTCAGACAATTTCTTGAAAAGCGTTGCCAGCGGTATCGCCAGCAATTTAGCATCTAACGGTATCGCATTTGCAGCGACTGCCGTAGTGAACAAGATACCGTTAATCGGCCAGATTGCAGGTGCCCTTGCGGGACCGGCAATCAACAGGACTGCCTTGTATGCAGCTGCCGGTTGCTACCTGACAGCATTGAGTAAGATTCTCAAGGATGGCGAAATCTCTGAAAGTGCGTTAAGGGCAGCTTTGCCTCGACGGTAACCCCCTCAACGATGACAGACGTTTTACCGAATTAACTTATACATCTCATAGCATCAATGCCCCCTGCGGGCTGTGTCAAAATGATACAGCCGTGGTTGCTATCGTGCTGAGTGAGAACAGAGAGTTAACGACCAGTCGGCCAGTAGAGACGCAAAATTTTGCGTCTCCATTTCGTTAAACATTACCAAATGCTGCCCTAGAGACGCAAAATTTTGCGTCTCTACATAGAGAACAAATTGAATGTCAATGTTTTACTATCAGTGAACACACGATAAACAGGATTCAGAATCAATAGATTTTGGCTGGTTGGTCAATTGTCATCTTGACTTGAACTGAAAAAAGTTGACAGATTCGAGAGGCAAAAAAAGATTGCCAAATGCAAGAATTTGTACAACGATCCACTGTAACGGAGGTGGACCCC
>ONGE01000027.1 GCA_900317325.1 uncultured Prevotellaceae bacterium
TCGCTTCGCCTTTTTACGATGCCTGCAAAGTGCGGCTGGAGCGCACTGAAAGCAAGGCTTGCCCGGGAATTACTACCCTGGAAGGGCTGGAGAATTTCCGAAGGCAACTTGTCTCAGCCTTGCGTGTGCGCAAGCCGCAATAACTTTGCAGCGGGAAAAGGCGTTGAAAGCGACGGTGAACAAGTGAAAGTATGTTTGGCTTGTTTTTCAGGGGCAACATGGCAGATTCTTCCTGCAAGCGGTTGCGTCCAAGACTGCGCAGGTGTCAAGAGCTGATGAAATATGAACCGTCATTTTTCATTTTCAAAAAAACATACAGTTTTGAGCCTCCACACGTTCCACACATTCCACATCGCTGATAACCAATGGTTTGACGAATCAGCATTTTGTGGAAATGTGGAAAATTTGTGGTCGTTTTGGAGTCCTGAAACAGGTCTCTCAAATTTTGTGGAAAAGTGTGGAAGATTGTGGCAGCATATAAGAATGACTAACTTATTGATATTCAATATTGTGGAATATGTGGAAACTGTGGAAGAAAATGTATGCTGAAAATTTTGCGGCTTAACGGCCTATAAAAATAGGCACCGACTTTCCCAAGCCAGTACCTACGTCCAATTTGAAACGTCATTTGCGTTTCTGGAAGAATTTAAAATTAGGGTTCGTTTACAGCCATGTCCTCAAGGTTGACGTTGTACGCCTCGTTCAACTTGTCGTAGTCGAAGCACATCACCTGATCGAAACCGTATTTCTTGACATACTTGACGTACCCGGTCATCGGGTCGCGTCGTTCTTCGGTCTGTTGTTCACCGTTGATGATGATCTTGTAGCGCCAGGAGCGTTTCCTGCCGAGATAGGCATTCGAGTTCTCGAGGTAGTAGATCAACGATGCTGGCGGTATCAGTACCTCATTGACTTGGCGTCCGTGCATCTTGTAAAGCTGGAAGATGCGGCTGTAGCGCAGATAGAGGATCCTCTTCGTTGTGGAGAACACCATCTCACCGTTTCTGTCAGAACATTTGAGGCGGTCTTCCCTGTCAATGCGGAAGTCGCAGCCGTCCCATATCTTGCCCTCCTGGTGGAAGTATGATACGATGTTCCAGAAGTTGGCCAGTTCGTTGTTGGATTTTGTCTCGTTGTTCTGGGCACGGATGCCGCTGATGACGACGTTACGGAGATCATCAAAGTCAAACGGCAGGTCAATGACATCCCTCAGGGCATGGTATGCCGCCATTGGGATGATCCAGTTGCGCAGCGTCCTGTCCTCAATGTTCTCCATCTCAAAGACTTCGCTGATGTCCGCAAAGCAGGAGTCATAGCTCTGCTTGAACTCCTGGATGAACTTGGCACGATACCTCAAGAGCTGGAGCGTGATGTGGGAGCACCCACGTTTGCGGGTTTCGACCAGGTCGGCGAACTTTCGCTTCGCCTCCTGCGAGAACTGGCTCTTGGAGTATGACAGGAAGATGAAGCGTGAGAACAGGGCGATGTCTGCAGTAGCCATCTCCTGGCCACTGACTATGACACCGCAACTGACCTTGGTCACCTCACGCTTCTTATCCCGTTCCATGTTCATGCGGTTGCGGCCGGTGCCGTCCCATAATCCTTTCAGAAACTCACGCTTGTCTATCTCAATGCTGTTCTTGAACTCATCGAGGTGGACAAGGGCGTTGGCGCACTGGGCGACAGCATCTGCGAGAGCGGGCAACGTGGAGTTGCTGATATTGGGCGGGATGTTCTCGATGATGAAGAACGACATCAGCGAATGGCCCAGTTCGGACTTTCCCGAGCCTTTAGGCCCGAACAGATTGAGGATGGGGAAATGCTTCGTGTAGCCCACGATGACGTCACGGAACAGTGTGGCCAGCAGGAAGCACAGTCCGACTTTGGCGTTGTCGCCGAACACATCGATGAGTTTCACGGCGTAGTCGTGGAACGAGATCGTACCGTAGTTCATGTGGACGAAGTTCCTCTCAAACTGGAAGAACTGGGTGTCATCCCTGTAGATAGAAGAAAATGCAGGCAGATAGTAGTTGCCCTGTTCTCCCAGACGCACGATACCGAGGTCATCCACCGGATGCCATTCGGTGTCGAAAATACCGTTGCCGAAGGCGAAGAAGCCTTGGCGCTGCCACCCGAGTTGGCGTATCTCTACAGCCGTCTCGGTGGTGAAATAAAGAAACCGTTTCAAAGCCATAAGCTGATCGTCCTTTGCGAACCAAAGGTAATTGCCGAGTCCTTCTATGCGTTGTTTGAACTTCGATACCGAGACGAGTTCCTCGGCATGGAGTTCAACGATTTCGGACTCATGGTTGACGTTTGTGATCTGATACAGGCGGATGGGCGACACCATGTCCTTGATGTGGAACAAAGGTTTCATGGTGAAGTTCGACCATTCGCGGGTCTTGCCGTCGCTGTTGACCGAGATATAGCGGTTTCCCTGCTCCTGGAAGCCGTATTTCTCAAGAAGGTCAAGGCTGACGGTAACACCCGAGTTCTTGATGTCCGTCTCGGCACGCTGCCGCTTGGCACCCTTGATGGCATTGCGCCACATGGGTTTGCCGGGCATGATCTTGTTGAGCGTGTCGATATACATGGAGAGCTTGACCTCATCCTCCACATGGGCAACCAGCCTGGCGATGTCGGTCACGGCGTCGCTCTTGTCAGCCTGCGTCGCCTTGTCGTCGATACGTTTGCCGGCATACCAGAGGATGAAGTCCTGCTCGTCAATGGAGTCAAGGATCTGCTTGCTGGTGCAGAAGCTGTCAGGGTCGTTCTTCTGCCCACTGGCGGTCAGGGGAATCTCCTTGACAGTGACCTCAAAGCCATTCTCCAGGGCTTTCAGCCCGTTTGTGATGACGGCTGAAATTCCTGTGCCGTACTCCTGGTCAGCACTGGGCGGGTCGGCATCGGGAATGAAGCAGAGCTTTGTGGTCAAGCGTTTCAGTACCTTGAACTGGTTGTCAGTCCATTTCGAACCGAGGGAAGCTGCGACGTTGTTAACGCCTATGGCCTGCAGCCTCAGGACATCCGGGGCTCCCTCGACGAGATAGCACTTGTTCTCCTTGACTGACGCCCTTGAGGCTATGTGGATGCCGAAGACCGAGTTGTCCTTGTCGTAGAGCAATGAGGTGGACGAATTGAGGTACTTCGGCGTATCTGGTTTGGCACCTATATAACGGGCAGTATAACCAATGATACGGTTGTACCTGTCCCGTATAGGTATCATAATACGCTCACGGAAGAAGGCGTACAGACCACCGCCTTTTTCCGATTGACGAAGAAGATCCATATCCATCAGCAGACTGGTGGAGATGCCGTTCTTCTCGGCATACATGATGAGCAGTTGGCTGTTCCTCGGTGCGTATCCAATGCCGCATTCTTCAATGAATTTCTGGCTCCAGCGCTTCGTTGCGTAGGTATGGGCACTGACGCATTCGGCGTCACCTCCCCTGAGCTGGGCGACAAAGAAGCGCTGGATGACCTCATAGGCGATGAACATGGCCTCACGCTTCTTGTTCTTCTGCTCCTGCTCGACGGTCATGCGATCATGGCTTTCCTCTATGGTCACGCCGTACATGCCAGCCAACTCCTTGACAGCTTCGGGAAAGGTGGCGTTGGTGTATTTCATCACGAACTTGATGGCGTCGCCTCCTTCATTGCAGGCACCGAAACAGTGCCAGGTGTTGCGGGACTTGTTCACATAGAAGGACGGGGTACGCTCATTATGGAAGGGGCAGCAGCACTGGTAGTTGCTGCCCTTCTGCTTGAGCTCAGGCACATAATGGCGTACGACTTCGACGATATCCACCCGCTCCAGAACGCTCTCTATGGTCCTTTCGTCAATCATCGAAGATTATGTCATACTCTGGCAACGCCTCTTTACCGGCAAAGCATCTGCCATCGCTATGCCACATGACACAGCGATGGCCTTTCTTGCCGTTTTTCGTGTCTATTTCTACTATTCCCGTCACATGGTCCAGGACGCGTTTGCCCATGACGTAATAGACTGCGTTGAACGTGATGCGCTTGTCTTTGGCAGCGGCATCTTCCCACTCCTTGACAGTGTGGTAGCTGTTGAATATGCTGCTCATGGCCGTCAGGGAAGGAAAGCTAAACAGATATCATGAACCGCCTGCTTCTCGAGTTTTGAGAAATTGTGGTGCTTCAGCTTGTAGTAGAATGTGCCGTAGGCCCAGCCGCATTCCTTCATCATGATCTCACGGAAACGACATTTTTCCGATCGTTTCAGCCGACTATAAATTTCATGCATAATCTTATTTTTTTAGTTCAAAGTTTGTACAATTCAAATAAAAGACTTAATTTTGCACAAAAGTAATACAAATATTTTGATGAAATCTTATAAATAAATAAGATTTTTATCGAATTATTTTAACGTCCAATTTGAAATGTACAACGGAAGCATTATTAAAGAGCTGTTAGACAGCAAGAAAATACCCTACGGCGATCTATTGAAGGCGTTGGGTATGAATCCGAAGCAGACATCAGTTAATTCCCTTGTCAGAGGGAATCCGTCTGCCAAGCGGCTCGAAGAGATTGCGGACTTCCTCGGCGTACCGATCGACACATTATTTATAAGAGAAGGTGTCGAACTGTCTGCCGAAGATGAACTGAAAAGCATGAGCGTGACAAGTCTCAGGAACCAGGTTGCTTACCTACGTGAGCAACTGAATTTCCGTGACCAGATGCTCCAAGAAAAGGAGGAACGCCTCAAAGAAAAGGAGGCAAGAATCGTTCTTCTGGAGAAATTAAACAGCGTAATTTCACAAAATAATTAGGGTTTATTAACTACAGTTCAGCGACTTACGAGGCTTCGTCCCGGGACGGTATAGGGACGGTAGTAGCGTAAAATGACAGAAAATGAAATTTATAACTCCTTGATAATCAGTGGGGCGTTACCCTAAAATCGGAATACGGAGAATCCCTCCCTTTCCGCACAAGTTGAATGAACGATTAAGATGCAATTCTTAATCGTTTCATTTTTTTGTGCGAGGGCTTGAGCTTGCTCAAAGCACATGTACAAAGAAATGAAACAATAGACACGACAGTGTCGTTCATTCAACTTGTAGCGCCCCGCCGGGGCGCAGAGGGATGCACGAAGTGAATCCCTCCCTTTCCGCAAGCAAATGCAACGAGTTGATATTCAACTAATTGCATTTGCTTTTCACACCTCTCGGGACGCCATAGGGACGAAAAAAACACAAAAACATAAAAGTGCTGTTGATTCTCCACAAAGATAATCAACAGCACTATATCTGGAAAGACGCTGCTGCGCTAATTCTGAGAAACACGCACAGGACGAACGGTGAGTCCCTTGGCGCGAGGGAAACAATGGTGCCATATTGTACTCCTTGGAACGAATCTCAGATTGAATGCGCATTCGTCTTTTTCGGACGTATCGAGTGTGCGCGACCAATAGTTACCGTGATTCACCACCTCAAACAGTTCGCCGCCATCACGAAAGCCAGCGGCGGGCAAGAACAACATTTTCCCGTTAGGCCCTGTTACTAACATACCAATAACACCGTTATATTCTATCCCTTTCAAAGCGCATTTCTCAACCTGTTCTTTGAACTGGTCCAACGATGGCATTCGCCACTGCGAACCCCAGTTGACATAGGCAGCATCGTCCTCTGGATCCAGTTCAATCTTGTTGTCTGTATCATTGTATTTTTTATATATATAACCACTATGCCAGATTCCACATCCATAATCCACACCACATCTGTCAAAATCTTCGAACCACTTATAGGTTCTAATGCTATAGACCGTATTGGGCTTAGTCTCACCCCAAGCGAAGTAGTCGCCACACTCCTCAGGACGGCTTGCACCCACGTTGCGAGTGGCCCATAACGTGCCGCTAGGCAGTCCCAGGTCAACGTAGTCAGACATCTCAAGAATCACTTCATTCTCTTTATAGCGTGATTTATCGTTGCATGAAATATGGAGGAAAGGCAATGCAACAGCCATTAACACTACAAGGACTATTCTCATAGCCCCGAATGTATCAAAATTAAAACTACCATGTTTCATATAAGTCACAATTTTCAGTTTGAAAAAACGGCTTAACTCTCGCTTGCAAAAATACAACTAATTATTGAAAAACGACAGGCATTTGATAGTCATTCCTTATGATAAAAGTATTTGTTTTTCAAGTGCTTAAAAAACAAAATGGTCATTTTATGGTAATTCATTATCTTGTTATGTTGAATATGGTCAAAAGTAAGCGATTATTCACAAGGTGCTGATATTCGTCCAGCGCCATTGATCTAATGACAAAAAGCATTTGGCAAGAATTTTGCAATAGCATTCGGGTGGTAACTATTTTTCAGTTACATTTGCAGCATTATGAATACAATGAATTATAAGGGCTATTTAGGCTCAGTCGCTTTTAGCGAACAGGATGGTGTTTTCTACGGAAAAGTGGAGGGCATCAACGGTTTGGTGAACTTCGAGGGCGAGAGTGTGAAGGAACTGACCGAGGCATTTCATGAGGCCGTGGACGATTACCTCGCTTATTGCGCCGATGAGGGCATCGAACCGGATAAAAGTTATTCGGGTGCCTTGAATGTAAGGCTTACTCCAGCCATCCACCGCAGAATTGCCATGCTTGCTAAACAAGCTGGCCTCACCATCAATGCCTTCATCCGAAAGACGCTTGAAGAAAAGGCAGAATCAGAATTAGTAATCTGACATCCCGTTTCGGATAGCCAGTTTATGATATAAAAATGTGTATAATAATTAGGGTTTATTAACTAAGGTTCAATGACTTACGAGGCTTTCGTCCCAGGACGCTATGGGGACGGTGGCTGCGTAAAATGATAGAAAATGTAGTTTATAACTCACTGAAAATCAATGTCCCGTTACCCTATGACGGACCCGATTCACTTCGTGCATCCCGACCGTCCTTGATGCCGTCACCAAGCCATCAATTCACAGGGTTCGCCATCGACCTTCAGGTCGCTTTCGAAGCGCAGCGGAGAAAGAATCCCACAAGTTGAATGAAACGATTAAGATGCGAGTCTTAATCGTTTCATTCATTTGTGCGGAATTTGAATCGGGACTCTATAAGGTGTCTTGTTGATCATTATTGACGAGTTCACGCAGGCGCTCGATTGCCTCATCTTTCCGACCAATACGTTTAGCATTATTTCCTTTCACTAGAATCATCATCATAAACAAGAAGAGAAAACACAACACAAGGAAACACAACACAAGGAATACTATTATCAGCCAGAACAGGACTGCTCCAAACCTCTCGATGTTGATCTCTGTTATCATATTGTAAATCATATAACCTATCAGGAACAAGGCTAGAATGGCAATTAATGGGAGGAATTTGCCTAGTTTTTTTGTGCATTTGCCAAGTTTTTTAGTGTAGGCATCATACCGACTCAATAATACCTCTGCATTTTCGGCCTTCATTATCTTTTTAGCCATTAAAGAGAACAAAACCATACCAAGAGCTATCACCAATAAGATGATAGGCATTAAAAATGATGGAAAGGTATAATCACCCAAGAAATACACATTAACTAAACACAATATACCAAAGACGATGCCAGTAACAAAATCATATTTCGCTTTTCGGGCATATTTTTCCTTGATCTTTTCAAAGAGTTCATCCTTGCTGAGATTCTCAAATTCTTTCTTTTTCATAATCCAGACTTATTATTGTTTGTGGCAAAGATAATGAGTATCAACAAGAGAAACAAGTCATTATCCATAAAAGGGACCTTGCCTCGACTTTTTTCCAAAAAGTGTCCAAAAATTTTACATTTTCACTGCTAATATCTATCCCTACATTATTACTTTGATAGCGAGTAATGGGGCGGTAAATGCAGTAAGCGATATGCTTTTGTGCTTTAGCTATTACTCAAGGTTGTCGTCAGCATTATTGTTCCCTTCTTAGAAGATGGCGCCATCACCGCAGAATTCTCCCATCAGCAGGATGGCACGGCTTGCCTCATCATAAATAAAGTACAAGAATGGATGATTGGCTATAAATTCGGGCTTCATCGATATTGATACGAAAGATTCTTCAGTGACACTAAAGGCTTTTGTCCCTTTTTCGTTGACTTCTATACTAGTCTTGTGGTCGATTTCTTTAAGTTCGAGAGAATTGAAGGGATCATCAACGATAGCATTAAAATATACGTTCTTTTGGTTGAAAACGCTGGGGAGCGATTTCTTTAATAATTTCATCATTAAGAAGTCACTTTCACACTTGAAACGGGGCAGATTTAATATGAGTCCAACAGGTTTTAACGAATCGAGAATTTCGTGGAATGATTCAAGAGTCATCGTTTGACTGAATGGCGCCAGTTTTTCAGTTTTAGGCAAAACAATCAGCATTCTATAGCAACTGCCGTAATATGGCATAGAAACGGCCTGGAATTCTTCTCTGTCAACATATGGAAGAGATGCCTCTGAATTATGCATAATGGGAATCTTCAAATATTCTTCCCATGCGGTTTCAAAAGCCTTTAAATGAGTGTTTTTCTCATTGAAGGGAGGCCATAACGCATTAAATTCAAGGGTGTTAATCAAGCAAAGTGACGATTTCGGATCCAGTTTTTCGACCACTCTAATCTTGTCATCAAGTGATTGCTCGTGGAACCAGTCATTGATCTGATTAACGGCTTTCTTTGAGGCAAAATCGTGATTTTTGACACAGACATTGTAACTAGTGGAAACCGCATGAGAGAAAGCGTCTAAGATGGGAGCATCTTTGTTGACAGCCAGGTAATTCAATATTAGACAATCAGAATATTCACTGTGATGCAGGGCCGCCATATACTTCTTATAAAAGGCATTGGCGTTGATAATCGAACCGAACACCTGCTCAAGACTGTCGCGAACTGCGCCCACTGCACCATTAGCTGCGACTGCAATCGCACTGGCCAAACTCAAAGGGGCCACAACAAAGGAGCTGTCCTTGTCTATAGCTATCTGATGCAATAAGGAGAAGGCAAACTCATTGACTTTATCGACACAATGCCTATCGGCGCTATCCAGGGCAAGTGCCTCAAAATGTTTTTTTCCCAATGAATCTGCCAAGGCTTGATCAAATTTAAAGGGCTTATCAGATGCATTCTTGTTGCTATTGCCTGAATTACAACTAACCAATAATCCCAGTGACAGTAAAATCACTATAATGAACGTTATTCTTATCGCCATAAGATTTAATCATTTTTTGCAAAGGTAGCTATTCTTTCCATAAAGACACAATAATTAAGCCTTGGAAACGCATTCGTCTCCAAGGCTTAATGTTTTAGATGCCAGACGGATTATTCTACGCCCAGGTCTTTGAGGGTGCGGGGCGCAGGAGTCTTGGGCATGGGCTTGCGGTCCTTGAGTTGCTCAAGGATTACCTCGATGGCCTTGTCGAGCTGCTGGTCGATGCCATTGAATTCCATCACAGGGTCGTTGTCGATGATGATGTCAGGATCCACGCCGTGATTCTCTACGATCCAGTTGCCGCGGGTATCGTAGTTGGTGAAGAAAGGCACGCGGATGTCGGTTCCGTCCATATAGGGCAGGGAACCGCTGATGCCCACGATGCCGCCCCATGAACGAGTGCCGATGACGGGACCGAGCTTGTTCTCCTTGAAGCTCCAGGGGAAGAGGTCGCCGTCGCTGGCGCTGTACTTGTTGACCAGCAGCACCTTGGGACCGTAGAGCGTGCGCTCGGGCACCGTACCGTTGTAGTTGCTGCCACGATACATGGTCATGCGGTAAGGCTGACGCAGCAGTCGCTCGATGACCATCGGGGAGATGTTGCCGCCTCCGTTACCACGGTCATCGACGATGAGCGCCTCCTTGTCGGTCTGGGCAAAGAAGTAGCGCGAGAACTCACGCAGGCCCTCGGGACCCATGTCAGGGATATAGACATAGCCCACGCGGCCACCGGTCTTTTCGCTCACGTAGTCGATATTGTGCTGTACCCACTCATGGTGATAAAGCGGATACTCGTCCTGAATGGGCTTGACGACGACTTTGCGGCCATCGTTAAGCGTCAGTTCGGTCATGACACCGGCCTTGTCGCGCAAGAGGGTGTAGATGTTGTTCACACCGGCTGCCGACACACCGTCGATAGCGGTGATGACATCGCCCTCGCGGACGTTCATGCCGGGTTCCAGCAGCGGTGAGCGCAACGACTCGCGATCGGGAGCGCCACGCAGGATCTTCTTGATCTTATAACCGCCGGCAACCTGCTCCAACTCGGCACCCAGCATACCGATGTTATGCTGGTCGGCCTCGATGTGGTCGCCACCGTCAACATAGGCATGGCCTACTGCCAACTCACCGATCATGCCACCGATGACGTAGGTGAGGTCGAGACGATTCTTGACGTAGGGCAGCAAGGCGGCATATTTGTCGTGCATCGCCTGCCAGTCCACACCGTGCATGTTCTCGAGGTAGAAGCCGTCGCGATAAGCTCGCCAAGCCTCGTTGAAGATCTGGTTCCACTCCTGGTCGTAGTTGACCGTGGCAATCATGTCATCGAGGTTGACAGCCTCGCTCAGGTCGGCCTTGCGGGGTGACAATGCCGTGATGTAAAGATCTTCACCCTTGAGGTAGGCAGCAGATTTCATGTCGGCCGACGGCATCATATAGGCGCGCTCGGCAACGACTTCATCTTTCTGCTCCTTGAAATCAAACACACGCACGCCACCGCGACCGCTATACCACAGATAGTTACCGTCGCTGACAAAGCCGCCATAGCTGCCAGCACCCAGCGGCAGCTTCACGATGCGGTCGGCGATGCCGTCGATGTCGATGCGCACTGCGTTAGGATCGGCTTGAGGTTTGCCCTTGCCGCCCTTGGCTTTCTTGTCCTTAGCAGCGTCGGGGGCGGCATCCTTGGGCTTGTCGCCACCGGCATTCACCTGGTCGTCCTTGGGAAGGAAGGGCGAGGGGGTGTCCTTGGCCAGCATCACGAGATAGATGCCTTCCATCTCACGGTAGGCAAAGTTCCACTCGATGTTGCTGTAGATGGGGTTGAAGTCGCGGGCCGAAGCAAAGATCAGATACTTGCCGTCGCTGCTGAAGACGGGCGAGTTGCTGTCATACCAGCGGTCGGTGACAGGGTATTCCTTGCCCTCGGCGATATTGTACAGGTAAACCACGCTGTACTCGTTGTTCCCCTGGCGATAATAAGTGAGCCACTTGCCGTCGGGCGAGAAGCTGGGGGCGGGGATTTCGCCGAGTTCATCGGTGAGCAGGACACGCTTGGTGTTCGTCTTGCTGTTGACATCAAGCATCACCATGCGATTCTTGCGGTCGGTATATACAATCTGGCTGCCGTCGGGGCTCCATACAAAGTCGCGGATGTAGGTGTCGTTGTCGAAGGTCAATTGCTTGGCCTTATCGCTGTTCACGGGGCGCACCCAAATCTCGGTCTCGCCGGTCTGGTCGCTGATATAAGCGATATTCTTGCCGTCGGGGCTCCATGCGGCGTTGCGCTCATGCACGCCGGGGGTGTGGGTGATGTTGCGGGTGACGCCATGCTTGGCGGGCACGTCAAACACCTCGCCACGGGCGCTGACAACGATGCGGCTGCCGTCAGGAGCCAAGCTTCCATCGGTCAAGAACTCCTTGACCTTGCGCTGCTCTTCACGGGCAAAGTTGTTCTCACTGTTGAGATAGATGGTGATCTTCTCGCTGCGCTTGGTCGCGGGGTCAAGCACATAGAGGTAGCCCCCGTTCTCAAACACGATTTTGCCACCGCCACAGTTGGCAAATTTCACGTCATACTCGGTGAAATCGGTCACTTTTTGAGTCGCGCCGGTGCGGGTGTTATACACGAAGATGTTCATGCGGTTGTCGCGGTCGCTCATGAAGTAAATCTCGTCTCCGATCCACATCGGGTCGATATCCTGGGCGATGTTGTCGGTGATGTTAGTCACCGTCTTGGCCTGGGTGTCATAAATCCAGATGTCGTCGGCCATACCGCCCTTGTAGTATTTCCACGTACGGAATTCGCGGAATACGCGGTTGTAGGCCAATTTGGTGCCGTCAGCATTGTAGCAGCAGAAGCCACCCTCGGGCAACGGCAACTGCTGAGACATTCCGCCGTCGATGGGAGCGCACCACAGTTTGCCGTCGAAGCTGTCGCTGATGCGGTTGCGGTAGATCACACCCTTGCCGTCAGGAGTCCAAGTCATGGTGATGTTGTTGGGACCCATGCGGTCACCCCAATCGTCACGCGGATTGGTCGCCGTGAACGTGATGCGACGCGGTTCGCCACCCTCGGCAGGCATCACATAGACCTCGGTATTACCGTCGTACTGGCCCGTGAATGCGATGGTCTGCCCATCGGGCGAGAAGCGGGCAAAGGCCTCGTAGCCTTTGTGTGAAGTTAATTTACGCGCCGTGCCTCCAGTAATGGGCACGGTATAGATGTCACCAGCATAGCTGAATGCCACCTGATGGCCATTGGTGCCGGGGAAACGCAGCAAGCGACCCTCATCGGCTTGGCCGGTTAACGTGATGGCTGCCAATGCCACCATCAGAATAAACTTAATCTTCATATCAAAAATATTTAGTTCAGTAATTACTCTCTTTTTGCACGATATATCAGTTGGAAATCAGTACTTAACCACCCTCACATGTACAGGTACGCATGGGGTGAAGGACTTGGGAAGCCTGATCTGCTTGAATTCGATGGTGTTATTACCTTTGAGTAATTTAGCACGCACCATGTTGCTGTATGCCAAGTCATTGTGGGCATCTAGGCTGATGTTGCTGGCCATGACCAGCGTTCCCATGGGATGAGTGTTGACGCTCAAATGACGAACATCGAGCGATCCTGTTGGGCGGTACCCCACGTCAATCAGGTAGTCACCCCCCTCGGCAACGCTCACGTTGATGGTGGTTTTCCCGTCAACGGTTTCGGGGAAGAAGGCGATCTGCGGGGTCAAGCCCAAATGCAGCAAAGGCTTGGACATGAATCCATTCACATATTTTCCGGCGATTTCGACCGAATAAACTGTAAAACCATCTTTTTCGGGCAAAGCGAATACCGAGTCGGTCAATTCGTTCAACTTTCCATTGGCCGAGAGCAGATAAGGCGTGCCCGGGACATAATCCACGATATGGCCACTGTCGTTGCTCCAAGTGACCATCGGGGTGGGAGGAAGGATGATTTCGTTGTGATGGATGGTTACATGTTGTGAGGCGCGGTTGCCCTGCTTGAGCGTGATGACGATGTGGTGGTTACCTTCAATGTCATTAGGCAGGAAGGCGCTCTCCAGAGGTTTGCCGTTATCGGTGATTGAGGCGATGTCTTTGCCTGTGCCATGAATGGTCACGTCGAGAACAGCCTTGCGGTAGTTCAAGCCCTTGAATGTCTTTTTCCCGGGCATACACTCTGGCACCAATGGAGCGAATTCAATGCCCTCGGCCTTGAAGTTCATTCCGATGAGCACACGCAACACCATTGCAGCATTTGAAGCACTGGTACCGAGATAGTCGGTTGACACGTCTTTCATGTGAATGCCGCGCGACTGGTACAGCGCTTGGGCACGATATAGCGCTCCAAGGCCACGCCTGAGGGCATTCTCATTTCCTACATAAGCTGCAGCAAGGTTCCATAACGCTTGTGTCGTTGCCCACGACGAATGGGACAAATAAGGCTCAATGGGATTGGCAGTAGGGTAGGAGATATTGACACCGAGGTTTGACACAGGGGTGCTGGATACAAGAAACTCGGCTCGGTTGTCATCAGCAATGCCCCACAATACGCACATGGCCTGTGACGTGTTATCGGTGAGCGGAGATTGCTTGGGATAGGCCATACCGTAGAGGAAAGAGCTGTAAAATCCCCTGTCCTCATTCCACAGGTGCTGGTTAATGGCATCCTTGAAGTGCTGGGCATCGCTCTCGTAATCGTTTTCAATGCCCAATTCGTCGCACATGTCAGCAAGAATGGCATAAGCATGGGCGGTCAAGATGTTGTTGCCCAGTGACATGCAGGCAAACAGGTCGTTATAACCCATCCAGGTCATGCGGCGAATGCCGAGGGGCCTTGACGAGGTATAGCCGGCACCGTGAACCAGGCCGGTTTCCTGGTCAAACAACACTTGGCTGTTGATGTTGAGTGTTTTCTCGATCACATGGCAGCTGTAGGCCAGCCAGTCACGATCTCCTGTCGTTTTATAGACTTCCCATGCAGCAGTCGCCCATCCGATGTGGTCACTCACCACGGGCCATTGCCCTTCACGCTGCATGATGATGCTGTCGCGGTCCACGATTGAACGCAGAGTCGCCATCGACTGGTGGGGCTTGAGGGCAGCTAAAGAGAGGAAAATCGAGCAATAAAGGCGGCTGTAGTTGTTTTGGGTGGGCGCAAAACGTCCCGACTTGTCAACAGCATCAGCAATGTGGTCAACCGACATGTCATACAGTGCATCAATCAAGGGCTGATTGCTTTTGTATTCGGGCATCATCACCGGGCGGTTCTTGCGCTTTCGCCACTGTTTGCCATGTACAAAACGAACCCTTGAACTGTCCACTTGACGATAGAGGCTGTCAAGACGCTCCAAACTGACATTGGTCTCGATGTAATCAGATTTGGCGCAAGCGTAGATTGAATCTTCGATGATACTATCACCGGTGAGGGTGAAAAGTTCGTTTTGCACGATCACTTGATTGCTCATCTCCTTGCGGCCGCTACAATTGCACAACAAAGCAAGGCTCACGGCCATTGCCGCAAGCGCCAATGTAATGCTCGGCATTCGTTGTATCAACATTCTAATGGCAAAGATAATTGTTTTTTGGTACATTATTTGCCATTTTAGAAAAAAGAAGTGTTTTTGTGGTGATTGATATCAAGCTGAAAATAAGTGCAAGATTGATTCAACTCACTGAAATATAGTTAATTAATACTGATTATTACATTATGAACATGATTATGGAGAAGTCAATTCACAACTGTCATACTGCAATAATGCGCCAACTGCCACGCCATGCGTGTCACCCTAATCCGTCAATGCTGACAAGACGCAAACCCTATATCGCATACCCCAAATAGAGGTCTGCGACCTGAAAACACAGTTTTTCACGCCGTATGTAAACGCAAATGGTTGATATTACGAGATTTCGCCGCCAGTGTACAGCTGGTAATACTTGCCGTGCTGGGCGAGAAGCTCGTCATGGGTGCCGCGCTCGATGATGCGGCCTTTTTCCAGAACAATGATGCAATCGCTGTTGCGCACCGTTGACAGACGGTGGGCGATGACAAAGGTTGTGCGTCCCTTCATCAGGGAGTCCATGCCACGTTGTACGAGTGTCTCGGTGCGGGTATCGATACTGCTGGTCGCCTCGTCGAGGATGAGGATAGGCGGATCGGCCACTGCGGCTCGTGCAATAGCCAGCAGCTGGCGCTCGCCTTGACTCAGATTGCCGCCATCGGAATTGAGGATGGTCTGGTAACCATCACTCAAGCGACGGATAAAGCTGTCGGCATTGACCAGTTTAGCGGCCTCAATACATTCTTGGTCAGTGGCTTCGAGCCGTCCGTAACGGATGTTGTCCATCACGGTTCCGGTAAACAGATGGGTCTCTTGCAGTACCATGCCCAAGCCGTGACGCAGGTCTTTCTTGCTGATGTCGTTGATGCTGATGTTGTCGAGCAGCACCTTGCCGTCCTGGATGTCGTAGAAACGGTTGATGAGGTTGGTAATCGTGGTTTTGCCAGCTCCGGTGCCACCCACAAAGGCGATTTTCTGGTTGGGCATCGCATTGATGTCGATGTCAAACAGCACCTGTTTCTCATCGTTGTAGCCGAAATCAACATCATTAAACTTGACGCCACCTGCCACTTTGACATATCGCAGCTTACCTTCCTCCAGGGGAATCTTCCATGCCCAGATGCCTGTGTGCCGGTTATAGGGGTGCAACAAGCCATCGTCGCCGCGTTTGGCATTAACCAGCTGCACCTTGCCTGCATCGGGCTCGGATGACTCGTCCATGAGCTTGAAAATGCGGTCAGCGCCCACCGAGGCATTCAGTACACTGTTGATCTCCTGGCTGATGCTGGCAATGGGACGGGCAAAGCTCTTGTTCAATGTGAGGAACGCCACCAGTGTACCCAGTGTCATGCCACTGTACCCGTTGATGATGAGTGAGGCACCGAGCACGCCCATGAGCACGTAGCTCAAGTGGCCGAGGTTGCCGTTGACCGGCATGACGATATTGCTGATGCGGTTCGCATCATAGGTGTTGCTGCGCAATTCCTCGTTGATTACTTCAAACTGTTCGATGGCCTTCTTCTCGTGGCAGAAGACTTTAATGACTTTTTGTCCCGTCATCATCTCCTCGATGAAGCCGTTGACTTCGGCCAGCTTCTGCTGCTGAACGCGGAAATGCTTGCGAGACCGCTTTCCGAGATAGGTCGTTGACCAGGCCATGATCAGCGCCATGACAATCGACAGGATAGTCATGGGAACACTCATGACAATCATGCTGGCAAAGGTGATTCCCAGGGTGATGAGTGAGTTGAATGCTTGCGGCAGGCTGTTGGAAATCATCTGTCGCAGCGTATCCACATCATTGGTGTAAGCCGACATCACGTTGCCGTGGGCATGGGTGTCAAAGTACTTGATGGGCAGCGTCTGCATGTGCTCGAACATGCCCTTGCGCAGTTTCAGCATGGTGCCTTGAGTGACGTTGATCATCAGGCGGCTGTGCAGGTAGGAACACAAGGCGCCAAATGCAAGCACAATGCCCAGTTTGAGCAGCGTTTCGGCCAGCGGACCATAGTCGGGATGAGCCTGACCAATCATCGGCGTGATATAGTCGTCGATGAGGGTTCGTGTGAATAGGGTAGAGGCGAGGGTAGTGCAGGCTGTAACAACGATACACACAGCTACGGCAAGGAACGAGAATTTGTAGTTCTTCATCACAATCTTGAAAAGCCTCCACAAGGTGCTGCGCTTGTTCACTCCTGTCGTGTCTACAATGACGTGACGGTTGTTGGGTCCTCCTGGCATTCTCATGATTGGGCCTCCTTTCTGTTGTCTTGGGGTTTGTCAAAATCTCCACCTGCTTCCTCTTGGATAGCACAGATTTCCTGATAGATCTTGCAGGTTTTCAACAAATTGTCATGGCTGTCGAAACCTGCCATCTTGCCGTCATCGAGCACAAGGATGCGGTCACAATCCTTGATGCTGCTGATGCGTTGGGCAATGATGATCTTGGTCATTTCGGGCAAATTGTCACGCAAAGCGGCGCGAATGCGGGCGTCGGTCGTATTGTCGCACGCACTGGTGCTGTCGTCCAGCACCATGACCTTGGGTTTCTTCAACAGAGCCCGAGCAATGCACAGTCGTTGTTTTTGGCCGCCCGACACATTGGTGCCGCCCTGTTCGATGCGCGTGTCATAACCGTCGGGCATTTCCATGATGAACTCGTCGGCGCATGCCACGCGACAAGCCTGCCGACATTGCTCCAGTGTGGCGTTTTCATCTCCCCAACGCAGGTTCTCGATGATCGTGCCGGTAAAAAGCACGTTTTTCTGTAAGACCACAGCCACATTATTACGCAGTGTTTCAAGATCGTAGGTATCCACGTTGTTGCCCCCGATGAGCACTTCGCCCTTAGAAACGTCATACAGGCGACTCACCAGGTTGATGAGCGATGACTTGCCGCTTCCTGTACCGCCGATGATACCAATCGATTCGCCACTGGCAATGTGCAGATCGATGTCGTTAAGCGCATACTCTCCGCTGCCACCTTTATAAGCAAAGAAGACGTGGTTGAAATTGATGGAGCCATCAGGAATCTCGGTCAATGCGTTGTCTGGATTGACGATGTCTGGTATTTCGTTAATTACCTGTGCCACACGCTGTCCGCTAGCAAGACTTTGAGTAATTGTTACAAAAATCATGCTCAGCATCATCAGCGACATCAAGATGGTCATGACATAAGTGAACAGGGATGTCAACTGTCCCGTGGTGAGTGTTCCGCCCACAATGAACTGGGCTCCAAACCACGATAGGGCGATGATGCAGCCATAAACCACCATATTCATCAAGGGACGGTTCAGAGCCATCAGACTCTCGGCTTTCACGTTGAGGTCAAACAGACGCTTTGCGGCATTCCAGAACTTGGCATTCTCGTGATCCTCGCGCACAAACGCTTTAACAACCCTGATGCCTGAAACATTCTCCTGCACAACGCTGTTAAGCACATCATACTGCTTGAAAACCAGTGCGAACATCTTAGATACTTTGCTGATAATCAGCGCTAAAATTACTCCAAGAACTACGCTCGCAATGATGAAGATAAGACTCAAGTCAGGGCTGATCACAAAGCACATGACAATGCTCGACAACAGGTTGAAAGGTGCTCGCACCGATGTTCTGATGATTTGCTGATAAGCATTCTGCAGATTGGTCACATCGGTCGTCATGCGTGTTACCAGGCCCGAAGTGCTGTACTTGTCGATGTCACCGAAGGCAAAACGTTGAATGTTCTTGTACATCGCGTCGCGCAGGTTGCAGGCAAATCCCGATGATGCGTAAGAAGCATAACGACCGGCCATGATAGCCGCCATCATGCTCAGGAACGCCATGACGAGCATGATCAGTCCGTATTTATAGACACTGGGCATGTGGCCTGCGCTGATGCCATTATCAATGAGCTTGGCGGTCACATAAGGGATGAGTACGTCAAGCACCACCTCTAGCATAATGAAGAGCGGCGCCAATAACGACGCTGTTTTGTATTGCTTGACTTGTTTGAGTAGAGTTTTTATCATTTCAGTAACGAAATAAAAGCATTTGCACAAAAGTACAATAAAATCTTATTATTATATAATAGATAAATAGCTTTTTTTAATCATGCCTGACAATAGGGTAGAGCTGGTTATTTGATAACAAACTTAAATATTTAGTTGAAAATACTAATTATAATATATTAATAATAATTTGATTTATAGCCAACTAGCAAGCGATAAAACGATGATTCATCAGCAGAACTGTGCTTATTACTTGAAATTAATTAAATATTTAATCAAAGCTATAAGATATATTATATTGTAAATTAGTTATTTACATTTATGAATTGCATTAGTTTTAATTTGATGTGATGCTGCTTCTGTCTAGTGTCAAGAATAATACTCTTCATGTTCTTGATTCTCAGATCATCGCTATAAATAATGATTGAAATCTGTAGTCAATCATATAGCTGTTGGATCACAAACTCTGCGGGGCAAATACTGATTTTGTGAATTAAATTAATGACATCGTGTGCTAACTGGTGCGCGTTGTGCAGCACGAGTGTGACCACTTGGCTAAGACTGTTTGCTGGAGTTAATCAGTTTCATAAGCGAGATTCACATTATTAAAACTTTTATGCGACAGCTACCAATTGTACCTGTTTTTCCTAAGATTTAACTCGATGAGAATTTAATGTTTTATTTCATCTCTAATTCTTGCCAGGAATTCTCAGTTCTAGGAATGTCTCTTTTGGCGACCATTTCTTGAAATAATCATATAATAGAAAAAATAGCCCTAATAAAATAAATATTGATATTATGTAAAATACGATAATGGATATAAAGCCCCTATCTCTTCAAATCCCCCACCAAACTGAAAATAATGTGATGAGGCATGAATGATAATTGATAATTCTCAGTAACTTTGCAGATATGGAAACTACGACACGACAGCTGACAATAAATGTGTTGCTTTGTGACACATTTCCCGGCAGATTACCGGATGATATACCGAGTTATCTTTCAATGTTTGAAAGTCTTTTCAAGAACATCGCTCAGGTTCATTACAGAGTGTTCATGACGATGGACGGTGAATTGCCACAGACGTTGAATCATCACGAGTTGTATTTGATTCCCGGCTGCATGTATTCGGCCTATGATCCCCTGCCCTGGATTGAACATTTGCAAGATTGGGTGCGTGAAGCCGTATCGCAACGCGTATTCCTCATCGGCGTTTGTTTCGGGCATCAAGTGATTGCCCAGGCACTTGGCGGCAACGTTGAGAAATATGCTGGTGGCTGGGGAACTGGAATCCGCCAATCATCCATTGTTGACCAATCAATGCTCGACTTCTTCCCCGATGGCAAGTTGCAACTCCTTTATAATCACCACGATCAGGTCGTTGCATTGCCCGCCGGGGCCACAACATTGGCTACAAGTGATTTTTGCCGTTATGAAGCATGTAGAATCGATGATCATGTGTTCACTTTTCAGGGGCATCCCGAGTATACACCTTATTATATGAGCTACTATCTTGACCATCTTGCTGCAGATCAAGATCCCATGGTGGTTAAGCGGGCCTACTCTTCGCTAGAGAGAATGGCCGCTCAAGGGCCCGATGTGGCAAAATGGATCATCAATCGATTCGACACCTGGCTGCATGCCAGGCAGAGGGATTGATGAAAACACATTATTTTTTCCTTTTACGAGTTTTGGCTTTATAGAGGGCCTTGCGCAGACGATCGGCGATTTCTTTCTCCTCATCGGCTAAGTCTTCAAAACCTACTTTCTCATAGATATCGGCCAGCCGATCGTGTGGTGTGGGCTGTTTCTTGTCGGCTTTAGCAGCCCTTTTGTATGCCTTGATGGCCTCAGGAACGTCATGTTGTTGCTCCATCAATTCGGCCATTGTCATGTGAGCCAGATAGTTGTTCTTGTCTATGCTGATGGCCTTTTGCAGCTCGGTTTCAGCACTTTCCGGTTGGTCCATGGTCATCATTAGCCGGGCTTTACCTATCATCGCCTCTACGCATTCGGGCATGATGCGTAATGCCTTGTTGTAATTGGCCAGAGCCGAACGTATAGCGATGTCATCGAGATGATGCTTGCCGTAGGCAGGGGCACTCCCCTCTCCCACTACCCCACTCTCGTCGATACCCAACGCTTGATCGCCCATTGATGCATATTCCAGGGCAAGGCTTTGCAAAGTTTTCTTCTGACTTTCAATCACTTGCTTAAGGCGCTCAATGGTTAGGATGTTCTTCTTGAATGAGTTTAATTTTCTGGAAATCAATCGCTTGACTGCCTCGTTCTGAAGCGTGTCTTTAATTTTCATTGCCTCGGCAAAATAATTAACACAATCTTCAAACTCCTGATGGTCAAACGAATGTACAGCTCGGCGATAGAGCTGATTGGCTCGCTCTTGCTCCATCGCCTCATTGATGAGCTGGCGATTGTTGAACTGTCTGCTGAAATCCACAACGGCCAGATTGACAATGATATCGCGTTCGCTCAGCGGCTTGAGCAATGTGATGCCCTCCAACGATGTGCAGCGTGACAATGCCACATAAGTCTGCCCACCAGTGAATGCTCCACCGGCAAAGTCAATCACGACATGGTTGAAAGTTAGTCCTTGGCTTCGATGAACCGTTAGTGCCCAAGCCGGTTTGATGGGAATCTGGGAGAAAGACCCCAAAACCTTTTCTTCGACCTTCTTTTCCTTTTCATTATAGGTATAAAGCATGTTTTCCCATACTTCCGGTTCGACCTGCATCTCTTCGCCGGTTTCAAGAGCTACGGTTACCGAGTTATCGCTCAGGCGGGTGACTTTTCCGATGGTGCCGTTGCACCAGCGTCCCTCCTTGTCGTTGCGAATGAAAATGACCTGAGCCTCCTCTTTAAGGGCGAGATGGTAGGCAGTGGGAAGGCTGTTCTCGGGAAAATCTCCCTCGATGACGCCCTCAAAGACAAATTCGGGCGTTTTCAATGCCTTCATGTGTTCGTCATTGATGGAGTCGACCGTGTCGCGACGTGTGGCAAGAGTGATGGCGAATTCATCTTTAACCTCTTGGTAATCAGGATTGCATCGTTGATTCAGTCTGGCCATGTCGGCTGCTGTGGCACGATTGATGCGCACACGATCCAGTAGCGCGATGAAATCATTGTCGCTCTGACGGTAAATCTTGCGCAACTCGATGGAAACCAGATTAATTAGTTCAAAGGCCCGCGCATTAAAAAAGAAAAAGTTCTTGTAGTATCGCCTGAGGATGTCGCGTGTGTCATGGGTCACAACCGGCTCCAGCTGGAAAATGTCACCCACGAGCAGCAACTGCTTGCCGCCGAAGGGCTCACGCATGTTACCTGAATAAACCCTTAAAACCCTGTCCACAAAATCGATGATATCGGCCCGCACCATGGAAATCTCATCAATGATGATAAGTTCAAGCTGCTGAATGAGTTTCACTTTCTCCTTGGTGTATCGCAACATCTTGCGCATGCGTGCCGGATTGGCATAGTCGGGGTCATCGGGCAGCATGGGTTTGAAAGGTATCTTGAAGAACGAGTGCATCGTCTGTCCACCCACATTGACTGCTGCGATGCCTGTGGGAGCAAGCACTACAGTCTTTTTCTTGGTGTTGTCACGAATGTATTTCAGGAACGTGCTTTTTCCGGTTCCGGCTTTTCCGGTCAGGAACAATGAGCGATGGGTGTGCTGAATCAGATCCCAAGCGTCCTGGAACTCAGGATTATTGAGATCAATATGTTGCAATTCATCAATGGCCATGGCTATTCTCCCCCACTCCTGGCGAAGGTATCAGTCAAGCTTCAGCACAGCCAGGAAAGCCTTTTGCGGCACTTGCACGGTGCCGATTTGCTTCATGCGCTTTTTACCGGCTTTCTGTTTCTCGAGCAGTTTGCGCTTACGGCTCACGTCACCACCATAACACTTGGCTGTCACGTCTTTGCGCACCTGCTTGACGGTCTCGCGGGCAATGATCTTAGCACCGATTGCAGCCTGGATAGCGATGTCATACTGCTGGCGCGGAATCAACTCCTTGAGCTTTTCGCACATGCGGCGGCCAAGCGTCACGGCATTATCTACGTGGGTCAGTGTGCTCAGGGCGTCAACGGGTTGTCCGTTAAGCAGGATGTCGAGTTTAATCAACTTGGATTCACGATAGCCGTTGATATAATAATCAAATGAGGCGTATCCCTTGCTGATGCTCTTCAGCTTATCATAGAAATCGATGACAATTTCTCCCAGGGGGATGTCAAAAGTCAATTCCATGCGGTTACCCGAAATGTATTCCTGATTGGCGAGTTCACCTCGCTTAGAAAGGCACAGAGTGATAATGGGGCCCATGAATTCGCTTTGAGTGATGATCGAAGCGCGAATGTAGGGCTCCTCAATCCTCTCGATGACCGCGATGTCGGGCAATCCGGCAGGATTGTGGACTTCGGTCATGCCGCCTTTCTTGTCATAGACTTTATAGGAAACGTTGGGCACTGTCGTGATGACTTCCATGTTGAACTCGCGACTCAGGCGCTCCTGGACAATCTCCATGTGCAGCAGGCCCAAGAAACCGCAACGGAAACCAAAACCCAGTGCCACCGACGATTCGGGCGTGAAGGTCAATGCGGCATCATTGAGCTGCAGCTTCTCAAGCGAGGCTCGCAGATTCTCAAAATCCTCGGGGTCAATAGGATAAACACCGGCAAAGACCATCGGTTTCACTTCCTGGAAGCCTTCGATGGCTTTGTCGCAGGGTTGCTGAACGTGGGTGATGGTATCGCCCACACGGACCTCGGTCGAGTTCTTGATGCCCGAAATGATGTACCCCACATTACCTGCCGAGAGACGGGTGCAAGGCTGCTGACGCAGTTTGAGCACACCCAGCTCATCGATGTTATACTCCTTCTCGGTGTTGACAAACTTCACGAAATCCCCCTTGGCGATAGAGCCATTCAGAATCTTGAAATAAACGATGATTCCCCTGAAAGAGTTGAACACCGAGTCAAAAATCAAGGCCTGCAACGGTGCATCGGGGTCGCCCTCAGGAGCAGGTATGCGGTCAACGATTGCATCAAGGATGGCGGGAACACCTTCACCAGTGCGCGCACTGCAGCGAATGATGTCACTGGGATCGCACCCCAGCAACTCAACAATTTCGTCTTCCACCTCATCAGGGTGAGCGCTGTCCATGTCAATCTTATTGATTACAGGAATGATTTCCAGGCCATTGTCAATCGCCATGTACAAGTTGGAGATGGTCTGAGCCTGCACACCCTGTGTTGCATCCACAACAAGCAATGCGCCCTCGCAAGCGGCAATCGAACGAGAAACCTCATAAGAGAAGTCCACGTGTCCCGGAGTGTCGATCAGGTTAAGCGTGTATTTCTCACCATCCTTCATATAGTCCATCTGGATGGCATGACTCTTGATGGTGATGCCACGCTCTCGCTCCAGGTCCATGTCGTCGAGCACCTGAGCCTGCATGTCTTTGCCGGCTACGGTATTGGTGTACTCGAGCAAACGATCGGCGAGCGTGCTCTTGCCGTGGTCGATATGCGCCACGATACAGAAGTTGCGTATTGTCTTCATTCGTTGATGTCTCCTGTTGTTTTTCTGTTTGAAGTGCAAAGTTAGCACTTTTTTTCGACACTTCGATGATTTATGAATCTAAGTTTGCTACATGACACACTGCACACATCCTTGACCACTATGCCGGTAAGGAGGTACATCTATATGACGTAGCAGGAATAGCACCTGGTCACTTGCCTGGTGTGCCGTTGGGATCGACGCGGAAAGTGACGAAGCGGTTGTAAGCGTAGTTGGCGAGCGTGTAAACCACCATGGCGGTGATCATCACGATATTCTGGCCGGCCTTCTCCATCGGGAAGAACGGAATGATGTCGTCGGGGAGATTCTTCCAGCCGAGGCCCTCGAGCAGAATCCAGCTCACGCACAATTGCAATGCCAGGCAGATGAGGAAGCCGCAGACAAACAGCAACAATTCACGACTGAAGTTGTTCTTGGTCTTGAACACCCAATTGCGGTTCCACAAGAAACTGTTGATGACACCGAAGATGTATCCCACGACATTAGAAATACCATAGGACAGGCCCATCTTGGTGTTAAGCAGATAGAAGACCACAAGCGTGATGAGCGTGTTCAACACGCCAATCACTCCGTACTTGAGCAGTTGTATGCCCGTTTGGCGGGCTTCGGCCTTATCTATCTTCATGATAACAGTTTTAACGAGACAAAATTATGTAAATTTAACGAATTGACAAAATGTTTTTTCGCCTTTGATTCAGCGATGTGTCATATCGGGTTGACAATCAACCCGATATCAGTCAATCCAGTCAATGTGTCACATTCGTGCATCGCTTGCCAAACGACAACCGACCTTGCTTCGCTTGGATCAATCACTCCACATAGCAAAACCGTGTCCTGATAGAGTGTCCCGAATCCGCCTCCAACCCTATTGCCGTATTCGTCGGCCAACTGCATGTTCACCATCCTCCTGTCCACCACCGAGTCAACCGCAATGATGTCCACTGCAAGGGACAGATTGCGATAGCGATAGCTGTTGTTGTGGCGGATGGCAAGTATCAGGTTGTAGGTCGCAGCCGAGTCATCATACTCGGGAGTGAAAGTCAATGGACAGCTTTGCTGCCACCCTTGAGCGGGCAGGTGCATGAAGCGCGCATGAGCCATCACGGGTTTTCGCTGGCAGCTGGTCATAATGAGCACGACGGCGACAACAAGCACTGTCGTTGTCACCGTTATGCGTTCAAGATTGGCGCATTTGATCTTAATCGTTGCCGCCGCCCTTGTTGCCTTGCGGATTGCCGTTTTGAGCCACATCGCTATTCTTGGTTTCACGAGGCCTGAACGTCTTGCCTTGACGACGCTGGCGTTGAGGTTTCGAATCATGATGCTGACGCTCATTACCAGTCGGCCCTCCACCCTCTTGTTGTGGGCGTTTGGGCTTGGGCTGACGATGCTTGCGATCCTGCCTTTCTCTTGCAGTATCACCGTTTTCGTTTCCGTTGTCGGAAACTGGCTGCGGTCTCTCGCCTTTACCGTTTGCCGCATCATCCTTGTTCGTGGCATTACCATCAGGAGCCTTGTTCGACTTTTTCTTCTTTTTCTTCTTCTTTTTGTCAAAGCGGTTGATGGCGTCCTGATTCAACAAGTCACCAAAGGGTGAGCTTGCCTTATTGCCGATGTCTTCGGGCTTCAGGGCATCGGGTTTCACACCGTTCTTGTTCAGAGCGATGATCTCGAAGGCTTGTGCAGCGGTCAAGGTCACAGTGTTTACAGGAGCATTGCGCTCAGTGGAATAGGTGATTTCGCGTTTCAGCGCATCGGCCTTGAAGTAATAATAGGTGGCATCCTTGGTCTCAAGGTGCACATCCTTGGCCGGTAACTGGCGAACAGCTTCCACATAGGTGTTCACCTCAAAGTTGATGCAACACTTGAGCTTGGCGCACTGGCCTGCCAGGTTCTGGGGATTGAGAGAGATGTCCTGAAAACGCGCAGCACTTGTCGCAACCGAAACAAAACTCGACATCCAGGTTGCACAGCACAAGGGCCTGCCGCAGGGGCCGATGCCACCGATGCGACCGGCTTCCTGTCGTGCACCGATCTGTTTCATCTCGACACGGATTCTGAAGACATCGGCCAGCACCTTGATAAGCTGGCGGAAGTCCACGCGCTCATCGGCGATGTAATAGAAAATCGCCTTGTTGCCGTCGCCCTGGTACTCCACGTCACCGATTTTCATCTTAAGACCTAGGTCCACAGCGATTTTGCGCGAACGAATCATCGTGCCCTCCTCACGGGCTTTGGCCTGTTCGTAGCGTTCCATGTCGGCAGGCTTTGCCTTACGGAACACCCTCAGGAATTCAGTGTCCTTGCGCAGGTTCACGCGTTTCATCTGGCACTTGACCAGACGGCCCGTCAGCCCCACGCGACCGATATCATGTCCCGGGTTGGCCTCCACGGCCACCCAGTCACCCTGCTTGAGCGGAATGTGCGTGCTGTTACGGTAAAAGCCGCGACGGGTGTTCTTGAAGAGTACCTCGACAATCTCAAAATCATTGTCAGGCACATCATCAAGCCAGTTGGTACTGATGAGGTTGCAACGTCCCACGTTGCTGTCACAGCACCCACCGCTGCAAGCCCCTGCATCGCATTTCACCACGGGTGCAGCAGCCTCATTCACATCGCCAGGGATGATGTTATTCTCGTCCATTGTGGTACGCAACTATTATTTGGCGTAGCTGACAGCGCGTGTTTCGCGAATGACGGTGATACGCACCTGTCCGGGATAAGTCATCTCGTCCTGGATCTTCTGTGCGATCTCGTTCGACAGTTTCTCGGTCTCTTCGTCGGTGATCTTGTCGGCACCTACGATAACGCGCAGCTCGCGACCAGCCTGGATGGCATAGGTCTTCACGACGCCGGGATAGGACAGCGCTAAGTGCTCAAGGTCATTAAGGCGCTTGATGTAGGCCTCGACAATCTCGCGGCGTGCACCGGGTCGTGCACCGCTGATGGCGTCACACACTTGTACGATGGGAGCATACAGGCTAGTAGCCTCCTCCTCGTCGTGGTGGGCACCGATAGCGTTGCAGATGTCGGCTTTCTCCTTATATTTCTCGGCCAACTTCATACCTAACTGTGCATGCGGCAGTTCGGGCTCATCATCGGGCACCTTGCCGATGTCATGCAACAGACCTGCACGACGGGCCTTCTTGGGATTCAGGCCCAGCTCACTGGCCATGATGGCACACAGGTTAGCGGTCTCGCGAGAGTGTTGCAACAGGTTTTGGCCATAACTGGAACGATACTTCATCTTGCCGATGAGGCGGATGAGCTCGGGATGCAAGCCGTGGATACCCATGTCAATGGCAGTGCGTTTACCGGTCTCGATGACCTCTTCCTCGACCTGACGACGAACCTTGGCAACCACTTCCTCGATGCGGGCAGGATGGATGCGACCGTCACTAACGAGCTGATGCAGAGCCAAGCGTGCAATCTCACGACGAACGGGGTCGAAGCCCGAAAGGACGATTGCCTCGGGGGTGTCGTCTACAACAATCTCGACGCCGGTGGCAGCCTCCAGGGCGCGGATATTGCGACCTTCACGACCGATGATGCGGCCCTTGATCTCGTCGTTGTCGATATGGAATACGGTCACGGCATTCTCGACGGCGGTCTCGGTGGCCACACGCTGGATGGTCTCGATGATGATGCGCTTGGCCTCCTTGTTGGCCGTCATCTTGGCATCATCCATGATGTCGTTTATATAGCTGGCAGCATTGGTCTTAGCCTCGTCCTTGAGTGACTCGATGAGCTTTTCCTTTGCCTCCTCGGCCGACAAGCCGCTCACGTGCTCCAATGTGTCGCGCACGCTTTTCTCCATCTTGTCAACCTCGTTCTTGCGTTGATCGAGCAAGGCCATCTGATTTTCCACATTCACCTTCAAGTTGTCCACCTCGTTGCTGCGGCGCTTGAGTTCGCCCTGCTGCTGGTTGAGTGACATCTCGCGCTGTTTCAGCTTGGCTTCGCTGGTCTGAACCTTAGACAAGCGCGCATTGGCTTCTTTTTCGGCAGCGCTTTTAATCGACATTCCGGCCTCTTTGCCCTTCATCACCTCGTTGTTCTTGAGCACTTCAGCTTCAAGGCGGGCCTTTTCGATAATTTCGTTGGCTTGTGACTTGGCATTCCTGCGAGAGAAATACAATGCAATGCCACATCCAATTGCCATCGCCAGGATGGCTACGATAAGAATTACAACTATATTCATTAAATTAATATAAAATATTAAACAAAACGCGCCACTTGTCAAAACAATGCACATTGCTGAAAATCAACAAGATGTGTCATTGCTCTTAAAGTGGTGCAGGAACCTAATTTCTACAACTAATATATTATGTCTCACGCTTTTGCAACGTTACTGGCATCGCTTGAGCCAGATAAACGCACAACTATCAGCAGATATTACGGGACAAGTGTCCCTGAAGCGTGAAAATCACTCTTCGACGCCGATGAGGGCATCTAATTGCTTGTCTAAATCAGTAAGGAATTCATTGACCTGACGGTTTTCACCGTACGCCTCAAGATAGAGGCGTGCAAACTGGAATGCAACCCTGCCAAGCACGTCTTCAGACTTCCCGTTGAAACGGTTCATCCATTTGCGCCACAACGTGTTGACAAGTTCCTCGGCTTTGCGGTAGCTTTCTTCCTCCCCTTGGTTGATACTCAAGGCAATCGGGTTTGCCGCATCAGCGAGTTGAATCCATATTTTTTCTTTATTATTGTCGGCCATAACGGTAGAGAGTCACGTGTCAAGCGTTCAATTGTTTGATGCACCGGTCAATATCCCGCACCATCTTGGCAACCTGTTTCTTGTAGCGTGATACCGCTTCAGGATCACGCGGGACCGAATGAGCCACTTTCAGGAATTCATTGTCGATGCGCATCTGGCTTAATTCTTTTTCCAGTTTTGCGACCTCCAATTCCTGGCGCTCGACAGACCTTTTCAACTCCTTGTTCTCGTTCTGGAGCGCAACATACCTCTGGCGCAAGATCTCAAACTTGCGGAGCAGGTTTTGCAGTTGTTCATTCAGTTCCATCGAAGGCATAGTTGTCCAATTTTTGTTGCAAAAGTACAACTATTTTTGCATTTATGGCCAAATTGACCCAATTATTTTGCTTTTTGAAAGTGAAATGATGTTTTTTTCCCATTTTTCACGTCACTGGCATTCTTTTTTCGATCATAAATCCCCCATAAAAGGGCATCAAGAATATTTTTTTGCAAAAAACTAGCCCAAAAATTTGTCAGTTCAAAAAATGGCATTACCTTTGCAACCGCAATTCGGGGCATTAGCTCATCTGGTAGAGCGCAACACTGGCAGTGTTGAGGTAAGCGGTTCGAGTCCGCTATGCTCCACAACCTATAACTGCTTAATTCGCTATAAAACAGCGAATTAAGCAGTTTTTATTTTAACCAAAATCCAATCCGTTGTCATACTGTTGTCATAAAAACAAAACGATAAAAAGCAATGACAACAATGTCATGATAATGGAATGACAAAGTCTTCAGAGAGCAGTTCCACGACAGATGGCGCCGAGATACCAGAAAAGAATAACAAGCTCTGACGGACAAGAATTCAACCCTCCCCTTCTCTCTCTTTACCGTATAATTAAGGTGTAATTCTCAGTCCGTTCAAACGAAAACATTTACAAAATTACGCGAAATTACGATTTGTAAAGGATTGAAAAAATCAAATGCTTGATTATCAATTATTAAAGGGTTGAAAAGGGATTTTTTCCCCTTTGTTTCCCTCTCAGGATCCCCCTACCGCCCTGCGGAGCGCTTCTGAAAATCACTTGGTTAAAAAGCGCTATATGCAGGACGATTTTGGCATTGTGCGGTGATGATGCTGACGTGCGTGAGCGCATCCGACACGCAGTATCGGTTGCGCTTATGCTCGTCAATACCGCTGATTACTGTGCGACAACATCGTGCCTTGAACTCGCTTCGAGGCTGGATTTTTGCTCTGGCGATGGCGATGGGCGGTGAAGCGCAGGCAAGGGAGCGCAGAATGGCGACAGAGGCTAGAGTGTGCCCAAGGCTCACAGCACCGATACCCCTGAGCGCAGCGAAAACAGCGGGGCGCGGAGGGAATGTAGTGGAGGCACAAGATGAGTGGAGTCATCGTGAGTGCCAGTAGGGATTATTTCGAGGCAACTGGGCTTGGCCTTGACGGGCGGCGGCCCACACTAACTTTGCATTGGAAAGAATTGTACATGAGCGACAGGCGGCAAGGGCAATGATGACATTTTGTTTCATCAATGCGGCTTCACGGTATCATGACTCTCCCGCCAAGCAGAGGGCCGTGCATAAAGACAACAAAGGAGGGATCGCCCATCACGGGCGTTTCTCTCCTATACTTTGAATAAGGAAAATGTGAAATGTAGTTTCCTATACTCACAAATATTTATGGTGCCATTGGGTACTTATCTGTTTTGATTGCTATCTTTCTTTCATCTTCTGAACTATCATTGAATGGTAGAATGTCCTCTAAATCACATTCATTCATAATAGAAAGGTTTGCATACCATGAATATATGAATTACCTTTGCACAATGCATAAAGCCAAATCACAAATCATAAAATTACAAGGCGATGAAAAAACTTTTCTTTACACTTGCGCTTATGGCTGCATTGTTGCCAGGAAAAGCATTGGCAGAGGTTGATCCGAACTTCTACATCTATCTCTGCCTGGGACAATCCAACATGGACGGTCAGGCAGAACCTGAGACTGTTGACGCCAACGTGGATGCACGTTTTCAAACACTCGCGTGCACTAATTTCTCTCGCCCCGCCCGCACCATGGGACAATGGTATAAAGCAGACGTTCCTATCGTGCGCGAAAACACTAAACTGGGTGTTACCGACTACTTTGGTCGTACCATGGTTGCCGCTCTGCCACAGAACGTAAAGGTGGGCGTGGTAGCAGTGGCTGTGTCGGGCGTTGCCATTGAGGGATTCATGCAGGAGGAAGTTGCCGACTATGTTGCTTCGGCTCCCGACTGGCAGAAGAGCATCTTCGCGGCATACAACAATGATCCTTACAAGCGATTGGTGGACATGGCAAAAATAGCACAACAGTCGGGTGTCATCAAGGGTATCGTGCTGCATCAGGGAGAATCGAACAACGGTCAGCAGGCATGGCTGCAGAAGGTTAAGACCGTTTATGATCGACTGCTCAGCGACCTCAACCTCAGTGCCACCGACGTTCCTCTCTTTGCCGGAGAGACCGTGAATGCTGACATGAACGGCGGCTGTGCGGCTCATAACGCCATCATCGCCCAGTTGCCCGATGTTATTCCTACTGCCCATGTTATTCCATCCAATGGTTGCCCATGCGCCGACGACATGGTGCACTTCACCGCCGAAGGCTATCGAACCATGGGCAAGCGCTATGCCTACGAGGCTCTGCGCGTACTGGGCAAAGAGGCACAAGCTGCGACCGGTTATGCCTGGACGGATGCTCTCCGCAATGTCTATAGCATAGACCATCTGGAAGATGCTGAAGATGTTTCTATACGCATAGGAGGTTCAAAGCGTCTGACTGTCTGGGGGGTGTTTAAGGATGGACATCGCGAGAACCTCTCACACGAAATCGTTTTCACTGGCAATGGTTTCAACATAGTGGACGGTGTGCTCCTGGGCACAGAATCCAAGAGCGGAACCGTCACGGCAAGCTACACCGATTTCCTTGGCGCCACAAAGTCTATTGGAATTAATGTTGAGGTCAGTAACAATGCCGACAACCATATCCTTGCCGTAAACAACGGCACGGCTGGACAGAACTATTGGGACAAGGAACTGATTACCCGCCTCTCTCGCCCCCTGACCATAGGAAAATCCTACACGATTAAGGCCACCATCAAGGCAGTCAATGGAGGGCCGCTCATTCTATGGGCAGTATGGGATGCCAGCAGCAACAAGAACGAGTGGGGAGGCAGCAACGACTTGCAGACGTTGGAAAATTATAATCTTACAGCTAATGCCACAGAGTATCAATGGACCTTTACTGCACGCTACGCCATTGACATGCTGCAGTTTGGTTTTGGACAGATTGAAGGGATGGTTTACTTTGACGACGTCTCGTGCAAGGAGCAAGGTGGCGACGAAGAATTCGTTGTCAATGGCTCGTTTGAATCTGACGATCTGTCGAAGTGGGAAGTGTTGAGTTGGGCAGGACAGACCATGTCCATCATTACAGACGATACATCCGGCATCAAACCTATCTTGGCTGAACAAATGACCGACAGCGCTATCTACACTCTTCAGGGAGTCAAGATAGCCGACAGCACAGAAATCGGAAAACTTCCCCATGGTTTATACATCGTAAAAGGAAAAACGATCATGGTGAAGTAAAGACTGACTGTTGTCGCGTATAACCTTTTTACGGTGCTAATCAAGTAAGGGCTGCTAGTGATACGTCTGTCAAGGCTTGACCGAAAAAATCCATCCGCAGGACTGGCCATTTTTATCGCAGGAAAAATTGTGGATTATTTCGAGGCAACTCCGTACAGCCTTGCAGTATCACGATGCCCGCTAGCTTTGCGGTGTAAAAGGTGGTAGCGACAGGACAATGTCAACATTTCATAAAGACAGCAAAGGAGGGATCGCCCATCACGGGCGTTTCCCTCCTTACCGATGAAAAAGCCCCGGAATGCATCTGCGTTTCCGAGGCAAATATTTCAAGAAAAATGTTTAATGCTATTTATGGTTCGTTAAACCAATATCATTATTCCACAGATCCATTCTTTTGCCGATTTGCAGTTCATACTTTTCACAGGCAAAAGTTTCCTTGATGGCATCAAGCGCTTCTTGAGGCACTTCGGAGGCACCTTTGACATAAACCAAGAACATCATTAGGTCTGGATCGAATGATTCCTCTGCTACGGTTGTAACTACGATACCAGCTAATAGGGGAATTTGCTTACCATCTATCCCTGACGGTACGATGATTCTCCCAGTACCGCCTCCCGCAACAGTCAGCGAGTGGTTCTCAATCACGGGTTCGAACATTTCCAGGATGGTTTCAGCGGTTTGCTCGTTACCGTCAGTATTGATGAAAATGACGTTACCTGTTTGTTTGAATTCCCCCACATGGAGCTTTTTACGTATTCTCTTTTTCATAGCGGAATCAGATGTCTTTGTTTTGGGTTGGTTCATCTTCGCGGATGAAGATGTTCCAATTTCGGGAGATCCACTCGATATAGCGGGTCTCGATGTTCTGGCCGAATCCCAGGTCAAACGCTTTCTCGAAATAGTATTCTTTGGGCCATCCGTTCAAGAAAAACCCGTAATACTCTTTGACAATGACTTCAGCGCCATTGGGCTTCGCGATTTTTAGGATCATTGACAGCGCGCCGAAGCCAAGGTCCATAACGTCCTCGACAGGAATTGTCGTAGTTGACAGTGTTGAGATGGCATAATCGCCGTCGAAGTCATCCTCCTCGTCCTCGATGGTGGTGTAGCCTATCCTGGCGGATATGTGCTGGGGGTAACCTTGTTCCTCGGTATCTACTTCCTTGTCGCCGAGGTCAAACGTGGAGCCGTGCAGCCCGAAGAGATTCTCCAATTCCTCGTATGAGTTGCGGATGCCCTCCTCGGTTGAGAAATGGAGCAACAGGATGTTTTCCAACGACTTTCGGGGCATGATGCTGTCCATATCCGGGATGGTCGCGTACAGCGTGTCGCATGTGGCCTTTACACCCTTCTTGAGTTGGTCACGTATCTCGCGCCAGTTGGTGATGCTTTTGAGCAATCCCAACTCATCGGTTGTGAACTCGCACACGACCGACTGCATCAACTGGCTCATGGCATTAGTCATCAGTCTGGTGACCGTGTCGGCATCATGGAGGGTGAAGCTCAGCGGAATGTACTTCATCTTGTAACCGTCGCTGGTCGAGTCAGTCACCACTATCATGAATTCCTCCTCATAGGATTCGCTGACTGTAGTGTCGTTTCCTTGAATCTTGTACTTGTTGTGCGTCTGCCTGTAGGTCATCGTGTCGTTCTTGCAGAAGTAACCCACTACCGCAATTTCGTCCTCGGATTCCTCTTGGCTTAACATCAGGTTCTGCGACCATGCCGTCATGGCCAAACCGAAAACGCACACTAATAGACAAATCGTTCTCATATTATCTCGTTATGTATTAGGTTTCAATTACCTTCATCAGGGTATTGAGAGGCTTGCTCGGCCTCAGCCTGCTCGATGGCGTCTTTGACAGCCTGTTCGAGAAGGGCATCATCAATGTCGTCACTATCATCAAGTTCATCAGCCGCTTGGGCATCGTATTGTGCCGCATAATACTGCGTGAGGCACATTTCCACTTCTTCAACCGTCATTTTGCGCTCTTCCAATCCCAGGGCACCACGGGCACCGTCGATGATCGCATCGTAATCGAAATTCAAGCCCAACAACTGTTTCATTCTCATGTTATCAATGAAATAGAACAGTGCCGCAAATCGGCCCATGTCATAAGTTGATGTCGCGATTGAACTTTCCAGCACATCGGCCATGCCACAAGCAAAGGCCTGTTGATCCTCGATAGAAATGGAGTCGCCCTGATCACGGTCGGATGGTTGAAGCGGGTTATAGGCCTGCAGCCCCAAGAAGATTCCCATTGTCGTCTCGATGCGGCAGGAGTCTCCATCGACCATCGAGAGCATGGCCTCATCGTCAAGGTCTAACAATAAATGATGGGCACCGATTGTGTCCTTTGGTAGGACAACGGTATTGTCGGCCACTTTGCGCAGGCCTTCGATCAGGCAGTCCAAATGGGGCTGATCCTTTTCCTCAATTTGCTCAAAATTGATGCTCATCAGGAAAAATAGGCCCATCTGCTGACCATCATAATAGGAATTGGCCGCTGTCCTCTCCTGCCTATAGAGATTCAGCCCGTCACTGAAGCCTCGAATGTACTCCTCACGATCACTCTTTATCTGTTGTGTCTTCTTATCCTGGCTATCCAGAACGATACGCGTAAAGTAATCACCCATCGCATAAGAGAGTGAATCAAATTGCTCCTGTGCCGCAAGATTACCCACGAGGACGCCAGCCATAATGAATATCAAAAGAAATCGTTTCATATATTCAGATTCTTAATTTTTTCACTTATTCAACAAACCAAAAAACCATCAACCCACTGCAAAAGCGGTGCAAAGAAGCACGCAATACCCGTCAATAGAGCTATCCAAACTACTGCTTTTTGATATGCTTGCTTCCTTATATCGGATCCAAAATTTTATCTAATAATGGTATTTGTAGAATACATAAACCCGAACAGACAAAGTACATCGAATATAAAATCCACAGGGGTAGAATGTAGATGTCTTTGCTTTTATACTTCCTATAGACACGTTGACGGAATTCTTTTTTATTGAAATAATGATCCATTACAACGAATGAAATCATTGGAAGTATTATGAATAGTATTGAAGTCTGTTTCAAGACATCACTAAATAATCCAATTAATAATCCAGTTATTGATGCAATAATGGGAAAAAGAAGAATAGAAAGCAGTATTGCAACATAGGAGCCTCCCGAATCAACTTTAATATAAGCCCATTTTTTGTTACGGTATTTCCTCTCTAGCCTCTTTATCCTTACATCATAACAATAAAAGAGATAATCTATCATTCGCCAAGAATCATTAAATAAACTAGTGTATATATCACTGCAAAGATAACCAATATTTCTTTGAAAGCTTATGTTACTCTCGCAGGATTCTTTTCATGACATAAAAGTGTATTGCAAAAAGTGCCAGTGATAATGCCATGAACGCCCATGAGCGGTGAGGCATACCCGGCATTGCGTTTATCCAATACCATACTATGAGTGCAGCGGGAACGACTCCCAACCATAGTGGTTTTAAATAGCCCAATAATATCAAACTGACGAACTGAGCCGCGAACAATACAGCCAGCCCGAAGATTGTTGTCGCTCCCGGTTCATATCCGCGAACCAAAAACGGAATGCAACCATTAACTATGCTAACCACAAGCATGTAGATAAAGCACAGTATCAACTCAGTGAGAACTATTTTGAGAATCAGTTTCATCTGCAGTCTTTTTCTATCTGTTCTTTTTCCATAATCTGATTATGATCTGTAATATCAAAATCAGTATATGAACTGATGATATTATTACAAGATAAAACCACCAAGTAAAAGCAGCGCCGCCAGATCCTCTATAATACATCAAATAATACAAAGGTAAAGAATAGCATAAAAACACAATCGCGTTAAATGCGCTCTTTCTATAGCTAACTAATAGCCATTCTGCAAGAATCGATACGATACATACCGACGAAAGAATCCATATGATCACATCGTCAGTCATTCTCTTCAATCAGTTGCCAATGGATAGAAATAGAGGTATCTCCCATTGTGATTGTGCTTGTTATCTCTATTGGCCAACCGTTGGCGTCGAATGATGCCTCTTGATGCTCAAACCAGTTGTCCAACACAAATGATTCCCACGAGATTTTTTCCTTGAAAAAGAAAGTTCCGTCCTCGTTGATGTGCGCAAATGCCTGATGAATCTCTTTCGAAGACAAATCGAGCATCTCTTCGTCCTCACCTTCGGGCAGTTCCTCATCTTCATTGGCGGCATCAATATCTTCAACCTCTATGGTCTCAAGGTCTTCATCGGTTTCAATCCACCGGGAGCAGCCCATGGCATAGGTGCGACCGTACTGGTCGGCCCAGGTTTTAATGATTTCACTCAAAAGATCTGATGCCATTCTGTAAAGCCCATTATTCCTGTCGTTCTCTATTTGTGACAATGTGTCCTCAAAGGGCAGATCAAGATGTGACTCAAACTCGGCCGATAGTTTAATCAGGTACTCTTTCAATGGCATGACCAAATTTGAACAATCGATGCTGTCCACCTTCAGGCTATGGCGATTGAGGTAGAAATGAAATCCCTCGGTGCCAAAGAATTCAACCAACTGCTCCGAGTCCGGGTAGTATGATTGGTCGTAAACAAAATTATCAAGGATTAAGAACATGCCGTAGTGGTCACTGTCAACCGATTCTACTTTCATGTGATAATCCACCGATGATGAGTCAGACCTCGCCATTACGGTCTTTACCGTGGCACGGTAAGAACGGCTGTCGCCCAAAGAGAAATTGGGCACGATGCGCACCGAGTCGGTAATGCCCGCAGTGACATCATGGGATTCAACGGCAGGTTGCGCCTGGGCTATAAACGAGCCGAACATGATGGCTACATATAAAATGAATCGTTTCATAGCATCAATTGGATTCTAATCATTGGTGGTCAATTCACTGATGGCTTGACGGGCCAGTTCTTCCATCTCTTCGTCACCGCTTTCGGACAATAGGCGATAAAATTTCAGCGCATTCTTTTTATCTCCCATCGTCTTATAGATATAGGCGATATTTGAGGTCACGATGTTGTCATCGGGGTAGTCCTTGTGGATGGAGAGGAACAAGGGCAATGCTTGATCACTGTTGCCTGTTATGGCAAGTAGTGATGCCTTGTCGCTGCGAAACATGACTTCATCGGGATAGTATTGCAATAGCCATTCCACAAGTTGCATCGCCTCGCCGTCAAGATCAGCGTCAAATAGCCTGCTGAAATAGTCTTGCATGCTCGACTTGAACATCGCTTCGCCATCCTCACCTACTGGGGTATTAAGAGTCCAAGTCCAATGGTTGCCATTGAGGTGGGAACGCTCTATCACCTGACGAAGCACAGGCATCGCACTATCGTAGTCCTCCAAACTGAAGAGAGCGGCGAGTTTACCGAATGGCAAATCCAACCTGTCAGGATATAGGCTGATAGCCCTGTCTATTTTCTCGTTGGCGATTGCAACAAGTGAATCGTTAAACACTTGTACCTGATACATATAGACTGGTGCGCCCGTGCTGTCTTCAAATTCCAAAGCTTGCCTGCCATCCTCGGGAGGAACGGGCGTCATCTGCATGACTTCATCCCGGCTCATCTTGAAATAATAGTTGAACCAAGCGGCATACACATCGGGGGATTCAGGCTCGGCCTGTTCCCATTGCTCAATGACCTGTCGCGAATACTCAAGGCTACTGTCATTGATGCACTCGCGGTATCGTTCATACCAATTGTCTTGAGCGGCGATGCTGCCCGCTAGACTTACTGTCAGGAAGATAAACAGAAGCGATCGTTTCATAGCATCAATGGAATTTATCGTGATTCTGTTTTTGTCACTTGTCTTTAAACAAGTGCAGGATGGTCCGTACAAAGTTCTCTTCGGTCGGCTCTCCCTCAAGCCAGCCGTAATTGTGGTGGGTGAAGCCATCGGGATAATCACTGCCCGACGATGCCTCACTGACTTCATCATCATCTATTGCCATACCTCCCACGACATAGGGGTCGGCAACGCCAGATTCTCCAAAGAGATTATAGGTCTTTTCCAGTGTATAGTAACGGCTCAGGCAGTTCTTCTTGTCTATCACAAAGGCAGCATACTTGCACAAAGGCGGGCGGCTTGGCTCTGGCATGTGAATGACATGAACCGTGGTGGAATCGTCAACTTGATGCGTGCTGATGAATAGAGAGTCCAGGTCGCATTCGTAGTGACTTATGAACATCGAGCCTAATTCAAGACGGAGTTGAGTTAAATCTATCAATTCATCTTCGTCGAGCGCGAAATTAGCGTAACCTTGAAGGAGGCGGATCGGCAATATGCGGAATTGAAACTCGTATGCGCTCAAGGTATCACCCCTGTTGATCGTGGCAATCATGTCATCAATATTCTGTTGAGCATCCTCGTCATCATCGAATTGTTCTTCTTTTAGTCGTGTCAGAACATTGATTGCCTCTTGATTGTTCTTCTCTGTGCCCCATCCGTTGAAATAGCAGTAGGGCAACCACTGCATAGCGTCTGTGTGTCCTTGGTCTGCAGCGAGTTTCAATAAAACAAATCCTTTCGTCCAGTCTTGCTCTATACCTTGGCCCATTAAGTAATGCAAGCCCAATGCCGCTTGTGATACGGCATCACCATTTTCGGCTCCTTGTTGATAGTATTTGATGGCCATTGCCTGGTCCTGCTCAACTCCTTGTCCTGAATCGTAGGCTTGTCCTACGCATCCCATAGCTAACTTGTTGCCCTTTTGAGCCGATCTTGAGAACCAACGGAAAGCTTCTTCAAAGTCTTGATCAACACCTGAGGCATAATGATAGCACAATCCCAGCCACAGTTCTCCGTTGCTGTTACCCTTGTTTGCGGCATCCCTAATGAGAGAGAACGCCTTATCGATGTCTTGCTCTACATCCTCACCATACATATATTTTAAAGCCAGATCAACCTGGCTATTGAGGTTGCCTGCCGCCATGGAGTCACGCAAGGCTTCAATCGATTGCGCCTGAATCGCAAGCGAACCCATGAGAAGGGTTGCAAATAAAAGAATCTGTTTCATATCGCAGTTGTGTTTACTTCCATCATAATTGTGATGCTATTTCATTTTACAGACGATTTTCATCTGTGTCAGTTCGGTGATCCAGTCTTCTTTTTTATCCTTGAGGGATTCCAAGAAGGGGATGATGTCGTCACCGTATGCCCTGCGCGAATAGAAATTGAGCTGTACTGCTTTCTTGCCATTGACGGTTACCGGTTTGTAGTGATGGATGTCAACCTCTACACAATTCAGCTTGCCGTCCGCCCCATCGCTTACCAAGAAATCAAGGACATACTCTCCGTCTCTCTCATAGACGAGATAATTGCAGCATTTGTCTGACTTTTTGCGCTCTTCAAGTTCCTGGACCTTGGCTTCAACAGCATCACGAACTGTTAATACCTCAGTGAAGGCTAGCGAGACCGTCAACATCTGCTCATAATTGTCAAACGTCTCCCCCTTGGGCAGCCATTCCTGAAGATAATATGCCTCAATGGGATGTTGACACCACTTGAGCTCAAACTTCTTGCCTTGAAACTTGAGCGTTTTTCCAACATTGAGATAATCGGTTACCATGTCTTGGGCCAACGAGGCCAAGCAACAGCCTGACAGCAAGACCAGCGACAGTAACCAGCATCTGAGCGGTTGGGAGATGACATATTGGGATTGTGTTCTCATCATGTTTACTGATATTGTGGTTTTATTGTAACATTGGGTTTGTCCCTTGTCGTATAGACCTTAAGCGCTACTGGCCTCGGTTCTTGTATAGATTGGCGAAGGACTCACGCAAGTTGCTGCCGCTCATGGATGCATATTTCTCCAGCACCTCGTTGCTGCCGATGCGGTCCTTGTGGCGCTTATAGTAGTCCACTACCTGCAGCATGACCGTGCAGTACATCGCCTCATCGGTCTGATTGACATTAAACTCCATGCCATGCTCTATCATGGCGGCCAGATAAACCATCGTCAATTCAGCACCACCTTCATTAAGCAAGTCACTGCCGATGACATCAAACTTGAAATCAGGTGTATTGGTCATCCACATAAATAGAAATTGGAAAGCAGTTTTGGTTGTATATCCAATTCCGTCCTCATTATCGTGGATTATCCATTTGGCTATTCTCAGGGCATCGTCGTTGTGGCGTTTGCAGCCGTCGGCGGTCTCAACCTCGTCGATGGGAGGAATACTCAGCTTGTTTTTCTTGTAAGTGCGGGTTGCCACAGTCGGGGCATCCGATGTTGGCACGAATCGATTGGCATTGTACCAGTTAATGAACCGCTCCATCTGCCCGCTGCCCTCATCGGTTTCATACCATTCGCTGAATTCATCTTCATTGCCTTCGTGCAGCAGCCACATGTTGTAGGCCAGCCAGTTGTCCGACTTGATGAGCCTCCTGTGGAAATCAATGAGTGATACGTCGTAGTAACCGGGCATGACCGAATCGAGAAATTCGATGGCATAGCGCCTGAGATCAGCCATTTGCCGAATGCTCATCCGGTCAAATTTGCCGATTTGCGGCACATTGGCTGTCACTGCAAGTTCATAAGCCAGATCAAAAGGCACGACGATATTGCTGGTGTCTTTATCCATTGTCACGGTATGGTTTTGTGTCAGGGTCACATTGACCGATGTGTCACTGCTCCACTTGATGTTCTCGCGGTACAGTCCACTCATGAGTTCGCTCATCTCAACGGCACGGTCGGATTGGGGGATGAGGTTTCGCACTACCTCGGCATACATGATGGCCCACAGCGGTTCGGTACTGCCTGCATAAAGAAGTGCCGCCCGATAGTAGTTGGACGGAAAAGAGGGTTCGGCTTCGATGCCCCGGGTGTATTCGGTCAGCGCTTCATTATACCGCTTGTGCATATAGTGGATGTTCCCCTTTTCAAGACGCAGGATACCTGATTCAGGGAACTTTTCAAGTCCCTTGTCATACATTTTCACTGCATCATCCGTCTTGCCTATCACATCCAAGGCATTGCCCACCATCTGGTAACATTGTGGCTCTACATCGGGGTTGGACAAGAGCGCTTTGCCATCCTTCACCACACGCTTGTAATCGCCTGCCTTGTAGACGGCATAAAGCCGCTCATACTGGATGGCATAATTGTCTGAGTACTTCTTGCAGAGCCTGTCCAGGATGGTCACAGCTTGCTCCGCGCTGTCATTGTCCATCAGATAGACTGCACGTTCAATATCGGCTCTGTCGGCGTCACTGATGAATTCGAGTGGCGATTGTGCCCCTACCACACAGGGCATCAACAATGTCAGTACCGCTATGATCAATAGACTTTTTTTCATATTTTCTAGTTTTTGAAGAGTTTCCCCCGATAACGGGCTGTAAAATTGTTATCTGTTGTGGTCAGTTTTCGTCAAAGATACGGCCAAGCAAAGCATTGATGTCGGCGATGTTGACCTCGCCGTCACCGTTGACGCCCTTGCTATATTCAGACCAACTGTTACCTGTCATGATGGAATCGTTGTCAGCAGTTTCTTTATCGTACTCATGTTATACTTCAGGCTAGACGATTTCGATATGATATTTACAACTTGAATGTGATGGGGAGGGTGAACCATACGCTCACGGGCTCACCATTCTGACGAGCTGGGATGAAATCGGGAAGCAACTTGCAGACGCGGATGGCTTCGGTGTCCAAATAAATATCCACCGATTTGGCGACCTTGATTTCAGTCACTTTACCCGTCTTGTCAACGACAAAAGTTTTACCCGTCTTGTCAACGACAAAAGTCATAACGACTCTGCCTTGGGCCTTTCTTTTGGCAGCCATCTGAGGGTATTTGACATTCTCTTTGAGGAACTCCATCAGGGCTCTCTCGCCACCAGGAAACATCGGCGGCTCGAAGTCATCGGGCACATCGGAACCTTCACTCACGGTGAGCGGCTCCATCTCATCGAACAGCTTGAAAGACACTGGTATCGTGTACGGCATGTCGGTGAGTTCCCCATCCTGTTTGGCCGGGATGAAGTCGGGCATCATCTTGACAACCCTGACGGCCTCGTCATCCAGGTCCTTGTGCACCGAACGAAGCACTTTGACATCATCGATTTTTCCCGTCTTCTTCACCGTAAACTGCACAACGACTTTTCCTTCAACTTTATCCTGGGCCGCTTGTTGCGGATAAACGATATTTGCATTGAGGAAGTTGATCAACGCAGCATCGCCACCAGGGAATTGGGGCGGACAGGTTTCGTCAATCACTGTATCTTGAGCACTTACACTCATGCATGCCAGCATCGCCAGCAGCAGGGTCATCAGTTTCTTAGTCATGTTCATATTTAATCTTGAGTTAAAATCATATTTATTATTACGTTGATGTCGGCGATGTTGACTTCACCGTCATTATTGATGTCACCAATATCACGGTCGGCATCGTTGCCAAAGATATAATCCACGACGGCATTCACATCACCGATGTTGACGGTGTTGTCGCCGTTCACGTCATAATCTCCATCCAGCGCCACAATGCGTTTAAACAGCTTCCATACGTTGGCATTGCGGTATTTCTTGATGCTGGCACGGTGCACCATGAGCGTGGCATGTCTAGCCGTTGTGAAAGTCATGTCTTCGAGGGTAAATGGCGTGCGCCGCATGCAAATGACGGTGTCCAGTTGTTCGCACCAAGAAAAGGCGCTCCTGTCTATCGATGTCAGTGTCGATGGCAAGGTGATGGAATGCATATTGGTGCAAAACGAGAACACCCAGTCTTCAATGGTTTTGACGTTTTCAGGAATTTCAAAATGCGTCAGGCTGGTACAATTAAAGAAGGTTTTATAGCCAATGGTGCTGATGTGGCACGGCTTCTGGAACTTTACCTCGGTCAACTGGGTGCAGTTATCAAAGGCTCCCCAGCCCAACGTGGTCACTGTCGAGGGTATCTCTACACTTTTCAGGCCACAGGCGGCAAACACACTGCCGTAAATTCTAGTGATACCACGGCCGAAGTGGACTGATTCAAGTGCCTCGCAACGCATGAACGCCGAACCGCCCAGCGATGTCACGTTGTCGGGCAAATCGATAGCAGTCAGTCCAGTGCAATGATTGAACGCATTATACTCAATGGTTGTGAGCGATGACGGGAATGTGACCTGTTTCAGACCGCTGCAACCGTTGAAGGCATCTCGGTCCACCGTCACGGTGCCTTCGGGAATCTGATATTCGTCGCCATGGGCACTAGGATAGAAGCATAGTTTGTCGCCGGCCTTGTTGAAGACCACGCCGTCCTTCTCGCTGAATGTCGGGTTGCTTTCTGCCACATGAAACGCCTCAAGCCCCGTGCAACCCACAAACGCCGTGGTGGTGATATTGGTCAGCGTTGAGGGGAAGGTGATCTCCTTGAGCGATGAGCAATCGTGGAACGTAAAATAACCCAGCGACGTCAAGCCCTCGTTGAGCGAGAGGCTTGTCATCTTGCCGCATAAATCAAATGCATGGGTGCCCACAGTCTGCACCGTTGACGGCAAATCCAGCGCCTGCAGTTCAAAGCAACCCATAAACGTCGAGTCGCCTATTGTTGTCAAGCCAGGCTCGATGTTGAGTGTTTCCAGCGCACGGCAATCCATGAAGGCAAGACCTTTAATCTGCCGGACGTGGCTGAGCAGATTGACCTCTTTCAAGCCACGGCAACTATAGAACATTCCGTGGCCCACCGTCGGGCAGTCGATGGTCGCCGTCGAGAGCGAGTCGCAACTGTTAAACACTCCCCAGCCAATGCTGGTCACGCTGGCTGGCACATTGATACTCTTCAACGATGTGCACCTGTTAAATGCATTAGCGCCAATACTGACCACACCGTCACCCAGCGTCACCTCGGCCAAGGCACTACATCCTGACAACATCTCCTGGCCGATGACACGGCATTGCAGGTCGGCACGCTGTATATGAGTACAATGAGAAAACGAGTATCTCTCAATCGAGGTCACGCTGGGCGGGACCGTAATCTCAACAAGTCCATCGCAATAACTGAAGGCCGAATAACCGATAGACGTGAGGCTTGACGGGAACGTGACCGTAGTGATTCCCTTACACTTATTGAACGCTCCGTCATCAATCGTCGTCACGCCGTCGGGCACCTCATAGGTCGAGGAGGCATAAGCATTGGGAAAGATATAGAGTACAGTCTTGTCCTTGCTCAGCAGCACGCCGTCAATGTCGCAGTACCAGGCATTATCCTCGTCAACATAAAAGCCGCGCAACTGGTCGGTACCATAAAAAGTGCCCTGCCCCATGATGTCATTCACCGTAGCGGGTATCGTCACCGATGTCAAGTTATAACAGTCCTCAAAGGCATCATAATTGATGCGCGTCACGCTATAGGTCACGCTGTCATGGGTGACACTTGCGGGAATCACCAGGTCGCCATGGTAGTAGGTGTACTCCAATTGGGAGTCATAGTTTCCCATCGAGATCACCGCCAACTCCCCTGGCTTATCCCACATCGTCGAGTAACAGATGCTGTCTTCCATAAATTTCAGGGCACTTGCCGGCAATGCCGTGCCCAGTGCCATGAGCATGACGCCCAACAATTGCAATGTCGTGATTCGTTTCATAGCCGTATCGTTTTAAAGTCCAGTGGCAAAGGTATAGAAAATTAGTGCAAGTCGAACACAAAACCAAATTTATTTGAGATTTGTTGAGACGAAGCCTAATTAATTCAAAATTAGTGCAAGTCGAACACAAAACCAAATTTATTTGAGATTTGTTGAGACGAAGCCTAATTTATTCAAAAGTTTTTGAAAAACGGGATTAACATCAGGAAAATGAGGATGCATCAATGCGTTTCAGGAAATACCTATGCACTTGGACTCCTTCATCATGAAGCATCCTCATGTCTGATTGTAATTATTCTATGGCTTCAGGATTTTTCTGCCATTCTCGATGATGATGCCTCGGTAGTCGTCACCCACGGGCAGCCCCTGCAAGTTGTAGCGCTCCCGGGGCGTACCATCATCTACAGGAATCTCGTCGATGCCCGATGACTCAACCGCCACAATCTTATAGAACTGCGCCCAGTTCGGATCATTTTTGTACAACTCCAGCGAAGCCTGCGGCACAAGCAACGTCGCCCTGTTGTAGGAACCATTAAAACAGGAGTGATTCTCCATAACAGGCGGGGTCATAGTATGACAAACCACCGTATCCATTGCAGACGACTGGAATACTGCAAAGGCATCATGGCCAATGTATTTTAGTCCTGAGCCAAGCATTACTTTTTGCAATTTATCACACCAGAGGAAAGCATTACTACAAATCGTATCAACTGAATTAGGAATAACAACGGAGTTCAAATTCCAGTCAAAGCAGAAAGCACAGCCACCTATTGAGTTGAGAGATTCACTAAATGTGACTTTAGACAGAGAGCTGCATCCCATGAACACAAAATCACCGATCTTGTTAATACTCTCTGGAATAGTAATCTCTTGCAGGTCTTGATTTGCATAAAAAGCGAAATCTGTTATCGAAGTCACGCTTGAAGGGATTTGGCATAAGGCGCTACCTGTAATTAGTCGGTTAGTAGCAGTTTCAATCAGAGCATTACAGCCTTCGCGAGAATCATAGACGGGATTACCTTCCTCGACTGTGATAGCAAAAAGACGTGCGGTATTAAGGAGTGCTGAATCACCGATTTCCTTGACAGATTTAGGAAAATGAATTGCTTTTACATCAGATTGGGTAAACGCACCATAACCAATGACCTCTACAGAGTCTCCTATTGTGATGCTATTAATTAGTGAGTTAGCGAAAGCATACACACCAATTCGCTTCACTGTATTTGGGATAGTGATACGGTTGCCATTTAAACTAACCAATGCTCGATCTTCAATGTTTGTTACCGTATAGGTGTTTCCTAAAAAATCGACTTGTGATGGTATATCAAAATTGTCCATTTGCCAACCTTGATGAGTTACAATGCTTGCTTCTTTATCGTTATCAATCCTATAGTTAATATGATTATCCACAAAATCATAAATTAGAGGTTCGTAATGAGCAAAGCGGTTCCAGTTCTCATCAGCCCGGAAAACATTCTCCCATGAATGCAGCACGGATACTTTTGTATTGGAATAATGATGCGGGTCAAATGCTGTACTGTCTACAAGAATGGGTGGAGTTAACGTAGGACAAGAGATGCCGATACTACTTATTTCCCTGTGGCCGTGTAAATGAGCATTGTGAAATGCTCCTTTACCAATCGTCAAGTTTTCAGAATAGTTCAATAACAAGAACATCTTTGAGCATCCTTGAAATGCGTAATCCTGAATTTGAGTCACTGTTTCAGGTATCTTAATATGGTACAAGTATGAGCAGTCTTCAAAGGCATGCTCTCCTATTATTTCTAGGGCAGGAGGCAGATCAACAGACTTCAAGTTGACACATCCCTTGAATGCGTTTTTGCCAATCGTTTTGATGTCGTTGTGTATGGCTCCACCCCATTTAATTTGATTGATACTTGTGCAGTTCCTGAAAGCGTTCTCACCGATGGCAGTTACGCGATATGTTTTTCCTCCAAAGGTGACTTTATCAGGAATGGCCATGCCACGCCAGTTCTCAATTTTGCCCCCATCATACAAGTTGACTACTTGTTCACTATAAGTGCCTGTATATGAGCCGTAGCTGGTACTTTTATAGGTGATGCAAACTTCATCGTCGGTAATGATGTTGTAATAGATATTGTTCACTTCAAAGTCATAGGTCCTCGTCCTCAAGCCTGCCATGTCTTTCCAGTAAGGTGCCTGGCGGTAGGCTTCTAAAGCCAACTTTGGCACAATGACCTTGACGGTTGCCTTTTGTTCGGGCGTGAGACCTAAATCTTGGTCAACTACAGGCGGTATCAATGCCGTGCAGATAATCACTTTGAGGGACCCACAATCAGCAAATGCATTTTTACCGATGGGTATGCTATCACATCCCTGGATATATACCGTATCCAGACTGTGGCAACCCTTAAAGGCGGCTTCTCCAACGCTGGTGACTGTCGAGGGAATTGCAAATGACTTGAATGCCCTGCAGCTCCTAAATGCCCGACTGCCAATGTACCTCAGATTGGGCAAGGATAGTGATGACAAGCTATAACAGTTCTGGAACGCCCCGTCACCAACATGTGTTATCCCTGAGGAATAGAACATGTCGGATAAGGTGATGGTTCTTAGATGTGTACAATTTTGGAAGGCTCTGTCACCGATATAATTCAGACAATGGGATATCGTGACCGAATCAAGAGACGTGCAATTCTGGAACGAGCAGCTATCGATGCGGAGTACTTTGTTAAGAAATCCCATGTCGATAGTCGTTAGCCCTTCACAATCCTTAAAAGCGCAATCACCTATCTCGTCAATCAAATAGTTGTTGTTGTGATACGGTATAAAGATGTCTCCCGAATAGGTATTATAGGTCGTGTCTTTATAGGTCAC
>ONGE01000026.1 GCA_900317325.1 uncultured Prevotellaceae bacterium
CATTCAATTGTAACGAATGAAACTAATTGCATCCGCATTCCGACCAACTGGAGTGCGGATGCAATATTGTTATAGTTGTTTTTAAAATCTTGGCGTCTTAGCGTGGGGCCCTGGTTGCGGCCACGCCAGGGCGAGGCCCTACAGGCGGATGCCTCTCTAATCACTAATCACTAATCTCTAACCTGCTCGCGTCAGCGAGCATAATAACCTCTAATTTGCGAGCAGTGCGAGTATTTTTTTGGTTAAATAATGTTAAATATTGTGAATGATGATATTGTTCGAGGGGGTTTCACACATTAAATATTGCGTGTATGCGATAAAAAGAGTACTTTTGCGCCAGCATTCGTGAGAGGGGGCATCGGGCTTCCTCGTTTTTATTATAATTTGAGTTGCCGATTGGCGTGTTTCGGGCCTTGTGACCTGCATGAATGACGATTGGTGACCCATTAAATGAGAATATAGAATGATTGACAAGACGGAACTGGAAAAAGTGATTAACGGGGCGCTTGAAGGCACCAATATGTATCTTGTCACCCTCAAGGTGAGCAAGGACAACGTGATTGATGTGGCTCTGGACAGTGACGAGGACATCACCATCGACGATTGCATCGCTGTCAACGATGCGGTGCTCGCAGCATTTGACCGCGACGAGGGTGAGGACTATGAGTTGACCGTGGGTTCCTACGGCATCACGTCGCCGCTGCTGCTGCCTCGCCAGTACCGCAAGAATATCGGTTATGAGGTCGAGGTGCTGACAGCCGACGGGCGTAAGCTCAAGGGCGTCATCGCCGACGCCGATGACGAGGGCTTCGTCCTGACCATGACCGTTAAACGCAAGCTGGAGGGCAAGAAACGCCCCGAGCTGGTGGAGGAGCAAGAGCGCTTCAATTACAGTGACATCAAACAAACTAAAAATATCATCAAAATCTAGCTTTTGCGATTAGCGATGAGCAACAGGCCGGCATTATCGACGGCCGACAGCTAACGGCTAACAGGTAATGGCTAAAGACAAAAAAGATTATGGCTAAAAGAGAAGAAGCGGTCAACATGACCGAGCAGTTTGCCGAGTTTAAGGAACTCAAGGACATCGACAAGACGACATTGATCAGCGTGCTCGAGGAGTCTTTCCGCAGCGTGCTGTCCAAGATGTTCGGCAACGACGACAACTTTGACGTGATCGTGAACCCCGACAAGGGTGACTGTGAGATCTATCAGAATCTGGAGGTCGTGGAAGATGGTGAGGTGGAGAACCCCAACAAGCAGATCTCGCTGAGTGACGCTCAGGCCGATGACGACCCCGACTGTGAGGTGGGCGAGGAGCACACCCGCAAGATCGACTTCGCCAAGTTCGGCCGTCGTGCGATCCTGAACCTGCGCCAGACGCTGGCCAGCAAGATTCTGGACCTGCAGAAGGATGCCATCTACAACAAGTTCAAGGCCCTTGAAGGTCAGCTGGTTGCCGGTGAGGTCTATCAAGTGTGGAAGCGCGAGGTGCTGCTGCTCGACGATGACAAGAACGAGCTGCTGCTTCCCAAGGAGGAGCAGATTCCTACCGACATCTACCGCAAGGGCGATGTGGTGCGTGCCGTGATCGAGAAGGTGGACAACACCAACAACAATCCCAAGATCATCGTTTCGCGTACCAGCCAGAACTTCCTGCGCCGCCTGTTCGAGCAGGAGGTGCCCGAGATTCACGACGGCCTGATTGTCATCCGCGCCGTGGCCCGCATTCCGGGTGAACGTGCCAAGATCGCCGTCGAGAGCTATGATGACCGCATCGACCCCGTCGGCGCCTGCGTGGGTGTGAAGGGAGCCCGCATCCATGGCATCGTGCGCGAGCTGCGCAACGAGAACATCGACGTGATCAACTACACGACCAACTCCCAGCTGCTCATCCAGCGCGCGCTGAGCCCCGCCAAGATCTCGTCGATCCGCATGGACGAGGAGAACAAGCACGTCGAGGTGTTCCTGCGCCCCGAGGAGGTGTCGCTGGCCATCGGTAAGGGCGGCTTGAACATCAAGCTGGCAAGCATTCTTACCGGTTACAGCATCGACGTTTACCGCGATGTGGAGACCGAGGAGGACATCTACCTGGATGAGTTCAAGGACGAGGTTGACGAGTGGGTTATCGAAGCCCTCAAGAACGTGGGTCTGGCCACTGCCAAGTCGGTGCTGCGCACGCCGCGTCAGGACCTCATCGACCGTGCCGACCTGGAGGAGGACACGGTGGACAACCTGTTGAACATCCTGCGTGCCGAGTTTGAGGAGTAATCGACCTGCGGCACAATATTGAAAGCGAGTTAATTCATCAATTACATCTCACCGACAAAAACAAAAATATCAGCCGAAAGCATATTGCCGAAAGCGAACCGATAAAAAACAACATAATGGCGATAAAAATCAGTAAAGTCATCAAAGACCTGAACGTGGGTAGGCAGACCATTGAGGAATTCCTTCACAAGAAGGGCATCGAAATCAGCGCGAACATCAACGCGAAGATCGAGGACGATGTCTATGAGATGCTTGTCAAGGAGTTCAAGCCCGACATGGACCTCAAGAGCAAGTCGGACAAAATGGCCACCGAGCGGCAGAAGGAGAAAGCCAAGCAGATTGCTGCGGCCAAGGAGTCTCACGAAATCAAGACAGTCATCCCTGGTCAGAAACCTAAAGTGCTGGGGAAGATTGACCTTGAGGCTGCCGGCAAACCTAAGCCGGTAGTCAAGCCCGAGCCTGCTCCCGAAGTCATCGAGGAGAAGCCTGCCGAACCCAAGGTTGAGGAAAAGCCGGCCGAGCAGACGGTCGAGCAACCCAAGGTGGTCAAGGAGAAGCCCGAACCCGAAGTTGTGGCAGAAACCACCACTCCGGCCCAGGAGCCTGCTCCCGAGCCTGTCGTTGCAGTTGAGCCCGAGCCGCAAGAGGAGGTTCCTGCCCCCGCCGAGGAGGTCAGCGACAGCGCCGAGGGTGGCGACGAAGTGTTCAAGCCGGTATCCGAGAGCGTGAGCGGCCCGCAACTCAAGGTCGTGGGCAAGGTCGATCTCACCTCGCTCAACCAGCAGACGCGTCCCCGCAAGAAGAGCAAGGAGGAGAAACGCAACGAGCGTATCGCCAAGGCTCAGGCCGAGGGAGGCAAGCGCAAGCGCAAACGCATCGGCAAGGAGAAGGTGGATATCGAGAGCGCCGGCAACCAGACTGCATCGCAGCAGGGTAAGAACCGCGGCGGTAACAAGGATGACCAGGGCGGCAAGCGCAACAAGGACAAGAAGGGCAACCGCAAGCCCCTGCGTCCCGAAGTGAGCGAGGAGGATGTTCAGCGCCAGATGAAGGAGACGCTGGCCCGTCTGACCGCCAAGAGCAACAAGAAAGCCGCTGCAACCCGTCGTCGCGAGAAGCGCGAGGAACACCGTGAGGAGGCCCGCGAGGAGGCCGCACTGGCAGCAGCTCAGAGCAAGACGCTGAAACTCACCGAGTTTGTTACGGCCAATGACTTGGCTATGATGATGAACGTGCCCATCAACAAGGTTATCGCCACTTGTATGAATCTGGGCGTGATGGTGAGCATCAACCAGCGTCTCGATGCCGAGACCATCAATATCGTGGCCGACGAATTCGGCTTCAAGACCGAATACACCAGTGCCGAGGTTGCCGAGGCCATCAGCGAGGAGGAAGACCGTCCCGAAGACCTCGTTCAGCGTTCTCCCGTGGTTACCGTCATGGGCCATGTGGATCACGGTAAGACGTCGTTGCTGGACTACATCCGCAACTCTAACGTGATTGCCGGTGAGGCCGGTGGTATTACCCAGCACATCGGTGCCTACAACGTGAAGTTGGCCAACGGCCGTCGCATCACGTTCCTGGACACTCCTGGTCACGAGGCGTTCACCGCCATGCGTGCCCGCGGTGCCAAGGTGACCGATATCGTTATCGTCATTGTCGCTGCCGACGACAGCGTCATGCCCCAGACCATCGAGGCGCTCAATCACGCATCGGCGGCTGGTGTGCCCATCATCTTCGCTATCAACAAGATTGACAAGCCGAGCGCCAATCCCGAGAAAATCAAGGAGGAGCTCGCCAATCTTAACTACCTGGTCGAAGACTGGGGCGGCAAATACCAGAGCCAGGATATCTCGGCCAAGAAGGGTATCGGCGTGGAAGAACTGATGGAGAAGGTGCTGCTCGAGGCCGATATGCTTGACCTCAAGGCCAACCCCAACCGCAAGGCCACGGGTTCCATCATCGAGTCGTCGCTCGACAAGGGCCGCGGCTACATCGCTACTGTGCTGGTCGACAACGGCACCCTGCATGTGGGTGACATTGTGCTGGCCGGTACCCACTTCGGTAAGGTGAAGGCCATGTTCAACGAGCGCAACGTGCGCATCGATGAGAGCGGTCCTTCGACCCCGGCTTTGATTCTGGGTCTGAACGGTGCTCCCACGGCAGGTGACAAGTTTAATGTGATGGACACCGACCAGGAGGCCCGCCAGATTGCCAACAAGCGCGAGCAGCTCCAGCGCGAGCAGAGCCGCCGCACCCAGCATCGTGTGAGCCTCGAGGACATCGGTCGTCGTCGCGCGCTGGGTGAGTTCCATGAGCTCAACTGTATCGTCAAGGGTGATGTGGACGGCTCGATCGAGGCCCTGAGCGACTCGCTCATCAAACTCTCGACCCCCGAGGTTCAAGTCAATGTCATCCACAAGGCTGTGGGTGCCATCACCGAGAGCGACGTTACCCTGGCAGCAGCCAGCGACGCCTACATCATCGGTTTCCAGGTGCGTCCGTCGGCTTCGGCCAAGCGCGCCGCCGAGCAGGAGGGTGTGGACATCCGTTTGTATTCCATCATCTATGACGCCATCGAGGAGGTCAAGAGTGCTATGGAAGGTATGCTCCAGCCCGACATCAAGGAGGAGGTTACCGGCAGCGCCGAGGTGCGCCAGGTTTACCACATCAGCAAGGTGGGCACCATCGCCGGCGCCATGGTTGTCGAGGGCAAGATCAAGCGTGGCAGCAAGGTGCGCGTGATTCGCGACGGTATTGTTATCCACACTGGCGAACTGGCCTCGCTCAAGCGCTTCAAGGATGATGCCAAGGAGGTTACCAGCGGCTTTGACTGCGGTTTGAGCCTCAAGTCGTTCAACGACCTGCAAGAGATGGACATCATCGAGGCCTTTGAGGAAATCGAGGTTCACAAGACCTTGTAAAAGATGAAATATTACCTGAATATAGGTAGTAACATGGGCGAACGGCGCGATAACCTCTATCGCGCCGTCGTTGCATTAGTGGCGGGGAACAGCGAATGCGCTGTCTCGAGCATTGTCGAGAGTGAGCCGTGGGGTTTCGAGAGTGAGCACCGTTTCATGAATCTGGGGATGAGTCTGGAAAGTGACCTGGAACCCCTGCAGATGCTCGACCGCATCCACGATATCGAGCGCGGCCTGGGCAGTGCGTCTCACCGCGACGAGCACGGCGGCTACATCGACCGCCTGGTGGACATCGATATCGTCGCCATCGACGATATGGTCATTGACAAGCCCGAGTTGCAGGTGCCGCACCCGCATCTGCCCGAGCGCGACTTCTTTCTCAAGCCCATGATGCAGCTGGCCCCTGAATGGCGGCACCCTGTTACAGGCCTTACCGCCGCCCAGATGCTGGAAGCGATGAATGATCGTTAGGGAAGACTATTTGCCGTAGTTGTTGGCCTTGCGATAGTTGTTGGGAGAAAGTCCCAAGTGCTTTTTAACGTATTTACCGAAGAATGACAGGTTGTCGAATCCCATTTCGGCAGCCACTTCCTTGATGCCCAGGTCGCTGTAGAGCAGCAGTTGCTTGATGCGGCTGATGACGGCGGTGGCGATGAGTTCGCTGGGCGTGTAGTCGCTGTGCTTGCGGCACACGCTGGTCAGGTATTTGGGAGAAACACACAGTTCGTTGGCATAGGACTTGACACTGCGGTTCGCATTGGTGTTCTCGGCCAGCATGAGCATGAAGCGGCGGAAGATGCGGTCACCCTGGCGCAGCATGTCGTCGCCGTCCTTATTGAGGTGCTGATTGATGTTGGACAACAGGTCATAGGCAAAGCAGCGGATGATGTCCCTCATCGTCTCCCGGCCGAAGTTCATCTCGGGGTGATCCATCTTGAAGACGAGCAGGTCGTAGTACTTGACCATCAGGTCGATATCGTCTTGACCCATCTTGATGACAGGGTTAGAAAGGATGTGCATCACCGACTTCATCAGACTCTTGTTGATGAACGAGAAGCCGATATCGGTGCTCATGGCGCAGATCAGGCATCGGAAGTCGTCGCTGTGGCTCACGTTATCGATAACCATCTTGCGGTCGACGATGAGCGAACTGTTCTTGTCCAGGTGATAGGGGACGGCATTGAGTTCCAGCGACAAAGACCCCTCAAGCACCATGACATAGGCGATGAAATTGACTTTGAACTGTTTCATCAGCCCGGGGATGGACGTGATGTTGTCGGCGAAGTAGATCTCGCCGTCATTGTACTTCAGGTTGTGGTACACCTGCGGAACGTCGTGCAGGTCCAATTCGGTGACTTTGTTCTGTTTCATGTTGTCCGCATTTATGACTGCGAAGTTACCACCTTTTTCTCATAATAGCAAGCCCACACAAGCCCACGCGCAAAAGAAAGCCCGATGAATGATTGTTTTATAACCATTAAACTGAATAATGATATTGATTTGTGCCGGTTTGCGGTAATACTGTAGAAAAAATGAATTAAATTTGCATCGTCATAAGACCTGATGGGGCTATTGACAGACATAATAGAAAGCGCGATATCGATATACTGGAAATGTGGACCTGGACATTGAGTCATTCACATGACGGTGTGGAGATTAGGTGGCTCCGTTTGTCTTTTATGTCTTGATAATCTTGCTAGCAAGCTGCATCGTGGAGCCATAGATGCCATTTAAAGATTAGAATTATGATTAAAGTTATGAGACATGAAATGAGGTTTGTGGTATTGGCCCTCTTGGCCGTTCTTTGCTTTGCTTCGACCGGTTGTGTTAAATCTTCGGTGTCATCGGACGCAAAAGCTGCAAAAGAAGACCCCACCGCTGCTTTAAAGGAGCTGATCAAAAAGGACGTAAAGGAAGATAACGAAAGCTGTCCCATGAATTTGGACAACGGAGTGATTTATGCGAGTGTCGAATATGATGAAGACGCTAATACGGTCACTTACAAATATCTGGTAGAGAACTTTGATAATCTGGATGGAGGCGATGGTGCATTGAAGGAATCGTTGTTAGGCGCACTGGCTGAGGCTTGTGATAATGACGATAGCATTGCCTATTTTAAGGCGGTGGCTGAGACAGGGACTAATCTGGTCTATCATTACTCTACCAACGATGATTATCGCGAAATAGTGATCAAGCCCTCAGATCTCCAAGCTGGCCTTCCTCAATTGAAGAAATAATCATCTCGGGATTGTCGGCAAGCGCCCGGTTGGCCATTTTAGGGAGAGGCCGTTTGCTGACATGATGGATGACAAATGAAAAGCGGCGATCGGATTATTCCGGTCGCCGCTTGCTTGAGTCGGGGTGAGAAGACTCGAACTTCCGGCCTCCACGTCCCGAACGTGGCGCGCTAACCAACTGTGCTACACCCCGAATCTCATTTGAGCGCGGCAAAGGTACTGCTTTTTTTTTAACTGAGCAAAAAATTGCTCAGTTTATTTGAGTGGGATGGATGGAGAGGACGGAATGGAGCGGTGATGTGGGGGGGTGTACGGGCTGCTTCATGGAGGTTTTTAGCGAGCCGGAGGCTCGCAATACATCGACGTGGGTTGCGGGGGCTTTTTTACGAGCCGGTGGCTCGCAATACATCGACGGGAGTGCGGGGGCTTTTTTACGAGCCGGTGGCTCGCAATACATCGACGGGAGTTGCGGGGACTTTTTTACGAGCCGGTGGCTCGCACTACCGGGACGGGGAGGGCGGGGGCGGTTTTTTAGGGGGCTGGCGAGAGGGAGGCGCAAGATTTTGCGCCTCTACAGGAGGGTGGGGCGGGGTTGAGGTTAGTGGGCGTCGAGCCAGTTGGAGGCGGCGCCGTGGCTTGCGGTGAGTTTCACCTGGCCGTGATAGACGCCCTCCATCTCGTCGATGACGATGCGCTGGACGCGGTCGAGCTCGCTGGGGATGACGTCGAAGTTGAGTTCGTCGTGCACCTGTAGAATCATCTTGGACTGGATACCTTCCTCCTGGAAGCGGCGGTAGATGCGCACCATGGCGAGCTTGATGACGTCGGCGGCCGTGCCCTGGATGGGCGCGTTGATGGCGTTGCGCTCGCTGAAGCTCCTGACCACGGCATTCCTGGAGTTGATGTCGGGCAGCATGCGACGGCGGCCGTATAAGGTGGTCACATAGCCTTTTTCACGCGCCTGGGCGATGCTGCGGTCGATGTAGTCGCGCACCTGCGGGAAGGTGGTGTAATAGCCGTCGATGAGCATCTTGGCCTCGTCGCGCGGGATGTTGAGCCGCTGTGCCAGACCGAAGGCGCTGATGCCGTACAGGATGCCGAAGTTGGCCGTCTTTGCCTTGCGACGCTCGTCGCCGGTGACCTGATCGAGCGGTTTGTGGTAGATGCGCGCTGCGGTGATAGCATGGATGTCGTGCCCGTTGGCAAAGGCATCGAGCATGGTTTTGTCATGGCTCAGGTCGGCGACAAGCCGCAATTCGATCTGGGAATAATCGGCGCTGAAGAACACGTTGCCGTCGGCGGGGATGAATGCGCGTCGAATTTCCTTGCCGTCGTCGGTGCGAACGGGGATGTTCTGCAGGTTGGGATTCGTCGAGGACAAGCGCCCTGTAGCAGTGACCGTCTGGTTATAGGTCGTGTGGATGCGACCCGTCTGGGGATTGATGAGGGCGGGCAGGGCATTGACATAGGTCGATAGGAGCTTGCGGATGCCCCTCAGTTCCAAGATCTTGTCCACCAAGGGATGGCGGTCGCGCAGCTTGAGCAGGATGTCCTCGGTGGTGCTGTATTGGCCCGTCTTGGTCTTCTTGGCCTTGGGGTCGATTCTCAGGTGGTCGAACAGCACTTCTCCCACTTGGGCCGGCGATGCTGTGTTGAACGGAATGCCCGCCAAGCGGTGGCATTCCTCGTCCAGACGGTTCATCTGGTCGGTGAGCATGACGGAGTACTCTTTCAGGGCTTTCACGTCGATGCGGGCTCCTGCCAGTTCCATGCTAGCCAGCACAGGTATCAACGGCAACTCGATGTCGGTGAGCAATTTGGTCAGTCCTTGCTCCTCCAGAGCCTTGTCGAGCACGTCGGGCAGTTGCAGGGTGAGGTCGGCGGCCTCGCAGGCCCATTGCGTGAGAGCCTCGGCCGATAATTGCGTCGGTTTGAGCTGGTTGCGTCCTTTGGGACCCATCAGGCTCTCGGGACTGATGGCGGTGTAGTGCAGCAGTTCGTAGGCGACTTCGGCCGTGGAGTGTCCGCGCTCGGGCTGCAGCAGATAGTGGGCGACGGCGGTGTCGTAGTATGGAGCCGTGAATGCGATGCCGTGCTGGCTCATGACCACCATCAGCCGCTTGATATCGCTGCTCACGATGCGGGCCTTGCCGCCGAAAAGCGGTACCAACGCTTGCAACATCTCCTGCCTGTCGTCACACTTGACATAGGTCGCCTTGTGAGGTGTGGCGCAAAACGCCATGCCCATGATTTTGAACTGCATGGCATTATCGCCGGAGCCCAGCATGCTGACAGCCACACGAGGCTGATTCTGCAACTCGCTGACGAGCGTTGCCAACTCGCCGGGAGAGGTGACGAGGCGGTAATTGTGGGTGGTGTTCTCGAGCGACCGGCCGGAGGGGGCTTGTTGCATCTCGGGCTCGTCGAGGTCGAAGAGCGACATCTGGCGACCGGCGGCCGGACGGGCTGCCTGGGCAGCAGGAGCTGCTGGAGTTGCCGCAGTTGCCTGGGCGGGAGGCGTTACGGGACTTTGCGTCACGGCATCGGCGTCGAGGCCGGAGTTGGCTTCGCCGCCATCAATGAGGCGCTGGGTGAGGGTGCGGAATTCCAGCTCACTGAACACCTTGCGCAGGGCTTCCAGATCGGCGGGTTCACGCTTGAGGGCCTCGGCTTCGAGTGTGACAGGCACATCGGTGATGATGGTTGCCAACCACTTGGACATGCGAATCTGGTCGGCATTGTCTCTCACCTTTTGCTGCTGAGCGCCCTTGAGTTCGTCGGTGTGCTCCAGTAGGTTCTCTATCGAGCCGAATTGCTGGATGAGTTTCTCGGCGGTCTTGGGGCCCACGCCTGGGCAGCCGGGGATGTTGTCGGCACTGTCGCCCATGAGTCCCAGGATATCGATGAGCTGAGTGGGTGCCTGGATGCCGTATTTGGCATTGACCTCCTCAACGCCCAGTATCTCCTTCTTGAGCGGGTCATAGACCTTGATGTTGGGGGTCACCAATTGGCCGAAGTCCTTGTCGCCGGTGACCATATAGGTGAAAAAGCCTTGCTGCTCGGCTTGATGTGACAGGGTGCCGATGACGTCGTCGGCCTCAAAGCCCTCGACCTCAAAGATGGGGATGCGGTAGGCCTCGAGGATGCGCTTGATGTAGGGCACGGCAACGAGGATGCCCTCGGGCGTCTTGTCGCGGTTGGCCTTGTAGGGCTCGTAGTTCTCGTGCCTGAACGTCTTGCCGCCTGGCGGGTCGAAGCACACGGCGATGTGGCTGGGTTGCTCACGCTTGAGCAGGTCCTGCAGGGTGTTGACAAAGCCGAACACGGCCGATGTGTCGATGCCGGTCGAGGTGACACGCGGATTGCGTATCATGGCATAAAAAGCCCTGAAGATAAGGGCATAGGCATCAAGCAACAGCAATTTCTTGGTTGGTTCCATAATCGTGATTCTTTTACAGGCGATAAAGATAGTCATTTTTTCCGGATCAGGCAAATGAAGCAGGGTGGGAGCGAAGGCGAATGGCAATGAAAAAATCAATTAACAAAAATTGCTCTCAAAAATGGTGGTACTCCCGATAATTATTGCTACCTTTGCACTCTAATGGCAATCACGTTAGAACATATTCATGAGCAGTTGCGCCCAGAACTGGACGCGATGAACACTATCATCATCTCGACGTTGACGAGCGACAGCGAGTTGACTAATAACATCGTAACCAATTATCTCAAGATCAAGGGCAAGTTGCTGCGGCCCATCGTGACGCTGTTGTGCTCCAAATTCTTTGGCGGCATCAACGACAAGGCATTGCAGGCGGCTGCCGCGCTGGAGATGTTGCACAATGCCTCGCTCATTCACGATGATGTCATCGACGATGCCACCGAGCGCCGTGGGCTGCCCACCATCAACAATGTGTGGAGCAACCATGTGGCCGTGCTCGTGGGCGACTTCTTTGTCACCGGCGCGTTGCGCTGTGGCGTGGCAACCGGCGACGGTCGCATCCTGAGTGCGCTGGCCGATATGGGTCGTGACTTGTCGCTGGGCGAGATTGACCAGGTGGACATCGCCCGCAACCGCAACATCGACGAGGCCACCTATATGGAGATTATCCGCGCCAAGACGGCATCGCTCTTTGAGTGCTGTGCTGCGGTGGGCGGCTATGCCAACGACGCTCCCCAGACCATCATCGACGAGTTGCGCCGTTATGCGCGTCTGCTGGGCATCTGCTTCCAGATCAAGGACGACACGTTCGACTACTACAACGATCCCATCATCGGCAAGCCCACGGGTAACGACCTGCGTGAAGGCAAGGTGACGTTGCCGCTGATTTACGCTTTGCGTCGCACCGATATGCCCGAGTGTGACGAGATGCTGGCTCTGGTCAAGAAAGAGGAGCTCACCCGCGAGGACATCGACCGCCTGATTGACTTCGCCAAGCGTGCCGGCGGCATCGAGTATGCCTACGAGACGATGGAGCGCCTGCGTGCCGAGGCCAACGACGTGCTGTCGCCTTATTCGCCCCACGAGACCGTGGATCAGTTGCGAGAAATCTTTGACTACGTGATCGAGCGTAGGTTATAGCGGCTATAGTGACTATAGTGGCTATAGTGTTTCATTTCAAGGCATGTTGCAGAGTTTTTTGATAGCGGGACGTGTCGAGGCCGGTTGTGACGAGGCTGGTCGAGGCTGCCTTGCCGGACCCGTGACTGCCGCTGCCGTCATACTGCCTCCCGACTTCCACAACGACTTGATCAACGACAGCAAGCAGCTCACCGAGCGTCAGCGCGAGCAGTTGCGACCCGTCATCGAGCGCGAGGCTGTGGCCTGGGCCGTGGCGATGGTCTCTCCTGAGGAGATTGACCGCATCAACATCCTGCGCGCCTCGATCACGGCGATGCATCGCGCCCTGGACCAGTTGAGCGTGCGCCCCGAGGGCATCCTCGTTGACGGCAACCGTTTTTTCCCTTACCATGACATTCCCCACACAACCATCGTCAAGGGCGACGGCAAGATGCTGAGCATCGCCGCTGCCTCGATTCTTGCCAAGACGCATCGTGACGAGTTGATGCGCCGCCTGGACGAGGAATATCCGCAATATGGCTGGGCGCGCAACAAGGGCTATCCCACGCCCGACCACCGTGCCGCCATCGCCCAATATGGTGCCACGCCTTATCACCGCCACACCTTCCAATTGCTGCCGCAGCCGTCGCTGTTCGACGATCTGGACTGAGGTGCTCGCTGGCGCGAGCAGTGGATTTCGCTCGCGTTGCTCGCGGTGGAGGTGCTCGCTGGCGCGAGCAGGGTGTAGGGTGTATAGAGTATGGTGTAGAGTGTAGAGGAGGCGTCTGCGTTGTAGGGCCTCGCCTTATTATCGTCACACCTTCCAACTGCTGCCGCAACCGTCGCTGTTCGACGATCTCCAGGTCAATCAATCGGTTGAATTGGACTAATTGGTCTGATTAGTCTAATTGGTTAAAGAAAAAAAAGCAGGAACCCAAACAACGGGTTCCTGCTTTTTAGGTTGTAACACTAGTGTCGTGTTACTGTTTCAAGATCTCATTACTGAGCCATTACCTTGTTGATCAGCATGGTAACATCGGTGATGTTGATGATGTTGTCACCGTTCAAATCAGCATTGGTAGTGTTGATATTAGCGAAGTTCTCGGTCATAACAGCACTGATCAGGGTGGTAACGTCGGTGATGTTCACAACGTTGTCGTTGTTCACGTCGCCAACCAAGCCAGCAGCCTGAGCCTCGGTGATAGCGATGGGCATAATCTGTACGGCATTGTTGTAGTAGCTTACCATACCCTCAACATCGAAGGTCTTGCCCTCGAGCTCGGTGGGATACTCGATACCGAACTGGTTGTAGATGGCCATACCGTCAGCGGTGTAGAGATACTTGGGATCATTGCCAGCGGTCAGGGTCAGACCCTTAACCAGTACGCGCTCGTTGATCTTGGTGGTGTCGATAGCAGCCTCGGTATACTCGGTGGGAACGATCTCAACGAGCTCGGCATCGGTAGCAACGAGGTCAGCGGGATACTGATACTCGTTGATGTGCTTGCGGAACAGGTGGTACTGTGCAGTCCACTCCTCGTCAAGGGTAGCACCCTCCTGGAACTCACCAACCTCGTGGCCGTAAATCAGACCATAGGCAGTGTTGTCCTTAACATACAGGTAACCACCATTCTGGTAAACAACTACTACGTTGCCGTAGAAGACGAAGTCCTTGTAATCCTGCAGGGCGTTGGCCTCGGCAAGGGTCGAAACCTCAGCGCGCTTGTAGTACTTGGCGGTAACAACGGCACTCTGTACACCCTCGAGCTCGGCATAAGCCTTAACTACGGTAGAGTCCTCGGTTACAGTGAAGGGAGCAGTGTAGAGCTGATAGCCACCATCGTTGATGTCGTAGTAAATCTGAGCACCAGCGGTCTCGCAGGAGATACTAACAACCTGGCTACCGGTAAAGCCGGTGGTACCCGGGTTGAACACGGGATCAGCAACTACGATTTCAGGCTGGTTGGGCTCGTCACCTGCTACATAGACGATGATCTCGCGAGCACGGCACTGCTTGCCCGAAGCGGTGAATGTAACTTCGGATGCGTTGCCAATCCAAGTAGCGTTAATGCCTTCGTAAGTCAGACCCTGGTTAGTGCCGAAGGCAATCTCAGGAGAATAGTCAGCGCTGACCTCAGAACCGATGAACTCAATCTTCACGATTTTACCGTGGGTGGTCGAGAACTTGATGTTGGCATCCTTAAAGATGCGGTACTCATGGTACTCGGTAGAATTCTGAGTGTAGTTCGAGATGCGGCCATTGCTCACCTTGAAGGTGACGCGATCCTTGGTGATGGTGTATGCACCCTGAGTAGCGCCTTCGGTGTTGTAACCGGGAAGGGTATCGGCAGTTACATCGAAGTCGTAAGCGTAATCATAAGCACCAGGCTTGGTAAAGGAAACGTAGGTCGTGTCGCTGTTGTCCATGCCATTCTTGTAAGCATAGGCAGCATAAGTCGAAGTCTCAGTTACATAGAAAGTACCCTCGGTAACACCATTGCTGGGGAAGAAGTCACTTACATACTCGAACTCGCCGTCAACAACCTGATAGAGCTGGATCGAAGAGTTCTCGGTAGCGCAGCTGACTGTTACAGCGGTGCTCTCCTGAGTAAGAAGGCCACCATTGGGGTTGAACACGGGAGCATCAACCTTGGGAGTAATAGGAGTTCCGTCATTCAGAGTAACGGCAATGCCGGCAATGCGGCGGTGCTTGCTGGTACCACCTACGGTGAAGGTTACCTCGTTGGCAGAGCCGGTCCACTTGGGCTCGGAATAGCCTGCAGGGTCGCTGGTGATAGCGTTGGTGTTGTCACCGGTACCAAAGGTGAACTCAATGGCAACAATGGTCTGATCAGCAGATACGGTGATGGTACCGCCGGCATAAACACGAACGGCTTGGCCAGTGGTGTACCATGCAGGAGCGTTTGAGCCTGTACCCTTGGCAAAGGCGATCGTCACACCGTTAGCTTCATCATAAACGGAGGTTACTTCTTGAGCATTCTCGTAACCTGACGTGAAATCGAAGTTAACAGTCGTCTGAGCCCAAGCCGACATGGTCAGCAGGGCTAACGTGAGGAGAGAAAATAATTTCTTCATAAAAACTTGAATAAATTAGAAGTTAATGAAATATGTTAATAAACAAAAAATGTTCATTTTTAGCGCTTTATGTTAGCGAGGTCCATTTCACGCTGCAAAGGTAGTCATATTAAATAGAATGTGCAACACTTTTAAGCGAAAAACGAAAAACTATACCATTGGGGTGATGCCCCCACGCGAAGGCGAGACCCTACAAAAACAGGGAGGCGACCCGCACTGGGGTCGCCTCCGTTGAGGTATGACAGTTGTTGACTGTTAGTGGCTTACTTGATCACCTTGGTGGTGCGAACGGTGCCGTCGCTGTAGCGGGTGATAACGATGTTCAGGCCGTTGAAGGGCTTGTCGCTCTTGATACCCTGAGCGTTGACATAGGTCTTGCTCACCTCGTTGGCGACATTGATCTCGTTAACGCTGGTGGGGATGTTGGTCCACTCGAGGGTCGACTCAACCACATAGTACATCTGGTCGTTGGTCTCTTCGGCCCTGTTGTTGTCAACCTTCTTGTAGTAAACGCGCACGAGGAACTTGATCTGGGTGTTGGCCAGAGCGCCGAATCCCAGGAGATCCCACTCGTCACCGATGGTGATGGAGTAGTCGTTGGTGATTTCCTCGATGATGAGCTCCTTGGCGTTGCGCGGTGCGGTAGGATCGTTGACGGGGATGTTGTTGGCATTCATGGTGTAGCCGCGAACGTCGTCACAGAGTCTCCACACGCGGTACATGTAGGGCTCATAGTCCACGTTGGCCTCGGTGGGCGGGATCATGTTGACGTTGATGGTGGGATTATAGATGACGCACTTCTTGTTGTTCTCGTCTAACCACTCACCGTTGACGGTCGAACTCTTGGTACCGGTCACATGTCCGCTGATGCCAGCCACACCGCTCTTCCAGATGGGGCTACCGTAGCTGTTCTCGCCGTCATGGTTCACGCGGTCGGTGCCGAAGGACCAGATCACGGGCACATAGGAAGCGAAGTCGTTGTAATCGCCGGTGAGCACTATGTTGTCGAACAGGTAGTGGTCGCCCTCATTATAAATCTCACCCATGTGACCTAGGCGGTTGTTCATCTCCCTGAAGGTACCGTCGGTGCGGCGCTGCAGCCTAGAAATGGTATCGGTGGGAGCGGCATTGTCACCACGCTGGATGGTGTAGTAGTAGATGGCGGGGTTGTTGACCAGCGGCATCTCGATAAGGGCATTCTTCACGCCGGGCAGCAGCTCGGGCTCGGTGTCGGCCATGATCTCCTCGAGGGTGTAGAAGCCGTCGATGGTCGAAGCGGTCTTGAGCACGGGAACCTCGACAGTGTTGGTGCCCTTGTCGCTGTCGTTGAGCAGCAGCACGTAGCCGTAGAGGCTGGGATGCTCGTTGGTGGCCGTCGACTCGTTGAACTGGTCAACGAAGAGGATGCTCGACAGGTCGATGGCGTTGTTGGCGCCAGTGTTCAGGCCACCGCTGGTGGTAATGGGCACGTTGTAGCCGGCCAGGGGCTCCTGGTTCTCATACTCGATGTTGTAGAACACACCGCCGAAGGTTGCAGCAACCGAGAGGTTGAGCTGAGCAACGGGGATCATCACGTCGGGGTTAGCGGTGTCGAAGCGGTAGAGCGTGAACTCGTTCTCACCGGCCTGTACGCGCTCGGTGGTGAGTGCGTTGAGCATGTCCTCGTTCTTCAGTGACAGGAAGTTGCGGTAGTAGTTCATCTCCTCGGCGGGCACGAAGTCGCTCTCGTAGTGGTCGCCCACCAGACCCAGGAAGTCGTTGGTGCCGGGGATAATCACGTCATCGATATTGCTCCAAGCCTCGAAGGCATCGTTCTCGGTGGCATAGCCGTGCACGATGTAGTTGATCGTGTAGCTGTGCTCTTCCTGAGGCACCTGATAGGTGTAGGTGGTCTCGGTGGTGTTGGTCAGCAACTGGTAGGACTGGTTACCGAACTCGTCGGTAATGACGATATAGACGGTGTAGGTCTGGGGCACCTCGCTCTTGACAATGGTGTTGAGGGACGAGGTCCAGTCGAGGGTTACGTCGTAGGTCAGCTCTTGATCGGCGGGAGCGGCGTTGGCATCGAGAAGGATGGTGTACATACCTACCTCGGGCTGGTGGCTCGGGCTGTAGTTACGCTGATTATAGACACCACGGTTGTCAGGAATAAAGATAATCATGCCGGTCATCGACTTCTCCTCGGTGCTGTTCTTGCCGGCCATCGAGAAGTAGTGCTCGAAGTGTATTACTGATGTACAGTCGTGGATAACGGGATAAACCTCACCCTCGTTCATCTTCTCATAGAAGTCGTTGATGGTGGCACCAGTGTCGTTTGTGGTGGGGCTGTACTCCTCAAACATGTTGTAGAAGGGAGCATAGGGTGCGCCAGCATAAGCCTCACTATCTTGTTGGGGTGGGCAATAGTAGGTCTTACCCTTACCGATGATGAAGAAGCGGTTAAACTCACCCTCAATGTTGAACATCGTACCCTGGTTGTTGCCGCTACCGACGCGCATGCCGTCGGTGAGCAACTTGATGGACTGGATGTTGTTCCTGAAGTAGGTAATCAGGTCGCTCTTGCTCTCGGTTCTTGTACCAGGAGCGGTGGCGTAGTTTTTCAGCTTCACCAGGAACAGGGTGTGGCCGTCCTCGTTGGGGGCGGTCACATCGGTAATGCCCCATCCCGGATCAGTCTTGGTGTAGGAGTAGAAAAGCAAGCCATGCCTAGTATAATAGAACTGCTCACCATAGTAAACAGACGAGTTAGTGAAGCCGCTGTGCTTGATGCCAGGGATCTCGGGGTTGGTGTAAACCCACTTGAGCATGTCAAACATCTGATAGGGATCGGTCACCTCGTCCACCAGGCTGGCGGTCTGAGTCTGACCATTGGCGTTGGTCCAAGTGTAGGTCTTGGCTGCATACCAATCATAGTCATGGGTGGCTTCAGAGGCCCTCATGGGGGCATTCAGCGTAGGGGAAGCTGAATTGGGGAAGAAAAAGCCCTCATCCTTTACCTGACCCTGTGCGATGGCACTGGTTCCTAGCAACAACATCGCAGCTGCCAGAAACATGAAATTGTTTTTAGTCTTTTTCATAATACTTGGGTGTTAAAAAGTTAGTAATTAAATAATGTATAGTACCAGCTTGTGTATTTGCTTGTTGTATCCTGTGGGATTTCGTTTTTTCAAGGATAGCTATGGTGGGGTTCAACCTTGGTTATGGTGAGTGCTATTAAGAAAAAAAGAAATCACTTTGATATTTCGCTACAAAAGTAATGCTAAATTTTTAAACAGCAAAATTTTTTCATGATTTTAGTTTGAGATTTTAAGTTGGAGGATTACGATAAAACTACGGATTACGCTTTTTGAAACTACGGATTACTCTGATTGAACTGATTTTGGCATCCGCGTTCATATTGAAACTACGGATTATTCTGATTGAACTGATTTTGGCATCCGCGTTCAAATTGAAACTACGGATTATTCTGATTGAACTGATTTTGGCATCCGCGTTCATATTGAAACTACGAATTACTCTGATTGAACTGATTTTGGCATCCGCAGGGATGCTCGCTGGCGCGAGCAGACCAGTGATTAGTGATTAGTGATTAGTGAGGCATCCGCGAACGGACTCCACGCAAAGGCGCGAAGACGCTAAGAATTTTTAGGATTGCTCGTTTGGGCTCGCAAGAAATCAAAAAAACGTTTTATGCCATCCGAGTTCATTAACCCTTAACCTTTAACCTTTAATCTGCGAGCGCCAGCGAGCACTACACATTATTTAAAAAAACATGGGGCGCACAGTCACTGCGGGCCCCATGTCGGCATTTTGTTATAACGTGGTCAAAATGCTATTATTCAATAAATGCTTATTTTTTCATTCATCTCATTTTAAGCAAAGTATAATGTCTTGCTTAATGCATCACCTTGGTGGTGCTGCTGGTGCCATCGCTGTAGCGGGTGATGACGATGTTGAAGCCCTTGAACGGCTTGTCGCTCTTCATACCCTGAGCGTTGACATAGGTCTTGGAAACGATCTCACCGTGGTTCAGATCGTACCACTTCTCGATGATACCGGTGCTGATGCCGGGGCTGCTGCCGGGCGACTCGGCACCCATACCGCTGCCGTCACCGCGCTTGGGAGCACGCAAGTTCGAGGGATCGATGATCGTTGAGTTGTCGCCATCCACCAGGTAGTAGTAGCGAACGAACACTTGCAGGTCGCTGATGTTGTCAAGAGCGGCGAAGATCATGTTGTCGGCCCAGGTGTCGCTCTTGGTCTTCTGGAACTCGAAGCCATCGGTGGGCTCGTCCCAAACGCACCATACGTAGTGACTCTGGTCGGGATCGTACTCGGCACCCGAACCGGGCGTGCCGGTGTTGTCGGGATCCACGCCGGGCTCAGGCCTCCACCTGTAGCCACGTAGCTTACCGCTCTCGCTGACAACGAACACGCGGAACATGTAAGGCTTGTAGTTGATGTTGGCATTTGCGGGCAGAGCACCTACAGCCTTGAGCACGTCGAGCATGAAGACGCTGCACGAGTCGCCGTTATTGTCGACGAAGTTGGTCGAACCGTACTTGCCGGTCTGACGCTCGGCATGAACCTCGAGGATGCTGCAATCGCCGACGCCGTTCTGCCATCTGGGCGAGCCATAGCTGTTGTGCTTGTGGTCGTTGTCCCAGTTGAGGCGCTTGTTGCTCGGGTCGTTACCGAGGGTCCACACGATGGGCACATAGGTCAAGAAGTCCACGTTGTAAACACCATCGTCAAAGATTTCGGTAACGGTGTCGAGACGGTTGATCTCACCATAGTTAACAGTCGCACCATAGGGGTAATAGTCACCCATCTCGGTGTAAGTGTTGTTCAAGTTGCGCTGCATGCGGCTCAACTCGATGTAGTCCTCATCATTATAGCTGTTGACACTGCGGTCGAGCGTGTAGTAATAGATGTCGGAGCTGTGCTCGAGATACAACTCGGCGTCCACGTTCATGATGCCCATGGTCAAGGCGCGGGTGCTGTCCTGATCAAGCTGATCCTGGGTGTAGAAGCCGTTCATCATCGAACCGGTCTTCATGACGGGGATGATGTGCTCGTTGGTCGAGCGCAGGTTGCCGTCGAGCTTGGTGTCGTTCTCGGTCATCTTGTAGATGTACTTGGGCGCATGCTGGTTGTCGGCCGTGGATGCGGTGAAGCGGTCAACGAACATCAGGTTGTCGTTCCAGTTGATGACGCTGTTGTTGCCGTAGGTACCGGGCAACTCGGTCCAGCCAGCGATAAGCTCTTCGAGGTTGGTCAGCTTCGGAACGAGCACTTGCTGAGTCGTGGTGCTCATGGCGTGCTGCGTGTCGTTGATCTGAGCGGTGACGGTTACGGTGACATAGTAGTCCTCGGTGCCGCGCTCCAGGTAGTAGGGATTGTTCACCTCCTGACCGTCGATGTACATGTGCACATCGCCTTCACCGCTGCCGGTTACCTGTACACTCAGGTCAAGCACTTGGCTGCTGATGCTGGGCGTGGGGGTGGGCTCGAGCAGTGATGCCTCGATGAGGATAGTCTGGGTGGTCGGGTCGCTGACGAGCTTGCCTTCGGCCTGTGCAGTTGCACTTGCCGTCACGCTGTAGTCTTGGTCAGCACGTCCAACAGGAATCTGCACTGAGCCAACGCCGCTCACTGTTGTTCCGTTAACCGTCAGGGAAACAACGGCATTGGGATCGGTAGTGGGCGCGGTTGCCGTGATGTAATAGGTGCCGGCATCACTAAAGTAGGTGATCGTGGGAGGATCGGTCTTCTGCATTGCGCTCTTGAAGATCAGCTGCACGGCAAGGTCACCGGGACGGTCGGTGTTGTCCGGGCCTGATACACCATCACCCCACCAAGTGCGAGTATATGAACTGCTGGAGGATGACGAAGCATACATCAGTGAATAGTGAGTGTGGCCAGTACTATTGCTGTTTACAGCCATAGGGGCAAAGCTCGTGCTGTTCTCCTGATAGAAGGTGTAGCCGATAAAGATATGATCGTCACCATCAGGTACGGTAAACACAACAGGTTGCTCGAGGAAGAAGTCATGCCACTCACCGCCTTGCAGACCCAGATAGGTGGGGGTGCTGACGTCACCAGTGAAGGCAAAGGTTGCCTTGGGCAGGAAGGTGCTGGTGTTACCCGTCGTGGACTGGTTAGCGCTGGCACCCGTAGAGATGAGGCTGACGTTAGCACTCTGGTCGTCACCCAAGAAGTAGGCATGGGCAAAGTTGCCACCGCCGGTGCATGACATCTGAACCAACAGGTTGCCACCAGTGTAGGTGAACGGGGTGGTGAAATCAATCTTCCAAGCCGTAGCCTCACTGTCGGCCACAGGAGTAATCGTAGCCACGGTGGTCAAGCCCGAGGTGATCTTGGTGCCGGTGGTACCGGTGCCAAAATTGTCATTGGTGACGTTGGCCAGTCTTACGATTACCGGAGCACCGCTGAAGGGGATACCGATACCCTCCTCGGGGTAGAAGGTCACCGAAGTGATCTGAGCACCACTGGCCATAGCGAGCTGACCAGCGCGATAAATCATCTGGTTCTGGAAGCCATAGTCCATGTTCCAACCCGAAACGGGGAGGTGTTCATTCCTGGAAGCACCACGGCCGACCTCAACAGTTCTAGAACCTGTTGTGGTCTCAACGGTAACGACAATGTTTGTGCATCGATACTGTGACGAAGCAGTGAAATTAACGCTTGAAGCGTTACCCGTCCAAGTATTACCACTAATCGCTCCTGTTGAGGGGGTCAGAAGGTTACTCGTTGAATAACCACTAGAAGGAGTGAATACGATTTTAGTTATGGTGCCACTGCTTGTAGAGAAAGTTGTAGTGGAACCAGAATATAATCGATATTGATTATAGCTGCTAGCTAAATTGCCATTTGTTGTGCTAATAGTTACTCCACCCTTTGTAACAGATGTGCTACCATAATCTGATGCCTGATTAAAGGTCACGTCTGTTGGCGTGGTAGTAACGTCATCACCAATGGCAGTATTGCCACTCATCAGTTGACCGAGGTTCCAGGTGTACCCTTCAGAACTATATACGGTACTTTCGTCAACGGGATAGAGCACAAAGTTGCTCACGTTAACCTTCTGAGAACCAGCTAAAGCAAAACGGAATCCGATAATTGAATCACCGAGATGCTCTTCAAATTCGTTGCGGTCAAGCATTACGACTGTCGTAATGTCTTGGGCAGCGTTGTAGTATCCAGCATAGCTGATACCAGTGGCATCGAAGTCATCGGTAGTGTAAGGGCCAAAGAGGTATTCGCCGGAACCCAAGGAGGGCATACGGAACTGACCGTTGGGTGAATACAAATAAGCTGTGCCTGTAGGCGTAAAATTGGGAATTCCATTCTTGCCAGGCAGTTTCTGCGCGTTAAGCGACATCGTGAGCAGCGTGATGGCTGCCAAAATCATATATATCTTTTTCATCGCTTATGTCGTGTTTAATCGTTAGGAATTGTTTGATAATTCGGTACAGTGATATTATTCGGACCGGTCTTCACCTGGGTGTCGTCATAATAGCGGATGCGGTAGTACACCTTGTTGCCGATACCACGAACCTCGAGCACGGCAACGCCGGTGTTGTCACGCCACAGGGTGTAGCTGGCGGTCTGGTTGGGCCACTCTTGCTTGAGCTGTCCCATGGTCATACCGGTGCCGGGAGCCAGGTTGGTGGGATACAGGTAGTTGCGGTAGTAGTTCTTCTGCTCATTGATCACGAAGTCGCTCTCGTAGCGCTCGCGGTAGAGCACCATGAAGTCGAACCAACCGGGAATCTGAACGTCGTCGATGTTGCTGTAGGTGAAGAAGTTGCCGCCACCTTCCTGCAGTTCGCCACTTGATGAAAGGAGGGGCTTGTTGGTCGCACCGGTGGGATAACCCAGGATCACATAGGTGAAGGTCTGGCTGGCCTGCGTCTGCTTCTCGTTGTACTGATAGGTCAAGATGTCTTCTACCGTATCGAGGTAGGTGTAAACGCGGTTGCCGTGATCGTCAAATTCCACCTTGTAGATGACGTAGGTCTGACCCACGGTGTTGTTCACCATCTGGTTCAATGATGAGGTCCAGTCGAGGTAAACGGTGTAGGTCGAGTCCTGAGCATAGGTTGAGCTGGGCGCGGTCTCGGCAGCCAAGCGGATGGTGTAGAGACCTACCTGGGGCTGATGCTCCTCAACATAAGTGCGTTCCAAATCTTCGCGTCCGCGATTGTCGGGGATGTAAAATACCAAGCTTGAAACCGATTTGGGAGCGATGGTGTCTTTACCGGCCATCGAGAAGTAGTGCTTCATGTACATTACGCTCTGGCAGTCATGGACGATGGGATAATACTCACCAGCGGTCATGTTGGCATAAAGGTCCTTCTGGTTGGCGGTCTGAGATTCCACATAGGGGCTGAATTCCTCATACATGCTGTAGTAAGGAGCACGGTCGCCGTTGACCCAGTACATTTTGCCCTTGCTGATAAAGAAGAACTTATCCAGGATGCCCGTATAGGAGAATACGGTACCGGCCTTGTCGGTGCCTTCACCCACACGCATACCATCGGTCATCAGTTCCATTGATTCAACGTAGGTGTCGAAGAATGTAAACAGTTCGTTGCGTGTTGAGGTCTTTTCGACAATATTGTCGAAGCTGACATCCTTCAGCTTCACCATGAAAACAGTGTAGCCGTTCTCGGTGGGACGATCGATACCACCATAAATTGTTGAGAACCTACCATAGGTTGCTGTTGTTGAAAGAGTGAAGTAATTATTCCTTATTTGTACCCTTAAGCCATTATCTGAGCTCTGATAAGCACGGGCTCTAATTGCAACAAAAACACTATCCCTTCCATCAATAGCACTATGGGGAACAGAGATGGTACCACCATCGTTCATATAATACCAAGTATAACCACCAGCAGTGCGAGTCTGCAATGTCTTGGATGATGACCAGCCGCTGGGAAGATTACCACCGGTCCAGCTGGCAATGGAACTAGATGATGCTGCATCATACACAGTAATTTCTCTAATTAATGCGTTGGTGCCAGTAAGCTTGACTCTAATGTCATTGAAACGGGTTCCATAAATGTTATAGCCATTTCCAATACCAGGATAAGCCACATCATCATCCCAACCGCCACTGTAGAGGATACCAGGAATTGCAGGCGTTATGTAAGTGCCTGCGGTAAGATAGTACATCTGATAAGGATTCTCTACAAGGTCAGTCAGACTGGCTGAATGGCTTGCGTTGTTTTGATCATACCAGGTGTAAGAGTAAGCTGAGTACCAATCGCGGGGATGAACCGCATCTGCAGTTGCTGTGTTGTCAGCTCTGCGAGGGGCATTCATTCTTGATGAAGCCCCCCCATTCATGTGCATGGGCTCCGCCTTGTGGGTCGGGCCATTGAGAATAGCAGAAGCCGGGAAAGATACTTTCTCCCCTGACTTGTGAGCATCGGCCCTCTCTTCAATTACAGAGGCCTTTTGATACCCGGGCAAAAGCTGTGCCGAAGCATCACTAGTCCAGCCTACTGCAAGGAGCAGGCCGAACGCCAAAATTGTTAGTTTCTTTTTCATATAATCCACTAAATTTTAATTAATTAAAATATTGAATTTCAGAAGTGTTAAGCAAATCAGACCTTATCATATCTTTATGGGGAAAATCATATGACCAATTCCTTCAAGCTCGAGTCGCTCAATTTCCAGCGCTGTCGTGATAGTCTGTTTTGAAAATGGTGCTGTTTCATCTCCTCATCAAGAATATGATAACTTCCTCTTCAACCTGCAAAATTAATGCCATTTTTTGTATCTTGCAAAAAAAATACCTGAAAAAACTACGAAAAGAAGACATCTGGACCAACTTAAACTATGAAAAAACACACTTTGCAGGAAAAAACACTGAATTATCTGAAAACATCTGCGCTCAACAAAAAAGGAAGACAATAAACACAATAAATACTAGGGCGTCCGCACTCGACTTTCAGACAACAGGGACAACATTTAGACAAAAAAGACAACAAAAAGTTGTCCATCTTGTTTTTGATTGTTGTCTTTGTTGGCGGAAAAATGAAGGTGGATGCCCGCTAAAAGCTAAATGCTAAGAGCTAAAAGCTTGTTTGGTGAGTAAGGATGTCGATGGCGCGGTCGAGGATCGCGTCATGGGTGCGGTCGTCGGGGTTCATGTCGATGCGCACGTCGGGCGCTACGCCAAACTCGGTGAGCCGGCCCTGGGCGTCCATGATGGGGCAGGAGGAGAAACGCACGCGCCAGCCGTTGGGCAGCTCGCTGGTGAAGGGCAGTCCGCAGCCGCCGCCGGTGGTGTCGCCCACAACGGTGACCTGGTCGAGCGACTTCATGATCGAGACGAAGTTGTTGGTGGCGCTGAACGAGCCGCGGCTGGCCAGCACGACGACGGGTTTGAGGTAGTGGATGTGGTTCTTGGCGGGCTCGAAGTAGTAGGCGTAGGGCTCACTCAGGTCGTTGTGGCCCGGCCCGGTCTTGTGGCAGATGTAGCCGGCGAGCATCTTGCCGGGGATGAAGCGCGAGACAAGTTTCTCGACGTTGGTGAGCAGGCCGCCGCCGTTGTCGCGCACGTCGATGATGAGTCCGTCGGCCGTGGATAAGTAGCTGAGGATGAGGTCAAGATTGCCCTCGCCGATTTCGCTTGAGAAGGAGCCGTAGTACATGTAGCCGAAGTTGCTGGGCAGTATCTGATACTTGATTCCGCTGGCCCTCTTGTAGTCGAAGTTGAGGTAGTGCTGGTCGATGAGGCGCTCGTCGTAGTTGACGGGCCACTGCTCCCAGATCCAGTAGCGCGAGACATCGTGGCTGGCGATGAGGTTGGTGTGTCCGTCGCGCAGCTCCTTGAGCATGTCGCCGCAGATGTCGAACAACTCGCGGTCGGTCATCTCGTTAGAGACGCGGGCGCGGTAACGCTGGTGCACCTCGTTCCAGTCCACCTGCTTGTAGTCGAAGAAGCTGTAATGCTCGTCCATGATGGTCCACAAGGCCTCGAAGTTGCCCACCTGGTCGCGCTCGAACTCGTCCTGCTCGGCACAACCACCTAACACACAACTCATTATCAAACAACACAAACAACATTGAACAACAGTAACAACCTTCTTAAATAATACTTGGTTGTTCTTGTTGTTGATGGTTGTCCTTGTTGTTTGATTGAATCTGGATAGCATTGTTATTATTGATTTATTGTTTTCGTTCTTTTACCTTTAACCTCTAAACTGCGAGCGCAAGCGAGCCCTAGAGGGAGATGCCGAGGACCAGGGCATGGGAGACGTCGTGGACATGGAGGTGGTTGACGTTCCAGTGCTCGAGGCGGTTGCGGTAGCCGATGCGCAGGAGGGTCTTACCCAGGTGCAGGTCGGCGCCCAGGTAGTTGGTCATGTCGAAGCGGTTGCCCCACCAGCCCAGATGGGCGAGGTTCTTGTGGTTGCCGAGGTAGATCTCGTAGTAACTCTCGTCGTACTCTGGGGCGAAAAATACCCCTGCCACGGGCAACTGCAACTGGTAGCGCAGCGTGATGGGCATGCGCCCCAGGCGGGTGTTGAACCACGCCATACCCGTCGCACCCAGATTCCAGTGGGCCCTGACGGTGACGGGATTATTGCTGTTGACGGCGTCATAGACGATGCCGGCGCGCAACTGTGTCATGGGACCGACAGAGAGACCCAACCGTGGGTGGATTGCCCCTAACCAGGCGTGCTGCATGTTGAAGGAGATGTCGCCCATGACCTTGTGCAGGTCGTTGTTCTTGGCGTTGTTCTCGACATAGTTGTAGTCGGCGCCCACGCCCAGTTGCCACAGCCACCTGTAGTGGTTGAACCAGCGCGTAGCCTCGATGGAGAGCCCCAGGTCGAGTCCGTCGTAGGTGATGGGGGTGAGGTAGCTGTCGTGGACCGAGGCATAGCCGGCGTCGAGCATCAGCATCGACTGGTTGGGCAGCACCGCCGGTCCGGGCTCATCATCTTGGGCGTTGACGGGAAATGCCATCAACAACAAGATAAAAGGAAGACAATAAGCACAATAAGTACTATGGCATCCGCGCCGTTTTTTCAAAGCGAATTTCTCGAATTTGACCAATTCCACGAATTTTGAAAACAAACAATTCGTGAAATTAGCGTAATTCGCATTAGCTCCGCAGGATATGAATCTGGATAGCATTGTCATTATTGTATTTATTGTCTTCCCTTTATTGTTGTGGTTTTTTATTCGTCGAAGGGGATGCGCTGCTGGCCGGTGAAGCTGTCGAGCACCTCGTCCTGGCTGATGCCGTCGGCGGGCGGGGTGTCGTCGGATGCCTCATCGGTTTCGGCTACGGTGGGCGTCTGCTCCTCGACTGGGGCCGGTTCGCGCGGCTCAATCTCGGTGATGGTATCCACCTGCCAGTTGGTGACGCGGCGTCCCTTGGCCTTGAAGGTCTTGACGCCGATAAACTCCTCGGCATCGATGACGAATGCCTCGCGATGAGCGTCATCGCCACCCATCTTCACCTCGAAGCGCGGACAGGGTTCATCGCTGAGCAACAGCAACTTGGACTCGGGGTTGCCGCCGATGAAGCTCTGCTTGCGGGTGTTGTCCTCGAGGGTGAAGCGCTTGACGTAGGGGTGCCCTTGATCGGCGTCGTCGAGCACAGCAGTCCAAACCTTGGCGGGGACGAACTTCTCGATGCGCAGGATGCCCTCCTCGTAGTGGTTGCTGGCTTCGGTGCTGGTGGTGTAGAACTCGCCCGTGCGCATGATGACCAGGATGCGGTCGTCACCGCCGAACAGGCCCAGCGAGCGTCCGTGCTTCTCGTAGTTGATGCGCAGGATGTCCGGGTCGAACCACACCTCGCGGTCGCCCAGGGTCGATTGGCCTGCCTCCTTGAGCGAGATGCGGTGCACCTCGTTCTTGGTGACGATGTTGCCGCGGGCTTGCTTGCCCTTGATGGCCAGGTCGGCCAGGTTGACGTCGAACTGCAGCACCTTGAGCCTGAACTTGGGCTTGAGGGTGATGCGCAGCACCTCGGCCTCGCCGTTGGGGTTGGCGGTGAACCAGGTGATCTTGCTGCCCGGCTTGCCTTGGGTGATGTCATACTCCTTGTCGCGCGTGATACCCGTGACGGCAAATCGCTTCATGAACGTGGTGCCGCCACGTCCATCCTGGTACAACACATTATATATAGTGCGGTCGTCACCCTTCTTGAACACGTTCAGGTAGAGGATGTTCTTGCCCACGTAGATTTTGTCGGCCACCTTGATGACCTTGAATTTGCCGTCCTTGTAGAAGATGATGATGTCGTCGATGTCCGAGCAGTTGCACACGAACTCGTCCTTCTTCAGGCCTGTGCCGATGAAACCGTCGGCGCGGTTGATGTAGAGCTTCTGGTTGGCCTCGGCGACCTTGCTGGCGACGATGGTGTCGAACTCGCGGATGATGGTGCGGCGCGGGTACTTGGCGCCGTATTTGGTCTTCAGACCCTGGAACCACTCGATGGTGTAATCGGTAAGGTGGGCCAGCTTGTTGTCGATGTCCTTGACGCGATCCTTGAGGCGGGCGATGTTCTCGTCGGCCTTGTCGCTGTTGTACTTGAGGATGCGCTTCATCGGGATTTCGAGCAGGCGCAGCAGGTCGTCCTCGGTGATTTCGCGGAAGAACTGGGGCTTGAACGGCGTCAAGCGCTTGTCGATGTGCTTGAGGGCCTTCTCCTGGGTCTTGGCGTTCTCGAACTCCTTGTCCTTGTAGATGCGCTCCTCGATGAAGATTTTCTCGAGCGAGACATTGTGCAGGGTCTCCATGGTCTCGCCGCGCTGGATCTCGAGTTCCTGTCGCAGGATATCGCGCGTGCGGTCCACGCTGTAGCGCAGCACGTCGCTCACGGTGAGGAACCGGGGCTTCTGGTCCATGATGACGCAGCAGTTGGGCCAGATGGAGATTTCGCAGTCGGTGAAGGCGTAGAGGGCGTCGATGGCGATGTCGCTGCTCGTGCCGGCCTGCAGCGAGACGATGATCTCGGCCGTGGCGCTGGTGTTGTCCTCGACCTTGCGGATTTTGATTTTTCCGCGTTCGCCGGCCTTGAGGATGGACTCGATGACTGTGCCTGTGGTTTTGCCGTAGGGTACGTCCTTGATCAGCAACGTCTTGTTGTCGAGTTTCTCGATTTTGGCGCGCACGCGCACGCTGCCGCCACGCTCACCGTCGTTGTAGTGACCCACGTCGATGTAGCCACCGGTCTGGAAGTCGGGGTAGAGGTGGAACTCCTCGCCGCGCAGGTAGCTTACCGCCGCGTCACACACCTCGTTGAAGTTGTGAGGCAGGATCTTGCACGACAGGCCGACGGCGATACCCTCGGCACCCTGCGTGAGCAAGAGCGGGAACTTGGCGGGCAAGGTCAACGGCTCGCGCTTGCGGCCGTCGTAGGACAGGCCCCAGTCGGTCACCTTGGCGTTATAGACCGCGTCGAGCGCAAACTCGCTCAAGCGGGCCTCGATGTAACGGCCGGCAGCCGCACCGTCGCCGGTGAGGATGTTACCCCAGTTACCCTGGGTGTCGATAAGCAGCTCTTTCTGACCCAGTTGCACCAGCGCGCTGTAGATCGAAGCGTCGCCGTGGGGGTGATACTGCATGGTCAGACCAACGATGTTGGCCACCTTGTTGTAATGACCGTCATCGGCCTCCTTCATGGCGTGCATGATGCGTCGTTGCACGGGCTTGAAGCCGTCCTCGATGTGGGGCACGGCGCGCTCGAGAATAACGTATGAGGCATAGTCGAGAAACCAGTTCTCGTACATGCCGCTGAGCTGCAGTTTCTTATCCTTAGGCACCTGGTAGGAGGAGTGGGCCTGCGGCTCGCCATTGCTGTCACCATCGTCGGGCGAAGTGGCTTCGTCGTTGGTGTTGTCAGCGTTTTGGGCGTCGCCCTCGGCGGGCTCTTGAGGCTCCATGCCTTCCAGTTCGTCGTCGTCTTTCTTCATAATTTTAGGCGTTTTAACCTGCAAAGATACAAAAAAGTTTCTTGTTACTAATGATTATGCTCCGCTTTCTCGCTCTAATTCCTTGCGGACAATGTTCTCGATGTTCCAAACGAGGTAGAAGGGCAGATTGATGAGTCGGAATTTCTTGTGCTTGATGGTGGTCTGCACATCATCAACCGAGAAAGGCCCTGACCATACTCTCACGGCCACATCGATGGGAGATGCATCCATGAATGAATGTAGTGATTTTAGGTGGGCATTATGGCCGGTTTTGACTTCAATGGGTATGAGTTTAGAGTCAACGATCCAGGTGAGGTCAACCTCAGCGCCGCTTTTACCCTTGCCGCTCGTCCAAAATGTGCGGTGCGTGTTGATGTCGTTGCTCGTCGCCAGCAACTCTTGAGCTACGATTTGTTCGCCGATGCGACCTCGCCACACGTCGAGGATATCATTGGCGCCGATGAGTTCCTTGCGTATGCCAGCTGTATAGTTGACCATGCCGGTATCAAACCAAAAGAGTTTTGGCATACGTTTCATCTCGGGAATGGCAGGTAGTTGCGCTGATGTTGAAGGATGAACCAGTTCTACCAGCATAGCCTTTTGTAACAACTGGAAAGCTTCGCCCACTTCGCGTGACTTGTATTGCGATTCGCCAAAGTTGCCAAGCGTGATGATACTTCCTGCCTCGTTCCATCCGTGACGGATGATAAAACGGACAACCTCGGTGAGTTTGTTCCCACGGCAGTATTTCTCGACATCGTCAAGATAGCCGCGCAGCAGCTGAGCACAGATGCGGTCCATATTGACCATATCGTGCGTATCGGCATAGTATTGAACGACCTCGGGCATGCCACCCACGATACAATATTGGTTGAACAGCGCCATGTACTCGGTGTGGAACGACCGTGTGAATTCAGGCTTTATTTCGGTCATTTCAGGAGCACGATTGATGGCCGAGAGAAATTCGCGAAATGAGCAAGGACGAATGGGCAGGTAATCAACCCTGCCTACTGGAAAACTTGCTTTGATATCCACAATGTTTTCCAATAATGATCCGGCAGCGACAACATGCAATTGGGGCAGTTTCTCATACAAATATCTCAGCACTGCCATCGCTTGTGGCGACTGTTGTATCTCATCAATGAACATCAGTGTTTCGCCTTTGTCGCGAACGATGCCTTTGCGGGCAAACAACAGGTCAACCATATCATTGATCGGCAGCTCGAGTTCAAATGGTCGTCTGTCCTCGGCCAACTCCATGTTTAAGTACAGGTAGTTGTCGAACTCTCGTGCAAATTCATTGATGATGGTGGTCTTGCCTACCTGTCGTGCCCCACGCAGTACCAAGGGTTTCCTGTGGGGGTCGTTGCGCCATGAACGCAGAAATTTCAGAGCTTCTCGTTGTATCATTGTGATAATGCTTTTATTTTCAGCTGCAAAGTTACATTATTTGTTTCAAAATTTGGGTATATTCGCTATTAAAATGTTGTAAAATTCGGGTATTTTGTTCTGATTTTTGTTTCAAAATTGGGGTATATGGGTTCTCATATCAAAAACATCAACAACCGTTTTTTTAAGAACGGTTGCTGATGTTGTATAGAGTTGTTTGTGTTGTTTGAATCTCTTTGAGGGGGGATATCTTACAGGCCGGTGATGCGGACAACGGGGCCGAAAGGCTTGAGGTTGTCCTCGTTGCCGCCTTGGGCGGTGAGAATCCAGGCCAGGGGCTTGTGGCGTTTGTCGTCGGGGAGTTTGGGCTTGGCGGCGTAGCCGTCGGTAAGGAAGACCAGGCCGTCATACTCCTCGTGTTCGTAGTAGAAGTCGATGGCGGGCTGGAAGTTGGTGCCGCCGCGACCAATGACGCGGATGCCGTTTGCGGCCTGCTTGAGCGCGATGGGCTTCTCGGTAGTGATTTTGCTGTCGAACTCGATGACCTCGATGCTCTCGATGCCCTGCTTGAAGAAACGGTTGATGACAGCGAGGAATTTCTTGATGTCCTCGTCGGGCACACTGCCGCTGACATCAACGGCAACGAGCAGGCGTGTGCTGTAGGCATACTGGCTGCCCATCGCATCGAAGCCGTAGCGACGGTTGGGGCGCATGCGCGTGAGGTGGCGCTTGCTGCTCAGGATGCTGGCGCGGAACTGGCTGAGGATGGCACGGAAGTTCTGCTTGCTTACCAAGGTACTCTCAATGAGGGCTTTCAGGTCGCCCCCCAGCGAGCCCCACTGGTTGCAGCGTTGGGCTGTCTCGATCTCGTGGTTGACCTTCTCGCTCATGAGTTCATCCTCTTCCCACAGCGAGGCGCCGGCATCGGCCTCCAACAGGTCGTCGGTCAGATTATCGCCCTTGGCATCACCCGACATATCGCTGGCGATAGGGATGCCGTCGCCGTCGGCGTTCTGTTCAAGCTGCAACACCTGGCCTGCCATGAGCGAGTAATACTGCTCAAAAGCCTGGTCGCGCGGAATGTCGAAAATGCGCGGCGGCTCCAGCCCGATGGTGTCCATGCCCTCGAGGTTGTCGCACAATGTCAAGTCGCTTGACAGGCGCATCACGTCGCGGCGCGGGTTGTAGGGCTGGCGCTGGTAAGGGTGCTTGAGGATGATGCGCAGCACCTCGGCCTTGAGCCTGAGTGCCAACTGGTTGTCGTCGAAATGCTCGAGCCGATCGGGGTTGTACTCGATGAGACCTTTGCCGCACCGCATGTCGCAGCCCATGTTGTCGTTGCGCTTCATCGCGTGGGTGCACAGCACAGCGAACATGAGCGGCTCGGTGAGGAACCAGTCCTGTGAGATGGTCTTTATGCGGTCGCCTACGGTCATAAGTCGGCAATCATCTGGTTGATCAGCGTCAAGGCCTCGCGGCAATCCATCATGATGAACGCGTTGGCGTTAGGATAGGTCGCGTTCTCAAAGAACGAGGCGAAGTGGGCGATGGCCTCTTGACGGCCGTTGTTCAGCATCCAGTGGATGTAGCGCACCAGGTTGCGGCCCACGGTCTCGCTCGCTTTCTTGTCCACACCCAGTTCCAGCACCTGGTAGATGCCCTCGTTGATAATGGCGATCTGGGGCATGGTGTAGCTGGCCAGTTCGTGCTGACAAGCGCCGAAGTCGGCCAGCACCTCGCGTGCGGTGAGCATGCGCGACTGGTTCAGCGACTGGATGAACATCGAGGCCGAGCGGGCGCCAATGACGCCGGTAATCATCTTGGCTAAGCGATTCATGTCGGTGTCGGTGGTGATGCTCATGCTCTTGAGCAGCCCCGACACGCGCACCCAAGCACGGCGATCAGGCGTCTTGTCGAATGTGCCCTTGTTGATGTCCACGTTCTTCTCCAGCTCGTCGGGGTGCTCCTCGATGAAGGTGATCACGCGCGGGTCCACGTCGTGCTGCTTGGCCCAGAAGAGCCATTCGCCCACCGTGGGCGAGAAGAAATAGACGTTGAAACGCGATACCAGGGCCGGGTCAAGGTCGGTCAGCTGGTATTCCTCGCCGTCGTTCACTGCAGCGATGACGCGGCTGCCTGCAGGCAGTGAGCGCCCTGCCAACTTGCGGTTGAGAGACAGGTCCATGACCGATTGCAGAATCTCGGGGCGGGCGCGGTTCATTTCGTCGAGGAAGAGCACCACGGGTTTATCGTCCATGGGGAACCAATAGGGCGGCATGAACTCGGTCTTGCCGGTCGCCTCGTCCTTGTTGGGCAGACCGATGAGGTCGCCCGGGTCGCTCATCTGTCCCAAGAACAGAGCAATGACGGGTATGCCCTGTTCCTCGAAGTGACGTGTGATGATTTCACTCTTGCCGATGCCGTGTTTTCCCACGAGCAGGATGTTCTGTGTTGATGGCGTGGTCTCGAGAATTGTCTTGAGGTCGCCGGTGTTGATGGTGATAGCCATTATTGTAGTTTAGAGTTTAGTGTTTAGCGTTTAGTGATCGGATTTTGCGGTAATCCACTCGATTTTTTTACGCGGGCCGGTGAGCCGGTAGGGGAACAGCCGGGCGAGCTCGGCCAGACGCGGAATGTAGGCCATGTCGTGGTCGATGCGCGCCTTGATGTCGTTGCACTGTTTCAAGTTGATGATCATCGCGCGACAACGGCTCAGGCGGATGTGCAGTTCGCAACGTCCGCCCTCGCCCTCCTCGTCCTCGGTGAGGTGGTATTGGCATTTCTTGCCGAAGAAATACTCATCGACCTGCTGTTGCAGCGCCGACTTAGGCTGCTCGTCGGTTTTCTTCTTGTCCGAGCCGTCAAGCAGGCGGTGCAGCCAACCCTTGATGCCGTGAGGCTGAAGGGCCTCGCTTGCGGCTTCTTGCTCGGGTTGCGGTGCCTGTTGCCAGTCGTCCCTCACCTCGCCGCGCACAGTGAAACGGCCGTCGCGGGCCATATAGGCAAATTCCACCATGTGGGGCTTGACCAGGTCCAGATGGTTGATGAAATCGTCGTGAGGAATAGGCAGGTCCAGCGTCTTGTAACGGTTGAGGTGGACGAGCAGGCGGGCTTTGTGTCCGTCGGCATGACGTTTGTCAAAGAAATAGGTGATACCGGTGCCGTCGAAGTAGCGCTCCAAGTAGGCATCCATGTTGTTCATGGCCATGTTGCGCATTTTCACGCCCTTGCTGTCGGCCTTGAAGGCTGCAGCGATCTGCTCTTTCCACTCAGCGGCATGCTTCATGAACATCTGAGATGATTCCACGATGCGGCTGCGGTCGATCATCTCCATCGGGGCGCTGCTCCACTGCTGGTGGTAATGCAGGTCCTCGATGTCGATGCGGGCCCTCACGGCATTGGCTTGCACGGCATGACATAATGTCAGTCCGCACGGCGATTTCACATTCATGCCGATGCCATAATCTCCCATGTCGACCAGTTCCACCATCTCGTCGGTGATGATGCCGTTGACCAACTCGTTGCGTGCCGCCTCATACTCGCGAAGCATTTTGGCGCTGAGCCTCGGGCCGGTGCCTATATGCCCGTTAACGCCAGGCCTGTCGCCAAAGGTCGGCTTCAATATATGATCAATTTCGCCAGCCACGCGTTGTGACTCGCTTCCTTCAACTTCGGTATAAGTATAGATAAACATCACAGACCAAAGGAGCAAAAACCGTGCCTGATGACACACAATGGCAGATAGACACGTGTTTTGTCTTTCCCTTTCAGGCAATACACAAGAAGATAGGATCCAAGGTGATGCCAATAAATCGATGTGTATAACAAAGTAAAGTGCGGCGCACACTGGACTTAAAACAGTGGCGCCGCACCAGGATTTTGATGAATCTTGATCACACTATTTTTCCCTCGTGTTTTTCGGCTCTCTCTTTTCTCAGTAGGGTGTACTTGGCATTATTATGTGCTCTCCTATTATTACCAGGGCACCTCAGTCGTTCATGATGAGGTCGATGAGGGTCGTCACGTCGCTGATGTTGGTCTCACCGTTCTGATTGATGTCGCCATTGGGACGGATATGCGACGGTCCCTCGTGCAGGATCATCTCGATCAAGGACGTCACATCGCTGATGTTCACTACGCCGTCACCGTTCACATCGGCAGCCGTCATCTGGACGTGATGCTCATCATACCAAATGCCCTTGTAGATGATCTTGCCGTTTTCCTCCACATGATTAAGGAAGAGCCCTTGACACCAAGGATGCATTATTTGGTTTCTGCTCACATAAAGATAGCCCAAAGTATAACCATAAATGTTACTGTCATAACCTATTCCCTCAATGAAAAACACGTCAAAAAAGCCTAAGTATTTGAAACGATAACACCTGGCCATCCTGTCACCGATGGAGACTTCATCACACCCTTCATAATTGAATTCACTACTCTCATTACTCAGACTGCCATCTCCGTTGCGCGAGTGGTAGATGGTATTATAATAGTTTTCAGGATTGCTGAAGTCATACAGGATGAATTCCTCTCCGCTCCGTGCTGCATCAACGATATTGATGTCTGGTCTTTTGTAGAACCACATTCCATACCCTATAAAAAGGCCATAGTATTCTTCAGGATTTGGTATGATGCCATAGACAATTTTGCCCTCTTCACGCAGGCATACAGGAATCGTGTCGCTCTGCTCGTTGATGCAGTCGCCGCTGTATTTGTGCATCTTCTTGTAGGTCTTGCCGTTAATTACGGTATCCCCCTTGATTTCAAGCGTGAAATAGGTTTTACCTAGGGGATAAAACCTGCTCCAATCAACCTCATAAGCATGGCAGTTTTCTGAATCGAAATAGCA
>ONGE01000025.1 GCA_900317325.1 uncultured Prevotellaceae bacterium
TGAGACCAAGAATCGTCACTATGCTCACGTTGACTGCCCGGGCCACGCTGACTATGTAAAGAACATGGTTACTGGTGCCGCTCAGATGGACGGTGCTATCGTAGTTGTTGCTGCTACCGACGGCGTTATGCCGCAGACCCGCGAGCACATCCTGCTCGCCCGTCAGGTGAACGTTCCCCGTCTGGTTATCTTCCTGAACAAGTGCGACTCTCCCGATGTTGACGAGGAGATGATCGAGCTCGTTGAGATGGACGTTCGTGACCTGTTGAGCGAGTATGAGTTCGACGGTGAAAACACCCCCATCATCAGGGGTTCGGCACTGGGTGCCCTCCAGGGTGACCCCAAGTGGGAGGATACCGTTCGCGAGCTGATGAACGCTGTTGACGAGTGGATTCCCCTGCCCCCGCGTGATCGTGACAAGCCCTTCCTGATGCCCATCGAGGACGTCTTCTCAATCACTGGCCGTGGTACCGTTGCCACCGGTCGTATCGAGACTGGTGTCGTTAAGGTGAGCGACGAGGTTCAGATCATGGGTCTGGGTGCCGAGATGAAGTCGGTAGTTACTGGTGTTGAGATGTTCCGCAAGATCCTCGACGAGGGTGAGGCTGGTGATAACGTAGGTCTGCTGCTCCGCGGTATCGACTACAAGACCATCAAGCGCGGTATGGTAATCTGCCACCCGGGCGTTATCAAACCCCACGACCACTTCAAGGCTTCTATCTACGTCCTGAAGAAGGAAGAGGGCGGTCGCCACACTCCGTTCCACAACCACTATCGTCCCCAGTTCTACATCCGCACCCTGGATGTAACCGGTGAGATCATGCTCCCCGCTGGTGTCGAGATGGTAATGCCTGGTGACAACGTCGAGATCGACGTCAAGCTGATCACCCCGGTTGCTTGCAGCGAAGGTCTGCGTTTCGCTATCCGCGAGGGTGGCCGCACCGTAGGTTCGGGTCAGATCACTGGCATCATTGAGGACTAATCTTTAAGATTGTCTCAACCGTCAACCGCCCTTGTGGCGATTGACAAAAAAATAAGGGGTCTGGCTCTAGCCAGCCGGACCCTTTTTAATACGGGAATAGCTCAGTTGGTAGAGCGACGGTCTCCAAAACCGTAGGTCGTGAGTTCGAGCCTTACTTCCCGTGCAAGAAAAAAGAAGAATAAACAAATGAAGAAGTTTTTTAATAACCGGCTTACGGATATCAAGGAATCTTATAACGAGCTCGTTCATAAGGTTTCTTGGCCCACTAAGAGTGAATTGGCCAACAGTACCATTGTCGTGATGGTTGCTTCCATCATTGCGTCTCTGGTGATTTGGGTAATCGACCTTTGCATCAACGAAGTGATGCACCTCGTTTACAAGGTAGCTGCCTGACGCGATCGTCAAGTTGAGACCTACCTGCGCTCTGACGCGCGGACGTTTCTGTTATCATTCACATTATTCACAAACTGTCACTGCACTAGTCACAACTATGTCTCAAGGTAAGCATCAATGGTACATCTTGCGCACCATTTCGGGCAAGGAGATGAAGGTTAAGGAGATGATCGAGGGTTACAGGAAGAATAATCCTGTGTTTGCCGAGAACATCTCTCAGATTCTCGTGCCTACCGAGAAGGTTTACACGACGCGTGCCGGGAAGAAGGTCCTCAAGGAGAAGGTCATGTTCTCGGGTTACGTGTTTGTAAAGCTCGAGCTCACCGGCGAGATCGAGGCTACGCTGCAGGACACCACTAACGTGGTGAACTTCGTGCGCAACCGCGAGGGTGAGCGTCGCCCCGAGCCCGTGCCCGAGCATCAGATCTTGACGATGCTGGGTAAGGCCGAGGAACGCGAGATGGAGGCCGCCGATGCCATCAGCGACTATGTCGTTGGTGAGTCGGTAAAGGTCAACTTCGGACCCTTCAGCGGCTTCATCGGTGAGATCAAGGAGATCAACCAGGAGAAGCGCGAGCTGACGGTGATGGTGAAGGTGTTTGGTCGCGAGACGCCGCTCAAGTTGGATAATTCGCAAGTCGAACGCGAGTAAGGTCACGGTCGATGTTACGCAATCGTGACTTGCTTGCATTGTTTTTTAACAACAAATAATTAAGAATTTGTACAATGGCTAAAGAAATTGCTGGACAGATCAAATTGCAGATTAAGGGTGGGGCAGCAAACCCCTCTCCTCCCGTAGGTCCCGCTCTGGGTTCTAAGGGTATCAATATCATGGATTTTTGCAAGCAATTCAACGCCCGTACCCAGGCTAAGGCCGGCAAGGTGTTGCCCGTAGTGATCTCTTACTACGCCGACAAGAGCTTTGACTTCATCGTCAAGACCTCGCCCGTGCCTGTACAGCTGCTCGAGGCCGCTAAGGTCAAGGGTGGTAGCGGTGAGCCCAACCGTAAGAAGGTGGCTTCCGTGACCTGGGATCAGGTGAAGGAGATTGCCGAAGACAAAATGCCTGATTTGAACTGTTTTACATTAGCCTCGGCTATGCGTATGGTGGCCGGAACAGCAAGAAGTATGGGTATCACTGTAAAGGGTCAATTCCCTGAGAACGTTTAAAAACTTTATTGATTATGAGTAAGTTAACGAAAAATCAGAAGTTATACAACGCGAAGGTTGAAACGGGGAAAGCTTACACCCTTGAGGAAGCTGCAGCATTGGTTAAGGAAATCACTTTCACCAAGTTTGACGCTTCTGCAGATATAGACGTACGTCTTGGTGTGGATCCGCGTAAGGCCAACCAAATGGTCCGTGGCGTTGTATCGCTGCCTCATGGCACTGGCAAGCAGGTTCGCGTCCTGGTTCTCTGTGGACCGGAGGCCGAAGCTGCCGCTAAGGAAGCTGGAGCAGACTATGTCGGTCTTGACGAGTACATCGACAAGATTAAAGGCGGTTGGACCGACATCGATGTAATCATCACTCAGCCCCAAATCATGGGAAAGGTAGGTCCTCTCGGACGCGTGCTGGGTCCTCGTGGCCTCATGCCCAACCCCAAGAGCGGCACCGTTACTCCTGACGTGGCAAAGGCTGTGAAAGAAGTGAAACAAGGTAAGATCGACTTTAAGGTCGACAAGGGTGGTATTGTACACACCTCGATTGGTAAGGTATCGTTCAGCCCCGAGCAGATCCGCGACAACGCTGCCGCGTTCATCAACACGCTCATCAAGCTGAAACCCGCTGCTGCCAAGGGTACGTACATCAAGAGCATTTATCTTTCAAGCACCATGAGCAAGGGTATCAAGGTTGATCCCAAGTCGATTGAGGCTTAAACATTTTAATGACTTAGAACGAAATGAAGAAGGAAGATAAAACCTTAATGATCGACAAGATCAAGGAGACTCTTGACCAGTATAGTGTAATTTATCTGGCTAACACCACATCGCTGAATGCCGAGAAGACCGTGGACCTGCGCCGCGCTGCTTTCAAGGCTGGTATCAAGATGATGGTTGTCAAGAACACCCTGTTGAAGAAGGCCATGGATGCTTGTGACATCGACTACAGTGGCCTCTATGACTCCCTGGCTGGCCCCACCACCCTGTTGCTGAGCGACACGGGTAACGCGCCTGCTAAACTCATCAAGGAATTCCGCGGTAAGAAAGAGACCATCCCCGCATTCAAGGCTGCTTATGTTGAGGAGACCGTCTATGTAGGCGAGCAGAACCTCGACGCCCTCGTGGCCATCAAGAGCAAGAACGAGCTCATCGCCGATGTTGTGGCATTGCTGCAGTCGCCGGCCAAGAGTGTCATCAGTGCTCTCCAGTCGGGTGGCAACAAGCTCCACGGAGTCCTGGAAACCTTATCCAAGAAAGAAAATTAACAAAAACAAAACAACAACCAATTTTAAATCCATACTATTATGGCAGATTTGAAAGCTTTTGCAGAACAGTTAGTGAACCTTACCGTAAAGGAAGTAAACGAACTCGCTCAGATTTTGAAAGACGAATATGGCATTGAGCCCGCCGCTGCAGCTGTTGCTGTTGCCGCTGGTCCCGCTGCCGGTGCAGCCGCCGAGGCCGAGGAGAAGACCTCCTTCGACGTTGTCCTCAAGGCCGCTGGTGCCCAGAAGCTCCAGGTGATCAAGAAGGTGAAGGAACTCCTGAGCCTTGGTCTGAAGGACGCTAAGGACATGGTCGACAAGGCTCCCGCTACCCTCAAGGAGGGTGCTTCCAAGGACGAGGCCGACGCTCTCAAGGCAGAGCTCGAGGGCCTGGGTGCCGAGGTTGAGCTGAAATAATAGCACCTGTCTAATCAGGTGTGTAGGTTAAGAATCACCACCACGAGTCGATTCTTAACCTTTTTGTGTCAAATTTGACCTGCACACAAGATGATTCATCGGAGTTGTCCGCGGCAGTGGGGCTCTCCACTGGCTGCGGCAACTCGTCCGATGAATGTACCGCTCCCCGACAACGCGCCGCGTTACCTCTCTCTTGACAAACCATGTACGATTGTGGTGCGTGAAGGCCTATTATTTCGCATTTCAACAAATTAATTGAGTTCACAAAACTTCATTGTCAATGTCAGTTTCAAAAAAAGAACGAGTCAATTTCGCGCGAGTAAGAAATCCGTATCCTTATCCCGATTTCCTCGACGTGCAGTTACAGTCATTCCGTGATTTCCTGCAACTGGATACACCGACTGAGAAAAGAAAAAATGAGGGACTCTATAAAGTTTTTGCCGAGAACTTCCCCATCGAGGACACTCGCAACAACTTTAAGCTTGAATTCCTGGACTATTATATCGACCCGCCACGCTATTCCATTGATGAGTGTCTGGACATCGGCTTGACCTACAGTGTGCCCTTGAAGGCAAAACTCAAGCTCTATTGTACCGACCCCGACCATAATTTCCCGACCGAAATTCAGGACGTATATCTGGGTTCCATCCCTTATATGACCGAGAAGGGCACCTTTGTGATCAATGGTGCCGAACGTGTTGTTGTGTCACAGTTGCACCGTTCGCCGGGCGTGTTCTTCGGACAGAGCCTGCATGCCAACGGCACCAAGCTATACTCGGCACGCATCATCCCCTTCCGCGGGTCATGGATCGAGTTCGCTACCGACATCAACAATGTGATGTATGCCTACATCGACCGTAAGAAGAAATTACCGGTGACCACGTTGCTGCGTGCCATCGGTCTGGAAAACGACAATGACATCATCCAGGTGTTCGGCCTGGCCGACGAGATCAAGGTCACCAAGACCAACCTCAAGAAAGCTGTCGGCCGCAAGCTCGCTGCACGCGTGCTGCGTTCCTGGAGTGAGGATTTTGTGGATGAGGACACCGGTGAGGTTGTAAGCATCGAGCGAAACGATGTGATCATCGACCGTGACACCGAGCTGCAGGAGGAGAACATCGCCGAGATACTGGATTCAGGAGTTTCGACTATCCTGTTGCACCGCGAGGATGTCAACACCGAGGATTACAAGATCATCTTCAACACCCTGAACAAGGATACGTGTAACAGCGGTAAGGAGGCTGTGAACTTCATCTACCGCCAGTTGCGCAACGCCGAGCCGCCCGATGACAACAGTGCGCGCGAGGTGATCACCAACCTGTTCTTCAGCGAGAAGCGCTACGACTTGGGTGAGGTGGGACGTTTCCGCATCAACACCAAGTTGGGTCTTGACACCGATGCCGACAAGCGCGTGCTCACCAAGGAGGACATCATCGAGATCATTAAGTACCTCATTGGTCTGATCAACAGCAAGGAGGACGTTGATGATATCGACCACCTGAGCAACCGTCGCGTTCGCACCGTCGGTGAGCAGTTGTACAACCAGTTCGGTGTGGGTCTGGCACGCATGGCGCGTACCATCCGCGAGCGCATGAACGTGCGCGACACCGAGCAGTTCGCTCCCATCGACCTGATCAACGCCAAGACCATTTCGAGCGTTATCAACACGTTCTTCGGTACCAATGCCCTGTCGCAGTTCATGGACCAGACCAACCCGCTGGCCGAGATTACTCACAAGCGCCGTATGAGCGCCCTGGGTCCTGGTGGTCTGTCGCGTGAGCGTGCCGGCTTCGAGGTGCGTGACGTGCACTACACCCACTATGGCCGTCTGTGCCCGATCGAGACCCCTGAGGGCCCCAACATCGGTCTGATTTCGTCACTGTGCGTGTATGCCAAGATCAATAACCTGGGCTTCATCGAGACTCCTTATCGCAAGGTCGAGAATTGCCAGGTTAACCTGAATAACGATGAGATCGTTTACCTCACCGCCGAGGACGAGGAGAACCGCATCATCGCCCAGGGCAATGCCCCGCTCGATGAGAACGGCAAGTTCGTTCGCGACCGCGTCAAGGCTCGCAAGAACGCCGACTTCCCCGTCGTTTCGCCCGAGGAGGTAGAGTTGATGGACGTTTCGCCCCAACAGATCGCTTCGATCGCTGCTGCACTCATCCCGTTCCTGGAGCACGACGATGCTAACCGTGCGTTGATGGGTGCGAACATGATGCGCCAGGCTGTGCCCTTGTTGCGCAGCGAGGCTCCCATCGTGGGTACCGGCATCGAGCAGCGCATGGCCTATGACAGCCGCACTCAGCTTCAGGCCGAGGGCGACGGCGTGGTGGAATTTGTTGACGCCAGCGTCATCCGCATCCGCTACGACCGCACCGAGGACGAGGAGTTCGTCTCGTTCGACAGTGCTGTCAAGGAGTACAAGCTGCCCAAGTTCCGCAAGACCAACCAGAGCACGACCATCGACCTGCGTCCCATCTGTAACGCCGGCGATCGTGTTATCAAGGGTCAGATTCTTACCGAGGGTTATTCCACCCAGAACGGTGAGCTCGCACTGGGCCGCAACCTCAAGGTGGCTTACATGCCCTGGAAGGGTTACAACTATGAGGACGCTATCGTGATCAACGAGCGCCTCGTGCGTGAGGACATCCTCACCAGCGTGCACGTCGATGAATACACCCTCGAGGTGCGTGAGACCAAGCGCGGTATGGAGGAACTCACCAACGATATTCCCAACGTGAGCGAGGACGCTACCAAGGATCTCGACGAGCGCGGTATCATCCGCATCGGTGCACATGTGATCCCCGGCGATATCCTCATCGGTAAGATCACTCCTAAGGGTGAGAGCGATCCCACCCCCGAGGAGAAACTGCTGCGCGCCATCTTCGGCGACAAGGCAGGTGACGTGAAGGACGCTTCGTTGAAGGCCAATCCGTCGCTCAAGGGCGTTGTCATCGGCACTCGCTTGTTTGCCCGTGCTTTGAAGAAACGCACCCGTGGCGTTGACCCCGAGATCGAGGCTCTGGACAACGAGTACAAGGCCCGCCAGGAGGAACTGCGCGGTATCTTGGTCGAGAAGCTCAACACGCTGACCGAGGGTCGCATCTCGCAGGGCGTGAAGAACTATATGGACGAGGAAGTGGTTCCCAAGGGCGAGAAGTTCACCCGCGAGCTCATCATGGGCATCGAGAACTTCGACAGCATCAACCTGAGCCGCTGGACCGCCGACAGCCACCGCAACGAGCTCATCCGTGCCACGGTGATGAACTACCTGCACAAGAGCAAGGCTTACGAGGCCGAGCTCAAGCGCAAGAAGCTCGACATCAGCATCGGTGACGAGCTGCCCTCGGGCATCATGCAGCTGGCCAAGGTCTATATCGCCAAGAAGCGCAAAATCAGCGTCGGTGATAAGATGGCAGGTCGCCACGGTAACAAGGGTATCGTTTCGCGCGTCGTGCGTCAAGAGGATATGCCCTTCCTGGCCGACGGAACGCCTGTTGACCTGGTACTGAACCCCCTGGGTGTGCCTTCGCGTATGAACCTGGGTCAGATCTTCGAGGCTGTCCTCGGTTGGGCAGGCCGTGAGCTTGATGTCAAGTTCGCTACGCCCATCTTCGACGGTTGTAGCCTTGACGACCTCAACGAGTGGACCGACAAGGCTGGTCTGCCGCGTGCCGGCACGACGCAGCTCTATGACGGTGCTACCGGTGAGCCCTTCGACCAGAAGGCAACTGTGGGTGTGACCTACTTCCTTAAACTCGGTCACATGGTCGAGGATAAGATGCACGCCCGTTCGATTGGCCCGTACAGCCTCATCACCCAGCAGCCGCTCGGCGGTAAGGCCCAGTTTGGTGGCCAGCGCTTCGGTGAGATGGAGGTTTGGGCACTGGAGGCCTTCGGCGCCAGCCATGTGCTTCAGGAAATCCTCACCGTCAAGAGTGATGACGTTGTGGGCCGCAGCAAGGCCTACGAAGCCATTGTCAAAGGTGATCCCATGCCCACTCCGGGCATCCCCGAGTCTCTCAACGTGCTCCTGCACGAGCTGCGTGGTCTGTGCCTGAATGTGAAACTTGATTAATAACGCTTTCTACTATGGCTTTCAAGAAAGATTCTAAGATAAAGAACAATTTCACCAAGATTTCTATCAGTCTGGCTTCGCCCGACGAAATCCTGGAGAATTCACATGGTGAGGTTCTCAAGCCCGAGACCATCAACTACCGCACCTATAAGCCCGAGCGCGACGGCCTCTTCTGCGAGCGCATCTTTGGTCCCGTCAAGGACTATGAGTGCCATTGCGGTAAGTACAAGCGCATTCGCTACAAGGGTATCGTGTGCGACCATTGCGGTGTCGAGGTGACCGAGAAGAAGGTGCGCCGCGAGCGCAGCGGTCACATCGAACTGGTGGTGCCGGTGGCTCACATCTGGTACTTCCGTTCGTTGCCCAACAAGATCGGTTATCTGCTGGGTATTCCCACCAAGAAGCTCGACATGATCATCTACTACGAGCGTTATGTCGTGATCAACCCTGCCGGTGTGAAGTATGACAACGGTACCGATAGCCGCGAGCTGCAGAAGTATGACCTGCTCACCGAGGACGAGTATGTAGCCATCATAGAGAAGCTCCCCAAGGACAACCAGTCCCTGGAGAACGACAACCCTGAGAAGTTCATCGCCAAGATGGGCGCCGAGGCCATCTATGACCTCCTCGCCGAGCTCGATTTGGACTCGTTGGCCAATACCCTGCGCGACCGTGCCTACAAGGAGAACTCGCAGCAGCGCAAGACTGAGGCCCTGAAGCGTCTGCAGGTAGTGGAGTCGTTCCGCGCCAGCAAGAACGTGAACCGCCCCGAGTGGATGATCCTCAAGGTCATCCCCGTCATCCCGCCCGAGCTGCGTCCCCTTATCCCGCTGGATGGTGGCCGTTTTGCCACGAGCGACGTCAACGATCTGTATCGTCGCGTGATCATCCGCAACACCCGTCTGAAACGACTCATCGAGATCAAGGCCCCCGAGGTTATCATGCGCAACGAGAAGCGTATGTTGCAGGAGGCTGTGGACTCGCTGCTTGACAACTCACGCAAGTCGAGCGCCGTCAAGAGTGACTCCAACCGTCCCCTCAAGTCGCTGAGCGACAGCCTCAAGGGTAAGCAGGGTCGTTTCCGTCAGAACCTGCTCGGTAAACGTGTGGACTATTCGGCCCGCTCGGTTATCGTTGTAGGTCCCGAGCTGAAGATGGGCGAGTGCGGTATCCCCAAGGATATGGCCGCCGAGCTGTACAAGCCCTTCGTTATCCGCAAGCTCATCGAGCGCGGCATCGTCAAGACGGTGAAGAGCGCCAAGAAGATTGTGGACCGCAAGGAGCCCGTCGTTTGGGACATCCTCGAGAATGTGATGAAGGGTCATCCCGTGTTGCTGAACCGTGCACCGACACTGCACCGTCTGGGTATCCAGGCGTTCCAGCCCAAGCTCATCGAGGGCAAGGCCATTCAGCTGCACCCGCTGGCATGTACCGCATTCAACGCCGACTTCGACGGTGACCAGATGGCAGTTCACCTGCCCCTGGGTAACGAGGCCGTTGTCGAGGCTCAGATGCTGATGCTCGAGCCCCACAACATCCTGAATCCCGCCAATGGCGACCCCGTGACCGTTCCTTCACAGGATATGGTACTCGGTTTGTATTATATCACCAAGCTGCGCAAGGGCGACAAGGGCGAGGGACTCAAGTTCTACGGACCCGAGGAGGCTCTCGTGGCTTACAACGAGGGCAAGGTAGGCATGCACGCCATCATCAGCGTTGTCGCTGATGTCGTGAACGAGAACGGCGAGCATGAGTCGAAGCTGATCGAGGAGACCTCGGTGGGCCGCATCATCTTCAATGAGACGGTGCCCTACGAGATCGGTTATATCAATGAGCTCATCTCCAAGTCTTCGCTGCGCAAGATCATCACCCGTGTTATCCGCAACTGCGGTGTGCCCCGTTCGGCACAGTTCCTTGACGACGTCAAGAACATGGGTTACTACATGGCATTCAAGGGCGGTTTGTCCTTCAACCTGAACGACGTGCTCATCCCCGACAAGAAGGCCGATATCATCGCAGCCGGTGATGCCGAGGCCGAGCGCATCAAGGGTAGCTACGAGATGGGTCTGATTGGTGACAACGAGCGCTATAACCAGATCATCGATATCTGGACCAACGTCAACAACGAGTTGACCAAGGAACTGATGAAGCAGATCACTGCCGACAAGCAGGGCTTCAACTCGGTATTCATGATGCTTGACTCGGGAGCTCGTGGTTCTAAGGACCAGATTCGTCAGCTCTCCGGTATGCGTGGTCTGATGGCCAAGCCGCAGAAGTCGGGTGTCGAGGGTGGTCACCAGATTATCGAGAACCCGATTCTCGCAAACTTCAAGGAAGGTCTGTCGGTGCTCGAGTACTTCATCTCGACCCACGGTGCCCGTAAGGGTCTTGCCGATACCGCTTTGAAGACCGCCGATGCAGGTTACCTGACCCGTCGTCTTGTCGATGTTGCTCACGATGTGATCATCAACGAGGAAGACTGCGGTACGCTGCGCGGACTCGTTTGCCGCGAGGTGCGTCAGGGCGACCGTGTCGTTGCAACGTTGGGCGAGCGTATCCTGGGCCGCGTGTCGGTTCACGATGTGGTTGATCCCACCACGGGCGATATTATCGTCAAGAGCGGTGAGGAAATCACCGATGCCATTGCAGCACGCATCGACAACTCGCCTATCGAGTCGGTGGAGATTCGTTCAGTCCTCACTTGTGAGGCCAAGCGCGGCGTCTGCGCCAAGTGCTACGGACGCAATCTGGCATCGCACCGCATGGTTCAGCGAGGTGAGGCTGTGGGCGTGATTGCAGCACAGTCTATCGGTGAGCCCGGTACACAGCTGACCCTGCGAACCTTCCACGCCGGTGGTGTGGCAAGCAACGCTTCGTCGGTTTCCAACATCACGTCTAAGTATAACGGTCGCATCGAGATCGAGGATCTCCGCACCGTTAAGGATAAGGACGGCATCGACATCGTTGTAGGTCGTATGGCCGAGATGTCTATCCGCGACATTCACACCAATATGGTGCTTACCCATGCTCCCATCGAGTACGGTTCCAAGCTGTTCTTCAACTCGGGCGACACTGTTGCTCCCGAAGACAAGATCTGTGAATGGGACGCTTTCAATGCCGTTATCGTCAGTGAGGTCGCTGGTACCCTGCGCTTCAAGAACCTGATCAAGGATGTGACCTATCGCGAGGAGTATGATGAGATTTCGGGCAATGCCGAGATGTTCATCATCGAGACCAAGGACCACAACCGTATCCCCGAGGCCGAGATCATCGACTCCGAGGGCAACGTGGTGAAGTCCTACTCGCTGCCCGTACGTGCTCACCTGATGAAGCGCGACGGTGAGGAAATCACGGCTGGTGAGGTCTTCGTTAAGATTCCGCGTTCGTTCTCGGGTGGCGCTGGTGATATCACCGGTGGTCTGCCCCGCGTGACCGAGCTGTTCGAGGCCCGCAACCCGTCTAACCCCGCTATCGTCAGCGAGATCGACGGTGAGGTATCCTTCGGCCGCATCAAGCGCGGTAACCGTGAGATCACGGTCAAGAACCGCATTGGTGAGGAGAAAAAGTACCTGGTGCCCCTGTCCAAGCAGATCCTCGTGCAAGAAAATGACTTCGTGCGTGCCGGTACACCGTTGTCCGACGGTGCCGTCACTCCCGCCGACATCCTCCGCATCAAGGGTCCCACGGCCGTTCAGGACTATATCGTTAACGAGGTTCAGGACGTTTACCGCACCCAGGGTGTGAAGATCAACGACAAGCACTTCGAGGTAATCGTGCGCCAGATGATGCGCAAGGTTCGCATCATCGATCCGGGCGACACCCGATTCCTCGAGGAGCAGACCGTCGACAAGCGCGACTTTATGGATGAGAACGACCGCATCTGGGGCAAGAAGATTGTCACCAACAGCGGTGACAGTGATGAGGTCCAGAACGGACAGATTCTCACTGCTCGCAAGCTGCGCGACATCAACTCGTCGCTCAAGCGCCGTGACATGAAGCTCGTTGTCGTGCGTGACGCCGTTCCCGCTACCAGTGAGCAGATCCTGTTGGGTATCACGCGTGCCGCGCTGCAGACCAGCAGCTTCATGTCGGCAGCATCGTTCCAGGAGACCACCAAGGTCCTCAACGAGGCCGCCATCAACGGTCGCGTGGACACCCTCGAGGGCATGAAGGAGAACGTCATCTGCGGTCATCTTATCCCCGCCGGCACCGGTCTGCGTGAATACCAGACCCTCGTCGTGGGCGACAAGAACGAGATGGCGCTCGCCGAGCAGGCTCGCAAGGAACGTGAACTCGCCGAAATGGATGATTGACCCTGATAAGGCCAATTTGACATTGAATGATAATAACTAGAAATTGACAATCGTATAATTTTCCATAGTTAATTTGTTTATTGAGACTCCAGCCCGCAGAGATGCGCACTGGAGTTTTTTTTGTTGAAAAAAAATGCCGATTCGTGATTTTGTAATGAAAATGTTATATCATTTTCGGTAGTAATTGTCAAGTAAAGGTTATTTTTGCGGGTCTCGTCTGGTAAGGCGAGACTTGTTGATTGTTTCAATACATGCTTGCGTGATTAATGATGAAAAACATAAGCATGTCTCTATTGTGATGTGCACCTGTAACGGGGAAGCCTATCTGGCCGAGCAGATGGAGTCCCTGTTGGCACAAACCTATCCCATAGACGAGATTATTGTCCAGGACGATGGCTCAAACGACGGCACACTGGCTTTGCTGCAGAAGTATGCCGAAGCACATCCAGTCATCAAGCTATACAACAACGAGACCGAGCACGGCGTTAACAACAATTTCTTCACTGCCATGCGCCGCGCCCATAGTGATTATATCGCCATCTGTGACCAGGATGACATTTGGGAGCATGATAAGGTTGAGAAACAGATGATGGCCATCGGCGACAAGTTGCTGTGCACTTGTCGCAGCAAGCCCTTCTCAATCGACGGCTCCCCCGTCAATTATGACCCCCGCAGGCCCAATTATGCCTTGCCTCGCATGCTCTATTCGTCAATTTCGGGCCACACTATGCTCATTTCGCGCCGTTTGCTTGACATGATTCCTGATCAGCAAATGGTGGGAAAACTATATTATGACGTCTTTCTGGCACTCACGGCGTCGGCCAACGACAGCATTGTCCTTGTTGATGAGGTACTGGTCCACCAGCGTCGCTATGAGGGCGCTGCGACCTTTTCCCGTGCCGACAAGCATAATAAGGCGACAATGGGCAATGGCCTATATATGCTGTTTTGGTCATTAAGGCATTACGGTGAAGTCAGACCTTATCTGCATGATTATTTCCACCGCCGCTATCGCTTGTTGCGGGGTATCGGAGCTCAGGGCGAGACCTACGAGGATGTGACAAACATGGCCGCTCTTGAGGGCCGCCCCGGATTGCTCAATCTCTTGCACCTGTGCCTGTATCATATCAAGTACCGGCATCAACTGTTTTATGTCGAGGGCAAGGGGGTAGTCAATTTCCTGCGATCAATGCTCTACTGCGTTATGCACATCTATTCTTATCGATCTCTCCTCCCCAAGTAACCCTGGAAGACACATCTCTAAAAAACATGTTCACTTGATATTTGGGCATGATATTTTATAGTATCTTTGCAGCGAGATTTGGTGCCTGAGGGTATTTCCTCGGGTGAAAAGGGAACCGGGTGGGAATCCCGGACAGACGGCGCTGCTGTGTGCTCCCGTTACTGATACCCCGCATCAGGCCACTGCGCGATTTGCCCGACAGCAAGGGATCGCGTGGGAAGGGCTGGTTGCAAACATTTGGGGTAGGGGCGAGTCAGAAGACCTGCCAAGTCGCGAACATAGAAACCCGTGACAATGCGTAAGACGTTAATGACAGCATTATTGGCTATAGTGTCTTTCCTGTGCGCCCATGCCCAGGAAGGCGTGCTTGCGCATCAAGCCGACTCGGTCATGGCGGCCGTGGGACACGGGCGCTTGGACTCGATGCAGTATATCCAGAACGTCATCATCTATGGCCGTCGCCCCTACGAGGACGTGATACCGGCTCAGGAATTGACGGGCAAGCAGCTCGAGGGCCTCAACAGCCACTCGGTGGCCGATGCCGTGCGCTATTTTGCCGGTGTACAGCTCAAGGACTATGGCGGCGTGGGAGGCCTCAAGACGGTGGACATCCGATCGATGGGCACCAACCACATGGGCGTTTTCTATGACGGCATCCAAATCGGCAATGCGCAGAACGGCCAAGTGGATTTGGGAAAATTCTCACTCGACAACATTGAGGCGATTTCACTCTATAACGGTCAGCGCAGCAACATCTTCCAGAGCGCCAAGGACTACGGCTCGGCCGGAACCATCTACCTGCGCACACGTCGCCCCAAGTTCAAGGACGGCAAGCGTGACAACCTCAATGTGTCATTCAAGACGGGCTCTTTCGGCCTCGTGAATCCCAGCGTGCGCTGGGAGCACAAGTTGAGCCGTGCTGTGAGTCTGTCGTTCAACAGCGAGTTCACCTATGCCACCGGTAAGTATCGCTTCCGCTACATGCGTCACTACAGCGACGGCTCGGTGGCGTGGGACACCACGGCCGTGCGCCAGAACGGCGAGGTGCGTTCCTATCGTGTCGAGGGAGCCGTTTTTGGCGTGATGTCAAGCGGGAAGTGGCACGCCAAGGCTTACTGGTACGACAGCAGCAAGGGCATCCCCGGTGCCATCGTCAACAACGTGTGGAAACATGCCCAGAAGCAGTGGGACACCAACTTTTTCCTCCAGGGGGCTTACCAGCGCAAGTTTACTGACCGCTACGAGATGATGTTCAATGCCAAGTATTCGCGTGACCGTCTCCACTACCTCAACCCCGACACCACGTTGATGTACATCGACAACAAGTTCTGGCAGGACGAGATTTACCTCTCTACCGCCAACAAATACACCATCCTCACCGACTGGGATGTGAACCTCTCGCTGGACTACCAGTGGAACAGCTTGGATGCCACCTTGACGGGCTTCGGCTATCCTATCCGCCACACGGTGCTCACAGCCCTGGCAACGGCCTATACCTGGCACGGATTCAAGGCCCAGGGCAGCCTGCTCTACACGATGGTCAACGACCGCTCGTCGGCACGCTTCAATGGCGAGGTGGTGGGCAAGACGAGCAAATACATGAACAAGGTCACGCCTGCCGTCTTCCTCAGTTGGCAGCCTTGGCATGAGCGCGAGTTCAACCTGCGCGCTTTCTACAAGCGCATCTTCCGCATGCCCACGTTCAACGACCTCTACTACACCGACATGGGCAACATCACGCTCGATCCCGAGTATGCCACCCAGTACAACGTGGGCTTCCTGTACCGTCTGCTCACCGATCATGGTCTGCTTGCCGGCGTCAAACTCAGTGCCGATGCCTACTATAACTACATCACCGACAAAATCATCGCCGTTCCCAAGGGCACTGGCCAGTACCGCTGGATGATGATGAACGTGGGAATCGTGAAAATCCGAGGCATTGACGTGAGTGCCCGCACGACTTTGCGGCTGCCCGCCGACGTCATTCTGGACATCAACTTGAGTTATACCTACCAGAAGGCCCAGGACTACACCAATCCCGCCGACAATGGCGACGGTGGCACTTATAAGGGCCAACTGGCCTATATCCCCTGGCACAGCGGCTCGGTAGTCGGTCATCTGGGCTGGCGCGACTTGGATGTGAACTACAGCTTCATCTACGTGGGCGAGCGCTATCACACCAGCGCCAACACCCGCGAGAACCACGAGCAGCCCTGGTACACCCACGACTTGTCGGCAGGCTATCTGCTCCACTTGGGCAAGACGACGTTGAAAATCTCGGGCGAGGTCAACAACCTCTTCAACCAGTACTACGACGTCATCCTTAACTATCCCATGCCCGGTCGTAATTACAAACTCATCCTCAAATTCGACATCTGATGAATAAAATAAGGAAAATAGGGACAGTTCTCGTGATGGCATTTTTCCTCACCGTGGTCTTGACGGGATGCCGTGAGGAGGTGACGATCTTCCTGCCTGAGCACGTCTCGGTGGCGCAACCCGAGTTTACCGACATCGAGGGCTTCTACCTGCTGTGTGAGGGCAATATGGGCTGGAACAAGGCCACGCTGGACTATTATGATTACGCCTATGGCGAATACGTCCGCAACATCTTTTCCTATGCCAATCCCACGGTGCCCAAGGAGATGGGCGACGTGGGCAACGACATCGGCATCTATGGCAGCAACCTGTACTGCGTCATCAACTGCTCCAACAAGGTGGACGTGCTCGACAAGTACACCTGCAAGAAGAAGTATCAGGTCAACATCCCCAACTGCCGCTTCATCCGCTTCTACGGCGGCTATGCCTACGTGACCAGCTATGCCGGCCCGGTGCAGATCAATCCCAACTACGAGCAGCGCGGTTATGTCGCCAAGATCGATACCGTGACCATGCAGGTCGTGGACACCTGTCTAGTGGGTTTCCAGCCCGATGAGCTGGAGATTGTCGAGGGCAAGATTTATGTCGCCAACTCTGGCGGCTATATGGTGCCCAACTACGAGAACACGGTGTCGGTCATCGATGTGGCGACTTTCAAGGAGGAGCGCCGCTTTCCCGTGGCCATCAACCTGTCGTGGGTCAAGGGCGACCGTCACGGTATGCTCTGGATTGCCTCACGCGGAGACTATTACACCCGCCCCAGTAAGATATATGCCTATGACACGCGCAAGCAGCAACTCGTGGACAGCATCGACTGCCCCGTGAGCAACATGTGGCTCGACGGCGATTCCCTCTATGTGGTGAGCACCCAGTGGAGCTATGTGTCGATGAGCAACACGTTTTCCTATGCCGTCATCAACACCCAGTCGCGGCAGAAGGTGAGTGACAATTTCATCACCGACGGCACCGACAAGGATATCGTTATCCCCTATGCCGTCGCAGTCAATCCCATCACCAAGGACATCTATGTCACCGATGCCAAGGACTACGTGTCACCCGGCAGCCTGTATTGTTTCGACCGCTACGGTGTCAAGAAGTGGGATGTGCGCACTGGCGACATCCCTGCTCATTTTGCCTTCCTGGGCATCAACATCAACGAGAGATAGATAACAAAAAAAATTGGATTATGAATCGAACAAGAAAAATTGCAACGATCGTGCTGCTCCTGATGACGGCACTGACCATGTGGGCCAATCATCCGTGGCTCACGCGTGTTTACCAGTATCGGCCGGCTCCGGGACAATTCGTCAACACCTTGCCTGTGGCGAGGGTGGGCGAGCCTGTCGATAGTGTGCTGGCGCGATGCCAGGCCAGCATCTGCGGCCGCATCGACACCGTTTCCAGCACTTTCCACGGGCAGATCATCACCCGCATCGATACCGTGTGGGCCGAGAGCATGATCACGCTCGGCGGCTACGGCGGCTATGTCGTTGTGGGATTTGACCACCCCGTGGTCAATATGCATACCTGGGACTTTGAAATCATGGGCAACGCTTTCTACAGCGACCAGACGTCGGCAGGTGGCAGCTGCGAGCCCGGTATCGTCATGGTGGGTGTTGATGCCGACGGCGACGGTGTGCCCAGCGACGGCGACAAGTGGTATGAACTTGCGGGAAGCGAATACAACCATCCCACGACCCAACACGATTATGCCATTACCTACTACCGTCCCGACGAGGGCAAGCCGCGCACGCCCAGCACGACCGACCCGAGCCTGATCGACACTACCTACATCCTCTGGACCAGTAACGACGTCAACCCTGACAGCATCAGCGGCTACATGAGCCGCAACAGTTTCCACATGCAACCCTATTGGCCCTTGTGGCTACAGAACGAGGAAACCCTGGAGTTCACTGGTGCCAAGTTGCGCTGCAATGCCGTAGATATCGGCGGAAATGACGGATATGCCTATTATGTGCAATACTGCCTGCCGTGGGGTTATGTCGATAACCTGCCCAACCATCCTGGACGTCAGCCAGGCGTCGAGGGGTATAATCCCGGTTTCAAGATCGACTGGGCTGTTGACGAGCAGGGACGCCACGTCAACCTCACCCACATCGACTTTGTCAAGGTCTATAATGCCGTGAACCAGTATTGCGGTTGGATAGGCGAGACCTCGACCGAGGTGGCCGGCGGCATCGACTTTCATCCCGATGCTCCGATGCCTGTCGTCAACCCCGCCGACGTGAACATTGATGGCGAGGTGAACATCAGCGACGTGAATGCGGTGATCGACCTCATCCTGTCGGGCGTGACGGGTGCGACAGGCGACGTGAACCGCGACGGCGAGGTCAACATCAGTGACGTGAATGCATTGATTGACTGGATACTGCAATAACTCGACGCCCAAGAACGACTGAAAAGCAAAACGGGAGGGAATGAGCCATGTGCCATTCCCTCCCGCTTGTGTTGCAGGCCGTGGGGTTACATGTTCAGAATCATGTCGATGATGGCGTTGACATCGGCGATATTGACCTCGCCGTCAGCGTTCACGTCGGCCTCGGGAACCGATGTGTCGGTCAGAATCATGTCGATGATGGCATTGACATCGGCGATGTTCACCTCGCCGTCGCCGTTCACGTCACCCGTCAACGGGGCAGCGGGAGTGAGGTCCTCGATGGTCATGCTGTTCACCAGGAACATGCCCATGTCGTACTGCGAGCAGCAGCACAGCGCGATAAAGCTGGCAAATTTCTCGTTGTCGGTGCCATAACCGTCGTCCTCGACCTTGAACGTGATGCTGTAGTCGCGGAACTCGCCAGGGTGCTTCACCGAGAAGGCCTCGTTGCCAAGGGGTGTAGCGCCCACCAGGTCATAGCCGCTGAAGGTGTAGAAGCGGAAGCGTTCCTCGCGATATCCGGCAATGTCATCGTTGCTCACGTTGGCCGTGATCTTGTACTCGTGGCCTTCCTGGAATTCGATGGGCGGCGAGATGATGAAGTCGTTGGCCCAGAACACCTCGTTCTTCTGGTAGATGAAGAAGCACTTGTCACCTCCCTGGCCGAACATGTTCATGAAGTCCTTGTACCACACGAAGGGGTAGCCGTCCTCGTTAGCGTCGAGCACGGTCCAGAACTGGCCACTTTCCTCCCACGAGTTGAACGGGGCGACATAGGGGCACTTGACGGGCGTGCCGTTCACCAGATCGTTGGTGGTGGCACTCAGGCCGGCACCGTCAGCGTTCTTGACATTGATCTGATAGGAATAGCGGGTCAGTTCATCGAGGAGTTTGGTGTCATCGAAGGCCGTGGTGGTGAGGTCTTTGGCAATGACCTTGTTGTCGTTCAGGCGCACGATTTCATAGGTCAGCGAACCCTGGTCCAGGTAACCGCCGTGAGCGCCGGTCGTGGGTGCAGTCCATGACAGGTTGTTGACCAGCAGGGTCATGCGGTCGAGCGTGGCGCGAGCGTCGGTGACGGCAGCGGGCACGTCATGGCCAATCCAAGCCTCCACGGGTTGTTCCAGACTGGCTCCGGCAGTATTGACGGCCGTGATGGTGAATTCATACATGCCGGCCTCTTCTACCGTGACTGCCTGTCTCATGGGTTCGCCGGGCATGCAGTCCTCAAGGACGGTTTTCTCGCCGGTGACCGTGTTGACGATTTCGATGTTGATTGTGCCCTCAAGCGGTGAGCCGCTGTAGTCGTTCACGGGGTTGCACCACGTCAGCTGGGCTTCCAGTGCGCCCTCCTCATCGGCTATGATGGTCGCATCGGTCACGCGTTGAGGTGCACTGCCGCTGCTCGGCTCGTAGGGGATGCCCAGGGCGATGACGTGAGAACCGTCGCCGATGATGCCCACCATTGTGGCCTCGCCCGTGGTGGTGTCGATGGTGTACAGCGAACTTTTCTCATTGCTGCCCCATAAAGCCAGGTACAAGGTCCCGCTTTTACGGTCAAATTCCATGCTCTGGAAGTTCCACCACGATGCCGGTGTCACTCCTGTCGAGCCGATGACCTCGGTGTCTCCGGTGCTCTTGTTCACCTTGAGCAGGTAGCCGTTGTTGGCCAGCGCATACATCTGGCCGCGGGCATCGATAGCGATGGCCTTGCAGTAGTAGGGCAGATTGCTGGTGAAGGTCATCGCGCCGTTCTCGAGGTTCACGGTGCCGATGGCCGACACGCCGTCGATGTCCTCGCTGTTGGCAATGAAATACATTGTGCTGGTCGAGTAGTCGTAGGAGAGGTCACCCGGACAGGTCGCCTCGCCCAGTTTCTTGATGGTTTCGCTCTCACCGGTCGTGGTGTTCATCCTGTAGAACCACATGTTGAAGTCGTCGTCGATGCCCATCATGTACAGGGTGCTGCCCACAAGCGCACCCGAGCGGGGCTCGGCCTTGGTGTAACCACCCAAGCGGGTCACTGCCGACGGCTCATCAGTAGTGAAACTGATCATCGTCTGCGTGTTCGACGGCAACATGGTATAGCCGAAGGCTGTCTGTTGCGCTGATGCGCCCAGGGCGGTGGACGTCAAGGCCACAGCCAGCGCAAGTTGTAAGAGTTTTCTCATGTCTCTGATGTTTGTAATGTTGATGATAATTAATGTCTTACCGAAAACGGGTGCAAATTTCGCTCTTTTTGGCTAATGCCACAAGTTTTTTATGCACCATTTGGAGCATAGCCAGTGACATTAACATTCATTAGTCTCAAATCATCCGTTCCAGTAGTATCGCGAAGATGCTTTGGCACTGACAACCCGCATTGTTGCTGAAATCTGCCATTTACACAATAATCATCTTCACAAAGCGGTTTATTATCAGGCGTTTTGCCGAAAATGATTATTGTCAAGAAATAATTTATGTATTATTTTGCAAAATGCGGATTTGTCCATATCTTTGCCGATAGAAAACAGAATTGCTGTTTTCTCCTTTTACCGAGGATTGTCTTATCACTATTGTTATTAACATTTATCTTAAATTCAATTTCATTTATGAAGAAAAGTTTTAAACTCTTATTTGCTGCCTTGTTGGGCTTTGCTATGTTTGTGCCTGCTCAGGCCGAGACCATGACATTAACACTGTTTGACGTTGACTCGATGCTGGTCACCAATGGTAATGCCCCTATCACCTGTACAATGGTGGATACCGAGGGTTACACCTTACAGACTATCTTCCCCGAGGCTGACCTCGCCCCGATGCTGAATCAGGAGATCAACTCGATGATGTTCTATCTGGATGGAGCAACGACGATCGATGGCGGTGAACTGGCTATCTCGGTCGGCACTACTGATGTGACAGCATTTCCTGGATGGGAGCCCCAGCCGATTACCGGACTGACCCCAGTGTGCACTTACTCGTTCACCCCTGGTGATACCACAGTGTTGATTACTTTTGACACCCCCTTCCTCTATGAGGGTGGCAATCTCGTGTTTGAGTCCAAGGTCGTTACCGCTACCAATTGGGATGAGGGTAGTTTCATCGGTATGATAGCTGATGAGTACAACGTGCTCATCAAGCGTAATTACTCCTCAGCTCGTGACCGTTTCTATCCCATGACCACTTTCACCTACAGCGGTAATGCTCCTGTTGTGAATCCTGGTGATGTGGATGGCAGTGGCTTAGTGAATGTAACCGACGTTACTATGCTCATCAATGCTGTGATGACCAGTAACTATGATGCTATTGTATTTGCTAATGCCGATATGGATGGTAACGGAATAGTTAATGTGACCGATGTCACCATGTTGATCAATGCCGTTATTTCAGCACGATAAGAGTTTTACTTGTCGGCTCGCAAGCCGATGAAGCATGACAGGAATCGCAACCATGTGATTCCTGTTTTTTTTTTGCCAGAAATCGAAGTTTTTTTGTGCGATTGGAAACTAAAGTGTATCTTTGTACCCGATAAAACAAGTGCTGGCTTAGAAAATTGAGTATTACTTGTTTGATATACAGCGAATTAGATTTAATTTTTATATTTTTTACTAACCGTTTTATTCATTTTTTATTATGAAGAAATTCTTTACTTTAATTGCTGTGGCCGTTCTGGCATTTGCTGCTCAGGCCAACGAGTTGACCGTTGGTGAAGGTCTGTCTTATTCCAACGTAAACCCCATCTGTGGCCTTTATGCTGACACCGAGGGTTGCTTGACCCAGACCGTTTATCCTGCAACCATGCTCACCGACATGGCTGGCGGCAACATCACTGCTGTTACGTTCTACACCCTGAACTGGTATTACGAGACCTATGGCGGCTTCACCAGTGATGATGAGACTGATTTCATCAACTTTGAAGATGCCAAGTTCCAGCTGGCTCTCAAGGAGGTTGACGAGAACGGTTTCACCGAGGTTGTTGCTTTTGTTGATGCTACCGCTGTTGCTACCTGCGTTCCCGAGTACGGTGACACCGAGGTTACATTCGTTTTGGACCAGCCCTTCGCTTTCACTGGCAAGAGCCTGGTCGTTGAGGTAACCTGCATCGAGGCCGGTAGTTGGGGTCAGACCTACTTCTTCGGTTCTGCCGCAGACGACAATTGCAGCTACTTCTACATTCCCGGTGGTGGTGAGAATGGCGAAGATGCTATTAACATCACCAAGCACATGCCCATGGCTACCTTCAACTATGAGGAGGGTACGACCGTTGTTGTAGGCGCTCCCGTCTTCAATGGCTACACCATCGACGGTGTTACCGGTTACGGTGTTGATATCACCCCGACCACCGAGGGCAGCGAGATCATGTACCGCGTCCTGGTTTGGGATGCTGTTGCCGAGGAGTGGGTTCTGAGGACTGACTGGACCCTGTACGGTGACACCGAGGGTGAGATCTGGTTCGAGAACAACGGTGAGAAGGTTCGCATCGAGGCTTATGCATTCATCGGTCAGAACAGGAGCGAGGACGTAGCTTATGAGTTCACCGTAGCTACCGCTCTCGACGAGCTCATGGGCAGCAAGACCGTTGCTGGCGTTCGCTACTTCAACATGGCTGGCCAGGAGATGCAGCAGGCCGAGGGTCTGACCATCGTGGTTACCACCTACACCGACGGCACCACCAACGCTGTTAAGGTTGTGAAGTAATAATTCAACTAGCTGTTAGCTTTTAGCCTTTAGCTATTAGCTGCTAGCATGGAAATAAAGAGGAGGCGCAGAATGTGGCGTCTCCTCTTTTTGTATATGAATTGTTCTGTATATTAAAACATTATTGTACCTTTGCGCCGTTTAATTAAGATAATATTAACTACATCTATCATCACACATGAACAAGTTTTTCAAACTTATGGTTACCGCGCTGCTGATGGTATGCTGCGCGACAGTAGCTCATGCCGAGAACGCGATGACTGTCTTTGACGGCAACACGGTGTCGGTCTATGTTCCCCTGCCCACGGCCAGTTACAATGTGCAAGATACCAGGGGCCAGGTGATTTATCCAGCCGAAGCGCTTACTGCAATGGTGGGCCATACGATTAACGGTTTTACTCTCTATGTAAACGATGAGGGTTGCAAGATGAACGGCGGTACCTTGCGCGTCTCGATGGGTGAGGTGGAAACCGCCACATTCTCCAGCAAGACTTTTTTCAGCAATCTCGCTGTGGTTGCTCGAACCGAAATGCATGTTGGGGCATTTGTGGTAGATGTTGACTTTGATGCACCCTACACTTACAATGGCGGCAATCTTGTCATCGATTTCTATGTAGAGCAGGCTGGCGAATCCGGTGCCTACAACTTTACTTATTTCTATGGCCTCTATCAGCAAGGTCACTCGGCGTTGACGACTGGCGACGAGGGTAACGAGTACCGTGAGTTCATCCCCAAGACCACATTCTACTATGGTGAAAAGGATGCTGTTGCCGCACGCGTGAATCCCCGTGCTGTCAACTTCAATTCAATCAGGGTAGGGGAAAGCGAAGAGCAGACGGTTCATCTCAAGAACACCGGCCTCACGGCTTTCACTCCCGTTGTTACTGCCACGGCTCCGTTCAGTGCTACTGTTTCACAAGCTGTAGTCGAGCCTGGACAGACGGCCGAGATTACGGTAGCCTTTGAACCCGTTGCTGCCGGCTCGTTCGACGGCACGCTGCTTGTTGATTGCGGTGCAGGCATTGTCCTCGAGGTGCCCATGACCGGTGAGGCTCTTGAGACCGGTGATGAACTCACCGTGTGTGACGGCACTGCCACCAACAACAAGTTGCCCTTCAACGGCGTGTACTTCAGTGATGCTGGTACCTATGGCCAGATGATTTATCCTGCCGGCATGCTCACCGAAATGGCTGGTCGCAGGATTGTTGCCCTGTCGTTCTTTACCAGCAATCCCGTCAACCTCAAGGACGGTACCGTGCAGCTCTCGCTCAAGACCACCGATCAGAACGAGTTCACTTCCACGGCTGCTATTACTGAAATGACCGCTGTAGCCAGCATGGCGCTGACCAGGGGCGTTGATGTAATCACCTTTGAGTTTGACACCCCGTTTGAGTATGATGGTGGCAACCTCGTTGTTGAGGCACGCATTATCGACAACAAGGGCAACTATGCCACGACAATGTTCTTAGGTGAGCAGACCGAGAACTATGCCGGACTGTCGGTTACCCACTCGCAGTGGAGCGGTGACAATGCCGAGCGAGTAAGATTCCTCCCCAAGGTGACATTCATCCACCAGAAGGGTGCAGTGAATCCCGGTGATGTTGACGGTAACGGAATTGTGAACGTGACCGATGTCACCATACTGATTACCGCTTTGATGAGCGAGAACTATTCAACGATCAACGAGGCTAACGCCGATGTTGACGGTAACGGCATCATTAACGTGACCGATGTCACCAACCTGATCGGTGTCGTGATGGCAAGTTCAAAATAACTGAGAATATCATTCTTGACAGGGCTCGGTCCACGTGACAGGACCCGCAAGAGCCAGTTTACGGATGCCAGGTGCGCCTTCGGGCCACCCAGGCATCCGTTTTTCATCGCCATTGGCTTTTAACTGTTCATTGTTCTCTTTTAACTGTTCACTGTTCACTGTTCACTGTCTGAATGCCTCTAAAAAGCTAATTGATAATTTTTTAGAATCAGTGTTATGAAAAAAGTTGTCAGAAAAATTTTCTAATATGCTATGAATCAGATAGATAAATTTTTACTGTGTCTAAAAAGTTTTCCAAAACAAATTTTTTTTGCTCAGATTATTGGGAATTTGAAAACCCTGTAGTAATTTTGCAGTCCGGAATACGATAGCAATATTTTTACACGAAAAACCTTTTCCCAGATATGATTCAGACAGTACTGAAACGTGATGGTCGTGTCGTCGGCTATAACGAGGAAAAAATCAAGGCCGCCATCCGCAAGGCTATGCTCGCCACCGAGGCTGGCGAGGACGAGTCGCTCATTCAACGCATCGCCGACCGCATCGGTCAGCGAGGCCGCAGCCAGATGAGCGTTGAGGACATTCAAGACCAGGTAGAACTGGAACTGATGAAAAGTCCGCGCAAGGAGGTGGCCCGTTGCTATATCAATTACCGTCAAAAACGCAGTGTGGCACGCAAGGCCAAGACACGCGACCTGTTCCTGGAAATCATCAATGCCAAGAATAACGATGTCACCCGCGAGAACGCCAACATGAATGCCGACACCCCTGCCGGCATGATGATGAAGTTCGCCAGCGAGTCCACCAAGCCTTTCGTCGATGATTATCTGCTGAGTGAGGAGGCGCGCGAGGCCGTTCGCGGCAACTACCTGCACATCCACGACAAGGACTATTATCCCACCAAGAGTCTCACCTGTGTGCAGCACCCGCTGGACAAGGTGCTTGAGCAGGGCTACATGGCTGGCCATGGCGAGTCTCGTCCCGCCAAGCGCATCGAGACGGCTGGCGTCATTGCCTGCATCACGATGGAGACTGCCCAAAACGAAATGCACGGCGGCCAGGCCATACCGGCTTTTGACTTCTATCTGGCACCCTTCGTGCGCCGCGCCTTGATCGAGGAACTGAAGACCCTGGAGGAAATCATGGGACAGGACTATAGCCGCCTCTATGACGCGAAACTGGACGATTACCTCGTGCGCGACCTGGACTTCCTGCAGGGCGACGAGCGCATCCTGCAACACGCCGTCAACAAGACGGTGCGCCGTGTGCATCAGTCGATGGAGGCCTTTATCCACAACATGAACTCCATCCACTCGCGCGGTGGTAACCAGGTGGTGTTCAGCTCCATCAACTATGGTACCGACACCAGTCCCGAGGGCCGCTGCATCATTCGCGAGTTGTTGAATTCGACCTACGAGGGCGTGGGCAACGGTTCTACGGCCATCTTCCCCATCCAAATCTGGAAGAAGAAAACGGGTGTGAGCTACAAGCCCGAGGACCGCAACTATGACCTGTACCAGTTGGCCTGCAAGGTGACGGCACGCCGCTTTTTCCCCAACTTTGTCAACCTGGATGCCACCTACAACCAGGACGATCAGTGGCGCCCCGACGACCCCAAGCGCTACGTCCACGAGGTGGCCACGATGGGATGCCGCACGCGCGTGTTTGAGAATCGCTTCGGCGAGAAAACCTCAATTGGGCGTGGCAACCTCTCATTCTCGACCATCAATATTGTGCGCATGGCCATCGAGTGCATGGATATCAAGGACAAGCAGGAGCGCATCGACCGCTTCTTCGCTAAGCTCGACAATATGCTCGAAATCACGGCGCGCCAGCTCGATGCCCGCTTCCAGTACCAGAAGACGGCTATGGCCAAGCAGTTCCCCCTGCTCATGTCGCAGCTGTGGAACGGCGCCAGTGAACTCAAGCCCTGTGACAAGGTGGAGAGTGTCATCAACCAGGGCACCCTGGGCATCGGCTTTATCGGACTTGCCGAGTGCTTGATCGCCCTCGTCGGACATCATCACGGCGAGAGTGACGAGGCGCAGCAGCTGGGCGTCAAGATCATTACCTACATGCGCGACCGCGTCAACGAGTTCAGCGAGCGCTACCAGCACAACTACAGTGTGCTCGCAACGCCTGCCGAGGGTCTTTCGGGCAAATTCACCCGCCGCGACCGCAAGGACTTCGGCGAAATCCCCGGTGTGACCGATAAGATTTATTACACCAACAGCAACCACGTGCCCGTCTATTACAAGTGCTCGCCCAAGCACAAGGCCGAGGTCGAGGCTCCTTACCACGAGTTGACCCGTGGCGGTCACATCTTCTATGTCGAGATTGACGGCGACGCGACCCACAACCCCGAGGCCATCTCCAATGTCGTGGACCTCATGGACAAGTACAATATGGGCTATTGCTCGGTGAACCATAACCGCAACCGCTGCATGGACTGCGGCTACGAGGATGCCACCGATGGTCTTGAGGAATGCCCCAACTGCCATGGTCACAACATCGACCGCCTGCAGCGCATCACCGGCTACCTCGTCGGCACCACCGACCGCTGGAACAGCGGCAAGCTGGCCGAGCTCAAGGACCGCGTCGTCCACAAGTGAAGTTAACAGAGTATATAGTTTAGAGTGTAGAGTGTAGGGTGTAGGGTATAGAGTGTAGAGTGTAGAGTGTAGAGTGTAGATAGACAGGCCCCTAATTCCTAATTCCTAATTCCTAATTCCTAACTCCTAATTCACTTCTCACTCCTGACTCCTAACTGAAAAAATGCTCCGCATTTTACACATCGTCGAGGGTACCAGCGTCGATGGACCCGGGCTGCGCACGTCAATCTATCTGGCGGGCTGCAACCACCGTTGTCCGGGTTGTCACAACCCCGACTCATGGGACTTCAAGGGTGGGGAAGAGCGCACACTCGATGAACTGATGCAGGTCATTGCCTACAACGAGGCCCCTGTCACCCTGAGCGGCGGCGACCCCCTGCTGCAACCCGACGGCACCCGCGCCCTCATCCACCGCATTAAGACGGAACTGGGCTACAACGTGTGGTGCTTCACCGGCTTCACCTGGGAGGAAATCGAGAAAGACCCTAGATTGCTCGACGTCGTGCGCGAACTCGATGTCCTCGTCGACGGCCCCTTCATCCAGGCCCAGCGCGACATCAGCCTGCACTTCCGCGGCAGCCACAACCAGCGCCTCATCGACGTCCAGCGCACCCTCGCCACCGGCCACGTTACCCTCTGGCAACCATCAACAATCTAATCATCATTTCCGCTGACATCTTTGCGGATACAGTCGCAAACGCCCGAAGGGCGGTTATCTGAGTAACCCCGTGTGATGTGATCAGCTAGGCGAAAGCCCGCAGTATCACATCACGCGGGGCTGGGCTATCTATCGATAGTCGCTGGAAGCAACCCCATTTGCACAATATCAAGGTATTTCTTGTTTTCATGTTCGCAGCAATGACAAAAAAAATGTTTTTTCTTGTGGTCTCAAATAATTGTAGTATCTTTGCAGTAACAAATTGAACGTGTTGAGGTTCCCTGCCTGTTTTTGGTAAGGGATGAAAAGGGAATCAGGTGTAAATCCTGGACAGTACCCGCTGCTGTAACTCCCTGACGATACATCGCGCGGCATCGTGCCACTGGTTGCAAACTCATGGTCTGCATCATCACCGGGAAGGCGCCGACGACGATGGGGGAGAAGTCAGAAGACCTGCCTCCGCACTGCCAAGCATTCGTGGTTCACGCGGCATTTGAACCCTGGCGAAGTAGATGATGCAGAAACAGCAATCTGCCCATTCTCTTAAAGGCCTCAATGGCTCTTGTCGAGTCGCTCATGTCGCTTGAATTCACGTTGCAATGTGGATGTTGAACAAGTTATGTTAAGGACATGAGAAAACTTTTAGCTCTTGCATCTGTGTTTTTGATGGCTGCCACGATGACGCTGGCCGCCAATTCGCCCTATATTGCCCGTGTGTATGACTACCTGCCTGCTCCGGGCCAGTTTGTGAATGTGTTCCCGGCTTACAAGCCCGGTTACACCCAGGACAGCATCAATGCACAGCTCGAGAACGTGCTGTGTGGTGGCGTGAATGGCTCCGTCAGCTTGGGCAGCTATGGTGGCTACATCATTTTCGGTTTTGACCATCCCGTGATCAACAAGCACGGCTATGACGTGAAAATCTACGGCAATGCCATGCAGAGTAACGCCGTGCCCGATCAGGCTGGCGGCAGCTGTGAGCCTGGCATTATCATGGTGGGCGTTGACATGGACGGCGATGGCGTGCCCAGTGCTGCCGACCGTTGGTATGAGATTAAGGGTAGCGATTATGACCGCTGTCAGCATGGTTTTGAGGTGACTTACTACAAGCCCGATGAGAACAAGGTCAAGGTGCCTCATGACAGATGGCGCTTTATCACCGACACCGAGTATGTCTATTGGACAAGTAACGATGCCGAGGCTCCCGAAGGCTATGTGTGGCGCAACTCGTTCCACACCCAGCCCTACTGGCCCTTGTGGCGAGAAGATACGGTGCTCACGTTCCGAGGCGCGAAATTGCCCAACTCCTCCATTGACATGAGTGGCGGCAATGGCAATAATTGGTTTCAGCCTTTCTTGGGTGAAGGCTATGTGGACAACCTGCCCAACAATCTGGAGCCAGGTTTCATGATTGACTGGGCGGTGGATGAGGACGGCAATCCCGCTGAACTTGATCACATCGACTTCATCAAGGTGTATTGCGGTCAGCTGGACTACTGCGGCTGGCTGGGTGAGGTTTCGACCGAGGTGTGTGGTGCCGAGGATCTGCATCCCGACGCCGAGCCCGATGAGCCTGGCCCCGGACCTGACGATTTTACGTTCACCAACGGCATCATCTTCGTCAACGAGGACCGCTATGGTCCCAATCAGGGTTCCATCAACTATTACAACTACGACTACGATGAGATGGAGTATAACGTCTTTGCGATGGTGAATCCAGGCGTGAAGTTGGGCGTGACCACTCAATTCGGTCAGTTGTTCGGCAACCGCCTGTTCCTTGTCAGCAAGCAGGCCAACAGTAGCGAGGCCTCGGGCAGCACCGTGGGTTCGCGCCTGGCGGTGCTCGACGCTGCCACACTCAAGCAGCAGGGCAGTGTTTTGCGATTCCATGAGTCCCCCGACAGTGTGTATGACGGTCGTGCCTATTGCGCCGTGGACAACAATAAGGGTTACATTTCCACCAGCGGCGGCATCTTCGTCTTTGACGTGCCCTCGATGAGCGTTCAGGGAATGATCGACGGCACGCAGTCCAGTGCGAAGGGCGATTACAACAGCCTGTACCGTGGCCAGTGCGGCGACATGGTGCGATTCGGCCAGTATGTGTTCGCTGTGCAGCAGGGCAGGGGTCTCCATGTGATTGACCCGACGACCGATGCCCTCGTGACTACCTTGTCGTTCCCCAATATCGTGACCGTGTTCGTCACGGCTGGCGGCAACCTGTATGTTGCCAATAACTCGCGCGAGATCTATGACTACAGCGGTGGCCCCTACGAGGCTAACTTCACTTGCATCGACCCTGTGACCTTCAGGGTGAAGGAGGTGCATGAACTCGGTGGCTCCTATGGCGCTGTGAGCTCGTGGGGAGCTTGGCGTGCGCGCATGGTCTGTGTGGATCCCCATGCCGAGCGGGTTTATTATAGCTATGATGAGTACCAGAACTATATCAGCTGCTATGACTTCGCGACACGCACCTTCACCGATGTCCTCATCACGCTGCCCGATGGCGTGGAAATCAACTGGGACGGCACGGTAGAGCGCCAGGGCCTTTATGCTTCGGCCATCAGCTTTGATCCCCACACGGGCGACATGGTGGTGCAGACTACCGAGGCGGCTCCCTTGTCTTATCAGAACTTCAACCACAACTGGGTGCTGTTCTATGATGCCAACACGCTGGAACTCAAGCGACAGATACGATTGCAGGACGCTTATTGGTTCCCGGCAATGGCAGTATATCCCGACATTGAGGCTCCCACGGTGAACATCGAGGATCAGAACATCGGCGCTGGTCGCGAACAGGTTATCAGCCTGTTGGATGCCGTGAGCGATGCCGACAATATGGCGGCGCTGGCTGTGACCACTGCCGTGAGCGGCGACGAGAATGTTGTCCGTGCCACAGTGAGCGGTCTGGAACTGCATCTGGCAGCCTTAACTCCTGGCAGGACGACGGTCAACGTCACTACCGACAGCAATGGCCGATTGGCAAGCACTTCATTCACTGTGACGGTTACCAAGGTCTCGATTCCCGGTGACGTGAACATGGATGGCGTCGTGAACATCTCGGATGTGACCCGCTTGATCACAGTCATCATGGGCTCGGTTTTGTGTGACTATGACCCGGCTGCAGCCGACTTCAATGGTGACCACACCATCAATATCACCGATGCAGTGATGTTGATTAATTGGATTATGGACAATTGATATTAGATTAACACTCATGCGTTTAACTTAAAAAACAAAACAACATGAAGAAATTATTTACTTTAGCAGCATGTGCCCTGATGGCTTCGGCCGCTTGGGCTGGCGTGGTTACGCTTGACATGAACAATCCGTTGAATCCTGCCACTATCGAGTATGGTGACAACGGCGTTTGGACCCAGTGCTACAACGATGTGGATTACACATGGTTGGAATTTGGCAACGACAAGGGTACCTTCATGCTCTCGCACCTTATCGACGGTGAGGGTGCTTCGTGGGGCGGTTATTATTGGGACGGTTTCACCCCCGCTATCGGTGGAGACCGCACCGACTACGGCCAGGCTGGCAGCAGCGCTGGCTGGACCACCATGTTCGGTGGCTGTATGGCTGGCGGCGGCTGCGTGATCAATGCCGACGGTAGCGTGTCTGCCGATCCCGCTGTGCCCTATTTCGTAGCTTACTACAGCAGCTGGGCTTCTGAAGGACCGAGTAATCAGGTGATGTTTGTTGACAATGACGGCAACTCGACATTTGAGCCTGTTGGCGTATATATCTGCAACCACCCCTGGCCCTATTATGGCTGTGAGCATGGTGACGGCTTCGGCTCCGGCTTTGCCGAGGGTGACTACTTCGAGCTGATTGCCCATGGCGTTGCTGCCGATGGAAGCGAGAAAACCGTCAGCATCAATCTGGTTGAGTTTACCGATGGTCAACTCATCGCCCTTAACGATTGGACCTTCTTTGACCTGTCTGAACTGGGCGAGGTTGAGTCGGTTTACTTCACCATGAATTCTACCGATGTAGGCCCTTACGGAATGAACACCGCTGCCTACTTCTGCATGGACAAGTTCCAGGTGAAGGTCGCTGATACCCCTGTTGATCCTGTTACTGTTGGCGCTCCCGTCTTCCAGGGTTACACCATCGACGGCATCACCGGTTACGGTGTGGGCATCACCCCGACGACCGAGGGCAGCGAGATCATGTACCGCGTCCTGATCTGGGATCCCGTTGCCGAGGAGTGGGTTCTGAGGACCGACTGGACCCTGTATGAGGGCACCGAGGGCGAGATCTGGTTCGAGAACAACGGTGAGAAGGTTCGCATCGAGGCCTATGCTTTCATCGGTCAGAACGTGAGCATGGATGTGGCTTATGAGTTCACTGTAGCTACCGCTCTCGATGAGCTGATGGGCAGCAAGACCGTTGCCGGCGTACGCTACTTCAACATGGCTGGCCAGGAGATGCAGCAGGCCGAGGGTCTGACCATCATGGTCACCACCTACACCGACGGCACCACCAGCGCCGTTAAGGTAATCAAGTGATAGAAAAGATATAGTATATAGTAACCTGATGTGTGAGGGTGCGTCCCAGTGGCTCTGCCAGCCGCCAGGACGCACCCCTGTTTTTCCTCCCCCCCGTTATATCCTCCCCCTCCGTTATATCAGTCCTCCATCCTCTCCGTTTTCCGCAATATCCGTCCCTCTCCGTTATATCCGTTTTTCCCGTAATATCCGCCCCCTTTGCCTCGCTACTGAAAACAGTAATTCTCAATCCACATTAATAATATATTATTAAAAGATGTGTAAGGTGAAAAAATCTTCTTTCCTCCGGGCGATTATCTCGATTAATTGAATTACCTTTGCAGCCGATTTTCAAAAACAGTTCACAGAATATGGCAAAAAACCTAGTTATAGTCGAGTCTCCGGCCAAGGCCAAGACCATCCAGAAGTTCCTTGGCAATGATTATAAAGTGATGTCAAGTTTCGGTCACATCCGTGACTTGCACAAGAAGGATTTCAGTATCGACGTGGAGGACGGTTTCAAACCTCTCTACGAGATTCCCGAGGATAAGGAGGAACAGGTCAAGAAGCTCAAGGAAGAGGCCGACAAGGCCGAACTCGTGTGGCTCGCTAGTGATGAAGACCGCGAGGGAGAAGCCATTGCGTGGCACTTGTTCGAGGTATTGGGCCTCTCGCCCGACCATACGCGCCGCATCGTCTTTCACGAGATTACCGAGCCGGCTATTCTTGAGGCTATCAAGAATCCCCGCGACATCGACCTGAATCTGGTGGACGCACAGCAGGCCAGGCGTGTGCTTGACCGTATCGTGGGTTTTGAGCTCTCGCCGGTGCTGTGGCGCAAAATCATGCCCGGTCTGTCGGCAGGACGCGTCCAGAGTGTCGCCGTAAGGCTTGTTGCCGAGCGTGAAAAGGAAATCAAGGCTTTCAAGAGCGAACCCTATTACCGCGTGACGGCTCAGTTCGCAGCCGAGGAGGGTGCCGAATTCTCGGCCGAGCTCAATCGTCACCTCAAGGATCACGACGAGGCCATGAGCTTCCTCGAGGATTGCAAGCTGGCGAACTTCAAGGTGGCTGACGTCAATGTCAAGCCCATGAAGCGCTCTCCGGCGCCTCCCTTCACCACCAGCACTCTCCAGCAGGAGGCAGCTCGCAAGTTGGGCTTGTCGGTGAAGCAGACCATGAGATTGGCTCAGCGCCTCTACGAGGAGGGTTTGATTACCTACATGCGTACCGACTCGGTGAACCTGAGCAAATTGGCTCTGGGTTCCATCAGCAAGGAGATCAAGGAAAACATCGGTGAGTCCTACCTCAAGGTGCGCCACTACCGCACGACCAGCAAGGGTGCACAGGAGGCACACGAGGCCATCCGTCCCACCTATATCAGCAACCACACGATCACGGGCACTCCTCAGGAGAAGAAACTCTATGACCTGATCTGGAAACGCACCATCGCTTCGCAGATGGCCGATGCCGAGCTCGAGAAAACCACCGCCAACATCGTGGTTTCGGGCCGCAAGGAGACTTTTGTCGCCGAGGGCGAGGTAATCAAGTTCGACGGTTTCCTCAAGGTGTACTTCGAGAGTGTCGACGAGAGTGATGCCAAGGCTACGCCGGCCGAGGTGCACACGCTGCCCCAGTTGGCCAGTGGCGATGTCCTGCAGGTCATCAATGTGAGCTCCATCCAGCGCTACACCCAGCAGCCCAACCGCTACACCGAGGCTTCCCTCGTGCGCCGTCTCGAGGAACTGGGCATCGGCCGTCCTTCGACCTACGCGCCCATCATCTCCACCATCCAGGACCGCAACTATGTCGAGAAGGGTGAGGATAAAGGCTCGAAGCGCAGCTATGAGGTGATTACGCTGAAGGATGGTGAGATCACTACCTCAAAGAAGAGCGAACTCTTCGGCGCCGAGAAGGGCAAACTCATCCCCACCGATGTGGGTATGGTGGTCAATGACTTCCTGGTGAAGTATTTCCCCTCGATCATGGATTACAACTTCACGGCTAAGGTCGAGAACGAGTTTGATGAGGTGGCCAAGGGCAACGTGGTCTGGAACAAGGAAATCGCCGACTTCTATGAGGGCTTCCACCCCAGCATCAGCAAGGTGTCGTCCTTGAGGCTCGAGCACAAGGTGGGAGAGAGGCTCCTGGGCAATGACCCCAAAACCGGACTGCCTGTCATGGTCAAGATCGGTCGTTATGGACCCCTGGTGCAGATGGGCAGCTCTGACAACGAGAACAAGCCGCGCTTCGCTTCGCTGCAACGCGGACAGAGCATCGAGACGCTGACGCTCGAAGAGGCTGTCAAGCTGTTTGACTTGCCCCGTGAGCTGGGTGAGTTCGAGGGCGCTCAAGTGTCCATCGGCGTGGGTCATTACGGCCCCTATGTGAAGCACAACGGCAAGTACGCCTCCATCCCCAAGGAGATGTCGCCCACGGCAATCACCCTCGACGAGGCCATCGAGATCATCAAGGCGCAGCGCGATGCCGAGGCCAAGAAGGTGCTCAAGACCTTTGACGAGGAACCTGAACTCAAGGTGATGAACGGCCGTTATGGTCCCTACATCGTTTACAAGAAGCAAAACGTCAAAATTCCTAAAGGAAAAGACGCCGAGAACCTCACCCTTGAGGAGTGTCGCGAGATCGTTGCCGACGAGGCCAATATCTCGAAGGGAGGCGCCCGAAAGCGTTCTGTCAAAGCTCGTTCGACGGCCAAGAAAACGCCAAAAAGTAAATAATTACTTTGAGTAACACTAGAGACTGCACGCGACAATCGGTTGACGTGCAGTCTTTTGTTTTGTGGATTTGTTTTTGAGGTCGAAAAGAACTCAATCCAAATAATGAAAAAAATCCTGTTTTTGTGTCGGTATTAGAAAAAATCGTCGTAATTTTACCGACTGGAGAGAGAAACGCCTTTCGGCTGTTCTGTTTTCAAAGTGAAAATGATTCGGTCAACAAGTTGAATTAGAGTCAGCTAGAATATAAAATGTAAAGTTGTGCTTAAGACTTTTTCGGCGACTTGACCCTCATGGCAACTGATTTTTTGAAACAACAAAACAAACCAACTATAAAAGATTAGAAATTATGTCATTTTTCAAATCAATCAAGAACGCTTTTGGTGGTAACGATAACGAGGACTATGATGTTTTCGGCCAGCCCACCACTTTTGTAAACCCCTTTAGCAAGGACAAGAACGTGCCCGTGCACGACCAGCCTGTCCACGAAGACGTGAAAATCGATAAGGAAGAGGAATACGCCATCGACGCTGAGTTCGCCGACAGGGCTGCCAGGCTGATGAATGAGCACACCCAGGCCGTGACCGAGGCCATCAAGCAGACCTGGAAAAAGGAACGTGAGGAAATGGAGGCCATGGTCGAGGAGGCCAAGAAGACCGTCCAGGAGTATAAGGAGAAGATGCAGGTCGATGAGGCTTCCAAAAAGCAGGCCCAGTCCAAGACGCAGGAACTTAACGATAAGATTGCCGACCTTGAGGCCGAGCGCGACAAGCTGAATGTCGACAACAAGAGCCTTGAGAATCGCATCAAGGCCATGGAGGTTCGCGGTGAAGGTATCGAGGACCTCAACAGGCAGGTCGAGGAGAAGGACAGGACCATCGAGGACCTGACCCGTCAGCTGGCCGAGAAGACTGCCGAGATCGAGCGTCGTGACAAGTTGGCCGAGGAGGCTGCCGAGGGTCCCTCGGTTGAGCAGCTCCAGGGGGTGATTGCTGAGCGCGACACCACCATCGAGGACTTGCGTGCCAAGGTGGCCGAGCTCGAGGAGAAACTCGAGGCTGCTGGCGTTGAGCTCAAGGCTGCCGAGGAACTCCAGAAGACCATCGAGGAGGTCCAGGACTTCAAGGACAAGAAGAATGCCGAGATTGCTGCCCTGCGTGAGCAGGTGGCCGACAAGCAGACGCTTGAATCGGAGTTCGACCAGATGCGCAAAGCGCACATCGTGCTCCAGGATGAGAACGAGAACCTGAAAAAGACCATCGAGCAGCTCGAGCAGACGGCCAAGCAGAACGCCGATGTGCAGAACCGTCGCAGCATCGAGACCGGTAACCTCATCGACGGCCTCAAGCAGCAACTTGCTTCGGTGAGCGCACTGGCCGAGGACTACAAGCGCAAGTACAACTCCTTGAGCCTCGACGGCAACGAGAAGGCCGCCAACTTCGCCAAGATCACCGCCGAGCGTGATGACGCTAAGGCTGAGCTCAAGCGCACCCAGGTCACCCTCCAGAAGAAGCAGCACGAGGCACAGGCCATGATGGACGCTATCTCCGAGAAGGATCACCGCATCGCTGCCCTCACCAAGCAGATCGAGGATCTCAACGCCGCTAAGGCCGCACAGCCCGCTGCAGTTCAAGAGCCGACCTTCGATGACCTGCCTCAGGACGATCCCGCACTCAGGTCTATTGACGACATCGACTGGGAAGACGACGGTTCCATGCCTCCCCATCCCGGAGAAGACCCGCGTCAACTCTCGTTGTTCTGATCGGTAAAAGAGGATTTCACATTATTACATAATATCAGGGGCTGTCTCGTTTGGGGCAGCCCCTGAGTTATTTTTGTCTGATTCGGGCGGAAAAATCTGCTTATCGCGTCCCCGTTCACGGCGGGTTTGTGTAGGGACCTGATTTGTGCCTTTGATAGGCGATGCTAATAAGCGCCGAAAGGCGCAAAATGAGTCAAAATTATCGTTATACGATAAAATACCGCCATAAATTTGTTAACGTATGTTATTTATAAGATTTTCTTGCTGAAATGTTTTGCCGGTTTGCGCGACGGCTGTAATTTTGCATCGCTTTTCGGCTCACGAGACTCATGCGATTGAGTGAGCGGTTTTTTTTGACGCCTTGTCTGAAGGGGCCGCGGTCGGGAA
>ONGE01000023.1 GCA_900317325.1 uncultured Prevotellaceae bacterium
GAGCTGATGAGTGGCAAGACCGTTGCCGGCGTACGCTACTTCAACATGGCTGGCCAGGAGATGCAGCAGGCCGAGGGTCTGACCATCGTGGTTACCACCTACACCGACGGAACCACCAACGCCGTTAAGGTTGTGAAGTAAGCCATTAGCTGTAAGTTGTTAGCCATTAGCCATCAACTGTTAACTGCCAAAGGCTTCAGGCTGACAATGAAAGAGATTGAAGAGGTGCAACTTGGTTGCGCCTCTTTTTTTGCATCAGTAACTAAGGCTATGGGTTTTGCAAACGATTGCATTTGATTTTTTTAGCAGATATTTTCACATGAAAAGTTGGAATTGCCGATAATTTGCTATATTTGCATATTTACATTCAACAGATTATAACTTAACCCAAAATACAAGAGACTATGAAAAAGATTTTTACTACAGCACTGGTTATGTTGTTGCCCTTGCTGACATTGGCACAGGGCTGGCCCGCCAACTACGACGGCGTGATGTTACAGGGCTTCTATTGGGACTCTTTCAACGAGACCCGCTGGCCCAAACTCGAGTCACAGGCCGATGAGTTGTCTGAATTCTTCAAGCTCGTGTGGATTCCGCAGAGCGCTAACTGCGGCGGCACGTCGATGGGCTATGACGACTTGTACTGGTTCACCAACTACAACAGCTCGTTCGGTAGCGAGTCGCAGTTGCGCTCGATGATCAACACCTTCAAGAGCAAGGGCATCGGCACCATTGCCGACGTTGTCATCAATCACCGTAAAACCATCAACGACTGGGTGACTTTCCCGAGCGAGACCTATAAAGGCGTGACCTACAATATGCTGTCGACCGACATCTGCCGCAACGATGACGGTGGCGCGACCCTCAACTGGGCTAACCAGAACGGCAAGTCACTGAGTCCCAACAACGACACCGGTGAAGACTGGGGCGGCATGCGCGACCTGGATCACCGCAGCACCAACGTGCAGGACATCGTCAAGGCCTATGTGAAGATGCTGCTCGATGACCTGGGCTACGCGGGCTTCCGTTACGATATGGTCAAGGGCTACTCGGCTTACTACACGGGAATGTACAACTCATCGTGCGACGTGCAGTTCTCGGTGGGCGAGTACTGGGACGGTAACGAGGGCGTTGTCAAGGGTTGGATCGATGGTACCAAGGTGAACGGTGTGGTACAGAGCGCCGCTTTTGACTTCCCCTTCCGCTACGTCATTCGTGACGCCGTCAACAACAACCGTTGGACCAGCCTTGCTTCCTCGAGCAGCAAGGGTCTGAACATGGCCTCCAACTACAAGCGCTACTCGGTGACCTTTGTCGAGAATCACGACACTCAGTACCGTGATGCCAACAACCAGAATGATCCTATCCGCAACAACATCGAGGCTGCCAATGCCTTCATGCTCGCGATGCCCGGCACTCCCTGTGTCTTCCTCAAGCACTGGATGGACTACAAGGAGAGCATCAAGCAGATGATTTATGCTCGCCAGCTTGCAGGCATCACCAACACCAGCACATCCTTTAATCAGGCTAACAGCCCCACGGTGAATTACTACGTGCAGCGCACCATAGGTACCCGTGGCTCTTTGATGGCAGCCATGGGCAGCGAGTCCTATGCGATTCCCGCCACCTATGTAATCGTTGCCAGTGGCACCAACTACCGTCTGGCCCTGAGCAAGGATACCGAGACCGCATGGGTGAGCAAGCCCAGCGGAGACTATGAGGGAGCCATCACCGTGAAGCTCACCGCAGTGAGCCAGACCGACGGTGCCCAACTCGTCTATACCCTCGACGGCAGTGAGCCCACCGCCAGCAACGGCACGCGTGTGGCCGACGGCAGCACAATCACCATCAACAAGGCCACGACGCTTAAGGTGGGTCTGTTGATCGGTGGCGCAGTGAGCGGTGTCATCACCCGTCATTATGAGATTGACAACGCATCGTTTGAGCCCTATGAAATCACCGTCTATCTGAAGGATCCCACTGCAGCTCCCAACAATTGGCCCCGCGTGAACTACTATACTTGGGACAGCAGCGACAGGCAGTTCAACGGCAACTGGCCCGGCCAGACCATCACCGAGACCAAGGTTGTGGGCGGCGTCAAGTTCTACTGCCATACCTATCAGATCACTGGCAAGGACTATTACATGAACTTTGTGTTCAACCAGGGCGGCACCACTGCCGGTGAGCACCAGACCGAGGATGTGACCTATATCAACAAGACCTCCTTCTTTGAGGTAACGACTCAGACCAACAAGTATCAGGTGAAGAACATCACCGCCGAGTTCCTGCCTTATCTGGAGAAGGTGACTGGCGACGTGAACGGTGACGGTGAGGTGAGCATCAGCGACATCAACGCGATCATCGACATGATTCTCTCGGGTAACCCCAGCGATGCCGGTGACGTGAACGGTGACGGCGAGGTTGGCATCAGCGACGTGAATGCGGTTATCGACATGATTTTGAAGGCATAACGATATGGCAAGGCTATATACAATCCTTTTAATGGCAATGGCGCTGACATCGTTCGGCGCCAATGCCGTTGTTATGGGCGATGTGAACGGTGACGGTGAGGTCACCATCGCCGATGTGAACGCTGTCATCGACATGATATTGGCCGGTGACGTGGACAGTGAGGGCGACGTGAACAATGACGGCGAGGTGGGCATTGCCGACGTGAATGCTGTCATTGACATCATTCTAGGTGGCGGTGTTGAACCCGACAATGGGTATGTCGTGGGCGGTGACATCTCGATGCTCACCAAGTATGAGGCCCACCAGCTGATGGCTTTGCAACGCTATAACATACGCACGGCACATTACTACGACGTGAACGGCCAGATCATCGACGACGTCATCCCCTGGCTCAAGCAGCAGGGCTGGAATGCCGCCCGTGTTCGCTTGTTCGTCAACCCTGAGAACGCATCTGCTGCCGATAAGGGCCAGGGCGTGATTCAGAACCTCGACACCGTCAAGGTGTTGGGTGCCCGCATCAAGGCTGCCGGCATGAAGTTCATGCTCGATTTCCACTACAGCGACAGCTGGGCCGACCCCGTGAAGCAGTTCACCCCTGCCGCATGGGCCGACCTGGATGACGAGGCATTGACGCAGAAGGTCTATGAATACACCCGTGACTGCCTGCGTGCCCTCAAGGCCGCCGGCGCCACGCCTGACTATATCCAAACGGGCAACGAGATCAGCTACGGCATGCTGTGGGGCCCCGTGGGAACACCGACGGCCAACCTCAAGAAGTGTTACGTAGATGACGAGACCAACTGGGCACGTTTCACCAATCTGCTCAAGGCCGCCGGCCGTGCCTGCCGTGAGGAGTGCCCCAAAGCTAAAATCATCTTGCACACCGAGCGTGTTGCCCGCATCAATATCTTGCTCTACTTCTATAACCAGATGCGCAGCAAACAGGTGGATTATGACATTATCGGCCTGAGCTATTATCCTTATTATCACGGCAACCTGACGACGCTCACCAACGCTCTCAACAACGTGAGCAACTCGTTCCAGGACAAGGAAATCATGATTGTCGAGACGGGCTACAGCTACAAGTATAAGGTGGGTGATCAGGACTTCTCGTCAATCTGGCCGCTGACCTATGCTGGACAGAAGCAGTTTACCACCGACCTGATTGCAAAACTCGGCCAGTATGCCCGCATCAAGGGCCTCTTCTGGTGGTTCCCCGAGGCCAACGAGTATGGCCTGGGCGGCAGCTACTGGACCCAGTTGCACGTCAACGATGCCTGGTACAATGCCGGTCTGTGGGACCACGAGACAGGACGCGCGACCCCTGCCCTCTACGAACTCAAGAAATTCGCTGAGTAAACCTTATTTCAAATATATAAAAGTGTGCCATCAGGAATGTCCCTGATGGCACACTGTGTTGATGATGTGAATGTAAAAGTTAACGTGAGTTCGACGAAATCTATTCTATATCTCAGTGGGTTAGTGGCCAAATGGCCAGTAGAGACGCAAAATTTTGCGTCTCTACATAGCGAATGAATTCAATATCAAAGATTTATTATTGAACTCACGTTAAGGGTTAGAACTCGAGAATGAGGGTGGCGCGCGGCGGCAGGGTGATAGCACCGTCGGCAAGGCTGACGAGTTGTCCTGTCGTCACGTCGTGAGCAACGGCAGCTTGGCCAAACACCTCGCTGTAGCGGTCGAGTTTCATCTGGCGCTGTTGAGTGGTGCCGTTGATGATGGTCACGGCATGGCGGCCCTTGTAGGAGCGGGCAACGACATAGATGCCGTTATAGGGGATGAACTGGGTCATCTTTCCCTTGATGATGATATCGTTGCCTTGACGCCAGTGCAGCAGGGCACTCAGCCAGTTGAACATGTCGTTCTGGGCTGGCGTGCGGCCCTCGGCAGTGAACGCGTTGTGCGGGTCACCGGGGAAGCCGCCGGGGAAGTCCTTGCGCACGTTGCCGTCGGTCACCTCCTTGGTGCCGTTCATCAATATCTCGGTGCCGTAATACAGCTGCGGGATGCGCTTGATGGTGAGCAGCAGGGCGAGCGCTTGTTTGAGGGCGGGGACATCCTGCCCGTTGCGCAGGAAACGGTCGGTGTCATGGTTCTCGATGAAGGCCATCACACTCGAGGGGTTGGGGTAGAGGTAGTCGTGGCACAGGCTGTTGTACACGCGGTTGTAGCCACGCCACCAGCCGTCGGTTTCCTCGTGCTTGGCGCTGTCGATTTTCTCATAGAAGGAGAAATCCATCACCGTGGGCAGGTAGCTCTCGGGCTTGCCCATTTTGTTGTTTTTCTGCCAGGCAGCAGTATAGGCCGGATTCTCGACCCATGTCTCTCCCACGACGTTGAAGTTGGGGTACTCGGTGTTGAGCACCTTCATCCATCGTGCCATGGCGTCGGCGTAGGCATAGGGGTAGGTGTCCATGCGGATACCGTCGATGCCCACGGTCTCTATCCACCAGATGCTGTTCTGGATCAGGTAATTCATCACGTGGATGTTGTGATGGTTCAGGTCGGGCATCGAGGGGACGAACCAGCCCTCGACGGTCTCCTTGAGGTCGATCTCGCTGGCATAGGGGTCCATCACGGGCGTGAGTTTGTAGCTCGTCTGCAGGTAATTGTTCTTATAATCAGGCTGGTTGAACCAGTCATGGGTGGGCATGTCTTTCAACCAGGGATGGTGGGCACCGCAGTGGTTGAAAATCATGTCCATCACCACCTTGAGACCACGGCTGTGGGCCTCGTCACACAGCAGGCGATATTCCTCGTTGGTGCCGAAGCGCGGATCCACGCGGTAGTAATTGGTCGTGGCATATCCGTGGTAGGTCGAGTGGCCGTGGCCATCGGGTGAGTTGTTCTCCAGCACGGGCGTGAACCACAGGGCGGTCACACCGAGTTGGGTGAAATAGTCCATGTGCTGGCGGATGCCCTCGATGTCGCCGCCGTGGCGCAGGCTGGGCTGAGTGCGATCGTTCTTGTAGGCTTCCATGCCGGGCAGCTGATTGTTGCCGGGATTGCCGTCGGCAAAGCGGTCGGGCATCAGCATGTAGAGCACATCGGCATTAGTGAAGCCCTTGCGCTCGCTGCCGCGCATTTCGCGGGCCTTGAGCTGATATTTCACAGTCTTTTTGCTCTTGCCCTGCTGGAACTTGAGTTCCATCGTACCGGGCTGGGCGCTGCGGGTGTCCATGTACACAAGCAGGTAGTTGGGCGAGTCCACCCTCACCACGCTGTCGATGGTCACTCCGGGATAGGTGGTGCTCACCTCGGCACTGCCGATGCCGTTGCCGTACACCATGAGTTGCACACTGGGCACGCTGTTGAGGCCCACATACCAGTCGGTGGGCTCGATGCGGTCAACGTTGACCTTGGCTGCTTGGGCAGTGAGTATTCCCATTGCCACTGCAAGCATCAATAATAGCTTCTTCATTTTGGTTACAAGATTGATTTTTTCATTTGTTTCTGCAAAAATATAACTATTTCCTGTAACCACCAAATCAATGTCATAGCTTGGGTAAAGGCATCGATGAATGTTGATTATTTGGCATTATTCAAAATATTTATTTATCTTTGCAGGTATAGTAATAACTGATAACATGTTTTGCAAGATGAAAGTATCACGAACCCTTACATTTTTACTATGTTTGATGGCGTTCAGCTCGGCATGGGCCGATGCAGTCAATGAGAACGGAGCCCGGGCGATAGCCCAGAGTTTTATGTCGGCTAACGTCAGGCCCGCGACTGCTGTGCGATTGGCCCATAGGGCTCCATCGCAGGATGCCGGCGGCACGTCGGCCTACTATGTGTTCAATGCCGATCGTGCCGACGGTGGATATGTCATTGTAGCCGGTGACGACAGGGTGCCCGCAGTGCTGGGCTACAGCGATAACGGTACCTTTGACTGGAATGACATTCCCGAGGCACTTCAGGACTGGCTCGATGGCTATGCAGACCAGATTGCCGCCCTCGACCAGGACACTGAAATCGCTACCCACATCGGCGCTTCACGTCCGATTGCGCCGCTGATGCGAGCTCAATGGTCACAGAATTCCCCATATAACATCTTGTTCCCCACGTTGTCCGACGGCAACAAAGCCGTGGTGGGTTGTGTGGGAACGGCAATGGCTCAGGTGATGTACTACTGGAAGTGGCCTGCACGCCCCAGTATGGATATTCCCGCCTATGTGACCGAGACCTCGAGCCTCAGTATGCCGTCCTTGCCTGTAGTGGACTTCAACTGGAGTGCCATGCGTGATACTTATCTCACCGATGACAACAGCAGCGTTGGGGCCCGAGCTGCCTCACAGCTGTCGTTGTATTGTGCTCAGTCGGTCGAAATGGATTATGATAAGAATTCTTCATCGGCATCAACCTTCGATGTTCCGATGGCGATGAAGCGCTTTTTTGATTATTCTCCCAAGGTCAAGAGCCTTCAGCGTCGTTTCTACACCAGCGAGCAATGGGAGAATGTGATTCTGGAAGAACTGAATGCGCGTCGTCCGGTCATCTACCGTGGCCGTAAGGCTAAGGGAGGCCATGCCTTTGTGTGCGATGGTTTCGACGGTAACGGCAGGTTCCACATCAACTGGGGATGGAACGGAAGAGGTAACGGCTATTTCCTGCTCAGTGTGCTTAATCCTGATCTGCAAGGAACAGGCAGTGCCAGCGGCGCCTATGGTTACATCTGTGACCAGGCCATCATCGTGGGCATTCAGCCTCGCCCGCAATCGTCGAGCAATCCCGAGCTTGAGGTCTTCAACAAGTACGTTGAAGTGAAGGAATATACCGGTACCCGCACGTCGTCCAGTCAAGACTTCACGGTAACTCAAGAGAGCCACTTCCTGAACTGCAGCGATGGTGTAATCGCCTTTGACTACGCTTGGGGCTTGTATCGTGGAAACACCTTGGTCAAGGTCATGGAATCAGGGAATAAGGAGAGCTTGGACAGTTGGTATTACTTCCGCCCCACGAGGACCTTGTCGTTCGGCAGCGGCATCACCAGCGGCACGTTCCGCATCATTCCCATCTACAGTCGCTCCTATGCCAATGATTGGAAACAATGCATCGGTGCCGATGTCAATTACATCGAGCTCGCAATCAATGACAACAATTGCACGGTAGTCGGCCATGGCGTTTCGACCACTCCCGTCTATCAGCTCAACAGCATCCATTCCGATGGCACGATGCACAAGGGCAGGCCAGTGGATATCACCCTTAACTTGACCAACAAGGGCAATACGCACAACGATGTCATCTATGCGTACGAAGGCACTGAACTCGTGTCGATGGGATTCATCGATGTGGGTCAGAATGAACAAGGGCTGGTTACGATGCGCTATGTGCCCAGCACAATAGGAACGAAGACGATCAAGTTCACGCTTGACGAGGAAGGCACCAATGTCCTGGGTACTGAAACGATGTTTATCTCCAATATGCCTTCAGCCAATGTGAAGGGTTCAGCTCTGGTGATTAATCTCAGCGATTTTGGTAATCGTATCATTAATGACAAGGAGTTTGTCGTTCAAGTCAGGGTGACCAATGCTGGAACGGCGACCTACGACGAGGACATCTCGGTCAAGCTCTACAAGAGTATTTATGGCAATACGGGCACTATGGTGCAGGCTTTCGATCAGCGTGTGACGCTGGCGCCTAATGCATCAACCAATCTGGTGTTCCATTTCGATAATGTGATGGACGGCTGGAAATACTTCTGCAATGCCTTCTACTATAGCAATGGCGACCAGATAGATTTTGCCGGTGTCGGCACCTGTACCGTCGTGTTCCCCAACACCGTTGTGCGTGGCGACGTGAACAAGGATGGCGAGGTGTCAATCGCCGATGTCAATGCCGTTATTGACTTCATACAGAGAGGTATTCAAAATCCTGATGGCGACGTCAACGGTGACGGCGAGGTTTCTATCGCCGACATCAACACTGTCATTGATTTGATTCTGGGCTCTTAAGGGACGTCACGCTTGTGATGAACGAGTGGTCAGGACTCGGCGTGTTTACTGAGGACGCAACGTCAGTACAATGATCAGTTGATGGAATCATTCTCCTGGTTATTGTTATTCCATTGTGTGTTGAGCCAGTCGATTTTAGCGTGGATGTATCGCGAGAAATCGCGTTTCTGATTATCAATGCCATTGTCTGGCCAGCGTACAACGTCGGCTTCGTATGCCGGCCTGATGCGCTCCACGAACTCGTCAATAAAGGTGTCGATATCCAAGCCGTTGAACCCCGAGTCGTAAAATTCGGTCCACCGTTCCCTAAGCTTCTCCTGGAAATGGGTGAACTTGGCCATTTCCTGAATCCAGTGTGACCTGATGAACGACGGTTGCTCATAGATGAAATGCCCCACCGAATCGGGTCCGTAATGAGCCTCGCGCGTGAACGCGTTGCCGAAGTCCCACACTGGGCCGAATATCAGGCGTGCCGAGTCTCCGCGGTGCTTGTGCATGTAGCAGCTGCCCGCAAAGTGCTCGATGTCGTCCATGATTTCGCCCACGATGTAGTAATTGATCAGCGAGTCAAGGTCGATGTATTTCTCCCATTCGGTGCTGGACAGGTCATCGGTCTGGATGGCGACATTGGCGTCGGTGAGGAATTTCTGGATGTATTTTTTTTGGGCATTGGACAGATTCTCGGGGCTTAGCGACAGGAAACAGAGCATGTCATCCCAATCCCAGCCGTCCATATAGTGTTCCTGCACATAGATGACCGTGCCGTCAAAGTCGTTCAGTTCAAGCAACCACCCTCCGGTAATCACGGCAGGGTTGGTCTCCATGTCGGGCTGTTCCTCGATGTTGACGCGGTGTTTGCCCACGCGTATTTTATCGGCGAGGAAATACAGGCCGATGTACTGGCCGTTGAGCACCACCTCGACGGGTTCCTGTTCGGGGGTGTAGGCGAGCCCTAGGCGTCGACTCAACTCAAACCCCATGGTGTTCTTGAGCTTGGCCAAGTGGTCGTCGGCATGGGCAAGAAGGCAGAAGTGGCGGTTTTCCTTCATTCCCAACGGTGACTGCTTGGTATCGAACTTGATGCGGAAGGATTTCTTGTCAAAGTTATTCCAGGTGTAGTTGCCACGGCCCTTGATGACCATGCCCAGAGGCGCTTCGGGCGAGCCGATGGAGTTGTATCCCTCAATGCCCATGGCATCCAGCCACCAGTCGGCGTGCAGATAGCCGTCACTCTCCTTACTGTCGATGTTGCGGTGCCCCTCGGTATTGATATACAGGACAGGCATTGTGCCCGAGAAGGAAGGCATGGGCGGCAGTTCGTGACCCATGATAGCATCGATGATCATGTTGATGTCGGCGATGTTGATTTCGCGGTCGCCGTTGACGTCGGTGGCGTAGCTGTAGAGCCCATGATACTTTGCACCACCGACGATGGAGTCGATAATCGCGTTGAAATCGGCGATGGTTACCTCCCAATCACAATTCACGTCACCGCGAGGCCTCAACCCGCTTTGAGCGTTGGCTGTCAGCCCTCCCAGGACTAACGTCAGAACTAATAATATGATATTAGAAAGTTTCATGATGTGATCAAGTCTCTTGATTAAGAAACGGATAGACGTGTTAATTATTACTTCAAAACGTGTAAATCAAGCGATAGTTAATCGAGGACATGGATCATCTTGCGGGCACAGGCCACATTGGTCAGTTCCTTGCCCGCAGCGACGCACGCGTCGTGCATCCGGTCATAGCTTGAGATGACCTGAATGAGGTCGTTCTCGTCCCAGCCGTCGCGCACGATACCCAATCCGTTCTCCCGGATGAACCGCGCTGTCGAGGGCTTGGTGTTGGTAACCACGGGAGTGCCGCTGGTGATGGCCTCGGCAATAGTCACCATGTTCAGGTCGCTGCTCGTGTCCACCAGCAGGGCCAACGCGCGTCGCAGTCTGTCGGCCAATCGGGCATGAGAGAGGAAACCATGGAAAGTGACATTGTTCTCGATGCCCAGCGTGGAGACCTGCCGTTCCAGTTCGCCGGCCTGGTCGCCGTCGCCGATGATGTCCAGGCGGTAATCTTTATATTCCTCGCGGGTCACGAGGCGGGCAAACTTGGCGATGATGCTGTCCACGTTCTTGCGCTTGACCAGTTGGGAAACGACGATGAAGGCCTTGTCGTGCTCCTCGCCGGGATGGAGGACACGGGCATCGGTGCCGTGGTCGACGGTCACATCGCTCACTCGACGGCTGTAGCGGCTGATGAACTCCCTGGCGGGCTCACTGCGGGGCACGACGGTCACATCCCGCATGAGCAGGCGCACCACGGTGTTGTGCCACAGTCGCGACGGCAGTTTGAATAACAGACGCTGGTGACGGTCCATCTCTTGCCAGATGATCAGGCGAGAGGGACACACCCGTGAGGCGATGAGTGAAGGAATCTGGAAGGCTTCGCTGGTGATGACCAGGTCATAACCTCCTGCATGTTGCTTGAGCCACTGGCGCATCCCGCGAGGCCACGGCAGCAGCGATGGCTTGAACACCCGGGGCAGCTGTGAAGGGAAAAAAATGACGTCAAACGGCAACTGCTCGTCTTTGCCGGTGGGCATGAACTCGGCCGACGCCAGCAGGGTCACCTGGTGCCCCAACTCGATGAAACCGCGCGCAAAGTTACTGATCATGCAATCGCTGATGGACTCCTTGCGCTTGATGATGCCATGCTCGGCTGTCGAGAGAATGCAGTTGATAATCAGTATCTTCATGCTTGTTGCGGTTGATTGTGCGCAAAGTTACAAAAAAATAGCATGAGATACCGTTTAAGGCGCATTAAAATCGGTTTTCGGTCAAAATCGGGACCTGTAATGATTGTTGCTCAGGTTGCGGCCTCACCTCGAGATGGCGTTGTGGCTAACCCTGCGCTTGTTGACTCGATTGACGTTGCGGAACAGGTCCTGCTCGCCTTTCACGCCGCGGAAGACGTTGTTCTGGATTTCCAGTTTGTCAAACTTGGCCTTGTCGCTGGAACCCGTGATGAACTGCCCGTTGCCCGACTTGATGGTCACATCGTTGTTGTTGAACGTCACCGACCCCTTTGAAGCGAAGTTGTTGAGGAAGAAATTGACGCTGTTGCTGACAAATGTGTTGCCGGTAAAGTCAATGTCGAGCGACTTGATGTTGTCGCAATAGATGCGTGTCTCGCCGGCAAAGTAGTTGTTCCTGGCATTGAGGGTGAATCGGTCAATACCCTTGCTGGTGCTGAAGTGGGCGAGGCGGCCGATGCCCTTAAATACATTGTCCCTCATCGTTACCGAGCCGTCGTTGGAGCCGCAGTAGACGAGCCGTATGCCCGCATACTTGCCCGTGTGGGGATTGACGGTCACCTCGTCGGTGACTTTGTTGCCCACCAACGACACGTTGCCGCGGTAGAGATGCAGGAAGATGTAGGCGTTGTCACCGTCGTTGTTGATGACCAGGTTCTTGTTTTTGACGGTGTTGCCGATCAGGTGGATGGTGTCGCCGGCTGCGCTCTCGTCCTGAATCGTGAAGTCGTCATGATAGTACCGCCTGTTGCGGTCGACGCTGTTGTTGACGATCTGGTTGTTTTCAACATAGATGTCGTTGTGGACATCCTTGGGCGAGAATCCGATGAAGATGCAACGCGTGCAGACATCGCTGACGTAGAATTTGTTGTTCCTCAGGTGGAAATTGCTCGTGGTGCAGCGGTCGCTGTCCTTCAGGTCGTTGGTGAAGAGCGAGAATATCATGCCGCAGTTGGCCTTGGAATCCTTGTCGCGGCGGTCGTATCCGCCATAGTAGAATTCATTGTTCTCGACGATGATATCTGTGCGGCTGGCGATACCGCGGACATAATCGCGCGTGTTATCGACCACGTTGTCAAAGAAGGCCAACGTCTCATCCTTGCCGTACTTGTAGAACTTGTTGTCGCTCACCCTGACATTGTGCATCTCTCCCCTGATCCAGAGGCAACCACCGGTCTCGCAGTTGTTGTAGTTGGTGATGACGTTGTCGGTGAAGGAGACGTTGGAGCACACGTGCAAGTCAAAGTTGGTGATATAAGCGTTCTCGAGGTAGCTGTCCACGTGGTGGACATTAACCCCGTCGGCATGGTAAATCTTGACGGCATAGCGCTCGCCGTCTTTCCACCAGATGCCGTCATGGCGCTTGATGTCGAAGGAGATGTCGCTGATGGACACGCTGATGGGGTGGTTGGGTGTGCCGTGGAACTTGAAGAAAGCGTCGGAGATGTAAGCCTTCTGGCCGTTGCGGCTATGTCCCTGGTTGAAGACAATCTTGGACTGCTTGCTGCTCTTGCCCTTGATGATCACGTGGCCGCGGCACTCGATGGTGGCGTCGATGGTGTAGGTGCCCTTGCCGAAGTTGAGGATGACCGTGTCGTTGTATGTCGCCTGGGCACACATCTTGCGCAACTGCATGGGCAGGTCGCCCTTGACTTTGCTCACGTTGATGTCGATGGTTCTTGCCTGTCCCGTGAACATTGTCACGCACATGACCATCACGGCTGCGATATATTTCAACATTGTTTTCATCACTATAGCGGTTTTTTATCGGTTAGACCGATGATTGACATTTTGGTTTATTCTGGAGCACCGCAGGCAGCCTGGATGACCTCTTCGAGGGCAGCGAGCATGGCTTCGGGGGCATATAGGCGCTCATACAGGAGGCGGGTGGAGTCGGCACTCATCAGAGCGCGGTCGATGGCGGAAATGAGCTCGAGGGAATCGCCACTTGGGAAAAATTCCACGCCCTTAATGCCTTCACATGCCTGTTTGAAGAAAGGCAGGTCGGAAAGCACCATCGGTTTGTCAAAGTAGGAAGCGATGCTCGTCACACCACTCTGGGTTGCCGAGATATAAGGATAGACGACAACGGCTGCGCGGGAGAAGAGATCTTTGAGCTCGCTATCATCGATGTATCGGTTGACAAAGGTAACGCCTTTCTCGTCGGCCTGCCGCTTGAAGTAGATGTGTCCGGCGCCGGCAATGACCAGGTGACGCATCTGCAACCCCGGGTGCTTCATGTAGGCGTCATAGAGCAGATGGACACCCTTGTAAAGCTGCAGATTGCCAAAGAACAGGATATAGCCGTCGGCGATATGGCTGGTTTCGGGCACGGTGTCGGCGCCGTTAGCGATGTCGTCGGTGACAAGCGTGGGGAAGGGAGCGTAGTACACCTTGTGGTAAGGGTGACGTTCCTTGATGAGGCATTGCTGGTCGTAGCTGTTGGTGATTTGGCAGTTGGTGTTCCTGATAAGCCGCTGCCTTGGACCATCAATCAGGATCTTGTGCTTGAGCCATGTGCCCCATCCGTCAAACTTGGAGTCGTGCCCCACGGCATCATGGACGGTATAGAGCATGGGCGCCAGCTGCTGCAGGCGCTTGATGTGATTGACCAGGATAAGTTCTCCGGTCAGGCAATAGATGAGCCGGATGCCGCGTTCGACGACCAATTGCTCGATGAGCTTCACCAGACGCGTGGGGCGGAACCTGAAGGCGAGTTTGTGCAGCTTGGTGACAGGATAATCCACCCAGGTGACGCTATCGCCATCCAGGTCATCGAAGTCGTGCTTCACGTTGTCGTCCTTGGCGACGATGACGGCATGGTCACCCGCTTGCCACAAGGTGTGGATGATGGCGCTGGCATAGGGCCTCATTCCTGCCGCATATTCGGTGGCGATGAACAATATGTGCTGCTCAGGGTCTCTCATGAGGGTTGAGTGGATAAGGCCTCCTCGTCTTCGGGTTGGGCGGTAGCCAATGAATGGCGTTTCTCAGCCTCAACGGTCTCAAACTCGGTGTGTATCTCGGCGGCATAGTGCTTGTTGAGCGAGAGGGCGATGAACATGAGCGACAGATTGAGCATCTGAGGCGTGAGCGGAGCCCAGTCGCTATTTCCTTGTACCAATAAGCAGAAGGCTATACCCAATCCAGTGATGTTTAAGATGTTGTAGTATCGATTCTGGGAGTGCCGGATTCTTCGCTTGAAGGTGCCGATATACCAGAAGATGAATGCCAGGATGGGCAAGAAACCGATAAGCCCCAGTTCATCAATCAGGATAATCCAGATGTTGTGGATGGGGTTGGAGAACATGAATTCCTCGGGCTGGAAGATGTCGGCAGCATCAAATATCTGCTCGAACATCATCGCCGAGCCGTTCTCGACAAGGTAGCTCAGGTGGTCGTTCAGGCCCACGCCCACCAACGGGTGATCCTCAAAAATCTCGTATCCGCAGTAGTAGTGCATCAGTCGCGAGGTGGTCATCTCGTCGAGGTTGTCCACGTCGCTGAACAAGAAGTTCAAGGGACCCATGAGCAACAGGGCTATGGCGATACCCAACGGGATGATGCCCTTGAAGATGCTTTGCAGACTGAGCAACTTGTAGCGACGGTACACGTAATAGACCACGATGGCTACAAGTGCTACTCCCGTAGCCAGCAGGGCGCTGCGGCTGGCGCTCAGCACGATGACGAGAAACGACAGGGCGGCATAGATACCGCTGGCCCGCCGCTTGTAGGCCGTGATGAAGCAAGCTGCAAAGAAGGTGAAATAATAGGAAGCATAGGTTCCCAATCCGTTGGGGTGACCCATGGTGCCGACGGCACCCACTCGGTCGTCGTTACGTGTGGCGGCTTCCTTATCGAACAATTTCATGACCGGCTCCATATCCAGCACGGGATAGCAGAATGCCAGGAACGCGTGCAAGATGACGGTGATCGCGAGTCCCATGAAGATGCCGTTAATGACATTCTTGACCGAGAAACTGTTGGCAAACAGATACATGAATACGGCGAATGCCAGCAGATAGAACACGGCAAATACCGTCTGCATGCGCGACACGTCATAGGGATTGAGCAACGTGTAGGCCGCATAAGCCGAGAAGATGAAGAACAGCCAGATATTGGGCCGGCGGATGCGCCACTGCTTTTCACGGGCGACAATCCAGATGAGCAGCAGCGACAAGGCATAGAATGGCCAAATGGCCAGGCTGGCACCAAAGGATCCCTCGGTTTCGGTCGATACCTTGAGAACGGGAAGATACAGGCGGGTGAAACAGCACGAGAACGTGTAGATGGCGATGATGATTTCATAGAGCCGAGCCTTGGTCAAACGTGCCCCCTCCCGCATGACGAAGAACATCAATGCGAAACCCAAGGTCACGAATATAAGGACTCTATCCATCTATCTGCTTGTTGTGGCGACGTCAGGGGGTGTGCTGATTACTCCTCGTCCTGGGTCTTGCCGTAGCCGTATCCGTAGGTGTTGTCGTTGCTCGGCTTGGTGTCGTTGAGCACGATGCACATGTTCTTGAGCTGCTTGTTGGCGGCGATGCGGTTCATGAACTTGATGAGGTTGCGCTTGGTGTAGTTGGCACGTGTCACATAGACTGTGGCGTTGCTGTACTTGTCAAGCGCGAAGCTGTCGCTCACCATGGCGACGGGTGCCGAGTCCACGATGATGACATCATAGCGCTCACGCAGGTCACGGAACATATCTTTCACACGGTCGCTGAGCAACAGTTCCGACGGGTTGGGCGGGATAGCACCGCCGACAAACACGTCGAGGCCCTTCACTTCCTTGCACGGCTGGGCAATCTGGTCGAGCGAAACATCGCTGCGTGACAGATAGGACGTTACGCCGGGCATCTCGTTGAGGTCGAGCATCTGAGCCAGCTTGGGTGAGCGGATGTCCATGCCCACCAGGGCGACGCGCTTGCCCAGCAGAGCGAACGACGAGGCAATATTGGTGCTGATGAACGACTTGCCCTCGCCGCTGACCGAACTGGTGACCAGGATGACCTTGTCGTCCTCCTTGTTGAGCATGAACTGCAGGTTGTTGCGCACGTAGCGGAACAGCTCGACGATGGCCGAGGTCTTGCCGTCCTTGACGACAAGTTGGGTGTTGTGGCGGTTGTGGTGAATGTGGCCGATAAAGGGCACTTGGGAAATCTCCTCCAGTTCTTCCTGATTAGAGAACTTGGTGGTGAACAGATCCTTCAAGTAAACCAGCAGTAACGGCAACAACAGACTGGCGAGCAATGCCATGACCAGCACGACCATGCGGTTGGGACTGATGGGAGTGCTCTGGGCATAGGCGTGATCGACAATCTTGCCCTTGGGCGTGGTCGCTGCCAGCACGAGCGCGTTCTCCTCGCGCTTCTCGAGCAGGAAGGTGTAGAGCGTATTCTGGATGCCCTGCTGGCGCAGTAACTCGCGGGCCTCGCGCTCCTCGGTGGGCACTTGGCCCATCTCGCTGGCCGTCTGGTTGAACTGGCTGCGCATCTTGTTCAATTGTATGTCAACACCCTTAATCGAACTGTTGATGCCCTGGACGACGTTGCCGTGCATGGCGTCGATCTGCTCGTCGAGTTGTTTGAGCGCCAAGTTGTCCCCCTTGGCCGATTGTGCCAGTTCCTGTCGCTTGGCGAGCAGGTTGTTGTAGGCCCTGATGGAACCTGAGGCGGCGCTGGAGTCCACCTCGAAGGGGATATAGCTGTGCTTGTTGGCTGGATTGCTCACGAAGTCACGCACCATTCCCAGCAATTGCTTGTTGGTCTCGAGTTTGATGATGGCGCGGTCGCTGAGCTCCTGCTTGGCGACCGCCGACTTGATCTGGAGCTCGGGGTCAACAATCTTGTGGGCCTTCTTGTAGGACTCGATATCGGCCTCGCTGCTGGTGAGGCCCTTGTAGATGAGCGCCAGACGTTCGTCAATGAACTTGGCTGTGTTGATGGCCTGCTCGTCCTTCTCACGCTGCCCACGGTCGTTATAGAGGTCCATGAGCGTGTTGAGGATGTCCATGCCGCGTGACTTGTTGTTCTCGGCAATAGACAGGTTGATGCCGTTGGATTTCTTGCTGGCGAGTTTGACCTTGATGCGTTTGTTCAGGCGCTCTCCCAGTATCTGGTTGCCTGTGAGGCGGGCGGTGATGTGACATTCCTTGCCCTGCTTGAACTTCTTGGTGGTATTGATGGCAAACCTGCCGTAGACGGTCTTCAGCGTGGTGGGCAGCGTTACTCCCTTGACGTCAGCGAGTTTATGTTTTCCGCTGGTGGCCTTGATGTTGGCCAGTCCGGCCTTGTCCACGTCGATCTTGAACTTCACCGACGAGAGCGTGTCAAACATTTCCTCGGGGGCAATGACCTCGATGGGTGATGAGTTGTAATGGTCGCGCTCAGGTTTGAACCACCCCTTGTCCTCGATATAGGAATGGTTGAGCTTGAGTTGATTGACGACCTGGGTGCACAGTTCCTGTGACGAGAACACAACCATCTCGTCATCGACCTTGCTGCCCTGTCCCATGAGTTTCATGCTCTTGAGCAGGCTGGCACCCGCTCCGGCCCCGTTATCGTCCTGGGCCACCAGCACGACGGCCTTGACGTTGTACACGCGCTTGGCTATTTTGAGATAGACAAACGCGATTGAAATACATGCGATCAAGGACAACAGGAAGAGCCACCAGTAGCGCTTGTACTTGCGCACAAAGGCGCTGAAGTCGATGATCTGCTCCTCTTGTTGAGCTGTGGGAGGTGTATTGAATTTTGCCATGTTTATTTCGGTTTTCAGTTTTCGGTTGCCGGGTCAATGCGATGCCGCCGGCGACTGATAAGTAGCAACTTTTTATTATCGGGTGAGGGCGATGATGAGCGAAGCGATTACCGACACGCTGCTGACTACGGTCGAGATGACCGAGAGCTTGAAGGCGTTATTCTGGTTATACTTGGAGTTGTCGGTGCGGATCTTGTTGGGCTCCACATACACCACATCGTTCTGGCGCAGATAGAAGTAGGGCGAGTTGAACACGTCGCTGCTGTTGAGATCCAGGCGCTGATAGTTGCGCTTGCCGTCCTCGGTGCGGATGACATAGACCTTGTCGCGCTGGCCGAACTCGGTCAAGTCGCCGCACTGCGACAGGGCGTCGAGCACTGTAAAGTACTGACGGCCGGAATACACGCGCTGCGGTGCGCGCACTTCGCCCATCACATCGACCGTGAAGTTGACGATATCGACACGCACATAGGGGTCATGAACATCCTGTGCCACCAATGTCTTGATTTCTTTGGCAATCTCGGTCAGCGTCTTGCCTTTTACCGACATGCGGCCCAGGATGGGCAACATGATGCAGCCATCCTCGTCAACGACGTAGGTTTGGCTGCGGGGCTGTGTGGTCTGCCGCATATTGCCGCGTGTGGCAGGATTGTCCATGGGCAGGTTGTAAACGGCTGTAGCCTCGGGGACAGCCGATGTGATGGAAATGACCAACTCGTCATCGGACTGGATGCGGATAGGATAGTCGCCTTGAGGATTAGGCAGGGTACCGCTGGGTGCCGATGAGAGGTCCTTGAAATAGGCCAAGCCATTATCCTTGGTAGAATTGCATGACAACAGCGTAGCCGCTGCAATCATCACGATCAATAATCTTGATTTCATACCGGTTGTAACAATTGTTTCTTATTTACTACTATAAACGAAGATAGTGCCGATTTATTTTGTGGAACCGTGTGTTTTGGTGAATTTTGATATGATCAGGTCTCGTGTGTCCTTGCCGCAACTCCACAAAATCAATGCCAGCGCAGCCGCAGCAAAGGCGATGTCGGCCCATGCGCCGGGGCTGAAATAGAAGGGTATAGCGCTCAGCATCACCATGGTAATAGGTACCAGGACTCGTTTGTTGATTTTGAGGATGAAATACCGTTTCATGTCATACCAACGATAGATCACTAGCACGGCATAGGTAACAAGCTGGGTGGCAATGACGCCATACACGCCTAGCGGCTTGATAAGGATGAAGTTCAATATCACATTTATAAAGGCCACAAGCACGATGGCAGGCAGGGTGCGAGGTGTGTCCTTGGCGCACTGGTAGCCCATGTCGAAGAATGCCGCAATGGCAAAAATCACAGCCGAGACGCCCAGCGGATAGATGTAATTGAGGCTTGCACGATAACCTCCGTGGGCCAGGAGGGGATAGAACACCTTGAGCAGGAACACATAGCCGATCAGAATGGCCGACAACAGGAAGATGTAACCGTTGAACATCTTGGAAAAGAAGCGGTTGCGGTCGGCACTGTGATATTGCAGAATGGCGGTCTCCTGCCAGGCCTGATAGAAAATGACGGCCAGGGTCATGATGACGCCCGTGTAACGGATGGCGACGGCATACACGCCATTGGCGTCAAGGCCGATGAAATACTTGATGAACATGCGGTCGCTGCTGCCCGTGATCCACCAGCACAACGAGCCCGGCAACAGGGGCAAGGTGAAACGCAGCAGGTCGAGTCCCACTTCACGGGAACTGAGAGACCACTTCGTGTAGCGGGTAATCAGACGCACCCGGGCTTCAACTACCAGCAGGGCCAGCAGTCGCGCAACGATATTTGCCAAGAAAATGCCCTTGATGCCCCAACCGAAACCTGCCACAAAGATGAGGCTGAAAAGACCGATGCAGAATGCCGATATGATGCCTACCATGACAAACGACCGGTTATTGCCCAAGCCACGGAAGACTTGGGAATAAACCTCTTGCAGGGACATGGCGACCAGTAGGGCGAAGGAATAGCCCAGATAGCCGATATTGGTCGTCAACGACATCACAAAGGCGGCCACCGCCGATAGCGACAAGGTCGTCAACATCGAGCGGCCCACAAAGGTCACGATGCGCTGACGCCGTGTTTCATCATCGCAGTCGAGCAGGAACCTGAAGGCGCCATCGCGCATCTGCAAGGTGACGAACGGAATGAGCAGGAAGCACATCGACAGGCACACGTCATAGTATCCGAAATCGGACTTGTTGGGCACAAAATAGGTGTACAAAGGCACCATCAGGAACGTGATGAGTTTCGACCCGATATTGCCAATGGCGTACACCCCGATGTCCTTCAAGAACTTAGAACTCCGGTCGGTGGATATATTCTTGTTTTCGTTATTCGTCATTAATACGTTTAGCGGGTGCAAAGATAGTGCAAGCCGAACACAATGCCAAAAAATATTTGAGCATTGTTGAGGCGCACACGCTCTTCCACCCGAAGGCAAAAGTACAACATTTGCGCAAAACGGGCGCTATAAAGCGGGGATTAAAGTTGAGACGTTATCAAATTTGTCTAAAAGTTGGTGTTTTTTGACGTTCTTTGAACAATTGTTTGTAATTTCGCATCACAATCGTGTGATAACAATGGCTGACCTCTAGTTATGATCAAGACAATCAACTCTTGGCGTGGACTCATGGCTGTCGCGGTGGTGTTGTTCCACTGCGGGGTGGGGTGGATTTATAATGTCGCCGTTTCGGGTGTGACATTTTTTTTCATCTCGAGCACTTTCCTGCTGGCCATGAGGCACCCGTTCGAGCGCTTGACGGCCAGGGAGTATGGCCGTTTTGTCGTGACGCATGCCTCACGCATCTACCCCCTGCACTGGTTGGGGTTGGCTTTGCTGATCGCGGTCGCCTGGCTCTTCACGGGCGAATCTGTTGACTGGGGTGCGGCGGCCTTGAGCGCAATGTTGTTGCACTCGTGGTCGCCGGTGCACGATGTCCACTATGGGCTCAATCCCGTGGCTTGGTACTTGTGTGCCCTGTTGTTTTGTTATCTCATCTACCCGTTCATGTCGCGGTGGCTTGGCCGTTGGCGCTTGTGGCACAAGGTGTTGCTCGCTCTTGTGCTGGCCCTTGTGCTGGGGTGGATACTGTGGCCGTTGAACATTCCGCAACGCGAAGCGGTGTTCGTCAATCCGCTGTCTCATGTGCTTGATGTCACGGTGGGATTGTCGCTTGTCCACCTGTACCATATCCTCAAGAAGCGCTTCAAGCGGGTAGGTTTTCTCGCAGCGACGCTTATCGAGGTTCTTGCCCTGCTCTCGCTCGCGCTGGTCATCGCCGTCAACGTGTGCACCACATGGATCAGGCCCTGGGAGGACGTGATCATCTGGTTGCTGCCCCAGGGTGCCGTCATGGTCGCATTGGCGCTGCTCAACGGTCAGGAAGGGGCCATCGGGCGCTTGTTGCTGTGGAAGCCGTTGCAATGGCTGGGCAGCATCAGTTTCGAGGTGTATGTGCTGCAGTTTGTGGTATTTCATCTGTTCGGCTACGTGGTGTCGCCTTTGGCAGCCCACTTCGGGTGGAACATCTACGGAGGACTGGCGTGGTTCGCCTTGCCGTTGCTGTTACCGTTGGCATGGGTGGTGAACAAGTGGTTCACCCGCCCCGTGAATGCATTTTTCCGTCATCAACTAGAAACTAAAACGATATGATCAAGACAATAAACGGGTGGCGCGCCCTGTTTGCGCTGATGATAGTGGTCTTTCATGTGGGAGCAACCTCGTTCGAGGAGATGACTTGGGCCGGCGTGACCTTCTTCTTCATGGCTAGCGGTTTCCTGCTGGCGATGAAGCACCCGTTCAAGCAACTTGATGGGGCTTCATGGCGCCGCTTCGCCTGGAACCATGCCGTCAAGCTGTTCCCGCTGCATTGGCTCACGTTGGCGTTGTGGCTTGTAGCCATGGCCCTGTTGGGCTTGCTGGTCATCAAGCCCGTCGCGTTGACGCTGAATGCCACCTTGCTGCACAGCTGGTCGCTCACTCATAGTATCTATTTCTCCTACAACAAGTTCTCGTGGTTCCTGAGCACGCTGCTGTTCTGCTATCTGTGCTATCCCTTGTTGGCCAGATGGTTCGCGCCATTGCGCTTGCGTCACAAGGGTATCATCCTCATCGTGCTCGCCATCATCGATTTCATCGTGCTTGCCGGTACCGATGACTATGGCCGCACAGCCCTCTATGTCTTCCCGCCCGTGCGTCTCATCGACTTTGCCATCGGCATCACTTTAGCCCATGTGTGTCAGTGGCTTAAGGGCTCCCGTGTGCTGGGCAAGAGCGCAAACGGCACCGATGCCGAACTTGTCGCTGTGGCACTGCTCTCGGTGATGGTGATGACTTGTCAATCCTATGACTCGTTGCTGCCCTGGACCGATGCTATCCTGTGGTGGCTCCCCATCGCTGCGATACTGGTGGCGTGCCGCCTCTATGACCGCCGTGAAGGCTTTATCGGTAAGATATTGGCATCCAAACCGTTGCAGTGGCTTGGTGACATCAGTTTTGAGATTTTTATGCTGCAAGGAATTGCCGCACTGGTCTATAATTATTGGATTGCTCCTGTGATGGCCCACTTGGGTGTTCAGTACGTCTATAACGAGGTCGCAGCCGATCTGTTAGGGACTTCGGCGCCTGGACTTATCGTGTGGTTGATTCTTCCTGTCGACATCTTGCTGGCGTGGGCAGTCAACCGCCTGTTCACCAGGCCTGTAACTCGTCTGCTGCGCCGCGATTGACTCCAACTTGATTTTGGTCATAACAACGATGCGACCGGTTTAATGCAATCGGTTGCATTGAATTTTTGGATTTGTTGCACATTATTTATAATAATTTTGAGCAATAAAGTGTTATTTTTGTAGGTGCATAACCCAAATAGATGGAAATTATCAATTAAACACTAAAAATAACACTATGATGAAAACAAAACCGGATTTGAAATTCAATCAACTGTGGAACATCAGTTTTGGATTCTTTGGGGTCCAGATTGCCTATGCTTTGCAGAGCGCTAACATCAGCCGCATCTTTGCAACCCTGGGTGCCGACCCCCACAACTTGAGTTACTTTTGGATTCTGCCTCCCTTGATGGGTATGGTAGTACAACCGTTGGTAGGCTACTTCAGTGACAAGACGTGGATGGGCCGCTGGGGCCGTCGCATCCCTTATCTGCTCATCGGAGCCCTTGCCGCAGTCATTGTGATGTGCTTGTTGCCCAATGCCGGCTCGTTCGGACTGACTATTGCAGGCGCCATGATTTTTGGCCTGATTGCCCTGATGTTCCTTGACACGAGCATCAACATGGCTATGCAGCCCTTCAAGATGATGGTGGGCGACATGGTCAACGAGAAACAGAAAGCCAAGGCCTACAGCATCCAGAGTTTCCTTTGCAACGCAGGTTCACTGGTGGGCTATATCTTCCCGTTCCTGTTCACTGCCTTGCTGGGAAAAGCCATCAATGAGGCTCCCGAGGGTGTTGTGCCCATGAGCGTGAAGTTGTCGTTCTATGTGGGCGCTGGCATTCTCATCCTGTGCGTCCTTTACACCATAAGCCATGTTAAAGAGTACACGCCTGCCGAGATGGCTGAGTTCAACGCTGCGGCCAATTCCGAGGGCAAGAGCGAACAAGCCTCTGCCGAGATGACCCCCGCCCAGAAGAAGCACGCTTACAAGGTGTTCCTCGAGGTGGGTCTGGTACAGTTCTTCTGCTGGGCAGCATTCATGTACATGTGGACTTATACCAACGGCACCATTGCCGACACCGTCTGGAATACAACCGATGCCTCAAGTGCAGGCTACCAAGAGGCTGGCAACTGGGTAGGCATCCTCTTTGCTGTACAGGCCATCGGCAGTGTGCTGTGGGCAATGGCATTGCCGCAGTTCAAGAACATCAAGGTGGCCTATGCCTTGAGTCTTGTCATCGGTGGCATCGGCTTCGCCATGGTCCCCTACATCCACAACCAGTACTTGCTGTTTGTGCCCTACTTCCTCATCGGCTTCGCTTGGGCAGCCATGCTGGCCATGCCGTTCACGCTGGTGACCAACGCCTTTGAGGGCAGCAACCGCATGGGTACCGCGCTGGGACTGTTCAACTGCACCATCTGCCTGCCGCAGATTTTCGCCGCCGCACTGGGTGGTGTGCTGCTGAAGTATGTCATGGACAGCGTTCAGGGCAATATGCTCCTGCTTGCCGGCATCCTGCTCGTGGTGGGTGCGGCATGCGTGTTCATCATAGAGGACAAGAAACGCAAGGAATAAGGACTATTTATTGTGCATAGATTAACGACTATCGACTAAAAACTATAATCATGAAAGTAAGATTCAACATCGAGTACGGCACCGTTTACGGTGAGAATCTGGTACTCAATATTGTGGACAATGCCAATGACGAGAAAGTGGCAAGCCATGTCATGAAGCCACTTAACGACAAGACATGGAAATGTGACATTGACGTCCCGGCCAAGTCGGGTCAGATCGATTATTACTACAGTGTGGAACGCGAGGGCAAGCAGGTGCGACACGAGTGGATGGTGATTCCTCACCGTTTGGACCTGAACGCATCAAGGGCAACTCGCTACATCACCTACGATCACTGGAACGACCTGCCTGATGACAGCTACCTCTACAGTTCGGCGTTCACCGATTGTGTGGCCCTGCGCAAGCAACAGCCTGTTGCCAAGTGCAAATACCCCACCATCATTCAACTCAAGGTGCGTGCACCGCAGTTGCGTTCGGGCGAGGTGCTGGGCGTGGTCGGCAATGAGCCCACATTGGGTGATTGGAACGAGAGCAAGGCCCTCAAGATGACCGAACACAACCACAACGAGTGGGTCATCGCACTGGACGGCGCCGCCTTCAAGAAGGCGTTCGTGGAATTCAAGTTCGTCATCATGGGCGCTAAGGGTAAGAGTGTCATCTGGGAGACCGGTGACAACCGCACCGTGCTGCTGCCCGTGCTCAAGGAGGGTGAACACATCGTGTATGAGTTGCAGCAGGCCTATTTCCCGCTGTATCCCGCCAAGCTGGCCGGTACCGTGGTGCCCATCTTCTCGCTTCGCAGCGAGGGCAGCTTCGGCGTGGGTGACTTCGGCGACCTCAAGTTGATGGTGGACTGGGTAGCCAGCACGGGACAGCGTGCCCTGCAGGTGTTGCCCATCAACGACACCACCATCACCCACACCTGGAGCGACAGCTATCCCTACAACAGCATCAGCATCTATGCTTTGCATCCTCAGTATCTTGATTTGAGGCAACTGCCCAAACTCGAGGACAAGAAGCGCATGGCCGAGTTCGAGAAACTGCGCAAGGAGCTCAATGTCCTGCCTCAGATTGACTATGAGCGCGTGAACAAGGCCAAGCTGGATTACATGAAACTTCTGTTCGCTCAGGAAGGAGCTCAAGTCCTCAAGACCGACGAGTTCAAGGCCTTCTTCGAGGCCAATGAGGATTGGCTGGTGCCCTATGCTGCATTCTGCCATTTCCGCGACATGTACGGCACGGCGACCTTCTCCAAGTGGCCCAGCCATCACGTCTTCACCGACGAGGAGCGCGTCGCCATGTCCAACCCCCGCACCAAGGTTTACAAGGAAGTGAGCCTGTGGTACTTCATCCAGTACTACCTCGACAAGCAGATGCGTGCCGCCCACAAACATGCCCAGAGCAAGCATGTCATCCTCAAGGGTGATATCCCCATCGGCATCAGCCGCGACAGTGTGGAGGCATGGGTTGAGCCCAAGTACTTCAACCTCAACGGCCAGGCCGGTGCGCCGCCCGATGCATTCTCGACCAACGGTCAGAACTGGGGCTTCCCGACCTACAATTGGGACGTGATGCTCGCCGACGGTTGCAAGTGGTGGGTGAAGCGTTTCCGCAAGATGTCACAATACTTCGACGCTTACCGCATCGACCACGTGCTGGGATTCTTCCGCATTTGGGAAATTCCCATCAATGCCGTTCACGGTCTGTTGGGACAGTTCTCGCCCTCGCTGGGCATGAGTGCTCAGGAAATCCGTGGCTACGGCCTCAATTTCCAGGAGCAGTTGATGACCGAGCCGTTCATTGCCGATTGGGTACTGGACCGTGTGTTCGGCAGATTGGCCGATACCGTTCGTGAGAAATACGTTGAGCGCGTGCATGACGACATCTATCGCATGAGGCCCGAGTATGACACTCAGCGCAAGGTCGAGGCTGCCTTCCAGGGCAAGACCAGCGAGGAGGACATCTGGCTGCGCGACGGCCTGTATGCCCTCATCAGCGACGTGCTGTTTGTGCGCGACCGCAAGAATCCCGCTCTGTTCCATCCGCGCATCTCGGTGCAGTTCGACTTCATCTACGAAGCGCTCTACGACAACGACAAGGCGGCTTTCAACAAGCTGTATAACGAGTACTTCTATCACCGTAACAATGACTTCTGGTACCACGAGGCGATGAAGAAGCTGCCCAAGCTGGTGCAGGCTACCCGTATGCTCGTGTGTGCCGAAGACCTGGGTATGGTGCCCGATTGCGTGGCATGGGTGATGAACGAGTTGCGCATCCTGAGCCTCGAAATCCAGTCGATGCCCAAGGACAACCACATCAAGTTCGGCAACCTCAACACCAACCCCTATCGCAGCGTGGCCACTATCGCCACCCACGACATGCCCACGATGAGGCAGTGGTGGGACGAAGACTGGGACCGCACTCAGGAGTACTTCAACACAGCCCTGTGGCACAACGATGCTGCACCGCATCCGCTTCCCGGATGGCTTGCCGGCGACATCGTGCGTGCCCACCTGGCTTGCCCGTCGATGCTGTGCCTGATTTCGCTGCAGGATTGGCTCGCCATGGACGATCAGTTGCGCCTCGCCGATGCCGATGCCGAGCGCATCAACATCCCGGCCAATCCCCGTCACTACTGGCGTTACCGCATGCACATGACCATTGAGCAACTGATGAAGTCCAATGACTTCAACAACCGTTTGAAGGAACTTATTTCACAAAGCGGACGCCAATGAAACGCCTTTCTCTACTGGTAACGATAATCATGGCATTACTCTTACCGCAACTTCTTAACGCGCGCACCGGGGTCGTTTATGGCCCTGGCGCGAGCGCTTTTTCTGTAGAGACCAATAAGGATGCCCAGCAGGTGAAGCTGCGCATTTATAATGCCGGACTGGGCGGGAAACCTGTCAAGACTGTCGATATGAAGCGCGCTAAAGGCGACGGCACGACGTGGCAGACTACCGTCAAGGGTGACTTGAAGGGAAAGTTCTACACCTTCGACGTGAAATATGGCGGCAAGTTCCGTGGCGAGTGCCCGGGCATCTGGGCCACCGCCGTGGGTGTGAACGGCAAGCGTGGTGCTGTCGTTGACATGGGCGAGACCAATCCCCAAGGCTGGAACGCCGACAAGCGTCCCAACATAGCCGCCAAGGATCTCATCCTTTATGAGATGCACCACCGTGACTTCTCCATCGACGAGTCGGGCGGCTTTGCCAACAAGGGCAAATTCCTTGCCCTGACCGAGCCGCGCGCTATCATGCACCTGAAGGAACTGGGTGTGAACGCGGTGCATATCTTGCCGTCGTTTGACTATGCGTCGGTCGATGAGACCCGCCTCGACGAACCGCAGTACAACTGGGGCTATGATCCCGTGAACTACAACGTGCCCGAGGGAGGCTACTCCACCGACCCCTACAAGCCCGAAGTGCGCATCCGCGAGTTCAAGCAGATGGTGCAAGCCTTGCACAAGGCCGGTATCAAGGTGATTCTGGACGTGGTGTATAACCACACCTGGAACATTGACGGCAGCAACTTCCAGCGCACCCGTCCCGATTACTTCTACCGCAAGAATGCCGATGGCTCCTACAGCAACGGCAGCGGTTGCGGCAACGAAACGGCGAGCGAGCGCGAAGCGATGCGCCAGTACATGATCGAGAGCGTGAAATATTGGGTCGAGGAGTACCACATCGACGGTTTCCGTTTCGACCTGATGGGCGTGCACGACGTTGAGACGATGAACGCCATCCGTGCCGCTGTGCCTCAGGACATTTTCATCTATGGTGAAGGCTGGAGTGCCGGCAGCTGCGCTTTCTCGGGTGATTTGGCCATGAAGGCCAACATCAACAAGATGCCGGGCATCGCCGCCTTCAGCGACGAGATGCGTGACGCGTTGCGCGGCCCGTGGGACAGTAATAGCAAGGCTGCCTTCCTGGGCGGTGTAAAGGGCAATGAGGAGAGCATCAAGTTCGGTATTGTGGGTGCCATCCAGCATCCCGGTATTGACTATAGCAAGGTGAACTACAGCCAGGTGCCCTACGCCATCGAGCCGACGCAGATGATTGCCTATGTGAGTTGCCACGACGACATGTGCCTCGTGGACCGCCTCAAAGCCAGCGTCAAGGGCATTACCACTGATGAACTCATCCGCCTCGACCTGCTTGCACAGACCGTGGTGATGACGTCACAGGGTGTGCCGTTCATGCTCAGCGGCGAGGAGATGCTGCGCGACAAGAAGGGGGTCCACAACAGCTACGAGAGCCCCGACAGCATCAACCACCTGGATTGGGACAACCTGGAACGCTATCCGCAGGTGATGGAGTACTACAAGAACCTCATCGCCCTGCGCAAGGCTCATCCTGCCTTCCACATGGGCAGTGCCGACATGGTGCGCAAGAATCTCGACTTCCTGCCCACCGAAAGCTGCCTTGTGGCCTATCACATCAACGGCCGTAATGTTCCCGGCGAGACTTGGGGTGACATCTACGTCGCCTTCAACGCCCACAAGCGCGCCCGCACCATCGAAATTCCCGCCGGCACTTACACCGTGGTCTGCCGCAACATCAAGTGCAACCCCGCCGGCCTCACTACCGTCACTACCAAAGGCGGCAAGGTAACCATCCCCGCCCAGAGTGCGTTAATCCTCCACAACTAGTTGTGGAGGATAGATTAGTGATTAGAGATTAGTGATTAGTGGAATTATACTTTTTTAGATGGAATATCAATTTGAGAAATTAAACGCTTGGCAAGAGTCTCGCAAGATGGTTCTTGCAGTTTATCAATTGCTCAAGAAGTTTCCCAGTGAGGAACGATTTGCTCTTTGTGACCAATTGCGTCGTGCCGCGATTTCAGTGCCCTCCAACATTGCGGAAGGCAATGGCAGGATGGCAGTGAAAGAACAGATTCATTTCCTTGAAATAGCGTTTGGTTCTGTGATGGAGATTTATAGCCAGCTGCAGTTGGCAGTTGATTTAGGCTACATTTCAGATGAAGATTTCAAACAAGTCAAGCCGCTCATTTATAATACTTCAAAGTTGATTAGCGGTTTGCGTTCAAGCAAAGTTACATCATAACTTCACTAATCACTAATCTCTAATCACTAATCAACAAAAAAGGAGGGCAAACCCTCCTTTTTTGTTCTAGAACTGGTTCTCGACGATGTCGGTGAGGACGTCGGTGAGGCTGAGGCCGGCGGCGCGGACTTGCTGGGGGATGAAACTGGTGGCGGTCATGCCGGGGGTGGTGTTGATTTCCAGCAGGTTGATGTGGTCGGTGCCGTCGGGGTTCTTGGTGATGATGAAGTCGATGCGGATGATGCCGTTGCAGTGCAGGATGTCGTAGATGCGTGACGTCTCGGCCTGGAGGGCGGCGGTCAGCTCATCGCTGATGCGGGCAGGCGTAATTTCTTCGACCTGACCGTTGTACTTGGCATCGTAATCAAAGAACTCGTTGTCGGTAACGACCTCGGTCACGGGGAAGACAACCGATTTGTTCTTGGTCTTGTAGCAGCCCACGGTGACCTCGGTTCCGTCGAGGAAACGCTCGATCATCACGTTATCGCACTGCTTGAAGGCAAATTCCATGGCGTCGTCCAGCTGGTCGCAGCTTTTCACCTTGGTCACGCCGAAACTGGAACCGTCGGCAGTGGGTTTGACAAAGCAAGGCATTCCCAGATAATCCTTGACCTTCTCGGCATTCCAGCCGTGAGGCACACCGCGGCGCACCTGGATGCTGTCGGGCACCGAGCAGCCGAAGGCCTTCAGGTAGTTGTTCAAGGCGAATTTGTGGAACGTGAGCGCCTCGACGAGCACGTTGCAGGTCGAGTAGGGCAGGTCAATCATGTCGAAGTAGCCTTGCAGCACACCGTTCTCGCCGGGAGTGCCGTGGATGGTGATATAGGCATAGTCGAAACGGATCTTCTCGCCATCCTTGACGAACGAGAAGTCGTTCTTGTCGATAACCGGTTGCTGGCCGTCGGGCAGGTTCACATGCCAGTCGTTCTTCCTGATCATGACGATATAGACGTTGTAACGCTCGTGGTCAAACGCCGAATTGATTCCCTCGGCCGAACGCAGGGAAACCTCGTATTCCGAGGAGTCGCCACCGCATACGATGGCTATAGTTCTTTTGGTGTAGTTCATTTTTTGTGCGCACATTAAAAATCGGTGCAAAATTATATAAAATAATCCGCTTTTTAAGTAATTTTGCGGTAAATATATTGAACAGAATATGGATATCAAAGAACTTTACGCGCTTTATCAGCAGCATCCCGTTATCACCACCGATAGCCGTGACTGTCCCGAGGACAGCATTTTCATCGCCTTGAAGGGCGAATCGTTTGACGGAAACCAGTTTGCGGTCCAGGCCCTGGAGAAAGGCTGTGCTGTCGCAATCGTCAGCGATGAGCAGGTCTATAACGACTATAAGGGTGATAAGCAGATGATACTCGTGCCTGATACCTTGCAGACCTACAAGGACATGGCACGTGAGCATCGCCGCCGCTTCGACATTCCCGTCATTGCCATCACGGGAACCAACGGCAAGACGACGACCAAGGAGCTTGTCCGTGCCGTCATCGGTGAGCGTTACGACGAGATGGCGACCGAGGGCAACTACAACAACGACATAGGCGTTCCCAAGACGCTGTTCCGCCTCAGTGTCATGCACGAAGTTGCCATCATCGAGATGGGCGCCAGTCATCCCGGTGACATCAAGACGCTGGTCGAGACAGCCGAGCCCACTTGCGGCCTGATCACCAATGTGGGCAAGGCCCATTTGCAGGGTTTCGGCTCGCTCGAGGGTGTCATCCGCACCAAGGGCGAACTGTATGATTACCTGGCGAAGGATTCGGACAGTGTCATCTTTGTCAACGCCGACAATGAGCATCTGATGAAGATTCTGCCCAAGAATGTCAAGGCCAAGTGCTACACGCGCGATGAGCGTAAGACCGGGGCACGTGTTTTTGGCCAGATCATTGCCTGTGACCCGTTCCTGCGCCTGAAGTGGCGACAGACCGACGGCGAATGGCACGAGGTGGCCACTCATCTCATCGGCAGCTACAACCTCGATAATGTGTTGGCAGCTGTCACTGTAGGCTTGCACTTCGGCATTACACCCGAGCAGATTTGTCACGCGCTCGAGAACTATGTTCCCTCCAATAACCGTTCGCAACTCACCGAGACCGAGCACAACCACCTCATCGTGGATGCCTACAACGCTAATCCCACCTCGATGGCTGCGGCACTCGACAACTTCAGCCTGATGGAGGTGAGCCCCAAGATGGCCATCCTGGGCGAGATGCGCGAGCTTGGAGATAGCAGTGCCGAGGAACACCGCCGCGTCGTGGAGCGCCTGGCAACCTGCCACTTCGACGAAGTGTGGCTCGTGGGCCAGGAGTTCAAGGATATTGAATGTCCCTATCGCAAGTTTGACGACGTGGAGCAGGTCAAGGCCGCTATCGCCGCCAACCGCCCCGAGGGCTGCTACATCCTCATCAAGGGTTCCCACGGCACCCGTTTGTTCCAGCTCCCTGAGTTGCTGTAATCCCACGTTAAAGGTATCGTCGTTTCTATGGAAAAGAACCTGGACAAGTATTTTTTCACGCTCGAAATTGCGGTGCGTGACTATGAACTTGACAGCGAGGGCATCGTCAACAATGCCGTCTATCTGCATTATCTTGAGCACACGCGTCACGCCTTTGTCAAGCAAGAGGGCATCCCCTTCGGCAGCATGACTAGCGAGGGCCTTATTCCGGTGGTCAGGCGCATGACTATCGATTATTTCACCCCGTTGCGCAGTGGGGATGTGATGCTGAGTTGCTTGTGGATTGAGCGAGAGGGTGCCCGTTTCATCTTCCATCAGGACATCTTCAAGAAAGAGGGTGGGGAACCGGTGGTCAGTGCAACGGTTACCATCGTGTGTATGGAAAGAAATGGCCGCATCAATCGCGGCGATGATCTTGTCGCACGCCTGTCCAAATATTTTGACCAGCCATGAATGACAACTGCGGGTACACGGCTTTGACCTATCGCATCGCCTTTGCAAGTCTGCAAGGGATGGGCGTGGACCTGGCGCGCAAGCTGCTTGATGTCGTGGGCAGTGAAGAGCAGTTCTTTGCCATGAACGAGAAGGACTTGCGTCAACTCACCCATGGCCGCAGCAAGATTTACAGCGACAGCTACCGTCGCGGCTGCTTGCAACGAGCCCTGAAAGAGGAGGCCTTCGTGCGTGAACACGGCATAGCCGTCACCTATTTCACCGACGACAACTATCCGCACCGGCTGATTGAGGCACCTGATGCTCCGGCGATGATCTATACCCTGGGCAAATGCGACTTGGAGAGTCGGCACGTGATCAGCGTGGTGGGTACACGCCACGCGACTCAATACGGCATCCGGTTTTGCGAAACGCTTATCGGCGAGTTGTCACAACGACTGCCCGACCTGATAGTGGTGAGTGGTCTGGCTTATGGCATCGACATTGCGGCTCACCGTGCCGCGCTCAAACATGGTGTGCCCACCGTGGCCGTGCTTCCCCGTGGCCTTAACCACATCTACCCATCAATGCATCGCCCCGACGCTGTCGCCATCGCCAAGCACGGAGGCATGCTCTTGACCGATTACACCAGTCAAGACGAGGTGCAGAAGAGCAATTTCCTCGCCCGCAACCGCATTGTGGCTGCGTTGAGCGACTGCACCGTCGTTGTGGAGTCGGCTGGTTCTGGTGGTGCATTGGTCACTGCATCGCTGGCCATGAGTTACAACCGCGACGTGATGGCACTTCCCGGCCGCTGCGGCGACGAGTACTCGGCTGGATGCAACAAACTCATTGCCACCAACAAGGCCGCCCTCATCACCGGAGCCGATGACTTGATGGCCGCCATGCGCTGGGAAAGTGCCCGACAGGAGCCCCAGCCACTTGCCCTCTTCCCCGATTTGTCCAAGGAGGAACAGGCTGTGGTCGATGTCATCCGTGACCGCGGCGAGATTCACATCAACGCCTTGGCCGACGCACTCCATCTCCCTGTCTATAAGCTCATGAGCGTCCTGGTAGAACTTGATTGCAAGAACGTCATCGCCACTCTGCCTGGATGCCGCTATACTGTTGTTTAGACTTTTTAACATTTCATTGCGCGGATAGATGAAGGAAAAGCTGTACCTTTACATTTTCATTTTTAATCAAAAGCGGACTTTTAATTACACAACGATATGAATACTGACAGAATTCCCGATTCAGAGTTCATCATCAATGATGATGGCTCGGCATTTCACATCCATGTGAAGCCCGAACAGTTGGCCGACAACATCATCGTGTGCGGTGACCCCGGCCGCGTGACCATGATTGCATCCTATTTCGACACACGTGACTGGGAGACCTCCAGCCGCGAATTCCACGGCATCGGTGGCACCTATCACGGCAAGCCCATCATGGCTCTGTCTCACGGTATCGGCCCCGACAACATCGACATCGTGATGACCGAGCTCGACGGCCTCGCCAATATCGATTTCGAGACTCGTACCCCCAAAACCGAGCACCGCACCCTGAACATTGTGCGCATCGGCACATCGGGCGGCTTGCAGCCTTATGTACCCGTTGGCACTCCGGTGATTGCCTCCAAGGCTATCGGCTTTGACGGCGTCATCAACTACTATGCTGACCGCAACAAGGTCGCTGACCTTGACTTTGAGAAGAAATTCTGTGAGTTCGTGAAATGGAATCCCTTGCTTGCCAAACCCTATGTGGTGGATGCTGACCCGTGGCTGGTGGAGAAAATCGGCCGTGACGACATGGTGCGTGGCTATACCATCTCGGCAGTAGGTTTCTATGGTCCCCAGGGCCGCAGGGTGCGTCTTGACCTGGCCGAGCCCGAGCTCAACAGCCGCATTGAGAAATTTGAGTACAACGGCGGCCACATCACCAACTATGAGATGGAGAGCAGTGCCTTGCAGGGAATGGCAGCCATGCTGGGACACCGTGCAATGACCGTTTGCTCGATCATCGCCAATCGCGTGGCTACCAATGTCAATCCCAACTACAAGACCGCTGTCGAGGATCTGGTGCGCACCGTGCTGGATCGCTTGACCGACTAAGCTGGTGATAATAAATGACATAAAGAGTCTGTCGCTTATCGTTAAAGCGACAGGCTCTTTTCTTGTGATAACGTCAAGAAATGGTCCAAAACAAAAAAAATCTTAAAACGTACAATTTTTATAATAATTGACAACATTATCGCGTTATGATGTTGTAAGATTTAATAAAACGAGTTTGCCTATGCACAGAACGACTACTTCAACTAACAATGAAAAGGACGTTATTACAGCAGTGAAAGGCCCCAAGAAGGGCACCATCGAGTTGCTCAAACAATTTGCCCGAGCCTACGAGTATAACGTCGAGTTACCAAGAGGGTTGGAGTCGATGATTTTGAATTGAAATAATCATCCCCTCTCCCCTAAAGGAATCAAGAAGCCTTCCCGCCATGAACGGGGAGGCTTCATCATTCTTGCTGGTTTTTTTGCCTCTTCGGCAGCTTTCTTGTTGTCTATGTCGCGATAAAACTGTAAATTTGCACCCAAAACAAACTGTTATGAAGAATCTGATCAAACGCATACTATCGGGAGTTATCTATATAGCGCTGATTGTGGCGGCTATCCTGCTGCTGGACAATTCCCCGGTCATGTATCTGCTGGTGTTCTCGTTGCTGATCGTGCTGGGCATCGGTGAGATGATTACCATGGCCAAGGACGATGCGACCCAGTCTTGGCTGGTCAATGTCATTGACATGCTGGGAGGTGTGGGGGTCTTCGTGGCATTTTATCTCCACTATGAGGTGGGCTGGATGCAGCGGGCCTGGTGGGTGATGCCCATTGCCGTGTATCTGCTCCTGCGCACCATTGTGCAGCTTTACCGTCCGCGGCAGAATGCCCTCCACAGCTTTGAACGCTCGTTCTTTGCGCTCGGTTATGTGGCTTTCCCGTTGGCGTTGCTCAACCTCATCATGAGTATTACAGCACCGCGGCTGTTGCTGGGAGTGTTCCTGTTTATATGGCTTTATGATACCGGAGCTTTCTGTGTGGGCATGCTGTTGGGGCGTCACCGCCTGTTCGAGCGCATCTCACCCAAGAAGTCGTGGGAAGGTGTCATCGGTGGCATCGCTTTTTGTGTGGCTGGAGCCTATATCACCCATTACTGGTTTGATGAACTCTTCCAGGTTCCTGATTTGGCGACTTGGGTGGGTCTGAGCGTTGTAGTGGCTGTGTTCTCGACGTTCGGTGACTTGGTGGAATCGCTCATCAAGCGCACTGTCGGTGTCAAAGACTCAGGCCATATCATGCCCGGCCATGGTGGTATCCTTGACCGTATCGACAGCCTGCTGCTGGTAGCACCTGCAGTGCTCATCTACCTGTTGCTTATCGCTCCCAAGGTCTATTAATTCCTTTTCTTTATGCGTCTGCTTTTACCCTTGTTGGTGCTGGCTTGGCTGCTGTTGGGCACGCTCTCCTGTGGTCGTGGCGACAACGCGTCCGAAGAGCAACACCGGTTGCCCGACACGTTGAACGTGGGCACGCTCTACAGCCCCACGGGTTTCTTCATCCTCAAGGGCGACACCATGGGCTATGACTATGACCGCATCTGTGACTTCGCTCGCTCGCATGGCATTGCTTTGCGGTTCAAGGTGGCGCGCAGCATGCCGGCCCTGATCGATATGCTCAAGAAACGCAAGGTTGACGTGCTGGCCTGTGAGATTCCCGTCACAGCCGAATATAAGTCTCGCGTGCTGCACTGTGGCGCCGTCAACGAGACCTATCAGGTGCTGGTACAGCACAGTGGCAAGGGCATGATATATGATGTGACGCAGCTCATCGGCCGTGAGGTGTATGTCGAGAAGGGCTCCAAATATGAGTCACGGTTGCGCAACCTCGACAACGAGGTGGGCGGTGGCATCACCATCCACACCGTCGAGGGAGAGCAGGCCCTGCCCACCGAACTGATACAGCGTGTCTCGCGCCGCGAGATCGGTTATACCATCGTGGACAGTGATATCGCGCAGATGAATCTTGCCTACTATGACAGCATCAACATCGGCTTGAGGGTGGGCTTTGCCCAACATTCATCGTGGGCTGTCGATCCTCGCGACCAATGGTTGGCCGACAGTATCAACGTCTGGGCGGCCAGTGTCAATGCTCAGGAGTATTCCAAGCAGGCCTTGAAGCATTACTTCGAGATGAATCGCGGTCCCAAGCCCGATTCGGTCAAGGTCGACACCCCGGCAGTGACCCCGCCGGGAGCGATTTCGCCCTATGACCACGTCTTCAAGCAGTATGCCCAGGAGATGGGATGGGACTGGCGCCTGTTGGCGGCCATCGCCTTCTCGGAGTCGGGCTTTGACCCGAACGCCACCTCGTGGATGGGTGCTCGTGGACTGATGCAGGTGATGCCCAAGACGGCACGTTCGTTCGGCGTCAAGGAGGAGGACTTGAGCAATCCCGAGGTCAGCATTCGTGTGGCTTCCAAGATTCTCAAGGAGCTGGATGGCATCATGCGCAGCCGCACCGGGGCCGGAGACCGCATCAAGTTCGTCCTGGCGGCCTATAATGCCGGTTCGGGCCATGTGACCGATGCGATAGCCTTGGCTCGCAAGTATGAACTGAATCCGCGTGTGTGGAGCGAGAACGTCGAGCAGGCCATGCTCTGGAAGATGGATCCCGAGTACTATAACGACTCGGTGTGCTCCAACGGCTATTGTCGCGGCACCGAGCCGGTGGACTACGTGGTCAAGGTGCTCAACTGCTACGATAACTACAAAAAGAATTACAAGAAATAATCGTAACCAATTAATACAAAGAATCATGAGAAAGAAACAATTGATCGTGGCCACCGTGGTGGCTCTCTCTGCTTCAATGATGATGCAGTCCTGCATCGGTAGTTTTGCCCTGTTCAACAAGGTGAAAACCTGGAATGAGCATGTGGGTGATAAGTTTGTGAACGAACTCGTCTTTGTGGCGATGTGGATTCTGCCCGTTTATGAGTTGTGCTTTACTGCCGACTTGTTTATTCTCAACAGCATTGAGTTCTGGTCAGGAGAGAATCCTGCCTTGAGTGCCGAGGCTAAGGTGATCGACGGCAAGGATGCTCAGTATCTGGTTGCCCGTAACGAGGCCGGCTACACCATCACCAACATGACCACCAAGAAGGTGACCCGCTTCAACTTCAACGCCGACGAGAACGCTTGGTATCTCGAGAACAACGGCGAGGAGGTGAAACTCTTCACCTTTGTTGACGACACCCATGTTGATATCATCAACCGCGATGGCGGCTTCACCCGCGTGGAACTGTCACAACCCGGTGTGATGGCCTATCAGGAGCTTATCGGCATTGGCGGCACCGCCTTTGCGTTGAAGTAACGGATAAAACGGATGTAACGGACAAAACGGAAATTACGGAAAAAACGGATAAACGGGCAAGACGGAAAACCGTCCTGCCCGTTTTCTTTTCTTCTTTTGTGAATCCGTTATCTCCGTTATTTCCGTTTCCCTCCTTGGTTGCAATTACAGGAGGTTGCGTGAGTAGATTTTGACAATTCCGTCGAGGAACGCATTCAGCTCGTAGTCGCAGAAGTCACCCGTGGCGTTGATATCGCCTGTCTCGTAGTAACCGCGGGCACGGCACGCACCGCCGCAGATGTAGCGGATGGCGCAGTCGCGGCATTTGATCATCGTGTCAACATCCAGTTTGGCACATCGCTGCAAGGCTGGGGAATCCCTGTAGATGTCCTTGATGCTGCGCTCGTGCACGTTGCCTGCCAAGAACTCGTCAATGTGCAGCAGTTGACACGGATAAACGTCCCCTGTTGGTGAGATGCTGATCTCGTTGTCACCTATAGCACATTTGTGAGACTGGATGCACTTGGAAATGTCGAGAGAACTCTCGCAGTAACTCAGGGGATTGACACCGAAGGCGCCAGCCAGGGCATCATAGTATTGCTGGCCTGTAATGGACAGTTCATCTTCGGCCAAGTCCGACACTGGAAACAACGGGGCAAAATTCAGCCTGCCGCCAAATCGTTGCGCCATCGCCTCTACCTGGTCGATGTTCAGTCGGGTGACGGTCATTGACAAGGTGTAGTCAATGCCGTGACGCTCAAAAATGTCCACTGCCCTCAAGACCTGGTCATAGTTGTCGCCGCGTGTCAGGCGGTGGGTCTCGCGCGTGGGTCCGTCGATGCTCAGGGTGACCAGGTCAAAGGTCTCCTTGATGAACGGTGCGTTGTCCTCGGTGATCAAGGTACCGTTGGTCAGCAGCATCATGGTGCAGCCTTTTTCCTTGCAGTAGCCCGAGACGGGCTGCCACAACGGGTTAAGTAGCGGTTCGCCACCGGTAATGGTGATGGTGAGTTCAAGGGAAAGGTCGCACAGGTCGTCAATGACCTGCTTGTAATCATCCAGCGTGAGCTGCGGGTAGCGGCTTTCGACGCGTTCGGCGGCATAGCAGTACTTGCAACGCAGGTTGCAGGCACTCGATAGCGACAGGTGCACGCAGCGCAGTCGCTTGTCGCGGGGGTGCTGTGGATGGGGTTTTGTTTCAAAGATGGACGAATCAACAGCGTGCTGGCAGAAGGCTGCGACTTCATCACGTTTCTCTTCTCCCAGAATCTCGCAGGTTGCATCCACAATGCTGTCGATGGTATTGCTGCCATCGAATTGTGACATGAGCAAGGCGCCCAATTGGTTGGTGACAATCCATGCGGGCAGCAGGGGATTGATGTAGATGTATTTGTCCGCCCGTTGGAAAACCTGTACCTCGTCAGGGAGTCGGTATTTTGTGGTATCGTTCATTGATGGCTTATCGGGACTGGCCTCCGCATTGATAGGCTGAGCCACACTTGCCGCCACCGCCCGCACACTCATAGGAGGAGCCGCACTTGCCCTGGCCGTTGGCCCCTTGCCCGGCGCAACTGTACGAGGAACCGCACTTGCCACCGCCGCCGGCGCACTCATAGGAGGAACCGCACTTGCCTTGTCCGTTGGCCCCTTGTCCGGTGCACTCATAGGCTGACCCACATTTGCCACCGCCACCAGCACACTCATAGGAAGAGCCGCACTTGCCCTGGCCCTCGGCGCCCTGGCCGCTGCAACTGTAGGATGAGCCACACTTGCCGCCACCGCCGGCGCACTCATAGGAGGAACCGCACTTGCCCTTGCCCTCGGCACCCTGGCCGCTGCAACTGTAGGCTGAGCCACACTTGCCGCCACCGCCGGCGCACTCATAGGAGGAACCGCATTTGCCCTGGCCGTTGGTTCCCTGACCGCTGCAACTGTAGGACGAGCCGCACTTGCCGTTGCCGCCCGCGCACTCATAGGAAGATGAGCAGTTGCCCGAACCCGACGGGTTGCTGTTGGGGTTCTCGTTGGCTTTCGCTCCAAAGAACACCGAAGGCGCAACTACACCAGTCGCTACCAGAGCGGCCAGTTTCTTGATGAATTCCCTGCGTGATTGATTATCCATGGTAGTAATTGTTACTTGAAAAATTTGCTGTGACGAATAAAAAAGTAGACCAGTGCCATCAGGACCACCGAGAGGATTATGGCCAACGGGAAGCCGAGCCAATGGCTTTCCATGCCGTTAGGCACGTTCATGCCGTAGTAACCGGCTATCACGGTGGGAATCATCAGCAGGATGGTCACAACAGTGAGGGTCTTCATGATGCGGTTCAGGTTATTGCCGATAATCGATGAATAGGTCTCCTGTTGCCGTTCAAGAATGTCGTTGTAGATACTGGCGGTGTCAAGTGCCTGCTGGGTCTCGATCTCGACATCCTCGAGCAGGTCCTCGTCGTGAGGCAAGTTGCGAAGCCGTTTCTTGAGGCGTGCCAGCACCGTCATGTTGCCCTTGAGCGATGTGATGAAGTAAATCAGGAATTTGCCGATTCCCATCGTGCGCATCAGCTCATCGTTGTCCATTTTCTGTTCAAGACGCTCCTCGGCAACATTCAGCATACTGTTCATCTGCTTGAGGTACTTGAGGTACCACACCGATGTCGAGAGCATCAGCGACAGCAACAGGTCATAACCCTTGCACGAGTAGATGCGGCGTTGGTTACTCCAGCGGATGAAATCGTCAAGTACCTCGGTGTCGTAGTAGTTGACCGTGATAAACACGTCGTCCCGTATCAGAACGGCCAAAGGTGCTGTCGTGAACACGGTGTCACCGTCCTCGTCGATGCCCTTGGACGGGATGCGAACGAACACCAGCGTCCAGTTATCTTCATGATCCACACGAGGGCGCTCCTCGATATCCTTGGCATCGTGAGTGAAGTCGGGAACAGCAAAGCGCTCCTTGAGCAACGCCAAGTCATCGGCAGTCGGCTTGCTCACCTTAATCCAGCACCCCGACTTCCACTGATGAATCTCGCTGAATCCATCCTTGCATTTCCAATAACTGATCATATTTGCGGCCTTGTTGTTAGATAATGCAAAGTTACAGCATTTTCTTGAAAAAGATACTTTTATTGTGGGCTATTCTTGTTAATTGTCATCAGGATAGCATTTGTCTTCTAATTCTTTGATATGTCGTTCAAGATAGAGAATCTCGGGATCCGGTGTGATTGCTGTTTCTGAAAGATAATCTATCGGATGACTATAAACGATAGATCCATTCTTATAGACATGATTGATGGAATAGGCCTTAATCCTATATACTTCGTCATAGCATGTCAAAGCCTTCTCATACTCGCCGAATTGTTCATATAACTTACCGACACAAAGCCAGCATTCGGCAATTTCAGGGCTTCTTTTGACGCTGTAATACTGGCTCCTTGTGTGATAGGCCTCCCTGAAAAGTTCTAATGCTTTTGTTGAATCGTTTTGACAGGCGTAGAGTTTACCCATACAGATGTCGCTCTGTGTGAGGGCCAGTGTGCGGTCTGTCTCGTCATCAAAATATGCTTTTTTTCGTATCTTTTGTGCCTTTTTTAGCACTTTCTCGGCTTCGGTATATTCACCTAATAGGCAATGCATCATACCGATGTTGTCATAACAATCAGCAATCAAGTGGTGTTTATTGCCCAATGAGTCGGTCATCATATCCAATACTTTATTGTAACACTCCTGGGAATGGGTTTTATCGCCAGCCATTGCATAGAGATAGCCTGACTTGTTGTAGCTTTCAATTAACTCACGGTATTCTAGGGCTAATACCTCTTCATAAACCTCAGCAGGATTGAATAAAAAGAGAGTACTGTTTTTATTACGGTTGGAGTAGTACTCCTTTTCTCTGAGGTCAAGAGCCCGTTTCCACCACTCTGCTGCTTGATGATAATCACCGCTGCGCTCACAGATATTCCCCATTCGCTCGTATAGTACATCACGGGGATTATTATTGGATTGATCAGTTTCAATCATTTTTTTACAGTACAGCGCAGCCTTTTCTAGTTCGTTTTGGGAGTCGTATAAATTGGAAAGCTCATCGTAAGCTAAGCCAGGGAAGTCGGTTGCTAATGCCTTATCGAACCATTCTTGTGCATGAGTCGTATCTCTCATCGCATAATACACTTTGCCGATGTCTAAATAATCAGCAGCCAGTTTATATTGTCCTGGTTCATAGGGCCATGAGCTTTTGGACTTTAGTGCATCAAGAAGATATGCCAATGAATTCTCGTATTGGCCGCAGTCATATAGTGACCCCGCAAGTACCTTGTAGCATAAAGTAATGTTTTCCAGTCCATGCTCGTTATCGTTTATCGAAGCCTGATGCATCGATTGGACTTCTTCAAATAATTCCTGAGTGTCGGTACTTTGCGCTGGCAAAAAGCCATGCTTGCTCTCATAGTTGTTGTAGATATCTAAGGTGGCGTTCAGTTCGTTGATTGCCACTTCAAGGCACCCGTCTGCAAGTGCCACCGAGCCAGAGTTTTTGTGGTTCTCGGCCAGATGTTTGAATTCTTGTCCAATTAACCTATGTAGCTCAGCGACAGTCAAGTGTTCCTTGCCATATGTTTTTTCATAAATGCGCAAGGCGTTCGAGAAGTAGGATATGGCGCAAGCACAGTCGACCCACCAATGTGACATGGGGTAGTAAGATTGTCTCTGATAGAGTTTCCCGATGTTGGTGAAAGCTTCGGCTGTTGAGATGCTTTCGTCTCCATAGGCTTTCTTTTTGATAGCTAAAGCTGGCAAAAGATAGTTTTCCATTGCCTGTTGCCAATAGCCAGACGGTAAAAGACTCGTTATTGCAAAGTTTTCATAGTATGTGGCGAGGCTGGGGTTATTCTCTTCATCCAGTTCTTTAAGTATATTGATAGCCTTTGTGATAAGCGAATGATCGGTAAGAATACCCAGATTATTGTATGCTTCGGCCGTTAGAGCATGCTTTTCTCCCAATAATCGCTCTCGGATCGATAATGCTTTTTCGCTCAGTTCTATCGCTTTCTCACTGTCAATGCTTTCATCATAATAACTTCCTATGTAGTAAGTTTGTCCTAGTTCGTCGTAGGTTTCGGCCAACATGAGTTCGTCGGTTGTTTCCTCTGACAGAAGAGCATCGATGCTACGTTGAAAAAACTTTTCAGCTTCTTGAAATTTCGATAAATAATCTCTATAGAATATGCCGGCATCATTCAGCCATTGAGCTTGTGGTGGCTTAAGGTCGGCTCGCAGGGCAATATAGTGTGCGGCGGAGTCAAATTGGAGTTTTAACTTAAACATGTCAAACTTGCTGTAACAGTCGTTGGCCACGTCTTCACGGTTGTACTGTTCCAATGACTCGCTCTGTTCTAATTGTTCTCTATCTTTGATATTTGCTTCGTGATGTTGATTCAATTGGGCAATGCGGACGTGTATATCACCCTTGGTCCGTAACAGCGAGTCTGCCTTGGTGAGCTCTCCTTCCAAAATCCATTGGCTTATTTTGCGATTGATGCTGTCTAACTGGTCAAAGTCCATTTGTGTGAAACGTATGGCCATGTCGCGGATCAGTTTTTCATTGCTAGCCTCGTAGTCATATAATTCCAGCATGGCCTTCTGCAGCTGTTCTTGGGTGATTTTGTTTTGCTGGCGGAGCTTTTCCAATTCTTTTTCACGTTCATTGATGGTTCGTTGTAGGGATTGACGAATGCTTCGCTCTGCTGCGAGCTGATCTGCCAGCAGATGGTCAGCAGTTTCCATCAAGAAAACGATGGGTGTGGAGGAGTAACGGTAAGTTTTTGGCGCTGCTTCGGAGTCGATTAATTTATAGTTCTTCAGCTCCACCGATTTAACAGCAAACTGCTTACTTGCCAACGGGAATGAGAATGATCCATTGGAATTCTCCACAAGAATATCATTACGACCATATACTTTTACCACAGCTCCTTTTAACCCGGTTCCGTGCTTTCCTGGGCGTCCAGGAGTTTTTACCACTCCATACTGAACTTGTGCATCAGTAAATGAGACTGAGGAAAGAATGATAATCAACGATATCAATAATCTATTTAAATGAATCATATCCATAAGGTAAGTTGTATTGTATTTTGAAAAAAGAGATTGCTGTAGCTTTAGTGAGTAGTTGGTCAGAAGCTAAACCATCTAACATTCATAGAGGCCACCATTCTGCAAATATACGACAATCTATTGAGAAAAAAACATCCAGTATCTTTTTTATTGCAAGAGGAGCAGGCTGGAGCGAGATGATGGGCAGTTCATGTATTACGGGCTCCCAGCCCGTAATACCAAGACAGCACTAACCATAGAGGGCTGTGGCAACTAGTGCCGCAGCCCTCTTTATTGATTCTTAGCGGGATTTTACTTCACGACCTTGGTAGCGGTGGTTGTGCCGTCGCTGTAGGTGGCGAGTTGCAGATAGAGGCCCGTTGCAGGAGCCGTGGGCAACTCGCGACCCGTGAGGTCGAAGTAGCGGGTCTCAATTACCTGTGCACCAGTTGCAAGCTCGTTGATACCCGACGGGGTGATGGGCATGGTGACATAGGCGATTTCAGAACGGTTCACTTCATCACCGGCAGTGTAGATGCTTTGTACTCCCACGTTGGCAAAATCGGTGGTGTAGAGATAAACCGTGTGGCGACCGTTGTTGATGTAGATGTCAAAGTTAACGTTGTCCTCGAACTTGTAGGGAATGTCGGTCATCGCGCTCGAGAAGCCGATATAGGTTTCGGGATCAAAGGTGAACACCTGGTCATCAAGGAGGATGTTGTAGTACAACTTGTTCTCGTTAATTCTGTATCCGTTAACATCGACAGTGGGAATGGTGAAGTGCAGCACTACCCAACCGGCCGACTGGTTGACAGTGACGTCGTCATCGGTGAAGATGGGCGTGGCGGGCGTGGCAGGGAATTCGTCGAAAGCGACGAGGCCGGGAGCCACATAGTCGTTGAGAATCGAGAGCGTGTTGGGACCAACATTGGTAACCATGGCGGCAGGCCACTCGGCTACGATGTTCTTGGCATCCTCATCAACTGTGAAGACAATCTCGTCGTTGAGGTTGTAATTGAACACGGGACTGCCGTAGGTCTCGGTGTCAACAAAGGCCTCGCCGGTGAGCACATAGATGTGACCGTTGTAGTAGGGATCAACACCCAGATACTGACGGGTGGGGAAGGTCGCTTTACCGTCAACGAGGGTGCCCTTGATGAACGAGTCGTAGTTATTGTCGTTCAGGTTGCCCATGTAGATGTCCTCGCCATCGATGACAACGTCCACGATGCAATTCTTGGTCTTTGTCAGGTCGGTGGGATCCGACAGATAGGTCATCGTGTAGCTCTGCATGTAATACTCATCGTCGTGCATAATGATGGGCTCATCGGTTTGCGGAGCATAGACGATGTGCTGGTCGGCCATGTAGAACCAGTCGGCGGTGGCGTCACACAGGCCGATGAACTTGTCGCCCAGCTGGGTGAGCACACCATTCTCCCAAGTGAATTCGATTTCACCTTCTTCCTCGACAACGGGCATACCCTCGTCCTCGTCATAGTGCATGCAGTAGGCATAGTAAGGGTCGCCAACGTCAATGATGTAGAGTTGCGGCAATTTCACGACAAACTTGCCGTCGCCTGCAGGCTCGGCCTTGATCCAGGGCAGGATGGAGAACCAGATGTAGCCCTGTGAGATGGGATTGTAGATGTACAGGTTGCCGTCAATGCCCTCGACCACCTTGCCGATGCCACCATCAACATCCTGGATGTAGATGTCGCCCCATCCCAAGCCATAGGCAAACGATGTGGCATACATGTTGTCATAGAGAGTTCCCTCAGGAGTGTCCATGATGGGTTCCTCTTCACTACCACGTACTTGTGCCGGTGCCTTGAACTGTGACAGTCTCATGCCTGTCCTGGCAGGCGCGTGTTGTGCCGTAGCGACATTGGGAATGAGCAATGCAGCCGCTAGTGTGATAAGAGTAATAAATCGTTTCATAACTTGAATACTGTTGATTGGTTAATACTAAGAGGTTATTTATTGGCAAATGTAGAGATAATTATTAACAACAGCAACACAAAGCGTGCAGTTTTTCCCTGTTCAACCCTTCCATTAATACGAGCTACCAGTTCGTAATACTCTGGGAAATCCCTGGGGCAAGGGTTGTCTAGAGTATTACGGGCTGGTGGCCCGTAATGGAGGGGCGGGAAGTAATCAACTGAGGGCTGTGGCAACTGGTGCCACAGCCCTCGTTAGGTTGCTGGAAAAGCGGGACGGGGATTAGCCGAGGCGCTTCTCGAGGTTGGTGCGGATGGTCTTGATGAACTCGGCGCTGTTGACGGCCTTAGCCTCAACACCTTCCATGAGGTTCACGAGGTCCTTGGTAACGATACCCGAATTGAGGGTGTCGAAGCAAGCAGCCTCGAGCTGGTCACCAAAGTTCATGAGGTCCTTGAGACCGTCCTTCTCACCGCGCTTGCGCAGGGCGCCGCTCCATGCAAAGATGGTAGCCATGGGGTTGGTGGAAGTCTCCTCGCCCTCGAGATACTTGTAGTAGTGGCGGGTTACGGTACCGTGGGCAGCCTCATACTCGTAGTTGCCGTCGGGGCTAACGAGTACGCTGGTCATCATAGCCAGTGAACCGAAGGCGGTGCTGACCATGTCGCTCATCACGTCGCCGTCGTAGTTCTTGCAAGCCCAGATGTAACCACCCTTGCTGCGGATTTGCTGCGGATCACGCGAGCAACAGCGTCGTCGATCAGGGTGTAGAAGTACTCCAGACCCAGCTTCTCGAACTCAGCCTTGTACTCCTTCTCATAAACCTCCTCAAAGATGATGCGGAACTGAGCGTCATACTGCTTGCTGATGGTGTCCTTGGTCGAGAACCACAGATCCTGCTTGGTATCGATAGCATACTTGAAGCAGCTGTGGGCAAACGAACGGATGGACTTGTCCAGGTTGTGCATACCTTGGAGGACGCCAGCGCCCTTGAACTCATGGATAACGACCTCTTCGTGCTTGCCGCTCTCACCGTCGAAGACGAGCTTGGCAACACCGGGTTCGTCGGCGCGCAGCTCAACACTCTTGTAAACGTCGCCATAGGCATGACGAGCGATGGTGATGGGCTTCTCCCAATTCTTAACGACGGGCTTGATGCTGTCGAGGGTGATGGGAGCGCGGAACACGGTACCGTCGAGAATCGAACGGATGGTGCCGTTGGGGCTCTTCCACATCTTGTGCAGCTTGTACTCGTCCATACGTTTCAGGTTGGGGGTGATGGTAGCGCACTTCACGCCAACACCGTACTTCTTGCAAGCCTCGGCAGCGTCGATGGTGATTTGGTCACCAGTCTCGTCGCGCTTTACAAGACCCAGGTCGTAGTACTCACTCTTGAGGTCAACAAACGGAAGAATCAGTTCGTCCTTGATCATCTTCCACAGGATGCGGGTCATCTCGTCACCGTCCATCTCCACGATGAAAATTGTTGTTTAGTGTTTTGTTGTCCAGTAGACAGGTCTCTAAACCCTAATCACTGAACTCTAAACTTCCAGTCATGGGCCCAGGCCCATGACTGGAATAATGAATTACTTGTTCTGTGAAGCGTAGAAGTTCATCAGGCAGCCCTCGGCGAGGATGGTGCGCTCGTCGGGAGTCAGGTTCTGGAAGAACAGGTGCAGGTCATGCACGCCGTCGGCAGCGATAACCTTGGCATCGATTTCCTCCTTGCCGTTGATGATGGCCTCGCGGATACCGGGAACGAATACCATGTCACCAGGGTTGTAGTTGAACTCAACATCGGGAGCGATGGTGAAGGGAACGATACCCCAGTTGATGCAGTTGCTGCGATAGCGCTTGGTGGCGTACTCGTAGCAGATGTTGGCGTCGCCGCCGAGCACCTTCTGGCACGATGCGGCCTGCTCACGGGCAGAACCGTCACCGGGCTTGTGAGCGAATACGCATGAGCCGAACGAGGTGTTCTCGGGCTTAGCACCTACCTTAGCGAGAGCGTCGAGCACGTTCTGCGGGCACTTGCCGTCGCGGCGCTCGTGATCCTGCTCCTGGATGCGCTTGCTCAGGCCTACGTACTCAGGCACGCGGCGTGAGAGGGCGAACTCGGAGAGCTTCAGCGGGTTCGAACGGTAGCTCGAGGTCTCACCGCTGGGGATCAACTCGTCGGTAGTGGTCACGCTGTCGTGGATAACGGCTGCGAGTTCGAGCAGCATGTTGTCCTCCATAGCGTACATCTTGGGCCAATCCTTGATGTTGGGACCATAGCGCAGAGCAACGTCGGTATTAGCCTTGCCGAAGCCGTAATAAACGCGGCGCTCATAGATGCTGGCATCGTACTGATAAGGTTTGTGGTCGTCGGTGTAGTCAACGTCGGTGGCAGCGGTGATAACGCCTCCGTTAGCTGCGGTTGCAGCGATTGAGCGGGCGTCCATCAGGGCAACCAGCGAGATCTGACCCTGACCGGGCTTGGAACCCTCGCGGTTGGGGAAGTTGCGGGTGGTGTGGCGGATCGACAGACCGTTGTTGCTGGGAACGTCACCGGCACCGAAGCAAGGACCGCAGAATGCGGGCTTGATGATAACACCAGTCTCGAGGAGCTCCTCAACGATGTGCTCACGAACGGTTGCCATGTAAACAGGAACCGACTGGGGATAAGCGCTCATGGTGAAGTAGTCGTTACCGATGCTCTTGCCGCGCATGATGCTGGCAGCAGCGCTCAGGTTGTCATAGGTACCGCCCGAGCAACCAGCGATGATACCCTGGTCGGCCTGTACCTTACCGTCCTTCATCACCTTGTCAACGAGGTCGCACTGTACCTTGTCGCCGAAGCGCTTCTTGGTGTCCTCCTCGACCTTGCGCAGGATCTCGACGGGATTAGCCTGCAACTCGTGAATGGTGAAAGCGTTGCTGGGGTGGTAAGGCAGAGCGATCATACACTCCTGAGTGCTCAGGTCGATCTTGATCATGCTGTCATAGTAAGCCACCTCACCGGGCTGGAGCACCTTGAAGTCCTCGGGGCGCTTGTGAATCTCGTAGTGGTGCTTAACCTCGTCATCAGTAACCCAGATCGAGCTCAAGCAGGTGGTCTCGGTGGTCATGATGTCGATACCATTACGGAAGTCGATGGGCAGGTTCTTCACGCCGGGGCCAGCGAACTCGAGCACCTTGTTCTTAACAAAGCCGCTCTCGAAGGTAGCCTTTACCAGCGAGATAGCAACGTCGTGGGGACCTACACCCTTCTTGGGTGCGCCTTCCAACCAAACGAGAACAACCTCGGGAGCATTGATGTCCCAAGTGTTGCGCAGCAGCTGCTTCACGAGCTCACCACCACCTTCGCCGACGCCCATGTTACCGAGCGAACCGTAGCGGGTGTGGCTGTCGCTACCCAGAATCATGTTACCGCACTTCACCATGGCCTCGCGGGCGAACTGGTGGATAACGGCCTGGTTAGCGGGCACGTAGATACCGCCGTACTTCTTGGCAGCCGAGAGACCGAACACGTGGTCATCCTCGTTGATGGTGCCGCCGACAGCGCACAGCGAGTTGTGGCAGTTGGTCATTGCGTAGGGCAGGGGGAACTTCTCGAGACCACTGGCGCGGGCGGTTTGGATAATGCCCACGTAGGTGATG
>ONGE01000041.1 GCA_900317325.1 uncultured Prevotellaceae bacterium
ATAAGCGATTTTTGTGATTTTCGCTTATCTTGGTAAGCGATTTTTGCCATTTTTCGCTTATTGGAGTAAGCGAAAATGAACAATTGGCACTACCCGCGGATGAACTATAAGTCCAAAAAATATCGAGTCATAGGTCACATTCTCTCTCTTGATTAGAAAATGATTTTTTGCTCAACATATCATAAAATATAGAAAAAGTATTATATTTGCACCCGTAATTAAATGTTGTCATTATTATGAGTAAGACTACAATGGGTACAAAGTTGCCCAAAAAACTGGAGCAGAAAATGCAGACTGTGGGTGAACAGATCAAACTCGCACGGCTGCGTCGCAACCTAAGCATTGCGCAAGTAGCCGAGCGTGCAACGTGTTCTTCCGTGACGATAACACGTATTGAGAAAGGTACCCCCACGGTGGCCATCGGAATCTATCTGAGGGTACTCTACGCTTTGCAACTTGATGATGATATCCTGTTGTTGGCGCAAAAGGATGAGATGGGCCATGCCTTACAGGATCTCGCCCTAAAACGTCGTGAACGAGCATCAAAAAAGTCATAAGCCATGAGAACGCTATTTGTCTTTGCGGATTTTGACTGGCTGGATGAGCCCATGCTGGTAGGTGAACTTGGCTACGAATCGCTGCGTGGCTCTGACTCGTACTCTTTCAAGTTCGACAATGAGTGGCTGAACAGATTTGGCAACCTGTTCCTGAGCGCCGACATCAACAACTATCCCGGCCCGCAGTACACTCAACCAGACCGAGACATTTTCGGCTGTTTCAGTGATGCTTTGCCCGATCGTTGGGGGCGCTTACTGCTCAACAGACGTGAACAGATTCTTGCCAGGGAAGAAAAACGCCCAATTCGCAAGCTGTCCTCATTCGACTATCTCATGGGTATCGATGATTTTTCTCGCATGGGCGGCCTTCGATTTAAGGAAGATCTCGACGGAGACTTCATTAACACTCAGACAAGCCTGCGCATCCCGCCATTGGCCGATGTCCGTTCATTGGCAGTGGCAAGTATGGAAATTGAAAAAAGCGAAGAACTGAACCAATTGCCCGAAACACGTTGGATCCAGCAGCTGGTTCATCCAGGCACCTCGCTTGGCGGTGCGCGTCCTAAAGCCAGTGTAATCGACAGTGAAGGAAACCTTTACGTAGCTAAATTTCCTTCGAGGAACGATGATTACGATGTGGCCCTGTGGGAACATCACAGCCATCTCTTAGCAAAAGCAGCTGGAGTAAACGCCGCTAGCACGAGTACGATTCAAACAGGCCAGAAGTACCATACCCTCTTGTCAAAACGATTTGACAGGCTTCAAAGTAAACGCCGGAAGCATTTTGCTTCGGCCTTAACCCTTTTGGGCCTGACTGATGGCTGCGATGCAAAGTCCGGCAATGGCTACCTCGACATCGTGGACTTCATCTTGCTTAATTGTTGTGACGTGAACAACAACCTGCGGCAGCTATATCGAAGAGTGGCATTTAATATCGCCATTGGCAACAGTGACGACCATTTCCGCAATCATGGTTTCTTGCTCTCTCCTCGTGGTTGGACGCTGTCACCTGCATATGATATGAACCCGACACTGAATGAATACCAGGCACTGCTCATCAACTCGACTACCAATTATGCCGATCTTGATGTGCTGCTTGAGTCATCAGAGGAATATATGATTAGTAAGGATGAGGCCAAACGCATCATCGATGAAGTAAAAGCAGGGGTTAGCCAATGGAAAGCAATCGCCACACGACTAGGTATTGCCAAACGTGAAATGGAAATTTTTGAACAGGTATATAGCAAAAACCAGAGATAGATAAATACAACGATTCGATAAGTTAGAGTAGAAATACCCGCATAAATCATCGAATCCGATAAGTTATAATACTGCAACGGATATGAAGAAGAACAAGAATCAACTATATGTGCAGGCCAACAGGGATTGGCTGGTGGCGAAGTCACAGGAAGACGGCGTGAAGGCGCTACCTAAGGGCGTTTTCTATAAGGTGCTGGCCAAGGGAGACGCAACGAGCGCAACTACCACGCCCAGCAGCGTGATCACCGCCCATTATACGGGCAAGACCATCGACGGGGCGACATTCGACAGCAGCCGTGGCGACGTGCCCCTGGCATGCCGGCTGCGCGACCTCATCGAGGGCTGGATCATCGCCATGCAGCAGATGCACATCGGCGACCGATGGGAGATCTACATCCCCGCCGAAATGGGCTACGGCAAATTCTCCCAGCCAGGTATCCCCGGCGGCTCCACCCTCATCTTCGACATCGAACTACTCGCCATCAATTAATAAGTATCGGACACAGCATGATAAAACGCTTTTTTCTCATATTATTCTTGGCATTGGCCAGTTTAGCCTTAATGGCACAGCAGAATGCAAATGGAATCAGGGGAATTGTCGTTGAGGAAGACGGCACGCCCGTGATGTATGCTTCGGTGGCAATGATTCAGAACGGAAAGGCCGCGGCTGGTGCATTGACCGACACGACGGGCCTCTTTGTCATGAAAGGCACTTTCAAGGGCAGTTATCAACTCAAGATCACTTCGATAGGCCATGAGGACGTTCTGAAGGACCTCATTTTATCCGACGGCAAGTCACACGACCTCGGACAAATCGTGATGACGGAACGAGCCACGCTACTGGATGGTGTTGTGGTGACAGGACGTTCTGCCGACAAGTCGGTGACTCTGGAAAAGACCAGCATCAATGCTGCCGCATCGATGAGCGCCGCAACGGGATCGGTGCTCGACATGCTCCGCGCCTCATCGGCAGTCTCGGTGGATGGAGCAGGTCAAGTCTCCATACGCGGCAACAGCAACGTGCTCATCCTGGTGGATGGCGTCCCCACTGCACTTGACGGGTTGGGGGGTATTCCCGCTGCCAACGTGCAGAGTATTGACATCGTGACCAGCCCCGACGTGAAATATGACTCGGAGGGAACAGGCGGCATCATCAACATCGTTTCCAAGAAACAGACACAAGATGCCTTCGCCCTGATGGCCTCGGCAAACTACGGCTTCAATAACTTCATGAACGGGAACCTGGCCATGAGTTATAACGCGAGCAAATGGGGCGTTCGCCTGAACTACAACGGCAGATATGAGAAAGACCGCATCGAGAGCGAGTTGCACCGCCATTTCCTGCAGACAGGCAACAGCATCGACCAAATCATTGACGCTTCAAAGAAGACCACCGGACACAACATCGGCTTGAACGTCAACTATAAAGCGACGAAAAAAGATGTTGTCGTGCTGGATGTCAAGGCAGGCTTCCCTCGCATGAGCAACTATCAGACCTTCCATAATCACTACATCACCGACGGCGTGCCAAGCGACAAGGCTCGTGAGACCGACATCACCTTCAACCGTGAAATGGTAGAGGGCTCACTTACCTATAGGCATATCTACGTGCCTGGAAAGCGCGAGATCAGTACCTCGGCATCGCTGTCGGCCATCAACGGCCACCGCCCATCCTATTACTATGAAGCGGGCCAGATGGTGCAGCGTTCCAGGTCTGGCGGTCATCCGCGAATTGCGGCTTGGCAACTCGACTACATGACACAGCTGGGCAAGGGCAAGCTGGAAACTGGAGTGAAGATGACCTATCGCCACAACAACATTGACCACAAGATGTACGCGTATGACGAGGCAACTGGCGACTGGCAGTTGTCGATTCCCCTGAGCAACGACCTGCGCCACCGTGAATTCATCCCTGCCGCCTACGTCATGTATTCGTCGAAGTGGAATGACAAACTCACCTATAAGGCTGGACTGCGCTTTGAATACAGCCATGTGACACTGCAGAACGATAAAGACCGCCTGGACGAGAGCAGCAACTGCTATTTCCTGTCGCCCAATGTCGTGTTGAACTATCGCGTAAGCCAGCCGCTGCAGTTTTCATTCGGTTTGTCGCGCCGCATATCGCGTCCGACCTATCCGCAGCTCAACCCCTATGTCAATCTCATCGACAACCAGACCTATGAGACAGGCAACGTCCGTCTGAAACCCGAGAAGGCCAACAAAATTGACCTCGGCTACTCCTATGCTGGACGGGCCGTGAAGTTGAACGGCACCGCCTACTTCAATTATACGCAGGACTACATCAGCCAGATCGCCTACCTTGACCGGGATATCCTTGTGACAACCTACATTAACGGCGACCAGTACCTGAATACGGGTTATGAACAGAATGTCAGATGGAACGCCCTGCAATGGCTGGGTGTGGACTTGGGCACCAACATATTCTACACCAGGGCGCGTGGCACCAGCCATGGAGTCACCTTCAGCAACCACGGCTGGACCAGCAACAGCAGTGCGACACTGAACATCATACCGCTTAAGGGGATGACCATCCAGGCCCAGTATTTCGTCACTTCACCCCAATACTTCCCGCAGTTCACCACCAAGACCGTTCACTACTGCAATCTGGGTGTGAAACAGCAGCTGCTTAAAAAGTCGCTGACGCTCTCGGCACTGCTGACCGATGTGTTCAACACGCGTCGATGGGACATCTCGTCAGACAATCCAGTCTATACGCTCGTAAACAATAGCAAGAATCGCAGCCGCATGCTGTGGCTCGGCATCAGTTGGAATTTCCACTCCTTCAAGCCCGCAGGAGGTCAGAAGAAGCAGGAAGAGGACCGCAGTGTCATCAGGCTGGGTGAATGAGACCACGATTAACCGAAAAACTAACGATATGAGTACAATGGTGTGGGGCGCTATCAAGACTCCCCACATTTTTTGTCAATGGGACAAACACCAATCCCCCGAGACAACATACACTTGATAAGAGCTCTACCATTCCATCGTTGCATGGGAAATTCACTTGCTCTGGTCACGGGGTTGTATTCGGCTGCTATACGTTCCGCACATCAACCAGCCGGCAGCGCTGGCTGGATTGAGCTGTTCCACTACAGCCTCATGCCGCTGAGCGACTTCGCCCCGGCGGCTCCACCCTCATCTTCGACATCGAGCTGCTCGCCATCAATTAACGGCATATCAATCACAATGTCAATTGTAGATTCAGCGTATATCGCGAGAAATCACTATCTTTGCAGCAATAACTGAAAGACAAATCGGAATTTATG
>ONGE01000010.1 GCA_900317325.1 uncultured Prevotellaceae bacterium
CCAGCATCTATGGTGCCCGTGCCGCCAATGGTGTCGTTGTCATTGTGACCAAGAAGGCCAAGGGCAAGCGCACCAATGTGTCTTTTAACACATCGTTGACCTGGCATCCCTATTCCTTTAACAAGAGCCGCTTGACTGATGCCGCCGACATCATCGACCTGGAGCGCGAGTGGGCCGCAACTAACCCCAACCTGCAGGGCGATGGCGCTGCCGACTATGCCCGCTCTATCATCGACGACAAGGTCTATACCTCACAAGGTATTCAGACCATTGCCAACTACTATGCAGGTAACATCTCGCAAAGCGAAATGGAGAGCCGTTTGAATCAGCTCGCATCGATGGGCTACCGCTACTTTGATGATGTGGCCAAGTATGCCAAGCGTGACGCCTTCTACCAGCAGTATCACCTGAGCGTGGGCCGTGCAAGTGACAACAATAACTTCCGTGCTGCTGTCACCTACCGCAACAACAAGATGAACGACAAGTTCACCAACGACAATTCGTGGGATATCGACCTGCGTGACCAGCTGGATATTACCGACTGGTTGACGCTGAACGTCGGAACTTATACCTATTACAAGAAGAGTAACCTGCAAACCTATGATCCCATGAACCCCGGTTACTCCTATATGCCTTATGACCGCCTGCGCAACGACGACGGCACCAATTTTACCTCCACCCAGGAATCCCGACTTGGAGCGTCAGACCTTGCAATTCTCATGGGTTATGGTCTTCCCGATTACAACATCACCCCGCTTGATGAAATTGGCCGCAATATCCGCACCACTAATGAGTTCATCAGCCGCAATTACGCCAAGCTGGATATCGATCTGCCAATGAACTTCAAGTACAATGTGATGTTCCAGTATGAGTATGCCTACGACAAGGCGCATCAGCTCTATGACAAGGACAGTTATTATGTCCGTAATTTGGTCGGTCAGTATGCCAGCGATGACTATGGTACAGGCGAGGCAACGCTGAATGTGCCCCTGGGTCACATTTATTACCGCTCTAACCAGACGTCCAAGGCCTACACTTTCCGTCAGCAGTTGAATTACGAGTATACTTTTGCCGACAAGCACAATTTGGTTGCCTTGCTGGGTCATGAGGTGCGCAAGACGGTCATCGACTATGACAACAACACGCTCTACAATTATGACCCCGACATGCTCACCTTCTCGCTGGTTGACCAGAATGTGCTGTATAATACCTATGGCCTGATGGGTGGCTACGGCTTGAACCCCAGAGACTTCGCATCGCTGCGTAATATCGACAACCGCTTCGTGTCCTTCTTTGCCAATGCAGCCTATACCTATGACAACAAGTACATGCTCTCGGCAAGCATCCGTTGGGACCGCTCCAACTTGTGGGGAACGGGCTCCAAGTACCAGAACAAGCCCATTTGGAGCATTGGCGCCGGATGGAACATCGACCGTGAACCGTGGTTCCATGTCAGCTGGGTGGACCGTCTTAAGCTTCGTGCATCTTATGGTATTGCCGGTAATATCGCCAAGGATGCAGCCCCCTATATGACAGCAAGCTATTACAATAACGCCAACGTGGGCGGTGTTTATGGCTCGGTGAACACCCGTCCCAATCCCACCCTGCGTTGGGAGAAAACCACCACGACCAACATCGGTCTGGACTTCGCAGTGCTGAACAATCGCCTGAACGGTAGCATTGAGTTCTACAACAAGATGGGTACTGACCTGCTGGCCAATACGATGGGCGTGCCTACCGAGGGTTTCGGTTACACGACCTATAGCATTAACAATGGCAAGATGCGTAACCGTGGTGTGGAACTCACCTTGAACGGTCAGATTGTCCGTACTGCCGACTTCCGTTTTGATGCTACGGCAACCTACAGCTATAACAATAATAAGGTGGTTTATGTCAATGTGGAGGCTCCGGTTTATTTCCTCCAGCTTGACTATCCCGATGCTTATCCCATCGTGGGCAATCCTTACAATGCCATCTATGCCTATAAGTGGGCTGGCTTGAGCGCCGACGGTCTGCCTCAGGTGCTGGATGCTTCGGGTAATGCAACGGCTTCTAATCCTTCGGACTTGGCCGCTATCATCTATGCAGGCAGCACCGAGCCAATGCACATGGCATCGCTCCACCTCAATCTGGGCTACAAGCAGTTTGACTTGTCTTGTATGTGGCTGTTCCAGGGTGGACACAAGATGCGCAATACCGACCTGCCCATGCTTAACTCGGCTTATAACTACACGCTGTGGAGTTATGTGACCTCTTTGGGTGCAGTCAACAAGGATATAACCAACCGATGGCGTCATCCTGGTGATGAGGTCAAGACCGACATACCCGCAGCCATCTTTGGCGAGAACCCCTTGTTCAGCGATGCGTCGCGCACGATTTACGGCTATGCCGACAATAATGTCATCAGCGCGACCAATCTGCGCCTTGCTAATATCTCGCTGGCCTACAACCTCCCCAACGCTTGGCTGCGTAACATCAGCCTAAGCCGTGCGCGCCTCCAGTTCAATGTGGAGAATGCCGTGACGTTTGCCAAGAGCACCTCGGCCAAGTACCTGTTGGGTGGCTACAATGCACCCAACTATGTCTTCGGCCTCTATCTGGATTTCTAAAAAACCGGAAAATAACAACTAACAACTATAATATTGAGAGATATGAAAACTAAGATAAATAGACTGCTTTTAGGATCCTGCCTGGTGCTGCTTGCATGCTTGTGCAGTTGTGATGATTATCTGAGCAATGTGCCTAAGGGACAGAAGATTCCCACCACGCTCAACGACTTCTCGGTCATGCTTGCCGATGAGTACACTAACTGCCGTGAAGATGTGACACAGGCGATCCTCCTGCTCAACGATCGCTATGTTTCGGATGGCAACCTGTCCTATTATGAGTTGTGGAATGCCAACTACTTCTGGAATGAGGATGCTGACCGCGTTGCCATGAACAAGAGTGATGAGACAACCTATTACAATGGATATGCCGGTATCTCTACCGCCAACCTGCTTATCGAGAATGCGCCCACAGCGACCGAAGCCACCGATGCCGAGCGGGGGCAAGTTGTAGCACAGGCCAAGATCTTGAGGGCCATGAAGTATTTCACCCTCGTGAACTATTATTCCAAGACCTATGACGCAGCGACAGCGGCTACCGATGGCGGTGTGCCCCTGATTACCAGTGCCGAGGTGGGTGCTTCCTACACGCAGCCTTCGGTCCAGGGAATCTATGATTTCATTCTTCAGGATATTAACGAGGCTTTGCCTGCACTGCCCGAAAAGGCATTGAACGTGCTCTATGCCGATAAGGCGACCGCCTATGCGCTGGCCGCACGCGTCCACCTGCAGATGGGCCACTACCAGGAAGCCCTGACCAATGCCGATGAGGCGCTGAAACGCAATAATCAACTGTTTGACTGGGTACAGTTCTACAATGACAATGCTGACATACTGAGTGCCCCTGACGTCTATCAGACGATCACTTCGCCCATGGGCTTTGACTATGTGGAGAACTACATCTTTTGTCATGGTAATAGTTCCTACTCGGGCAATGACCTGCAGATGCGTGAAGACCGCGGCAGCCGCTTTGAACAGGGCGATGCCCACTTCATGAGCCGCTGGAAAATCCGCACCATGGCAGGTGCCACCTATTACAACCCCAACACGGGCGGTTACTATAACCGTGGCGGCTTGACGACAACCGAGGTCTATCTCATCCAAGCCGAGTGCCTGGCCCGCACGGGCAATGTCGCCGGCGCGATGGAGGTGCTCAACAAGGTGCGCCAGAAACGCATCCTTCCCGAGTTCTACCAAGACTTGACCGCTGCCAGTGCCGATGCCGCTATCGACTTGATCGTCAAGGTCAAGGATGATGCCTTGGTACAGACGATCATCCCTTTCTGTGACGCTCGTCGCTTAAACCTTGAGCCGGCTCATGCCCGCACCTTGACCAAGGTCGAGGGTGGCAAGAACTACTCGCTCTCGCCCAACAGTCACATGTGGGTAATGCCCTTCCCCATGGGTGCTGTAACTAATTCAGGCAATGGTACCGTAACCCAGAATGTTGAACGTTAAATGATTATAGAGTAATGAAGAACTTATTATTCGCATGCCTGTTGTGCATGCTCGTGTGCAGTTGTAATTCCCGTCAGTATAAGGTCGAGGGTAATGTTGCCGGACTTGACGATGGCACCATTGTGCAACTCGTGCCTATGAGTCACGACAATGAATCGCCTATTGCCGAGGCTACAGTCAATGGCGGTAAATTTACCTTCAAGGGTGAGATTGGCGACAGCCTGCCGATGCCCATTTGTGTCAACCTCATGGTCAAAGACTCGTATGGTGTCGAGACCTTTATGCTCGAGAAGGGAGATATCACTATTGAGGGCAAGGCCACCAAGGGTGAGCCCGACCAGAACGGAGTAATCAATTACACTTGGGACGTCACTGTCAAGGGATCACCGCTGACCGACAAGTTCAATGTTTACAAGCAGCGTCGCGCCGATCTCGACAAGCTCTTCAATGACTATCACGAGCAGCACGCCCAGATTATCCAACAGGTTAACGAAGCCCGAATGGCTAAAGACAGTGCCCGAGAGAAACAGATTATGGAGACCGAGGAATACAAGGCCTTCGATAAAGCTGAGAAGGATTTCTTTGCCAAGGTAGAGGAGACCTACAAGGGCATCGTCGATGAGAACAAGGATACTTATTGGGGCCCGATGATGGCCATCTATCTGTGGACCTATTTTTCAGCCAATGATAAGCCTCTCTATGAATCTCTATCGCCCGAGGCACAGCAGAGCTGGTACGGCAAGAAGATGATTGACGAGATCATGCCAGCCGGTGATACTGGCCAGAAAGCCAAGCAATTGACCGTAAAAGGCGATGACGGCAAGGAACTGACACTTGAAGACCTGGCACAGGGCAAAAAGTTGTTGCTTATCGACTTCTGGGCATCGTGGTGTGGACCCTGCCGCAAGGAAATTCCCAATGTCAAAAAACTCTACGATCTCTACAAGGATAAGGGATTTGAGGTCGTGAGCATCAGCATCGACAAGAACGAGGCTGCATGGCGCAAAGCCCTCCAGCAGGAACAGTTGCAATGGCCCAATTTCCTAGACACTATGGGCGCTGCCGATGCTTACAAGGTGCGTTCTATTCCGGCCATGTTCCTTATTGATGCCGAAACCCTCACCGTTATCGAGTCGGGAGAATATGCCCGTGGGGAGTTCCTTGCTCAAAAACTCGCCGAACTCTTCGGAAATGAATAATAAGTTTTTTCATAAATTCAAGTGATGTTCATATTGGAGATTCGAGTGGAGGGTAATAAACCACCCGAATTTCATCAAAAACGTCATTTATAGATTATCAACAGCAAAAATGAAAAAACTATTATCGGTATTCATTAACCCCCGAGGGTAAAATAACACGCATTATATTAGGCGAGGATCCCACTTTCTACGACTTCCTGGATGAAGTGCTAAAGTAGTTTTATTAAACCGTGGCTCAGCCACGATCCACACAACAACTTACAACTTACAACAAATGAACCATACCCAATCATTGATTATCGGATCCGGCCCTGCCGGATACACTGCTGCGATTTACCTGGTGCGCTCGGCTATCGACTGCTTGCTCATCGAGGGCTTGCAGGTGGGTGGCCAGTTGACTCAGACGACGACCATCGAGAACTTCCCGGGTTTTCCCGAGGGCATCGACGGTTTCCAGTTGATGGACAACATGCGCCAGCAGGCCGTGAACTTAGGAGCGAAAATGAAGTCAGGCCTCGTGACGGCTATCGATATGAGCCAGCGCCCCTTTCTCGTTACTCTGGATGGCGGTGAGCAACTCACAGCCGACACCATCATCGTGGCCACGGGTGCCACCGCCAAGTACCTGGGCCTGCCCGACGAGACGAAGTATGCCGGGCAGGGCGTATCGGCCTGTGCAACCTGTGACGGCTTTTTCTACCGCAAGAAGGTCGTTGCCGTCGTGGGTGGAGGTGACACTGCCTGTGAGGAAGCCGACTACCTGAGCCACCTGGCCAACAAGGTCTATCTGATCGTGCGCAAGGACTACCTGCGTGCCAGCGAGGCTATGCAGCTGCGCGTCCAGGAGAACGACAAGATCGAGATCCTGTTCAACACCAACACCGTGGGCCTCTATGGCGAGAACGGCGTGGAAGGCGCCCACCTCGTGCGCTTCAAGGGCACCGACAAGGAGGAACTGTTTGACATCGCCATCGACGGTTTCTTCCTGGCCATCGGCCACCGTCCCAACACCGAGTTCCTGGGCGGGCAGATCGACCTTGACGAACAGGGCTACATCAAGCTCAAGGGGCATAATACAGCGACCAACGTCGAGGGCGTGTTTGCCGCCGGCGACGTGGCCGACCCGCACTACCGCCAGGCTATTGCCGCTGCCGCAGCCGGCTGCCGTGCCGCCACCGACGTCAAGCAGTACCTTTCAAGGTAAATAGGGCATTGAGAGAACTGTGAAAGAAGCGACCTCGCCAGGGGCCGCTTCTTTATTTGCTGGTGGTTATCGGCATTCTCTGAGGATTTGCTCGATTTCGTCGGGAGTCAGGCGCTTGCAGCAGCCAGGAGTGATGACGGTAGAGTCTGCGATAGCCTTGATGGTGTCATCGGCAAGCATGATGCCCATGTCGGCGAGGCTGGCAGGCAATCCCCAGCCGTCATGCGATATGTGCCGTTATTAAACTCAAATGTGCATGCCCCCTGATGGCAATAGGCGTGGCACAGATAGCCGACATAGGCGCTAACTCCCGTCAGCCGATCCTGCTGCAAATTTACTCATTTACAACTAAAAAACAAAATTCCCACCCGTGGAACCGAAAAAAAAAGAAGTAGCGACGTCAATGCTTCTCCAGCACTGATATCACTGCTTCAATCGGACTCGCCAATGAAAGTAACGGTGTAACGTCTTGAGGTTACGGTGTCACTCCAATGGGTCATCGTCCGTGATGGTGGTTGTCCATGCTAACTCCTCGCCAGCAGGTCCTTCTCCATCGGTTTAGTTATATGTTGTCTTTGCCCCTCTGCCGCCAGCGTGCTAGATGTGCCAGCGGTCCTCTCGGGGGCATGTATTTCTCTTACATATAAGGGTTTGAGGCAATCTGAAGCGGCAGTTTTAGGCCAATGTTTTGATAAGCTCATAGGCTTGCTTGAGCTGGTCCGCGTCGAATTTTTCAAGCATCTCGATGATGTTATATTTCGCATCTACACCATTCCACTTGTCGAGTTCTATACGCCGCGTGTCGCTGGCGATTTCAATGTAGGGCTTCATGCTCTCGTAGTCCTTGTGGCCGGTGCAAGACATAACAACGGGGGCTGGGATACCAAAGGCCAGAGAGCAACAAACGAACGTTCTGCGAGCATCATGGCAGCTGATAATATCATAGAACTTATTGACATCATCATGCCGTTGAGTACCGATGAAATATGTGTTGACGACCTCTCTGTCCAGGCCGGCATCCTTGGCTGCGAGTTTGATATAGTCATTCAGTTTTTGCGCCGAAGGAACAGGGAACAAACTGCCATCCTCGGACTCGTAGTCAGCATATTTGTCGATAATCTCTTGCGCGTAGTCAATAATGGGTATCGTGATGTGGTCAGATGTCTTCTTGGTGTACAGATCAATACCCTTACAGGTGACGTGGGCTTTCTTGAGCTGAGCCAAATCCGAGTAGCGCAACGAAGTGAAACACATGAAACAGAACATATCACGGGCACGTTCGAGGTACTTATGGTTGGGCGCGAACTGATGTTTGTAGAACTGCTTGAGCTCCTTAAACGTCAGGTAAGTGACATTCTTCTTCGTGACGGTCAAGTGCAGCTTGTAGTCTATGGCACCGTCCTGGACGGGATATCCGTTGGCCTTCATCCATCTTAAGAATGACCTCAAGACCTTGAATTGCTTAGTAATGGTGCGGTTGCGATAGTTGTTCTTGACATACCACTCCTTCAATTCAATCATTTTTGCCTTGTCGAGTGTTTCGAGAGAGATATTGGGGTCACAGCCCATCAACTGCTTCCAGATTTGCTCATACTTGTAGTGAACGACACTTGTCCAGTCTCGCTCTTTTGCGCCCTCAGTGAGGAACTCGTCAAAGATTTCCTTCAATGATTTATCAATGACAATTTCCTGGCTGTATTGCACCGGAGACATTGATGCGATTTTCTCACTCACAAGATCCCGCAGGTCATCTGAAGTCGGCATGACACCGGCAAGTGCACATTCAGAAAAGGCCTCCTCAATGGCACCCAAGATTGCATCTATTCTTTCGTTGATAAGACGAGAAGGGTTCCTCTCACGTCCGATGATGTGAGTCGATCCGCGCACCGGTCTCTGTGTCTCAGGGTTCCATTTCAACGGGTCAGCATGAAGCCCGGTCGGGAAAGCCACCTCGCAGGTCTTCTTGTTCCATCGCACTCTCACAATCACCTGATTGCGATGATTCACAAACGTTCTACAGTTATAGTTGATTTTCTTCATATTCTAGCACAAAATCGTTTATACATGGGCAAAATTACAATTATCATACCACCACCGCAACGACATCCATAGTTATGGGACGACATGATGTGTTATGATACGACAAGATATCATTTGGAGGTGTTGCTCGCGGGGTGTTGGAGCCGCTGGCTCCACTTGATTATCAGCAGTTTTGCGGGGATACACCGTACCCCCCTTTTATAATATGACAGGGCACTTCAACAGTCATTACGAGACGGCGGCCATTCTCAAATGACTAAACTACAAGTTTTTAACGTGTCTCAACGACTCTTGAAATACTATTCGCTAATCCCTCCAGCTCCACAAATCTAAAAATAAGTCGCTGAAAATCAGCGACTTATTTTTTGCCACCACATTATCCCGCATCGCATCCACCGCTTACTCATCTTTGGTACAATTTATTATTGCGTACTCTATGCCTTGGCGCATATGGGCAACGGCGTAGACGATGAACTTATTGTCGGAATCCAGATCATAGTCCATTGCAGCTTTTCGGAAGCTGGCCTTACCGGCTTCAATCAGTTCCTCGAGGGTCAATCCACGATGCTGGTATTGATTGACCAAACTAACTACAAAGCGCATATTGGATTTTTCCAATTGCTTCATCTCATCGCAGTCAGCGCCTTTCTCCTTCACGGCTTTGAGCAGCACATGTTCTTCCTCACTGGTTATTAATGGTGCTCTGCCAATCTCTGCCAGCAATTCATCTATTTGTTCGTTTGTTATATCCTTCGTTTTGTTTTTGACCTCAATAGCCAATTTTGTTGAGAAGATACTTAACTACTGTAGGCCAGTCGGGGAACTTTGGGGTGCCAAATTGGATTAACTCGCCTTTGAACTCCTTGGCGCCGTTCTTCTCGCGATCGTCAATCAGGAAGTCGCCGTGGTTGAGGTCTTTGTGGTGGAAGATGATGATGCGTTTGTAGAAGATTGAATCTTTTCCTTTGCCGAAGTGGCGCTGTATCCACTCCAGTTTATCACTCCAGGCCGATGGGTTGAGCCATGGGGCCGTGGAGAGAATGTAGAGGTCGAAGAACTTGTTCAATTCCTGCATGGCCTCGATGGCGCCTGGCATCGGGTCCATCAGCGAGAAGATACCGGGAATATCGTCATAATGTGGCTTGCCAGTGCCGTCATCGACGTATTCGGCCTTGGCCGACTCGGGCACTCGGTCAAGGCCGCTCTGGAAATCAACCAGGACATTGTCCATGTCAACATACACGATTTTTCCGCATTTCAAACTGGTGTTTCTGCTAATTTTAAATCCCATAATCTATACTGTTTTTTAATTAGTGATTCCTACTCCCTTCAAGTGAGCGTTTCGGATGCCTCTCGTCATTTTGTTAATTAAAACCTATTCTTTGGGCTTTATTGGCGGATTGCATGGTCTCGGCCTTGCAGTAGTCCATGAGAGCGGAGAGGCGATCAGCGGCACTTCCCTCGCCATACAGGACTCGGTTGATGGTGTCTTTGCGGGCGATGTTCTCGATCTGGCCGCCGCTCAGCTCATAGGCCTGCGCCAAGACGTTGGCATCATCATCGTTCAGACCAGACACCATACTTTGCCAGATGCGACTGCGAACTTTGGCATCGGGCTTTTCAAATTCGATTTTATAGAGGAAACGACGCTCGAAAGCACTGTCCAGATTGGTGGCGAGGTTGGTCGTTGCGATGAGGATGCCGTTCAGGTCTTCCATCTCCTGAAGAATGATGTTCTGGATGGTGTTCTCCATCTTGTCCACGGCATTCTCGGCGCCGTTCTTGCGCACTCCGAAAATGGCATCTGCCTCGTTGAACAACAGGATGGGGGCCACATCGCTTCGCTTGACCTGTTTGCGGTACTTGTCAAAGAGTGCCTTGATATTCTTCTCGCTGTCACCTACCCACTTGCTCTTGATTTGCGGTACATCCACCGCCATGACACATCGGCCCGTCTTTTTCGCCAGCTGATAGACTGACTCGGTTTTTCCCGTTCCTGGAGCACCATAGAACAAGCAGGCGAAGCCAGTGCGGAAACCGTTGTCCGTCATGCGTTGCTGAATCTGCTTGAATTTGTCGGCCTCGAGGAAAGAATTCAATTCTTTAATCTGCTGCGTCATTGCCTTGGGATAAAACATGACCTTGGGCGCGATGCTGTCAGGATAGAGCACATTGCTCAGTTTCACTTCGGGCTCGGTAAGATCAAATTCTGCCAGCAAGTCCGTTTTCGCTTTACTTGTCAACGTGAACGTCGTGGTGCTTGCCCGGCCTTCTTCACACACGGGTTCAATCAATCCCATTTGTGCAAGAATATGTGCGCCATGCGCCAGATGCATGACGGTTGTACGGTATTCGTAATATCTCTCATAAAGGCACTTGAATTGATGATCGCAAATGCGACTATCATCCTCGTTGATGAGCTGGCTGCAGAAGAACGAGAGCAACATCATGTTGGCACAGGGGAGCTTCAAGTCAAGCATCTTTCTGGCAAAGTTGATATGCAGATTGTCCTTGTACAGCGTCAACAAGTCTTGGCCCAAATCTTCTGGACTGATGTTGTTATTGTCCACAGCGTTGAACCATGTTCCCATCAGGTCGAGCATTGCAGGGGCATCCTCAACTTTCAGTTTCGGCAGGATCTGTGCTTTGTTTTCCTGCAAGGCACTGATCACATGCTCAGGAATGTCAAAGGCTTCACGTTCACGGTTACGATAGCGCATCAGCCTCATCTTTATCATGCCTTTGATGTCGGCATCAAAAGAAAGGCTCGCAACATTTCTCATATTGAGGTGATGGGATAACTCGATGAGACTCACATTGCGAGGGCCGCATTCGACTGTGATGCAGAACAGAATGGCTTGCTGCGGCGTGATGTTGTAGGCTTCGGCCACCAGTTTGATTTCTTTCTTGCACTGCTTCAAGAACAGGTCGCACAGTTGCGAGTTGCAGGATTTCTCAACGATGGTCTCGACAGCCTTCAGCAAGGTGAGTTCCTTTCTGGTTGCACACTTGGTTGTTTTGTTCTCTTTCTCCATTGTAAAACGTTATTTATTGGTTGATAAATTGCGATGAAACTTGCGTCGTACCCGATGAACGAGCACAACAATAATGATGTTAAATCATTGATATTAAGCGGATATTATTTGCAATCCGCCCAATATCAAGCGGATGCAACCAATTAGGCTGCGAGAGGTTGTTGCAAAATTGGTGTCAAGTGGAAATGTTTGATGAGTTTTTCAAGGAGTTGATCGGTTTGATTTTTGTCCAGCCCAAAGAAGGATATTTCAAGTTTTTCGAGGTCCCCCCAGCATTCAATGTTTTTGTTGTAAAGGTAGTTGTGTACCCGGTTGTAAGTTCTCAGTGATGAAGTTTTAATTGTTGTCATAGCTGTTATTATTTAAAAGTTAAAAATGAAATTCGCCAGTAATATGTAAACATGGTCCAAAAAATTCAAAAATTTCGGAAATATTTTTCAAGAATTTTTCAAGTCGCTGAAATATAGGCATTTGGATATGCGTGAATATGACAACATTTTGATGTCAGGAACGCCATTAGCGCCCCATCAGTCCCAGGAAAAGTTCTCACCACTCTTGTAGAGATGCACTTCATAGCCCCCTTTCCTCAGCTTCTCGGCAAGGAAATCACACTGTCTGCCCGTAGAGATCTCCCACTTGCGTTCCGGCTGGCTGTACTCGATGGTCTCGATGGAGTCATGAACAATGACGTGGCGCAGGTTGGAGCAGCCGGCAAAGGCATTGAGCCCAATCTCCTTCAACCCTTCGGGAATGTAGATGGCCTCCAGGGAGTCGAGATTTTGGAACGCGTGGTCCTTGATTTCCTTGACATAGTACGGGAAGATGATGCACACGGGGTTCTTGCAGGCCGAGCCAACGGCAACCCTGTCTTGAGTGATCTTCACACCGTCAGTGACTTCAACACCATTCCTGAAGAATTTTACACCATACTTTGTAATTGCTAATCCCATAAACATTAATTCATTTAGTTTTTCCTACTCCCTTCAAGTGAGCGTTTCGGATACCTCTCATTATATAAATTGTTCGCTTCAATAAGCGATTAGAATTTTTCCGAGATAAAAGATACTGAAATTTTTCTGGCTGGCCAAACCTGAATGAATAATTTAACTCATTTTAACGGATAATTATTCTATTCAACCAGGCCTATTTATAACATAGGAACAAGCAGGAAAAAAATTCAAAATCTGGACCAACTTTTTTCGTTTTGGTCTCAATTTTTGATCATGCAGCAAGGGGATGCTTCAAGGCTGGTTTCAGGTGGAAGTGTTTGGTAAATGATTTGAGAAGGAGCTCAACTTCAGCCCGTTCTAGGTCAAAAAGGGTCAATTCAGTTTCATTGTTGCACAACATGGTCTGCACATTTTTGTTGTAGAAATAGTTGTGGGCACGATTCATCAGATAAGGATTGTTGATTTTAATGGAAATGGTCATAACAGAAAAAATTTAAATTGTACAACATGCTTTTTTTCACTAATAATATAGTAATTTTTGGAAAAAAATTCAAAATTAATTTCAAATCAAGCCCAAATCGATGCATAGGTGCCAAATAATCAGACACTTATGGAAATGTTAAAGATTCTATAATTCATTCACAAAGATTTTTATTGGTTTCCGTTTTAATTTTTGGGGGGCTTATTTATATTTTATGGCCCAAAAAGGAACTAATGATTATTAAGATTATGAACAAGGACAAGATTTTTATGGTAATGATTCATGTTGTAGCAGGTGTGCTGATGATAGCCGTGTGCTGGACCCCTGCGATTGTTGGTAACATCTCTGCCTGGAACAAACTGTTCTGCACCGCGGCTATCATTCTTTTGCTGCGGTTCCACTACTGGTGCCAGCAATATGAGCCATGACACCAGCAGTGGGTTACTCGGTTGATTATTCAGTGAGGATTCTTTTGGCAGCGGGAATGATGACGTCGCGAATGACCTGATCGTTCATGCGGTGCTCGCCGTGGAAATCTTCCACATGGGTGAAATGCTGGGCAAACTCGTCCTTGCAGTTGACCAGTGTATCCCCGTCGGCAAAGAAGCCCCAACACTTGGACTGGTTTTCACATGTGATGCCGTCAAACAGGTGCTGCTCCATCTCCTTGAAGTGCCCGATGATCTCTTCGGTAATCGTGAAGTGTGTCTGGCCATCGGCAGTCGGCTGGAAACGCTCAAATGTGCCTACCTGAAGGACATCCTGCACCTGGGACATGTGTAGGGCTGGATTAACGCAGATGCGGGGATAATCCGTCATCTGCATGGCATACATGCCACCCATGCTGGTCCCGACGATGAGATCAACTTTATTCTTTGCACAATAATTCTTCAGAAAAGGCAATGCCTCCTCAGGGTCGATTGGAATATCCGGGGCAATCACATTGTACCCCGGCAAATTCTTGGCAAGACAAGTTGCCGAATTGCTTCGGCAACTGGACCCGTAACCATGAAAATAAACGATAGTTTTCATTGTTTCATTAAGTGTCGTTAAGTAGTTTTATTTCCAACCTCAAATATACAAAATCTTTTCAAATAAAACAAACAGTCCTTTGAATAATATGCAGCGAAAGGCGCCAGTTCAAATAAGCAGCGCAAGCCTTTTATCCGAAAAAATCGGCCCTTGAAGCCTAAAGCAAGAGAGGTGCGTCAAGTGAATAATGGTAAAAGCATAGTGAAGAGATTCTGAGGAGATTCTGAATGTGAATGAGGAATCGATCAGGTTATTGATTGATGAAGAGAAATCCTCAAAGAAATCCCTCACATCTATTAAAGCATGAGGATACTAAATTACATTCTTCTCATTGGCTCGCTTTCATTAGCCATCAAGCGTTTATGCTCACGATCAATTCTGATACCTTCACTCCAACCATTACCTCGTTTATAGATTATATCATCGCCTTCAATTGTATAAGGGCCACTATATTGCACTTCACCGTTATACATTACAACAATGTCATCGCCATTGATGCCTACACGGCACTCCATTGCTCCAAGTTCAGAAACCATACGATAACGCCAATTGCCCTGAATCCAAGATTTCACTTCTTCAATATCATTATTCTCGTCTTCACCGGGATCGCCATCGGCACCCCACTCATCATCTTCTTCATATTGCTTAGCTTCCTCGCCAGTTGGAACGTAAGCCCACTTCTTCCATCGTGCCGGTATCTGATTGGGGTCATCGGTGGAGAATATGATTTTACCTGAGAATCCTCCTTTACGGACAACATACTTGGCGGGTTGATTTTCATCAAGGCGCGACTTTAGCATTTCGGACATTAATGCCTCTTCGCTCTGCAGATTGTAGTTCTGCCAGGAAAGCCTTACAGCATGGTTTGACGAGAATGAGCCAGAGCCAGTGAAATAAACCTTTTGAGATGCTGGATGGAACTGATAGTTGCCATTGAGCATCGGGTTGCCATCTTCGTATCCTCTAACAAAATTGGATTGTTCAGGATTCCAGAGAAATAAAGCGCTATATTCACGGTCACAGCCTGGTCCCAAAAAGATATCCACATAACCATCGAAATTAGCGTCAAGGAAATGCACCTCGTCTCTCGTTACATAGTCATCATCGGTAAAATTGAATGTGCGAAGCAACTGGCCGTCTCTCAGGATGTCTATTGAGGACAGATGATATTCACCTTTATGCTTGACAATCTCGAGACCCTCATATTGTGTCGGACAGTCATCAATAGAGAACATCCCTTCAGCATCAAGCTCAATAACCGGTGCAGCCATCGTGGGTGTAGAGTCAACTGCTACCGTATCTTCTAATGCCACGGCCTTATTAAACATTCCACTTTGCCAAGCGTATAGAGCAGCGCCTCCCAATACAATTAAAGCAGCAAGAACACCCAGCAGCCATTTCAAAGCGTTGTTGGGTTTCTTCTCATCATCGTCCCAACCATAATCTGTTTGTTCTTCCACTTGAGATTGGGGATCGTGATTTAAAGGACAACCACATTTCAGGCAGTAAGAATCCCCTTCTGCTACTGCTTCACCACACTCCGGACACACCATGGGCACCTTAACTGGGCAACCACAATGCGGACAAGCCGAAGCCTTATCCGATATCATCTGTCCACATTCTTCACACTTGAATAAAGCCATATTGTTATCGTTTTTGTTCTATCCTGCAAATATAACGATAATAACTCAAAAAACAGTACCGCTGGGTGATTTTTATGTATTTAAACCTTAACAACATCACTTTCCATCACCATTGGTGGGCTTGATTATGCATTTTAGAGAAATGTGTGCCGGAATGTGGCATTAGTGGGGGTTATTTTTGCGGGAAAATTGGATATTGATGGTTATGGAGGAGAATATTTATTTAAGGTGTATCAGGAGGCGTGAAGGGGAATGGGATACGAGCAAATACCCGTTCTCTATTCCTGTGATCAGGGATTTCACTGAGTTCAAGTTTGAGAAGTCAGTGACCTACATCGTCGGGGGTAACGGGTCGGGAAAATCGACATTGCTTGAAGCGATTGCCGTGTTGCTGCGCATCAATCCCGAGGGTGGCTCCCGTCACTTCAATTTCCACACCGAGGAGAGCCACTCGTCGCTGCACGAGGCGCTGATTGCATCGCAAGCCAGCCTGAGTTATCGTGACACTTATTTCTTCAGAGCCGAAAGTTACTATAACGTCATCAGCGAAATCAATCGCCGAGGTTTGAACATCTACTATAACCATCTCAATTTCCATGAATTCTCCCATGGCGAGGGATTCATGGCTCTGCTTGAACACAGATTGACCGGTAAGGGCTTCTACATCTTTGACGAACCCGAAGCGGCACTGTCGTTCCAAAACCAACTGCAGTTCCTGCTGTGGATCAAAGATGTGGTCAAGAAAGGATCCCAAATCATCATTGCCACCCACTCGCCCGTCATTCTTTCTTATCCAGACGCTTCCATCCATGAAATCAAGGAGGGCCAACTTGTACCCACTCGCTATCGCGACTGCAGCGCCTATCGAGACCTCTACGGCTTCCTGCTCAACCGCGAGGGCTGCCTCCAGGAACTCGGCCTCATCGGTGATGGGTGATGCCAATACTTTTAATTTATTTTTTAGTATACTTCAGCGGTACCATTTACTGATGATATAAATCACTCAGCGAGCTGATAACCAGACGAATGCATCATTAATAATCACAAGCAAAACCATTCACAAAACGCTCTGGCTTCACAAGAGAGGGCAAGGCATGGCAAACGATGGGAGAAATCCGGTCGTTTGCTGTTTTTTTAGGCCGATGCCTGATTCCCCGTTTCAAGTGAATGAGAACGTGCTATTTAAAATAGAGGATATGCTTGTTTTTTTGAGGGGAAATCTGTATCTTTGCCACGTTCAATAGAATGATCTCATCGACTGCAAGCGATGAGGTGTGTGAAGACCTTAACTCCTTTATGAATCTTTTATCTTTAAAAAAACTGTTTACTGAAAATGAAACCTTCTGATTTTATCCATCCTGAAGATGCAGCGGCACTGCGTCAAATGGAGAGCATCCCCGGTTTTTCAGCATTAGTGAAAAAGGTGTTGGCCATCGGCATCGAAACGCTGCAATATGGCGTGAACATGGCATCGACAATCCGCTTGTCCGAGAAACAATTGCCGCACATCTACAAGCATCTACCGCCCATCTGTGAAAAGATGGGTATCGCCGAACCTGAGTTTTATCTGCAAATGGACCCGAATCCCAATGCGTGGACCATGGGTGACACGCGCATCTACATCACCGTGACATCAAGCCTGGTGGAGATGATGAGCGACGAGGAACTCGATGCCATCATCGCCCACGAGTGCGGTCACATCTTGTGCCGTCATGTGCTCTATCACACGTTAGCACAGTGGCTGAGCAGCGGCATCGCTTCGTTGGGAGTACTGGGCAAGCTGGCGGTTCCCATCCAGTACGCGCTCTTGTACTGGTACCGCAAGAGTGAGCTGTCGGCCGACCGTGCTGCAAGCATCATCACCACGCCCGATGTGGTGGCCAGCACGATGGCACGCTTGTCGGGCGGTCCCAAGAGCCTGACGTCGCAAATCGACATGCGCGAATGGGCGAAGCAAGCCGATGAGTATGACCAGATACAGAACTCAGGCCTCTGGAACAAGGCCCTGCAGCTGTCGGTCATCATGGGACTTGACCACCCGTTCTCGGCCGTGCGCGTGCGTGAAATCCTCAAGTGGAGTGAGAGTGAACAATACAACATGATCAAGAACGGCAAGTTCCAGATTGAAGCGCCCGAGGGCATCTGCCCCCATTGCGGCAATTCGATTGACAAAGATTGGAAATTCTGCCGCAATTGCGGACACGAACTATAAACTTAAAAACTATTATAACTATGATTTTCAACGAACAAGGATTTTTAGACATCGACGGCATGATTGCTGCCGAGCCGTCATTCCAGAACATTATGGCCGACGGCATAGTGACTGAAGAAGAGCTGCACCAGCAGAGCGACACCGTTATCGGCCTCATGCGAGAGGTGGAGCAACGTTTCAGCGAGGAAGACCAGGCCTTCATCAAGCGCCTGTTTGCCGAGACCAACGTGCTCACCACCATTTACCATTATTATGAACTTCAACACCTGAAATAGTCATGGCACGATACAAAACTCAAAAACTGCTTCAAGCACATCCGTCACAAATCGAGAAAATCGCCGAAGCCATTCGCACCGAATTCACTAACGATGGTTTTGAGGTCATGGTCGACGACCTGATGAGCGGCGGCAAGGATATCAGCATCACCAAGGGCAACATGTTCAAGGCGGTCCTGGGCATGAAGTCGGCCCTAAAAGTCGTACTCACCCCGCAGTCCAATGGCGTCATGTTTGACGCTAACGTGGGCATCTACGGCCAGCAGGCGATTCCCACCGTCATCTCGATGTTCTTCTTCTGGCCCGTACTGATCACCCAAATCTGGGGCCTCGTAGAGCAATCCAAACTTGACGACCGAGCCCTCACTACCGCCGAGAGTGCCATCGGCGCGCCGGCAGCTGCCCCCGCAGCCGCTGCCTTTTACCAGAACGTGCCCACCAAGTTCTGCACCAACTGCGGCGCCCAAATTAACCAAGCAGCCAAATTCTGCCCTAACTGCGGCGCTCAACTGATGTGATTATGATACTGATGAATGCAGCCAACGAGAAAGTAGTGGTTACCCTGGACCAACTGCGAGCATATTGTGAACATTTAGGCGAAAAAGGCTTGTGCACATTCAATGAGTATGCATGTGCGCTAACGGGAGGCGGCTTGGTATCGGCTGCTATATTCGTGGTGCTGATGGGCGCTTTGGCCTATTTATTCTACAAAAAGGAGGGTGCGTTGAACTGGTGCGACCGAAACCTGACCTATGCTTTTGTCATTGTGTGGATATTAGGCTTTGTGGTCTATGACGTAGGTATGTATCCCGACCACAGCGTGAAAGAAAATGCCTTCTGGGCGCTACTGGGTGTAGCGCCCATGGCGGTCATCCACGCGTTCGGGATGTTCATCTTGCAGAGTGATGTGAGCGCAATCCACGATGGTTGCCACAACAGCGCCTGGTTCATGTTCTTCTTCTCCATCGCCCACTTGCTGGCTGCATTCATCAGTATGGTTTTTGTCATCAAGCATTTCGGGTTCAACATCGTGGCTCATGTCATCAGGGTTTACAAGACATACTTCTGGCCAAAAGAGAAAGAGAACCTTTACATTTTCTGGGGAATGAATGACGCGACCTATTATCTGGCCAAAGACATCATTAACCCCAAGGATTCCAACAATACCCACCCCGATGCCCGCATCATGATCATCCGCGTGAACAACGCCAAGGAGGATCCCAACAAACGCATCGGCATGGACCGCCTGTTCAGTTTCCTATCGTTGTCAAACAATAATCTGGACAATTTGCAGGAACTGCAAAAAATGGGTTGCCTCACCAACAGCACGTTTGGTTCGTTGACCGACATTCAGGCCAGCAACAAGAATGACCTCATCAAACGTGAGCTGCGCCTGAACAGCGTTGCCAAGTTGATGAATCGCACAACCGGTAAGGTACACATGTTCTTCCTTGACGACAACGAGGCTTTTAACCTTCAAGCCATCGGCAACCTCAAGCGTGACACGACAATCAACAGATTCATCAATGAAGGAGATAGAAAAGTCATATTCTATTGTCACGCACGCCACAACAGCATCCACCGCGTGATTGAGGATGAACCGTCACACCAGAATATCGAGGTAAAGGTCATCGACTCTTCACATCTGAGCGTAGAGCAACTGAAACTTCCAGAAAACATCTATCTGCAACCCGTCAGATATGTGGATATCGAGGACGATGCCACGGTATCTTCGGCCTTTAAGGCCCTGGTGATAGGCTTTAGTGAGGTGGGACTCGATATGGTGAGGTTCTTATATGAGTTCGGTGCTTTTGTCAAGTATAAAAAGAAGGATGAGAATGCCCCTAAAAACCAGAATGTGACAGCAGAGGGAACGGAAGAAAATCCGGTGGATCGTTCAGATTTCCACTGCTATGTGGTAGATAAAGAGATGAATTCATTGTCAGGCTCCTTTGTGTCCAAGACTCCGTCTATCAATGTGGCCATTAATCCCACGAGCGAACAAGAATATCAAGATGCTTTAATCAGTCTCCACCACATCGACTGCAAAAGCGCAGAGTTCTATCGCAAAGTTGAGAATTGGCTCCCCACAGTCAACTATATTGTACTCGCGACTGGAGACGATGAATTGAACATGTCACAAGCCATTCGCTTGTTCAAACTGGCGATTCGTTACAACAACACGTCACGGCTTCGCATCATGGTGCGTGTACAGAATGACGAGAATGGGCATTTCCAAAGAATCGCTCATCACTATAACCGCCTATGGGCAGCTGAAAGGAGAAGCACTCCTAAGGAGAACAAGATGAACCAAAAGGTCATCCACGCATCAACTGAAATCAACAGCCCCATAACGTTGTTTGGCTCTGCCGAGAAAATCTACACTTTTGATCACATCATCAACGAGTCATTAAAGGAGAGCGCCAAAAAGTTCAGGGAGAAATATGACAATTCTCTTAACAATCACTTGAAAGAGATGAATGAAGAGCCTAATGAAATCATAAGTTGGGAGGAGGAACAAAACAGAGCGATGCAATTGGTTGACAACGAATACAAGAATTTTTCTCCCACTTACAGCGGCATCATGGGCTTGAGAAGAAAGCAAAGTCAAAACTATGCCAACAGTCTGCACATCAAGACAAAAGTTGTGTTAGCATGCACAGCGCTCAAAATAGATGCGAACTTAGGTTTGTGCGGATTAATCAGGCAAGGCGAAACAACCTACAAATGGGATGGAGAAAACAACCCGTTGCCAATTGAAACCGTGCAAAGGGTGATGGACGTGTTGGCACAAACCGAGCATTTACGGTGGGTGGCAACACATGAGATCCATGGCTATCAAATCGACAATGATAATCCCAAAAGCAAGGACGAGGCACGATTATTCCAACGTTACATGTGTAATTGGAACAAATTAACTCCAAGAGAACGGAGTTATGATTACAATACTATTGATGTTTCATTCCAAGAAGCAAAACTTATCAATGAACCTAATCAATAATTCATATGAGCAATAAAAAGGTATTGATAGTTGGGAATCATCCGGTGGTGGATGACGTAAGGCGGCAGTACGAAGCAAAAGGTTGGACAGTTTGGTGCCTGGCTGACGCCTGTGCCGATGATGTCGAAATGGGTGGATTTGACGAGCTCTTCTTGACAGCAGATTATTGTGCTGATCACTCTGATGCCGAGCGGCAAAAGGCGATGGCTGCCGACTATGCAGCGATGGCATTGCTGGGACGGCTGGCCGATGGGGTGAATCTGGAGAAACGGGGCGGCAAGAAAGTGCGTTGTCACCTGCTGGTCAATACTGTCGAGGCCTTGCGGATGCTGCAGACCACCGACTGGAACGACGGCATGCGCGAGCGCGTGGACGTGTATCCGTTCTCGATGGATGAAGTGTGGAGCCGCCAAATCAGGCTGGACCATGAACCCGTCACGGTGCAAAGCGACAGGCATGTGCATCTGGTCATCATCGGGATGAGCGAAATGGGCGAAATGGTGGCCATCAACGCAGCCCAGATGGCACATTTCCCGAATTACGTGCGCAACCACTCGTTGCGCACCCGCATCACATTAGTCGATGAGCAGGCGATAAGTAAGAGCGAGGTCATCATCAAGAGATACCAGCACCTGTTTGACAACAGCTATTACCGCATCGTGAAGCCCGAAGAACCTGATGCTGTGAAACTGTTCCACAAACCGATGTATGAAGGCCTACGAGAGGACTTCGTGGACGTGGAGTGGGAATTTGTGCAGGCGACGGCCAACGACATCACTTTGCGTGAAAAGCTTACCCGCTGGGCCAAAGACGAGCTCCAGCAACTGACCATCGTGCTGGCCCATGACGATGCCAACCGCAACATCGGCGAGACCATGCTCTTGCCCGAGGCCATCGGTCAATGCCAAGTGCCGGTGTATGTCCGTTGCCCCTACCCTGCGACTTTCGACCACAGCCCTCACATCAGGCCGTTCGGGATGGTGAATCAAGGCTATGACGTGACACTGCCACTGGTCAGGCTGGCCATGAACGTGAATCATGTGTATGACCGTTGCTATGCCGACAACTATGAGGCTTGGAGCGGCCAGCTGCGCTATGCCGTAGAGATTGACAAGGTGGCGCGAGACGCCTCATGGTCGCGACTGAGGAACGTGAAGCGCATGTCGAGCATCTACAATGCCATGAACATCCCCATCAAACTGCGCTCCATCGGGCTTGACAAGGGCGAGTGGAACAAGTTCTATGACATTCCGCAGCAAGACATTGAATTGCTCGCGCAAGTGGAGCACAACCGCTGGAGCGTCGAGGAACTCATCCTGGGATGGCGCCCCTGCACCGACGAAGAGCTGCGAGCCGTGGAAGCCGACATCGACAAGAAAGAAGAACTGAAGCGGCAACGCATCCATTATGACCTGTGTGCCTACAACGAGTTGAAACTTGACAAGACCGGCAAACCGGTCACCATCTATGACCTGTGCCTGTGTTCTTGCCTGCCCTTGATCACCAAAGCCTTTGCCGATGAGGAAGGAGAAGCCATAAAGTCATGAGTGAGAAGAAATGGTACATATCGTTAACCTGCAAAGGCGCTAACGCATTCCACCCCGACGGGCAGCGCCTGAAGCTCATCGAGCGAACCGTCAACATCGGCGAGAGTGCTGATTGTGACGTGCGCTACGATAACGGGGATTTCACACCCGAGTACTACGCCTCCATCCTCCGGAACGAGGACGGCAAGAGCTGGCGCCTTGTCAAACGTTCCCAGCACGTGGGTGTCAGCATAGCAGGCAAGGGGCCCATCGGCTACGCCTGCCAGCTGGCCGACGGTGACATCATCCAATTTGACGACCAACCGATGGCACTGCTTTTCCATGCCCACCACGATGAATATTATCGGGAGGACGATACTCGCAAGAGCATCTGGCCCCGCATGGCCGTCATTGCTGCCTGTATCATCGCGGCTGCAGCAGGTCTCATTTACGCTCTCAATAACGAGCAGCCCATTAATGAGCAAGACGTGGCCCCGCTCGAGGAGTCCATCTACCAAATACGGGTTGACTCGGTACAGCAACTGCTTGTCACAGGAGGGCACGAAGAGCTATTGCGACCCTCCAAGGTGCTTGAAGAGGCAGCGCCCGTCGGGACCGCGTTCCTGACCACCGACGGCATCATGGTCACGGCCCGCCATTGCGTGGAGTACTGGTTGGGCACACAACTCGACTTGACGACCGACGTGAGCACATTAAGCGACGATGACATCGTCAAGTGGGCCATCGAGACCGAGACCTACAACCAGACGCATGAACCAGGCGACTCGCTGATGATAATGCGTGTTCACTTCAGCATCTATGACTTCACGGGAGAAAAACGATATGCCTTCTCCTCCACCGATGACCATGTACACATCAATACCGCCCACGACGCTGTGTTCCTGCTCGGCGACTTCAGCGAGGAGTACTACTGGCGAAGCATCAGGCCCTACTTTGTCGAGCGTGAGATGGAACTGGGCGACATCCTGTGGATTGACGGCTTTGACGAGAAAGGCAAGGTCAAACTCGCCTCGAGCGAAGATGTGAAGAAACTGCACAACGGCAGCCGACTGATGGTGTGCGGCTATCCCATGACCGGCATCGGTGACAACAGCTTCACCAGCACCAGCGGTTCAATCAGGCGCGAGAGCAAGGCCAACAGCGAGAATCTGTTTTTCGAGAGCAACATCAACCACGGTTATTCCGGCGGTCCCGTCCTCATCAAGACATCTGGAGGCATTGCCGCTGCAGGCGTCGTGTCCAGGGTGGACAGCGTGAGCAGTGGCCTGTACAAGTGGGCAGTGCCGGTCACCGAAATCAAGCTGACGAAAGGAGGAGTCAACAATGAATAAACGCATCACCCTGAGAGACATCGCTGGCTATTGTCCCGAAGAGGCCATCTGGAGAATGGCTGCCGATTTGGGACAATGCATCAAAGACAACAGCCAGTGTCCCACGTCGCCTGATGAGGTCATTGTTGACGGCCTGTCGTTCCTCATCGGTGAGAAAACCGACGAGCAACCCGAATTCATGCCGCCCGAATGCGTCAACAAGGCACCATGCGGGCAACCGCAGCAAGTGTGGACCCTGGGCGCGCTCATTTACCACGCCTCGTCGGGGCGCACATTGTTCGGTGGTCACGGCGGAGCATACCAGAAGACTCACCCCAACGTATTGCTCCCCTCGCTGCAAAAAAGCCACCAGTCGCTGACGGCCCTCATGCAGCAATGCCTACATCATGACCCGTCGTCGCGCATCAGCATCAGCAAACTGGTGGATGAGGCGCTCAAGGGCTTGGAGAAATGCCGGAAAACGACCCGCAGCCATCGTAAGGCTGCTCAAGATGCCGCGGCGACAAGCGACAAGCGAAGAAAAGAAAACTGGCCCGAAGAAATGATCGAAACGATATGAAAACCAAAGTAATACTCTGCATCATCGCCATCTGGCTATGCCATGTTCCATGTCAGGCCCAGTCGATTGCCGATACCTATCTGAGCAAATTGACCGAGGACGTGAAAACCATACGCAAAAAGAAAGCCACAAAGGACATTCTCAATAAAACTGTGCTGAACTGGTCGGCCGTCGGCAAACCTAAAATCACCCTGATGGATGAAATCAAGCGTCACGACGGGGAATACCGGGGAAAAGACGTCTTCAAATTCAAGATGAACCAACTCGTCTATCACGTTCACGACCGTCAAAACGCCAAGATGGTGTCGAAGGGGGACTACTTCAACAGCAACGAGAAAAACGTCTTCTACTCAATGATCGAGAAAACGGTCAAGCGCGGGCAAACAGTCACTTACAAAATCACCGGGCACGCCGGGAAACAAGAGTTTGTCTTCATCGCATTCAATCCCAAATCACAATTGGCACCTACCGTGAATAACGTGCCGGCAAAGCCCCTTGGTGACGGCGTGTGGACCATCGTTCTTGACAAGGTCAAGGCCAGCGACGCCATCACCCTGTCAATCTCGCTCAATGCCAAGGACGCGGCTCAGTATGAGTCCTTCGTCATCCTTAATCACAATCCGCAGAAGCCATGAGAAAACGATTACTCATCACAGCCGTCATCTGCATCCTGTTTCAGGGGTTAGGTCTTGCCCAGAATCCGGTGAGCCTCAGGCTGACGTCGCTGTTCAACCAGGCGGAACATTGCTATCTGATAGATGACTACCAGCAATTGCAGAATCTATGCGATCAATACAAGGAAATCATCGACGAGTACAGCGACGCTTTGGGCGACTCGCTGGATGTTTTCCAGGGCTATTTCAGAAAAATGGTGGGTTCCTACTGTTATGGACTCACCGAGGGCGATAACTTCAATTACTTCTTGTTCACCAGCGAGGAGTCTTACCTCGAGAGCATGAGGATCTTCAAGGAACGCAACGACCTGGACAAAGTGGTGACCCTGCACCAGGAGCTGGCGCAACTGTACTATAAGGCCAAGCTTTACGAAACAGCCTCGAGTCATCTCGACACCGTATTGGTCCAGTATGACGAATGGCTGAACGACCTCGGCATCAAGAGTGTTGAGAGCGACTACTACTTGACATTGTCGCAGCTGGCGATGTGCAACGCACGCATCGGGGCAGAATGTGACGATGATGCCCAAGCCGCCGACTTGTTCGCCCTTGCACTGAAACAAATCGGTGAAGCAAGGCAATACTACAAATCGAAGCAGGAGAGTCGAGAATATGGCGAGACCCTGCGCAAACACGGCAAAATTCTGATGATGCAGGGCGACCGCCTGGGTACCACCAATGTGAAAGCGGCGCGCTCGTGCTACGAGGAATACGTGAAGACACAATGCACTCTGGTGGGCCAGCGGCTGGCGGGAATGGATGAATCTCAACGCGGGCAGTACTGGCTGGGGACACACCAGTTCCTGTATGATTGCTACCGACTCGGCAACGAGGCGCCCGAGATGCTCTACGACCTGGCCTTGTTCAGCAAGGGCTATCTGCTGGCGTTTGAACGGAATCCCAAGGAACTCCAAACGCACTGGCAACAGGTGCGCAGCGCCCTTGGCCGCAACGAGTGCGCCCTGGAGTTTGTACAATACTTCGGCAAGAATGACACCAAGCGTCTGGGGTGCCTTGTATTGCGGCACAACAGCAAGCGTCCCACGTTCATCGACTTGTTCTCGGTGGACAGTCTGCTGAATCAGCCCGTGAACGAATACTCGACAGTTCTCGGCGCCCTGTCTTCGGATTTCGCCGAAGACATCAACGACTTCTATGAAACGGAGGCTTTTGCTCAATTGGTGTGGTCTCCGCGCTTGATGTCGATGATCAAAGATGCCCGGAAAGTATATTTTTCCCCCGACGGATTGCTGCACCAGTGGGCCATCGAGTATCAAATCCCCGACACGACAATGATTGGTTACCGACTGTCTTCTACGCGCAACCTGCTCAAACGCAACAAGACACAGAAACCGGGTAATGCCTTGCTGTGCGGCGGCATCAAGTTCGGGGCCGACATCAATCCCTCAACAGCCGACAATGACATCGTGACCTATCGCTACCTGTATCAGAATGCAGGCTTCATCAAGGAATTGCCTTACACCGAAGAGGAGATCGACTCCATTTATGCCATTCGCAACAACAAGGGCGATTTTGTCTTGAAAGGCTGGCAAGCGACCGATGAGGCGTTCTTGAAAGAGGTACAGAAAGGCTATGACATCATACACCTGTCCACACACGGCTTCTATGGCGGGTATCTCAATCTCGAGGGAGACATCAAGCCCCTGCTGAATGACGATTCCATGTCAAAATGCGGAATCCTCTTCGCCGGTTCGGCCAGCACATTGAGTGACAAAGACTTCGACGAGAACATGTTCGACGGTGTGTTGTCGGGGACAGAACTGAGCAAACAGAATTTCGGTAACACGCGACTGATGGTCCTGTCGGCTTGCCAGACCGGACTGGGAAAGCTAACCGACGATGGCATTTACGGCCTCCAGCGGGCGCTCAAGATGGCGGGCATCGACGGCATCTGCGTTACCCTGTGGAGCGTTTCGGACCTGTCAAGCGGCAACCTGATGCGCTACTTCTATGAGAATTTGGAACGGCAAGAGAAGCTCGACATTCACCAGGCCTTCATGGCTGCACGCCAGCGGCTCAAGCAAGACAATTGGCTGCAGTACGTGTTCGACCCCGAAACATTCATGTATGAGCCGATGATCGTTACCCACGACAAGCCCGAGCACGTCAATCCCTTCATCTTGATTGATGTTTTCTGATGAATCATATACAACAACATAAAAAAAAGACAAGACATGAAAAGACTGATTACAATGATGCTGATGGTTCTGGCAGTCGCCGGTTCAATTGCAGCAAGCATCCCGGACAAGGATGCACAAAATGGGCAGGAAAAGGTGGATGCCGTGCGCCGGTACCAGATTCTTGTCACTAACGAGAATTCCGTCAAGAACATCAACAACTTCAACGAACAGGTGCGCTCGCTGCAAAACATATCAGCAGCCGAAGCCAAACGCGGACTGGGACTGGACATCCTGAACAGTGTCACCAGCGCATTCACCCAAAAGACGGTTAGCGCCTCGCAGGGCGTCGTCGGGATGGGAATCAGCTATCTGGCCAATGCCATCAAGGGCGACCGCGAGAAGTGGTACAAAACCGCTGAGCAGCACTGCACCTACTCTCACACGTTGTCGGCCGAGAGTTCAATCGATGACTTCTATGCCCTACCGTCGACCAAAGGGGCCATGGACCCCGAAAACCTGAAATTCAACGGATTCGGGTGCAAAAGCTTTATTGAACTGAAAGACAAACCCGGCGAAGGCATTGACGTGTTCTATGTCTATTGCAAGATGAGGCGTGACCCTGACGTCGGCATCAAGCACATCGTCAACCACTCCAAATTCATGGTCGAGCTGGACACGCTTTATTTCAATCCTCGATTCTGCAACCTGCCCAACGACTCGACAGGCAGCGTCGAGAGCCGATTCGACTTTGAGAAACGCAAAGATCTGACATTCCAGATCAAAGTGCGCATCTACTCGTCCTGGATGAACCAGGCGACCATGATTCTCCAAGACCAGCAACTGGGCGAATTCACCATCACAGCGCGCATCGACAAATCGAAGCTGAACAGTGACGGCATCTTCGTGTATGACAAGAACGACCCCGACTTCAAGAAACTGGTCAGTGTCGAGGGCGACTGTTTCATCGTTCCGCGATCATTCACCGGCACAACCGATGCCACTAACTACCGTGCGGCATGGGGTACAGGACAATACCGCGTCGATATGGAAGTGAATGAGACTTGCAAAATCATCGACGACTACTATTGCAAACCCGGCAATAAGAGCAGCGACCCCGACAAGCGTAAATGGGACAAGAACAAATGGAAACCCGAATGGAAGGAGATGAAAGCCCACCGCAAGAACATCGAAGAGCCAAAGAACGCCTGGGACTGCATCGTCGATGCCTATCGCGGAACAGGCTGGGTCGCCACCCTCACCGAACCCATGACCACGGTCATCTACAAATACGAGAGCAACAAGCTGGGTGAAATGTTCAACAGTCTGCAACCGAAATAACCGAACCCGCCCCCAACCACCACAACCGATTCGGCATTTCATTGCAACACCGCAACAAAACCCATATATCTACAACAAAAAAAACCACCTGAACATCATTATTATTCTCCCAAGCTATGCGACAGAACAAATATGATATCTTTATCAGTTACAGGCGAGACAGCGGAGCACAATATGCCCGCATCCTGCAACTTATGCTCATACAACGTGGTTACAAGGTGTTCCTTGACTATGACGAGCTGACCGACGGAATTTTCAGCGACCATATCAAGGCAGCGATAAAAGAGGCTCCCGTCTTCATCATAGTGTTATCCGACGGGTCTATGGCACGCTGCGTGAATGAAAATGACTGGGTCAGACAGGAAATCCTGCTGGCAAGTCAATTGGGCAAACATATCGTTCCCGTGAACCCCGACAACAAGTTCGATGGTTTCCCCGAAGACATTCCTGATAATATTAAGGAAGCTGTTGCCGGGAATCAACATTCCGAGATCAGTTTCGGTCAAGCCCTAGGTGCGACCATTGACTTGATGATTAAGAACCGACTCGTCGATACCTTAGGGGTCCGCAGCGCATTGGGCCACAAGGACGAGGACTATAACTCGGCCAAAGAGACCTTGGCTCGCATCGACAGGCGCTCTCGTTTTGTCAAGCGGCTGACCATAGCAGGCATCATCACAGCATTGCTGATTGTGCTGGGTACATGCTGGCTCTTTTGGAAGAAAGAACGGGCTAAGGATGAGGCTGAAAAGCAGAAGATCGAATTGGAAGACATGCGCCATCAGCTTGAAGAAAAGTACAGCGAATTTCTGCTTATTCTCAATACGGATTTAACTGTCACCCAGATGCAGGCCATCGACGATCTCCTTGACAAAATGGTGCCCGTCGGCGACAAGTTCTGGATGAGCCAATTTGAATTTACCCAAGGATGGTGGCACGGCATATCCAACGAGATGGTTGATTCGCTTGTCAAGGATTTGCCTGTCACCGATGTCTCATATGGAGTTGTCTCAATGAAATTATTGGAGTTGGGCAACTTGACGAACATCATCTTTGAACTGCCGTCGCCCGAGGAATGGGAGTATGCAGCTCGCGGAGGTGAGAATCACGAGACATCAACCTATGCCGGCGACGATGACGTGAACAAAGTTGCATGGTACAAAGACAATTCAGACGGCAAATTGCACGCCAGCAACGGGCAACAAGGCAAAGACCCCAACACACTTGATTTGTATGATATGAGCGGCAACGCAGGTGAGTGGTGCAACGCACCCTTCAACGGTAGTGGCGATGGAGCACCCTATACCGTCTGCGGAGGCAACTACAACTCGCCAGCCAGCGAAGTGACCGTCACATCGCGCATCGGCATGGACACCGATGCCACGGACAAAGCCGTTGGCTTCAGAGTCATCATCAAGAAACGATAATCATCCATCAAAAAAACCTATAGACAATTATGAAACGTATTGCTTTTCTGTTCCTTATCACCGTGCTTATTCACTCGTTTACCTTATCGGCCCAAGTTGAATGTCCTGATACCACCGAGGCCGAAGATGTGACCGACGTTATCCAAGATGCCATTGATGCCTGCATCGCCATACGCGACGCAGCAGTTGTTGGCGACAGCGCTGTGCTCATGCAGTCGGCACAGGAGCTGAGGGCTAATAATGTTGTCAATTTCAACAGTCTGCGCTGCAAGGACGACACCATCGGATCGCTCAACGGCCATCTGGTGTTTGATGAAGCCTTTGTCGACAGTTTGGCTAACGGACGCGACATCTATCGCTATGCCGACGACATGAACCGTTCGGCCGCCCATCGAGGACAGACCGCCAACGGCACCATCCTCACCAAGACATGCTTTGTCAAAGCCGGCAAGAGCACCAGATATACTTTCGCCTCTAAGGGGCATCAAGAACTGGCTGTCGTGGCCGAGAGCGGTGGACTGGTTACCATGAAGATCCACGTCACCAACAACAACGGACTCGACAAGCGATATGATGACACACGCGACGTGAAAAAAGGCCGCCCGCAGCGCAAAACAGCATTCGATCTGCCTAACAACCGCCGCAACACTATCGAACTCGAAGTCATCAACTGCTCCAACCGCGACATTTCCTTAGTAGTCATCAGCAACTAATAGAGAACCTATAGTAACTAATTATATGCCAGCTTTTTTTATCAAAACGCTAAAAAAGATAGCGTTAGTTTTCATTGTGTTCTTTTTGCACAATGTCTCGTATGCCCAGTCAATTGATCTTGAAAGGGCTCTAGCTTTGTTTTATGCTGGTGATTATGAAACTTGCATACAAGAAGTCAAGTCACTACAGAGCAGTTCTCAGTCATACCATACCGAAAACTTCGATTATATCCTATACATCGGGATGCAATGCTGCCAAGCCTATAAAAGCCAGTTACAGAATCAGATTGACTTGCGACAACAAGAACAATCCAGATTCATCATTCAAAAAATGCAGGAATTATGGGAGACAAGTATCAGTTTCATCCAGCGTTTGGATGTAATATGCAGAAGCCACCTCGAGACAGCTCATGACTTAAAGACAAAGTACCATTATCTACTCTTGATGATTGATTATAATCAAATCATCGCCAGTGAGACGGATGATAACTATTTTGAAAAGGAAGCTAACTCACTTTATAAGAAGTTTTCCAAAGAAATTTTTCCCAACCTAAACAATGGCGAATTCTCACCAGAAGAAATAATGACGGGGTATTCTCGCATGCTTCTGTACTATGCCAATAATAATAAGGAGAAAAAACTATTGGATTGCATGTTCAATGTTATTGAACCTTGGTTCAATAATTCTGTAATTCTGAACAATGATTTAGACAAACATACAAAATTGGTCATTTTTGATGAGTATTTGGGAACAGTAAATATGATGAATGTCTTGCTTGAATACAAAGAAGATTCAGAGAATTATTACAGTCAAATAACAAATCTGAACATCCGAGCAAAAAACATATCCTATTATCTGAATGGAAATGAGCAATATAAAAATCATATCAATGAGCGATGGACAGAAATACAGAAGACCCTGAAAGAAGGAGAACTTGCCATTGAATTTTTCAATGCTGTAAGCTCTGACCAACATCTTTTTGCTTTGATTTTTGACAACAAATGCAAGAGTCCCAAACTTGAATACTGTGGTCATAGTTACTGGGTGGAGAAAGATGTCTTCGGTTTCAATCATCTACTTGAACGTAATGGCATCAAGGAGTACTCTAATATATACTTTTCAACGACCAACGAAATGGCTTTCATCGACATGGGACAGTACAAAAGAGCACATCGCCTTCATTCCTTGTCTGAATTACTGATGCCACGAGTTGAATCAGTGACAGATCCCACAGTCTATTCTTTCGCTGATATAAACTTCTCCCTTGGCGACTCTATCATATATGACAATCAGTACAAAACCAAGGGCGCCATTACTACTGAAAAACTAAGAGGCGCAAAAAATGAATTAGACTTCACTCGAACCATTATTTCTCCTGACAGATTGCACATATATGACAAAGACAATGCAACTAAGGATGCTTTCTTAAGTCTTACCAACCTCAAGTTCGACATTCTGCATGTTTCCTCTCACGGCTATTTTGATTCAGAGAACAGTAAAATCGAATCAACAAGCGATCTTTTGTCATCGATGGAAGGGTCATCTATTTTGAAGAACTGCGGACTCAAATTATCAGGTTACAATGACGACTCAGAAACTGGCCAGATAACTGCTGCTGAAATCGCGAAATTAAACCTGAGTAATGTTGGCCTTGTCATTCTCTCTGCTTGCGAAACTGGGACTGGAGCCTCAAGACTCGGCAACATTTACAGCCTTGCAGAAGCATTCCACAGCGCGGGTGTAAGAAATATCATCGCAACCACTACCGAAATTGACGATTACGATGCCTTTATTTTTTACAAGACTTTTATGACCGAGGTCACAAAAGGGTGCTCCTTTCATGACTCATTTGTTTCAGCCCAGCAAACGTCCAAACAACCCAAGAACTACATTTTTTGGGAGTAATTTATTGGAACTTTCACTAAATAATTGGGTACCATTCACTTTTATTGACCGACTAAATTAAAACAAACATATGAAACACTTCTTATTATTCGCTTTTTTGCTGTTTTATAGTGGTTTGTGCTATTCACAAAGCGTACACAACAATGAGTTGTTTGCTAAGGGAGTGGAGTTATACCAAGCTGGAAAATATAAGGAAGCGATACCTTACTTTGAGCAAGTTGTGCGACTCGATAGCATTGAACTGGGTGGAATCCCTCGCGGCGGCCACAGCAGTGTGTGGTTGAGTTCTTGCTGGTATAAACTAGGCAACACCAAGAAGGCCAAAGAAATCGACAACACCGGTTATGAGACTCAACCTGTTGACAGACGTTTGACAGCAACGATAGATTCATTGTTATTCTTAGGCATGAGGACCCAAGACTTTGAACAAGGGTTCAAAATCTTTTTAAGATGTATCCAAATGGAGCATGAAATAGTTCCTCATCCCAGTACCTATCGTATCGTTTTATTGGAATGTGCCTCGATGGCTCTATATGGTCAAAACAAAACAGAAGAGGCTCTCTTATACGCTAATATGGCCGAATCGGAATGTCGACAAACCGTCAGTCACGATAACCCACAATATGTTGAAGTTTGGAAAACAAAGGCTCAGATTCTGTTTGAAGCAGGCCGCTTTGACGAGGCATTAGATGAATTAGGAAAAGCATCTAACCTACTGATTGGAATCAAACAAACCGAAACTAAAGAATTCTGGGGAATCCTTGACCAAGCAATGCGCATCGCTTTCCTGACAGGTGATAACGACGGCTTTGTTGATTGTGTACCCATCATACTGGATTTAACCCAAAAGTTGTATGGAAACCAATCTGAAAAATATGCCACTGAATTAGGCGATATTACTTTGATGGCAGGTGAAATGCAAGATTCTATTTGCATTGACGTCGGTCAAGAATATGCGAGCGTAACCGAATCTGTATATGGGCATATGAGTCCCCAATATCAACAGGCCTGCGCATTATTGTCTAAATATAGTCTCACATTGATGAACTATTCTTTAGCTCGTAATTTTTTCTTTCAATTGTTCGATGTGACCGAAAAGATGAACCCTGGGCAACCAGAAACTGAATACATAAAAAATTTTGCGATAACTAGCACCTATCTTTATGAAGATCTAGATAGTGCCGAATACTTTTTAAATCTTGCTTTAAAAGATATTGATAAAACGGGAATACCCAAGGACGCCACCATCACAGGGGAACTCCTTCAAGGTCTTATCCTTTTCATGAAAGGTAATTACAAAGAGGCAACCCCAGTCTTATGGAATGTCTTGAGTTCTCCTGAAAACAGAGCGCTAGTGGACTCCGTCACTTTTGATTTCAATAAAGTCCTCTTAGCCTATAGCCTTTGCATGAGCGGAGATTACACCCAGGGGCGAATTGTCGGGCGTCAAGCAATTGACAAATTGCGTAGCTATTTCATGAATCCAGGTACTAGTGGTCGTGCAAGAGGCTTATTGAAACACTTGAATGGCAGCATCTCTCTATTTGATAACGCTCACAGCAATTCTTTATTCACAATGCCCGACAGCGTTCAGTATGCCTATGCCGAACTACGCAGTGAGCTTCTCAGGCTCAAACTAGAACAAATGTATCAATTGGAATTTGATAATGAAGACTGGGAGTTTTATTTGACATTGAGGGATTTTGGATGGACTTCCAATTGGACCAAAGATTACCTGCACACGCGAAAGGTAGTTCAACTCTATACCGACATTGTCCTATCAAAGTACGGAGAGCAAAGTTGGCAGTATGACATGTGCCTCGATGCACTTTATCAGTGCTATGACGACAAAGACATTGAACGAATCAACCTGCTCAAGAAACAAATCGCAATAGAGCAACAAATCTACGGCAAGAAAGATCCCATCGTTATTTCAACGTTGGAGAAGTATTATGAATTGATCGACGACCAGGAGTCTCTGTTAAAACTTAAGGCTCAACATAAGAACAAGGGTTCTAATGCAGGAACACTTGCCTACTCCTACTGGAATAATAAAGACTACAATTCCGCTCTGAAAATCTACAAAGAAGATTTCAATCACCAAATCAAAAATGATTACGATGCACATTCGTTAGGCAAAACCATCTCTAACATTCTCATGTGCCTTATTGAGCTCGGACAGAGTGATCAAGTGGCTAATGAATGCATGAACAAGATGTGCATGATTGAGAAACGCAGGCCAACATTACTGCGAGATGTAGTGACCACTCTCTTAGCGACCTTTTATGGACTGACTGACGGTGAACATGATGACTTGAGATTGAAATGCTTTGAGGACATGTGCAACTCATTTCCCGATATTCTAGGGAATGACCCAGAACTGCAAGCATGCATATTAACTGCTCCTTATCACTACAGATTCTATTCCATTAATAATCTCGAACAAACGCTTTTGGCATATGATCATGGGATTTCTCTTGTCAAAACAGTTAACAAACGATTATGCAGCGAACTGCAGTTTAAGAAATTGCAAACCGAATACTATGTTAAATACCACATCCATATTTCTCCTCAAGCTGGAGCAGATATTTATCGTATCGGTCAAGAAATGCAGGAGATCCTTCAAGCTTATTCAGAAAGCGAATCATCCACCGAAGCTTATCTTGCCACTGCCATTCAACTGCAAGGAGCCTGGTTGCAAAAGAATAGTGCCGAAGTTAATAGGCTCGCACGACTCATCACACCGTTGATGAATATGGAGTTAAATAGTATCTTCAACAACAGTGAAATAGTACGCGTTCTCAATAATAATTGGTATGTGGAGATGGCTCCGATTAAGATTGAAGACTATGATAACATGCTCATGGACGTGATGACGCATGTAGATCTTGGCGAAGCCAATGCCCAAGCATGTGCTGCCATGATGAACAAACGAGTTAAACAGGTCAAAGAGCATATCACATCTCCATACTATAGTCAAAGTGTTCAAGAAGAAATGGAGAATCTCATTCAAGAAGCAACCTACATGGCTTACCGTTGGCATACCGACTCCTTAGCCGCAATGGCATTTGATGCATCCATCTACTGTAAAGGTGCCATGTTGCGTTCCCGCAAACTGATGGAAAAACAAATCGAAAGTACTGGTAATGAGACTGCCAGAAGATTATTGGAAGAGTTTAAGTCGACTTCTTTGCTGTTGGATCGTTCAGCAGACTATAACAACAAGCAGTATGCCGATTCTCTGATGGCTCGCAAGAATGTGCTCGAGAATGAAATAGTAGAGAAATCAAGCATGTTTGGCGATTACTCCAAAGAATTAGCCGCCAGCTGGCACGATGTAAGATCACATTTACAACCTGATGAAGCCGCTATTGAATTCAGTCAATATTGTCTGAACGACAATACCTATTATTGCGCGTTGGTTCTTAAGAGACAGGATAACTATCCATTTCTTATAACTCTATGCAATGAAAAAGAGTTGATGTCTGCCATGAACGCTTATACTGACTCTCGCCTGTACAACATCGTCTGGAGACCTTTGGAAGCATCACTGAATGGCATTAAAACGATTTACTTTTCGCCATCAGGAGTTATTCACCAAATTGCTGTCGAAGATGCTTTAGGTGAAGATGGACAGCGTATTTCAAACAAATACAATTTGTATAGACTGTCCAACACAAGGGCTCTTATCAGCAACAAGCCAGCCATTGACTCAAACAAAGCTTTATTGATTGGTGGAATACAATACGATCTTGACCCAGAAGAATGGGAGCAGATCGCCAATAGTTGTGGAGAAGCTTTTGACAACACATTCGCATCACGAGATATTGTGTCATTTGATGAAATCAAAACACGAGGAGCTCTTTATTACTTATCAGGCACAGGAGTAGAGGTTGACAACATTGCCGTTCAAATGAAGAAAGTGAATGTACCCACTACATGTATTAAAGGCGCTGAAGCCTCAGAAGATTTGTTTAAAGCATCATGCCGTGACAATACCATCATCCATATTGCCACTCACGGTTTCTATCTATCAGATGATACCGACATGCCCCACCAATCTGCCATTGGCAGCGAGGAAGACATCTCTATGAGCCGAAGTGGGTTATTGATGGCCGGTTCCATGTCCTACCTTGACAATGAGCAGATTCCTGATAATGTCGATGACGGCATTCTCACTGCCAGAGAAATATCCCGATTAGATTTAACCACAGCTTCACTTGTTACGCTCTCGGCTTGCGAAACTGCACTTGGCGACATTACCGGCGAAGGCGTTTTCGGACTTCAGCGAGGGTTCAAGAAGGCGGGAGCGAACAGTATCTTGATGTCGTTGTGGAAAGTGGATGACAATGCGACCTGCATGCTGATGACCGAATTCTACCGTAACTGGATTGGACAAGGCAAGAGCAAGCACAAGGCGCTGGAGCTTGCCAAAGAGGCCGTCCGCAACCATCCAGGCTGGGATGACCCGAAGTATTGGGCTGCATTCATTCTGCTTGACGGTTTAGATTGAATTTACATTAAGATATCATTATCATCAATGAATAATATGAAAAAGTATATTGAGTTACCGAGTATTCGTTTCTATTCAATTTGTTTTTTGTTGTTCGTTCTATCAGGATTCAGTTTGGAGGCTAAGGATGACAACAGTGAATTGATAAGAAAGATTGCTGAGGCTTGTGTCTCGGGCAGTCATGAAGAGAGTGACTGCAACTTGTTGAGACAGGGAGCCGAGCTATTCGGATTGCAGGAATTAACTGAACTGGCCATCATGTTGGAGAACAAAACCCTGGACAAGGGCGATAAACAGAAGATAGCTGCAACCTCATCGCTGCTTGGATGGGCAGAGCGAAAATACGGAGAAGGTTCATTTGAGGCCATTATCTGCCGACGCAGTTACCTCAACGCCATCAGCTCAACAGATATGCTCAAGGCCCGCGAAATCAGCAAGAAGAACGCCAACCTCGCCAAAACCCTCGCAGCTAAGAATCCCCGCAACAAAGAACATAAGATACTTGAATTGGTAGCACGCCTCGACTATCTCTATTCATTCGAACCATTCTCTGATGACAGTCCTGAGGGCTGGATAGAACTTTATACTGTAATCAAAGAAGCAGGACCATTCATTGATAAAGGAAAATGTGACACTCCCGAGCTAATTGATCTGTACATGCTTATTAACTCGTTGAGTAAACGGAGCACATCTTATCAGGACTATGTTAATGTCTATCTGATGGACAGCGTGTTTAACGACAGCTATCCAATTAAAGCATTCGAGGATTGGGCCCAATTACTGAAAACAGCTTTGAATGGCTGCAAGGCCCTTCGAGGTGAAAACCATGTCCAGACATTATACCTTGAACTTGAGTATCTATCTGAACAATTCCAAAATCAATCAGGTGATTACGATGTCCTTCATTCTCGCATCAGCGAGATTCAGAATCGTTTGACCAATTACTGTCCACCCAATGACTTGCGACCTCTTGTCGCCGAATTGCTGAAATGGGACTGCGATATCGTGTATGGTAAAAACTTATATGAAGTGATGAGTCCCTTATCTGTTTTGCAGAAGATTGCTGATATCTACGGAGAAGAAAGCGATATCTATCTCAACTATCTATTCCGCATCATGTATCAACAATTGGCTGTCAAACCAGAAAGGGCCGCCACTTTGTGCCAAGAAGCTCACACTCTAGCTGAAAAACTTTATCCTAAGGATTCAGATGAATATGGATTCTACTTGCTGAACATGTTCGATGCCATACAGTCATTATCGGACCATAATCCACAGTTGCTTCAAGACTATGTCTCAAATATTTGCGAGCATTATCGCGAATCTCACCACCCCACATGGTTATCTATCTCAATCGGGAGGAATCTGGCCACAAAACTTTCAGATATTCTGTTTCAATATGACTTAGCCGCAGATATTGAGGAGATATCGTTCGATGATTTATGCCTAAAGGTTTCAAATAAATCTGCACTTTATGCCTATTGTTACTATGATAACGCATCCTGTCAAATAAATGCTACCGATCAAGCCATCCATGGTAGTGCAGAACAAAGTCTTGAAAAATGCATCAAACTATTCAAACAATGCCATCTTAGTTCGGCTCATATCTCGTATTATTTAGCTCTCTTGCTTTTCCAAAATCACAAAGAGGAAGAGGCCATTAAAGTCATGCGCCAAGGCATAGCCGACTGTATACCTGGAATTGATGACCAGTGGCGATGCCAACTGCAGCTGAGTTTGGCAAATTTCGGACTTTATAATCCGTCTTTATCAATTTCCGGCAAACAGATTGATGAACTTTTTAGTCAAGCTATTCCTTTCTTCATGCAACACCCTGAAAATCATAATGATATCTTTCTTTCAGGATATAGAATCATAGGTGATTATTATCGTTGCAAAAAACGCAATCAAGATGCTGAAGAGATATACAAACAAGGCCTTGAATTTGCTGAAACTCACAATGGCAATACACAACGCAATGAATACATTCAGCTAATATCAGCATTATGCTACTTATATACAGACATCATGCAACTCGATAAAGCCGAACAACTCATGGAGGGCCGAATCGAATTACTTCAAAAAGATCCTTATTTTAACCGGCACGATTTCCTACTCAATCTTTTATGGAACCGCTATTATGTAATGAAAAGCAAAAGCGATATTTCACTTAAAATGTTCGCGTTAAATGATATACTTAAAGAAGTGACTTTTATCTATCAACGCAGTGGTAATAACCAAAAGGGATTCATCCAGTTGATGATTCCAGTACTTTTTGAGTATGGTTCATTTCTCAGCGAATGGTCTGAAATGAGAAAAGAAGCTGAGAGAGCCTTAAAATATAATGAGGGGCAACAGAATATCGATCCGATACTTAATTCTTTCATTCAACAAGAAGAGTCTTCCAAAGCACTATTGCATGACATTTTCACTTATATCGAAGAAGTTGCAAATATCAATCCCACTTGGTTTGACGATATTGCGACATATCAACTTAATTCTTCTTTCTTCGACTACTATATGTATGTTGAAAACGATACTTTAAGAGCAGAGAATTACTTGCAGAAAATCATACAATCCAACTCCATCATTAATCGCTATCGAGGCACATATCAGCTAGCACTATTGAGAATGAATCAGGGTAAAAATCATGAAGCTCTACGGTTATTTGAACAAATAAAATCAATCGCCAAACAATTACCTACATTATTTGGCGGACCTAAAAATAACTCAGAGTTTAACTACCTGCTTTGTTCATCATACTACAGTGTAAAAGAATATGAGAAGGCTATTGAGCCTGCTCGGGATTTCTTTAAGTATCAGCAACAGATGGTTCAACAGAACTTTGACTTTTTAACGCAGAGTGAGCGTGAGCAATTTGTCAGCGAACAGGGTGGAGCTGGCAGTACGGGGTTGTTGCTGCTACTGCCTCATTTCCCGGAGCGGTTGTCTGGTGAGGGTTATAATGCCGTGCTGGCCGAAAAAGGCCTGCTGCTGCGTTCATCTGAGCGCATCAAGCGGTCGATTCAACAACTCAAGGACCCCACATTGATTGCACAAATGGATACGTTGAACCGGTTGAATATGGCATTGAGCACCATGAACATGAATAATAGGAATCCTGGTGAAGAATTCTCATACAATCCCGAAGTCCTTGAACTGCGACAACAAATCGAAACGCTAGAACGTAACATCAACCGCCAAGCCGCCAAGTCCATCAGCGGAATGGAAACGCCTGACTGGAAGCATCTTCAACAGGCGCTTCGTCCTGGTGAGGCCGCTGTTGAGTTCGTTGTCTTAGACTCCATCGGCGCCATCGTGCTGCTGCCCGAGGGTGAGCCACATTACATTTCATTGAATCAAGCCAGCAACCTGTGGCAAGAGCTTCACGGCCTCAGCAATTCTTTGGCCAACAGAAAAGCGAAGGCTTTATATGACGAAGACCGTTTCCATCTCTACGAGAAGATATGGCAGCCTATTGAGCCTCTGCTGAATGGGATTAAAACCGTGTATTTCTCCCCGACAAGTTTCTTGAACGAACTCGTCTTCTCGGCCTTCAAATGCGGTGCTACAGAATACCTTGCTGACCGCTACGATTTGCACCAGATGCTTTCGACCGGCGACTTGATTGAACTCAGAAAAACCAATAATACCAGCCAACCGAAATCTGCGCTGCTCATCGGCGGCGTGTATTACAGCCCTGAGCATGAGCAAGTGGCTGCAGAATGGGCACGAAACAATGAGCAAAGGGCCATTGAAGACGAAAGGGGCGCCATCACTGAAGATAACGAAGAGTTCGGATATCTCCCCTTCACGCGGTTAGAGGTTAATCGTCTGGGCAAGCTTCTCAGCAACAACCACGTGAACACTCAACAAGGAATCGGTTTTGAGCCCACCGAAGAGTCATTCCGTTCACTCAGCAATGCCAGTCCTTCCATCATGCATCTCTCGACGCATGGATTCTTTGTTGCAGGCAACGATGTCGGGAAGAACAAATACCTCTCGCGCTTCCCCATGTCGATGTACTCAAGCATGCAGCGATGTGGCCTGGTGCTGGCCGACGGCAACCACACTTGGGAAGGGGCGAAGGACAAGCCTGTAGATAATGATGGTATCATCGCGGCCAGCGAAGTGGCTCTGCTTGATCTGAGTTCGACTCAGCTTGCCGTTCTGTCGGCCTGTCAAACCGCAGTGGGCGATTACAGTCAAGAAGGCGTTTATGGTATGCATCGCGGATTCAAGCAAGCAGGTGTCAAGAGCATACTCGCCACCATGTGGAATGTAAATGACCAGAGCACTGCACGCTTCATGGAGCTTTTCTATCAACGATGGTTGTCAGGAATGCCCATGCAACAATCATTCAACGAGGCGGTGAAAGACTTACGCAAAGAATACCCGTCACCATATTTTTGGGCACCATTTGTCTTGATGGATGCCATCAATTAAAGTAGAACATTATGATGAAAAGAACATTCGTATTAACGGTTTTAGTGATCATCGGCATTGCCTGCTGGGGGCAGACAGTGGAGCAGGCCCGTGAGTTGCATCAGAAGGGCTATGCACTGCTTGACAGCGGGGATTATGTACAAGGGCGTGAATACACGCGGCAGGCGATGGAGATGCGCCGCCAGCTGCTGGGCGAGGTGAGCGAGAATTACATCACGTCGCTGAACAATTATGCCCTGTCATTTGCAATGGAGCAGAACTACCAACGAGCCGTTGAATTGCAAGAGCAGGTGATGACCTTGTGCGACAAGCTGCCTTCGCCCCACCCCAACCTGGGCATGTACATGACCAACATGGGGCGCTACTACTATATGACAAACAACTATCAGGCGGCTGCCACGACATGGGAACGAGCCCTGCCACTTGTCGAAAAGTTCAGCAAGATCTATGAATTCCTGCTCAACGGGCTTGGTTTAGTCTACAGCGAATTGGACGACAAGAAGAATCTGGAACATGTCATGTCGCCCATGGAGGAGCATAACCAACATGAATTGACTTTACCATGCGACGAGCCTCAGTGCATGCTGGAACGCGCCCAGTACTATGCAGCCATCAAAGACAACGCAAAGGCCAAAGAACATTTCATGAAACTGCTGAAGATGAAGCTGGATGATGCCATGAAAGCTCAGGCTTACGATGCCTATGCCAAGTTCCTTTTCTCCAACAACGACTATGTCAATGCAGCAGAGTATTCTCATTCTGGAGGCCTCGCACTGAAGCGAGTCCAAGGAGAAAACGAAGAGTATGTCCAAATGATGTACCGTGCGGCGGTCTATTCCTTCCTTGGTGACCAGTATCAGACGGCTGTTGACGACTATCAGACTGTCATCGGTTTCTATCGCCAGCATGATTCACCCGCAGCCCGCAAGAGCATTGCTGACTGCTTCAAGGGGATGGGCAACGCCTACAGCGGTCTCAAGAATTATGAGAAAGCCAAGGAATGCTTCACCAAGGTCATAGAGTATTACCAGACCTATGACATTGACAATGATGAGTACCCCAAAGCAATACTGCGTCTCGCCAAAGCCGAAAAGTTCAACAAGGAATTTGACACCAGTATCGATCACCACCAGCAGGCCATTACCCTGATGAAAGAACGAGGCATGAACAACGAGCTGAGCGATGCCTACTCATCGCTGCAGCTATGCTATGCCCATGCCAACCGGCCCATGCCTGAAATGGACTATTCACTCCCCGATGCCGCCCGTGATGCCCGCTTGAGAAGCATCATTGACGACAATCTGGCCAATCTGGAAATCACGCGCCAGTTTCTCGGTAATCTGACGTATGCACAATCCTTGGCAACCATTGCAGGAAGCTACGCGATGCTTCAGGAGTATGCTCCCGCTGTCGATTACTACAAAAAATACATCGTTGCCGTGCGAGACGCCATCCGTGACGAATTCCGCCTTCAAGACGAGAATGAACGAATGATAACATGGCAAGACGAGGGCAACACCATACAGGAAATGCAAGAACTGATGGTCTCATTGCCAGTGGGCCAGGAGACGCTGATGGATGAGTTGGCAGGGGTCATCTATGATGCAGAGCTGCTGTCCAAGGGTATCTTGCTCAACTCGTCTATTGAGTTTGAGCGAGTACTTAACGACTTGGGAGACCGAAAACTCAAAGCTACCTACGAGCAGACCAAGGCCAACTCAAGCCGCATCGCCGACCTGCGCCAGCACGCCCAAAGCGATGAGGAACTTGAACAGTTACTGGCCTTGTCGCAGGAGAACCAGACACTGCTGCTGCAATTATACAACGGATGTGCCTTGCTGGCCGACTTCACCGACTATATCTCTTATAAATGGCAAGACGTCCAGCTAGCGCTGGACAAGAACGATGTCGCCATCGAGTTTGCCGCCATCAAAACAAGCATCTTCGACCAAGACAACTTCATGGCTGCCCTCGTGCTGACCAAGGATATGAACCATCCTGTGGCCCTGCCAGTGTGCAATCTGGCCGAGGCCCGCATGATAGAAAACCACGAACAACTGTTTGAGTTATCGGGCAATCCCGTGTGGGGAGCACTGAGCCAATATCTTGCAGGCAAGAAGCGCATCTTCTTCTCGCCCGACGGCAGTTTCAACCGCATCGGCATCGAGTACCTGCTATATGATGGCCAGCCATTGTCCCAGCAATACGAGGTTTACCGCCTGTCATCCACCAAGGAACTTTGCCACAAAAGAACCGCTACCCCTATCCGGCAAGTGACACTGCTGGGCGATATCGACTACAACGAAGCGGCTGACTTGAGCGACCGTCTGGATTCAGAAGTGCTTGAAGGATTCCGTGGAAATAAAGGTCTGGCCAACCTGGACAACACCAAACTTGAGGTCGACGAGATCGAGAAATTGCTGAAAACCAAGAAAAACATGAAAGTGCACAAGCTGATAGGCCCCAAGGCCAGCCACACCGCCTTCAACAAACTTAATAAGTCCAACGTGAATGTGCTCCACATCGCCACCCATGGCATGTACCACGATCAGAAGGGAGCGAGCGACGCCCAGTCGATGGACAACGCTTATCTTGCCCTCGCCGGTGCCAATGTGAGCGACGACGGCTTTATTACTGCGGCCGAGATTGCCAAGATGAATCTGCGAGAATGTGATTTGGCCGTGCTGTCGGCCTGTGAGACGGGACTCGGCAAGTTGGGAGGAGACGGCGTGTTCGGTTTGCAACGCGGATTCAAGAATGCCGGAGTCCGCACACTGCTCATGAGCCTCAAGCAAGTGCACGATGCATCCACAGCCCTGATGATGACGGCCTTCTATCGCGAACTGCTGAAAGGTTGCACCAAACGCGAAGCCCTCATCAATGCTCAAAACGAGCTACGCAGCAAGGGCTATAACGATGCCCGATACTGGGCCTCCTTCATCCTGTTGGATGCTTTAGACCAGTAACCCATCCAACTAAAGGTGTGTTAACAGGGGCTACATGCCGATGGATTTGACTTGGGACTCGAAGGTTTCGCGGTCGCCGAGGGCGCCGTTCTTGATTTTGGCGCGGTAGTTATAGATGGTGTTGACCGAGTAGTGGAGGAACTCGGCGATGCGGCTGCTGTCCTCAATGCCCAAGCGGATGAGGGCGAAGATGCGCACGTCGGTATTCAGCGCACCCTTCTCGGGCAGGGCAATCCTGCACTCGGGGCGCAACAGGGCATTGAAATCATCGATAAAGTTGGGGAACAGGTGTAGGAAGGTACTGTCGAACATCTCGTAGAGTTCCGTCAGGTTCTTGTCCCTGAGTTCGTTACCCTCGGTAATCTTGTACAGCGCATCCAGGTCCTTGCTCTTGACCATCTTGTTGACGCGCTTGCGCATCTCGTCAAGGCGGTCGATGTAGAAGGAGCACAGGTGAATGAAGCGTCCCACATACTCGTCCTTGACACGGTTAGACTCGTTGAGTTTCAGGTTGGTCTCCTGCATCTGCTTGTTGAGGTCGGACAGCTGAGTGTTCAGTTGCGCTAACTGCGTATTACTCTCGCTGAGCTCGTTACGGGCCCGGGCGAGTTTCTTGCGCTGACTGTTGCTGTAGAACAGGATAGCCAGGAACAAGGCCGCCAACAGGCTGGACACTATGGCCAAGACGGTGAGTTGGCGGTTGGCACGCTTGAGCGAAGCCTCATAGTTGTCGCTGATTGCGGTCAAGACGGGCGAAATCTGGCTATTGCGCTTGACCGTGTTGAACTTGCTGGCACATTGCCAGGCGAAATGGATGTAACGGTAAGCCCGCTCCATATCGCCGTCGGCCATGAGTTTGTTGGCCAGTTCCCACATCGCGCCCTGGTCCATCACGGCGTTCTCGACATCGCTCAAGGCCGACTGGGTGACCCAGTAGCGCGCCTGCACCGAGTCGCCCAGCATCATATAATCCAGATAGCGGTAGAATGCCACGATGGCATACTCGTGTGAGCCCTTTTTCACCTGCTTGAGGCGCATGTCGCTGTAACGCAAGGCCCCCTTGGCATCACCGGTGCCATAGCAATTGATTTCCTTCATCTGCAACGCCCCGTCATCGTTTATCGAGAAGCTGGCCGTGTCGATCATGGCATTGTAGTGAGCATACTTGTCATAATACTCTTTTTGAAGGCTCGGCACTTTGCAGTAATACCCCAATTCTCCATATAAATGAGCAAGGGTGCTATAGTACTGGCGCCGGTTGTTAGAGTCCTTAATACCCTGCCCGTCGATGGAGTTCAGCACATCCATCGCTTCGTGGTACATACCCGACTCGATGCACTGATAGGCCAACAACAGGCGGCACTCGTCAACACGGACAGGGTCACCCATCCTGTCGGCCAATTTGATGCATCGGCTGATGTAGTGGATAGCCGAGTCGCTCATGTAGGGTCGATATTCCTGATACAAGCTCCGGTTCAAGTCGTACTGTGTGCGGTTGTCATCGGATGCGCCAAGCGCAGTTTTATAGGCTTGAATGCGGTTTTCACGCTCACGCACATAGCGGTCGGTATTCTCAATGGCTTTATCGAGTTTGCGATACTCCTGCTCCAAGTCAATGGTTTGGGCCGTTAAAACATTCAAGCACGACAACAATGACAGGAGGGCAAATATGTAGATTCTTTTCATTCAGTTTTTAGGTTGTTAGCTAAGCGTTGCAAATGTACTTGTAAAATCCTTATCGGGCAACAAAAAGGGCAAAATGTTGGCAAAAATTGATGGTTTTCGTCACAAATGGGCCTATATTTTAACCACTTTTTAACGATTGGTGATATTTTACAACTATTTGTCAATCAAAAGACTACAAAAAATCAACGGTCAAAATCATCCACTTTTTTGTTTTTCGCCCGCGCGACGCATATATTATTAGAGTAAATTTGCGCTGTGACCATCACTTGAAGTCAGTCACACCACCTGACCGAAAACATTCATCCAACGAATCGAACAACAATTATATTACCAAATCATTTTATAAACCAAAACAAATGTGACATGAAAGAGAAAAGATTACTTTCACTGCTGTTGACAGTCATGCTGGCAATAGTGGCATTTGCACAAAACCAGACCTTCACGGGCACAATCGTTGATACCAACGGTGAGCCGGTGATTGGCGCTACTGTTGTGCAAAAAGGCACGTCGAACACCACCGTTACGGACTTCGACGGCAATTTTTCGATCACCTGCCCTGCGGGTGCCGAATTGGAAATCACCTATGTGGGCTATGGTAAGCAAACCGTGCTTGCCAGCCGAGACATGCACATCACCCTTACCGAGGACTCCGAGTTGCTTAACGAGGTGGTCGTGATCGGTTACGGTGTGCAGAAGAAGAGCGTTGTGACGGCCTCTATCGCCAAGGTTTCGTCGGAAGACTTGGCTGGTAAGACCCGCCTGCGCGCCGAAGACGCCCTGAAGGGTATGGCCGCCGGTGTCAGCGTCACTTCTTCCTCTGGTCAGCCTGGTTCACAGTCGATGATCCGCGTGCGCGGTATCGGCACCATCAACAACTCCAACCCCCTCTACATCATTGACGGCATGCCCACCGACCAGTATGGTATGGAGAGCGTTAACCCCAATGATATCGAGAGCATCGAGGTGTTGAAGGATGCTGCCTCGGGCGCCATCTATGGTGCTCGTGCCGCCAACGGTGTTATCCTCGTGACCACCAAGAAGGGCAAGAAGGGTAAAGCCAACATCAACTACGACTTCTCTTATGGCTGGCAGAACCCCTGGCGCTACCGCGATGTTACCGGTGCCACCGACTATGCCATCCTGCAGAACGAGCGTCGCCTGCAGAACGGCCTGAGTCCTCTCTATGCCGATCCCTACAACCTGGTTGACGCCAACGGCGACAAAATCGTGGGCTTCGGTACTGACTGGCAGAAGCTGCTGTTCAACAAGAACGCCCCCATCATGCAACACGACATCTCGGTGAGCGGAGCCTCGGAGAAGGTGAACTACTACCTCTCGCTGGGTTACTTCACCCAGGACGGTATCGTCGGCGGTAACTTCGGCCAGTCGAACTATGACCGTCTGACCATCCGCGCCAACAACCAGTTCAACCTCATCGACGCTACCAAGGAGCGCAACTTCCTGAACAAATTGGATCTGGGCGCTAACCTTTCTTATATGCGCGTGCACAGCACCGGCATCGAGGCCAACTCCACTTGGGGCTCTCCTCTGGGTTCAGCCCTCTATCTGGCTCCTACCCTGCCCGTCACCCTGAGGGGCACCATTGCTAATGAGATGCTTGACCGCTATAGCGCTTTTGATCTGTACACTGACGAGAACGGCCATCCTTACACCATCCCCGGATTCATCGGCAGCTACCAGGAGCAGAACAACCCCATCGCCATGATGCAGGGCACTCCCAACAAGAATTGGAGCCACAAGTTCATGCCCAAGTTCTCGATTGACTTGCAGCTGTTCGACGAGTTGAGGTACCACTTCACCTACAGCGCCGAGCTCTCGTTCTGGGGCTATGATGGCGCCACCAAGCAGATGTACTACCTCTCGGGTAACAACAATGCCGACCACACCTCGGCAGTCGCCTTCAAGGGTAACAACTGCACCTGGCAGATTGAAAACACGATAACCTACGATAAGACCTTCGGCAAGCACACCATCGGCGTTGTGCTCGGCCAGAGTGCCTTGAAGTTCAAGGGTGATGAGCTGGGTGGCTCGCACTGGTATCTCGTGAATCCTGACAAGCCCAGCATCAACTACACCACCGGTGGCGATATTGAAATCTCGACCGATGCCGATGGCAAGATGACAGGTGCAACAAGCCTCGTGGGTGTATGGGGCGGTCCCTATACCGAGCACCGTTTGTCGTCACTGTTCGCCCGCGTGAGCTACAACTATGACGAGCGCTACATGTTCCAGGCAACCGTGCGCCGTGACGGTTCGAGCCGCTTCGGTTCAAACCACAGGTACGGTATCTTCCCGTCGTTCTCGCTGGGTTGGAACATCATGAACGAGAAGTTCATGGAGGACCAGCGCGACTGGCTGAGCAACATGAAGCTGCGCTTCAGCTGGGGTAAGAACGGTAACGACAACATCGGTGACTTCGCTTACACAACCATGACTACACTGGGTAACACCAGCAACTACTACTTCGGACAGACCGCTGCTATGGTTTACGGCTCCAAGGCCAACCGCCTGGCTAACGAAGACCTGAAGTGGGAGGAGAGCGAGCAGACCGACCTCGGCCTCGATTTGGGCTTCTGGAACAACAAGTTGACCTTCAGCGTCGACTACTATATCAAGAAGACCAACGGCATGATCATCGAGATGCCCATCCCGAGCTACGTGGGTGAGGCCCGTCCTCTGGCCAACGTGGGTGACATGGAGAACAGCGGTATCGAGTTCGAACTCGGCTATCGTTGGAATATTGCTGATGTCCACTTTGCCTTGAAGGGCAACGCTTCCTATCTGAAGAACAAGCTGAAGAACCTGGGTAACGACACCGGCTTCCTGAACTATGGCATCAGCCAGTTCAGCGATGGCGGCACTCGCGCCGAGAACGGCCAGCCGTTCCCCTTCTTCTACGGTTACAAGACCGACGGTATCCTCCAGACCAAGGCCGAGGCCGAGGCCTACAACAGCAAGTACGGCACGCTGTCTAACCCCGGCGACTTCCGCTTTGTGGACACCAACGGCGACAACAAGATCAACAGCGACGACCGCACCAACATCGGTAACGGCATGCCCGACTGGGCCTATGGTCTGAACTTCGACATGGACTGGAGAGGCTTTGACTTTGGCGTATTCTTCCAGGGCGTATCAGGTGCCGACGTATTCGATGCCACCTACCGCCAGGACATCGCTTCGGGTAACTATCCCACCTGGGTGCTCCAGCGCTGGACCGGTGAAGGCACCAGCGACAAGGTGCCCACCCTCGGTGACTCCAAGAACTGGGTATGCAGCGACATGTATATTCAGGATGGCAGCTACCTGCGCTTGAAGAACATCACTCTGGGTTACACTCTGCACCCTAACCTCACCAGCAAGATCGGCATCAGCCGTCTGCGCATCTACGGCCGTGCCGAGAACCTGTTCACCTGGACCAAGTACTGGGGCTTCGATCCTGAGATCGGCTCTGGTTCCACCAGCCTTGGCGTGGACTACGGTGTATATCCGCAGGCCCGCACCTACACTATCGGTTGCAACATCTCATTCTAAACAATCCATAAAGAATTATCAATATGAATAAGCATATTTATATCATAGCAGGCCTGTGTGCAGCTCTTATGGCCTTGACAGCCTGCAGCGACGATTTTCTTGAGGTGAAGAACCCGACGGGTGAGCCTCTTGAGGAATATTACTCCAACGAGGAGACACTGAACGAGGCGCTGACCGCAGCCTATGCTCCTCTGCATTGGCCCGACTGGGATGGCACAGCCTACAACGACCTCACTGTTGACGGTGAGATCATGGGCGACGACTTCTGGGTAGGCGGAGCGGATAACACCGACAACCAGCACTGGCACCGCCTGTTCAACTTTGAAGCCGACGGCAACAACACCCTCGCTACCCTGTGGGGTGACTTCTACAGTGGCATCAAGCGTTGCAACGACGCCATCAAGTATGCTTCTTGGGAAAGTTCCGCCAGCGAGAACTTCCGCATTTCGATGGAGATGCAGGCTCGCTTGTTGCGCGTGTACTATTATAATATCCTGTGGCACTACTACGGAAACGTGCCCTTCTATCTGGAGAACCTCTCGCAGCCTTACACGGCCCCGCAGATCAGTGCCGACGAGATCTACAACCAGCTTCTTCCCGAGCTCGAGGAGATCATCGCCTCTAACGTGCTGCCGATGCGTTGGCCCAATGCCGAGTCCGGTCGTGTGAGCCAGGCCTTCGCCTATATGCTCTATGCCGAGATGGTGATGTACCAGAACGACAACAGCCGTTATGCTCAGGCTCTCGCCTACATGAAGCAGATCATCGGCGACAGCAACTACAAGCTCAACCCCAGTTTCAAGGACCTGTGGCAGGAGAGTGGCGAGTGGTGCTCCGAGAGCATCTTCGAGATCAACTACAACGATGACCAGGCCCAGCGTGACTGGAGCACCTCGATGGCTGCCGGTGGTACCGTATTCCCCACCCTGTGCTCACCTAACGGCTGGGGCGGCGGTGAAGGCTGGGACAGCGGCAACGACGGTTGGGGCTTCCTGCCCATGCGCCTCGAGGCCTATAGCATGTACGACGAGAATGACTTGCGTCGCGATGTCACCTGCTGGGACGTTCGTGGTTACGACTACACTCAGCGCTATCAGGACACCCACATCTGGCACGGCAAGTATCGTCCCCAGTCAGCCAACAACAAGGACTGCCCGACTTCCAAGAACCTGAACTATAACAACAACAAGCGCATCTACCGCTATGCCGAGACCCTGCTCAACGCAGCCGAGCTGATTCTGCAGACTGGAGGCAGCGCAGCCGAGGCTACCGGCTATGTCAACGAGGTTCGCGCTCGTGCCGGTCTCCCCGCATTGACCAGTGTCACCATCGATGACATCTTCACCGAGCGTCATCTCGAGTTCTGCGGCGAGGGCAAGCGCTACTTCGACCTCGTGCGTGCTGAAGGCATCCCCGGTGCCATTCAGAAGGCTTCTACCGTATTGGTTCCTGACCACTACGGCTATCGCACCAACAGCTGGACCCCCAGTAAGAAATACATTCCTCTGGCACAGTCTGAGCTCGATGCTGATCCCACGCTGGTTCAGAACAACTATTGATTTGACGAATTAGAAATCAGTAATTAGAAATTAGATATTATGATTACCAAGATAAACAAAATAAGCAGCGCAATAGCAATCCTGTTATTGGCTATGGCATTCACGGCCTGCTCACCCGAGGAATTTGAAGGTGCAGACCCCAACGGCCTCCCCACGGTGAGCGGCATTGACTTCTCGCTCTCGGTTGACCAGGAGACCAACCAGATGATTGCCAACTACACTCCGCAGCCTGGTACCTATCCCGTCTGGATTCTCGACGGCACGTCCTACTCCACCCTTCAAGAGGTGGGTTACAAGAACAGCGAGGCCGGTACTCACACCATCGAGCTTCGTCTGGGTAACCGCAACGGCATCAGCCAGACCGGTATCAAGAAGGAATACACCTTCAACGAGTCCAAGATTGACTATTCCAACGACTTCCGCCGCATCGCCAACAAAGAGTGGCGCATCGACCACAAGGAAGTGGCTCACATGGCCTGCGGTCCTGCCGGAACTGCTGGTACAGGATGGTGGTCGGCCCAGCCCGATGAGAAGAAGGACTTCGGCGTGTATGACGACCGCATCATTTTCACGGCCGAGACTCTCAAGGGAGGCACTTACACCTATAATGCCGGTTTAGACGGGGTTACCTATGTGAACAACGGAACAACCAAGTGGGGCAAAACTGGGCCTGATGACTGGGATGCCGTCGTCGTTGAGGGCGAGCAGGTTTCCAGCTGGAGCTTCGAAGTGTACGACTGGGAAGATGCTGACGGTAACGTGACCAAGCAGACCTACATTCAGCTTGCTCCCAACACGGCTTTCCCCTACATCAGCTCTGACGAGCAGTACGAGAACCCGCGCTTCCGCATCGAGTCTCTGACTGCCAAGAAGATGGTGCTCATTTATGAGCCTAAAGATCGCGGCATCGCATGGCGCTTCATCTTCACCAGCGATCCCGATGAGAAGGGATTCTTCGGTTTCGACCCCAACAGCGACTTCAACATGTGGAAGAACGTGGATTACAACATGTTCTTCTGGTACGCTCCCGGCTGGAGTCAGATTGCCGACCCGACCTTTGAGGCTGGCGACAATGACTATTCCGTATTCCTGCCCGAGGCAACTACCGACCAGTGGCAGGCTCAGATGGCCTTCAAGACGACCAACATTTCGACCTCGGCCGACAAGAACTATGACTTCTCCTGCCACCTCGTCAGCGACAAGGACATCAACGGTGTTACCGTGAAGCTCGTGATGGAGGGTGATGACAACGTCTTCTACTTTGCCGACCGCATCGACCTGAAGGCTGGCGAGGACTATCTCTTCTGGAAGAGCGACATGCCCGGTATCGACATGGAGCATGTGAACCTGTTCTTCGACTTTGGTGGCTGTCCCGCTGGAACGACTGTCAATATCTATAACATCGTGCTCAAGGACCATGCCAACGACGACGGCACCACGCCGCCCCAGGAGCCCGACGAGCCCCAAGTTGAATGGGTTGACGTGAATTCTCCCGATAACCTGGGTGCCGGTTTCAATACCGCAGGCACGATGAGCTTCTGGTGGGCCGACGCCGGTTGGTCACAGATCAGTGACCCGGGCTTCTCCTATGCCAACGGTGTCTACACCATCACTGCCAACGATGCTACCGTATCGGAGTGGCAGGCCCAGTGCGCCATCAACGGCGTGCCCCTGCACATCGAGAAGGGTCAGGGCTATGATGTGCGTGTCACCATCACCACCAACATGGAATTGGCTCGTGCCACCGTCAAGGTCAATAAGGATCCTGATGTGACCAATGACCCCAACACGCTTTGCTACAATGGCCAGTTCTATCTTGAGGATGGCGAGAACGTGCTCCAGTTCGTTAACGTCGTTGCCATGAACGGCGGTGATCAGATTGAGTTTGATCAGGGCAAGTTCATCCTCGACTTCGGTGGCTGTCCCGCCGGCTTTGAGGCCAAGGTGAGCAACATCATCATCCAGAAGCACAAAGCACAATAATCATTCAAGATGAAACGCTATATGCTTCATACGCTTTTGCTATCTCTCGCCGCAGTCCTTTTGGGCTGCGGGGGAGACGGCAAGGATGAGCCGACACCTGCGATAGCCATCACGGTCTCGCAGGAAAGCATCTCGGTTCCTGCCAGCGGAGGCACCTACACCATCAATGTCACCACCACCGGCAAGGAGTGGGGCGCCTATGATAACAAGGACTTTATCGCCTTCGACACCAAGAACACCACGTCACAGTCGGGCTCAATCATAATCACCGTAGATGCCAATCCTCTGACCGAGGTTCGTACCGGAGAGGTAACCATCCAGTCGGGTGCGGCTCGCAAGACCATCACCATCACCCAGGAGGCTGCCGAGGAATCGCCCTACTATGCGCCCGACGGCTACACCCTCGTTTGGAACGACGAGTTCGACAAGGGCACGGAGTTGAACGGCGACGACTGGAGGCACGAGGTGCAGAACAGTGGTTGGGTTAACCACGAGCTGCAGAACTACGTGAACCATACGACCCCCGGTGGGAAAAACGTTACCGAGATACGTGACGGCAAACTTCGCATCACCGCACTCAAGGAGAACGGTAAGATTTACTCCGGACGCGTGTATGCCAAGGACAAGCAGGGCTGGAAGTATGGCTACATCGAGGCCAGCATCAAGCTGCCCAAGGGCAAGGGAACCTGGCCCGCCTTCTGGATGATGCCCGTTAACTTCCATTCCTGGCCTGCCGACGGCGAGATCGACATCATGGAGGAAGTGGGCTACCACCCCGACTATGTATCATCGAGTCTGCATGCCAATGCGCATGTTCACTCCAACGGCACGCAGGTCACCCACGAGATGTATTGCAAGGGTGCCGAGGGTGAGTTCCACACCTATGCCATCGAGTGGACGGCCCAGAACATCACCACCTATGTCGACGGCAAGGTGCAGCTGAGCTACGACAACCGTGGCCTGGGCCGTGACGATTGGCCCTATGACGACCCGTTCTACATCATCTTCAACCTCGCTTGGGGTGGCGACTGGGGTGGCGCTCAAGGCGTCGACGAGAATGCCCTGCCCGTTACCATGGAGGTGGACTACGTGCGCGTTTTCCAAAAGAAGTAACTGCTTATCTCTAAAATGAGTCTATGAGAGGATATGTACTGATAATCATCTCTCTTGTTCTTGCCTTGGGGCTTCACGCCAAGCCCCAAGACAAGTTCATCCGCGTCGAGGGAACCGACCTGGTGAAGCCTAACGGTGAGAAGCTCTATATCCAAGGCACCAACCTGGGTAACTGGCTCAACCCCGAGGGTTACATGTTCGGCCTGAGCAAGACCAATTCGCCGTGGATGATCGACCTGATGATCAAGGAGGCCGTGGGACCTGACTTTGCCGCCGACTTCTGGCGACAGTTCAAGGACAACTACATCACCCGCGCCGACATCGCCTTCATCGCGCGTCAAGGAGCGAATACCATCCGCCTGCCTTTCAACTACAGGCTCTTCACCGACGAGGACTACATGGGACGTTCCAAGGATCAGGACGGTTTTGCACGCATCGACTCGGTTGTGAACTGGTGTCGTGCAACAGGCCTGTACCTGATTCTCGACATGCATGACTGCCCCGGCGGACAGACAGGCGATAACATCGATGACGGGCATGGCTATCCCTGGCTCTTTGAGAGCGAGCCCAGTCAGCAGCTGTTCATCGACATCTGGCAGCGCATCGCCGCCCGCTACAAGGACGAGCCGGTGATTCTCGGCTATGAGCTGATGAATGAGCCGATCGCCCACTACTTCGATAACAAGGAGGAATTGAACAAGAAGCTCGAGCCGCTCTACAAACGTACAGTCCAAGCCATCCGTCAGGTGGATCCCAACCACGTGATCTTGCTGGGCGGTGCTCGATGGAACTCCGACTTCTACATGTTCAGCGATTGGGCCTTCGACGACAACATCATGTACACCTGCCATCGCTATGGCGGCGACGCCACAGCCGAGGCCATCAAGGATTACATTGATTTCCGCGACAAGACCGGTCTGCCCATGTACATGGGCGAAACGGGCCACAACACCAACGAATGGCAGGCCCAGTTGGTCGATGTGATGAAACAGGCCAATATCGGCTACACTTTCTGGCCCTACAAGAAAATCGACGGCTCGTGCATGATGGGCATCACCAGGCCCGCCATGTGGGACAGCATCGTGGTGAAATACTCCGAGGCTCCCCGCACTACCTACAAGGAGCTGCGCGAAGCACGCCCCGATCAGAAGACGTTCCGCCAACTGCTGATGCAGTATGTGCACAACAGCCGCTACGAGAACTGCACTCCGCAGACCGACTATATCCGGTCGCTGGGAATGACGCCGTGCATGGCGGCCTATCTGGATGACAACGCACCCATCGAGCTGCGCGTTCAAGACGCTCTCGAGCGCATGACGCTGGACGAGAAGATCGCCGTCATCCATGCCCAGAGCAAGTTCTCATCGCCCGGCGTGAAACGTTTGGGCATGCCCGACTTCTGGACCGATGACGGACCTCACGGTGTGCGTCCCGACGTCCTGTGGGACGAATGGGAACAAGCGGGACAGACCAACGACTCGTGTGTGGCATTCCCTGCCCTCACCTGCCTGGCCGCCTCGTGGAATCCCGCACTGGCTGAGCTCTACGGCCGCAGCCTGGGCGAGGAAGCACGCTATCGTGGCAAGGACATGATCCTGGGCCCTGGCGTGAACATCAACCGCACGCCGCTCAACGGTCGCAACTTCGAGTATATGGGTGAAGACCCGTTGCTGGCTTCACGCATGGTTGTTCCCTACGTTCAAGGACTTCAGAGCACCGGCACCGCAGCCTGTGTCAAGCACTTCTGCCTGAACAACGATGAGGAATACCGCCATCAGGTCAACGTCATCGTGAGTGATCGTGCACTGCGAGAAATCTATCTGCCCGCATTCGAGGCCGCCGTCAAGGAGGCCCATACTTGGGGCATCATGGGTTCCTACAACCTGTACAAGGACCAGCATTGCTGCCAGAACCAGTACACCCTCAATCAGATTCTGAAAGGTGACTGGAAATATGACGGCGTGGTGGTCAGCGACTGGGGCGGTGTCCACGACACCGAAATGGCCGTTAAGAACGGCCTGGACATGGAGTTCGGCAGCTGGACCGATGGTCTGGCATGGGGTGCCAGCAACGCTTATGACGCCTACTTCATGGCCAAGCCCTACAAGAAATTGATCGAGGAAGGCAAGTTCACGACCCGCGAACTCGACGACAAGGTGAGCCGCGTGCTGCGCCTGTTCTTCCGCACCACGATGAGCAACAAGCGTGCACGGGGTTTCCTGTGCAGCGAGGCTCACTATGATGCTGCGCTCAAGATTGCCCAGGACGGCATTGTCCTGCTGCAGAACAAGCGCAATGTCCTGCCCATCGACGTCAACAAGGCCAAGCGCGTGCTTGTTGTCGGCGAGAATGCCATCAAGATGATGACCGTGGGTGGCGGCAGCAGTTCGCTCAAGGTTCAGCACGAGATTCTGCCCCTCGAAGGCCTCCAGCAGCGCCTGGCCGGTACCGGCATCGATGTGGACTATGCCCGCGGCTATGTGGGTGACACCACCGGCGAGTACAATGGCGTGGTCGCTAAGCAATCACTTGCCGAGGACCGTTCGGCCAGCGAACTCATTGCCGAGGCTGTCGCCAAGGCCAAGACGGCCGACTATGTCATCATCTTCGGCGGCTTGAACAAGAGCGACTACCAGGATGCCGAGGGCCATGACCGCAAGCACATGGACATGCCCTACGGTCAGGATGCACTGGTCGAGGCACTGGCCCGCGTCAACAAGAACGTGGTGTTTGTCAACATCTCGGGAGATGCCGTGGCCATGCCGTGGCGCGACAAGGTGGCCGCCATCGTTCAAGGCTGGTTCATCGGCAGCGAGACCGGCAAAGCGTTTGCCAGTGTTCTCACGGGCGACGTGAACCCCTCGGGCAAACTGCCCTTTACCTGGTATGATCGTCTCGACGACGTGGGCGCACATGCGCTGGGTTCCTATCCCGGCACATGGCGCGACGACCACAAGATCATCGACGAGGAGTACAAGGAGGGCATCTATGTGGGTTACCGTTGGGCCGACAAGCAGAAGAAGAAACCTGCGTTTGCCTTCGGTTACGGACTGAGCTACACGACCTTCGCATTGAGCAACCTGCGCATCGACAAGCGCGAGGTGGCTGCCGACGGCACCGTGACCGCCACCGTGACGGTCAAGAACACCGGCAGCCGAGCCGGCGCCGAGGTCATCCAACTCTATCTCAGCGACCACAATACGGCTGTTGATATGCCCGTCAAGGAGTTGCGAGGATTCCAGAAAGTCACACTCCAGCCTGGCGAGAGCCGCGATGTCACCATCGCCATCGGTGGCCGCGCCTTCCAGTACTGGGACGAGACCCGTGGCGACTGGGCCACGTCCCTCGGCCAGCGCACGCTGCTCGTGGGAACTTCCAGCGACAACCTCCCCTTGAAGGCCACCTTCACAGTCAAGTAACAGACAAGAACACGCTATTACTACATGCAGGATGCGAACTCAATGCATCCTGCATGTTTTTTTATACTTTCCATCAAATCATTTTCCAAAAGACCAAACAAACAGATAAAAAGAACATAAAAAGCTATATTTTTGTTTGAAATATTTATTTTTTAAAGAAAAATAACTATATTTGCAAAAAATGATGATATAGTACTTTATTTATCAACCATTAACATCAATTAAAACGAATGAAAAAAAGAATCCTAATGCTTTTACTCGTTGTGACTTGCGCCATTGTGAGCGCACAGGCACTTACGGTAAGAGGTACGGTCGTTGACCAGGTCAACGAGCCCGTGATCGGTGCCACCGTCAAGGTCCTCGGAACCACGATGGGTGCAGTCACCGACTTTGACGGCAATTTTGAGATTGCCAACGTGCCCGATGGCGCAACGCTGAAATTCACCTTCATGGGCATGCAGGCCGTGGAGATGGTTGCCAGCGAGATGATGAACGTCCAGCTGCTGGACGATGTGCGCAACCTTGATGAGGTTGTCGTGATCGGTTACGGTTCGGCACAAGCCAAGGACTTGACGGCGCCCATCAGCGTTGTCAAGGGCGAGGAACTGCTCGCCGTTCCCACGGCATCGCCCATGGCCGCCATGCAAGGCAAGGTGGCAGGTGTGAACGTCGTTAACAGCGGTACCCCTGGCGAGGGTCCTAAGGTCCACATTCGCGGTAATGGTTCGTTCACCAGCGGCAGTCCGTTGTATGTTGTTGACGGCATGTTCTATGATAACATCGACTTCCTGAACGCCAACGACATCGCCGACATGTCGGTATTGAAGGACGCTTCGGCAGCAGCCATCTACGGTGTGCGTGCCGCCAACGGTGTCGTCCTGATCACCACCAAGCACGGCAACAAGAACCAGCCCGCCAAGATCACCTACAATGGCTACTATGGTATCCAGAAGGCCACCAACGTGCTGAAGATGGCTAATTCAAGCGAATATGCCACAATGCTGATGGAGGCCAACTACGACGCCTATGTATCGACGATGAAGGCCTCGATCGACCGCTACGGCGGCAGTTACAGCGGTGACTTCCACAACTGGACCTACGGCTCAGACACCGACTGGTACAAGGAGTTGCTGCGCACGGCAGCCATCACCGACCACAGCCTCACCATCACCGGTGGCGGTGAGAAGGCAACCTATTCACTCGGCATCAACTACCTGCATCAGGATGGTGTCATGGATGTGAAGAACTACTACAGGCGAATGAACTTCCGCGCCGCCCTCGACTACGAGGCCACCAGTTGGCTGAAGGTGGGCTTCAACGGCATTTTCTCCAAGGGCAAGCAACGCACGCCCAACAATGCCGCTTGGCAACAGGCATTCAACGCTCCTGGCATCTATCCCGTGATGGACGAGAAGAACGACAACACCTTCCCCACCCATTACGGTTCACCCGAGTCGGTCGGCTTCACCAACAACTTCTACAACCCGGTTGCCACGGCCAACTACCAGAACAGCGTGAACGACATCAACAAGTATCTGACCAACTTCTACGCTCAGATCACCTTCATTCCCAGCAAGCTGAACTTCAAGACCAGCTATTCCTATGACTTCACTGCTGTCCACAACCGCACCTACATGCCCGAGTACTACGTGAGTGCAGTGCAGCGCAACGACAAGTCGTGGGTGAGCAAGAACGAGGCTAACTACAACAACTGGATTTGGGACAACGTGCTGACCTACAAGGACACCTTCGGTGATCACAACCTGGGTGTGATGCTGGGTCATTCGCTGCGCGAGGACAAGTACCACAACCTGTACGGCATCGGCTACGGTATCGTGGACGGTGACGACGCCTACAAGTACATCGGCATCAGCACCGATAGCGACAGCCGCCGCGCCAGCGACGGTGGTACCCGCTACCGCAGCAACAGCTACTTTGGTCGTATCAACTACGACTATATGGGCAAGTACCTGTTCATGGCCACCTTCCGTGCCGACGGTACGAGCAAGTACCAGGAGACTTGGGGCTACTATCCCTCGTTCGGTGTCGCTTGGGTGATGAGCAAGGAGGACTTCATGGCCAACCAGAACGCCATCGACTACCTGAAGTGGCGCGCCAGCTGGGGACGCCTGGGTAACAATGCCGTTCCCGCCAGCGACGGTTTCCGCTCGGTTTCCACCGGCACCTGGTCATCGGGTGTGTTCGGCAACGCAACCATCGCCGGTTTCCAGAACAACAGCTACTTCACCAACCTGAAGTGGGAGGTTGTTGACGAGACCAACGTGGGCGTTGAATTCGCCACCCTGCGCAACCGCCTGAGCGTTGACATCGACTGGTTCTACCGCATGACCCGCAAGGCTGTTATCGCACCGCGCCTGCCCTTCGAGAACGGCACGCTGCTGCAGAACATCGGTAAGATTCTCAACACCGGTGTCGACGTGAGCATCAATTGGGCCGACCGTGTGGGAAACGACTTCAAGTACTACATCACCGCCAACCTGTCCTACCTCAAGAACGAGGTCAAGAGCCTTGCCGGCAACCCGTATATCGCAGGCGGCAAGACCTACCAGTTTGTGGGCAAGGAGATGAATTCCTTCTACGGCTACGTGGTTGACGGCATCTATCAGACCGAGCAGGAATGCGCCGCCGACAAGACGGCTCAGGCCAACGGTCTGCAGCCCGGTGACTTCAAGTACAAGGACCTGAACGGTGACGGCATCGTTGACGGCGAGGACCGCACCACCCTGGGTTCTTACCTGCCCAACTTCATCTACAGCATCAACCTTGGTTTCCAGTGGAAGAATCTGGACTTTGCAGTAACCACCTATGGCAACGCCGGCGCTCAGATGTACAACCGCAAGCGTGCGTTGCGTTATGCCCAGTCCAACTACAACTTCGACCACGACCAGGTAGCTCACCGCTGGACCGGTGCCGGCTCGACCAACAAGTATCCGTCGGCCCAGGGTTGGATTCGCTCATGGAACGTGAGTGACCAGCGCGTCAACTCATTCTTTGTCGAGGATGCTGACTTCTTCCGCATCCAGAACGTGACCCTCGGCTACACTTTCAGGAACATCAAGATGGGCAGCTACATCCTGCCCTCGCTGCGCCTGAGCGCCACAGCCGACCGTCCCCTCACCTTGTTCAAGGCCAACAGCTTCACGCCCGAGTTGAACGATCCCGAGGGCTGGGACACCGAGGTTTACCCGCTGACCGCGACCTACACCTTTGGCGTAACCATCGACTTCTAAATGAGCACATTACCAACAATCATTAAACAGAAAAAGACAATGAAATTTTTGAAATATATCATGATTGCAGGTTTGTTGATGGTGGGAGCCACTTCCTGCAATGACTGGATGGACATTCTTCCCGAGAGCACGTTGCCCGAGTCGGATGTCGATTATACCAAGACAAGCGAGATGTACATGCCGGTATCAGGTGTGTACGCTAAACTGCGCACCGGTGGCATGCACTGGGTCATCTGGCCCTTGACCATCGTTCGCGACGGCGATGTGTGGAGTGGACGTGTCGATGACCAAGGTCTGCTCGTCGACTTCGGCAACTTCAAGTACGACAACTCGTTCTGGGGTCTGAATGAGATGTGGAACCAGTATTATGGCATGATTAAGGTAGCCAACGGAGCCTTGACCTCGCTCGACTCCTATGCCGAGCATATCAGCAATGACGCCGACCGGGCGACCTACCGCGCTTATTGCGGCGAGGTGCGCATCCTGCGTGCCTATGCCTACTACAGGCTCACTCAGGCCTTTGGCGACGTGACTATCTTGCGCGACAACAACCAGAGTGACCTCACGCGTTCGACCAAGGATGCCGTTGAGCGTTACATGCTCGAGGACTTGCAGTATGCCATTGAGAATTGCCCCAAGGTACGTCCCAACGAGGCCACGCACCTTGGTGCCGTCACCGCCTACACCGCCGAGGCTCTTGCCGCCAAGATTCGCATGAACCGAGGCGAATATGCTCAAGCCGAGGCCTTGACCGACGACATCATCGGCAGCAACAAGTTCCAGCTCTACAACGATTTCTACAACCTGTTCAAGATTCCCGGCAAGCTGTGCAACGAAAGCCTCTTTGAGTGCCAGTGCACCGACTTCGGTCAGGGTAGCGGCGACATGGTTGATGCCGACCAGTGGTTTGTATTCCAAGGTCCCGGTAACCTGGGTGGATGGAACTTTGTGGGTATTACCGACAACTTCATCAATTGGGCACGAGCTCGTGGTGAGACCATCCGTCTGGAAACTTCGGTGCTCTTCGGCGGAACGATTACCCGCGACGGCGACGAAATCAATGTGATGGGCAATGTCAACAACACCAACACCTGGAACGGTAAGGCCTACACACCGACCAACCAGTTGACGCCCGGCCGCAGCAAGTACGGCTCGAACAACAACATCCGCATCCTGCGTTATGCCGACGTGCTGCTCATCAATGCCGAGGCCAAGGTTCGCCAGGGCAAGAACGGCGACCAACCCTTCAACCTGGTAAGAACCCGTGCACAGATGCCCACGATGAGTAATGTCACTGCGGAACAGATTCTCGACGAGCGCCGCATGGAGCTCGTGTGCGAGTGGGGTGAGCGTTACAACGACCTCATCCGCACTGGCTTGGCTGCCAGTGTGCTCACTGGCTGGAACGAGGGTGTGAAGTACTATCCCCTGCCCTTGACCCAGTTGCAGACCGTTCCCACGCTCAAGAATGAGCCCAAGAACGAATAAGCCCGCTGATAATCATTAACCGATCATCAGGCAGGGTGTCACACCCCCAGGGTATCACCCTGCCTGATTTTCATAAAACTTTCCCGATGAACCGTTTTATAGCCGCAATCGCCATTTGTACAGCACTTACCGCGCATGGCAGCACCGACTCGGTCAAGGTCGTCAAGGGCCAGGTAAGCGATTACTACATCCCCATGGTCACCCAATATGACGTGACCGGCGTGGTGACCGACGAGCAAGGCCAGCCGCTGGAAGGCGCCACCGTGATGTGGCTCTACAGTCCAGCCCACTGCAACACCGATGCCCAGGGCCGTTTCTCGCTCGTGGGCACCGACACCGACAGCCTGCTCTGCGTCCACTATCCCGGCAAAGAAATGACCATCGCGGTTCGTCAAAACGGTCAACGGCAGGTCAACATCATGCTGCCTGTCAAGACCAGTGGCAGCATCGCAACTCCACGTCGCGAGGCTCAAGCCACACGCTGGTATGATCCGCGCGACAATGCCAGCGTTACCTACTGCAATCCGCTCAACATCAGCTACAACTATGAGCCATGGAACAACAACACGCGTCAGGGCGGCTCGTTCCGTTCCAGCGCCGACCCCATGGGGCTCACCTACAAGGGCGAGTATTACCTGTTCTCCACCAATCAGGGCGGTTTCCACTATTCCCGCAATTTGAGCGACTGGGACTTCGTTCAAGCCTCGTTCCAGCGCTACCCCGCCGATGACGACGAGTGCGCTCCCGCAGCGTGGGTAGTGGGCGACACGCTGTTCTATACAGGCTCGACCTATGAGGGCCTGCCCATCTGGTATTCCACCGACCCCAAGAGTGGACGGTGGCGCCGTGCCATCGAACGCAACACGCTGCCCACTTGGGACCCCTACATCTTCCTGGATGATGACGGTCGCCTCTACGAATACTACGGCTCGAGCAACGAGTATCCCCTCAAGGGTGTTGAAATCAGCCGCGAAGACTTTACCCCCATCAGCAAGATATACGACCTCGTGCGGCTGCATCCCGACCGCCATGGTTGGGAACGCTTCGGGATGAACAATGACGACGAAGTAACGCTAAAACCGTTCACCGAGGGCGCTTTCATGACCAAGCATGACGGCAGATACTACCTCCAGTATGGTGCTCCAGGCACCGAGTTCAAGGTGTATGCCGACGGCGTCTATGTCTCCGACAATCCGCTGGGTCCGTTCACCTATCAGCAGCACAATCCCATGAGTTACAAGCCCGGCGGGTTTGTGCAGGGTGTGGGTCACGGCGGCACCTTCGCCGACCTCAAGGGCAATTACTGGCACGTGGGCACCTGCATGCTCTCGCTCAAGTACAAGTTTGAGCGGCGCATCGGGCTCTACCCCACCGGATTTGACAATGATGGCGTGATGTACTGCATCACGGCCTTCGGTGACTATCCGCAGTTGAATGCCGTCAATGATATTTCTAACCCATCGGAACGTTTCACGGGTTGGATGCTGCTTTCCTACGAAAAAAACTGTACCGTGTCGAGTTGCGACAGCACCTTGACCCCGGCCAGCCTTACCGACGAAAACATGCGCACCTACTGGAGTGCGGCGAGCGGCAGCGACCAGGAGTGGATTGAAATGGACTTGGGCGGCATCCGTGAGGTGCGTGCCCTTCAACTCAACTTCTATGACCACAAGACGGTGCAGCACAACCGCGCCAACGACATCTACCACCAGTACCGCATCCTCGCCAGCAATGATGGTGAGCAATGGACACTGGTGGTCGACAAGAGCGACAATGACCGCGACGTGCCCCACGATTATATCGAGTTGCGCGAGTGTCTCGACACACGCTACCTGCGCATCGAGAACATCCACATGCCCTCGGGCGGTTATTTCTGCCTGAGCGACGTGCGTGTGTTCGGTCTGGACTATGGCGGCAACCTGCCCGCCGAGGTCAAGCGCTTCACTGTCAAGCGTGACAAGGCCGACCGCCGTAACGCCTTGATCAGTTGGGCCGCTGTAGAGGGCGCCTACGGCTACAACATCTACTTCGGCACCGCTCCCGACAAACTCTACCATTGCATCACCGTCAACGGCGACACAAGCTACGACATGCGTGGCCTGGATGTGGGCACCGACTACTACTTCGCAATCGAGGCGCTGGCCGAAACCGGTTGCAGCCCGCGCTCCAAGACTATCAGAATCAATCATTAACATCGAGTATATATGGACAAGACATTATTGAAATCACTCGTGCTCATCCTGCTCATGGCCATCGGTGCCTGCAAGAGCGACGGCAACACGGTCCCCAAGGAACCCACGCCTCAAGACGAGCAGACGAGGCCCGCATCGTTTGTCAGCGATGATGCCATGCTGGACTATATCGAGCGCATCCACTTCAACTACATGTGGGACGGCGCCGAGCCCACGTCAGGGCTTGCCCGTGAACGCATCCATCTTGACGGGCAATACCCCGAGCATGACCAGGACGTGGTGACCACGGGCGGCAGCGGATTTGGCATCGCGGGACTCATCGTGGCGATGGAACGCGGTTTCATCACCCGTGACCAGGGCGTTGAACGACTCACGCGCATCGTGGATTTCCTGGAGCGCGCCGACCGTTTCCATGGCGTGTGGCCTCATTGGCTCCATGGCCCCACGGGCAAGGTGAAACCGTTTGGCCAGAAAGACAACGGCGGCGACCTGGTGGAGAGCAGTTTCCTGATGCAGGGATTGCTGTGTGCCCGCCAGTACCTCAACCGTGACACCGATGCCGAGAAGAGCCTTGTCCAGCGCATCAACGCCCTGTGGCATGGCATGGAGTTTGACTGGTACACCCGTGGGGGACAGGATGTCATCTACTGGCACTGGTCGCCCCAGTATGAGTGGGAAATGAATTTCCCGCTTGAGGGCTATAACGAGTGCCTCATCGTGTATGTGCTGGCAGCGGCATCTCCCACCCACACTGTTCCTGCCGATTGCTATCACAAGGGCTGGGCCCGCAGCGGTGGCATCAAGAGCGATGCAGCCCCCTATGGCTACCCGCTGGAGGTAAAGCACAACGGAGCGGAGCAGACGGGCGGCCCGTTATTCTGGGCGCACTACAGCTGGATAGGCTTGAATCCCAAGGGATTGAAGGACCAATATGCCGACTATTGGAACGTAGTGCGCAATCACGCCTTGAGCAACTATCAGTATTGTGTTGACAACCCCAAGCACTACACCGGCTACGGCCCCGATTGCTGGGGATTGACCGCCAGTTACTCGACCGAAGGCTATTCGGCCCACAGTCCCGGCAATGACTTGGGAGTCATCACGCCCACTGCGGCGCTGTCCTCGTTCCCCTACACGCCCGAGCAATCGATGGCGGCACTCAAGGGGTTCTACGGCCGTGGCGAGTCGATTTGGGGCAAATATGGTTTCTATGACGCTTTCAGTCCCGCCAGCGGCTGGACGTTGCCCCGCTATCTGGCCATTGACCAATGCACCATCGCGCCGATGATCGAGAACTACCGCACCGGACTGCTCTGGCGCCTGTTCATGAGTTGCCCCGAGGTGCAACAGGGTCTTGACAAACTGGGATTTACCCAGTACTCTAAATAATCCAGTTAGTCTAGGTACTCTAGACCACAAATTGAAAGTAATGACTAAAATTATATGATATGATGAAATTGAAAAGCATTTTATTTTTTGTGGCTGTGGCGCTGGGCGCCCTGACGGCACACGCTACCGACCAAGCCAAGATGAACCAGTTCATCGACGAATTGATGGGCAAGATGACCCTGCAAGAGAAAATCGGACAGCTCAACCTGCCCGTGACCGGCGACATCATCACCGGTTCGGCGGTGAGCGGCAACGTGGTTGACAAAATCAAGGCCGGCCAGGTGGGTGGCCTGTTCAACATGAAGGGTGTGCAAAGCATCCGGCAGTTGCAAGAGGTCGCTGTCAAGCAGAGCCGTTTGGGTATTCCCTTGATTTTCGGTATGGACGTCATCCACGGCTATGAAACGGTGTTCCCTATCCCCTTTGCCATGTCGATGAGTTGGGACATGGATGCCATCCGCAACTCGGCACGCATCGCCTCGATTGAGGCTACAGCCGATGGTATCTGCTGGACCTTCAGCCCCATGGTGGACATCTGCCGCGAGCCACGCTGGGGCCGCATGAGCGAGGGTAACGGCGAGGATCCCTTCTTGGGTTCTGCCATCTGCCGCGCGATGATCGAGGGCTATCAAGGAGCCGACCTGGCCGATAAAGCCACCATGATGGCGTGTGTGAAGCATTTTGCCCTGTATGGTGCCCCCGAGGCTGGCCGCGACTACAACACGGTGGACATGAGCCACGTGCGCATGTTCAACGAGTACTTCCCGCCCTATCAGGCCGGCGTGGACGCTGGAGCAGGCAGTTTCATGACCTCGTTCAACGTCATTGATTACATCCCTGCCACGGGCAACCGCTGGCTCATGACCGAGGTGCTGCGCGACCGCTGGGGCTTCAACGGCTTTGTGGTGACCGACTACACCGCCATCAGCGAGATGATCAACCACGGCATGGGTGACCTGCAGACCGTCTCGGCGCTGGCTCTCAAGGCCGGTACCGACATGGATATGGTGGCCGACGGCTTCCTGGGCACGTTGGAGAAATCGCTGAGTGAGGGCAAGGTGACCATGACCGAAATCGACAAGGCCTGTCGCCGCATCCTCGAGGCTAAATACAAGCTGGGCCTGTTTGATGACCCCTATCGCTACCTTGACGCCAAGCGTGCCAAGAAGGAGATTTACACCGATGAGCACCGTGCCGCCGCACGCCGTCTGGCAACCGAGACCTTTGTGCTGCTGCAGAACAAGGACAACGTGCTGCCGCTCAAGCGCACTGGCAAAATCGCCCTCGTGGGTCCGTTGGCCAACACCCGTGCCAACATGCCCGGAACCTGGAGCGTTGCCGCCGCCAGCGACCGCTACAGCACGCTGCTCGAGGCCATGCGACGCGCCGTGGGCGACAAGGCCGAGGTGATGTATGCCAAGGGCTGCAACATCTGCTACGATGCCGAACTGGAGAAAAACTCGACCATGTTCGGACGCGAAATGCGCGACAACCGTCCTGTTGACGTGATGCGTGACGAGGCCCTGCGCATTGCCCGTGAGTGTGACGTGATTGTCGCTGCCATGGGCGAGCCCAGCGAGATGTCGGGCGAAAGCAGTTCGCGCAGCGAGCTGACCATCCTCGATGCCCAGAAGGACCTACTCATGGCCCTCAAGGCCACCGGAAAGCCCATCGTGCTGCTCAACTTCTCGGGCCGCGCCACCGTCATGGACTGGGAAGTGGAGAACATCCCCACCATCCTCAACGTGTGGTTCGGCGGCAGTGAGGCAGCCGACGCCATCTGTGACGTCGTCTTTGGCGACGTGGCACCCAGCGGCAAACTCACCGTGACGATGCCCCGCAGCGTGGGCCAGATTCCCATCTACTACAACCACCTGAACACGGGCCGTCCCAATCCCCACTGGTTCACCAAGTTCACCACCAACTATCTGGATGTGCCCAACGACCCGCTGTTCCCCTTCGGTTACGGCTTGAGCTACACCACCTTTGACTACAATGACCTCACGCTGAGCAGCACCACGATGACCGCCGACGGCAACATCACCGCCAGTGTCACCGTGACCAACACCGGCGCCGTCGAGGGCACCGAAGTGGTCCAGCTCTACATCCGCGACATGGTGGGCAGCATCGCCCGTCCCGTGCAAGAGCTCAAGGGTTTTGAGCGCATCAGCCTCAAGCCCGGCGAGAGCCGCACAGTCAATTTCACCGTCAACGCCGACCTGCTCAAGTTCTACAATAAGGACCTGAACTACGTCTGCGAACCCGGTGACTTCGAGGTCATGGTCGGCCCCAACAGCCGCGACGTTCAGCGCAAGACATTCACCCTGCGCTAACCCTCACCCACCCGCCAGACGTTGAGCCACAATCCACGGCTCAACATCAGTTCGGCCAAGTGACCAAGAAATAAACATTCCGACAAATCCCCGAATCGTCGAACCCACCCCAGTGAGTTCGACGATTCTCCATTCCCACACATTTTTATTAATTAAAAGCAGATTGAGGGATTAATGCCTCTCATGTTTGAAAAAATGAAATATAAATTGTAAATTTGCGGGGTTCAAGTGATTGGAGAAAGATGAGACGGGTCTTGGTGATGACACTTGTGGCGATGATGTGTGTGTTTGCGTCGGTGGCGCAGACCCAGACGGGCTACGTGAAAACCAAGGGCCGGCAGGGGGCTGACGGTAAGGTGATTGCCGGCAAACGAATCGCCGAAGCCACAATTCAGGCCAAGGGCAGCAATGCGGTGAGGAGCAACAAAAACGGTGTTTTCTCCATCCCCATTCCGTCGAGTAAATACCACCTGCAGTCGGTCAAGAAGAATGGCTATACGCTGCTCGACCCGGACATCTTGCTGAAGGTCTATTTCCATTCGTCCAACCCGCTGATCATCGTGATGGTGTCTCCCGAGCAGAAGGCGGATGACAAACTTATCGCCGAGCGCCAGTTGAGGCGCACGCTGGAACAACGCCTGCACACCAAGGAAGAGGCCCTGGAACTGCTCAAGCAACAGAACAAGGTCACACAGGAGGAATACCGCAAAACGCTGGAGGCCCTGTATAAGGAGCAGGATAAGAACGGCCGTCTGATCAGCGACATGGCCGAGCACTATGCCAATGTGGATTACGACCAGCTGGACGCCTTCAATCAGCAAGTGAGCTCCTATATCCTTGACGGAGAACTCGTCAAGGCCGACTCGATGCTGCGCAGCAAGGGTGATGTGGACAGCCGCATCGCCAAGATTCATGAACAGGAAGCGGCCCAGGCCAACGAGAGGGCCGAAATTGCTCAACGTCAAGCCAACCTGGAACTGAGCATCGCCGGCACCCAGTCCGAGAAAGCCGATGTGGCCCAAGACTGCTATAACTTCTTCAAGAAATTCGTCATCGAGAGCCAGCACGACAGTGCCGCCCTATATATCGAGAAACGTGCCAACCTTGACCAGCAGAACATGCAATGGCAATTTGATGCGAGTCGATATTTCCAAAACCGTGGCGAGACGGCCAAGGCGGTGCTCTACAACCAACGAGCGCTGGAACTGGCCCGAACCATGGCTAAGGTCGACCCGGATCACGAGGGTGTGCTGGCCATGGCCCTCAACAACGCTGCCACCCTGTATATGGAGCAGGGCCGCAAAGCCGAGGCCGTGGGCATGTACAACGAGGCCTTGGCCATCTTCAAGCGACTGGCCACCGAGAATCCCGAGGCTTATGACCTGTTTGTGGCCTCGACGCTCAACAACATCGCCATCTCATCGACCGATATCGACCTGAGTGAGGCGTTGTTCAACGAGGCCATCGACATCTATTGGCGCTATGCCCTCGAGGATGCCGCCACCTATATTCCGCAAGTCGCATCGGTGCTGAGCAATCTGGGCCTGCTGTACGACGAGAATCAATATGAGGCCGACAGCGAGGAGATGTACCAGAACGCACTGGGCATCTACCGTCGCCTGGCCGAGTCGCATCCCGCGACCTATCTGCCCAATGTCGCTGCCACGCTCAACAACCTGTCATCGATGTATCACCGCTACAGCATCCGTGCCGTGGAATGTGAGCAGATGCAAAAGGAGGCCGCGCAGATTTACCGTGACCTGGCGAGCGAGGATCCACAGCTTTACTATCCGCAGCTGGGTGTCATCCTGACCAACATGGCCAAACAATACAATGACGCGGGGCGCTATGACGAAGGCGAGGAGGCCTGCGACCAAGCCCTTGAGGTCTATCGCTGGCTGGCCGACGACAAAGCGTTCATCTACAAACCCCAGCTGGGCAAAATGCTGTTTGAGCAGGCCATTCGCCTGTATAAGGTAGAGAAACTCGACAAGAGCGAACAGTTGTTCACCGAGGCCCTGGGCATCTACCGCGACCTGGCATCGGTTTCCCCGCAGACTTATCTGCCCGACGAGGCCAAGCTGCTGAGGAACATCGCCAGGATCCTTGACAGACGTCAACAATGGGCCGAAAGCGAGAAGATGTATCAGGAGGAACTGGCCATCAACAAGCAACTGGCGCAAGAGGATCCCGACAGTTACCGAGCCGACGTGGCCCGCACATGGGGCAACCTGTCGAACCATGCCCTGCTGATGAAACAATTCGACAAAGCCATGGACTATGCCCGCGAGGGGCTGGCCTGCGACAGCAGCAAGCTGTTCATCTGGGCCAACCTGGCAGCGAGCCTGCTGTTCAAGGGCGACTACGGCCAGGCCGAGGCTATTTACAAGCAATATCGCACGGAATTGAAAGATACCTTCCTTGACGACCTGGAGGAGTTTGAGCGTCTGGGCATCATACCCAAGGAGCGTGAGGCCGATGTTCAAAGAATCAGACAAATACTTCAACAACAATAACTTAACACCTAGACTATTAACAATTAATCACTTTATAAAACCACTGTTACAATGAAAAAAATCATTTTTGCGTTATTCGCTTTAGTCGGAGTGTTGACTGCCAGCGCCAACACGCCCAGCGACACGACAATCACGACCCTGAACGACATCATCAACATGGAGTCGGAGACCAAGACCAACAACGACAACTCGGCACGCCTGCGCGACATCTGGAATCAGAACACCTACCTGAACATCAGCTACGACATTACAAAGCTCTCGTCGAAGGAATTCCCCGGCACATCGGGCAAGATCGACAATAAGTTTGACAACAAGCTGGGTGTGGGTCTGCAATGGGGCCGAACATTCAATTTCCACAAGAAACCGCTGGGTTCGGTCTTGTTCATCGGCCTTGATTACACCTGGTTGGATTTAAATTACAACAGCTACGACGCCAGTGCTGAACCTGCCGGCTTCACCCGTGGCGAACAGATGCTCAACATGCCCTGGCACCACAAGAAGACCTCGATTGATTACGGTATGTCGGTCGGCCCGTCGTTGACGCTCTATCCCTTCACGACCGTCAACAGCAGCGGAGCGCAAAAGGTTCGCCTGCAACTCTACTTCCACCTGGGTTACGACATCGGCGCCACTTTCATTCACGACGTGGTTAACAGGGATGGCGACAAGAAGGCCCAGACAACTTGGGGACATGGCCTGATGACCTCTTTCGGCGCCAACCTGAGCTGGAGTTTCATCGGCGTGGGCTATGAGCTGCGCAATGCCGGTAGCTTGAAGTACAAGCATGTGGACTCGTTATATGACACGGGCAAACTGAAACTCAAGCAGGAGATGTCCCGCGTTTACCTGCAATTCCGCTTCTGATCAAAACATACGCCCGAATCCTCTCACCACTATCCGAAAAAAGCCTCGTCAACCTTAATGGCATTAAACAATGAAAAGACTACTCTGCTTATTCTCGATCATGATGCTGTGGGCTGCAATTGCGGCAGCCCAGGGCACCGACTCCCGCTCGGGCAACTGCGGCAACGGCATTGACTGGAAATTTGACGGCCGCACGCTGTTCCTGACCAACTCGTCGCACAACAAGAAAAACGCAGCCAAGATGCCCGACTATGACCTCAAGAAGAACATCGCCCCCTGGGTGAAACAGAAGCTGGCGATCCGCAAGGTCGTTGTCGGGACAGGCATCGGCCGTATCGGTTCCTGCGCCTTCGCCAACTGCGAGGAACTGAACACCGTCGAATTCATGGACGCCTTCTTGTGGGAAATCGGTTGGGGTGCCTTCCTCAACTGCCGCAACCTGTTCAATTTCTCCATTCCCGTCAACGTCAAGCGCATCGAGACCATCGCCTTTGCCAACTGCTCGTCGCTGCGGTCGGTAAGGATTCCCAACCTGGCCCGTGTCGAGGATCAAGCCTTCTTGTCCTGCACGAGTTTGAGCCTGGTTGAGATCGGCGACAATGCGCTGCTCGGCAAGGCTGTGTTTGCCACCGAGGTGAATGAGGACGGCCATGCGACTCACAAGTACTACAAGGGCGAGATACGCAATCTGCCCGACAACATCAACACGGTGAATTGCACCGAGTACGGCCTGTCGAAAGAATCTGTCGAAATCTGTCTGAAAGCGTCTCTGCCCCACAAATCCGATATGAACAGGATTTCAAAAGTGGACACCGACATCCCTACTGGACGAGTGGCACGCAACGACACCTATGCCCTGATCTTCGGCAACGAGAAATACACCTTCGTGTCCGATGTGCCCTTTGCCATCAACGATGCGCAAGTCTTCTCAGAATATTGCAAGAAAACCCTGGGCATCCCAGCCGAGAACATACATCTTGTCAAAAACGCCACCAAGCACATGATGCTCGAGCAGGAGATGCGGGACTGGCTCAAGAACGAGATCACCGACCGCCGCTTCAAGCGACTCATCGTCTATTATGCCGGTCATGGAGCTCCCGACCTCGACGACAACAACAAGTCCTATCTGCTGCCCACCGACGTGAAGGGCACCAAGCCGCATCAAGGCATTGCCCTCGACGATTTCTACGCCACCATCGGCAGCCTGGGATTTGACCGCGTGACAATGTTCATCGACGCCTGTTTCAGCGGCGTGAACCGTGACAACGAGGGCCTGAGCATCGAGCGAGCCGTCGAGGTAGAGGCCGAGGACGCCAAGCCCACCACCGGCAACATGATCGTCTTCTCGGCAGCCCACGGCAACGAGACCGCCCAGAGCTATCAGGAAGAAGGACACGGCCTGTTCACCTACTACCTGCTCAAGGAGCTGCAAGACACCCAAGGCATGGTCACCTACGGCAAGCTGTCCGAGACCATCGAGAAGAACGTGAGCAACGTCGCCCCCACCCTCGACCTGCGCAAGCGCCAAACGCCCAAGACCAGCACCTCAGTCCAAAACGACGCCTGGAAAAAAATCAGCTTCTAGCACCCGCCGTTTCACTAGTTTGTGTAACCCACACCACCTCAACCTCTTAAAACCTGCAGTACAAGATGAAAAAGAAACTTATATTGCTGACGCTATGCACCATCTTCACTTGGGTCTGCGCCGTCGCCCAAACCCAGCATGGCGTCGTCAAGACGCCTGGGCGATTGGCTAGTAACGGCAAAGTGATTGCCGGTAAACGAATTGCCGGGGCCACTGTGCAGGTCAAGGGGCGCACCGCGGTGAGAACTGGTGCTGACGGCACATTTTCGTTCCCTGTTCCAGGCAACAAGTTTTTTATCCAAAGTGTGAAGAAACAGGGCTACATACTCATTGACCCTGAGGCAATCACCAGACAATACACCTACTCATCTAACCCCATCACCTTAGCGCTGGTGATACCTACCGAGCAGGCCGACGACAAACTTGCGAAAGAAAGACAGATTCGTAACACATTGCAAAAGAAACTGCATGCCCGAGAAGATGAGATTGAAGGCCTCAAGGCCCAAAACAAAATATCACAAGAGGATTACCGCAAGGAATTACAACGGCTCTATGCCGAGCAAGAGAGTAATGAGAAACTCATCAAAGAAATGGCCGAGCGCTATACTAAGATTGACTTTGACGAACTGGATGAGTTTAACCTGCGCATCAGCGACTGCATCCTGAACAGCCGACTCACCGAGGCCGACTCCATGCTGCGTACCAAGGGCGACATCAACGCCCGCATTGACCGGCTCAACAAGCAACACGAGGCCAATGTTGAAGTACGCGATAATCTGGAGAAAAGCGAGGCCCTGGAGCAAAAAGACCGCGACGAGATCGCCCAGGACTGCTACCACCGCTATGAATTATTCGCGATGGACCACCAAAACGATTCTGCCGCCCTCTACCTTGAACTTCGCGCCGCCCTCGACACCACCAACCTCGAGTGGCAAGAATCAGCAGGGGATTTCATCAAAGTTTATTTGGCAGACTATCCACTTGCCTTGAAATACTATCACAGAGAACTCCTTGAAGCACAAAAACGCGAACTAATAATATTATGCGCCAATTTATACTTCAAAATCAGTAATACTTATAAACAACAAGGAGATTTTGACAGCTATGCTGAGAACCTAGCCACTGGAATTACTTTAGGTATGCAATTGGATGAGGAAGTGATATCAAGCGCCACGACTTATAATAATATCGCGGTGTACTACTTTATAATACACGATTTTGACAAAGCTTTAGACAACTATTTAAAAGCTCTTGATATAAAAAAAAAGACATTGGGTAACGAGCATCCTGATGTGGCCGATACATATAATAACATTAGTATGCTATACATCGAAAAGTGTGAATATGATAACGCTCTTGAATATCTATTTAAAGCACTTGAAATTATAGAGAAAGTGCTCGGAAAAGAACACCAAAACACTGCCATCTACTACGATGAAATAAGCACTGTATATTCCAAAATGGGTGATTTTGATAAAGCTTTGGAATACCTTTTAATGGCACTCAAAATCAAAGAAAATGCATTGGGTAATGAACATCCTGATGTAGCCGAAACATACAACGACATAAGTCTACTCTTCTTTGAGCATGGTAATTACGATAAAACATTGGAGTATGGTCTTAAATCACTGAACATTCGCAAGCAAGTCCTAGGAAAAAGGCACCCCGATATAGCCGAAAGCTATAACAATATTGGCACTGTTTATTATAGACAAGGTGATTATAATAAAGCTTTAGAGTTTATTAGTATGGCACTTAATATCTATAATAGTGTTTTGGGCACTAAACACCCCACTACTGCTAAAATAAATGACAATATTAGTATGATTTACTATAAATTAGGTAATTACGATAAGTTTTTTGAGTATTCAATAAAAGCATTAGATATCCAAATAGAATTATTAGGAATAGATCATCCCACTATTGCTAGAAATTATAATAATATTGGTATAGCATACTACCAGCTAGGCGATTATAATAAAGCTCTTGAATATCTTTATAAAACTCTTGAAATACAAGAGAACGTCTATGGTGTTGAAAGCCAAGAAGCACATTCAACAAGGAATAATATCGAATTCGTAACTAAACAACTCAATATGAACAATGGAAGAGAGAGAACAAATGAGGAATGATGAGATGGAGCCGAATAAGGGGTATTTTGCCTTTATCAGCTACAGCTCGAAAGACACTAAATGGGGCAAACGCCTCCAGAAAAAACTGGAGAATTACCGGATGCCCAAAAAACTGTGCGCCGAACACGGATGGGAACGCAAGCCGATGCGCCCTGTCTTCTTCGCGCCTAACGACATTCAACCTGGCGGGTTGACCGAAGAGCTGAAGTCGCGTCTGCGGGCTTCCAAGCACCTGATTGTGATCGGTTCGCCCAACTCGGCCAAGAGTGAGTGGGTGGGCAAGGAAATCGAGTATTTCCACAGCCTGGGCCGTGCCGATAAGATTCATTATTTCATTGTTGACGGCCTGCCCAACAGCGGCAATCCCGACACGGAGTGCTTCCACCCCAAATTGAAGGAGCTGGGGATGCCCGAGATTCTGGGAGTGAACATCCACGAGAAGAACTTTCGCTCGCCGTGGCTCAACAAGGAGCGTGCCTATGTGCAGCTGATATCGAAGATGATGGGCGTGGAGTTCGACGCCATCTGGCAGCGCCACAAACGCCTGCTCATCAATCTTGCCATTGCGTGGGCCATCGGTGCCCTGGCCGTGCTGGCTGCACTGGGATGGGTGTGGATGTCCAACCAGCCGTTTGACGCCCGCCTGGGGCTGAACGAGGTCTCCATCATCAACGATCAGCTGCCGCCGCTGCATGATGCGGTGGTCACCTTGACGCTCGACAACGAGACCAAGATGGACACCATCCATGCCAACGCTGCCGCCCTGTTCGCCAACATCCCGCACCGTTTCTTGGGGCAGGAGGCGCACGTTACCTTCGAGGCACCCGACTTCCAGCCGCTGGATACCACGGTGAAACTCTCGCGCGACGTGAAGCTCAACATCAACCGCGATGCCAAGGTCTATGGTAATGTACATTTCACGCTGTGGAACCCCGCGACCGAGGCCGGAATCCCGAACTGCATCGTCACGATTGCCGGACAGCAGGTAACCTCTGACGCCAAGGGCGAAGTAAGGCTCACGGTGCCTCTCGAGGCCCAGCGCCAGCGTTACCTCATCAAGGCGCCCTTCTCCCTGATGGGTGACACCATCTACATGCCCTGCGGCGAGAATGACGTGATCCAGAAAAAATGACCCGCACCCGCGCGACAAGACAGAGCTCGGAGGACTTACGGTCCTTCGAGCTCTCTTGAATTCTCTGAGTTAACTTAGATTCCTGAAAAAACTACTTGGCGCTCGGGAGCGTGCGCACCGGGAAGTTGAAGTAGGTGTCGGGGAAAGGCTCGTTCTTCAACGTGAAGTGCCACCACTCGTTGTCCAGGGGCTTGAAGCCGTGACGCAGCATCGCGGCACGCAGCACCATGCGGTTGTAGAACTGCTCGCTGGTGAACGTGGGCACCGTCTGCTGGAAATCCAGCGTCTCGGGGTTGCCGCCGCCGTAGTCGGGGTGGCTCTCGATGCCGAACCAGTCGAACGTGCCGCCCATGTCAACCTCCTTGCCGGTCTTCATGTCCACGATGGTCAGGTCGATTGTCGAGCCGCGCGAATGGCCGCTCTTGGTGGCCACATACTCGCCGTCGAACACCTCTTTCTTAGTCAAGCGGGGATAGAAATAGGCCTTGGTGACGGTATCGTTCACGTCCAGGGCCCAACGCATGAAGTGATCCACACCGCGTTGCGGACGGTAGGCATCATAGATCTTGATGCAGTAGCCGTGGCGCCTGAGGTCATCGCTCGCGGCACGCAGGCTGTCGGCAGCCACACGCGTCATCAGGGCGACGGGCTCCTCATAGCCGTCGATGCGTGCCCCCACAAAGTTGTAGGTGCTGAAGTAGCGGATTTCCAGAATCGCATCAGGCACCACGTCGGTGATGTTCACAAACTGGCTCGAATCCATCGTCGGGTCCTTAGCCAGCGCCGTCTGTTGGGCACTCTTGCAGCCCGTGAGCAGGCCTGTCATCACGACCAGGGCTGCAGCAACCATCTTAACGTATCTCATCTTGAATCTCATTAAAATTGAACGATGTCGCAAAGATACAACAAAAATATCAATTCCCGAAAGGCCGCGACACAGTCACGGCACAGACCGACCGCTAGTCGACCGGGCAGTCAGTCCATCTCGCCGTCCTTGTGCTTGAGTTTGCGGGTATAGGTTTTCTTGGAGCGGTGGACGCGGCTGGTGGCGTGGAAACCAGGGCCCAGCACCTCCTGCTCGCCCTCACGGTTACCGCGGCGCATCGCCTTGATCACGTCGTCCATGTTGACAGGCTGTTTCTTCTTTTTCTTTTTCATAACACCATCGCAGCAACAAAAACCATGCCAACACCCCACCCTGCCACTTCGGCCGAAAGCAGACATCAATCCATTTTCTCCTTTTTACCCTTTTTCTCATGTGCACACGCACCCGGACGGCCACGCCAAGGCGAGGCCCTACACGCACATGGGAGAAAAAAGAGAGGTTGCCGGATAGCTTAGTATCTAACGTGAGTTCAACAGAATCACTGATTATCAATCAGAGCGTTAGCAACTCCACCTCTAAGATTAGAGGGGGGCAAGGGGGCGTTGATGCTACCGAATAGGGTTATTTGTCGCTATATGACGAACGCCCCCGCCCTAACGGGCACCCCCTCTTGAGCAAGAGGGGGGAATTGAGTATCAGCACTTTATTATTATTGGACTCACTTTATCTCTTGTTCTTCTCTTTTTGGGGAGGCTGGCGTGAAAAAAGCAAGGGCGGATGCCGTGGTGGCGCCCGCCCTTGGTTATTGGGGTTATCAACGCCCCCTGGCCCCCTCTAATCTTAGAGGGGGAACTGTTGTTGGGGGTTGGTTTATTTCTCGAGTTCTTTCTTGATGCGCTCGGTGAGCATGGGGACAATCTTGTGGAGGTCGCCTACGATGCCCAGGTCGGCAACGCTGAAGATGGGAGCGAACTTGTCCTTGTTGATGGCGATGATGAAATCGCTCTCCTCCATACCTGCGAGGTGCTGGATGGCACCGCTGATACCGCAAGCCATGTAGAGGTTGGGACGCACGGTCTTACCCGTCTGGCCCACCTGACACTCGTGAGGCATCACGCCGTTATCGACCATAGCACGCGACGAAGCCACCTGTCCGCCGAGCACGTCGGCGAGAGCCTGCAGCTTGTCGAAGCCTTCCTTGTCGTGCACACCGCGACCACCGCTGACGAGGATCTTGGCCTCGGCGATGTCGGCCATCTGCTTGTCGGCCTTGATGGTCTTGACGAGTTTCACCTTGAACTTGCTGGCGTCGAACTTGGGAGCGAACTCGGTAACGGTGCCCTCGCGGCCAGCCTGGCGCTGCATCTTCTGCATCACGCCGGGGCGCACGGTCGACATCTGCGGACGGTTGTTCGGGCAGATGATGGTAGCCATCAGGTTACCGCCAAATGCGGGACGCGTCATGCGGAATTCGGGCTCACCATTGGCATCGGGTTCGATTTCGAGCTTGGTGCAGTCGGCGGTCAGACCGGTCTTGAGGCGCGAAGCGATGCGCGGTGCCAGGTCACGGCCGATGGTGGTTGCACCATAGAGCACGATGCTGGGCTTGCGGTCCAGGATGATCTGGCCGACAGCCTGTGAATACTGTTCGCTGAGGAAGTCCTTCAACTCGGGGGCATCAACCACGATGACCTCGTCGGCACCCTGCTCGATGAGCATCTGAGCCTGGTCCTTGATACCCTCACCCAGGAGCATAGCCACCACCTTCTCACCGAGGGCGTCGGCCAGGTCGCGGGCCTTACCTAAAAGTTCGAGTGCAACGGGCTGGATGACCCCTTCGCGCTGCTCAGCAAAAACGAATACGTTCTTATAATCTTTCTTATCCATAATATTCAGTTTTTTAGTTTTTAGTCCTTAGTTTCTGGTCCTTAGTTAGCATCCGCCAGTAGCTGACAACTAACAACTAAGGACTAGGGACTATAAACTCCTCTTAGATAATGTGTTTAACTTTCAGTTGATTGACAATCAGCTCAACAGCCTCTTCGGGAGTCACCTCGTGAACCTCGCCCGGAGCCTTCATGGCCTTGGGGAAGGACTTGAACACCTTGGTGGGCGAACCGGCGAGACCCAGCTTGCCTTCCTCGACGTCGATCTTGTCGGCACTCCATACCTCGACTTCCTTGTCGTAGGCCTCCATGATGCCGCTCACGCTCATGTAGCGGGCATCAAAGGCCGAGGCCAGCACGGTCAGCAGGCACTTGCCCTCGACCTCGAGAACCTGTACGCCGTCCTCGTTCTCCTTGTCCACCTGCAGGTTGCCGTTGGGCAGCACCTTGGCATCGGCCACGTAGGTGATCTGGGGCAGGTCGAGGTGCTCGGCGAGCTCGGGACCCACCTGGGCGGTGTCACCGTCGATAGCCTGACGGCCAGCGATGATGAGGTCATAGTCCAGCACGCGGCACAGGCCCGACAGGGCGTAGGAAGTGGCCAGCGTATCGGCGCCGGCGAACTTGCGGTCACTCAGCAGGATGGCACGGTCGGCACCCATAGCGAGTGCCTCGCGCAGCATGACATCGGCTTGGGGCGGACCCATCGAGATAACGGTGACGTTGGCACCGAACTGGTCTTTGAGTCTCAAAGCGAGCTCGAGGCCACCCTTGTCATCGGGGTTCATGATGCTGGGAACGCCTTCACGAATCAAAGTACCCTTCACGGGGTCAATCTTGACAACGGTGGTGTCGGGGACTTGTTTTACACAAACTATAATGTTCATAATTCAGTTTCTGGTTTCTGGTTTCTAGTTTCCGGTCTATCGCCTATAGTTGTGACTAAGGACTATGGACCAGGGACTAGAGACTCGTTTATTTAAATAATTGACCGGCGATGACCATGCGCTGAACCTCGGATGTACCTTCGTAGATCTCGGTAATCTTAGCGTCACGCATCATGCGCTCAACAGGATATTCACGCGTGTAACCATAGCCACCGTGGAACTGTACGGCCTTGGTCGTCACTTCCATAGCGGTCTCGGCAGCAAAGAGCTTTGCCATAGCGGCATCGGCGCTGTAGGGCAGGTGCATGTCCTTCTTCCATGCGGCACTGCGCACGAGCAGACGGGCAGCCTCGACCTTGGTCTTGAGGTCGGCCATCTGGAACTGGGTGTTCTGGAACTTGGCGATAGCACGGCCAAACTGCTTGCGCTCCTTGGTGTACTTCACGGTCTCGTCCATAGCGCCCTGAGCGATGCCGAGGGCCTGCGAGGCGATACCGATGCGGCCGCCGTCGAGCGTCATCATGGCAATCTTGAAGCCCTTGCCGAGCTGGCCGAGGAGGTTCTCCTTGGGCACGATGCAGTTCTCGAAAATCAGCTCACAGGTAGCGCTGCCGCGGATACCCATCTTCAACTCCTTCTTGCCGATGGAGAAGCCGGGCATGTCTCTCTCGACGATGAAGGCCGAGATACCCTTGGTGCCCTGGGACTTGTCGGTCATGGCCATCACGATGAACACGTGGGCGTTAGAAGCGTTGGTGATGAAAATCTTGGAGCCGTTGAGCACCCAGTGGTCGCCAGCATCGACAGCGGTGGTCTGCTGCATGGCGGCATCGGTACCGGCATTGGGCTCGGTGAGACCAAAGGCGCCAATCCACTCACCCGAAGCGAGCTTGGGCAAGTATTTCATCTTCTGCTCCTCGGTGCCGTGCTCCAGGATGGGAGCCATGCACAGCGAGGTGTGGGCCGAGAGGACAACACCCGTCGTCGCGCACACGCGGGACAGCTCCTCAACAGCCATGATATACATCTGCACGGTACCACCGGCACCGCCATACTGCTTGGGAATAGGAATACCCATCATACCGAGTTTACCCATCTTCTCGACGGTCTCGATAGGGAAGCGTTCCTGCTCATCGATCTCGGCGGCAAGGGGCTTCACCTCGTTCTCTGCAAATGAGCGAACCATCTGCAAGAACAGTTGTTCAGTCTTAGAATAGCTAAAATCCATATTAGTTTCTAGTTTCTGGTCCTTAGTTTTTAGTTTTTAGTCCCTAGTCCTTAGTCCCTAGTCCCAGTTGGCATCCGCCAACGGTGAACTGCTAAGAGGCTATGGAACGAAGACTAAAAACTAAGGACTGATAATGATTAATACTTATAGAAGCCTTCTCCCGTCTTGCGGCCCAGCAGACCGGCGCGCACCATCTTGCGCAGCAGCGGGTGAGGACGATACTTGGGATCGCCGAACTCGTTGTAGAGCACCTCCATGATGGCGAGGTTCACGTCGTTGCCGATGAGGTCGGCCAGGGCGAGCGGGCCCATGGGATGGTTGGCACCCAGCATCATGCACTTGTCGATATCCTCGGCGCTGGCGATACCGTCGGCCAGGATACCCACTGCCTCGTTGATCATCGGGATAAGGATGCGGTTAACGACAAAACCGGGGGCCTCGTTAACGGGCACGGGGGTCTTGCCGATCTCGGTCGTCAGATCAACGATGCACTTGGCGGTCTCCTCGCTAGTGAGCTGGCCCTTGATGACCTCGACGAGCGCCATGCGGTCGGCGGGGTTGAAGAAGTGGCAACCGATGAACTGTGCGGGACGGCTGGTGCAAGCAGCGATCTCGGTGATGGAGAGCGACGACGAGTTGGTGGCGAAGATGGTCTCGGGCTTGCAGATCTTGTCAAGCTCCATGAACACGTCCTTCTTCAACTGCATGTTCTCGACAGCAGCCTCGATAACGAGGTCGGCATCGGCAAAGGTGGCATAGTCGGTCGTGGTGGAGATGTTGGCCATGATGCCATCCATCTTCTCCTGAGTGAATTTACCTTTCTCGACAAGCTTGGTGTAACCCTTGGCAATCGAAGCCATAGCCTTGTCAAGACTCTCCTGAGTGCGGCTCTTCATGACCACGGGCATCTTGGCGGCAAAAGCCTTGACGATACCCTTAGCCATCGTACCTGTTCCAATAACACAAATTTTCATAATCTGTTCTATAATTAATTATTGTATTGATTAATGTTTATTATTCTCCCTTAAAAGAAGCCTCACGCTTGTTGAGGAAAGCGTCCATGCCCTCCTTCTGGTCGGCCGTGGCAAAGCACTTGCCGAAGAGTTTGTTCTCCAGAGCGATGGCGCCGTCGGCATCCAGGTCATAACCCTCGTTGATGCTCTGCTTGGCCAGGCCGATGGCCACAGGCGCGTTCTTGAGCATCATGGCGGCCATTTCCATCGCCTTGCCCATCAGTTCGGCGGGCTCATAGACGGCGTTGACCAGACCGATGCGCAGGGCCTCGTCCGAGCGGATCACCTTGCCTGTGTAGATCATCTCCTTGGCATAGCCCTGGCCGATGAGTTTGGGCAGGCGATAGGTTCCCGAGAAGCCGGGGATGATACCCAAGCCCACCTCGGGTTGACCGAACTTGGCATTAGCCGAGCAGATGCGGATGTCGCAAGACATGGCCAGCTCACAGCCACCACCCAGCGCAAAGCCGTTCACGGCAGCGATGACGGGGATGGGAAGCACCTCGATCTTGCGGAACACCTGAGCGCCCAGGCGGCCGAATTCATGGCCCTGAGCTTCGTTCAGGTGAACCATCTCCGAGATGTCGGCTCCGGCAACAAACGACTTCTCGCCGTCGCCGGTGATGATGAGCACGCGCGTGGTGGGCTCCAGGTTGTCGATAAAGTCGTTCAGTTCCTTGAGGATGCTCGAATTCAGGGCATTCAAGGTCTTGGGCGCCGAAATCGTCAACACGGTGACACCGTTGTTGTGCTCAATCTTCAAGAAATTATATTCCATGACTCGGGTGACGGGATTAAACGTCCATGGGTTTCAGGTCGGGCGAGATGATGAGCTTGGCCTCGGTGGCAGCCTGTACATCCTCGACGGTGAACTCGGGATGGAGCTCGCGCAGGACGATGCCCTCGGGGGTGATGTCCATAACGCCCATCTCGGTGATAATCATGTTGACCTGACCGGCAGCGGTGAGAGGCAATGTGCACTCCTTCAAGATTTTGGGGTTACCCTTCTGGGTGTGCTCCATCGTCAGGATCACGCGCTTGGCACCCACAACGAGGTCCATGGCACCGCCCATACCGGGAGCCATCTTGCCGGGGATGATCCAGTTGGCGAGGTTACCTTTCTCGTCAACCTGCAGAGCGCCCAGGAACGACACGTTCACGTGACCGCCACGAATGATGGCAAACGAGGTGGCCGAGTCAAAGGTGCAGGCACCGGGATTCAGCGTGATGGCGCCACCACCGGCGTTGATCAGGTTCTTGTCCTCCTTGCCCTCTTCGGGGGTGGGGCCCATACCCATGGCACCGTTCTCGGTCTGCAAGGTTACCGAAACGCCCTCGGGCAGATAGTTAGGAATCAATGTGGGAATACCGATACCCAGATTCACAACGTCACCATCGTGCAACTCCTTGGCGGCACGTTTGGCGATGACTTCTCTCATTTGATATTTATCCATAATGTAAATAGTTATTTGAGATTAATTATATGTTTTTAAAAAGTTATTTCATTCTCTTGTCTCAAGATTATCGACCAGCAATCCACTAATCACTAATCTCTCATCTCTAAACTCTAAACTTCCAGTTTCAGAAATCTGAAACTAGAATCACTTCATACCTCTCTTGACCATCTCCTGCACGACGAACGAAGCCACATCGTCGGCATAGGTGTTCATGCCGAAGCCGGCGTCAAAGCCCAGCTCCTTGGCCAGCTCGTGGGTCACACGGGCACCGCCGCAGCAGCAGATCATCTTGTCGCGCAGGCCCTCGGCCTCCATCAGCTCGATGAACTCGGTCATGTTCTTGATGTGGACGTCCTTCTGGGTCACGGTCTGCGAGACGAGCAGGGCGTCGGCATGGAGTTCAATACCCTTGGCGATGAACTCGTCGTTGGGCACCTGTGAACCCAGGTTGTAGGCCTCGATCATCTCGTAGCGTTCCAGTCCGTAGTGGCCGGCATAGCCCTTCATGTTCATGATGGCGTCGATGCCCACGGTATGGGCGTCGGTACCCGTCGAAGCGCCCACGATGACAATCTTGCGGCCGATGTTCTCCTTGATGTACTCATCGGTCTCATACATGTCCATCGTGTTGCTCTCCACCTTGGGAACGTAGATGGTGCTGTAGTCCACGGTGTGGGTGCAGCTGCCATAGCAGTTGAAGAAGGTGAAGCCCGGGGTCAATTCCTTGTAGAAGACCACACTGGGATTCTCCAGACCCATCTTGCGCAGCAGTTGCTTGGCGGCCTCTACCGCCTCGGCGCCACAAGGCACGGGCAGGGTGAAGCTGAGCTGCACCTTACCGTCGTTCATCGTGTCACCGTATGGTTTAATCTTGGTGAAGTCTAAGGTTTTGTCAAAATCCTTAGCTTCCATGCTATATAATCCTTCGCTCATAGTCCTATAGTAACCTTATTTAGTGATGTGTTATTATCTCTTACCCTTCATCAGTTCCACAAACGGGTTGTAGTAGTTCTCACCCTTCATGGTGACACCGGCAAGACCCTTACCACCGTTCTTGGGACGCTTCACGTCACCGAAGATGCCCTTCTCCAATGCGGTGAACAGGCCTTCCTTGGTGATTTCCTCAAGCAACTTGATGGTGTTGCCCAGCACCTCCTTGGCGCGGTTGCGGCAGATACCGCCCTCGACAAACTCCATCTCCTCGCCGATGCTCTTCATATTGTTGAAGATGTACTTGGCATTCTCGATCGAGAGGTAACGGTCGCTCATGAACGGCGTGTGGATGGCCTCGGTGGGCATACCCAGCAGCTGGATACCCTGGTGGGTCCAGATGCCGATCATGTTGAACAGGGCGTCCTGGATGTGGCCGCGGAAGATGTTGCCCGTCATGAACTTGGTCGGGGGCATATACTTCAACGTGGCTTTCGGGAAGATCTCGCGGGTCATCTGTGCCTGAGCCAACTCCAGCAGGAAGCCGTTCTCGAGCATCGGATCCATCTCGAAGGCGTGACCCAGACCCATCTGCTCCTCGGGCAGACCGGCCATGAGTGCCAACTGCTCGTTGATGAGGTCCGAAGCCAGCACCGTGTGGGCAGCCTCGACGGCATCGGCAGTGGTCAGGTAGTTGTCCTCGCCAGTGTTGATGATCACACCGGCAAAACCGTTGATAATGCGGCTCATGTACTGGTCGATGAGCGTGCGCTGCATGTTGATGTCGCGGAACAGAATGCCATAGAGGGCATCGTTCAGCATCACATCCAGGCCCTCGAAGGCACCCATGATGGCAATCTCGGGCATACACAGGCCCGAGCAATAGTTGCACAGGCGGATGTAACGGCCTTGCTCCTCGCCTACCTCGTCAAGCGCCTTGCGCATGATGCGGAAGTTCTCCTGGGTGGCGAAAGTGCCGCCGAAGCCCTCGGTCGTGGCGCCGTAAGGCACATAGTCCAGCAGACTCTGTCCCGTGGTGCGGATCACAGCGATGACGTCGGCACCTTGACGGGCTCCTGCCTGAGCCTGTACCACGTCCTCGTAGATGTTACCCGTTGCCACAATGATGTAGAGGTAGGGTTTCGGACCCTCGCCGATGGTCTCCAGATAATGCTCGCGACGGGCGCGACGGGCGCGGATGCGGGCCATGCTCTCGTCAACGACAGGCTGCAGGGCGTCGGCAATCTGCTTGGGGTCGCGGGTGACCACCTTGGTGATGTCCAGTTCGTCCTTGGCAACCTTCTCGGCAATCTGCTGGGGATTCAAGCCGGTCTGAATCATGGCATTGGCGATAAAGAACAAGGCACCCTCGTTCAACACGCCCTTGTCTTTCAAGGCTTCCACCACCACATTGGGCAGGGGCACGTCATTGTCATCAACACCGTCGATGCCCATCAAGCGGCACAGGGTGCGCTCGACAGCCACAGTCGTGTATTGTTCCACAAAGGACTGCACGTCCTCGGCGATGCCTTTGGCTAAACCTCTGGCATACTCAACTTTTTCGAAATCTAATCCTAACTTGCTCTTTTGCATAGTGTATATAGTATATAGTGTGATGTCATTCGTGTTGAACGGGGGATTCCAGCAGCATTCTCGCTGTCGTTATCCACTCGCTGTCGATGCCCAGGCTTTGAGCGATGTTGAGCGCCTCGTGGGGCACCTCGCCATCCTGAACCTCGACCAACTGATAATTCATCGAGCCGTTCTCGAAGCCTTTTACCCTCAGGCAACGGGCTTTTCCCGGCTCTATATCGTAGTGCGTTGTCATGACCAGGCTCATGTCCTTGTCGGCCAGCACCTGCAGCAATGCCGTCACCAGGGCGGCGCCCTCGGTGGGATTGGTGGTGCGTGCCGGTTCGTCAATCAACGCCAGTAATTTCTTGTTCTCGCGCGATGCCTTGATAACGGCATCGATATTCTGCATCTCGGCAGCAAACGACGAGAGGCCTTTCTCGACCGACTGGTCGTCACCGATGCAGAAGTATATCTCGTCTTTCACAGCAATCTGGGCTTTAGCCGCGGGGATGCCGAACCCGAATTGGAACAGATATTGACACAGGGTCAAGGTCTTCAAGACCACGGTCTTGCCGCCCATGTTGGCACCCGTGATGAGGGTGGGACGATGACCGAAGGCGATATCCACAGGCTGGAATTCACGGCCTCGCGTGGACAATGCCTGCTGGACCTGCGGATGGAACATCGCCTCGAGGCGGGTGGTTCCGTCATCGGACAAGGTGGGGAACGTCATCCCCATCTGCCTCATCTGCAACGCCTTGGCAAGATCCACGTCGATACGTGCCAGGGCAAGCAATGCCTGTTCGACTGCCGTCGCAAAGGGGTGCAACTGGCGACTCAGGTCCTGACGAACAGTCTCTTCCAACTCGCTGGCCTGCAGCATGAGGTCATCCTGATGATCGGGATGCTGCCTGATTTGGGCACGCAGGTCTTTGAGTTGGGCACAGTAGGAATCATATATATAGAATGTGGCCATCTTCATGCCGTCGGGGTCAAGGATGGTGATGACCTCGTCAAGGGCGGGAATCTCGACCACATCGGCCATGTCGTGACGAGCGAGCAAGGCATTCACATCGGTTGCCAGGATGGCGAGATGCTTCACCTCAAACAGCTCGATATCGTCGAGCACGGCCTTGTTGTGCAGGTTCTTGATGGTGGTGCGGATGTCCTTCAGGCCCTGCAACCTGAAGAGCAACGTGTCGAGGCGGGTCTTATCGACATGCTCGACAAAGGATGTGAAACAGTGCAACTCAGCATAGGAGGCCGCAATTTCCTCGCCTCGGGTCATCATGGGCAAGTCAAGGAGCCAACGACGGGCAAAACCCGACTGCAATTCCAGCTGGTCGAGCATGAAGCGGAGGCCGCAAGGCGATTCTATGACATTCTTCAGTTGCACTGATGGTTGTTCTTTAATAAATCATATACCGGAAGCCCGATGGCTTCGCTGAGTTTGCCGCACAGGATGTCCGAGTCGAGGACATAGCCGCTGGGCGACGTGGGATTGACAGTGACGGCGATGAGTTTGCTCTTCTGCAAGACCCGGATGCGTCCTCCCGCCTTGAGGAACAGCCTGAACTGCTGGGGAGTGACGAAGATCTTGGTGAAATCCCTCACCACCAGTTCCACCTGCTTGAGGCTCTTGTTTTTCCTCACCTTCTCGAGGAATCCGTCGACCAGGGCTCCTGCCACATAGAGTGTCTCGCAGTCGTCCATGCCCTCGAAGTGGATGTCCTTGGACAGGGAGGTCATCGCGTCTAAAGCGTGGAGTTCTCCTTCCTTGTCGATGAACCACAAGCCCTTTTCAAGCGGCGACAACGTCTGCAAGTTGGGGCCACTGGTCATGTCCAGGTTGATGAGGTCCACCACATGGGCCGTCTTGCTCACCAGCGTGTTGATGTTGGCCGAATAGGCTGCTCCAGTGGCAAGGATCATCGATTGGCTCACGGCAGGCGAGGCCGAACTCATACGCGACAGGGCGCCGTCGATGATGACCAGGCCGATGTCGAAGCGGTGCTGCATCTCCCCCATCCACCGCTTGAGGCTGCTGGCCGAAGAAGGGCCCGACAGGAGAATCTTGCCTCCCGTGATTGCCTTGGCGGTCACCACCCTGCCCAGCGAGGTGCTCTCGTCACTCACGTCGATGAGTTCCGACACCAGACGGCGCTGGCGGTAATGGGTCTCGCTGGTGCCGAAATACATTCCCTCTCGCAGGACGATTTCGGGTTTCTGGGTGCGGGTCACCTGGTCCACGGTCTCTCCATCAATGCCAATCGAGGTCACGGCGATGCGCTTGTCCTGGAGGGGCAACCGGTCGAGGACATACTTCAAGCACTCGGTCTTGCCGGTATTCTTTTCCAGTCCCACGATAGACAGGCTATCGTATCGCAATATGTCATTGATGAAGGGCACTCCCTGAACGCAATGATTTCCGCTGGTATCTGTGAAGACGCCAGATGACGTCTTCACAGACCAACGGATGCAATCTCAATTACTTCTTGTTACGTACCTCGTTGCGCTCATGACGCTTCAGCGCCTTGGGCTCGATGTTCATGCGCTCACCCTCAAGCAGCGAGATAACGCCGTCGACGGCCTTGTCGGCAGCCACCTGCTCCTTGGCGCGTGCAGCCTGGCACTCGGGGCAGTTGCACTCGCTGTGATAGTCGGTGGGCTCGGTGTAGGTGGTGATCACGCCCTCGAAGTTGCGCAATACCACACGGCCGGGAGCCTGAGAGATAACGTACTGGGGCATGACCGGCGTCTTGCCGCCACCACCGGGAGCATCCACCACGAAGGTGGGCACGCAATAGCCACTGGTGTGGCCGCGCAGGCCCTCGATGATCTCGATACCCTTGCTGACGGGGGTGCGGAAGTGTTCCAGACCCATCGACAGGTCGCACTGGTAGATGTAGTAAGGACGAACACGGATCTTCACGATCTCATGCACGAGCTTCTTCATCACGTGTACGCAGTCGTTCACGCCGCGCAGCAACACGCTCTGGTTACCCAGGGGAATACCGGCATCAGCGAGCATTTCGCAAGCACGGCTCGACTCGGGAGTCACCTCGTTGGGATGGTTGAAGTGGGTATTGATCCAGATGGGATGATACTTCTTCAACATGTCGCACAACTCGGGGGTGATGCGCTGCGGGCAAACCACGGGAGTGCGGGTACCCAGGCGTACGATCTCCACGTGAGGAATCTTCCTCAATTCCGAGATGATGTATTCCAAGCGTTTGTCGCTCACCATCAGAGCGTCGCCACCCGAGAGCAGGACGTCGCGAACGGTGGGCGTGTTGCGGATGTACTCCAGCGCCTTCTCGATGCGGTCCAGGCCACACTCGTTGTCGGTCTGGCCGGCAAAACGACGACGCGTGCAGTGACGGCAGTACATCGAGCACATGTCGGTGATGAGCAACAGCACGCGGTCGGGATAACGGTGGGTCAAACCGGGCGTTGGCGAATCCTCATCCTCGTGCAACGGGTCGAGCAGGTCGGCTGCGGCCTGATGAGTCTCGGCACCGGTGGGGATGCACTGACGGCGGATGGGATCGTGGGGATCATCGGGATTGATCAGGCTCAAGTAGTAGGGGGTGATGGCCATGCGCAGGGTCTTGAGGGTCTGCTTTACGCCCTCTTCCTCCTCGGCGCTCAGGTTCACATATTTCTTGAGCTCCTCAAGGGTCTCGATGCGGTTTTTCACCTGCCACTTCCAGTCATTCCACTGCTCGTCGGTGACATCAGGAAATAATTGTTTTCTTCTTGATTCTACCATAATGGTTGATGATTAAGCGTAGAGTTCCTCAAAGATTTTGCGCAGCTCGGGGCACTCGCGCAGCTCCTGCAAGGTAAAGTCGGCATGGCCCTTGGTGTAGCCGTTACCGATGATCATGTTCACGTCGGCACCGATACCCTCGGCACCCAGAGCAGCCTTGGTGAAGCTGGTGGCCATCGAGAAGAAGTAAACAATACCATCGTCCTTGGTGCACAGCACTGCGGTCATCTCGCAATCGGGCACGTTCACGCAGTTGATGGTGGTGTCGGCCATCTTACCGTCGGTCAGCTTGTAAACCAGCTCGTAAACCTCAACGGGAGTCATACCGGCAACGCTCTCGACAACGTCACAGAAGCCGAGGTCCTTGATGCGCTGGGTGGACTTGGGGCTGTTGGCGAGGCCGATTACCTTACCGGTAACGCCTACGCGCTTCTTGGCCTCGTAGCAGCAGAGCATACCGCTCTTGCCACCGGCACCCAGGATAACTACGTTCTGGCCATACTGGCACAGCTTGGCGGTCTGAGCGGGAGCACCGGCAACGTCGAGGGCGCTCAGCGCGAGCTTCTCGGGCATGTCATCGGGGATCTTGGCATAGATGCCGCTCTCGAACAGGATAGCTTTACCCTTGATGTCAACCTGGTCAACATCGGCACGGATCTCGAGAATCTCGTCGATGCGCAGCGGGGTCAGTGACAGCGATACGAGGGTAGCGATGCGGTCGCCCTCTTTCAGGTCGATCTTGCCCTTGAGGGCATCACCGATCTTCTCTACCTTACCCAGGAGCATACCGCCAGAACCGGTGCGACGGTTGCGGTGCTTGCCCTGCAGCTCAACGTTAAGGAGCATCTCCTTCTTGATTTCTTCCATCACCTCGGCCTCATTGTTGGGATCCTTGGCCTGCTGCTTAGCATAGTTGTGGATGTCGGTGAACGAAGCGGAGTCAATATTCAGGGTCTGTACATCGATGAGGATCTCGTTGTCGTAGATCTCGTCCATGTTGTTGTCCAGCTTGTTGGCGGGCTGAGGAAGAATGCCCTTGGGCTCGATTACTCGGTGCGTACCGAATCTGTTTCCGTGTTTCTGCATTTTAGTTGGTTGTTTTTAATTGTTAAACGATTATTGATTTTTAGTTTTTAGTCTTTAATCCTTAGTTGCGCTTGGGAAGGCCCAGGATCTCGCGGGCCTCGTCGCTGGTGGCGATGGGACGGCCCAGTTCCTTGGCGATGCGCACGACTTTCTCCACGAGTTCGCCGTTGCTCTTGGCCAGCACACCCTTGGAGAGGTAGAGGTTGTCCTCGAAGCCCACACGCACGTTACCGCCCATGGCGATAGCGGCAGCAGCCATCGGGAAAGCATGACGGCCAACGCCGGTCACTGTCCAGGTCGAACCGGCGGGAATGCCGTTCACGAGCCAGCACAGGTTGGCGACGGTGGCGGGAGTGCAACCGGGAACGCCCAGCACGAAGTTGAACTGCATGGGGTTGCCGGGAACTTCACCCTTGCGGGCCATGGTCAGGATGGTGTCGAGGTGACCCATCTCGAAGCACTCATACTCGGGCTTGATGCCGCGCTCGATCATGCGCTTGCCGAAGGCACGCATGGTGGGCATCGTGTTGTCAAAGATCTCGTCGCCGAAGTTGCAGGTACCGCAGTCGAGCGTTGCCATCTCGGGCAGCGGGGTCGTGTCGGTGGACTGCAAGCGCTCATCGGGCGTCATACCCACAGCACCGCCGGTCGAGGGAATCAGGATGACATTGGGGCACACCTTCAGGATGGCCTCTTCACACTCCTGGAAACGGGCACGGTCCTGGGTGGGCGTACCGTCGTCCCAACGCACGTGCAGGTGCACGATGGCAGCACCGGCATCGACGGCCGACTTGGCCTCACGAACGATTTCTTCTACGGTATAGGGCACGTTAGGATTCTGCTCCTTGGTGACCTCGGCGCCGCAGATAGCGGCAGTGATAATCAGTTTATCCATTTTAGTTTCTGGTCCTTAGTTTCTGGTCCTTAGTTTTTCAGTCGTCAGTTGGCTGACACCAACTTCTAACTCCTAACTTCTAACTCACTTGCGCTGGCAGTCCTTAGGGGTTACACAGGTGCCTGATGCGCGGCAAACCACAACGGGCTCGTCGAGGATGTCGGCAGCCGATGCGCTGATGTCAGGACGAGCCTGAGCCACCTTGCGGGCCTCGAACATCATGTGACGCGAAGTGTTGCCCTCGCGGTCGATCCAACCCTCGGCCTCAATGAAGTCACCGGCATATACAGGTGCCAGGAACTCGATATTGTCATAGGCGCAGAAGAGACCTTCGTCGCCGTCACGCATAATCAACAACTCGGTAGCCACATCACCAAAGAGATGTACCATGTGTGCTCCATCAACCAAATTGCCACCGTAGTGGGCATCCTTTGCGCTCATGCGCAGTCTGATCATTGTCTTGTATTCCATTTCTTCAGTTTCTAGTCCTTAGTTTCTAGTCACTAGTATTTATTTCTCAACGTAGATGCCGTCAACGTAGATACCCGAAGCATGAACGTGCTCGGGAGCGATCTCACCCACGGGAACGAGCTTCTCGGCCTCAACGACTACATAGTCGGCTGCGGTGGCCATCAGCGGGTTGAAGTTGTTGGTGGTGCCCAGGAATACCATGTTACCGAACTCGTCAACGATGTTGGCGCGCAGGAAAACGGTAACGATGTCCTTGCCGTCGGCCATGATGGTTCCCAGACCGGTGGGGGTCAACACGCCGCCAAGGCCAGCGCCTGCTGCACGGATACGCTCGGCCAGGGTGCCCTGGGGAACGTACTCGACGATGAGGGTACCCTCATTCTTCTGCAAGGCCGTCTGCTTGTTGGTGCCCGTGTGAGACACGATAGCCTTCTTTACCTGATGATTGCTGACCAGCTTGCCGTGAGCCACCTCGTCATAGGCGGTGTCGTTAGCGATGATAGTGAGGTCTTTAACACCCTTTTCTACAATGGCGTCGATAATCTGGGTGGCACTGCCGTTACCCAAGAAACCGCCAAACATGATTGTCATACCGTCCTGTACTTTCTCGACGGCTTGTTCCAATGTGATTTGTTTGTTCATAATGCTTATATTTTGGAATTATCGGTTTATGTCGTAATTGGCTGCAAATATAGAAAATTTTCCCCGATTTTCAGCAGTTCCGGGCATTATTTTATTAACTTTTTATCTATTATATAGATAACTGCAATAATTACAGTACTTTGACTTTATCGGCAAGTGGATGCATGGAGATTGGCCAACAATATGTCATTCATTAATCCTCAAATCCACAATCCACGATTTAATAACCTAAAAATAACATGTCAAAGATTTGTTTATACAAAAAAAACAAGTAACTTTGCATTTTCAGATAAGAACCTGGGTCGCACCAGGGTGTCGTGGTGATATTTCAATCTACAACACTGATACTCAATAGATTATTTTTTTATTGTTTAACCAACTTATACTAACCAATTATGACCAAACATTTACTTTTCACGCTTGTTGCCGTTTTGGCAAGTTTATGCATGAATGCTTCACCCTCGGTAGACTATACCGTTGACGCAGTGGGCACCGATTTCATTACCATCACTTTCACGCCCAACAGTGAAGCGGCAGGTTACGCCTTCTGCCTGTTTGAAGCCGGCACGGCCGAGCAACAGTTTGCCATGTTCGGGCCCTGGATGGGTTTCCAGACCATGGGCGACATGATTAAGGCCTGGGGTATCACCAAGACCGAGACTTACCAGCACACCTGGACCAACCAGTCGCCTGGCAAGGATTATGAGATTTATGTACAATGCTGGGATGCCGACGGCGTGGATGCCGACATGATCATCATTCCCGTTACCACCGCCAACATGGGTGGCACCGGCGAGGCTGTGATGAACATCGAGATCGGCGAGTTCGGCGGCAATGAGGATTACGGCTATTACCAGTTTGTGATCTACACCCCCAACGAGGAAGTGGCCGTTCACCACGACATCATCATCCTGAAATCGGCCTACGAGTCCGAAGAATGGGGTATGGAGAACCTGCTCAACTACCTCATGCAGGATAACCCCTATGATCCCTATTGGGACCAGTATGGTGTTGATGAGGCTCAATGGAATGCCGAGCCCGACACCTGGTACATCGCCTTCTCGATCGGCAAGAACGCCCTCGGCGAATGGGGTCCCCTGGCAAGTCTCGAGTTCAAGACTCCGGGCATGACAGGCATCAACGAGGCTGCTGTTGACAAGCAGGTAGCCGGTGTGCGCTACTACAATATCGCTGGTCAGGAAATGACCGAGGCCAACGGCCTGACCATCGTCGTGACCACCTATACCGACGGCACCACGAGCACCGCTAAGGTGATGAAGTAAAGCCACAATAGAGACGGCTCAATCACCGTAAAACAAATTATCGCCGACTATCTGTAAGAATAGTCGGCGATAATATTTTTTTGCTTCAGTATTCTTGAAAAGCGGCCTCATCAATTAACAACGTATAGCGGCTGAACATAAACATAATAATCATGATTATGAGTACCATCATCTATCACAATGCCAATATGATACAATCCATCAGGGATCATATAGTTATTTCTATTCGGTATTAGAGGGTTAACAAATGGATCACCCAGCAAAACATCGGTCAAGAAAAAATTGGCGCCATAATCAACCCCGTCGATTCTAAAATGAAACGGACAGTAACCATCATACACACCGTAAGCCGAGAAGGTACTATATACAGTATTCTCTTCATAAAATTCATCGAGCTGATGATATTCTTCGTTGCCATATTTATCAGTAAACACTACCCAAAAGCCATTATCATATGGACCATTGGCCCATTGATCTGTAAGGAGGTAGTTGATCAGGCCGGTCACATCGTTGATATTCACCTTGCCATCCTGGTTGTTGTCGCCGCGCAGGAAGTTGTCGGCCGATGCATTGAATGAGAGTGACAGCATCGCGATAGAAGCCAACAAAAAAGAAATTCTATTCATAATAGGAAAAATGAATTAAAAAAAGAGCTTTATAACCACCCCAATTCAAGCAGAATCACGTGTACAGCGTGGGTGTTTCCCTGTAGCCGATGGCTACAGGGAACGCCAGTAAGAACTATTCATTCAGTTGATGAACAACCTGATACTCAGGTCATCACTTCAAATAGTCATCGAAGTAGCGGGTGATGCGCTCATGCAAGTGAACGCTCTGGTGGCCGCGCATGTTGTGGCCCTGGCCGGGATAGACGTAGAAGTCGGGCTGCGTGCCGGCAGCGATGCAGGCCTTGAGGAAGCTGTAGGCATGCTGGGGCACCACGGTGGGATCGTTCAGGCCGATGATGATCTGCAGACGGCCCTTGAGGTCGGCAGCCTTGTTGATCAGGCTGGTCTTCTTGTAGCCCTCAGGGTTGGTTTGGGGCGTGTCCATGTAGCGCTCGCCGTACATCACCTCATACCATTTCCAGTCGATGACAGGGCCGCCGGCCACACCCACCTTGAATACATCGGGATAGTTGGTCATCAGGCTGATGGTCATGAAACCGCCGAAGCTCCATCCGTGCACGCCCAGGCGCGCAGTGTCCACATAGTTGAGGGTGCGCAGGAAATCCACACCGCACATCTGATCCTGCATCTCGACCTGGCCCAGCTGGCGGAAGGTGGCCTGCTCGAAGTCACGGCCACGGTTCTCGCTGCCGCGGTTGTCGAGGATAAAGAGGACATAACCGCGCTGTGCCATATAGGTCTCCCAACTGCGGCTGCTCCAGTGCCAGCGGGCATCCACATTGTGGGCATGCGGGCCACCATAGACATAGACCACGGTGGGATATTTCTTCGTTTCGTCGAAGTCGGTGGGCAGCACCAGGCGGTAGTAGAGGTCGGTGACGCCGTCGGCGGCCTTGATGGAACCGCAGCGATACTCGGGCACGGTGTAACCCTGCCAGGGGTCGGGAGCGGTGAAGTAGCGGTACTGCTTGTTGTTGCGGGTGTCCACGATGGCAATGTTGCGGGGCACATCGGGCTCCTGATAGTTGTCGATGAGCCAAGCACCACTGTCGCTCAGGCGGCCGCTGTGCCACCCTCGCCCACCCTCGTCGATGCGGGTGAGCTGACCTGAGGCGACATCCACGCGGTAGAGGTTCTGCTGGATGGGATTGTCGGCATTGGCGCTGATGATGACAGCCTTGCGCTCGGCATCAAAGCCCAACAGCTCCATCACCACCCACTCGCCACGCGTGAGCTGGCGCAATTGGTTACCGTTGATGTCATAGAGGTAGAGGTGGTTATAGCCATCCTTCTCGCTCCACAGGATGAATTTCTCGTTGTCCCACGGCAGGAAGGTGATGGGGAATTGCGGCTCGACATATTTGGGATGCTCCTCGTGATAGAGGGCCTTGATGCGGTTGCCGGTCGTTGCATCATAGGCGACAAGGTCCACCACGTTCTGGTCGCGGTTACCCTCCATCATATAGACGATGTTGCCCTCGGGATTCCATGAGATATTGGAGAAATAGCGGTCGGTGGGGTCACCGGCCTTGAGATAGACGGTGTCGCCCGTAGCCACGTCGAGCACGCCCACCCACACCAGATGAGAGGTCTGGCCGGCCATCGGATATTTCTCGGGAGCAGGCTCGGCAATGACGCGGGTGGTGTCGTCCAGCTCAGGGACATCGACCAGCGGATAGTCGGTCACCATGCTCTGGTCCATGCGGTAGAAGGCCAATCGCGTGCCCTGGGGGTTCCAGAACAGACCACCCTCGATGCCGAACTCGTTGCGATGAACGCTCTGGCCATAGACCAGGTTGCGCGAGCCGTCGCTGGTCACTTGGCGGGCATTGCCGGCGGCATCGGCGACAAACAGGTTATCGTCCTTGACATAGGCCATGGCGCGGCTCTGGTTGTTCCATTCCTCGGCTACAGCGCCCACTACCCTGCTCTGCCGCCAATCCACCTTGCGCGTCTTGAAGTTGACGAGCAGGCGCTCATTGTTGTTGTAGAGCATAGCCACGGGCTTGCCAGCATAGGGGAAAGACGCATAATTGAGACTGCCGATCTGCATTCCGTCCTCGGTCAGGCCAGCGCCCTTGTTGAGGCGATCGCGCGTGAAGAGCACTTTTTCCTTGCCCTTGACGGGATCTACCGTCCAGCAGGTGTCCTTGCCGAGGCGCACCAGCTGGTCGCCCCACCAGGTGAGCGAACGGTTCTGCGGAATCATGTTGCGGTAGTTCTTGCCACCGAAGTTCAGGTCCTCGAGAGTGAACTGCTGTTGAGCCGTCATCGGCAGCGCCAGCAGAGCCAGCAGCAACAGCGTCAAGCCATGTAGTCTGTTTGTTTTCATTGTAGGGAGGTTTGATGTCATTGGTTGATATTATGTCGCAAATTTACGGCTTTATTCTGAAAACAGGGCAAAAGTTTTGTAACTTTGCACTCACGATGAAAAAGAAAACACTGATAACCGGACTGGCAGCAGGGTTCTGCTTCGCTGCCATGATGACTGGATGTGACCAGCAGGGTGCATCAGGCCCCAGAAGCTACACCGTGACCTGCTCGCTCGACGGCCAGATGAAATGCGACAGCGCCACGCTGCTCGTGCTCGAGGAGGATTACCACAAGCTGCGGGTGTGCGGCACAGCACGCGCCCACGAGAGGACATTCACTTTCAAGGGGCAGACCGAAGGCCCCAAAGTGGCACTCCTGCGTTGGGACAACGACACGACGCGGCCCTTCCACTTCGTGCTCGAGGCAGGCAACATCGCCCTCGACATCAAGCCCGGCTCATGGCGAGCGACCGGCAGCGCCCAGAACAGGGACTACATGCACTTTGTCAATCAGCGCAACGCCATCGTGAACGCCCGTGTCGCCCTGTGGCAAGATTACCTCAAGGCTGCCGAGAACTCGACGCTCAAGCGTGACGACGAGCTGCGCATGGTGCGCCAGGACAGTCTGCTCAACGACTCGCTGCAGCGCATCACCGTCGAGCGCATCAACCGCGGTGACGCCGTGGCCCGCATCATCCGCGACCGCTACGCCTCCCAACTCGACCAACAACACATGCGCCGCCTCAAGTAGAGCCCTGGCCTCACGTAATCAGCAACCACAGGCACAAAATAAATCTCCCTGCCGGCAGATGCCAGCAGGGAGATTCTTTGTTCTGTTACTCAGAACACGCTGTTTCTTGCGATGTCAAGAATTAGTTCTTAACGATGAGCTCGCAGATCGAAACGCGGTTCCAGCTCAGCTCCTGGAACATGTCGGTCTCGCCACAACCCTGAGCGGTGATGCGGCTGGGCTCAATCTTGTACTTGTTGATCAGCATGTTCTTAACAGCCTCGGCGCGGCCATTGGCCAGGCGGATGTTGTTGTCGTGCGGGCCCTCGGTCGAAGCATAACCCTTGATGTCAACAGTGGCAGTGGGGTTGTTCTTCAGGTACATGGCAACGCGCTCAACATTGGGCTGCTGGTCAGCGGTGATGTTGGTCTTGTTAACCTTGAAGTGAACGAGAACGTTCATGTACTTAGCGTTGGGATCAACTGCCTTTGCGGGCTCGGGCTTGTTAGCCTTGCGAGCAGCATCCAGGTCGCGCTGGAGCTGAGCGTTGCGAGCGTTAGCGGCGTCGAGGTCACCCTGCAGACCGTTGAGCTGGCCACGCAGACCATTGATCTGACCGTTCAGAGCGTCGATGTCATCCTGGCTGTACTTGTAGGGGCAGAAAGTGATGTAACGCTCGCCGTTGCTACCCTTGAAGTGGTAGGTGATACCAGCCTCAAGCTCTACAGCGTTCATCTGGCTCTTGCCGTTGTGGGGCTCACCCTCCCACTCATAGCGGGCATTGCTGTTGAAGCGGTAAGGAATCATAACGTCACCGTTCATGTCCCAAACAACGCTGGGCTTCAAGCTGAAGGTCCAAGCACGGTTCTCACCGAAGTTGAAGTTCAGGTTGGCACCAGCCTTGGTGTACCAGCTGTTGTAGTCGTTGCCATAAACATCGGCAGACTCACCGCGATGGAAGGCGTGCAGCCAACCAGCACCGATAACGCCCTCGATCTCGAAGAAGCGGGGCTTGCCAGCATAACCTGCGAAGAGGTTACCCAGGTTTACAGTACCAAACAGACCGGCCAGAGTGTGGTCGATGATGTTCGGGCTCTTGGGTCCCCAGTAGTTGGGCTCCTTCCACCAGCTGGTGGTGTTGATGGTAGCCTCACCCTCAACGCCCATGCCGAATACCGGAGTCAGCTGCTTCTTGATCTCCAAACCGAAGATGCCACGAGCACTGGGCCAGAATGCATAACCCTGGAAGGGCATGATAGCACCACCCTTCAAGGTTACCGACATGTTGTCAAAGAACTTGTTCTGCTCAAGAGACTGAGCCTGAGCAGCAAACACGCCCATCAAAAGGGCTAAAGTCAAGATAATCTTTTTCATTTTTAATAAAATTTTATTAAACACTATTAGTTAAATTTGTCGCAAAAGTAATATAAATTTCTTATACAGCCAAAATTTAACGTTCTTTAAGAAAGAAAACCGCCTAAAAATCGCCATTCTTAGCACATTTTCGCTGATTTTCATTCTGAAATCACATTAATTTCAGCCTATTTAATCATTAATCAAGCAAAAGTATATCAAAAAAATGGAATACACAAGTTTTGGCTTATTTTTTTCAATATAATAAGGAGAAAGGATAGCAAAACGAGCGAACCAGCCCCTTGAACTGTCATGCGATATTCATCGATACTTACAATTTGTCATCGCCACCTAACAGTCCACCTACAGGCAGGTGCATCCACGCTTTGCCCATGGCATCAAGCTCGCACGATGACATCAATGATGGCGTTGACATCGGCCACGCTCACCTCGCCGTCGCGGTTGACATCGGCACGCTTGAGCAGTTCCTGATCATCGCTGCCTGCCAGAATCAGGTCCAGCACGGCGTTGACATCGGCCACACTCACCTCGCCGTCCAGATTGACGTCGCCGAACAGCGAAGAAGTCATCACAATCTGTCTGACGGCGCCGTTGCTGCTGACATCACCACGCCACGAGGCAAAGCGCAACCGTGCCGACGACATTGTTTTGGGCACACGGATAGACATGTCGATGTAATTGGTGCGGCTCACGCTGACGGGCCTGAACGTCACCGAATCGATCGGCATCCCGCTCTCGTCGAGAAGCGTCGCCGTTAGCGCCACTTTACTCACATTGAAACCATCGCTCTGCCATTGGTCGGTGATCCAAGTCACATTCATGTCGATGATGTGACCGGCAAGGCAGGCAAACGCAGGTGAAGTCAACGTCAGGTGCAGGCCCTGACTGGTGGTGTAAAGCACAATGCGGTTATTGAGGATGTTGGCCTGATTGAGTTCGATGGCGGGATTGGTATAGACCCAATCTTCATAACTCTTGGACGAGAACTGGGGCACCTGGGCATGGACACTCAACATCACCAAGGCAAGCAACGCTAGCAGGAAACAATTTTTCATCATAAGCCTATAAGGTATTGGATTCACAAAATTACCACAAATCATCGACACAACAAAGAGGAGGCGCAAAATTTTGCGCCTCCTCTTAATTTCATTCTAATAGCTAATAGCTAAATACTAACAGCTACTTGGATTACTTCATAACCTTAACAGCGTTGGTGGTGCCGTCAGTGTAGGTGGTAACCACAATGGTCAGACCCTCGGCCTGCTGCATCTCCTGGCCAGCCATGTTGAAGTAGCGTACGCCGGCAACGGTCTTGCCACTCATCAGCTCATCCAGAGCGGTA
>ONGE01000002.1 GCA_900317325.1 uncultured Prevotellaceae bacterium
GGTGGTAACCACGATGGTCAGACCCTCGGCCTGCTGCATCTCCTGGCCAGCCATGTTGAAGTAGCGTACGCCGGCAACGGTCTTGCCACTCATCAGCTCGTCAAGAGCGGTAGCTACAGTGAACTCATAAGCTACATCCTGGCTCCTGCTCTCACCGATGAAGGCGTATGCCTCGATGCGAACCTTCTCACCGTTGTTCTCGAACCAGATCTCACCCTCGATGCCCTCATACAGGGTCCAGTCGGTCCTCAGAACCCACTCCTCATTAACGGGATCCCAAATCAGGACGCGGTACATGATCTCGCTGCCCTCGGTGGTCGGGTTGATGCCCACACCGTAACCGGTGATACCGTCGATGGTGTAACCCTGGAAAACGGGAGCACCAACAGCAACGGGATCAATAGTGGGATCAACGGGAATCGAACCAGCCTCATAGGTGAAAGATGCCATGGGCAGGAAGTCATAGGTTCCATTGGATGAGCTGTAGGCATAATAGCAGCTGTTGTAACCGATAACATCACCGAAGAAATAGGTTGAGCCATAGCTTCCAGCTTCAATCACTTTGCACTCAACGAGCAGGTTGCCACCCTGGTAGTTGAACGGCTCATCCAGGTTGAACATCATGAAATCGTCACCTTCAACGGGAACTGTTGTGGCAACGGGGGTTGCGCCAACAATTTCGGCAACAGTAACAAATCCAGCCTCGTCAACAGTCTTGAGCGACAATTGGATAGTGGCATTCGAGAAATTGATGTAGTCATAGTAGGCAGCATCATCAATGTCAGCATAATTCTCAAAATAATAAGCAGTTGTGTAGAATTTCACACCTGTAATCTGAGAGCCGGCCATCTCGCTGAGCAACTCGGCAGGATAAATCATCTGACCAATGGTGCCTACTTCATCAGCATAGAGACCATAGATGGGAATAGTGCTGGCTTCGTAGCCATATTCACCACCGTCACACACTGTCAACACATTAGCTTGGGCAGCAAATGCCATTGCAGCCACAGCGATAAGAGTAAAAAATTTCTTCATGATAAAAACGCATTTAATATAAGGTGAATAAAAAAGTTATACTATCGATACAAGTTCAGCTATTCCATTTGACCACAAAAATACAAAATAATGGATAATAATCACGCATAAGACAAGTAAAATTCTCGTGAGCGGGTGCAATTCACGCCGTCAACTGCTGCATCTCCCTGTGGATAACGATGGCGGCCTGCCATCCGAAAAACGATGACAGGCCGCCATTATAAGAATCCGTCACTTGTATTACTTCAAGATGAAGTAGTACTCGCCCAGGATATCGTTGAAGATCACGTCATAGGTACCAGCAGCAACGGGGATATTAGGACCATTCTGCTCACCGATGCCCACGGGGAAGGCAGCACCACCCCAGTTCACAGTCCAAGAGCCGTCGGCAGCGAACTTGAGCTCGGTATCGGGATAGGTAATACTCTTCAGACACCAGTCATGGTTCTCGACAACAGAGCTCATGGCGTTCATCTGGTTACCACCGACATTCCAGTCCTGATAGCCGCCAGGCATGGTGATCATGCTGTAAATGCTGACAGGACCAGCATACTTGGTGATGGTCAGAGCGTCCATCTCCATGTCGTAGGTGATCTGGTAGTAACCGTCCTCGGCCACCTCAATGTTGCCGCTGCCGCCATCGTTCTTCACGAGGACGCCGTCGGTCATACCCCACTGCTCGTCCCAGTTGCCCGGGGTGTGGATGAGCTTGAAGCCCTGGCCAGCGGGGAAGTAGCCCACGTAGTTGAGGATCGAGTAGTTGTCGGTAGCGGGATACAGGGGAACAAGTGCGGTGCCAAGGGCATCGGGAGCATTGCCCCACGAGCCGTTACCGATGCAGCTACCTACCAGGTACCACAGGTCGGGCGTGCCCAGCTCGATGATGGGCTCGAACTCGAAGGTGCGGTTCAACATGTCGAAGGTCAGACGATACTTGTCGGCACGGATGTCAGCAGGAATCTTGAAGGCGAACGCAATCTGGTCGTTTGCGCCCTCAACAAAGCTACCGCTCATCTCGTTCTCACCGTTCACGGCGTAACCGATGAAGTCGCCACTCCAGAAACCGTCAACACCAAGGTCCATGGTCTCCTGAGAGTAGATCTTGAACCAGTTGTCCTCGCCGGTAGCGGGAACCACAACGGTGAATTCGGGGTTAGTGTAAACATCACCACCGCCATTCTCCAGCTTGTAGGTGGGATCGCAAGCGGTCCAACCATTGCTGGTGCCGACATAGTAGTAAGCACTCGAGATCATGGGAGTAGCGGGGATCACTTTCACGGCAAACTCGCCACTCATGATGCTGGTGGCGGTTGTGCCGTCGGACATGATGCTCTTCACGCGAGCGGTGAGCTCACGCACCTCGGGAGCCTGACCGAAGAGAGATACCACATAGTCCGAAAGCTCCTGCACGTTCATGGTGCCATCCAGGCCCAGCTCAAAGGGGTTACCATTCAGATAAATGATATACTCGGGTTTGTAGGTCGTGTCATTGGTTGAGGGAGCAGTGATGTTGCACACCTTGACCACATCGTCACCCTCGGGGATCTCAGCCAGATCGATGACATCCACTGCGGCAACAGAACCGTTACCGAAGGCTACCACCTCTCCTTGGGGATTGCTCTGGGGGTTAGCCCAGTCCTTGAAATCCTCGGTACAACTTGCCAGCAACAGGGTCATTGCAGCAATATATAAAAACTTCTTCATAATTTCTGTTTCTCATTAATTATATCTAATGGGGTGGGCAATTGCTTGCGGGCGCTCGCCCACCCTGTCGATTGGTTAACAATTACTCTACAGCTACAAAGTTGTAGGTGCCAAGGATATCATTGAAGAACACATTGTAGGTGCCGGCCTTCACGGGAATGTTGGGACCGTTACCCACACCGATGCCGTAGGGGAAGTCACCTCCACCCCAGTTCACATCCCAAGCATTGTCGGCAGCGAACTTGAGCTCGGTGTCATCATAAGTCACATTCATCAAGTACCAGTCGTGGTTCTCGACGTTGGTGCTCATCATGTTCATCACGTTCTCACCGGTGTTCCAATCCTGGTAAGCGCCAGGCATGGCAATCATCTGATATACACCAACGGGATCGGTGATCGGCTCGATAACGAGCTCATCGGTAGCGGTGTTCAAGAGGATGCGGTAGTAACCGTCGGCATCTACGGTAAGGTTGCCGCTGCCACCGTCGTTCTTGACGAAGCCGCCGTCGCCCATACCCCACTGGTCATCCCACTTGCCGGGAACCTTGATGAGCTTGAAGCCCTTGCCAGCAAAGAAGAAACCAGCATACTGGATCTCACCCTGGCCGGTGCGGCTGTCATACTCATTGCCCATGATGGGATACATCGGGATCAAACCGCCGGTAGCAACACTACCTGCACCGTTGTCCCAGTCTGCCGAGCCAATGCCTTCACCAACGAGATACCACAGTTCGATCTCGGCGTCGGCAAGCTCAATGTAGTAAGGATTAACCTCCAGGCTGACCACATTGGAGTAGATGGTCTGGGTGCCGGGGGTAGAGGCCTTACAACGCACATACACGGTCTGCTTCTCGGGGACATTACCCTCTTCCCACTGGCAGATGCTTACCAACTGCTTGGCAAGGTCGGTAGCCGACATCACGCCGGTGCAAGATGCGTAAATCGAAGGCAGGATGGCAAAGTCGGCGATGGTGGCGCCAGTCTCGTCGGCGGCAGCCTCATCGGTCGATACGGTCCAACTGTTGGTGGGAGAAACCTCGAGCTGATACTCCACTGCAGCGGGCCAGCCGCCGTAGTCGGGCTGTGACCAAGCGAAGGCAATGCCCTCGGACTCGGCCAGGTCAACCATTGCGTTCACAGGGTTGTTGAGCGTGAACGTCGTGGGCTGCGTCAGCGTGGGATTGGAATCACGGTCATCGTTGCATGCAGTGAACACGAGTGCCATGCTCAGCAGCATCAGTGATGATAAAAATATCTTTTTCATGTTCTTTTTGTCAATTAATCATGTTAGACAACATTAATACCACTATCAATAACCAGGATTCTGCTTCAGCTTGGAGTTAGCAATCAGGTCATCGGTGGGAATGGCAAACACGTTGCGGAATGCCTCGAAGTCACGACCGGCATAAACGCCGCCCTTCCACTGCCACTGGTAGTCGGTGGTACCACCATACTTGCCAAAGCGGATCAGGTCAACACGACGACGGCCCTCGAAGTAGAACTCACGGCCCCACTCATCCAGAATCTGGTTGAGAGTGTAGCTCGTGCGCGTGGTAGCGTGAGCACGGCCACGGATGGCATTGATGGCGGCTACTGCCTCGGCAGGAGCGTTGCCACCGTTCATGCGGGTCAGTGCCTCGGCATAGGTCAGATAGGCCTCGGCCACACGCATATAGAACAGATGGGAATCGGCAAAGGTATTGTCAGTGCCCTTGGTGCCGTCGCACCTGAAGTTGTTGAACTTGGCAATGGCATAGCCATACTTGAAGTTGGACTCGTCCTCTACATCCAGGAAGCGGCCCTCGGTCTCGAACAGAGCGCGGTCATCGCCAGCGGCATAGGCCACAGCATAGGCGTGAGCTGAGGGGGCATCATCGTTGGGGAAGAACAAGCGGATCAACTCGGGACGTGCACGGTTACCACCCCAGGTGTTGTTGTTGTACAGACCATTGACCTCACTCTCGTCGTAGGGGTTGGGATGTACATCAGCATCAACGGTGGAGCAGATCAGGAAGTTGGTACCGCCCCACGAAGTGGTGCGCAGACCGTCTTGGATAACGGGGAATACGGCCTCATAGGCAGCATCGGTCTTGGCGTTGTCGCCCATGAACAGCATCTGATAAGCGGAGAACTCGCGGTAAACGCCATCGGCACCAGGAGCATTGTAACCCTCGGTGTGCAGCTTGTAAGCCGAATCCATCACCTTCTTGGCATAGTTAGCAGCTTCCTGCCAACGGGGAGTGCCGGTGTAAACCTCGCTGTTCAGGTACAGACGGGCCAGCAGCATCCAGGCAGCAGCCTTGTCGATGCGACCGTAACCCGGCTCACCATACTTCTTGGGCTTAGGATCATTCAGCGTATAGGCATTGCTTTCACCCTCGCCGATGATGTCCTTGAGCTCACTCTCGATGAACTCACACACCTGAGCACGGCTGTACTGCTCGGGGTTCTCACCCGAGATCGTGGTGGCAAAAGGAATGTTGCCGAAGGCATCAGTCAGCAGATAGAACTGCATGGCGCGCAGGAAGCGAACCTCGGCAGTCATCGTGCCATCATAATCGGGATACACCTCCAGATACTGGTTGCAGAAGGTGATACCCATACACAGGCCATAGTAGAAACCACGCAGCATCGGGTGGCTGGCATCATAGGTGTTGTGGCAATAGGAAGGAATACCCTCATCACCCCAACCGCAGATGGCCTCGTCGGTCGTCAGCTCGTTGGAGTTCCACAGCTGACGGTATTTGTGCTGGAAACCGCCGTCAAGACCGTCAACGTCAACGTTGTCGTCACCACCATTGTTGCCCGAGGTGGCAAACACAGAATAGCACTTGTTGAACAGCTGCTCGGGAGTGACATCGCTCTGCAACGAGGGGTCGATGGGCTCCACATCCAGGTCGTTGACGCAAGAGGTCATGCCTCCAGTCATCATCAGTACCAATGCAGCACTCAAGATATATTTGAAAAACTTATTCATTGTGATCTATTATCAATTAGTATAATGTATCAATGCCATTAGAAGTTCAGCGTCAGACCTGCGATGAACGAGATGGGACGGGGGAAGATATCACCGCCGATACCACCGAAGACCTCAGGATCAATGCCGTCATACTTGGTGATGCAGAACACGTTGCTGACGGAACCGTAGATACGGCCGCCCACACCGTGGTAGCTGCCATGCTTGAACAGGTTGTTGAAGCTGTAACCCAGCGTGATGTTGTCACACTTGAGGAACGAAGCGTTCTGTACCCAGTAGTCGCTGAAGATAGCGTGGTTGTTATAAGTCTGCCAGCCCATCTCAACCGATGCCTTGGGACGGTTGTTCAGATAGAAACCGGAAACCTCCTCGAACACTGCTGCCGGGCTCACGTTGTGATAACCCTGCATCACATTGTTGAACATGTAGTTGCCGATGCTGGCACGCAGGCTGAAGCCGAAGTCCCAGTTCTTCCAGTCGAGGCGTGAAGCCAGACCCATGGTAACGGGAGCCCACGGCGACTTGTACAGATACTTGTCGGCATCGCTGATCACACCGTCACCGTTGCGGTCAACAACCTGACCCTCGATGGGCTTGCCAGCCTTGTCATAAACCTGCTGATAAACATAGAAGCTGTTGGAAGGATAACCTGCCACGTGAGCCTGGGCCGAACCGTTGATACCGATACCGCCGGTGGTCACGAAGTAGCTGGGATCGTCGCTGATGAGCTCGAGAACCTTGTTGCTGTTGTAGGTCAAGTTGTAGTCGATGGTCCACAACAGGTCGTTGGTCGAGATGGCCTTCCAGTTCAAAGCGAACTCGATACCGGTGTTGCGCAGCGAACCGATGTTCTTATAGAACGCGTTGCGGAAGTTGGTCATGGCCGAGAAGGTGGCCCAGTTCAACAGGTCGGTGGTCTTGCGATAGTACCAGTCGATGCTACCGCTCAGACGCTGATTCATGATACCCCAGTCAAGACCGATGTTGGTTGTCGTGGTGGTCTCCCACTTGAGCTCGGGATTGTAAACGTTGGGCTTTGCCTTAGAACCGTCGCCGGCTACATCGTAGTACGAACCCATGCTACCGTTGCTCATCACGTAGGTGGCAAAGTAGTTGTAGTCGCCGATGCCTTCCTGCTGACCGGTCTTACCCCAACCCAGACGCAACTTCAGGTCGCTGAAGGGGCCATCCTTCAATGCAGCCTCCTCGTTGAGCTTCCATGCCAGGGCAACCGAGGGGAACAGTGCCCAGTGCTTCTTGAAGCGCGACGAACCGTCGTAACGGGTGGTGAAGGTCAACAGATAACGGTTGTCATAGCTGTAGTTCATACGACCGAAGAAGGATACCAGATAGTTCTCGGTGCGGTAACCCAGACCGTTGTTCTGGCGATAAACGCCCTCGGCACGGATGGCGCCAGCCTTGCTGTCACCAATATTGTAGTGGGCAGAGGGAATCCACTGGCCGGGAGTTACGACAAGCGCGCCGTTCTCGGCGTCAATCTCGGTGAATACCAGGCCCGAGGTGCTGGGATAGGTACCCCATGACTCGTTGTACTCCTTGCGCCAGTTGTGCTGCCACTCGTAACCGAGCATGATGTCGAAGTGATGCTTGTCGTTGAAGTCCTTGTAGTACTGAGCGTAGGTGCTCAACTGCAAGTTCTCCTTGCTCTGGGTGTAGTAACTGTTGTTACCCCAGTAGTTGGAGGTGTTGCTGATATTGGCACTGATGTTGTGGCCATTACCACCGGTGAAGTCACCACCCAGGGTCAGGTGGAGTCTCAAGTCCTCAAAGCCGTGAACCTTGTAGTCGATGTCGGCACTACCGATGAACGAGTGGGTCTTACCACTGTTGTCATGGTTGTTGAGCATAGCCACGGGGTTGTAGGGAGCGTTGGTGTTCTTGGTGTAGGGCCAAGCGGGATCGGCGTTGTTCACCTGCATCCACTCGAAGTAGCCACCCACACCGTCATACATCGGGTCGCGACTGTAGACGGGCTGCGTCGGGTCCATGCGAACGGCATTACCCACAGCACCGGTGTCGGCCCAACGTGACTTGGTCCAAGCCAACTTACCGTTGAGGTTGAAGGTCAGATGATCGTCAAACAACGAGGGGTTCAGGTTCAAAGCCACGGTGTAGCGCTTGAAGTCTGAGGTCTTGAGGATACCTTCCTGGTCGGTGTAGCCTGCCGATACACGGTAGGGCAAGTACTGACCCACCGAACCGGCCACGGTCAGGTTGTGGTCGTGGCTGAAGGCGGTGCGGTAGATTTCCTCCTGCCAGTCGGTGTTGGCAGTGCCAAGCAGCGACAGAGCGTTCTCCTCGCGGGTGTTGCCGGCGAAAATCTTCTTCACGAAATCACGGTACTCATCGCCGCTCATCACGTCGATGGTCTTTTTCTTCTTACTCCAGGTAACACTACCGTTGTAGGATACGCTGGGGCGCTGGCCGCGACGGCCCTTCTTGGTGGTGATGATGATGACACCGTTTGAACCACGGCTACCATAGATAGCTGTGGCCGATGCATCCTTCAGCACGTTGAAGCTCTCGATATCCTGAGGATTGACGAGAGACAGGGGGTTGGACAGACCGCTCACACCATTGTTATCCATGGCGATACCATCGATAACGATGAGGGGGTTGTTGCTGGCGTTCAGTGACGAACCACCACGCACGCGGATGGTTGCACCGCCACCGGGCTCACCACTGTTGCTGGTCACGCTCACACCGGCAACCTTACCGCCGAGCATGTCCTGAGCACTGACAACGACACCCTTGTTCTTGGCATCGGGCTTGAGTGCCGCTACCGAACCGGTCAAGTCGTTTTTCTTTACTACACCATAACCGATGACCACCAGATTTTCAAGCATCTGGGTGCTCTCGGCCAGGGTGATTACTAAGTCGGTTCCGGCAGTGACCTCATGGTCATCATAGCCGATCGACGTAATCAGGAGCTTGGCGCCCTGGGGCACGCCCTCGAGGGTGAACAGACCGTCAAAGTCGGTCACCGTTCCCTGTTGCGTACCTACGACACGAACACTCGCGCCGATCACAGGCTCGCCGGTAGCATCCTTCACAATGCCGTTCACAGTAATCTGTGCATAGGCTCCCAGTGACAGGAAAAGTCCCATCACGAGGGTAAGAATCCTAATAGGAATTCTGATGTTTACCTGCTTCATTTTTAAATTTTTAAAGTTAATATTATGTTGGTAATCAAAAAATTATTTCATTTTGGTTAGCGCAGCAGCTTTTCAAGGAGAAAACCCTCAGGTCCTAATTGGCGATGTTATCGCAATTAAAACAAGGCAAAAATATAGTTTTTATATCTTTTTTTCTTTTTTTATAATGTTAAATTTTTAACTAATTAAATGCAATCGTTTGCGTAATCCGATTTTTCAACGTATCTTCGCCGTCGAAAGAATAATGTGACACTTATTCAACATTAACCAACTCAAGTAAAGACCAGAACCGACAATGGATGACAAACGACAGATGACGATGAAAGATATCGCTCGCGAACTGGGCGTATCGGTGGCCACCGTGTCACGTGCCTTGAGCGACAGTCCCAGCATCTCGCGGGAACGCCGACAAGCCATTCAGCAGTATGCCAGGGAGCACAATTATTTCCCCAACGTGATTGCCGAGCAGTTGCGGCACAGCCGCCGCAATCCGTCGCGCGCCATCGGCGTGATCATGCCCGAAATGGTGCACTACTATTTCTCGTCTATTCTCGACGGCATCGAGACCGAAGCATCGGCACGCGGCTACCACCTCATCGTTGCCAAGAGCAACGAGAGCTATGCCCGCGAGGTGCAGATCTGCGAATCGATGCTTAAGAATAAGGTGTGCGGCATCATTGTCTCACAGGCCAAGGACACCGAGCAATATGACCACTTCAAGCACTTGGAGGCCGCCGGCGTGCCGCTGGTTTTCTATGACCGCATCTGCCCCGCCCTGAATGCCAGCCGCGTGGTCGTCGACGACTACATGGGCACGATGAACGCCGTGTCACATCTCATTGAAACGGGTTGCAAGCGGATTGCCTTCTTCGGCACATCGATGAACATGATCATCGGCAAGAACCGCTTCAACGGCTACCGCGACGCCCTGTACAAGCACGGGCTCGAGCTGGACGAATCGCTGGTGCGCATCTGTGACAACCGCGCCGACGCCGAGCGCATCACCCCAGCGATGATGCGCACCGAAAACCGCCCCGACGCCTTCTTTGCCGTCAATGACGAGACGGCCATCGGCATCCTGTCGGTAGTGAAGCGCTTGGGCTTCGCCGTCCCCGACGACGTAAGCATCTGCGGCTTCACCAACGGTTTCAGGGCCACCGTGTGTGACCCGATGCTCACCACCGTCGAGCAACGCGGTTCCCAAGTGGGCAAGGAGGCCGCCGACATCCTCATCGGCCTGGTCGAAGGCACCCTTCCCGCCGACCACGCCGAGAAACGCATCGTCAAAACCCGCCTAGTCATCCGCGGCACCACCCGCCACCCCTAACCCACCCCCACAAAACAATTTTTTAAAATCAAAACAATAAAAAAAGAAAACAATAAATACAATAAATACAAATTATAAATAGCTAACAATGATAGATCTAGACTCTTTAAAGGACCACATTTTTGACATAGTGGGAGCTTTGTATGAAGTTCACACCGAACTGGGACCTGGTCTAAACGAATACTGCTATCAGGAAGGGTTACGTTTACAATCTGAAGAACAAGGAATTTCATATCAAAAGGAACTAACCTTTCATCCTACTTACCATGGAAAAGAGATGGATGCGGTGTATCGCGTTGATTTCTTGTGCAAGGGTGACATTGTTGTAGAATGCAAGTCGGTTGATGAACTTAATGGAGACATGAGGGCACAATTGTACAACTATATGCGTTTACTCAAATGCCCATGTGGCATTATTGTAAACTTTGCCGGAAAGAAAGCTGATGTTGAAAGATATTTCTATGATGACCAAACGCATAACATCTTGACTGTAGATGGGCGCAGTGTGCATAGATACCGATAATTAATATTGTATTTATTGTACTTATTGTTTTCATTTTAGAACAAGTATTTAACAAACAGATTTATAGTCTTTTGAATATGGAGAGAATAAAGAAATTTTTAGTTGTTGTGATGGCCGTTGTGGCGCTGTGTGCCAGCGGCCAAGTGGACAGGCCTAAATTGGTTGTGGGCCTGGTAGTGGATCAGATGAGGTGGGACTACCTCTATACCTACCAGTGGGGCGAGGGAGGTTTCAAGACCTTGCTCACCGACGGTTATCGGTGTAACAACACCATCATCGACTATGTGCCCACTGTCACCGCCTGTGGTCATGCGAGCATCTTCTCGGGCACGACACCCGCCTTTCACGGCATTGCCGGCAACAATTTCATGCTTGACGGCAAGAACGTGACAAGTGTGACGGACGATACCGAGCGTGGCGTCGGCGGCAACGACAAGACCCGCGGCAAGTCACCTCGCAACCTCATCACCACCAACATGGCCGACCAGCTGTACCTGGCCACCGACTTCAAGAGCCGCACCGTGGGCATCGCCCTCAAGGACCGCGCCTCCATCCTGCCCTCGGGCCACCACCCCATCGGCGCTTACTGGCTTGACAGGGACAGCAAGACGTTTGTCACCAGTACCTACTATATGGACAAATTGCCCAAATGGGTCGCTGACTTCAACAAGAAGTACCGCGATGAGCTCTCGATGGATCTCAGCTACTTGCCCATGGGTACAACGTTGACATTTGCCCTGGCCGAGCAGGCCATCATCAACGAGAAACTGGGACAGGGCGAGGCCACCGACATGCTCACCCTGAGCGTCTCCAACACCGACATGTGTGCCCATACCTACGGCAGTCATTCACCCAAAGTTGACGCCATCTACCATCAGCTTGACAAAGAACTCGCCCATTTTATCCAACTGCTGGATGAACGCATCGGGCGCGACAACTATCTGCTGTTCATCACCGCCGACCATGGTGGCACACACAGTTATCCCCGCATGACTGAACACGGTCTGCCCAGTGGCTGCGTGAGCAACTCCGCCTTTGTCAATGCCGCCAATGTCGAACTCGAGAAACAGTTTGGTGTATCCAAACTGATCAAACAGAGCCTGGGATTCACTTACTATATCAACACCGAGGTCATCGACAGCGCTGGTCTTGACCATGGAGCGGTAACACGTGCCGCCTGCAAAGCCCTGATGAAGTCAGACGAAATTGAATGGGCCGTAGATGTCCGCAACATCGACAGCTACCCCGTGCCCACCATCCTCAAGGAGCGCATCAAGCTGGGTTATTTCCCTGAACGCAGCGGCGAGATTTACGTCGTGCCCCGCACGGGATTCTATTCAGGCAGCACCGATGAAGCAGGCTCCAACCACGGCACCTGGAGCCAGAGCGATAGCCACATCCCGCTCATCTTCATGGGATGGCACATCACCCCCGGAGAGACGAGCCGCCTCACCCACATGACCGACATCGCCGCCACCGTGTGTGCCATGCTTCATATCCAGGCTCCAAACGGCTGCATCGGCAATCCGATTTTTGAATAATTGAGACAAAAACTACAATAAAACACATTTTTTGCAATTATTGTTTACAATTTTAAAAAATTGTAGTAATTTTGTAGCATTCTTGGTCTAAACCCTCCCTTCACAAGTGCCATGACAATTACCATGGACGTATTTTTTGTATTGTATCTGCTCAAATAATTAATTTATTATCACAATATTAACTAAAAACCTATGCGTATGAAAAGATTCTATTCATTGCTTGCAGGTTTGCTGCTGATATCCACAGCGGCACTTGCACAGGTCACTGTCCACGGCACCGTGGTCGCTGCCAGCGACAACGAGCCTATTATCGGTGCGACTGTCACCGTTGTGGGCACCAAGACAGTGACGGCCACCGATCTGGACGGCCACTTTACTGTAACTGTGCCTAATGCAAACAGTCAACTGTACATCACGTTTATCGGTATGGCTCCTGCCACAGTGAAGGCCGAAAACGGTATGACAGTGGAACTTTACAGCAACACCCAGGACCTCGACGAGGTGGTGGTAGTTGCCTATGGTACTGCCAAGAAGAGCGAGCTCACCGGTGCAGTGTCACAGGTGACGTCTCAACAGATTGAGGCCCGCCCCGTGACCAGTGTCACCTCGGCACTGGAGGGCACCACGACCGGTCTGGTGGTCAACTCGACCTACGGCCAGCCCGGTAGCGACGCCTCGATCCGCATCCGTGGTTTTGCCTCGATCAACGGTAGCAACGAGCCCCTGTATGTCATCGACGGTGTACCCTTCGGTGGCAACATCAGTGACTTGAACAGCGCCGATATCGAGAGCATCACCGTGTTGAAGGATGCAACTTCGGCAGCCCTGTACGGCAACCGTGCCGGTAATGGTGTTATCATGATCAACACCAAGAAAGGCCGCAACGACAAGGCCCGCATCAACGCATCGGTCATGATGGGTACCTACAACCGTGGTATCCCCGAGTATGACCGCATGGATGCCTACCAGTGGATGAACGCCATGATGCAGAGCTACGTGCGCGAGTTCTACACCGCCGGCAACAGCGGTGGCAATACACTCAGTTGGGAGCAAGCCATGACCAAAGCCAACCAGGAGATTATCGGTTCCTATCTGCACTACAACATCTTCGATCAGCCCGGCGAGAACCTGTTCAATGGCTACAAGCTGAGGAGTGATGCAAAGATCAAGAGCGAGATTGCCGGTGACCTTGACTGGTACAAGGCTGCTATCCGCAGCGGTTTCCGCCAGGAATATAACATCAGTGGCGATGGTGGCACCAAGAACGCCAACTACTACCTGGGTGTAGGTTACACCAAGGAGGATGGTTACACCAAGGAGTCTGGCTTTGAGCGCATCAGTGGTCGCGCACGCGTCAACCTGGAACCCAAGACCTGGTTCAAGATCGGTTTGAACCTTGCCGGTTCTCACCAGCTCACCAACTTCCACAGCGACAGCGAGAACAGCTACAAGAACGCCTTCAGCTACTGCCGCAACATCGCGCCTATCTATCCTGTCTATCTGCACGACTTGAGCTCACCTAATGGTGACTACGTTCTGGACGAGGTGGGCAAGAAGATCTATGACAGCGGTGAAGAATATACCCGTCCCCAGTATCCTGGCCGCCACTACCTGTGGGAGACCGACCTGGATATGGACAAGACCTACCGTAACACCTTGGATGGTCAGGGCTATTTCACCTTCGTGCTGCCTTATGGATTCGATCTCACTTTGAACGCCGACTTGAATGTGCGCAACACCGAGAACCGCGAGTATGACAATGCCATCATCGGTGACGGTATGGGTAACAATGCCCGCACCAAGCGCACCATCTATCGTTACAAGAACTTCACCCTCCAGCAATTGTTGAACTGGAACCAGACCTATGCCGATCGCCATGCATTTGAGGTGCTGCTGGGTCATGAGAACTACTACTACAAGTACAACTACCTGTATGGTTTCAAGGCTAACGAGACCCTGGCCGGCCACATCGACATGATCAACTTCTCGGACATCCAGAACCTGTATGACTACGAGAACAACGACCGCAGGGAGAGCTACCTGGGCCGTGTGCGCTATGTCTTGGACAACAAGTATTCGGTTGAAGGCACCTTCCGTCGTGACGGTAGCTCACGCTTCCATCCCGACCACCGCTGGGGTAACTTCTACAGCATCGGTGCCAGCTGGATCCTGAGCCGCGAGGAGTTCATCCGCAAGTATGACTGGATCAACAACCTGAAGTTCCGCGCCGCCTATGGTGAGGCCGCTAACGACCGTGCCGCTGACTATTACAGCTACATGGCACTGTATGACATCACCGTCAATGGTGGTATGGGTGCTCTGGTAAAGAGCCAGTTGACCAACGAGCTCCTCAGTTGGGAGTCGGTAAGGAACCTGAGCGTCGGTCTTGAGGGCCGTCTGTTCAACCGTCTGAACTTCAGCATCGAGTACTTCTCCAAGGGCTCGCACGACCTGATCTTCAGCCTCAACCAGCCGCTGTCGGCCGGTGCTACCAGCACCAGCAGTGCAGTATCGCAGGTACAGGTGAACCTGGGTAACATGGTGAACCGCGGTTTTGAGTTCTCGGCCGATGCCGACATTGTCAAGACCAGGGACTTCCGCTTCAACTTGGGTCTGAACCTGACCTACTTGAAGAACAAGATCACCAAGATGCCGGACATCTACAACGTTGGTGACGAGAAGGATGAGTACACTGCAGGTTTGCAGAGCGGTCAGTACAACTACCGCAAGGGTCACTCGATGTACTCCTTCTACACCTATACCTATAAGGGCATCGATGACATGACCGGTAGGGCTCTCTACACCTTCAACGATCATGACTTCTATGTACCCGGCATGGTGAAGAGCGATGAGGACATCACCAATCGCGAGGCAATTCCCGCCGGAGAGTATGTTGTTATCGACGGCGTTCCCTATGTTTACAAGCCCGCTACCTATGGTAAGCGCGAGTGGCACGGCTCTGCAGTGCCCAAGTTGTATGGTAGCTTCAATCCCACGATTGACATCAAGGACTTCACGCTGGCCGCTATCTTCTCATTCCAGTTGGGTGGCAAGTGTGTCGACTGGACCTACCAGAGCTTGACCTCGATGGGTGGTACTCCCAGCGCACTTCACGCCGACCTGACCAATGCCTGGACCAAGGACCTCGACGGCAAGGTTGTTACTTACACCGAAGACCAGCTCAAGTCCATGACCGTGGGTACTGGTGATAATGCCTACGTGAACTATCCCGCCAGCCGCCTCGATCCCAATGGCACTCCCGCAGTGTTCTCGGGTGACAACAGCTATAACAGCGCAACCAGCGATCGCTACATCACCTCGTCGAACTACTTCATCGTTAAGAATATCGGTGTCACCTACCGCCTGCCGCGTTTCATCTTGAACAAGATTGGTTTCACCAACATCTCGCTCTCGGCCACCGTCGAGAACCTGTACACCAAGACTGCCCGCAAGGGTATGAACGCACAGCAGAACTTCAGCGGTTACGTGGGTGACTACATGGTAACTCCGCGCGTATTCTCGTTCGGTTTGAAGTTTGGCTTCTAATCGCTCAGCTTACCTACTTAACAATCGTTACATACATTAAAACAGATAATATTATGAAGATTTTAAAATATTTCCTGATTGCAGGTATTGTTGCGCTGGGCTTGTCCTCATGTTCTAAAGACTATCTGGACACCGCGCCTACTGCCGAGACCGGTACTGCAACCGCATTCGAGACAACCGAAAACGTTAAGCTGGCCATCAATGGCTGCGCCCGTGTGATGATGAACCAGTACCTGAGCACGCAGGGTATGTGCGGCGAGGGTTGCATCAAGATGTGGTACGGCAATTATCCCGGTCAGGACTTCTTTGTGAACCTCCCCGGTTGGGCATCGCTGATCAACCAAAACGTGCACGACACGCCCAACAGCCTCTACACCTACTATCCCTGGTTCTACTACTACAAGCTCATCAGCAACGCCAACAGTGTCATCCTGCACGTTGACGACGCCGAAGGCATCGAGGCCGACAAGCAGTTCCTCAAAGCTCAGGGCTTGACTTTCCGTGCCTATGCCTACATGATGCTGGCTCAGATTTATTGCAAGCGTTGGGTGGATTCCGACAATGGCAACTGCCCTGGTCTTGTACTCCGTCTGGACGAGAGCGTGGGCGACCTGCCGCTGACATCGCTGGCCGATGCCTATGCACAGATCTATGCCGACCTTGATGAGGCCATCAAGCTCTATCAGGAATCCGGCCGTAACCGTGGTGCCGACGAGTTCTTCCTGCCCGACATCGAGGTAGCCTATGCAACCTATGCCCGTGCAGCCCTCAACCGCTGTGACTGGAGCAACGCTTCCAAGTATGCCAAGCTGGCTCGCGCCAATTACCCGCTGATGAGCACCACCGAGTTGCTGAGCGACGGTTTCTGCACTCACAACAGCGAGTGGATCTGGGGCGGCTACAGCGCTAGCGACCAGACGCTGTACTACTACAGCTACCATGCTTACATTGCCTATAACAGTAACGCCGGTAACGTGCGCAACTATCCCAAGTGCATCAACAGGGAGTTGTTTGAGAAGATTCCCGTAACCGACGTTCGTCGCCAGTGGTGGCTCGATCCCACGGGCTACACCTACACCACCACGACTGGTGTGGCTGCCAACAGCACCCAGTTGGCTAAGGATACCCGCGCCAATTATCCCGACCTGCTGAGCAATGCCACCGTATATGCCTACATGCAGTTCAAGGTACGTTGCAACGACACCCCGGGTGTTGGTGAACTGAACAACTTCCGCTCCAGCGAGATGCTGCTCATCGAGGCCGAGGCCGAGTACATGCTCAACAACGCCAGTGCTGCACAGGCCGCACTCGTTGCCCTGAACAAGACTTCGGGCCGTGACCCCGAGTACAGCTGCAACAAGACTGGTGCCGATCTGCTCAACGAGATCAAGCTCTATCGCCGCATTGAGCTGTGGGGCGAAGGCTTCGACTGGTTCGACCTGAAGCGCTGGAAAGACACCCTCGTCCGTCACACCTACGAGGACGGCGGCAACTTCCTGGCTACGCTGGCTGTAACCATCAAGCCCGAGGAGAAGAACGAGTGGCGTTATGTGATTCCGACCCGCGAGACCGACTACAACAAGGCTGTCCGCGACGGTGTCATCACCCCCGCCGATTAAAAGACCATTATTTTCAGACAACAGACACAACCTGTTGACAACTGAAACAACCTGATCAATCAGTGCCGACGCATCCCCGCGCCGGCACTGATTTTCTTAATACACCCGGTAATAATAAAAAACATCGGATGAAAAACAGGGGAAATAACGTCTTCATTAACGAGAAAAGTGTATCTTTGCGATTCAATAATTTGAAAACCAACAAAAACAAATATTAACAATGAGTAGAGAGACTTATCCTCATCTTGAAGCGTTGCGCGAGGAGATGCGCCGCCTGAACGTCGATGCCGTCATCATCCCCGGCACCGACCCGCACCAGAGTGAATACATCTGTGACCACTGGAAATTCCGCGACTGGATATGTGGCTTCACGGGCAGTAACGGCACCGCCGTGGTGACCCTTGACCAAGCCGCCCTGTGGACCGATTCCCGCTATTTCCTGCAGGCCGATATCGAGTTGGCCGACAGTGGCTTCGTGATGATGAGGGAGAATATGGGCAACGACCCCACCATCCACGAGTGGCTGCTCCAAGTCCTCGAGGAGGATTCGGTCATCGCCATCGACGGTCGCCTGTATAGCGCACAGGACGCCAACCAGCTGGAGCGCTTCTGCGGCGAAAACGGCTTCATGCTTGCTACCGAGTTCTATCCTGCCGACAAAATCTGGACCGACCGTCCCGCGCGACCCAGCGAACCGGCCTTCGTCCACGACGTGCAGTATGCCGGCGAAGAGGCCAGCGTGAAAATCGAGCGCCTGCTCAAGGTGCTCGAGGACAATGACGCCACTGCCATGCTGGTGACGGCCCTCGACGACATCGCCTGGCTGTTGAACCTGCGCGGCAACGACGTGGATTTCACGCCTGTCGCCATTGCCTTTGCCTACATTTCAGAGAACAACAAGGAACTCTTCATCGACGAGAATAAGGTGACCGACGAGGTGCGCCAGCACCTCAAGTCATGTGGCGTGAGGGTGCGCGACTATGACGACATCGTCCGTTTCCTGGAGCGCGTGAGCGAGCACGAGGTGGTGCTCATAGACCCCAACCGCGTGAGCGATACGCTGGCCAACGCCCTGCCCTGCCAGAAGGTTTACTTCCGTTCCCCCATCACCGACCTCAAGTGCATTAAGAACGAGGTACAGATCGACGGTTTCCGTCACGCGATGGAACGCGACGGTGCAGCCCTCGTGCGCCTGTTCAAGTGGATCGAGGAAGAGGCCCCCAAGGGGTCCATCAACGAGGTGGACGTGTGGAACAAGGGCAAGGAATTCCGTGCCATGGGCGACTTGTATCGTGAGGACAGCTTCGCCATGATCTGCGGCTACAAGGAACACGGCGCCATCGTCCACTATGAGGCGACCGACGAGAGTGCCTCGACGCTGCATGGCGAGGGCATCCTGCTCGTGGACAGCGGCGGCCAGTACATGGACGGCACCACCGACATCACCCGCACCGTCACCCTGGGCAACCCCACGGCACAGGAGAAGCACGATTTCACGCTTGTGCTCAAGGGACATCTGGCCTTGCAACGCGCCAAGTTCCCCGTGGGCACCACAGGCTGCCAGCTTGACGTGCTGGCTCGACTGCCGCTGTGGCAAGAGGCCATGACCTACGGACACGGTACGGGCCACGGCGTGGGCCATTTCCTGGGTTGTCACGAGGGCCCGCAGAGCATTCGCACCAACTTCGTCAACGTCGCCCTGCAACCCGGCATGATCACCAGCAACGAGCCTGGCCTGTACAAGACCGGCGAATACGGCATCCGCACCGAGAATCTGCTGCTGTGTGTCGAGGCCGAGAAGACCGAGGAATTCGGCGATTTCCTCGCCTTTGAGCCGCTGACGCTCTTCCCCTACGACCTGCAACTGATCGACCGCACGATGCTCACGGCCGAGGAAGTGGCTCAGATCAACGACTACCACCGCATGGTGCGCGAGCGCATCACTCCGCTGCTGAATGCCGACGAAGCCGCCTGGCTCGCCGCCAAGACCAAAGAGATTTAACTCTCTAAAACACTAAACACTAAACTCTAAACTCTAAACTCTAAAGTTTAAACTATCATAATGGCTATCATCAAGAAAGTAAGGGGCTTTGAGCCCAAAATCGGAGAGAATTGCTTCCTGGCCGACAACGCCGTCGTTGTGGGTGACGTGACCATGGGCCGAGATTGCAGCATCTGGTTCAATGCCGTGCTGCGCGGCGACGTGAACACCATCACCATCGGCAACCGCGTCAACATCCAGGACAATGCAGTAATACACACCCTGTACGAGAAATCGGTGACCGAAATCGGCAATGACGTGTCCATCGGCCACAACGTGGTCGTGCACGGTGCCAAAATCTGCGATATGGCCCTTATCGGCATGGGCAGCATCATTCTGGATCATGCCGAAATCGGTGAGGGTGCCATCATCGCCGCCGGCAGTGTCGTGCTGGGCGGCACCAAGGTAGGCCCCCACGAATTGTGGGCTGGCAGTCCGGCGAAGTTCAAGAAGATGGTTGACCCCAAACAGGCCAGCGAAATCAATGTGAAAATCGCCAAGAACTACCTGATGTACTCAACATGGTATGACGAGGAGTAGTTTATAGTCCCTAGTCCCTAGTTTCTAGTTTCTAGATACTTTATAAGCATAATCAAAATTCAGGATGATAAAGTATTTACAATTAACGTGGCTGCTGCTCGTGCTGGCTGTCGTGCCGGCACGGGCCTCCATCTATATGGTTGGGAACCGCCCCTTTGGCGACTGGAATCCCGGCAATGGCGTCGAGATGACCAACAAGGGCAACGGCATCTACTCGCTGACGGTCAGCATCAGCGGGACGGTGTGGTTTGTGTTCGCCGATGGCCAGAGCAGTGATTGGAACGTCTTCAACGCCAACTACCGCTTCGGTCCTGATGGCAATGGCAGCCAAGAGGTGACCGTGGGGCCGTCCTACACGACCCAAAAGAGTAACAACAACCACTCCTACAAGTTCACGGGTGGCGGCATGGACTACACGTTCACGTTCAACCTCAACAACCTCACATTCAGCATCAAGGAATATGAGGAGCCTCCCCTGCCCGACCCCTTCTCCCTGCAAATAGGCGACGTGAACGGTGACGGCGAAATCAACATTTCGGATGTCAATGCGTTGATCAGCATTCTGCTGGGCAGCTTTGCCAACTATGACACGCGCCACCGCAGCGACGTGAACTATGACGAAGAAATCAACATCAGCGACATCAACCTGTTGATCAACTTCCTGTTAGGCGGACAGTTTCCCGAACGCATCAAAGAAGGATATGACTATGTGTGGGACGACGATGTCATCCCCGAGATTCATATCAATGTGAGCCTCGACGAGTGGAACAGGCTGCTGGCACTGTATGACGCCAACGCCTTCACGACCCAGTATGTCAAGGCAAACATCACATTTGAAAAGGACGGCGAAACCACTGTCATCGACGACGTGGGGTTGCGCCTCAAGGGCAACACATCGCGCCGCCGCCCGGAGAATTGGTACGGCGAGACGCATCAGCGCAATAACACCGACTGGCATCATGCCCATTTCGGGGTGAACTTGCGCAAGTATGTCGACGACGACATCCACACCATCCAGGGTGTGCGCAAACTGCACCTCAAGTGGTTCAAGGATGACCCCGCCTATGTGCGTGAGAAATTCTGCTACGATTTGTTCAAGAGGGCCGGCGTGTGGACAGCGATACGCGATATTTACTGCCGCCTGTGGATTCATGTCGAAGGCGACAGCCAGGAGGCCTACTACGGCATCTATGAGTTGCTGGAACCCATCGACAAGCGTTACCTCAAGGACAGAAAAGACCGTTTCGGCTCCAACAACGGCTACCTGTGGAAATGCCGTAACGGCGCCGCTGGGCTCAATAATCCTAACGGTGACATCTGGTATGACGACGATACCGATGACCGCCATGCCTACACGCTCGAGACCCGGGTCGAGGAGTTTGAAAATGCCCGTGCCCAGCTGGTGAACTTCATGGGCCGAGTCTGCAACTTGAGCGACAATGCATTCTACACCTGGATCCAGCAAGCTACCGATGTGGACCTGCTGCTCAAGACCTATGCAGTGAATGTCGCCTTGGGCATGTGGGACGATTACTGGAACAATGCCAACAACTACTACATTTACTTTAATGGCACAGAGTTGACGGGCTACAAGTTCTTCTTCATCCCCTACGACTACGACAACACGCTGGGCACCAGCCTGCGCACCGGTAATCAAGACGATGCCGGCCGTCAGGATCCGCTCCACTGGGGCCGTGACAACAATCCGCTTATCGCGCGCATTCTCAAGTTCGATGATTTCAAAGCCAAGTATGTCGCCTACCTCAAGGAACTGGTCGATGCCAGGAACGCCCTGATGGACCGCGCCTCGTCACAGGCCCGCATCCGCGCATGGCAACAACGCATCGAGCAATACGTTGACAACGACACGGGCGAGGAAACCTTCATCGAGGACAAACCCGCCTCGTGGGGCAACCACAGCGAGTACAACCTGTTGAAGAACAACAACGACAACTTCTTCAACGCCAAGGCCGCCAGCATCAACGCCCTGCAATAAGAAAACTGTAACTTAACAACAATCAACCGCTAGCCAAAACTAACGATTGATTGCTGTTTATTGTTCGATTGACTTATATCAGGCGAGTCCCAGGTCGAAGTCTTTCAGGAACTGGGTGAAGTTGGGATTGTGTTCCTTGATTTGCTCCACGACCTCGCGGGGGGACAAAATCTTGGGGGTGTCGATGGGCACCTCACTCACTTTCACGTCGAGCACGAGGCGGTCGTTCTTGACTGCATTGCACAGAAAACGCATCAAACCCTCGCGATGCTCCTCGACATTCTTCTGCTCGGTGGGACTGGCAACAATCATCTCAAAATGCTCACCGCCATCGCCTACGGGCTGAGGCAGGGCATAGGACATAGTGGTCATCAACGCCTTCTCTTGGGGGTGCTGCTCGATGTATTCCTGCCAAACCTCATGCAAGCGGGTGACCGTAAAAGGCTCGGTGCGCTGCTGTTGCACGGGGGCTGCAGCTTGTTGCTGAACGGCAGCAGCGGCGGGTGACGTTACATTCACCATGATGCGTGGCTTGTTGCCCAGCGTGCGAGGGGCGGCCTGAGCGGTCGAGGCAGCTGGAGCCGGCGGAGCCTGAGGTGGCCGTTGAGGAGCGACCTGCGGACGCTGCGGTTGGGGCGCTGCGGCTTGAGGCTGCGGCTGTGATGCCGGGCGCGTCTGAGGAGCCGGTTGCGCGGGCGCGGCGGCAGGAGTTATCTTCTGGAGCGAAGGCTGGGCCGCCTGTTGGGGCTGCGGCACCACCAGTTGACACAGTTTCACCAACGTCAGTTCCACCAGCAACTGCTTGCTGCTGGCATTGCGGTAATTCAGGTCACAGGTGTTGCACAAATCGAGGGCGCGGTAATAGAAACCGGGCGCCAACTTGGTGCTCTGTTCGCCGTAGCGTCGAGCCACCTCGTCGTTCATCTCGAGCAATACACGCGTCTGGGGCGTAGATGCCACCATCAGGTCGCGCAGGTGCTGTGCCAGACCATTGATGAAGAACTGTGAGTCAAAACCCTTGTCACGGATTTCCTTGTAGATGAGCAGTGCCTGATTCACGTCACCGGCTAGGAAGGTATCCACGAGCCTGAAGTAGTAGTCATAGTCAAGCACATTGAGGTTATCGAGAGCGCTCTGATAGGTGATGTGCCCTTCGGTCGAAGCAGCCACCTGGTCGAAGATGGACAGGGCATCGCGCATGGCGCCGTCGGCCTTCTGGGCGATGACGTTGAGCGCAGCCGGCTCGGCCTCGATGCTCTCCTGCTCACACACATATTGCAGCTGCTGCACGATGTCGGGCACAGTGATGCGCGCGAAGTCATAAATCTGGCAACGTGACAGGATGGTGGGGATCACCTTCTGCTTCTCGGTGGTGGCGAGAATAAAGATTGCATACTCGGGCGGCTCCTCCAGCGTCTTGAGGAAGGCATTGAAAGCGGCCTGAGAGAGCATGTGAACCTCATCGATGATGAAAACGCGGTAACGGCCCGTCTGCGGCGGAATGCGCACCTGGTCGGTCAGGTCGCGGATGTTGTCCACACTGTTGTTGGATGCGGCATCCAGCTCGTTGATGTTGTAGGAACGCTGGTCGTTGAACGCCTTGCATGACGGGCACTCGTTGCAAGCCTCGCCGTCGGGCGTGGGATGCTCGCAGTTGATGGTCTTGGCAAAGATGCGGGCACACGTCGTTTTGCCCACACCACGCGGGCCACAGAAGAGGTAAGCGTGGGCCAAACGGCCACTAGCGATCGCCGTCTTCAACGTGTGCGTCAATGACTGCTGTCCCACCACGCTGCGAAACGTCGAGGGCCTGTACTTACGCGCCGAAACGATATATTTTTCACTCATCGGAATACTGTTATGGTCTATTTCTCTAAAGTGCAAAGATAATAAGAATCCTCCGATTCTACTCCACCCGCGACGATTATTTTTATCTGATTCATCAGAAACGGATGCCTGCCAGGACGGTAAAGTCCAGAATAGAACCCGTAAAGAAGAAGTTGTCGGTCGTGTAGTGGTGGATGTCGGTGTAACTCTGGATTCCCAGGAAGAAGCGGTTCAGGTTATAAACTGCGCCCATGCGTGCACGCAGGTTGATCGACCAACGGCTGGCCCTCTGCTCATGCTGAGTGGCGAGCATCTGGCGATAGCCCGTGTAGGGGGTCACAGTGAGGTTGAGCAACCATTTCTTGCCCAGCACCCAGTTGTGCCCATAACCAAACATCAGGCAGTAGTCATTGTACAGGAAGTGCGGCATCTCGACATTCTCAGGCAGATTGTCGCGCACTATCTGCGGAAACTCTGAGGCATCAAAGCTCATGTCGCGGTGCTGCAGGCAGAAGCCGACGATGAAAGAACCCGAACTGCGTTTCTGGTACTTGGAAAAGCAATAGGCTGCAGCCTGGGCATAACGGCGGTTATTGAGAAAGTAGTAGGCACTCATGCCGTAGGCTTTGCGCTTCAAGCCGCCGAAATCACGGATGGTGCCCTTGTATTTCTCGCCGCTCGATTGCCTGTAAGTGAACACTGTCTTACCCGTGTTTTCCATATAATAAGCATCGGCCGAGAACCTCGCACAGGTGAAAGAGAAGTCCAGCTTCTTGGAATAATTGCCGCCGTGAATCCAGTCCGACACGCCCATCGTGTAACCCACGCTCACGGCCATGAACGACAACTGCAAACCAATATTGGAAGTCAGATTACTGCGGTCAAAGATATGTGAATTCGGTACAGGCTCACCCGAATAGGTGTCGGCCCAGTTCATCGACTTGAGCATCAGCTTCCAGTTCTTGCCCGTGCCTACCACATAGGTGGTGTCATAGCTGTTGAAGGTTCGGTCGCCCCACTTATACACCTTCCAGCAGAAATCGATAAACGCAGGATAGTCGATCGTTCCGCCATCCAGATCTATCTTGCCGTGCTTCAAGGCTCGCCACCAGTAGCCCTTGTCACGGATGGTGTCGTAGGGCTCATTCTTCTTCTCCTCGATGCGTTGATGCACACGTTGCTTGAACTGCTGCACCTTGTTCAGTCGCACAACAGTATCCACCGGGGCGACAGTATCCATCGGGACGACAGTATCAGCCGACACCGTCTGGCCCGCAGCCGCCAGCAACGACACCATCAACAACAATACTATGTAGAAGCCCTTCCCCATTCAACCTGCAAAAATACTCATTTTCCCCAAAACTCCCACTATCAACCCACGACAGATTTTCACGCCATCAAAGGGACGGTTCTTTTGATGTATACTGACCTGCAAAGGTACAATTTTCTTCTTAAAATGGACTATGCCGCTTTGGTTTTTTAAGTCCCGTACAGCGATATTAAAAAATGTGGAAATATTTTCTACACCCATCTGTTTGGAAATTCCAGAAGTAATGCGTAAATTTGCAACGATAAAAATGCGGATACAAGCATAACATGAATTTTTTGAAGGATACATATTGGAATAGTATGAATGACGATGTTTTACAATGTCGTGAGACACAGTTGTAAAATATTGGAAATTTCTTTGAAACATATTAAAGTGGCGTAGTGGGGGGATACTATGCCCTCTTGTGAACGCCCACCCAAGGTGCCTAAGGCACCATGGGTGAGGTGGGTCCACATGAAAACCCACTGGGCTCCCACGCTCTTGTGTAACCTAAAGGGTCGCTACAAGGGAGCCGTTGCGATCGATGTTTGTACTGCAATGTCGATACACATAGGACAAGAAATCGAAGCTGAGCTGCGCCGCAAGGGGCGCGGCGCGACGTGGTTTGCAAATGAGCTGCACTGCGACCGCACCAACGTATACAACATCTTCAAGCGTGAAGGTATCGACACGATACTGCTTCAACGCATCTGTGCCGTGTTGCAGCGCGACTTCTTTGCGCTCTATTGCACAGCTTGGGAAGACAGGTTTGGCGCTGAAAAATATTCAACGGATTCGTAGCATTATATGCTATATCCATTGAAGACTCGCAGTTGCAATTAGCAGTAATTTTGCAATTGCCAAGTGGGCCGCGCAGGATTACGGCCCGATGGCATCATCGTTATATTTTACTATGTATGAATGGAAATGACAAAAACAACTCACATGTATAATTCAATCACGACTCTCCTCCGCGGGCCGCCTGTTTGTCTAACAGGGAAGATGTATGGCCTCTCTCCACTAAGGTAAAGATTTCCCCCATTAAGAATATCGGGGGGCCGCAGCCACATGAAATATCCAGTGGGCCCAGTACTACGGTCGTCGCTACGGCAAACGCAAGAGCCCCCTCTTGCCCAATTTCATCCAAGAGGGGGTTATTTTTAATAAACTTAGATTCAATTCATAAAGCTGCAACTGGAGCAGCTATCAAGTCAATGCCTGTACACATCGGTAAAGAAATCAAGGCAGAGTTGCGCCGTCAGGAACGCGGCGTGAGTTGGCTCGCAGACAAGTTGCACTGCGACCGCACCAATGTGTATGACATCTTCAAGCGTGAAGGCATCGATACACGTCTGCTCGAACGCATCAGCATTATCCTGAACCGCAAATTCTTCTCCCTGTATTATCACGATGATCGCAACGACGTGGAAAATCATTCAACAGATGTGTAGAATCATCTGCTACGTGCTACCCATACTCATTCACAACCTTATCAATAATTTTGCATTACTAAAATAAGTATGTTGTAACCGTTTCACAGATTCCCGGAACGGCTCCATAAAAAAAGTTGTGGGAGTCATTATTTAATACCAATTTATTATGATTAAAAAGTTCTTTGTTTTCATCTCGATGGTTGCTTTGCTTGGCATGGCATCATGCACAACAACCCTAAATTCATCCAAGACCAAGGATTTCGGGTCTTCGGCAATCACGGCAACGTTCGCCGACCTTGTCGTATCGCCCCACAAAATCACCTACACCTACAAGCCATCTGACGATGTACGTCGAGGCGGAGAAGCAAACGTCATCAACACCGCAATCCGCATGGCGCTTGATGCAAATGGAGGCGGCGATGTTTTGGTCGAACTGCAGACCACGGTGAAGAAAAAAGGCAGAAATAATGTTTCGGAAGTCACTGTTTCGGGATATCCCGCAACATACAAGAATTTCCGTTGTGCCGACGAGGAGACGCTGAAAGAAGCGCTCAAGTTGCGCGCTATTCCTGACGAGCCCGTCGTTAAAAAGAGATTTCTCGGCATCTTCTAATTGACACCACAAGAGCAGAACACTATGGGATTTTTTAGAAACCTTCGCAGTATCGGCTTGATCAATGACAAGCTGAAACATCTTGAGGCCCTGCTATTGGGAATCAAGGACAACTTTCACAGGTGCGCCTCGCGAGGTGATATTCAAGCGGATATCACACACGGCAGATTTATCCTTTCAGAGATTGCCGATATCGTTAGCGACAGCGGCCGGTCGGTTTTTCTCGCACCGTATTGGTTCTTTGGGCAAAAGATGGAACTGCCTGAAATTTGCTCAAGAACAGCTGATATGCTCAATGAGTTCGATACGCTCAATGCACTCTAAGTAAATCTAAACCAACTAACTTCTTTATGATGACTACAACTGAAAAAAACTATGTGGCAACGCTAGTAGCGTTCATGTGCGCAAACTCACAAACGTCAAAAGGCGTTCAGTGTTTCGGAGACACTTGCCGGGAACTGGGAGTTTCGGCTAATGACATACAAAGATGTGTATCCAGAGGGCCGTCTTTCAAAACAACAATGTACGAAACCCTTAGCATGATGTCACCAAGCGACAAAAAGCTAGCTCAACAGTATTTTGTGAAAGCGGCATTAGCCGATGGCAGCAATCTTTCGGCATTTATTCTGAATGAGGTGCTTGAAGAGTGCCAAATGTTTGACCATGTTATATAAACTTAATTAGTAACGTCTGTAATATCTGACAACGTGTCATCAAGGGTAGAACCGATCCCTTGATGACATTTTTTTGCAACGCTTTTGATCCATGAATCAGTGATTTATTGAGCCATACTGCAGTTATTAAGAGGTCACTAATAAACAAATGCGGGTCTAAGCATGAATCAACACCCTATTTTTGTTGGCCTCACATTATTTTAGGAGTTTATTTATAAAAATATGTGGGTCAAAATTGCACATTAATGAGAATTGGTGTATTTTTGTGCCTCAAATACTAACATAAACCTGAACATATTTTAAGAGATACTGCAATGAAAAATATCTTGATCATCGGCTCGACGGGCCAAATCGGTTCGGAGCTGACAATGAAGTTGAGAGGCATCTACACTGGTAACGTGGTTGCCGGCTATATTCCTGGTGCCGAGCCCAAGGGTGAACTCGCTGAGAGCGGCCCTTCGGAAATCGTTGACATCACTAACGCTGCCCAGATCGGTGCCGTGGTCGACAAGTACAACATCGACACCATCTACAACCTGGCAGCTCTGCTGAGCGCTGTTGCCGAGAACAAGCCCCAGCTGGCTTGGCATATCGGTATCGACGGCCTGATGAACGTGCTGGAAGTTTCACGCGAGAAGCATTGCGCCGTTTTCACCCCGAGCAGCATCGGCTCCTTCGGTCCCAATGCGCCCAAGGACGGCACGCCTCAGGACACCATCCAGCAGCCGCGCACGATGTACGGCGTGACCAAGGTCACCGGTGAGTTGCTGAGTAACTATTATGCCCTCAAGTTCGGCGTTGACACCCGCTCGGTGCGCTTCCCCGGCCTGATCAGCTACGTTACTCCTCCGGGTGGCGGCACGACCGACTATGCAGTGGACATCTACTACAGCGCCGTTCAAGGCAAGAAATTCATCTGCCCCATCGCAGCAGGCACGCTGATGGACATGATGTACATGCCCGATGCCCTGCGCGCTGCCATCGAGATCATGGAGGCCGACCCGTCGCGTCTGGTTCACCGCAACTCGTTCAACATCGCTTCGATGAGCTTCGACCCCGAGGTCATCTATCACAAAATCAAGGAGTACATCCCCGAGTTTGAGATGGAGTACCAGGTTGACCCGCTGCGCCAGAGCATCGCCGACAGTTGGCCTAACAAGCTGGATGACACCTGTGCCCGCGTCGAGTGGGACTGGAAACCCGAGTATAACCTGGACGGCATGACCAGGGACATGATCGAGAAGCTTCGCATCAAGTTCGGTCTGAACAAGTAACACCCTGCGACGATGAAAAAGTGCTTGTGCCTGCTGCTGTTCACCATCTGCCTGATTTCAGGCGGTTGTGGCGACAGTTACAAATTGGCCAAGGACTATGCCTCGACCGACAGTTTCGGCTATCTGGTGTTCGTGAGCGAATCGGGCAAACAATATGATGACTTGTGGGTCAACATTTCAGGCCTGAAAAAGACGTTCCTCGCCTCGACTGCACAAATTGTTGACGGCGAAGTCAAGGGTATGCGCTACGGCGCTCAACAAGGCACCCGACGGGTCATGGTACGTCAGCAAAACGAGCGGCTACTCTTTCAAGAAGTTGTAGAAATCAGAGCCGGCGAGGATTGCATCATCAAGTTACAGGATTGAATTGCTTGGCTTTCATAGCCTGATTTGCGGTTTCAAATCGGGTCCAAGCAACCTCTAATCAGCAACGCTGAAAACTCATCTTCAGCCTCCGCAGTTTGACCTGCGGGGGCTATTTGTTTCATGCATGGATATCAGTACCATGAAGCTCCTGATTAACTATCTCTTAAACGGAACCAGTAATTAACACTTCAACAATGTCAATATAATTTGTACATATCATTATTTGTAATTACATTTGCAACGAATTACTAAACCCACTTACCAAATATGATTGGGTGAATAGTCGTGTTTATCAGTATATATGTTTAACTTAATAAGTTTTTTTTATCTATGAAGAAAGTTTTTTCACTATTTGCACTTTCCCTGCTGACCATGTCGGCATGGGCTGCTAACACCTATGTGAAGGTGACTAGCGTTGACCAGCTGGAAGTTGGCAAGAAGTACATCATTGTCAATGAGGAAAAAAGTCGCGCTATGGGACCAATCACTGGCGGTAGCGGTACCAACTATGGTAGCTATGTTGACATCACCATCGAGGATGGTGTTATCGACATCGAGGGCACCAACGTAGTTGAACTGACCGCACATGAGAGCGGTGAATACACATACGGTCCAACGTGGGCTTTTTCCCTCGAAGAAGGCGTTTACATTCTCTGGACTTCAGGCAATTCGCTGAATAGCGTCAGCGGCCCTGGTTCCACCGGCGCCAACGCCAGCGGTGCAAAGTGGATCCCCACGTTGACCGACGATGGCGTTATCTTGAAGAACAACCAAGACATCAACCGCATTCTTCAGTACAATGCTAGTGCTCCCCGTTTCGCTTGCTACACGAGCTCACAGAAGCCTGCTGTTCTCTATATGCAGGGTGCTCCTGAGGACGAAGGTATTACTACCCTGGCCCAGGCAAACGCTCTGGACGATGACGAGGCCTTTGCCTTTAACGGCAACGCCGTTGTTACCGTCTGCAAGAATGGCTACCTGTTCTTGCGTGACGAGAGCGGCTTTAGCATGATTTCTGGCGTTGTAGACACTTTTGAGAACGGCCAAGTGCTGAACCCGGGCTGGGAAGCCACCAAGACCAGCAACGACGGTTGGGTTAGGTTCACCGAAGCAAGCGGCCTCATTGCCAGCGATGAGACCAATCCCGACCTGGCTGCGGCCATCGTTCCCGACAGCGTCGATGAGAGCTTGCTCAATGCTTATGTTTGCATCCAGAATCAGGTACCCAGTTTTTTCCCTGCCCGTAGTTTTGTGCTTCCTAACGGCTCGAGAATTCCTAAGACCGAAAGCTTGTGGGCCGGTAATGCTGACGCCACAACTGGCAATTACAATGTCTATGGTGTTATTGTCAAGATTAACGGCCAGTTGATGTTCAATATCATTGATTACGAGGATTATGTTGCGCCCTTCATTCCTGGTGACGTAAACAGTGATGGTTTCGTAAACATCAGTGATGTGACCATGCTGGTCAACCTGTTGATGACCGAAGGCGAGATGCCTCCTGCCGCCGATTTCAACCAAAATGGCACAACAGACATCAGCGACGTGACGGCCCTGATCAACTATCTGATGAGCATCGAGAATTAATCCTTCTACAATGTCAAGCTACATCCCTCATACTCTTGCAAGTGTGAGGGATTTGCTTTTTTATCCTGATGTTGTCCGATGGGCGGACTGTTTATTATTCCGATGATTAGAGAGTTTTTCAGGAAAAATATCTAAATTTGCCGATTAACAGAATCACTAAATAACTCTACGGCCTATGAAAAAGTTTTTCTTTTTTCTCACTACTCTCTTAGTTGGGCTCACAGCGCAAGCTATGCCCGCCGATGCGGTTGACAACGCCATCGCTCAAACCCCGAGGTACACCTACAACAGCGCTACCGGTGCGCTCACACTCAACTGGGGCGAGTTCAACAACTGGGACAACTGGGACAACGACGTGACAAACACAGCAGTCAAGAGCGTCACCGCCACGAGCGAGGTAAGTTTCACTGGCGACTGTTCACAGCTGTTCTATAATTTCAACCAATGCGAGAGCATGGACCTGGGCCGTGTCAATACCAGCGGGATGACAAATGCAAAAAGAATGTTCCGTGATTGCTCCAGTCTGACATCGCTAAACCTCTCGGATTGGAACGTCGCCAATGTCACTGACATGTATGAAATGTTCTGCTATTGCGAGAATTTGACTTCGCTCGACCTGTCGGGATGGAACACCGCCAGTGTCATCGACATGGGCTTTATGTTCAACTACTGCTTGAGCCTGACCTCACTAGACATCACAGGCTGGAACACGGCCAATGTCATCGACATGTACTACATGTTCAATAATTGCGAAAGCTTAACATCACTCGACCTGTCGGGCTGGAACACCGCTAATGTCACCACTACGGTCCAGATGTTCCATGGTTGCCGAAACCTGACCTCACTTGATTTATCGGGCTGGGACACAGGCCATGTCACAAGCATGGGAGGGATGTTCTCAGGTTGCTCGGGCTTGACATCGCTCGATATCTCGAGTTGGAACACTGCCAATGTCGACTATATGGATAATATGTTCACGGGATGTACGGGGCTCAAATCGCTCAACCTCTCGAACTGGAATACTGCCAACGTCTCGAGCTTGGAATATATGTTCTCAGATTGCTCAGGCTTGACCTCGCTCGACATCTCAGGTTGGAACACTTCAAATGTCTGGTTCATGACCAACATGTTTGCCCGCTGTACGAGCCTGACCACCATCTATGCCGGCTCAGGCTGGAGCACTGACCTTGTCTTTGGCGAATGGTCTAAAGGCTTATTTACCGGCTGCACCGCACTGGTGGGCGGAATGGGTACTGTCTATGACGAGAACCACACCGACAAGGCCTACGCACGCATCGACGGCGGTCCTGACCATCCCGGCTACTTCACCGCCAAGTCCGCAGCCATGCGCGGCGACGTGAACGGCGACAACATCGTCAACATCAGCGACGTGACCATTCTAATCAACTATCTGCTCACTGGTGATGCTTCCTCAATCAATCTTGAAGCCGCCGACTGCAGCCAAGACACTAATGTCAACATCAGCGATGTGACCGTTCTTGTCAACTACCTATTCTTCCAGACTTGGTAAATCAGGTACACGATAAAACAAGAGCTTGAATCATCAATGACTCAAGCTCTTGTTTTTTCTTGATTCTGTCACGTCAGCCACGCAGGATATCGATGAGCTCGGCTACGCCCTGGGTTGCAGGTTTGGGGATGACGTGAACCCAATCGGGCACAGCGGCGGGACGCGGATCGATGTAGTAGATGGGCACATTGCGCTTTACATACTGGATGAGGGCAGCGGCGGGATAGACCACCAGCGACGTGCCGATGACCACAAAGATGTCGGCATCGTGAGCCAGCTGGGCAGCGGCCTCCATATTGGGCACTGCTTCACCGAAGAACACGATATGGGGACGCACATGGTCGCCATAGGGGTCCAGCGTGTCCACACTGGTCTCAATGCCCTTGTCAGTCAGGTCATCGCAAGGCAAGGTGTACTCGCGCTCCTCGTGCCTTAACGACCTCACCTTCATCAACTCGCCATGCAGGTGCAGCACGCTGGCACTGCCTGCACGCTCGTGCAAGTCATCGACATTCTGGGTAATCACCCTCACATCGTAGTCCTTCTCCAACTCCACCAGCCCCCGATGAGCAGCATTAGGCTGAGCATCAATCAGTTTCTTGCGCAACATGTTGTAGAACTTGTGGATGAGCGCAGGGTCACGCAGGAAGCCCTCGTGGCTCGCCACATCCATCACGGGATAGTTTTCCCACAATCCGTCGGCATCGCGGAAAGTCTTGATGCCGCTCTCGGCACTGATACCTGCACCTGACGAAATCACTAATTTCTTCTTGCTCATAGTCATTGGTTTATTTTGTTGATAAGTCAATCTTGTCTTTATGTGATAGCAAAAATAATAAAAAAATCCCAAAAACATACACCCTAATCAAGGAAATCACTATCTTTGCACCGTTTTTTACAAAAATAGAGGATTTTTTAATGGATAAATTGAGTTACGCATTAGGCTTGAGCATGGGAGGAAACTTCATTGGCTCAGGCATCAAGAAACTGGATATCAACGATTTTGCTGATGGACTGAGAGCCATCTATGAAGGCGCCGAGCAGAAGATGAGCTTCGACGAGGCCAAGCAGATTGTCACCGAATTTTTCACCAACCTTGAGAAGCAGGGCGCCGAGCAGAACGAGCGTCTGGGTCGCGAGTTCCTGGAGAAGAACAAGGATGTTGAGGGTGTCAAGGTAACCGCCAGCGGCTTGCAATATCAGGTCGTAAAAGAAGGCGAAGGCCTGCAGCCCGGTCCCAACGACGTGGTCACCGTTCATTACACCGGCAAACTGATCGACGGCACCGTATTTGACAGCAGCGTGGAGCGCGGCGAGCCCGCAACCTTCGCTGTAGGTCAGGTGATCCCCGGTTGGGTCGAGGGTTTGCAGCTCATGCGTGAGGGTGCAGCCTACAGGTTGTTCATCCCCTCCAATCTTGCCTACGGCCCCCACGGCACGGGTCCCATCCAGCCCAACTCGACACTTATCTTCGACGTCCAACTGCTTAAGGTCGAGAAGAAATAAGCGTTCCTTACATAACATATTTCACTAACGCATAACTAATTGAAGTGATGAAGAAAGTATTAGCAATCGCCATTGCAGCCCTGATGATGACGGGCATGGCAAGCTGCGGCGGCAACAACACCTCAAGCACCGAGGCCACCGAAGAAGCCGCTCCCGACTATGGCCAGCAGATTAAGGACAACAAGACCTTGGGCCGCGAGTTCATGGAGCAGAACGCCAAGAACGACAGCGTCGTCCAGACCAAGAGCGGTCTGCAGTACATGGTATTGAAAGAAGGCAACGGCGCCAAGCCCGGTCCCACCGACAAGGTGACTGTTCACTACACCGGCCGCCTGCTCGACGGTACCGTGTTTGACAGCAGCGTGGAGCGCGGCGAGCCCGCCACCTTCGCCCTGAATCAAGTCATCCCCGGCTGGACCGAGGGCTTGCAGCTCATGAGCGAGGGCTCAGAGTACAGGCTGTTCATTCCCAGCGAACTTGCCTATGGCTCGAAGGGTGCTGGTGACAAGATTCTTCCCAACTCAACGCTCATCTTCGATGTCAAGTTGATCAAGGTCGAGAAATAAAGACAAACATTTTATATATCAACATTAAATTCACTAAAAAAACAGTTTTGTTATTATGAAGAAGATTTTAGCAATTGCAGCAGCCGGTCTGTTGACCGTAGGTTTTGTAGGCTGCAACAGCAAGGGTGCAAGCGGCAACAGCGCAGTCATGGACTCGCTGAGCATCGCTTTCGGTGACCTCTACGGCGCCGGTATGGGCCAGCAGCTGCGCGGTATGGACTCCACCATCAACATGGAGCAAGCCCTGAAGGGTATGGAGTACATCGCCAATGCCGACACCAGCCGTGCTTTCATGCAGGGTCTGCAGATGGGTATGCAGATTGCCCAACTGTATGCCGGCATCGAGCAGCAGACTGGTATGCCTATCAACAAGAGCATTTTCATGCAGCACCTGCGTGAAGGTCTGATGAAGACCACTCCCATGGGCCAGGAAGACATGATGGCCCTGCAGAGCAAGATTGAGCCCCTGCTGAACAAGGCTATGGAGCAGTCCCCCAAGGCCATCGCCAACAAGAAGGCTGGTGAGGAGTACATGAAGAAGATCAAGGAAGACAAGAGCTACACCTTCACCAAGAGCGGTATCGCTTACAAGGTGCTGGCCGAGGGCCAAGGCAAGAACTTCAGCGACAGCGACGTTGTTAAGGTGAACTACGTGGGCAAGCACATCGACGGCACCGAGTTCGACAAGAGCGGTGACAAGCCCGTTCCCTTCAACCTGAAGCAAGTCATCCCCGGCTTCGCCGAGATGATCCAGCTGATGAAGCCCGGCAGCAAGGTAACCGTTGTTATCCCCGGTGAGCTCGCTTACGGTCCTCAGGGCAATCATGGCATCGAGCCCAACGAGACGCTGATTTTCGACATTGAGACCCTGGGTCTTGACGACACCCCCAAGCGTCCTCAGATGACCATGCCCGCTCGTCCCGCTAAGTAATCAGGACAACGAGATTGATTTCATCACCGCTCTGGCCTTTCAGGTCAGGGCGGTTTTATTATGGATATAAACTAAGACAAGTTCGACGTAATACTATTCTAACGTGAGTTAGCCAGTAGAGACGCAAAATCTTGCGTCTCCAATCGCCAAACATTACCAATGCGGCCCTTAAGACGCAAAATCTTGCGTCTCCAATCGCCAAACATCACCAATGCGGCCCTTGAGACGCAAGATTTTGCGTCTCTACATAGCGAACGAATTGATCATCAATGCTTTACTTTTGTCCAACTTGCGTTAGACTACAACAAGAAAAGGGGGTAATGACCCTGGAATTGTGTTCTTCTACAGCATGAGCTGGAAATCCTCGCGCTGCAGTTTGGGATTAGGATTAAGGATGGCGATTTTGCTGCTGGTGTAGGTCTGGCCCAGGGGCATGTACCGGCAGCAGGAATTGAACAGCCCCGACATGGCCTCGTCATGGTTGATGTTGCGCATGAAGACCACACAGCGGGCATCCAGAAGGCGCTTCAAGACGGCTTCATCCACGGGTTGGTTGACAAGAGCCAATCCAGGGGCCTCATCGGCTTTCACTGATGCCAGGAACTCATCGGCAGACACATTGATGTCATCGTAGCACTCTACCCTGTCGAGTTGGCTTTGCAACACACGCACGGCGAGCGCTTTCTGCTCTAACTGAGCATCATACAGGTAAAGGCGGGTCTCGTGGCTCACCTCCAGCATGGCGACGCTTTCGATGCCCGTGGCAGCGCCCACCTGCAGGATGCGGCGGGGATTGAAGAAGTTGGTCACCCTGAACAGCAATCTCGCCTCTCGCTCGTCGATGAGGTCCATTTCAAGGCGTTGCTGGCGTGTCGTGCCGGCCTTCACGGTCTCGATCAAATCGTGGAGGCCCGCATAGGCATAATAGGGCTGTGGCTGGCGCCACACCTCGCGCACAAACCGGTAGGCAAAGGGCGAATGTATGCCGAAGCCGCCACTACGGTGGTGGCGGCTCCAAGCATTCAGATATCTTTTCCAATCAGTCATCAAATGGCTAAAGGCTGACTGCTAAAAGTTGACAGCATCAAACAGCGTTAAGCCTCCTTCTTGCGGAACTTGTTGCCGAAGATGGCATAATTCAACGCCAACAGGAGCAACAGGTAGATGACGATGACGGCCACCTTGGCCCAGGTCTGGGTCTTGCTCACCTCGACAGGAGCGTACTTGAAGTCGATCTCGTGGTCGCCGGCGGGCAATTGCAGGGCGCGCAGCACATAATTCACGCGGCCCATCTCCACGGGCTTGCCGTCAATAGTGACGTTCCAGCCCCAGGGGAAATAGATCTCGCTGAAGACCGCCAGACCGCCGTTAGCGCTGTGGCTCTTGTAGGTCAGGTGGTTGGGAGCATAGGACGTCTCGTAGATGGTGTCGCCGGGCTGTACCGCCTTGGCCTCGCCCAGTTGCTGCTTGAACTTGGCATCGGCAACAGCGCTATGGGCAGGATTGAAGTTATCCATGAAGGCCATCTCCTGGTCGGCATTGTTGACATAGGTGAGAGAGTCCACAAACCAAGCGTTGCCCAGTGCGTCGGGATTGCGCTGAACCGTCTGGTCATCGATGATGAAATAACGGGCGTTCAGCATGTTGAGCACCTGGATATTGTTCTTGGCAATCTGGTTGTTGATCAGGTCGTTGTAACGCGTCAGCTTGGCGGCATGGTAACCGCCGATGGTCTTGTGGAAGTAGCTGGGCATGGCCTCGCCGAAGTGCTGCACATCCATCACACGGTAGTTCATGTCCTTGTCTTGCAGGATCTGAGTGTCGGCGGGACGCGGAGCGAAGGTCTGCTCGGGCAGGTCGTAATGAGAAGTGAAGGTCTCGCTGTCGAGATAACGCTTGTCCACGGCATACATGTCCACCAGCACGATGCCGGCAATGATGAGCGTTGCTGCCAACTCGTTGAGTTTGCCCTTAAGGTAAACAAAGATGACTGCGAAGCCAAGCACGAGGATGCCGAGGCTGCGCCAAGCGTCAGCGCTTACCAGGGCTCCACGCACGGCTGCGATGGCGGCATCAACACTGGGGAATTGCTGAATCTGGCCCGACACCACCAGTTGCTCATATTCCTGAGCCGAGAAATGACCGAAGATGCCGGGGAACACTGCTGCAATCAGGCAGATGAGGGCACACAGGCCGAAGCTGATGAACAGCGCCAGCTTGTGCTTGCGCCATCCGTCGGGTTCACGGAACAATTCACGCAGGCCGAGCACGGCGAGCACGGGCATCGCTATCTCGGCAATGACGAGAATCGAGGCCACGGTTCGGAACTTGTTGTACATGGGGAAGTGGTCAATCATCCAGTCGGTGAGCCACATCATGTTGTGGCCCCACGAGAGCAGGATGCTGATGATGGTGGCAATGAGCAACGCCCATTTCACGGGACCCTTGACGATGAGGCAGCCCAGCAAGAACAGGGCGCAGATGAGGGCACCGACATAGACGGGTCCGTTGGTCATCGGCTGGTCGCCGAAGTACTGCGGGAACTGGCTCAAGATCTGTGCATCTTGCTGGTTCATCTCGCCCGAGTTGGCCATCTTCTCGGCCTTCTTGGTCTCGCTCAGCACCAGCATGCGGTTATCGCCATGCTCAGGCTTGATGGTCGCACCACCCTTGCAGTTGGGAATGAGCAGGGTGAAGGTCTCGCCCTTGCCGTAGCTCCACTGCGTGATGTAGTCCTTGTCGAGGCCGCCCTCGGTGGGCTGGGCGCTTGCAGCATCTTCGGCCGAGGGGGTGAGCTCGCTGTGACCGCCGCGCATGGTCTCTTGGGAGTACTTATAGGTCAAGTAGAGGTTGGGCGAATTGGCAGCGAGGGCCAACAGAGCGGCCACAGCCAGAGCGCCAGTGGCGATGAACCAGCGTCCCACCTTCTTGTCGATGATGGCCTTGACCAGATAGGCGATGACCAGGGGCACGATAAGGAACATCGAGTAATAGGTCATCTGCACGTGGTTGCTGTGCAGCTGCAAGGCGGCAAAGAAAGCCGCCACGGCAGCGCCGCCCAGATACTTGCCACGGTAGCACCACACGATGCCGGCGATGGTGGGCGGGATATAGGCGAGCACCCACAGTTTCCAGATGTGGCCGGCGCCTATCAAGATGAAGAAGTAACTCGAGAAGGCATAGCCGATGGCACCCAGCACGGCATAGTACCATTTGACCTTAAATGCCAGCATCAGCAGGAAGAAACCCAGCATGAGGATGAAAACCCAGCTCACCGGTGCCGGGAAATGCAGGCTGTATAAGTCCTTGGCGGGCAGCAGATAGGAAGTGCCCTCGTAGGAGGGAGAAATCTGGAACGTGGGCATACCGCCGAACAAGGCATCGGTCCAACGTGACTTCTCGCCGGTCTGTTGCTCAAAGGACGAGATTTCTTGGCTGTTGGCATAGCCCTGCATCATATCGTGCTGCTGCAGCGCATCGCCATTCATGACATTAGGATAGAAATAAATCCACGAGATCGCAGCGAACACAATCACCGCAATCGCAAAGTGGAGCACGTCGGCCAGCGACAGCGACCCCACCAGTTTTTTGTCTAAGTTACTTTTCATTATCGTTGTTAATGATTTGGTTTTCTTGATTACAACTTGCAAAGGTAGTATTTTTTCTTTAGACCTTGGTTTTTAGCCTTTAGTTTTTAGTCGGGTGTCACATTAATCAAGCCGGACGGGGACGCCACGAAGTGGCGACACGGGGGAACCTTGGGCCGGAAAAGGATAGGGAAACATTTAGGGACAACCTATAACAACAATCAATCCTGTTGTCATGGGTTGTCCCTTGATGTTGATTTATCTGATAATCTGAGAGCTGATGTCTCAATTAGCTGAATCAGTGCAATTCTCAGTCAGGAAATATCAGAATTCGGTGAAAGACAGCGGCATGGTGTCCTTGAAACTGTCAAGGATGTAGATTTTTTCCTTGCCGGCAAGGATGAGTTCGATGGGATGCCCATTTTTCTCAAATTCCAGGAAAGCCTGGCGGCAGACACCGCAGGGGGCAGTAGGCTCCTCGACAAACTCGCCGCGCGTGAAAGAAGTGATGACGACGGTCTTGACCGGGACACCGGGGAATTTGGCTCCGGCAGCATAGAGCGCGGCACGCTCTCCGCAGATGCCTGCAAACGCCGCATTCTCCTGATTAGCACCGATAAACATCTCTCCATTATCCATCAGCAAGGCGGCTCCCACCTTGAAGTTACTGTAGGGCGAATATGAGTGAGTCGTGGCCTCTCGAGCCATGTCTACTAATTTTTTTTGCTCTTCGGTAAGCTCATTATAAGAATAAACCCTTACCTTTGTGGTGATTTTCTTTTCGACCATGTGAAAATTATGAGTTTGAACTTTGAACGCAAAATTATAGAAAATTTCCCGATAAACAAGCGAATATTAGTTTTTTGCTTGATTTTTGCCCTGTTTTTGGGCATTTCGGCATCGGCTCAGCCTAAACACCAGCGATATCTTGACTACATCGAGCGCTACAAGAGTGTGGCGCTGAAGTTTGAGCGCGAATTCGGCATACCTGCCAGCATCACCCTGGCTCAAGGCATGCTCGAGAGTTATGTGGGACAGAGCAAGATGGCCGTCGAAGCCAACAACCACTTCGGCATCAAAGCCTATCACTGGAAGGGTGAAGTGTACGGCCGCTGCGACTCCCTCAATCAAGTGGGTTACCGCAAATATGGTAGCGCCGAGGACTCGTTCCTGGATCATGCCATGTTCCTGAAGGGGCCCCGTTACAGCGTGCTCTATGATCTTGACGTGACCGACTACCGCAGCTGGGCTCAAGGCCTGCGTGATTGCGGCTATGCCGAGGATGCCAACTACCCTGCCAAGCTCATCACCATCATCGAGCAGTATGAACTGTACGCCCTCAACGGCGGCAAGCGCCTCGACGGCACCATCGTCGTGGAGGTGGCCGAGCAGGACAACGAGAATAGTAGCAGCGACCGCTGGCACCATCGCAAGCGCCGCAACCGCAGTGAGCAACGCGAGACGCAGGAGGTGACCCAGCAGCAACAGCCCGCATTCACGCCCATGAGTCAGGGCCGCGTGGGCTCCAGCGCCGACAATGATTAGTTCTTAGCCGTAACAAATGCCAACTAAAAACTAAGGCACAAAAACTAAGGGCTAAAGAAAAAAAAATACTACCTTTGCATCATCTAATGAACCTAACTTAATGTCAAACCTTTTAAAATAGATTTTTATCATGTTCGGAAAATTTCAGGAACATCTCCAGAAGGAGCTCGCCGACATCCAGGCTGCCGGTTTGTACAAGAATGAACGTATCATCACCACGCCGCAGCGCGCCGACATCAAGGTGAAGCCCAACGACGAGGTGCTGAACTTCTGCGCTAACAACTATCTGGGTCTGAGTGACAACAGCCGCCTGATCAAGGCTGCCACCGACACCATGTCCCACCACGGCTACGGTATGTCATCGGTGCGCTTCATCTGCGGTACCAGTGATATCCACAAGGAACTGGAGGCTGCCATCGCCGACTATTTCCACACCGAGGACGCCATCCTCTACGGCTCCTGCTTTGACGCCAACGGCGGTCTGTTCGAGGCCCTGTTGACCGAGGAGGATGCCATCATCAGCGACTCGCTGAACCACGCTTCGATCATCGACGGCGTGCGCCTTTGCAAGGCTAAACGCTACCGCTATGCCAACGCCGACATGGGCGAGCTCGAGGAGTGCCTCAAGCAGGCCCAGGAGCAGCGCTTCCGCATCATCGCAACGGACGGCGTCTTCTCGATGGACGGCAACGTGGCTCCCATGGACAAGATCTGTGACCTGGCCGAGAAATATGACGCCATGGTCATGGTCGATGAGTCACACTCGGCAGGTGTCGTTGGCCCGACTGGCCACGGTGTAGCCGAGCAGTTCAACATCTACGGCCGTATCGACGTCTTCACCGGCACGCTGGGCAAGGCCTTCGGCGGTGCCATGGGCGGTTTCACCACCGGTCGCAAGGAGATCATCGACATGCTGCGTCAGCGCTCACGTCCCTACCTGTTCAGCAACAGCATCGCTCCCGGCATCGTGGGTGCCAGCATCGAGATGTTCAAGATGCTCAAGGAGAGCAACGCCCTGCACGACAAGCTCGTGGACAACGTGAACTACTTCCGCGACAAGATGATTGCCGCCGGCTTTGATATCAAGCCCACCCAGAGCGCTATCTGCGCCGTGATGCTCTACGACGCCAAGTTGTCGCAGGACTTCGCTGCCGAGCTGCAGAAGGAAGGCATCTACGTTACCGGTTTCTACTATCCCGTTGTGCCCAAGGGCCAGGCCCGCATCCGCGTGCAGGTATCGGCCGGTCACGAGCGTGAGCACCTCGACAAGTGCATCAACGCCTTCATCAAGATCGGCAAGCAGATGGGAATCATTAAGTGAATTAGGAATTAGGAATTAGGAATTAGGAATTAGGAATTGGCATCCGCCAACGGACTAAAGACTAAAGACTAAAGACTAAGGACTATGGTCTAAGGACTAAAGACTAAGGACTAAGAACTAAAAACTACAATCAGTTTAACGCCCAGAGAAAAAACCTCATGTTGACGGTCGCAGGTGCATCCACCCGCGGCCGTCTTTTTTATCTCCGTAACAGGCCAACTTGATTTTTCTCTTTTTTCTCTTTTTTTCTGTGCGTGTAAACAAAAAGCCCACCGAGGCAATCGGTGAGCTAATAACACTGTAATAAGAAATTATGGTTTAATTCAATCAGTTGCCACAGTAGGTGCCGATGAAGAAGATGCTGCGGGTGCTCTCCTCGAGTATGAAATACAGGAAGGGGCGGTTGGCATGGAACTCGGCTTTCTCATATTGCCGTGGTGGGCCAGGGGATGTATCACCAACCATTGAAATGGTTACTGCCGAGGCTTTGGCTCCGTCCTCATTGACTTCGATCTTGGCCTTTTGCTTCATCATGGATACAAACAAGCTAGCATTGGACATGTTTGAGAAGTCGGCGCTGGTGGTGAACGCCGATTTGATGCCCATGGGCTCGAGAACATCAATCAAATCGATGTCACTCACGATTTCAAACCGCGGCATGAGAATATCCACCTCGTGGGGCGTCATGTCGATGGCGTCCAGATGTTCGGTCAATTCCTGCTGGCTCATGTCGCGTATGAGGTCGCCCGTGGTCTTCCCCTCGGCAGGCAGCATGACATACATGCTGTAGCCGCCACTGCCAAAGGGTATGCGCAGCATGGAACACAACTCGCTCTCGCAGCCCTGTGCGATGGCCTTGCGGTGCATGAGTTCACGCGTCACGATAGATCCGTCAGGCAAGGTAAAGCTCGAGTTACGGGTGTCGTTCAGGTCAAATTTCTCGGTCCAGTCAGCATTGAAATAGATGGCGTTCAACAGACACATGGCGGCATCGGGATTCAACTCGTCAAGGATACTGGGAATCATCCCGGCTGTATTCTTGGAGCACCACTTGTTGATTTTCTCCAACGAACTGCTCTTGTTGAAGTCCAGAGCATCGATTTGGGCGCTATAATAGTTCTTCATGTCGTTGACATACTGTTTGAGCAGGCTTAATCCCTTGGCAGAATTAACGTTGATGCAATTGGCGATTTTCACGGTAGCGACCGGATCGACATTGGGCGCTCCTTCAATCATTGTTTTGCAGAATTCGTTCACCGCCGTCGGGTCTGAGCCGAAGCCCAGCGTTGCTGTGATTTCGTCGCGTGTTGTCCCTGCCGCGCCGGCGTTAAGCATGCCCAGCATATAGGTCACGCTGATGGGTGACAGCACAGTGCTGACCTCGCCTCGCTGCTCCTGCATCGTCTGGAACAGCCGCCATGCAAACTCATTGTTGTTGTCACGCATTTGCTTTTGCTCAGCGCTCAACACGATGGGCTTTTTATCAGGAAGCATATAGACAACATCACCGTCATCTTTACAGGCCGTCAGCGCCAGCATCACCAGCAGCAGGGTCATTAATTTCTTTTTCATGTTCATGATTCTATGCTTTATTTCAAGTGCAAAATACTATTGTTATGTTACAATGCCAATACCCCAAAAGGGTGTTTATCTCATCTCACAATTAAAAGCGGTAGCCGATGGAGAGTTGGGCGTTGCCGTTCCTTTCGTTACCGCCTTTATATAGCGGCACTAAGCCCAGGGTGTAGCGGAGCTGAACAAAGACCTTTTCATTGAAATTGTAGGTCGCGCCAAGTCCAAGGCCGAAATCAAAGCTTCTATTGCCCATGTTGTGCTTTTCCTTCATCTTTTTGCCATCCTCTTCCCACTTATCGGTACTCTTGTCATAGACTTTAAAGCCAAATTGTGGGCCCAGGTCAATGCTCAATGATGAAGTCGCATAATACTTGAACATGACTGGAATGTTGATGTAATTGGTGTGATATGTCGTGGTCACATCACGAGCAGGATACTCGTTCATCCACGAGTGCCATTCCATCTTGGGACGGTTATGAGCAGCGAAAACCACCTCAGGGGCGATAGCGAACTTATTGTTCAAGCGGTATTCCATGAACACACCTGCCTGATAGCTCAACGCGCTTTCATCGTTGATGTTTTTGCCCCACCAGTGGGTATAGTCCACGCCGACTTTGGGGCCAAAAGTGAAATTCTTTTGCGCCAAGGCCGTTCCAGCGGCCATCAGCATGCACGCGAGTGCAATAAATGTCTTATTCATGATCTTTCAGTTATTAGATGTAAATATCAATGTCGTTTCTATCTAATTATTCCCCGGCGAGGCGGTTCAGGCTCTCCTTGATGATGGTATAGGAACGGCCCAAGTCCACCTCACTGGTATAATATGTCATGCTCAGGTTTCTTATGAAACTGGCGAGCAGGATGCGTTGCTCTTCGGGCAGTGTTTCATCATAATGATAGGCCATAAATGCGCCCAACAGGCAATAAGACTTGTGTGATAGATAGAGGTTTGCGGAAGATGTAACATTAGCAATAAAATCTTTATAAAGCACCTCTTTGGCGAGTCTTGACACCTGCTCCTGATTAAATGCCCGATAATCGCAGGCTGTGCACAGCACCAGTGTCCATGCAATCATTGATGGTTCGTTCACACTGATCTTTCCTTCTTCATTGTAGCCCAACTGAACAAAGAGGTCTATCACGGCTTCGGCTCCGCTTTTACGTTTCATGAGTTCCCCATAGCCATTAAATCTTGTCATCACCGATAGAATGCCTTCATAGTAATTGTTGAATGCTGCCCAATCGATGTTATAGGGGTGATTGAAGCAGGTCCAGGCAAGGTTGGGTGTTGACATGTTTTTGAGCAAATCTGTGGGAACGTTGCACATAGCAATGAGTTCATCACCTGTTTGCGCTTCGTGTTTGTGCTCTCTCCAATAGTCATAGGTGTAACCCTCGCCCTGCAGATCGCTGTCGTCAATCGTGGGCGTGGGCCACATTTGGAAACCTCCCACAGGCAATACTGGGATTGAAGGGTCCTCTTGAATGATGGGAGGTTCCATGTCCGGCTCATCGGTTGTGCAGGCCGTCAGAGCCATAATGGCCATCATGGCCACAAATAACATTTTCGTTCTCATATCTCTATTGTTGTTTAATTGGTTAATTGACATATTTGAGTTGTCTATTCTTAACTCCTCCCCTAAGATAGGGGAGGTGGCGCGAAGCGACGGAGGAGTATGATGCCTCCTGATTGTAAGCCTTATGTAGTATCAACGCCCCCTTACCCCCTCTAATCTTAGAGGGGGAGTTGCTGATTACCTCATTATTTTGCAAGTGAATTATCATGATTAGTTGACTGTTTCTTGGGTGCGTTGCAGTGTGGCATCGTTACCGCTGCGGCGCTTGAACGGGTTGTTGATGGTGTTGAACGTCCACCTGACCATGAGCGAGACGCTGCGCGAGTCGTTGTGGATATCGGTGCGGTTGAACACGTTGCCATATTGGGTCTCGATGCGGGTGCTCATGCTACGCTTGAACACGTCATTGAAATTGGCCCCCAGGGTGAGCCGGTCGCCGAGCAGACGCGCCATCACGCTCAGGTTCAACCCCAGCCTTGAATTGCAACGGGTGCTGCTGCCCGAGGTCCAGGGTGTAGAATACAGCAGGTCGCACCCCAGCATCACATGCTGCGAGAGATTGTACTGCAGGTTGCCATGCAGCACGGCAAACGGTCGGCTCTCGATTTCTTTCTTGCTCAATGATGGCACAGGGATGCGGGGCCAAGTGCCTGAAGCCAGCAAGAAGATGTTGAAATACCTGTTGCTATAGGAATAATCCAGGTCGAGGCTCAGGGCATGAATGCGGCCGATGTTGATGGGGCTTTGGAGCAAGGCTCCTGAGCTTAACAACTGATGTACGGTCTGGATGGCATTGTCTACACGGCTGTAGGACAACTGGGCCGCAAAGTGCTGATACTGGGCCGTCAGGGCAAAGCGGTCGGTCGCCGTGGGACGCAACTCAGGATTGCCCGTGGCGATGTCATCGGCGCCCAGATAGATGATATTGGGCGACAGGTTGTTGCTCGGTAATTTCTCTTGTGATGAATGACCCGTCATAAAATCAGAACTTGACAAGAAGGAATAACCCAGGCTGTTGTACGGCAACACGTTAAAGTAGAAGGTGGAGCGCAACTGGTTGTAGGATGGGCGCACGAGCGTGCGGCGATAGCTGGCCATGAGGTCAAGGTCGTCGTTCACCCGATAGCCCACCTTAAGGCTCGGCAACAGGTCATGATAGGTTTTCTCATATCGGATAACGACGTCCTGAAGCGTTTTGGTGTAGTCATACTCGTAGCGCAATCCCAGGTTCAACCGCCAGCGATTCCACTGCTTGCTCAGCGCATAATAGGCCGATGTCCAATAGTTGTTGCGGTTGCTTCGCTGCCTATCGCCCGCTTTCTCTACTTCACTGGCATTATTGGCATGGCCCCATTCCAGTCCCGTCTTGTGTTCCCAACCTCGGGTAACAAAGTCATATTTGGCCGAAGCCGTGCTGATCTCATAGTCATTGAAATAGTCTATCGTTTGAGATGTCAGGCCAGGGCTATGGATGTCCTGACGATTGGTCTGCCAGGAATAGGCTCGGTCGTAGATGAGCAACAGTCGGGAATCGTCGGTGCGTTGCCACGAGTAGCTGGCCGAAATGCTCTGGTGGTCTGATCTCAAGGCCATATCACACTTTTTGTCTGTCTGTTCGTTGCCAAAACCTTGGTTGTACTTGCGTGACGTCTGCAGGTCAATACCCGTCTTGCTGAAGTTCCCACTGTATTGAACACCCACGACACTCTTGGGCGTGAAGGCATAGTTGATGCCGGCGAACACAAGGTAGTTGTCTCCGCTGCCTGCATAGCTCGTGGTGTCGTTTTTCTGGCCACTGCCGTAGGCATGGGTATATTGCGTGTTGTAACTGCGGGAATAGTTGCGGCTGTAGCCCAGCGAGACGTTGCCCGACAGCTTGTTATACTTGCCGTCAATCGTCAAGGTCGTGGCGTTGGACACCTTGTGCTTGAAGTCCACGATGTCGGTAAGACTGGCGCCCAGGTGGTTCTTGATGGAACTGTGAGTGTATAACTTGATGACTGCAGCAGCAGTGGAGGCATATTGGGCATCAGGGTCACGGATGATTTCGACGCGCTTGATGTCCTGCGAACTCAAGGCCCTGAGTTCCGCGTTGTTGGTGACACGTCGGTTGTTGACATACACCTCGGTTGAACTGCGCCCGATGACCGAAATTACGTCACCCACATCGACCATGATGCCCGGCGCCCATCGCAACAGGTCCAGCGCATTGCCCGCGTTACCCATGATGGTGCCGTCGATGCTATAGATGGTATAATTGGTCCCGTCGCGCGCCACCTGCATCCTGGGGGCGGTGACAAGGGTTTCCTGGAGTCTGGTAATCTCGGGTTCCATCTTGATGGTACCGATTCTCACCGTCTTGCATGGCTTATACACGGTCTTGTAACCCACATGACTGATGCGGGCAATGACCTTTTCACGCTCAACGGGAATGACAAAGATGCCGCTGGCGTTGCTCACGCCGTGGGTGAGCAGGGTGGAATCCCGAGGGTCCATCACGATGATGTTGGCATACTCCAGCGGCCCTCCCTTCTCGTCAATGAGGCGACCGATCAGGCGGCGGTCGGTCTTGTGGGTACATTCCACATAGATTTCACGCTTGTCGTTGACGGTCATCGCGATGGGATAGAAGCCGATGAGTTGACGGATGGCGTCGGGGACGCTCTTGCCTCTCACGTCGGCAGTGACACTGAAGTCCTCGAGTTCGTTGAAGATGAACACGATGCGGTAACGGTCGGTTTGGCCTTGCAGATACTTCAGCGCCTCGCTCATCGAGACCCGATTGAAGCGATGCGTGATCTGTTGTGCATCGACGCCTAAGGCCAAGACACAACCGATGAGGATTAATATCAATACCCGCAGTCTCATCATTGATTGTCCATCATGTCGTTCCCGGTTATCACCAGTTGATCACCATCGAGCTTGACGCTGAATGCCTCGAAATTGTTGAGCATCTCAACCACCTCGTCGAGGGTGAAATCGGGTTCCCACTTATAGTACAACCGCAGCGAGCGCACCTCGTTGCCTTGCCACTGGGGCTGGACGTTGTAGTGTGCTGCCAGGTCATTGATGATCTGCTCCAGCGGCACGTCATCATACAAGTGCGCCTGAGGTTTGTCTGCCACGGCATCAACGGCGTTCTCTGTCCTGTCGGTTACTTGCTGATTTACGTTGGGAGTGGTGTTTTCAACGGTATGGGTTTGGGGAGTATGGGCGAAATGGGAATAAATGGCCGCGGCAGCAAGGCCGAAGACTGCCAGGACGGCAATTGCGGCAGCGATTTTTCTCCAATCAAAGGGCTTGACAGTGCGGGCCTGATGGGCAGCAGCAAAGCGTTCCCATTCCCGGTCAACCGTTTCGGCCGTGAATTCCTGATCGACCTGCTCTGCGTCAAGAGCACTGCGCGTCTTGCGCATCATCTCATAGAGCGATGCACATTCACTGTCGGCAAGGATTTCCCGCCATTGCTCATCGGTATATTGTCCCGGATTGTCCATCATGCGGAACAGTAAATCGGTCTTTTCCATCATCCCATGTCTTTAATTGTTATACGTAATTGGTTGAGCGCGTTGCGCAGATGCTTGTAGATTGTCGTCTCGCTCACGCCCAGCTGGATGGCGATTTGCTTGAACGTCAATCCATACCTGTAGTGGAGCAAGATGATTTCTCGGCAGACGGGCGGAGTGAGGCGGCTGATGCCGTTCTGCAACGCTTTGATCTCGCTTTCAAACGCCTCGCTGTCACCGGGGTCCTCGTCATTGATCGGGAAATCACGCATAGCACGCTCACGGGCGTCTTGACTGCGCATCACATTCAGGCAAGCGTTGCGCACACATGATGACAAGAAAGCTCCTGCCTTGCCACTGTCGAAACGGATGTCACCGTCCAGCAACCGGGCAAAGACATCGTGCACGATATCCCTGCTCTCCTCCATGTCATGCAACATCATGAATGCCAGGCGATACATCGCTTGGTAATGCTGCTTGAACAACGATTCGATATGTCGTGTCTTGTCCTCCATTCACTATTTAGAAACGCGAGGGCCGATTTACTAAACCCTTTTCCGCAACATTTTTTTAATCACGCGACAAAATTACCCATCAAAACCCACACCCGCAACCCCCAAGTACTGTTCATCCTCCCGGATGCGTTATGTTTGCATCAAGGAGGATGAATCCATGTGATTACCGAAGGTCGAGCGTTACAGGCGGGATTTCTCGTCGTTGCCGGCACCGGTGCCCTTGTACTTGCTGCGGGTGACGTTGTCATAGGGCAACGGCTGACCCGTCTCATCGACACGTCATTGAACGTCCGCGACACCCGCTGCCCGAAGGCAGGAGAGAACAAAGATAGAACTTATAGAAAGAATAACGTATATAATCGTTTCATGCTTTTTTATCTGAGTTTTTATTTGACAATAGAAAATTTTCATGTATCTTTGTATTCAAAATCAAAGCCATTCCTATTATGACACCAATACAATTAAACGCAGAAATATATCGTGCTATGGGCGTGATAGCTGAAGACGAAGCATTGCTTAAACGTGCGGTAAGGTATCTGAAGAAACTGGCGGCCCAAAAGCAAGAAGAAGATTCGCAGATGACAAAAGAGGAGTTTTTTGCCCGTGTGGATGAAGCCAAGCAAGAAATAGCTGATGGCAAGGGCCGCTCATTTACCAATATTGAAGAGTTGGACCGACACATCCGCAGCCTATGAAATACAATGTAATCATTGCTCCCAAAGCTGAAGAAGACCTGAAACGCCTGCTTACTAATGAGCCAAAGGCTTATCAGAAAGCCATCACCCTCATTGGTGAACTTTATGAGCATCCACGAACGGGAACAGGTAAACCCGAGCCACTTGCTGGTGACCGTTCGGGCCAATGGAGCCGTCGAATCAGCAAGAGGCACCGATTGGTCTACGAAATTCAAGATACTGAAGTCATTGTGCTTGTTCTCACTGCCTACGGGCATTATGGTGACAAATAGCGTTTGAGCAACACCCTTATTCCACCCTCTCGCTGTCGCTGGTGAGAGGGTGGATTGCATTGGGCGATATGTTGAAGCTTTTACCTGCATTTCATTGGTTACAGGCGGGATTTCTCGTCGTTGCCGGCGCCGGTGCCCTTGTACTTGCTGCGGGTGACGTTGAAGTTGTAGGTCACGGTCAGGCCGATGGTACGGTCAAAGTTGTAGCAATCCTTGGTGATATTGGTGCCGATGCCGTAGGTGGTCCATCGTTCCTGGCTGGTCTTGAAAATGTCGTCGGCATAGAGGTTGACCAACAGCGCCTTGTTGAAAAAGGATTTGTTGATGCGGGCTCCGACGGTCCAATAGTGTTTGACGCTCTGGAACTCGTCATCGGCATCACTTGCAAATCGCACACCCAGCACTGCCGTCCAGGAATGAGGAAGAACAAAGGTGTTTCTCAGTTCAAACCGCCACAACGGCCTGTGATGGGTCAGGCTTGAGCCATATTGCTCGGCATCGAAGAAGACCTTGTTGAAAGACAGCGTCACTGTGGGCCGATAGATGCCGAAGTGCGGTGCAGCCACCAGCGAGGCAAACAAGCGTTGGGCATCGCCATAGTTGCGGGTACACAGCAAGATGTAGCGCTTGTCAAGCTCCAGCACGGGCACCCAGCACATGGTGCTCTGACTGTAGGTGTAGCGCACCTGCAGACTCAGCCACGAGTAGATGGCCGACAACTCCAAGCGGTGGTTCAGTTGCGGTCGTAACAGCGGATTGCCGCCCTCGTAGGTGTAACGGTTATCGTACTGGATGAAGTTGCGCAACTGGAAATAGCTGGGGCGGTTGATGCGACGGCTGTAGTTCAGTTGCCAGTTACACTTGTCTTTCTTCCAAGCAACGGAGGCATTGGGGAACCAGTCGTTGTAGGTGCGGCTGGGCTCCTCCTCACGGATGCCTGACGAATAGTAGTCGGAGTTGATGTGCTCAAAGCGCAGTCCGGCGCCAAAGGTGAAATCGCCCACGGTGAGGCCATACTCGGCAAAGCCCGCACTGTTGCTCTCACGGATGCGCGTATCGGATGACAAGTGGGATTGATCGTCGTTGGAATAGGTGCCGTCGGTGCGGGTAAAGGTCAACTCGGTACCGATGCTGGCGGTACCTTTCCACAGGGGGTGACTCAGGATGAGTTTGCCTGCAGTCATCTGGTTACGCTGGCGGCTCTGGGTAAGCACATGGCGGTCATCAAGTTCATCACTTAATTCAGTGCGTTCATCAGTATTGCGTTCATTGCGACAATACCACGTGCCATTGAAATCAATCGACAGCTGGCCCACCTTGCCCACATAATACATATTGACATCGTGTAACGGATTCTGCTTGCGGTTGACGAGGGCATCATACCATACGCTACCTTCAAGCGCACCGTTGTTCCAAATCTGCTGCTCACCGACGATGCTGCTGTTCTTGATGTTGACACCGCTTAAGGTGTAGGAAGCGCCCAATGAATGGTTATCCCCGATGTCATAGTTAAAGCCCAACTTCTCATAGTGTGACTTGCTGCGGTACTTAGTGTCACCCGTCTGGTCGACATGCACTGTACCATCGTTCAGGAACAACTCATTCGAGATATTGTTGTCCTCGCCCATCCATGCGCTGCGACAGTAGCCCTCGGCAAACAATTCCAGGCCGTGGGTGCGGTATTTCACGTTAATATCCTGATATCCGCCCCACTCGTGGTTGTTTCGCACGTTGGTAATGGTGCTGACACTGAAGCCATCGCCTTGGGGCTTGACCGTGTAGATGCGGATAACCGACGACACATTCTTTTTATACCGTGCGCCTGGGCTCGTGATCACGTCGATGGACTTGATGTCGCTTGACTTGAGGCGCGACAACTCGGTATTGCTCTGTATCGGGCGGTTATTGATGTAGATGAGCGGTGTGCCGCTGCCAAAGATGCTCACTTGGCCGTCGCCCTTGACATCGACGCGCGGCAACTGGCTCAGCACGTCAATACCTGTGCCCATGTCGCTGAGCACCGTGCCCGCAACGTTGACCGTCATGCCGCCTGTGGCCATCTGGTACTGGGGGCGCTCGCCCTTGACGGTGACGCCGTCGAGGGCGTATTGGTCGGGTTGCATTTTGATGGTGCCCAGGTGAAGGGTTTTGCAGTGGCGATAGAGGGGGCGGTAGCCGACGTAGGTGATGCGGGCGAGCACGCCCTGTTGGTCGCAAGGGATGACAAAAATGCCGCTCTCGTTGGTCACGCCGCCGGTGATGAGGGTGGAGTCGCGCGGCGAGAGCAGGGCGACGTTGGCATAGGGCAACGGCTGGCCCGTCTCGTCGAGGACGGTGCCCTTGTAGCGCGTGGAGGCCTTCTGCGGGCACTCGACAGCGATTTCCTTGCCCTGCACGGTCATCTTGATGGGATAGAAGCCGATCAGTTGCTGGATGGCATCGGGCACCGACTTGTTCTTTACCGAGGTCGTCACCCTGAAGTCCTCCAACTCATTATAGAGAAAACTGATATTGTATTCCCCACCCCGCTCGTTGAGCCACTTGAGTGCCTCGCTCATCGACACGTCATTGAACGTCCGCGTCACCCGCTGTCCGAAGGCAGCCGTGGCGATGCACCAGCATGCCACGATAAAAATCATGCGCCTTGCCATCATTCCACCACGATTGTATTGTCCTCCTTACTGATATTCACACTCTCGAACAGGTTGAGGCGCTCGAGCACCGCATCCAGGTCCTCATCGGGTTGCCAAACGAAGAAGAAGCGCAACGCGCGGGCGTCCTCGTTGCGGAACTCGACCTGCATCTGATTGCGTGCCGCGATGTCGCCAATGATGGTTTCCAAGGCCACGTTGTCGAAGGTAACGGGTTGTACCTCCGAAACGCTATCGGTCTCTAGACGCTCAGCCGAGACGGGCATTTCCATGCTATTCTTTGCACCTTCAACCTTCTCAACTTCTGGTTTTTGTTTTTCAGGCTGGTGAGCACGCACGGCACGGATGGCGGCATAGGTGAAGGCCGAGAGCATGATCACACCGGCAATCATAGCGGCGACCTTGAGCCAGCGGCGGTCACGTGTGGGCGCAAAATGCGCCTGCTCGAAGCGTTGCCACTCGGCGTCCACATCGGGCTCGGGAACATCGGTCACGGCGCGCTTGGCGATGGCCAGATGTTCCTGCATTTCGTCATCAAGCATGGCGGCCAACTGCTCATCGGTGTAATTCTCAGGATTCTCGTGCATGTCGAGCAAGAGACGGATTTTATCGTTCTGTTCCATAACGTCTATTGTTTTGAGTTGTTGAAATAGGCATTGATTTTCTCCAGTGACTGTGACAAGTGGTGATGGACCGTCACGCGGCTCACGCCAACGGCCTCGGCGACCTGCTGGCAGGTCATGTCCTCCAGGTAGCGCAAAGTGAAAATGCGGCGCGAGAGCGGCGGCAGGTGGGTGTCGATGTAGTCGCGCAATTCGGCAAGCATCATCGAGTCATCGGGACCGTCGGCAAGCAGCTCGGCGCTTGTCGAGTAGAGTTTCACGAAGCGTTCCCGCATCTGCTTGTGGCGAATCACGTTGATACAGCTGTTGCGCACACACGTCAGCAGGAAAGCGCGGGCATTGTCGCTGCGGATGGCCATGCCGCCGTCGAGCAACGAGGCAAAAACGTCGCTCACGACATCGCGCGCCTCGTCGGCATCATAGAGCAACGACACCGCTAGGCGGAACATCGCCGCGTAATGCGCTTTGAACAGTATTTCCAATTCACTTTTTGTCATAGTCGTGGTTCAATTACACTTGATAGACGTTTCAGACCAAGAAAATGTAAACCCGTTCCTGTTGTTTTTTATACAAAAGTAGCAAAGAAAACCCAAACTCCAGGATTTCGTGCTATTTTAACCTCCTATCCAATTAACTGAAATCGGAGCGCCATGGACTAAAAACTAAGGACTATGGACTAAGGACTAAAAACTTTATACTACCTTTGCGGTTATGAAAGGTTTTTGGGAATTGTTGAAGCGGTTTGTGCCGCCCTACAAGAAATATATCGCGTTGAACATCCTGTTCAACCTGCTGGCTGCGTTCCTGACGCTGTTCTCGTTCGCCCTGATCATCCCCATCCTGGAGATGCTCTTCGGGCTGAACACCAACCACTATGAGTTCATGGCCCTGGGCTCCGGCAGCCTGCAGGACGTAGTGGTCAACGACTTCTACTACTATGTGCAGTGCATCATCGAGCGCTACGGCCAATCGACGGCCCTGGCCTGCATCGCCGCGGCGCTGGTGTTCATGACGGGCTTGAAGACGGGCAGCAGCTACCTGAGTTTCTTCTACATGATTCCCATCCGCACCGGCGTGGTGCGCGACATCCGCAACCAGATTTACCACAAGATGACATCGCTGCCCATCGCCTTCTTCTCCAACGAGCGCAAGGGCGACGTGATGGCGCGCATGAGCGGTGACGTGACCGAGGTCGAGAACTCCATCATGACCTCGCTCGACATGCTGTTCAAGAACCCCATCATGATCGTGCTCCTGCCCATCGCGGGCTGGATCATGGGACGCGTGGGCAAGCGCCTGAAGCGCGTCTCGCTCGAGGGACAGAACCAGTGGGGCGTGCTGCTGAGCAATATTGAGGAGACCATCGGCGGCCTGCGCATCGTCAAGGCTTTCAACGCCGAGGACAAGGTGAACCGCCGCTTTGAAGGAGAGAACGAGAAATTCCGCTCTATCCAGACGCGCATGAACCGCCGCTACGTCCTCGCCCACCCCATGAGCGAGTTCCTGGGCACGTTGACCATCGCCATCGTGCTGTGGTTTGGCGGCACCCTCATCCTGGGCGGCCATGGCGGTAGCCTCACCGCGCCCAAGTTCATCTACTACATGGTGATTTTCTACAACATCATCAACCCCGCCAAGGACCTGTCCAAAGCCGCGTACTCGATCCAGCGCGGTCTCGCCTCAATGGAACGTATCGACAAGATCCTGAGCGCCGACAATCCCATCAAGAGTCCGGAGCATCCCGTGCCCCTGACCAGTATGGAGCAAGGCATACGATATGAGAATGTGCGCTTCCGCTACGGCGACGCTTGGGTCATCGACGACGTGTCACTCGACATCAAGCGGGGCCAGACCGTTGCCCTCGTGGGACAGAGCGGCAGCGGCAAGACGACGATGGCCGACCTGCTGCCGCGCTTCTACGACGTGCAGGATGGCTCGATCAGCATCGACGGCACCGACATCCGCCAGTTCAACGTGACCGACCTGCGAGCCCTCATGGGCAACGTCAACCAGGAAGCCATCCTGTTCAACGACACGTTCTACAACAACATCACCTTCGGCGTGGAGAGTGCCACGAGCGAACAAGTCGAGGAGGCGGCCCGCATCGCCAATGCCTACGACTTCATCATGGCCAGCGAGCAGGGCTTCGACACCAACATCGGCGACCGCGGCTGCAAACTCTCGGGCGGCCAGCGCCAGCGCATCAGCATCGCCCGTGCGATCTTGAAAAATCCGCCCATCCTCATCCTCGACGAGGCCACCAGCGCCCTCGATACCGAGAGCGAGCACCTGGTGCAGGATGCCCTGGACAAGCTCATGCGCAATCGCACCACACTGGTGATTGCCCACCGCCTGAGCACCATCAAGAATGCCGACCTGATCTGCGTCATGCAGGACGGCCGCATCATCGAGCGGGGCACCCACGACCAGCTCATCGCCCGTGAAGGCGCCTACAAGCACCTCGTGGACATGCAATCGTTCTAGCGACCCCAGGATATCCAGATTTTCTGGATCATCTGGATGAATAGAAAAAAAAGAAAAAAAAGAGAAAATTGTGTAGTTTTTTAGTTGCCCCCTGCGTCTAAGGGGCAAAATGGTTTAATCAATGGAACTGAACGAAGCTGAATTCGGGCGCATCATCCGCGAGAACAAGGGCACCATCTACACGGTGTGCTACATGTTCTCCAAGGACAAGGACGAGGTCGATGACCTCTTCCAGGAGGCGCTCATCAAACTGTGGCAAGGCCTGTCCTCCTTCAAGGGGAACAGCGACTTGAAGACATGGATTTACAAGGTGACACTGAACTCCTGTATCTCCATCGACCGCAAGAAGAAGAGCCACATGACCCAACCGCTGATGGAAGGCATCAACCTGTTTGACAAGAACGATGCCGACAACCGCCAGACCGACATGCTGCACGCCCGCATCCAGCGCCTTCAGCCCTTCGACCGTGCCATTGTGCTGCTGTGGCTCGAGAACATGAGCTATCAGGAGATTGCCCAGATTGTGGGCATCGAGGTCAAGAACGTGTCGGTGCGACTCTATCGCATCAAGGAACAACTCAAACAAATGAACTAAAAAACGCACAATCGATATGGATAATCAGAACTACAATCCCAACGACTTCAACGAGCTTGATGACCTGCGCCAGCAGATCAACGACCTCAAGAATAAAGTGGACCAGCAGGGATACCTTAACGAGGAACTGGTCAAGAAGGCCATCCAGGGCAAGATGAAAGGCGTGCACCGCACCCTCATGCTGCTTGCCGTCGCCGCCATATTCTGCATCCCGCTCTACATCTGGATGAAATATGAGGAAAACCTGTCTTGGCCTCTCATCATCTTCACCATCATTATTTTGATCGGCTCGCTCATCAGCGACTACTTCATCAACCGCATCAATGTCAGCCACATGGGCGATGACCTGGTGGAAACGGCACGCAAACTCACCAAGATGAAGAAAGACCGCAACCTGGGGCGTACAATCGGCATGAGTATTTCCACAGTGTGGCTCGTGTGGTTCATCTATGAATTCTACCACAGTCACCTCGCCTATGGAGCCACCGAGGCTTGGTTTTCCATCATCCCGCTCCTCGTGGGCGTCGCCATCGGATTGGTGGTGGGCCTGCGCATCTTCAGCAAGATGCAGCGCGCCAACGACGACATGATCGAGCAGATCAACGACCTCACCCGCGGCCAATAATCATCAACACAATACAGCAAGCGGTGGACTGGCGAAAAAGCCTGGTCCACCTTCTTGTTTTAAACCCTTGAAGCACACGAGTGTCAAAGAATTAGACAGCAGAGCGTAAAAAAATTAGACAATCGCTCCTTTTCAAGCCGTGAACGCTTGACAAGCCGCCAGGCCGGCAGTAAATTTGCATCACAGCGACAACAAGTGCCTGATTATTCACTATCTAAACATTTCTAGCAATGGATACCGATAAAAACAAAAAAGCCTTAGGGCTTAGAATCACTGCGACAGCGGTCAGCCTCGCCGTTTTCACCGTCGGCAGCATGCTGGTGAGCCTGTTCGGCCGGCAGCATGTCACCCTACTGGCCATCCTGATGACGGGAGCCATCGTGAGCCTGGCCGTAGGCGGCGCCCTCTTCATCAAGGCCACCTGGACCCGAATCGACGAGAACCGCGACAAGAAACACTGGGCCCTCCTGGACTCCAGACTGCTGAATTAGCCCCAAAACAATTTCATAAACGTAATCTCTACAGAAAATGCCATCAAAGGAGTTACCCCTTGTGATGGCATTTTCATTTTTTTTGATGTCTCATGTAGTTTTTCAGGCAAGAAATGCGTCTAATGGGCAAAAAACATTAAAACGATAAGATTATGATGACCGAAAAAACAAAAGACATCCTGTTCAAGACACTGGTCTCCCTGGGTGTGGTATTTCTGGTAGGCGCATTCATCTGTGTATTGATCTCAGATTGGTCAGATGTACTACCCAAGAATGACTTGTACTTCACAACCATGTTACTGGGCTGGAGCATCGCCTGGATAGGCCAGTATTTCTATCCTATTTCTGCTAAAGAGCTGGAAAACGGCCCTGGCTGTTTTTTGGCCTTGAATCTTATTCTTTTCTTTCTTCTCCCCATCGGGTGGATTCATAACATCGAGCATTTCACGACTCCCGTTGTCATCATGCTGTCCATCAGCGCTGTCCTGTATATTGTCGCAGCAGTCCTGATGTACAAGAAATCGAGACAGATCAAAGCACTTGCCCGTGAAGGCGAGAATGAGAAAAATCAAGAGTAAAATGCTCACATTGCAAAAAAATAGACTATCTTTGTCATTTGGTTTGAAACTTCCACCACGCGAAGTTGCAACTTAACCAGTGTTCAAGAACGTAGATAAGAAACTAGAAAACAACTATTTATAACGTTATAAAACCAATTCATTTAACCACATGAAGATGAAAAAATTCTTTGCTGTAATGCTGTTGATGATAATGGCATTCAGCACCAGCGCCCTCAAGGCGCAGTCAATGGGCCCGATGCCCATCGACGACCAGGTGCGCATCGGCAAGTTGGATTGCGGACTGACTTACTACATCCGCCACAACAACTATCCCGAGAAGCGCGTGAACTTCTACATCGCTCAGCGCGTGGGCTCTATCCAGGAGGAGGAGAGTCAGCGCGGTCTGGCCCACTTCCTGGAGCACATGGCCTTTAACGGCAGTGAGCACTTCAACGGTGAGGGCAAGGGCATCATCGATTACACCCGCTCACTGGGTGTGGCCTTCGGTAAGGACTTGAACGCCTATACCATGATCACCGAGACCGTTTACAACATCAATGACGTGCCCAGCGCCCGCCAGAGCGCCATCGACTCCTGCTTGCTGATTCTCAAGGACTGGAGCGGTGGTCTGCTGCTCACCGACGAGGAGATCGACAAGGAGCGCGGTGTGATTCATGAGGAGTGGCGCCTGCGCCGCGATGCCCAGCAGCGCATGCTCGAGAACCAGCTCGAGGCCCTGTACCCGGGTTCGAAGTATGGCCGCCGCATGCCCATCGGCTTGATGGATGTGGTCGACAACTTCAAGTACGACGAGCTGCGCAACTACTACCACAAGTGGTATCGTCCCGACAACCAGGCCCTGGTCATCGTGGGTGATGTCGATGTTGACCACATCGAAGCCCAGATCAAGGAGTTGTTCAAGGGCGTTCCCGCTCCTGGCCCCGATGCTGCCCAGGTGGTTGAGGAACCCGTCCCCGACAACGAGGAGCCCATCGTGGTCGTTGACAAGGACAAGGAGCAGGCCTTCAGCATGGTTTACACCATGTTCAAGCGCGACGCTTTCCCCAAGGAGATAAAGAACGACCAGTCCTATCTGATACTTGATTTCGCCATCCGAATGATTGGCGACATGCTCAACAATCGCCTTGAGGAGAAATCCAAAGAGGCCGACTGTCCTTACATTCAAGCAATCGCAATGGACGGTGGCTACCTGTTGGCCAATAATGTGAGAGCATTTAATCTGATTAATGTTCCCAAGGAAGGCATGACCGAAGCCGCAACCCAGGCTGTCCTGACCGAGGCCCTGCGTGCCGCTGAGTATGGCTTCACCGCCACCGAGTTTGAACGCGCCAAGGAAGAGTACTTGAGCAAGCTCGAGAAGAGATACAACGAGCGCGACAACATCACCAATGAGGACTATGGCCGCCAGTACTGCCGCCATTACCTCGACAATGACCCCATCCCCTCGATTGAAGACAAGTACAATTTCATGAGCATGTACGTTCCTCAAATCCCCGTTGAGGTCGTTAACCAGTTCCTCCCTGTCCTTATCACTCCGGGCGGAAAGAACCTCGTGGTAATGAACTTCAACCCCGAGAAGGAAGGTGCCGTTTATCCCACCCCCGAGAGCCTGTTGGCTGCCGTCAACGCTGCCGAGAATGCCGAACTCGAGCCCTATGTTGATGACGTGAAGCAGGAGCCCCTGATCAGCACCCTGCCCAAGCCCGGTAAAATCAAAAAGGAGAAAACCAACAGCCAGTTTGACTACAAGGAGCTTGAGCTGAGCAACGGTGCCCGCGTCATCCTCAAGAAGACCGACTACAATAACAACGAGATCAAGATGAGGGCTATCGCCCGTGGCGGTCAGTCGCTGTACACCGAGAAAGACTGGGAAAACATCAATATGTCACCCATCATCTCGATGGTGAGCGGTTTGGGTAACTTCTCGGCTACCGAGCTCCAGAAGGCTTTGGCCGGCAAACGTGCCGAACTGACTTTTGGAATGGACACCTACACCGATGAATTTGAAGGCGAGAGCACCGTCAAGGATCTGGAGACCTTGTTGCAGCTCACCTACCTCAAGTTCACCGACGTACGTAAAGACGAGAAGAGCTATAACCAGTTCATGACCCTGATTAAGAACTCACTCAAGGATCAAGAGCTCGACCCCGAGAAGGTATTCGGCGACTCGGTTGACTACATCCTTGGCAACCACAACTGGCGCAACAAGCCCTTCCATGCCGATGATATTGACAACGTGAACTATGACCGCGCACTCCAGATTCTCAAGGAGCGCACCGCCAATGCCGCCAACTACACCTTCTACTTTGTGGGCAACTTTGATGAGCAAGTGATTCGTCCCCTCATCGAGCAGTACATCGCTTCGCTGCCCGGCAAGAAGGGTAAGTTGTCGAATTGGGTAAACGTTGAAACTCACCCCGTAGGTGAGACCGTCGCCCACTTCACCCGCAAGATGGAGACTCCCAAGGCCAATGCCCGTATGTACTGGTATGACACCAAGACGCCTTACAGCCTGGAGAACAGCATCAAGGCCGAGATCCTGGGCAAGGTACTCGAAAAGATCTACTTGCAGAAGATTCGCGAGGATGCCGGTGCTGCTTATTCGGCAGGTGCATCAGGCCTGGCCAACATCTACGGTGACACTCCCTGGACCCGCATCATGGCTTACAGCCCTGTCAAGCCCGAGATGGCCGACATGGCGCTCCAGATCATGAAGGATGAGATGGTGAATGTAGGCAAGACCATCGATGCCACCACCTTGAAGGAAATCAAGGAGCTCATGATCAAGGAGTACAACACCGAGATCAAGAAGAACAATTACTGGATGGATGTCATCTCGACCTATGTGACTCGCGGTATCGACGATCACACGGGCTATGAGCAGCTTGTCAATGCACAGACTCCCGAGACCATCGCTGCCTTCGCACGCCAGATGCTGGCTACCGGCAACAGGTTAGAGGTTGTCATGCTCCCCGAGCAGTAATCCAGCCACCACTGCACCCCCGCCGGGTGTAAATCGACCTAAGGGACCGAGGACCGCAAACAGCAGTCCCCGGTTCCTGCTTGATGTCTCCAAATCATCTAGATCCACAATAAACTCCATATATTGTAGAAAATGTTGTACCTTTGCAGCCACAAACTATAGACAATCAAATCAATGGATACTACTAGACAACAAAAAATCAGCCGCCTGGTGCAGAAGGAATTGAGCGAGATCTTCCGTCGCGAGACCGCCAAGACGCGCGGCACGCTCGTGACAGTGAGCAGCGTGCGCGTTTCGCCTGACCTGAGCGTGGCCAACGTGCGCCTGAGCATCTTCCCCAGCGAGAATGCCCAGACCATCATCGATAACATCAACCGTAACGAGCGCGGCATCCGCCACCAGCTCGCCCAGCAAGTGCGCTACCAGCTGCGCCGCTGCCCCGAATTGAAGTTCCACATCGACGACTCGCTGGACTATATCGACCACATCGACCAGCTCCTGGCCAAGGATAAGAAATCCGAGAACCCCGAGAATTCTGAGAATCCCGAGAATTCCGAGAATTGACCATGTCCCTGCCGTTGAAGATAGCGTGGCGCTACCTGATGTCCAAGAAAGGTCATCAGGCGGTGAACATCATCTCGATTGTCGCTGTGTGCGGCGTCGTGGTGGCCACTGCTGCGCTCATCTGCGTGCTGAGCGTGTTCAACGGTTTTCGCGGTCTCATCATGGGCAAGTTGGCAATGCTCGACCCGCAAGTCGCCATCACGGCCACCATGGGCAAAACCGTCAATGACGCCGACAGTGTCATCGATGCCGTGAGCGCCATTCCCGGTGTGGAGCGCGCCGTGCCCGTCATCGAGGATCAGGCACTGGCCATCTATGCCCAGTTCCAGATGCCCGTGCGTCTCAAAGGCGTGCCCGACGATTACAACAAGATGAACGACATGGACTCGGTCATCATCGACGGCGAGTGGAAACTGCGCGACCAGGTGTCACAGTATGCCGTGGCGGGTGCAGGACCTGCCATCAGGCTGTGTGTGAGACCCGAGTTCCTGGGAATGGTGAGGCTGTATGCGCCACAACGTCAAGGCCGTGTCAACATAGCCAACCCGATGGGAGCCTTCAGGCAGGACTCGCTCTTCGTGTCGGGCATCTTCCAGTTGCAGCAGAACAGCTACGACGCCGACTTGATCTACGTGCCGCTCGACATGGCACGCAACCTGTTCGACTACGAGACCCAGGCCACTCAAATCGAGGTGAAACTCGCTCCCGGGGCCAGCGAGTCACAGGTGATGAACGCCATCGGCAAGATGCTGGGCAAGTCTTATCAGGTCAAGAACCGTCTCATGCAGCAGCAAGAAGCCTACCGTCTGGTCAATATCGAGAAATGGATGGCATTCCTGCTGCTGGCCTTCATCCTGGTCATCGCCACCTTTAACGTCATCAGCACGTTGTCCCTGCTCATCATCGAGAAGGACGAGAGCATCGCCACGCTGCGGGCCTTGGGTGCCGACGACCGCCAGATTTCACGCATCTTTGTCCTCCAGGGCTGGCTCATCACGCTGGCCGGCGCCGTGACAGGAATTGTCATCGGACTCATCTTGTGCCTGTGCCAGCAGCAATTCGGCTGGCTGCGCCTCAGCGGTGACCCCGCCAACATGATCATCAGTGCCTACCCGGTAGAAGTCGAGGGCATGGACGTCCTCATCACCCTGGCGCTTGTCGCCGCCGTGGGACTGCTCACGAGTATGGTCACCGCCCTGATCATGCGCCGCCGGTTGAATTCCAATTCCAGACTTTAAACACTAAACTATTTCAAGATATGCTTATAATCAATTCTTACGAAGAATTTGCCGCCCACCTGGGCGAGGAACTCGGTACCAGCGAATGGCTCACCGTGGACCAGGACCGTATCAACATGTTTGCCGACGCCACGCTCGACCACCAGTGGATTCACGTTGACGTGGAGCGCGCCAAGGCCGAGAGCGCCTATCACAGCACCATCGCCCACGGCTACCTCACCATGTCGCTGATTCCCCACCTGTGGAACCAAATCATCCAGGTGAACAACCTGGAGATGCAAGTGAACTACGGTATGGACAAGATGCGCTTCGGCCAGCCTGTCATCACCGGCAGCCGCGTGCGCCTCGTGACCAAGTTGGCCAACATTGCCGACCTGCGCGGCATCTGCAAGGCCGAGATCGACTTCAAGATGGAGATCGAGGGCCAGCGCAAGCCCGCTCTGCAAGGCATTGCCTCGTTCCTGTACTACTTCAAGAAATAAGATGGTCATCCACATCATCAACGGCCCGAACCTGAACCTTGTGGGCCTGCGTGAGCCCGAGGTGTATGGCAACCGCTCCCTCGACCAGTACCTGCAGGAGTTGATTGAGCGCTACACGCAACACACGATCGACGTCTATCAGAGCAACATCGAGGGCGAAATCGTGGACCGCTTGCAGCAGGTGGGCTTTGACGACTGCGGCATCATCCTTAACGCCGGCGGTTACACCCACACGTCGGTCGCCATTGCCGATGCCGTGGCCGCCATCACGGCCCCGGTGGTCGAGGTTCACATCAGCAACATCTACGCGCGTGAGCCTTTCCGCCACAAGTCTCTGTTGTCTCCCGTCTGCAAGGGCATCATCGCCGGCTTCGGCCTCGACAGCTACCGCCTCGCCCTCCTCTCCCTCGCCACCAAACAACCATAAGTTTTTCAAACAACCATAACAACGGTGAACTACAAAAACAACAACAATAAATACAATAAGTACAATTCTACAGGACTGTAATTTTGTATTTATTGTACTCATTGTTTTCCTTTTATTAATCAGGAGATTATGAATGAAGAGTTAGAGGAATATATTTTGGGACATATCGATGAGGAGCCGGCGGCGCTGGCGCGCATCGACCACGATACCCATGTGCAGAACTACTATTGGCACATGTGCTCGGGACACCTGCAGGGGCGCCTGATCAAGATGCTCACGCGCATGGTGGCTCCGCGTCATGTGCTGGAGCTGGGCACCTTCAGCGGCTACTCGGCCCTGTGCCTGGCCGAAGGGCTCCCCGACGATGACTGCTGCGTCGATACCATTGAGATCAACGACGAGCAGGAAGACTTCATCCGTGAGCACCTGGCACTGTCACCCTACGGCAAACGCGTCAACCTCCACATCGGCGACGCCCGCGACATCGTGCCCTCGCTGGGCAAGCGTTTCGACCTCGTGTTCATCGATGCCAACAAGCGGCAGTATGTCGAGTACTACGACCTGGTGATGGAATACCTCAACCCCGGCGGCTTCATCATCGCCGACAACACCTTGTGGGCAGGTAAGGTTGTGGACCCCAAGGCACAACGCGAGGCACAGACCCGCGGCATCATTGACTTTAACGACCGCGTCAAGGACGATCCGCGCGTGGAGAAAGTCATCATCCCCTTGCGCGACGGTCTCACCCTCATCCACAAGAAGCCAGTTTCTCAAACATCACCCATAGGATAAGCAGATTACCCCAAAAAACTCACTTCACAAGAAAAAATAGAGGCACAAAGCATCGGTCAAGTCCATTTTTTTGATTATTTTTGCAAATCAGTCAAGAAGTAATCATATAAACTAACGCATTCTCATTATGGACCAGTATCAATATCCGAACCAACAGCTCAACGATGCGCAAGGCCAGCGTCCCCCCAAGCCTGACAACTATCTCGTTTGGGCTATCCTGACAACGCTTCTCTGCTGCCTGCCTTTTGGCATAGTATCAATCGTTTACTCTTCCAAGGTTGACTCCTTGTACTATGCAGGGGATTACATCAGCGCTCAACAAGCGGCCGACAAAGCCAAGAAATGGGCCATGTGGAGTGCTATTTCCTCCATCATTGTTATTGTACTGGCTCTCGCCGTCGCCTTGATTGACGGCATCATGAAAGGCGAATTGTCATAAGCCGGCATTATTTCTATGCTCAGCAAGGTTGACAAGTGCATGACCTATGCGTTTCCGGTCATCCTGATTCTCATAGGGCTGTTCTACTACTTTGCAAATCCCAACAGTGGACATTTCATCATTCAGTGTCCATGGCGCGTGTGTACCGGGACACTTTGTCCTGCATGCGGTTTTCAGCGTGCCCTTCATGCACTTCTCCACGGCGATATTGGCTTGGCACTGAGCTACAACTATTTCTTTGTCCTTTCCATCCCCTATGCCCTCGCTGCTGTGCTAGTGAGTTGGTACAACTTCGGGCATCGGCTCGATGGACTCAAGCGCATTGTTTTCCATCCCGCAGTCCTCAAGGCCTACGTCTTTCTCTTCATCGCTTGGTGGATTGCCCGCAACGTGCTCAATCTCTAAAAACAAACAATCCCGTGAGCTCGATAGCCCGCGGGATTGCTTTTTATGTTCAACAATAAATTAATTCTGGATGGTGGCGAAGCGCACGAAGTTCATCGTGGTCTCTCCGTCGTTCATCTCCAGCGAAGACTCGCCCACCTTAACGGTTTTGGTATCTACCTCACCGAAATGTCCCTTGAAATCGAGGCCATTGAGCATATTCTTGATTTGAGATGAAACCATGGGATTGTTGGTTACCTGACCGTTCATCGAGATACTCAACAAATCAGCTTTATAGGTATCCTCGTTAGGCGTCATGGTCAACTTGTCGCCTTCAAGGGTGTAGGTGCCCTTAATTTCGATGCTGGTTGCGACCTCCAGCGCCATAGTCGGAGCGGGCTCAGATGACATTGTGAGCTCGTCAACAAAGGTGTAGGTACCATCCTCGTTAAGGGTGTATGTGAGGTTCTGAATCATCAATGAACCATCCGGCATGGTTTCTACAATAGGTTGCATGCTGCGCCAGGTAGCGCAAATCGACTGTGCCTGCATGGTCATGACTGCCATCAGGGCAATGAGTGAGAACAAAACTTTCTTCATAATCATTTTATTTTTCTAGTTATCGTCGCAAAGGTAATAACAATTTCCATGCCAACTCACTTCTATACCTTATTTTTAGAGGCTTCCAGGGTGACGGAGACCTTACACAACACCCATTACATCGTAATGACCACTTCTAATCAGTCCTGCCCGCTGGCCTGACTTTGTCACTTCATTTCGCGCCCGGGCCAAAGTCATTTATACCGAAAAAATCCCGCACGCCCATCATGGGGTGCGGGAAATGGTTTCCTGTGGGATGAAGTGGCGTTAGTGCTTCATGAGAGCCATGCGCATCAGTCTTACCACTGTTCCATCCTTTTTAGTCAATTCAAGCATCCGGCCGTTATCAGTCACTTTCACGGTATAGGTGCCCTTGATCAGCTCAGTGAGTTTGACCTTAGCCTCATTGTTGTGGATATTATTTAATTTAGACTTGAGCTTACGATCATTAATCACCTTGCCGTTCTCAGACAAGCTAACCAGATCCATATTCAATGTATTGAAATTGAACACATTCAATTGGTCACCCTCGAGCGTATAGGTACCCTTAACGGTGCCCGAGAAAGCAACTTCTTGAGCCTTGGTCTGGGCCGGCCTGGTCGAAAAAGTGATATCGGCATCCGAGAAGAAGGAGCCGTCTTCATTAAAGGTGTAGATGTAAGTGACCATCACGTAACCGTCACCGTCATTCTGAACAATTGGCTGCATGAGCTGCCAAGATCCGCAAATGGATTGTGCCTGTACGGTCATGACCGCCATCAAGGCAAAGAGTAAAAATAAGACTTTCTTCATAACTTGTAAGATTTGGTTTCACTTCACTGCAAAGATAAGCATTATTTTTCATTTCAAGGGATTTCTTGATGACTTTTTTATTGTTTTCCGACATTTCATCATCCCTCCTGCACAGTTTCTGAAATTGAAAAATCCACCGAGACCTGATACTTCTACATCAGAAAAGCAGGAAAAAGCTCTTAAAATGACGGCAATAATCTCCACACAGTGAAGGCCTTGCAAAAGGCACTGGCCGCTTATTGGCCCCTGGCTTGGTCATGCCTTTCCTTGAGCTTCTTCTGGATGATACTCTCCACCTCAAAGAATCGGGAGACCTGACCAGCGTTGAGCACTGTCGCCAGTTTGTCGATATACTTCATCCTGATACCTTGAGCCCGTTGCTGCATCTCCATCTTGCGCTTGGCCATGGCTGCGGCCTCGGTGCTGGTGCCGGGCTTGATGGGACGCTTGCGCTCGGCCCACAGGGCACTCATCTCCTCGCAGTAGCTGCGATAGATGGGTTCAAACTTCTTCTGCTGGTCGGCAGTTATCTTCAAGCGGTAAACGAGTTCACGCACCTTGGCCTTATACAGCCTCTCGTTGATTGATGCACTGTTGTTTTCATTTGCAGCTGTGGTCAGGCCGATAAGCACCAGAACCATCAATATCATGATCTTTTTCATCGTCATCTAACTGATTAAGGGGTTAATATTCAGGAATTTCATCAATTTCATAGTAGGTCAGTTGGGCTGCCTCCTCATCGCTCAGCGTGTTCAGGAACTCATCCAGTGGTCCCTGGCCGGTCATTGCAGCCTGTTGCGTGCTCTTTCCGTTGAAAAGGGAGATACTGAGGCTGACAATGAGCACTGCAACGGCAGCGGCCGAGGCGGCTATCAAACCCCGCAGCCTGCTTCGCCGGGCCATTGCCTGCTGCTGGATGGCCCTGTCGGTCGTCGCGTCAATCAGGTTGTCCACATATTCCCCGCTTTCACGGTAAGGCATCCTTTTCCCTATGTCATCGAATAGATTATCCATCGGTATGTTCTTTAATGTAGTTTTTGACCTTTTGGGTCGCATAATGATAATTGGTCTTCAGCGTTTGCACCGTCTTGCCCGTGATGCGGGCGATTTCCTCATAGCTCAATTCGTCATAGTATCGCAGGTTGAAGGCGATGCGTTGCTGGGTGGGCAAAGTGAGCAACGCTTTCTGGAACAGCACTTCCAGTTCATTGCCGTCAAGCGGTGTTTCGGCTTGCAGTTTCTCCACCAGTGCGTTGCTCAACGAGTCGATGTGCTGGAAGATGTGAGTCTGCCGCCGCAAGTGCTGCAGGGCCTCGTTTGTCGCGATACGGTAGAGCCATGTGGCCAGCGATCCGTCACTCCTGTAAGAGTGAATGCTGTTCAAGACCTTGATGCACGTCTCCTGCAGGACATCCTCGGCATCGTCATGCCCGACGACAATGCGGCGAATGTGCCAATACAAGGCATGGCCATATTGCTTCAGGAGCATCCTGAAGCCCTCTTCACGTTGAGAGGAACCCCGTAGCATCTGATGCAATGAGTTATCATCGGTCTTGAAAGCCATCATACATGTAATTGATGCCCAAAAGTACTGAAAGTTAAATCAACCATGGCGATTTTGATCATTTTTCTTCCGAAGATTTAACTTTTCGGTTTTTGCCGCATCACTTTAGCGTAAAAACCTCAAAATGCTATTGAATATGATTCACAGGAAACTCAAACGATTGTTTTTAACAGCAGGTCTGGTATTCATGGCCATCATGGCACAAGGCCAAACGTGTGATCCCGGCGGCGAATGCGGCGGTGACGAGACGGCAGGAACCTACGACGTGCTGGCTCCCGTGGGCCAGTCATCGGTTGAAATGATTGAACTCGCCCCCCGACTGGAGACCCTTGACGGCAAGACCATCGCCCTGGTGGGTGGCTCGTTCATGGCGAGTGTTACCCACTATGAACTCAAGAGACTCATCCTGGAGTACTTCCCGACGGCTACCGTCTATGTACTGAGTGAAATCGGTTCGGCTGGCCTGTTTCCCGGTCCGCGCGTCCGCAAGCCTCAAGTCGAGCGCTTCCAGCAACGGTTGCAGGAATATGGCGTGGATGCGGTTATCTCGGGTAATGGCGGATGCGGCATCTGCACTCCCAAGGAGACCGGCAACTGCATTGCCGCCGAGTATATCGGCATCCCGTCGGTGATGATTGCCGCCCCAGGATTTGACACCCAGGCCAAGACTACCGCCTACAACAACGGTCTGCCCGTCCTGCGTGTCGCCGTCTATCCGGGTGCATTTGCTTCCCATACCGTGGAGGAACTCAAGGAAAACACCCGCGAAGTGCTTTGGCCCCAGATTCTCGACATGCTCACCGAGCCCATCACCCAGGAAGAGATTGAAGAGAACTCCCACCCCGAAGCCGCCGACCCCCAGGCACCGGTCTTCAGCGGCACCATCGACGAAATCAACGAGTTTTACAACGATATGATGTGGAGCGACGGTATGCCTATCGTGCCCCCTACCATCGAGCGTGTCGAAGAATTCATGAAATTCACCGACTTGCGCTGGAACCGGACGATTGCCGTCCTTTCACCTTCCTATCGCCAGAGCATGGTGTGGCATGTCGCCATCAACGGTGTCATGGCAGGCTGCAAACCGGAACACATGCCGTTGCTCATAGCCTTGACCAAGGCCATGACATCGGGCGAGTTCCGCCGCACGTTGGGCAGCACCCATGCCTGGGTCCCCTTCTGCTGGGCCAACGGTCCCGTGGCGCGTCAGTTGGGTCTTGATCATGGTCAAGGACAAATCAATGAACAGGCCAATGTGGCCATCGGGCGTTTCATGAATCTGGCGATGCTCAATTTAGCGGGCTATTACGTCAAGCAAGACCGCATGGGCACCTTCGGCTATCCCGTGTCGTGGTGTCTCGCCGAGGACGACGAGGCCTGCCTGCGCGTGGGCTGGAATCCCTATCATGTGCGCCAGGGCATAGGCCTCAACGAGAGCGCGATGACCGTGGCTTCGACCCTGTTGTGGGGCAACAACATGCCCCCCGCGACCACCGATGGCGAAAAGATCATGCAGTTGCTGGCGTGGGACATTACCGAGCGATGCCAGTTGGCGCTTGGCAGCGGCGTTCAGTTCACCCACCGCACCATCCTCATGACCGAGGAGGTAGCAGCCCTTCTCAAGGACAAGTATGGCACCATCGACAATCTCGAGGACCAACTTATCGCTACCGCCCGCCGTCCGTTGTATGAGCGCAGCTACGCCAACTACTATGCCAATCCCGGCAGTTCCATCAATCCTGACCACACCTCACTGGAGGAGTATATGGAACGCCTGAGCCAGGAGGAGAATGCTGAGATGACGCCGACTCCCGAGTGGTATGCCAGCGATGCCGAACAGATGCTGACCATTCCCACGATGGTCAAGGGCGAAACCGCCTTCCTGGTTACCGGCGACCCCTCCCGCAACAAGATTCAGACCATGCCTGGCGGTGCCATGTCGACCGTCGCTGTTGAGTTGCCCGCGGCATGGGACGAACTGATGCAGGAGAAAGGCTACGAGCCCCTTCGCTCGTTCTATCTCGAGCCCATCGACGACGCGGGTATCGATGTCGTCACGTCGGTCGAGGAACTAAACGTCGAGCCTGCTGCGCCTGAGGCCCGTGAGAGGAACAAAAAAGTGCGCTACTACAACCTGAACGGCCACGGGAGCAACAATCCCTTCGATGGCGTGAACATTGAAGTGACCACCGATAACAACACCCGCAGTGCCCGTAAGGTTCTGCGTGTAAACTGATGTCAAGACAGATGAAGACTATCATGCAAGACAATCATCGGACTGCAGCAACGCTGCTCACGCTGCTGATGGCGCTGGTGCTCTCGTTCAGTGCCATGGCAAGCGGCAACATTCGCGGCGACGTGAACAACGACGGCAATGTGAACATCAGCGACGTGACTGCGTTGATCGACTATCTGATGAATGACACCGATTCCGGCCCCGCCCCGGCAGAAGCCGATTGCAACTACGATGGAAAAATCAACATCAGCGACGTGACTGCACTCATCGACTTTGTGATGAAAGATTTTTGGCCCGCCACATCCACGAGGACGTTTACAGTCAATGGCGTGAACTTTGTCATGGTGGCGGTCGAGGGCGGCACGTTCATGATGGGGGCCACTCCCGAGCAGGGAACCGATGCCAGCAGCAGGGAACGGCCTGTGCACCAGGTGACACTGTCTTCCTATTTCATCGGGCAGACCGAGGTCACCCAGGAACTGTGGATAGCGGTCATGGGCAACAACCCCAGCTACTTCAGCGGGAGTCTGCTTCCCGTGGAAGGAGTCACTTGGGAGGACTGCCAGCAGTTTATCGCCTTGCTCAACGAGATGACAAACCAGGAGTTCCGGCTTCCCACCGAGGCCGAGTGGGAATTTGCCGCCCGAGGCGGGAACGCGAGCCAAGGCTATAAATACGCCGGCAGCAACGACATCTCATCGGTAGGCTGGTATTCCGGTAACGACTCATGGGAAACGCGCGGCACGGGTTACTACGGCACCCATCGCGTATCCACCCGTGAGCCCAACGAGTTGCAGATCCATGACATGAGTGGCAATGTGCACGAGTGGTGCCAGGACCGCTACGGGGACTATTCCAGCGGCGAGCAAGTGAATCCCGCTGGTCCCGCAACGGGTACGACACGCGTTTATCGTGGCGGCAACTGGTACTTTGACGACTGGTTCTGCCGTGTATCGTTCCGCAATGGCTTGTCGCCAACCAGCAGCAATTACGGTATCGGATTAAGATTGGCTCTATAAAAGGTATTGATCGGGCCTATTACCACCTTTGACCATCAGCCAAGGGAGTGATGATGGCGATGAGGCGACCCACCACGTGGTTGCAAGCTTTGGCGGTAAGCGCTAGGTGACTGGCCGAGGTGCTTGGAGCAGTATCGGCTGAAGTAACTCAACGAAGTGAAATTCATGTGTTCGGCTATCTGGGTGAGCGACAGACGTTCGTCATCCAGATAGTCTTTCAGTATAGGTATAGTGTGGCGGTCGATGTAGGAAGTGACGCTGTGGCCCGTCACGCGCTTGACTGTAGCCGAGAGGTACTTGGGCGAGACGTTCAGCCGCTCGGCATAGTAGCTGACGTCGCGCTCGGTGCGGCTGATGCCCGTAGCCAGCAGCGCCATCAACTGCTTTACGATATAGGCCGTGCGATCGGTTTGCATGTCGGTGACATCGCGCTGAGCATGAGCCTCAAAGATATCGTACATCATGGTCAAGCACAGGCTGCCCATCAGCTCGTCGTAAAACTGCAGGTGGCGATCCTCCATGCGGTCACGAAGGCGATGAAAATCGTCCAGCAGATGTCTTGCCTGCTCATCGGTCAGCGACATGACGGGATTCTGGTTCAGACTGATGCTGCCACCAATGCTGTAGTTGTTCGACGGCAACAGGTTTTGCAGGAACTTGTAGTCGGCTGCAAACCACTCGACCTGCAGGTCGGGATGGGCGGCAAGGTTGCTGACGCGGTTGGGCACAGGTATTACCACCAGATCGTTCTTCATGATGTGGTAGCAATGCTCGTTGAACACAAAACTCCCCTCCCCTGCCGTGCACAGCAAGTGCATGCAGGTGTGACTCAACTGCGGGGCGTTCATCCCGTAAAAATCGTCGGAAAATCGGAAATCTATCTTCATGACCGCAAATTTAAGCCATAAAAAACATGTATCAAAACGATTTGTGCAAAAAGTGAAAACAGTGATGCTTTTTGTGAAACCTCCACACCATTAAACCATTGTAATTTTGCAGTGTAATCAATAACAGCAACAAATAAAAGAAAAAAATGGAAGCAATCACTGTTGACCCCCGCAAAACCACTCCTGAGGAAATGGAGCGCGGCATGCGTGATGTGAAACTCATTTTCACCATCAACCAAACTATGCCTTACACCGAGGAATATAACAATCTGGTGAAGGAACTGTTTGGTGATAACCTGGGCGACGGAGTCACGGTAATGCCACCTCTCAAGGGCGTGTGCTTCAACAGGGTGAAGATTGGCAATAATGTGATGATTATGCCCGACTGCCTGATGATGTCGCGAGGCGGTATCACCATTGACGATAATGCCATGATAGCAGCCAACGTGCAGCTTATCAGCAACAATCATGACTTGCACGACCGCCAGTTGCTTATCTGCAAGCCTGTGCACATCGGCAAGAACGCTTGGATTGGTGCAGGCGCCACCATTCTGCCTGGCGTAACCGTCGGCGAGAATGCAGTCGTGGCTGCCGGAGCTGTAGTGACCAAGGACGTCGCTCCCAACACCATCGTGGGCGGCAATCCCGCAAAATTCATCAAGAATATAGAGTAATCAGATAAGGAGGAATGACTATGATTTTCGACAGAAACGAACAGAAAGCGGTAGTGGCACTGCTGGGTGCCGGAAGTATGGGAACCGCCATCGTGCGCCGCATTGGCGCAGGCAAGAAGATCCTGCTGGGCGACATCAGCGAGAAGGCTCTGGAGCGCGTGGGCGAGGACTTCGCCCGCTGCGGCTATGACGTGGAGACCCAACTGGTAAACGCCTTGCAAAAAGAAAGTGTGGAGGCCTTTGCCAAGCGTGCAGCAGAGCTCGGTCCCGTGATGTACTTCATCGACACGGCTGGCGCATCACCCAACCAAGCCAATCCCGAGCACATCGTCAATCTCGACATGGTGGGCACAGGCTATGCCGTCGATGCTTTCGGCGAGGTGATGGCAGCAGGTGGCGCAGGACTTATCATCAGCAGTCAAGCCGCCTACATGTATCCTATCCCCAACGACATCGAGCTGCAGCTGGTCAACACGCCGACCGAGGGGCTGAAGGATGTGAAGTTCATCCAGGAGGTGGCCATGCAGAACAGCGGCTTGGCCTACATGATTGCCAAGCGCATGAACCACTTGCAGGCACAGCGTGCCGCCGCCACCAGCTGGCGTAAGCGCCGTGCCCGCATCAACACCATCTCGCCGGGTGTCATTGTCACACCGCTGGCCTACGACGAGTTCAACGCCAACGGCGAGGGTTACCAGCGCATGATAGATGCATCGGCTGCCCAACGCACGGGCACGAGCGACGAGATAGCCGAGGCTGCGGCTTTCCTGCTCGGTGAGCACGCCAAGTTCATTACCGGTACCGACCTGCTCATCGACGGTGGTGTCATCGCAGCCATCCGCACAGGGGAATATCAATTAGGTTAAATTATAAGAATATGAATTTCAAAAACATCATTTTGGCTGCACTGTCTTTGCTTATCCCAACGGCATGCAGCGGCCAGGCAAAACAAGAAAACAATATGGAAACAAACGGTAAAGCATTGGTAGTGTTCTTCTCGCATGCGGGAGACAATTACGCAGTAGGAAACATCGAAGTGGGTAACACCAAGATTGTCGCCGACTACATCAGCGAAATCACGGGAGCAGACCAGTTTGAGATTGTGACGCACAAGTATGACGGCATGGCTTACACGCCGCTCATCAACCTTGCCCAGGAAGAGGCCAACAATGGCGAACTGCCCGAGTATGAGGGCGACGTGGACCTGAGTCAGTACGACACCGTCTTCATCGGCGGTCCGGTATGGTGGGGCACCTATCCCCAAGTGATGTTCACCTTCTTCAAGAAGCACGGCAACGACCTGCAGGGCAAGACGGTCATCCCCTTCACCACCCACGAGGGCAGTGGCTTGGCCAATTGCGTGGAGGACGTGAAAGCGGCCTTCCCCGGTGCCAAGGTCACCAAAGGTTTCAGCATCTACGGCCATGAGGTGCGTATCGGCAAGGCAAAGGTAGAGAAGTGGCTGAAAGGGCTTTAAGAGTTAGGAGTTAGGAGTTAGAAATTAGGAGTTAGTAACCATCATTAAAAGTAAAAACTAAAATGGAGTATATCAAGCTATATAACGGTGTTGAGATGCCGACCCTGGGCTACGGCGTGTTTCTGGTGAGTCCCGACGAGTGTGAACGCTGCGTGAGCGATGCATTGAGCGTGGGTTACAGGCTCATCGACACCGCACAGGCCTACCAGAACGAGGAGGGCGTGGGCAACGCATGGCGCAAGAGCGGCATCAAGCGCGAGGACCTGTTTCTCGTGACGAAAGTGTGGATTGCCAATGCTGGCGAAGAAAAAGCCGCCAAGAGCATCGACGAGAGCCTGCGCAAACTGCAAACCGAGTACATCGACCTGCTGCTCATCCATCAAGCCTACGGCGACGTGTTCGGCTCGTGGCGGGCAATGGAGAAAGCCTACCGCGACGGCAAGGTGCGCGCCATCGGCGTGAGCAACTTCCAGGCTGGCCGCTTCTTCGACTTCGCCCACTATGTGGACGTGAAACCGATGGTCAACCAGCTGCAATGCAACGCGATGATACAGCAGACGGGCATCGAGCCGATCCATGCCGAGTTCGGCACGCGCATGATGGCCTGGGGACCACTGGGCGGACAGGGCGTTGACGGCATCGTCAAGAGCGAGGAACTGGCAGCCATCGGCTTGAAGTATGGCAAATCGGCTGCTCAAGTGGCCCTTCGCTGGCTCACCCAACGCGGCATCGTGGCCATTCCCAAATCGACCCACAAGGAGCGCATGGCGCAGAATTTCGCCATCTTCGAGTTCACGCTGACGGACGGCGAGATGGCACAGATTGCCACGCTGAACCAGCACGACACGGGTACCATCAACTTCGGCGACCCGCAGTTTGTGAAGTACCTGATCGAGAATTACGGATAAACTGAAGCCAGTGCTCGGGTGCTGCCGTTCAAACGGTTTTATTTCCCGATGTATTGGCTTGGTGTGAGGCCCGTCACTTTCTTGAACAGGCGGGTGAAATGGTGCGGATAATCAAAGCCCAGGAGGTGTGAGGTCTCGCTGACGTTGTAGCCGTGCATCAGCAGGTTCTTGGCCTGGTTGATGATGTAGGCGTGGATGTAGCCAATGGCTGTGCCTCCTGTCGCCTTGCGGATGATGTCGCCGAAGTAGCGGGGCGAATAGGCCAATTCCGAAGCACAATAGGTGACAGTGGGAAGTCCCTGCGACAGCTGGCGCCCCTCGTTGAAGTACTGTTGAAGCAAACGGTGAAAGCGTTTCAGCAGGTCGCTACCGCCTGAATCTTCCTGAGAGAGTTGGCGCTGGTAGATGCGATTACAGTATTCCAGCACCAGGCGCAGGTAAGCAATCAGGATGCTACGGAGCATGGGCGAGTCGTCATGTTCGGTCAGTTCCTGGCGCATCTGACTCAAGACAGTCGTGATGCTGAGCCACTCGTCAGGCTCCATCCGCAGGGAGTCGGCATAGAAATAGGAGAAAAACTGATACCGGTCCATGTGATGCTCCAGCTCTGAGCCATGCAGCAGTTCAGGTGACCACAGCAGCACCCACCCGCTTAACGTGATGCGCTCGCCGTTGTCCTCCAGTCCGCCCAGCTGTCCTGGAGCGACAGCAATAATCGAGGCATCGTTCACCTGCATGGTTTTCATGCCGTAAGACAGGCTCTTGGGAAACTGACGCTGAATGAAAAGCCCATAGACGCCGTAACTGTTCAGGCTATGGCGAAAAGGCGACACTTCGTCATAGTGGATGATGCTCACCAGCGGATGCAGCACGGGCGCTTCCACAAAGCGGGCATAATCGTTGGGACTGTCAACCTTCAGGATCTTCTTCATCACAATCGCGCATAATTTGGGACTCGTGCTGCAAAGATATAAAAAACAAGACAAATAAGCCAATAATGGTATCAATTTTGGCGGATAACGTTCGTTTTCGGCGAAATTGGTATATAATCCGCTAATATATGTAATACCGTAGTCAAATAGTTTGATTAATTTTGCAGTGCATTCAAGATGCGACGCTAAGGATTACAATCAACCATCGTAAAAAAAGAGTTTTTATGACGATACAAGAGTTCAGGGACCACATGGCATCCGGCAAGCCTGTCGAGGGCGGTTCCGAGGTACACATGATGTTTCACAAGCTTTCGCAGGAAGCTTTGCAAATCACGGCCGAAATCAACGGCAAGTACCACACCCCCGAAGAACTGCACGACCTGCTCGAGAAACTCTGGGGACGTGAAGTGCCCCGTAGCGCCGGAATGTTCCCGCCGTTCCATACCGATTGCGGCAAGAATACCGTCATCGGCGAGCGTGTGTTCATCAACATGGGCTGCAAGTTCCAGGACCAGGGTGGCATCACCATCGACGAGGGAGCGCTCATCGGTCACAATGTTGTACTGGCGACACTCAACCACATGATTGACCCGAGCAAGCGCGCCGGAATGACCTACGCACCCATCCACATCGGCAAGAACGTGTGGATCGGAGCCAATGCCACGGTACTTCCCGGGGTCACTATCGGCGATGGTGCCATTGTTGCCGCCGGTGCAGTGGTTACCAAAGACGTAGCGCCCAACACGGTGGTTGGCGGCATCCCTGCCAAAGTCATCAAGAAAATCGAAGTATAACACTTAAACAATCATATATGATGAAAAGAGTAATTGTCATTTCCACGAGCCTGCGCCATGGCTCAAACAGCGACATGCTCGCCGATAAGTTTGTTGAAGGCGCTCAAGCTGCCGGACACGATGTCGAAAAGATTTCCCTTGCGGGCAAGAACATCCAGTTCTGCAAGGGCTGTTTAGCCTGCCAACAGTTGGGCCGTTGTGTCATCAATGATGATGTGAACGACATCATGGCCAAGGTGTTGAAAGCCGACGTCGTGGCATGGGCAACGCCCATCTATTATTACGAGATGAGCGGCCAGATGAAGACGCTCATCGACCGCATGAACGCCATGTATCCGCTGGACTACCAGTTCCGTGACGTCTATCTGCTGACCACAGCGGCTGAGGACGAGGAGATGACTCCGAAGCGGGCCGAGGCCGGTCTGACCGGATGGATTGACTGCTATCCCAAGAGCCGCCTGGCTGGCACCCTCTTTTGCGGCGGTGTGAACCAGTCCCGCGAAATCGACGGTAATCCCAAATTGCAAGAAGCCTTTGAATTAGGCAAAAACATATAATCACAATGAAGAAGATTCTATTGGCCGCAGTACTGTTAGTCGGAATGCTAATGGCCTGCACAGACTCAAAACAAACTAAAACTGAAGATAATATGACAACACTGCAACTGACTCAGGAATGGGACAAGACGTTCCCCAAGAGTGATAAGGTGGACCACAAGAAGGTCACGTTCAAGAATCGTTACGGCATCGAACTCGCTGCCGACATGTACACGCCAAAGGGCGCTACAGGAAAACTTCCCGCCATTGCCGTTTCTGGACCGTTTGGTGCCGTGAAGGAGCAGAGCAGCGGACTGTATGCCCAGCACATGGCCGAGCGTGGCTTCCTGACCATTGCCTTCGATCCCTCGTTCACCGGCGAGAGTGGTGGTGAACCTCGTCGCATGGCATCGCCCGACATCAACACCGAGGACTTCCTCGCTGCCGTCGATTTTCTCAGCGTGCAGGAGAATGTGGATCCTGAGCGCATCGGCATCATCGGCATCTGTGGTTTCGGCGGCATGGCTGTGAACGCTGCAGCCCTCGACCCGCGCATCAAGGCCACCGTCGCCTCGACCATGTATGACATGAGCAAGGTGAACGTGGAAGGTTACTTCAAGAGCGAGGACACCAAGGAACAGCGCATGGAGAAGCGCCGTGCCATCGCCGCACAACGCACCGAGGACTACAAGAGCGGCACTTACAAGCGTGCCGGTGGCGTCATTGACCCGCTGCCCGAGGATGCGCCGTTCTTTGTGAAGGACTACTACGACTACTACAAGACCAAGCGCGGCTATCACGAGCGCAGCGGCAACTCGACCGACGGTTGGAACGTCATCGGCTGCCAGTCGTTCATGAACCAGCCCCTGCTGGCCTGGGCCCACGAGATCGAGAATCCCGTGCTGCTCATCCACGGCGAGAAGGCCCACTCGCGCTACTTCAGCGAGTACGCTTTCGAGAAGATGACGGGCAAGCACGTCGAGGGACAGAGTGCTGTCGTCGGCAACAAGGAGCTGCTCATCATCCCCGGAGCCGTGCACACCGACCTCTATGACGACAAGAACGAGAGGATTCCCTACGACAAGATGGAACAATTCTTCAAGGACAACCTGAAGTAAAAAACAAGACGATGAGAAGCGTAACACTTTTAATCATAGCATTATTGACAATGGCAACAGTAAACAGTCAGACGCTGACCGAGCGTCAGCAGGGATTGGCGGCATGTGCCTGCCTGATGGCACAAGGTGACCTGGAGCGATTGGAACCGGCGGTGCGACAAGCGCTCGACAACGGTGTAACCGTCAACGAGTTGAAGGAAGCGTTCTCGCAGCTCTATGCCTACACGGGATTTCCGCGTTCGCTGAATGCCCTGGGCGTGCTGAGCAAGGTTTTGGAAAACAGGAATCCTGCCTGGCAGGAGGGTAAACCCTGGACTCGCCCCGCCGAGTGGGACGATGCCCGCAAGGCCTACGAACTGGGCAAGAAGAACCAGACGCAGCTCTCGGGCCGTCCGTTTGACTACACCTTCTGCCCTCAAGATGACTACTACCTGAAGTCGCACCTCTTCGGTGACATCTTCGCCGGTGATCAACTGACTGCCGCCGACCGCGAAATCGTGACCGTGGCAGCGCTGAGCGGCCTCGTGGGTGTAGCGCCGCAACTGGCAGCTCACAAGCAGGGCGCCGTGAACATGGGCAACACTCAGGAACTGGTGGACGAACTGTGTGCATGGCTTGACAAGCAGGGATACACCCTGCGAAGCGATTGGCCCAAAGGCGAGCCTAATTCGGCTTATGCCCAGTTCTTCATCGGCAACAGCTACTTGGCCGATATGGGCAGTGGCGTGTTCAACGTCACCTTCGAGCCCCGCTGCCGCAACAACTGGCACATCCACCACAAGCAGGTGCAGATGCTCATCTGCGTCGCCGGCCGTGGCTGGTATCAGGAGTGGGGCAAGGAGCCGATAGCCATGACGCCCGGCACCGTCATCGCCATCCCTGCCGAGGTTAAGCACTGGCACGGAGCAGCCAAGGACAGCTGGTTCCAGCACTTAACTTACCATACCAACGTGCAGGAAGGCGCCTCCAATGAATGGCTGGAGCCTGTGACCGACGAGGTCTATAACCAACTGCAATAGACCATCGCGGGATCCTCTCCTCCTGAGGTGAGGATGCGCTCCCGATAGACTGAAACATTATTACATACATACTCACTTCTTTTGAACAGCAGAGACGCAAAACAATGCGTCTCTGCTTTTTTTACTATGGAAAAAGTGTCATAAATCACTGTGAGTTCACCTCATTTTTAGGTATTGTGCGGCTCGGCGATCAGGAGTAATTTTATACTCCAAAATCAATGAAATGCAGCTGATTAAATCAATCATACTGGTCCTTGCGGCCTTAACCATACAAATCGCTGATGCTCAAGCCCTCGTGAATGGCATCGTGCTTGATGCCGAGACGCTGGAGCCCGTCATCGGTGCCACTGTGCTCGACGCCAAACGGGGCAAAGCGCTCACAGTGACTCAAACCGACGGCACCTTCAGCATACCTAAAAATAATGAGGTCACACTCAAGATCACCTCGGTGGGCTACAAACCGTTGGTCACTGCCCTCACGCCTGACGGGCGTTACCTGCTGCAAGCCGAGGTGAGCCAACTGGGCGAGGTGGTAGTGACAGCCCAGGAAAACCGCGGGCTGACAACCTCGTCAAGAATCGAAAAGCACGCGATGGAGCACTTGCAGCCCTCGAGTTTCGCCGACCTGCTGGAACTGCTGCCCGGTGGCCGCAGCCATGACCCGTCGCTGAGCGCCCCCAACAACATCCACATCCGCGAGATTGCCTCTGGCAGCAGCAATTATGCCACCTCGTCGCTCGGCACCAGTTTCATTATCGATGGCGCCCCCATTTCGACCAATGCCAACATGCAGTATCTGGCCGGAGCTTGGGACCTCATGGCTACCACCCGTGACAATACCAACGCGGGCGTGGACATGCGCGGCATCTCGACCGATGACATCGAGCGTGTGGAGATTGTCCGTGGCATCCCGTCGGTGGAATATGGCGACTTGACCAGCGGATTGGTGAAAATCGAGCGCCGTCGCGGCGGACACGACATGAAGTTCCGCCTGAAAGCCGACATGGGCTCCAAGCTTTTCTATGCAGCCAAGGACCTGGAATGGGAACGACACAAGTTGGCCCTGAACCTGAGCGCCGACTACCTTGACGCCAAGGCCGACCCGCGCAACCGCCTGGAAAACTACAAGCGCATGACCCTCTCGGCCCGACTGCAAAAACGTTGGGAGAAAGAGGATTATCATCTCACCCTGTCATCAAACATTGATTTTTCCCGATCACTGGACAACGACAAACAGGATATCGACCAGACCTACAGCGCCGAGGATGCCTACAAGTCGAGTTACAACCGCTGGGCCATGCTCGTTGCCTTGCGGCTCCAGACCATGCGCCACATGTGGCTCAAATCGGCCGAATTGACCGTCTCGACCTCGCTCGAGAAAGACCTAATCGAGCGCACCCGCCTCGTGCAACTGTCAAGGATGACGGTAGCGCCCCTGTCGAAGGAAGAAGGAGAAAATGACGCCTATATCCTTCCTTTTAAATACATAGGGCACCACGAGGTGGACGGCAAGCCCATGAATGCCTTCATCAAACTCAATGCCCGCTTGCAGATTCCCAGCAATATCGTGTCCAACACCTTGCTCGTCGGTACCGACTGGAACCTCGATAAGAACCTGGGTCGCGGACAGGTATTCGACCCGATGACACCCGTCTATACCGGCATTTCGTCACGCCAGCGTTCACTTAAAGAGATTCCTGCCAACCACCGCCTGTCGGCCTACGCCGAGGAAAGCGTGAAATGGCCCACCGCCATCGGCACGCTGGAGATGACGGCAGGCATCCGTGCCACCACTTTGCTGAACCTGGAGCGCACCTACGTGATGAACGGTAAGTTCTATTGGGACCCGCGCGCCAATATCGGTTACACCCTGCCCCGACTGACGGTGTTCGGCAAACCGACCTTCATCCGCATTGCAGCCGGCATCGGCCAGCACACCAAGATGCCCACCATGGAGCAACTCTTCCCTGACCTGATGTACATCGATTTCATCCAGCTGAACTACTATCACGACAATCCCGACTACCGTCGCATCAACTTGATGACCTACATCGTCAATCCCCGCAACACGGCCCTTGAGCCGGCCCGCAACCTCAAGAAAGAGGTGACACTCGACATCAACATCGGCGGCAACCGATTGGCGGTCACGGCCTTCAGGGAGAAGATGACATCGGGCTTCCGCATGCAATCCTACTACCAGACATTCCAATACAAGCAGTATGACCCCAGCGGCATCGATGCCGCAAGCCTGACTGCGCAGCCCAATCTCGCTGATTTGCCCTACACGGTCATCAACGAGCTGGCCGGTTGCGGCAATTACACCAATGGCAGCATGACACTCAAGGAGGGCATCGAGTACACCCTCGAGACCAAGCGTTTCCCCGTCGTCTTGACGCGTCTGACCATCAACGGTGCCTACTTCCGTACCACCTACAACAACTCGATTGTTGACTCCTACCGCCCCAGTCAGGTGATTGATAACCGTCAGATTCAATACGTCGGCCTGTATGCCAACGACGACGGCTCGGTGAGGGAGTCTTTCAACACCAATTTCACGCTCGACACCGACGTTCCCCGCCTCAAACTGGGTTTCTCCATCTCGGCCCAGTGCCTGTGGTTCACTACCTCGCAACGCAAGGAAGTCAGCAACTACCCCGTCCAGTACATTGCTCCTGACGGCAGCATCCACGACTGGCAAGACAGCGATGCCGACGACCTGTACCTGCGTTGGCTCGTGCGCGACTACACCTCGTCACAGTTCGAGAAAGACCGCGTGCCCTTTGCCATGAACGTGAACATGAAAGTCACCAAGAAACTCTTTGACGACCGGCTCCACATCGCCATGTTCTGCAACAAACTTTGGGACTATACCCCCGATTACGACAGCCGTGGCACGACCATCCGTCGCCATGTCACCCCCTACTTCGGACTCGAAATGAACATCAAGCTATGAAACAGATTCTCCATTTCATCATAACGTTGACACTGACCATGGTCATCACAGCCTGTGCTCCCGTGGAGGACGACATCTTCACCACGGCCCGCATCACAGTCACGGCCGGCGATGAGTTGATCATCACCCGCGTTCAGGCACAGGTGCAGTTGACCAACGTGAACACCCACCAGGTAACCACAGTTGCCGACTTTGAGGGTTCCAGCGCCACGGTCGAGGTGCTGCGCGGCGCCTATCAGATTGGCATCGAGGGCGTTGCCACCTGCCAGATGTCTGACGGCACCACACGCATGCGACAATTCCGCAGCCAGAGCGACTATGCCGAGTTCATCAGTAAAGAGCAGAACGACATCACACTTAACATGATTTTCCTGGACTGATATGAGACGACTTTTCTTATTCATTCTCATCTTCATAACCACCGGAGCGGCGATGGCATCCAACGCCGACTCGGCCCTCGTCGAGCACATATCGCTGGAGAAACTCACAGTGCAGGAGTCGCTGCTTAACCCCGCATTGCACGGGATCGGTTATCAACGGTCGTTCTCACAACTGGCTCTGGGCATCGACCTCCAGCGCCAGTCCACCGCTTTCATCCCTGAGAAAGGCAAGGGTTTCACACTGCCCTACATCAAAGTGAATACCTATCATCACCTGAATGGCAGCAGCACCGTCTGGGGCGAAGCCTCCTACACGACCGGCAAGCAACACGACATCAAGTGGAACTCCACCAGCGACTACGACCTGTTGCAACCCTATATCCTTGCCGACACCGCGGGAGGCAACACACGCCGTGAACGCTACACCATTTCGGGCGGCTATGCAGCCCGTATCAACCGCCTCGCCTTGGGCGGAGAAATGCTCGTGCGTGCCGAGCAGGAATACCGTGGGCGTGACCCGCGCATGCGGGGCATCGTCACCGACTTGACACTGCGCATCGGCAGCGGTTACGATTTTATGCGTTATCGTGTGGGAGCAAGCATCGAAGCCAACATCTACAAGCAGACCAACAGCGTCGCCTTTTATCGTGAGGAGGGCGTCATCCCAGAGTTTCAGATGACAGGCCTGGGCACCGAATACAGCCGTTTCTCGGGCGACAAGCGCAGCCTCTATTACGACGGGGGCGGCATGGCCCTGCTGCTTCACGCCTCGCCGATTGACCATAGCGGCATCTACTGTGACCTCTCGCTTGACGAGCATCGCTATCACCGCAAACTCGCCGAATTCAACTCCATGCCGCTCACCGACCTCTACAACGAGCATGCGGGAGTGACGGTCGGCTGGAAACGCGACAAGGGCTATCGCCTCGTCACACTGGCGCATCTTGACTGTACAAGGCGCACAGGAAACGAGCACGTGGGCGGCACCTCCGATGCCCGCTATTTTCCCGTCATCGCTTGCTTGACGATGTACAAGGGTCAGATGCTGGACAGCTACCTGGGCGCGCTATACGGGCGAAATCATTGGAATATCGTCTTGACTGCCGGATACAAATCTCAAAGCGAGGAATACATCTATCCTCACCGTGAGATGAAGGCCAGCCACGCCTACGGCAAGCTACAGGGGCAGTGTTTCCTGCGTCCCGGCAACAAAATACTGCTGACCGTGGATGCCCATGCGTCCTATCTTGCCAAGGTAAGCGACAAGTTGCAGATGCCCTTTGCCAACATGGGAGAAGACATCACCCGACTGATTCAGCACAAGCACAAGTTCGCTACAGCCAATTATACCGACCTGGGCGCCAAAGTGCGTGCCGGCTATGCCTGGAGGCAGACACGTTATGGCATTTTTGCTGAGTTGGGTGGCAGCTTGACCTTTTGTTCGGCCAACGAGCACCAGACGCTGTTTCACAGTTCAATAGGAATAACATTTTGACAACAAAATATTAATTATCAACCAATTAAATTAAACAAAACAAAAAACAAAAACAAATGAAAAAGTTAATCTTGAACAGCATCATCATGATGCTTGCCGCAGTCTTGTGTTTATCATCTTGCAATGGTGATGACCCCATACCCGTCATCCCCACTACAGTTGTGAATCTTGAAGTTCCCGCCAACCTCAAGAACGTAGTCCTGACGAGCGCAAAAGCCACGCTGACCAACGTCGAGACGAAACAGGTCACCACCATCGAGGCCTCACAGTTCATCAAGGACGAGAACGGTTACAAGATCATGTGCAACGACATCAAGGCCGGCAACTACAACGTCGTCGTCAGCGGTCACCTCGAATTTACCCTGAACGGTGTCGCCGGTCAAAAGGACTTTGAGGTAAAATCGGACAACGTGGCCATTTCCGAGACGTCACACAACCTGAAGATGACCGTCTCCACCTTCACGGCCCAGGGCGGTTTTGTCATCAGCGAGATTTTCTTCACCGGCACCTCGACTGCCGAGGGCAAATCCTACAGCGGTGACCAGTACATCATCATCACCAACAACTCTGATGTCACGCTGTATGCCGACAGCATCGCCGTGCTTGAGTCTGCCTTCCTGACGACCATTAAGGAGGACTACACCCCTGACATCATGTCCACCGACTTCTCGGTACAGGCCTGCTACATGATTCCCGGCAACGGCAAGAGCGTTCCCGTTGAGCCCGGCCAGAGCCTCACGCTGGCTGTCAACGCCATCAACCACACGACCGAGCAACCCAACTCCATCGACCTGAGCAAGGCCGACTTTGAGTTCTATGACGAGACCTCCAACCCCAATTTCACCGACCCCGACGGCTCGGCTCCCAATCTGGACAAATGGTATTGCTACACCGCCACCATCTACCAGTTCCACAGCCGTGGCTACAACTCGATGGCCATTGCCAAGATGCAGACCAGCAAGGAAGACTGGCTGGAGAATTATGTCTATGACGCCACCTACATGTTTGTGTTCGGTGACTTCTCCAAGGAAATGACCAAGAGCGGCATCTATAAAGTGCCTAACAGCTGGATTCTTGACGGTGTGAACCTGAGTGTGGAATCGGTGCGCGAGTGGAACGTGCTTGATGCATCGATCGACGCCGGTTGGACCTATTGCGGAAAAGTGGATCGCGACGACACCCGCTTCAACAAGTCGGTGATCCGCAAGCAGGATGCCAGCGGCAAGTACATCGACACCAACAATTCAACCAACGATTTCATCCCCGAAGCTCCCGCTTCATTGCTCAATAAATGAGAACGATGAAACGTCACTTGCTTTATCTTTTTGCACTGGTGCTGCTGCCCTTATGGGCGGCAGCCCAGTTACCTCAAGACCCTGGTGTGCGCACGGGCAAACTCAAGAACGGCATGACCTACTACATCCGCCACAATGCAAAAGAGGCGGGGTTGGCCGATTTTTACATCGCTCAGCGCGTAGGGTCGATTCTTGAGGAACCTCGTCAGCGAGGACTGGCGCACTTCCTGGAGCACATGGCCTTCAACGGCACCAAGAACTTCCCCGGCAAGAACGGGCGACCCGGCATTGTTCCCTGGTGTGAGAGCATCGGTGTCAAGTTCGGTGCCAACCTCAATGCCTACACCTCGATAGACCAGACGGTCTATCACATCGGTTCGGCTCCTCTCGTGCGCGACGGCATCATCGACTCGTGTCTGTTGGTACTCCACGACTGGAGTCATTACCTGCTGCTCGAGGACCAGGAAATCGACAAGGAGCGCGGCGTCATCCACGAGGAGTGGCGCACCCGTCGTGCCGGCATGGCTGTGCAACGCATGCAGGAACTGGTCATGCCACGAATCTACCAGGGCACGAAATACGAGGATTGCATGCCTATCGGTTCAATGGACATCGTCGATAACTTCCCCTATCAAGACCTGCGGGACTATTACCAGAAGTGGTATCGCCCCGATCTGCAGGCCATCGTGGTCGTGGGTGACTTTGATGTGGACAAGATGGAGAAAAAGATCAAAAAGACCTTCTCGTCCATCCCCATGCCCAAGAAACCCGCCGAGCGCATCTACTATCCCGTGAGCGATAATGACAAGATGATTGTTGCCATCGAGAAGGATGCCGAGCAGCCCATTGTGCTCTGCCATCTGTATCAGAAGCGCGATGCGACCCCCGACAGCGAGAAAAACAGTCTTGCCTACCTGCGCAGTGACTACATCGACAACCTCATCAGCACGATGCTGAATGACCGTTTTGCCGAATTGCGCCAGCAACCCGGTTCGCCCATCCAGAGCGCCACCGGTCGCGCGTCCACATTCTTCATCAGCCGCACCAAAGATGCGTTCTCCATCAGCATCAGCTGCAAGCAGGACTACATCCTGGGTGGCATCATCGCTGCCGTCGGCATTGCCGAGCAGGCGCGTCAACATGGTTTCACCCAGGGTGAACTTGACCGTGCCAAGAGTCTCTACCTCAATGCCGCCGAGCGCCGTTACAAGATGAGCAACGACTACCGCAATTCGCATTATGTCAACCAGTGCGTGAGCAACTTCCTCACGGGCGAACCGCTCATTTCGACCGAATTTGAGATGAACAACACCCGCAACCTGAACAAGGAGGTGACGCTTGACGAGGTGAATGCCGCGGTCAAGGAACTGATTACCGACAAGAATCAGGTCGTTGTCATGTATGCCCCCGACAAGGAAGAGGTCGTTCTTCCCACCGAGGGCCAGATTGAGCAGGTCATCCTTGCCGCCCAGCAACTACCCTACGCCCCCTATTGTGAGCAGCAGTTGGCCGAAAACCTCATCAGCCAGCTCCCACAACCCGGCTCGATTGTGAGTGAGAAGCCTTACAAGCATGGCTTTACTGAAATCACACTGTCCAACGGCATGAAGGTCTATGCCCGCAAGACTGATTTCAGCGCCGATGTCATCTCATTGGAGATGAAGGGTGATGGCGGCACTTCGCTCTACGGCGACGAGGAGATCCCGAACTTCAGCGTCATTTCGAGCAGTGTGAGTGAGGCCGGTGTCGGCGACTTCGACGCCCTCACGTTGCGCAAGATGCTCATGGGCAAGTCGGTCCGTGTCAGCCCGTCGGTCGGTTCCAAGGGCCAGAGTATCGATGGCACATCATCGGTCAAAGACATGAAAACCATGTTCGAGCTGGCACATCTGTACTTCACCTCGCCACGACGCGACACCACGGCATTCAACGAGTTCATCAGCCGCAACCGTTCATTCCTGACGAACCGCAACGCCTCGCCCAAGGTTGATTACAATGACTCCATCAAGGCTATCCTGTACGGGCATCATCCCCGCATGGAGCCTGTCGTGCAATCGACACTTGACCAGGTGGATTATGACCGCATCCTGGACATCTACCGCAACTGTTTCAGCGACGCCTCCAATTTCAAGACGGTCATCATCGGCAACTATGATGAACAAGAGTTGCGCCAGCTGCTTTGCCAATACTTGGCGACGCTGCCCTCGACAGGCAAGCACGAGCAGACCAACTACAGCAACATCCCTCAGATTGTCGGAGGACAGGCGGTGCACAAATTTACCAAAAAGATGGCGACGCCACTGGCAAACGTCAGCATCTACTATACCGCCGACGTGCCTTTCACCGCACAGAGTGACCTGGAACTGGATTTCCTGAAGCGCTGTCTCGCCATCGCCTATACCGACTCGGTGCGTGAGGAGAAAGGCGGCACCTACGGCGTGAGTGTGGACTTTGAGTTGGCACGGGATGACCAGCCCAATGCCACCTTCAAGATCTCGTACAATGCCGACCCCGACCGTTACGATGAACTCAACCCGATCATCTATCAGCAGCTGCAGCACATCGCCGATAACGGTCCGCTCGAGTCCAGCATGGCCAAGGTCAAGCAATACCTGACCAAGCAATATGCCCAGATGGCCATCACCAACGACTATTGGAGCTACATCATCTGGCATGAGCTGGACGACGATACCGACTTCGACATCGACTACTGCAAGATGGTCGAGAACATGACTGCACGCGACGTGCAGCTGATGGCTCAACGCCTGATTGCCGCTAAACGCTGCATCGAGGTCACCATGCTTTCGGAATAACCTGTTTGAGTTACGCTTTTATCTATGTGTCCCCAATCGTTATGATAACTTTTGGGGGCATTTTTTGACACAAATACCAATAAATGAGGATTGCGCAGCATGGCGCTGATTCCTAATTTTGCATCGTAGATCATCATGAAAGAACAGAAGATATATGAGGCCGAAGACAAGATGATATCGCTCATCGGCGATAACTACAACCTGTTGCAGGCATTGGGCAGTTTCGGCATCAGCCTCGGTTTCGGTGACAAAACCGTGAGGGAGACCTGCGAGCACAACGGCGTGGACACCCACACCTTCCTCACGGTGGTCAACTATGCCATCAACGGCATCGGGGTAGCCGAGGATGATGAGCGCATCTCGGTATCCACCCTCTTGCATTACCTGGAAGCCAGTCATGCCTATTTCATTGATTTCCAGCTGCCCTACATTCGCCGTGAGTTGGAAGAATCGCTCAACGAGGACAACTCGCTGGCGAAGCTCATCATGAAGCTGTATGACGAATATGCCCACGAGATACGCCGCCACATGAACTATGAGCAACAAACGTTGTTCCCCTATGTGAAATCGCTGATCGAGGGCAAGTCGGCCAGTGACTACAATGTGGAAACCTTCTCCAAGCATCATGCCGCCGCCGACCACCAGTTACGCGAATTGAAAATCCTCATCATCAAGTATCTGCCCCAGGACGGGTTGCACAACAATCAGCTCACTGCAACATTGCACGACATCTATGAGAATGAAGAATGGCTGGCCCAGCACGCCATGATCGAGGACCACATTTTCGTTCCCGCCATCCGTCGCCTGGAATGGGTCATCAAGCATGGTGACGTGACACTGAACATCACCAACATGGTCTTCAAGGATGGCGCACAAAATGCCGAAACGCTCTCCAACCGCGAGAAAGACGTCATCATCGCCCTCGTTCAAGGAATGGCCAACAAGGAAATCGCCAGCCACCTGAACATCTCGATCAACACGGTCATCACCCACCGCCGCAACATCGCCCGCAAGCTCCAGATCCACAGTCCAGCCGGACTGACGATCTATGCCATCGTCAACGGGCTCATTGACATCAATGCCGTGAAACTGTGAGGCCCGCGCCGATGATACCTCCCCATTGACAACAGACCATTGGCACATAAAACAGTAGAGACGCAAATTTTGCGTCTCTACTGCTTTAATTCTCAACTTGTTCAGCCTTCAATGTGAGGCCGATCGTGCTGATGCTCAGTGATCAGATGAGCTTCTTGTAACCGTACTCGGCAGCCTCGTCAAGCTCTTCCTCGATGCGGATGAGCTGGTTGTACTTGGCCATGCGGTCGGTGCGCGAGAGCGAACCGGTCTTGATCTGGCCGCTGTTGGTGGCCACTGCGATGTCGGCAATGGTGGTGTCCTCGGTCTCACCGCTGCGGTGCGAGGTCACGGTGGTGTAACCGTGACGGTGAGCCATCTCGATGGCGTCGAGCGTCTCGGTGAGCGAACCGATCTGGTTCACCTTGATCAGGATAGAGTTGGCAGCACCCATCTTGATGCCCTTCTCAAGGAACTTCACGTTGGTAACGAACAGGTCGTCGCCCACGAGCTGGCAACGGTCGCCAATCTTCTTGGTGAGCTTAACCCAGCCGTCCCAGTCGTTCTCGTCGAGACCGTCCTCGATCGAGTCGATGGGATACTTGGTGATGAGTTCCTCAAGGTAAGCAATCTGCTCGTCGTCGCTCAGCTTCTTGCCGTTGGGATCCTTGGGCTGACCGCTCTTGAGCTGACGGTAGTCGTAGTAGTACTTGCCATCCTCGATCACGGCGAACTCGCTGGCAGCGCAGTCCATAGCGATCTTCACATCCTCACCGGGCTTGTAACCGGCATCCTTGATGGCTTGTACGATGCTGTCCAGAGCGTCCTCGATACCGTTGAGTGCGGGAGCGAAACCACCCTCATCACCCACGGCAGTGCTCAGGCCGCGCTTCTTGAGCAGCTTGGCCAGGGCGTGGAATACCTCAGCACCCATGCGAACGGCCTCGACCTCGGTCTTGGCGCCCACGGGACGGATCATGAACTCCTGGAAAGCGATGGGAGCATCGCTGTGTGCACCGCCATTGATGATGTTCATCATGGGCACGGGCAGCACATGAGCATTGGTACCGCCGATGTAACGATACAGGGGCACACCGAAGTAGTTGGCTGCAGCGTGAGCCACTGCGAGCGAAACGCCCAGGATGGCGTTAGCGCCGAGTTTGCTCTTGGTGGGAGTGCCGTCGAGCTTGATCATCGCCATGTCGATGGCGCGCTGGTCAAAGGCATCCATACCCTCGATCTCGGGGGCGATTACCTCGTTGACGTTCTTGACAGCCTTCAAGACACCCTTACCACCGTAACGGTTCTTGTCGCCGTCACGCAGTTCCAGGGCCTCGTTCTCACCCGTGGATGCACCACTGGGGACCGATGCACGGCCCATATCGCCGCTCTCAAGGGTTACTTCAACTTCTACAGTAGGATTGCCACGCGAATCCAGAATCTCTCTGGCATGAATCTCTTCAATATACATAATATTGCCTATTTATAAATAAAAACGTTGATATCATTTAGTTTATCGGTGCAAAGATAGTCAAAATTAGAAGTCTCACAAAATATATCTGCCACTTTTGTGACCAAGTGATTCATGCAACCGATTGCCCCCTACCCTAAAACGGTAATATCAAAAGAAAACCGCACTGATTTGTCTATGAAAATACCCTGTTTGTATAATTTTTTTGCCGTTTAACTATATCAAAGAGTACATTTGTGCAGTCTGAAAAGGGTACAGTACCCGTCAGACCAGCGATTACAAGGAGTACATCAGTTACATTTTCATAACCACAAGTTTATAGTTTTTATTGGAACACACGATGATCCGTCACCTGAAGCCTGTAGGTGACGGATCAGTTTTTGTATTGCACAGTTGAAGTCTTTGTAGTAATTTTGCCGTGTAAATAATGATAATATATGCTCAATAAATTCATCATCACCATCGCTTTGCTCATGCCCGTCTGTGCAACGGCATGTTCACATAAAGCCGACCAAGCTCAAACTACCGACAACATTGAACAGAGCCGCGACACTGTCTCGACCGTTGCGACGCTGCAACTGCCGCCCTTGCCCGACAAACCCAGCGGCACGGCATTTATAGTTGTCTCGAAGCACGACATGACGTTGAGCGTGTATGACCGCAATGCAGCGGGCGACACCGTCATCGTGGCCCAGTTCCCCTGCTGCATGGGCAAGAACAAGGGCAACAAGCAACGGCGCGGTGACATGCGCACCCCCGAGTCCCGGACAGGCAAGCCCTTCAAAATCACCATGATTCAGGATGCCTCGACATGGAAACACGACTTCCACGACGGACGCGGCAACATCTTGGCTTACGGACACTGGTTCCTGCGCCTCGAGACGCCCGGCCACAAGGGTATCGGCATCCACGGCAGCACCAACAACGAGCACACCGTGCCCGGCCGCGCCAGCGAGGGTTGCATCCGCCTGCTTGACAAGGACATCATCACGCTCAAGGAGCATTTCGCCTACGTCGGCATGCCCGTCACTGTCCAGCACGAGGACCAGGCCCCCTACCCTTGGGAGCTCCGCGTGCGCCAGGCAGCCACCAGGTGAGGCTCACTCTCCGTTAATCAGCTTGTAACCGATACCGCGCACGTTGACGATGCGCAGGCTATGGTCTTGCGCGAGACGGTGCCGCAGTTTGGTGATGAACACATGCAGACTCTTGTTGTTGAAAAAACTGTCGTCGCCCCATAATTCGAGAAGTAACGATTGGGAGGTTACCACCTCGCTGGGATGCAGACACAAGTGCCTCAGAATCTCACTCTCACGATAGGAAAGTTCGGCGCGGTTGCCTGTCGGAACATGTGTCAACCGCTGAAGGACAGAATCAAAAAGGTATTGACCGATAGTGAATCGCGTGGCCTGTTCGGGTTGAGGAGCGACAGTGCATGCCCGTCCCAACAGTGCCTTGATGCGGACGATGAGTTCCTGCATGCCGAAAGGTTTCTTCAAGTAATCGTTGGCGCCCATCTCAAAGCCATGCACCACATCGTTTACCGCCGAGCGCGCCGTAAGGAAGATGACCGGCGTCTGTTGGTCGTGCTTGCGGATGCGCCTCACCAGTTCAAAGCCGTCGAGCCGCGGCATCATCACATCAGCCACGAGCACATCGGGTTTATCGGCCGTATAAAGTCTCAACGCTTCCTCGCCATCGCTTGCCACGGTCACATGAAACCCTTGACCATCCAGCGTGTCCTTGATGATCATGGCCAGGGTGCGCTCGTCCTCGGCAAGCAGTATGTGAATCGTCCTCTCGCTCATATTAATATGATTGTAAATGTCGTGCCCTCGCCACGGGTGCTTGATGCGTCGATGCTCCAACCATGCTTCTCGACCATCGTTTTGACGTAGAACAGTCCCAAGCCGTAACCCTTGACATCATGCACATCTCCAGTGGGCACGCGATAGAACTTGTCGTAGATGTGCGGCAACTTGTCGGCAGGGATGCCCATGCCGTGGTCGGTCACACTGATGGCTGCAGGTGTGGCCGTAATCTCGACATGTGCCTCGCCGGGAGAATACTTGACGGCATTGTCGATGAGGTTGTTCAAGATGTTGCTCAAGTGGGCGCGGTCAGCCTGTACGGTCAAGTCATTGGGCTCGATATGCGTAGTGATGGTGACGGGCTTATCGGCCTTCAACTGCTGCTGCTCGATGACGGGTTGCAGCAGTTCAGAGAGGTTAATCGGCTCTATGTTGAGTTTGAACTGCCGGCGCCGTTCCATGCTCATCGACAGGATTTGCTCGACCATGCCGCTCAGCCGTTCCAGCTGTTGACGGCATAGCGTCAAATAATGATGTCGCTTGGTTTCATCGGCTTGCTCACCGAAGTTGAGCAGCGCGTCGTTGGCGGCATAGGCCACAGCGATAGGCGTTTTAAGTTCATGGGTAATGTTGTTGGTGAAGTCGGTCTTCATCTCGTCGAGCGTGCGCTGCCTAATGATGGTCCTGATCAGGAAATAAAAAGCCAAGCCCAGCAGCAGAACAATGAGTCCCGATGCCGTCAAGATGCCTGCCATCTCCCGCAAGACCAGTCCCGTGGTAGGTTCGATGGTGAGTTCGTAACGGCCATAATCTGTCCAGTTATAGACAAATTTCCGCGCCCGCTTGCTGGGAATGTAGCCTGTGGTCGCATGCTGAAAAACGGTGTCGGTCTTAATGCATGCCAAATAATGGTCACCGCTCAAACCCATTTGCTGCAAGCCGGCAGTAAGCAACGTGTCGTATTTCTCATATCGTGTCCCTTCAAAGCGGTCAATCCCCAGATGCAACCCCTGTTGAATCATCGATGCCAACTCAGTGACCGAAATCTGCTCTTCGAGCATCTTCACGAAGGCTTCGTCACCTGCGGTGCTGTCGCTGTCGACCTGAGGGCTTGAACGCAGCACCACACCCGTCTTCTGCTCCAACGTTTCGCCGCCAAGTGTGACCTGGGTGGTGGTGACAGCTTTGGCGGTGATGCTTCCATCCTCGCCGATGCCGGCGCTCAAGTCCATCTCGCCATGAGGCCCGTTGTCCTCAAGGCTCTTGAGTCGCAGAAAGACTTCCTTGAGATCGGCAACGCGCATGGCTTCCTGGATGTCGTTGTCTATCTGCTCACTCATCGTGTGGTAAAGTTGCACGAGCCAAAAGGTCTGATAGGCAAACACGCCCACCAGTGCCACAATCACCAATACCGCAATATATTTCAGCCTCACATTCATCACCTGCAAAAATACACAAATAACCCATTAGTCCTCCACTCCGTTAAGACTAAATAAGTTTTTGGTTAAGACTTGGTAAGTCGCTCCATGACCTGCTTGTTGACGAATGAGGATAATTTTGCGGCCGAAAATCAACAACTAATGGCATAATTGAAATGAATACAATGGTAAAGATTGTAATGGCTATGGCAGCCATGGCGTGGGCAGTCAACAGCATGGCACAAGATGCCACGGGACAAGACTCAGCAGCCGTTGAGTGGGGCGACACATTGCAGTTGCAAGACGTGGAAGTGGTGACGATGCGCCAGCTGGTCAAGACGCTGGACGACCGATTGAGTTACAATGTGCAGGCCGACCCCGAGGCGCGCACGAGCACCGTGCTCGACATGCTGCGCAAGGTGCCGCTGGTGAGCGTTGACGGCGAGGACAACGTGCGTGTCAACGGCGGCGGGAGTTTCAAGATTTATAAGAACGGCCACCCCGACCCGGCTTTGTCGTCCAACCCCAGGGAGGTGCTGCGGGCCATGCCGGCCAGCGTGATCAAGCGCATCGAGGTCATCACCGAGCCCGGTGCCCGCTATGACGCCGAGGGTGCGACGGCCATCCTGAATATCGTCACCGTCGAGGGTGTGCGCATCGAGGGTGTCAACGGCACGGTGTCGGCATCGGTCAACACCTTCGGCTCGCCCAATGCGAGTGCCTATGTCGCGGCACGAGTTGGCAAGTTCACACTGGGAACGACGGCATTTTACCAGAAACAGGCACATCGCCAGTTTGCCGGTGAGAACGAGACATGGACCACCTATAAAGACACAGGCATCACGATGTATAATCTCTATCGCAATGAGCAACCTGCGTGGGTCTATAGCCTCGATTTGAATGCCAGCCTGGAAATCGATTCGCTGAACCTGATTACAGCCTCCTTCGGTGGTTACCGTTATGGCCTGAATATCTACGGCGACAGCCACATCGAGTATCATGACGCGGCAGAGCAGTTGATGACGTCCTATGATAACCCGTTTAACTTGCCGCAGTATGGCTTCATGTCGTGGAACGGCCGTGCCGATTGGGAGCACCGCACCAGTCGCAAAGACGAAGTCCTGACCGCCTCCTACATGTTCTCGACCACGGGCCAGCACGAAGAGCAGTACGACACGCTCATCAACCTGGTCAATCCGCCGTTTGACTACACAGCCTACAGCAAGTGGGGCAAGGAACGCTTTATCGAGCACACGTGGCAACTCGACTACCAACTGCCGCTATGGGGGCATCACCTGCTGGAGGTGGGCGGCAAGTACATCATGCGCCTGAACAAGAGCCACAACCGCATGAGCTATGACGGAACGTCAGAGCTGAACACCGACACCCGCTTCAAGCACGACATGCACGTTGGTGCCGCCTATGCCTCGTGGCGCTACCAGGTGGGCGACTTCACCCTGCGCGGCGGCTTGCGCTACGAGTACAGCCACTTCCGCGCCAGTTATCCCAATGGCGACGGGGAGCCCTTTGGGCGCGACCTGCATGACGTGGTGCCCTCGGCAAGCGTTCACTGGCAACTGTCGCCGTTCAACAGCCTGCGCCTGTCATGGGCCACGAGCCTCAACCGTCCGGGCATTCAGTACCTTAATCCCGCCGTGAAGCGCTATACCACAACGATAGAGTATGGCAATCCGCACCTGTCGAGCGCCCGCAACAATATGCTGAGCATCAACTTCCAGCACACGGGCAACCGCTTGACCTTCAACGTCAAGCCCACCTTGACCATCACCAACAACCTCATCGGACTCTATCGCTCCTCCCATGACGGTATCGTGTACACGACCTATAACAACGATTGCCGTTACCTGATGGCCGGCGTGGGCGGTTTCCTGCAGTGGATGATGACAGCCAAGACCACCCTCGTCATGAACGGTGAGGTGGCTTACAAGCGTTACCGCAATCCCTCCCAAGACATCACCAACAGCGGCTGGGGCGGCAACCTGTATGCCCAGCTGACTCAACAACTGCCGTGGAAGCTGCGGGCGACAGCGACCTGCATGTGGTACGGCATCGGCCATGACCTGCGTCATGTGTATGGCTACAGCACCATGCCCGACCCCACCATCATGCTGGGACTGTCACGCTCTTTCCTCAAGGACAACCGCCTGACCGTGCGCCTGACCGCCAACTCCATCTTTCACAAGTACCAGGTGGACAAGAGTTACATTACTCAAGGCGACTACGTGAACCATGGCGTGGGGCACTACAACCAGCGCAACGTGCAACTCTCGTTGAGCTACGCCTTTGGCTCCAGCAACACCCGCGTCAAGCAGACCGATAAGACTGTCGAGAACGATGATCTGGTGGGCGGCCTGAGAAGCGGCAACTGATGGCGACAGTAGCTGGTATCCTGCTGAACGAGCAACAAACTCTGCTGCACTAGCGCCCTTACCTTAACGTGAGTTTGACGGAATTCTGTTAGAAACCTCCGTGAGTAGAGACGCAAAATTTTGCGTCTCAGGGTCAGCCTTTAGTCATGTTCAACGATTGGAGACGCAAAATTTTGCGTCTCTACATAGCGAATAAAATGAGCATCAACGATTTATCTTCGACAAATTAGTACAAATGGCATCAATCCCGCAGGGTTGGGCAAGTACCTGTATCACAACCTTAAAAATCCCTCATGCCCGCGAGAGGGCACGAGGGATTCCTTATTGGCTTTATTGAAGATTTCAATTCTGGGGAATACTCATCACTTAATTGATGAGGGTGATCACATCGGTGATGTTCACATTTGTATTAACCATCCCGAGATAACTACCAGCAAGAGCCAACCGCTTTTCATAGGGAAAATTCGCCCGGGTGCACATTTTACCGTTTGAATTGATAGTTAAACTATTAAACAGCAAAGATTTGAAGTCAAATTACAGACAACTGACCTATGACTAAGTGCAAGCGATTGCACAAAATTTTTGAAAAAAAAGTGGTAAATGACTATTATCAGTAATTAATTATTAGTAATTTTGTGCGATTTTAAGAGTTTCAGGAAGAAGAAGCATACAAACCTTATTGTTTAACTTAATAATCAAACTAACAATGAAAAAATTAACGCTGTTTTTATCAATGATTATTGCCCTTATTAGCTTCAATGCTAATGCAGGAATGTACATTGTGGGTAATGCCCCCTTTGGCGACTGGCAACCCGACGCTGGTGTGGAAATGACCTATGAGAATGGCCTTTACACCTACAAGGCCACCATTTCGGGCTCTGTTTGGTTTGTGTTTGCCAACCAACTGGAGGCTGATTGGGACATCTTCAACGACAATTACCGTATTGGCCCAACAAACGGTAACGAGACCGTTAAGCTTGGTGTCGATTACAGCACCCAAATTGCTCATACTAACGATGGCGCCTACCAATTCGTTGGTACTGGTCTTGAGTACACCTTCACCTTTGACGAGGCGAACATGACGTTCAGGATTGATTGCGATATAGAGCGTGGCGACGTGAACGCCGACGGCGCTGTCAATATTAGTGACGTGACAATCCTGATTGGCCTGCTGATGAGCGGCAACACCGACGACCTCACCGCCGCTGCCGACTGCAACATGGACGGCAGCATCAACATCAGCGACGTGACGTCCTTGATTAACTTCATGATGAGCGGCAGCTGGCCCGTGCCCGAGATGGTTTACACCGTAGCCGGTACCGAGAGCGTCTTTGGCAGCGACTGGGATCCCGCCGATGAAAACAACAACATGGTAAAGGGCGCCGATGGCGTTTACACCTTGACCAAGACGGGCGTCAACGTGACCGACAACTTCGAGTTCAAGATTGTGGGCAACCACGACTGGGGTGTGTATGAGTATCCCGTCGGCATGGGCAACAACCATGTTGTTGAAGTAGCCGAGGAAGGCGTTTATACCATCGTCATCACCTTCAAGCCCGAGGTTGAGGAAGGAGAAGACCACATCACCTGCACGCTGACCAAGACTGGTGAAATTGAGCACGTTTACACCGTTGTAGGTACCTACAACCTGTTTGGAGAAGACTGGGACCTCAACTGCGAGCAGAACAACATGGTCAAGGGTGATGACGGTATCTACCGTTTGAACAAGGCCGGTTGGTTCCAGGAGGGTGCCGACATCAGGTTCAAGGTCGTTCAAGATCACTCCTATACCCATTCATGGCCCGCTGAGGACTTCCAAATTGGCGTTTACAAGACTGGTGCCTTCAACTTTGAGATTGTCTTCAATCCCTACAATAACGACGAAGATAAGGTTCACGTCGTTATTACCGAGATTTTCTAAGAGAGTCATCTATTGAACTGATTCTTTAATAGAGTTGTCCACCCTATTTTTGCGGCAATGAAATGACACATAAAATTCATTGCCGCAAAGAAAAGGGCGGACATCTCTGTTTTTTTAGTATTTTTGCATACAAAATAAGAATAACCATTATTCAATTCGCCTCGTTATATGTGTTAAGTACTCTGGTTTCTAACATTTAAAGCTTATTGATTGTTACTCATGTGATATCTCGTGTAAAGACAATATCTTATAACTACTTTAATTCTTACTTTTATGAATAAACTATTGTTCTTGTTGTTGAGTGCCGCCGTTACAGTAGCTGTTACAGCAGGCATTACCCATACTGACATTCAGAAGAATAGCATCTCGCACAAGGCCACAGCGGCCAAGTTGACCAAGGCGACTCATGCTACTGGCGCTGCTACGCCCACGGTTCCCGGACAATTCCATGGCTGGGACAGGCAGGCATCTCATGCCTTGAGGTCGGATCACGCAATCACGTGGGACTTTGAAGATGAAAATCAATTCGATGAATTCAATTGCATCGATAATGATGGTGACGGCTTCAACTGGTACTATATCACCAACGCAGACCATGAGTGGGACTCCTGGATGAATTATGAAACTCACAGTGGCGATGGAATCGTTTGCTCAAAGAGTTATTACCAAGAAGACCATCGTCCCCTCACGCCTGACAACTGGCTGATTTCTCCTAGGATGATTCTGGGCACTACTTTGTCCTTCTTCGCCATGGGTCAGGATGATAATGATTGTTACGAGAAGTTTGGTGTATATGTATGCGTTGGCACCCCTACTGGAGTGGACGACTTCGTGCAGCTTGGTAATGATTTTACCACTACTGACGAGTATCAGGAGTTTGTAGTTGATCTGAGCGCGTATGAAGGCCAAGTTGGTCACTTTGCTATTGTTCACCACAATGTCAGTGGCCAGTTTATCCTGAACATCGATGACATCACCACCGATGGTAACATCTTGCCTCCCCCTGAAACTCCCGAAGTGAGAGTTACACCTCGATCCACCACCGCCGTCGTGGAATGGGACGCCGGCGAAGGCGAATTGAATTGGAACCTGCGCTATCGTCTCTGGCGTGACATCTTAGGCAACCCCTTAGACTGCGACTTTAACGATGAGAACTATGACCTGAAAAAAGCCGGATGGACTCTCGATGATGCTGATGGTGATGGTAGAAATTGGCGCGTGGACAACGGTCATCTGTATTCAGAGTCTTATGATCCTACCGCTGACGTAGGATTATATCCCAATAACTACCTATACTCACCTGAGATCAAGTTGCAAGGCATTCTCAGGTTCACCTATTGGGAGATATCTGATTTGGGCCGACATTATTTTGATAGATTCATGGTCTATGCCCAGATCGGTGAAGAGATGCATCCCCTGGCTGACGAAGACTATGTGGCAACAAGAGACCGTATGACTGAAACGATTGACTTGAACCAGTTTGGTGGCCAAGTGGGTCGCATTGTCTTCCGCCACTACAACTGCAAAAATGAGTATGCCCTAGGTCTGGATGATATCTTCATTGGCAATCCTGATGCTGAGCTCATTGAACCTGCCGAGTGGACCGAGGTCAAAGCGTTAACCACGCCTAACTACACCATCAAGGGCCTGACACTCCAGACCAAGTATGAGGTTCAGGTTATGGCCTACAACGTGGTTAAACCGTCTGACTGGAGCAAGATTGTTGATTTCACGACTCTTGAAGAGGGTGCTGATGTTTTTGAACTTGGTGATGTCAACCATGATTTCGAGGTGAACATCACTGATGTTACCAATTTTATCGCCTACCTGCTCGACAATAGCAACATCATCTATAAGGAACAAGCCGACACCTATGGCGACGAAGCTATCAACATCACCGATGTGACGTCCTTGATTACCTATCTGATGAGCGGCAGCTGGCCCGTTGTGGAGCACGTTTACACCGTTGTCGGTACCTACAACCTGTTTGGAGAAGACTGGGACCTCAACTGCGAGCAGAACAACATGGTTAAGGGTGATGACGGTATCTACCGTTTGACCAAGGCCGGTTGGTTCCAGGAGGGTACCGAAATCTATTTCAAGGTCGTTCAAGACCACTCTTATACCCATTCATGGCCCGCCGAAAACTTCCAGATTGGCGTCTACAAGACTGGTGCCTTCAATTATGAGATCGTCTTCAATCCCTATAATAACGACGAAGATAAGGTTCACGTCATTATTACCGAGATTTTCTAAGTGAACAACCTGTTGAGCTGATTCTTTTATAGAGTCCTTATAAGAAGAGGATGTGCCATCAAAATGTGGCACATCCTCTTCGCATATCCTAGCTGGCTGATAGCAGTGCTATATTAATAAAGGAATTAGAGGGCAAGGCGCAGCCCCAGACGATTCACCGCCCATCAGATAGGTAATCAAGGATGTCACGTCGCTGATGTTTGTTACGCCATCAGCGTTGAAATCGGCGGCAGCGGGCATCTCGCCATCGGCCATCAACAGGTTGATCAGCGCGGTCACGTCGCTGATGTTGACGATGCCGTCGCCATTCACGTCGCCGCGAATGAAGGCAGACTTCTCGGAGAAGTAGCCCGGATTGTCGGGGCCGCCGTCGAGGTGGGCGTATTCCTCCTCGGTGTGGTTGGGATCGTAGGTCGTGCCCTGGCCGCCGACGAGGTTGTTGCAGTCCTGGAACATCTCAAAGCCGCTTCCTATAGCTGAAGCGGTGCTCCAACCATCGCCCACATAGATGGTCTGCAGTTCCTGACAATATGCGAACATAGATCTCATGGTGGCCACATTAGCCGTGTTGAAACTGCTTAAGTCAAGAATCTTTAGTTTGTTGCATTGAGCGAACAAGCCTGCCATAAAGGTCACCTTTTCGGTGTTGAAGTGACTCACGTCGATGCTTGACAATGAGCTGCAATTAAGGAACATATCACCCATATCGGTCACCTCGCTGGTATTCAGATACTCCATGCCTGCGATAGACTTAAGAAACTGCATACCCATGAACCAACTGTTGGTGGACGTCGGACGCGCATCGGCAAACGAGGGGTCAAAGACTGCATATTGCACAATGCCAGTGATTCCGTCATAAATCCAGGCGGGAAAGTTGTCTCCCGTGTTCAGTTCATAGATCTTGCCCGTGCGGCTATTGCGCTCGAAGTCGTAGTAGAACGTCAGGATATTGTTATCAAACACGGCATAGGCCACAGGGTTGAACTTATCGGTCAAGTAGCCCGGGTTGCCCGTGCCGCCATCGATGTGGGCATAAGTCTTGTCCCTCGGGTTGGAGGCGTCCCAGGCTGTGCCCTGGCCGCCCACTAGGAGAAAGTTGTTTGCGAACATATGCTCTGATTGAGTGACGCAATCGGTGTTCCAGCCACTGCCCACATAGATGGTTTGCAGTTCGAGACAGAATGAGAACATCATGTCCATGTCGGTCACATTGGCCGTGTTCCAGTTGGACAGGTCAAGGGTCTTTAGTTTTTCGCAGTCCCCGAACATTGCGTACATCGAGGTCACCTTATCGGTGTTAAAGTGACTCACGTCGATGTGCTTCAAATTATTGCTGTGCCCGAACATCCAGTTCATAATGGTCACCTCGCTGGTGTTCAAGTACTCCAGGCCGATGATGGTGTCAATTTTATTCATCCCATAAAACCAAGCATAGGTTGTCGTTGGGCGGGCATCGGCGAACGAGGGGTCAATGACCGCATTGGTCACCTCGCTACAGGTATGGTCCAGTTCCCAACCGACTCTGTTGAGTCCCACGTTCAGGTCATAGATCCTGCCCGGGCGGGAATCGCGCTGGTTGTCGTAGTAGAACGTCAGCGTCGTATTCTCGGGCGTGTAGCAGACATAGGACATGGTGCCTGCACTCAGGTAGCCCGGGTTGCCCGTGCCGCCGTCGATGTGGGCATAGTCGGCATCCACATGCGTGGCGTCATAGGCCGTGCCCCTGCCTCCCACGAGGCTTGTGCAGTCCTTGAACACATTATGAGAACTGGCAAGAGCCATCTCGCTCAGTCTCCAGCCGTCGCCCACGTAGATGGTCTGCAGAGCGCTGCAGTTCCTGAACATCTCACTCAAGTCGGTCACCTTCGCGAGGTTGAATTTTTCCAGGTTCAGGGTCGTCAACTTATAGCAGCGGTTGAACATGTCATCCATACGAATCACCTCGCTGGTGTTCAGGTACTCCAGACCTGTGAGGGCTTCAAGGTTCCTCATTCCGGAGAACCAGTAGAAAGTGCTCGTCGGGCGAGCACCGGCAAACGACGGATCAAAGACCACCTGCTTCACACTGAGATTGGTGAAATCGGTCACCCAACCAGGATCGGCGGGGCCTACGTTCAGGTCATAGGTTGTGCCCGTGCGGGTGCTGCGGTCGTTGTCGTAGTAGAACGACAGCGCCGCGTTGTCCGACGTGTACACAGCATAGGCCTCTTGGGCACTGACGCCCAGGGCGCACATCATGGCCGCCACAAGGACAACCATCCGAAAGAGTAATGAATTCTTCATAACACAAACCATTTAAAATGAGATTCTTGTAATTTGCTGCAAATTTACTAAAAAATATCGTTTTTAGACTCATAAAGTGCCTGAATTCATGGCCTGTGACACCAGCAGATGGCAACACGCTCGCGATGGGAATGATACAGCAGTTGGCCCATCGATTTTTTCAATATTAATTTGGCGAATGTGGCGAATTACACGAAAGAATGCTGAATAACGTGAGTTTGACGGAATTCTGTTAGAAACCTCCGTGAGTAGAGACGCAAAATTTTGCGTCTCAGGGTCAGCCTTTAGTCATGTTTGACGATTGGAGACGCAAAATTTTGCGTCTCTACATAGCGAATAAATTAAGAATCAACGATTTATCTTCGTCAAATTCGTGCAATTGGCAACGCTAAAGGTTGGGCAAGTACCTGTATCACAACCTTAAAATCCCTCATACCCACGAGAAGGGCATGAGGGATTCCTTATTGACTTTATTGAAGATTTCAATTCTGGGGAATACTCATCACGTAGTTGATGAGGGTGGTCACGTCGGTGATGTTCAACTGGCCGTCGCTGTTCATGTCGGCTGCAGGATTATCAGCAACGTTATCACTCATGATCATGCTGATGAGCGTAGTCACGTCGGTGATGTTCACCTGGCCGTCGCCGTTCACGTCGCCACGGATAAAGTCGGGCTTCTCACTGAAGTATCCCGGGTTGCTGGGGCCGCCGTCGAGGTGGGCATAGTCCACATCCACATGGTTGACATCGTAGGTCGTGCCCTTACCGCCCACCAGGCTGGTGCAATCCTTGAACATGTCCCAAGTGTAGCGCATGGAAGCCGTCGTCCAGCCATCGCCCACATAGATGGTGCGCAGATTATTGCAGTGGATGAACATATGTCGTATCTCGTAGACCTGAGACGTGTTGAAACTGCTCAAGTCAAGACTCGTCAATTTATAACAGCTATCGAACATGAAAGCCATAATCTCCACCTCACTGGTGTTCAGATAAGTCAAGCCCTGGATGGATTCAAGATTCCACATTCTGTAAAACCAACCCCAGGTGGTGGTCGGGCGGGCATCAGCAAACGAGGGGTCAAAGACCACCTTGGTCACCTCGTGGTTGGTTTCATCAATGTCCCAACCGGTATCGTATTCTCCCTCGTTCATGTCGTAGGTCCTGCCTGGGCGGCCAATGCGCAGGCCGTCGTAGTAGAACGTCAACGTCGTGTTTTCAGGTGTGTAGCAGGCATAGGCCTCTTTCAGTTCGGTGAAGTAGCCCGGATTGCTCGTGCCACCATCGAAGTGGGCATAGCCGGCATCCACATGGCCCGAGTCGAAGGTCGTGCCTTGTCCTCCCACCAGGCTGGTACAGTTATAGAACATATTTAATGACCCGGTCACTGCCGCTGTGCTCCATCCGATGCTGACATAGATGGTTCTCAGACTGGTGCAGGCATTGAACATATACTCCATGTTGTCTACCGTGGCCGTGTTGAAATGCCTCAAGTCAAGCATCGTCAAACCAGAGCAGCGAGAAAACATGGCAGACATACGTTCCACCTTGGCGGTGTTGAAATGACTCAAGTCGAGGTTTGTCAATCTGTAGCAGTCATAGAACATATAATCCATACGGGTCACCTTACTGGTGTTCAGATGCTCCAAGCCCTCGACGGATTGAAGATTCGTCATGCCATAAAACCAGCCGTAGGTGGTCGTCGGGCGGGCATCAGCGAACGACGGGTCAAACACCACCCGAGTCACATTGGCTTTGGTGCCATCGGTGTCCCAGCCGGCATCGTTGTTATCGGTATTCAGAAAGTAGGTTGTGCCCGTGCGGATATTGCGATCGTCGTCGTAGTAGAACGACAGCGTCATGTTATCCGGCGTGTAGCAAGCGTAGGCCTCTTGAGCCCTGGCTCCAAGGGCGCACATCATGGCCGTCACCAAGACGACCATCCGAAAGAGTAATGATTCTTTTTTCATATTACAAGCAATTTATCACGTGTATAATGTAATTTGCTGCAAATTTAGTAAAAAAAAACGTTTTTATACTCATGAAGCGCCAGAATTCATAGCCTGTGACACCGGCAGATGGTAACACGCTCGCAATGGAAATGATTGTTGAAAGTCACAACCTTAAAAATCCCTCACGCCCGCTTGAGGGCATGAGGGATATCATCATCGACCTTGTTGAAGGATTAACTCTTGGAGCTGCTCATCAGATAGGTGATCATGGACGTCACGTCGCTGATGTTCGTTACACCATCGCTGTTGAAATCGGCGGCTGCAGGCACCTCGCCATCAATCATCAACAGGTTGAGCAGCGTGGTCACGTCGCTGATGTTGACGATGCCGTCGCCGTTCACGTCGCCACGGACAAAGCTGGACTTGATCTCCACGTTGTCAATCGCGAAGTAGTCGCCCTCGGGATGCACGCTGCTGTCCTTGCTGTATCTCCATTCCAGGGTGCATTCCCCGGCGGGCAAGCTCACCGAATAGGTTTCCCAATCGGCGTTCTTGTAGGCACCATAAGCGACTTGCTCCACGCCGTTGATGTAGAACGAGCATCTATCCCAGAAGGTTGATGCACCTTCGCCCCATGCCTTGAAGTCGAACTTCAGGATATCGCCATCGGCTGCGGTTACAGTGGCCGTCAGCACCGATGTGCTGCTTGACACCCCCGCGTTGCCCGACTGGGCATACATGCCGTCACCCTCCTGCATCACGATCCAGGGATAATCGCCTGTGGACTCGAAGTGAATATTGCCGCCGGGAACATTCAGCGCGTCGTCAAGGGTGGCGAATGTCTCGATTTGATAGAAATTCTCCCATGCTCGGGCGGTCTGATAGGCCTCAAGGGATGACTGGGGAACGTGCAATGTTGCATTACCGAAAACCGTCCAACTAAAAAGTACTTGATAATTGCCTGGTGGTACGGTAACTGCCGGTGGAACAAGCGCATGGCAAGTGACCGAAGTGATCTTATCACATGAATTGAACGCATTATAGCCAATCAGTTCCACACCGCTGCCTAATGTCAAGGTCTTGATACCAAAGCAACGCCAATATGCATACTCATCAATGGTCTTTACGCTATTGGGAATCTTTACCGTCTCCATTTTCATGCAATCATAAAACGCAAGAAGACCAATGCTTGTCAATCCTTCAGACAAATTGATGTTCTTCAGACTATCACAACCATAGAAGGCGTACGGTTCTAAGGTCTTAATGCTGTTAGGTAACGTGATGCTCTTCTTTTTATTCCAGAAAGCACAACCCTTATATCCAATCGAGGTCACGTCATAGGTTGTACCATCCACATTGATTGTCGCAGGGATGGCAACGCTCTCGTATGCCAGAGTGTAGCCTGCTTTTGCAGTAAAACTGTACAAGGAATCACATCTGGTGTATTGGGGACTCACCTCCACAGTTGTGGGACCGGTCTTCTGATAACAGATGTCGTTCACTTCAAAGTCTGATTTGTACCAAACATTCTCGACGATAAAGTTGTTCCAATTATTGGCTGAGCGGTACGCTGCAAGAGATTCTCGTGGCACAACAAGCATAAAATCCTCATTCTGACAGATATCACTGGGGAACGTGTTGCTCGCAATTACGGGAGGGGTTTCGGCCAAAATAGAGAAATAAGAGAATTTGTCACATCCTTCAAATGCATGAGCCCCTATGGAAGTGACTCCCTTATCCAAATCGATAGAGCTGATATAAGAATCAGAAAAAGCATAGGTTCCAATGATGGTAACTGTATTGGGAAGAGTGACGTAAAAATTTCCCCGTTGGGGCTTACTGCCACTGAATGCGTATGAGTCAATCTGTGTCACGGTGTAGGTCACACCATTATAGATTACTTGTGAAGGGATTATATACCATTTACAATGATAACTATAGAGGTCTAAGTCCCTATAGGTCACGGCCACTGTGTTGCTGCTGATTCTCTTGTAATAGATGCCGTCAACAACAAATAAGTTGTCTTCTACAATGTTAGCGAACTGCGACCAGCCCGAAGTGCTCTGGTAACTGCTTAATGAACCTTGCGGAACATACAGTCGGGTGTTGGCATAGGTGGCCGCATCAAAGTTGTTGGCATCGCACGACACTGCAGCCTCGCTCAAGCAAGTGATCCAATCCAGATTAGTACAGCCGATAAACGCATTGTTATAAATGGAGTAGATGGTGCTGGGCAGAGTGATGTGGCGCAGCGAGGTGCAACCGGCAAAGCATTCGTTCATCAGCATTATAACACCTTCGGGAAGCGTGACAACATTCAGATTGGTGCAGCCCTTGAAAGCTTGGTAGCCAATGCCTGTCACTGGATAGTACTTGCCATTGTAGGGCACGCTGTCAGGGATGTTCACAGTCCCGGAATAGGTGTTGAATGAACCATTGTTCTGGACACTGACTACACCGCGACCATCGGAATAGGTGGTCAAGCGATAGTAGATGCCGTTGGTCGAGAAATATACTTCATCGGCAGTGGCGCTCACGGCACACGTGAAGAATGTCATCAGCACGACCAATCGAAAGAATAAACTTTTCTTTTCCATAAGCCTATAGTTTTTAATGGTTAGTAATTGCCACAAATATAGCAATAATAATTAAATTGTGACACATAAAGCGTTAAAAAAATGTCAATAACACAGATATTGACCCAGCCTTTAACCTCGGTGAAGCCAATTTCACAAACTCACGTTAAATAACGTGATTTAGATGAAAATAAGTTGCTGTTACTTAACTCCTCCCCCGCCCGGGGGGAGGTGCCCGTCAGGGCGGAGGAGGGGGAGTGCCTGGGGAGAGTATGACTTACCCTCAAAGCTCTTCCCCTGGGGATGTCAACGCCCCCTGAGAGGGTGTGTCATAATTCAACTGCTAGAACTATAACCGCCCTGCGGGCGGGAAATTAATCAAATTAATTATAAAATATTTATTAATATGATAATAGTATCAATTTTAATTTAATAATTTGTTTAATTTCCCGTGCGATAGCACGGTTATATTACCGAGTCGCAATTATGACACATCCTCAATTGCTAACGCACTGATTGACAATCTATAATTTTCGTCGAATTCACGTTTTTCACTGCTTTGCGTCCGTTCGTCCGTTCATTCATGCATGCGTGAGGAGGCAAGAACAAGTCAGGTTTCAATCACCGTCACATACACATTTCTGTACGAACGGATGAACGAATGAAAAGGTAGGTATTGTATAGTTTTATGACAGAATTGAAATTGTTGTGTCAAAACTTGCGATGACACAATTTCATTCGTTCATCCGTTCGTTCATTTTATATATAATAGCGGACGAACGGACAAAAAACCAGCACTTGAGACGAGAGGACAGACATGAGCAAAACCTAACTTTTCTCCTCACGCACACATACATTTGTACGAACGGATGAACGGATGAAAAGGTAGGTATAATAATTTTATGATAGAATTGAAATTGTTGTGTCAAAACTTGCGATGACACAATTTCATTCGTTCATCCGTTCGTTCATTTATATATATAATAGCGGACGAACGGACGAAAAACGATCACTCCACACGATAAAAAGCGGCCGGCTGCTCGGGCAGTCGGTCGCTTCATGTTATTGATGTGATACCTCAGGTCTCGTTGCGGATCAGTGCAGGATAATGTCGATTAGGGCGTTGATGTCGGAGATATTGACTTCGCCATCACCGTTCACGTCGGCAGCAGAGGTGTTATCATTTCCGCTCAGAATCATGTTGATGACGGCGTTCACATCAGATATATTGACCTCAAGGTCATGGTTCACGTCGCCAATGAATATATCTTCCACAATCTGTCCGAAATAGGGATACCAGTTCTCGTCAGCCCGATAGGCATCGGCCGTTCCCTGCAGCACATGCAGCGTGCGGCCAGAGTAATCATAACCGTCCAAACAGAATGGTTCATACCCGGTCGATACTCTCGAGAGGTCAGCAATGTAGCAATACACATCCGTCAGCCCAAAGCACTGATAGAACGCAAAGTAATTGATCTCAGTTACCGAGTTGGGGATGTCGATGCTGGTCAGGCCATCGCAGCCCGCGAACGCCAAGTCACCGATTGCTGTTACCGAGTTGGGGATAGTCGTGTTCTTGCAGCCAGCAATCAATGTATTAGAGGCGGTCTCGATAATTGCATTGCAGTTGTTGTGCGAATCATATCTTGGATTGCCACTTTCTACCACGATGCTGGTCAGACCTGAGCAACTCTCGAACACCCCGTCACCGATAGATGTTACCGAGTTGGGGATGACGATGCTGGTCAAGCCATCGCAGTCCTCGAACGCAGAGCCAGCAATGCCTAATGTTCCTTCTCTGAAAGTCATATTCGTTCCGCTTGGCATACTGCCTTTATACTTATAAGCGACCTTGCCGGCATAGACCATTCCGAATGGCTGGTTTTTATACCATGCTGTATTATTGAACGCATTGCCACCGATTGCTGTTACCGAGTTGGGGATGTTGATGCCAGTCAGCCCAGTGCAACCAGAGAACGCAGACGAACCGATCTCAGTTACCGAGTCGGGGATGTCGATGCTGGTCAGACCATCGCAGTTGTAGAACGCATAGTCATCGATAGTAGTTACTGAGTTGGGGATAGTCGTGTTCTTGCAGCCATAAATTAACGTGTTATCGGCGGTCTCGATAATTGCATTGCAGTTGTTGCGCGAATCATATGTTGGATTGCCACTTTCTACCACGATGCTGGTAAGACCTGAGCAACTCTCGAACACCCCGTAACCAATCTCAATTACTGAGTTGGGGATGTCGATGCTGGTCAGACTGTCGCAACTATAGAACGCATAGTGACCAATCTCAGTTACCGAGTTGGGGATGACGATACTGGTCAGACTGTCGCAGCAATCGAACGCAAAGTTACCGATCTTAGTTACCGAGTTGGGGATAATCGTGTTCTTGCAGCCAGCAATCAACACATTATCGGCGGTCTCGATAATTGCATTGCAGTTGTTGCGCGAATCAAACCTGGGATTGCCACTGTCTACCACGATGCTGGTCAGCCCAGGGCAGTTCCCGAATGCCTCTTGACCGATCTCAGTTACCGAGTTGGGGACGACGATGCTGGTCAGTTCAGTACTGCCATATAACGCAATGGCTTCGATAGAAGTTACCGGGTAGGTGGTTCCATCATAGGTAACGGTGGCTGGGATAACGACATCGCCTGAATACCCGATAAATAAAAAACCAGGAACACGTCGGGAAGCCACGGCGGCCTCGTTGCCGTGGATGTTGTAACAGATGCCATCGACCACGAAGTCGGCGGCCGTAGCCGTTAAAGGCAACAGGAGTGCCAGCAACAGGATGGCGGTTTTGATAAATTGTTTCATAATCATAATGTTTAGAAATTAATAATTAGTTAATGAAATCATTGATTAAAGGTATCGCCCACAAAGGTATAAAAGATTTTTCAATATTCATCACAGTCATGCATATTTTTTCATACATCCACACAAAAAAGCGGCCGGCTGCGCGGGCAGTCGGCCATTTCATGTTTTTGATGTAGTACATCCGGTCTCGGATGGGGCAGCACATGCCGCCCTTTTTATACATTTCTCTCGCTTAGAAAATCTTGTTCATATCAATGTTAATCATCTGATTGTCGGGAGCATTGGGATCGAAAATGATGTCAATGCTGAAGGCACCAGTCTCGTAAATGTAAATGAGCCTATTTTCGGCGGGCCATGAGTAGGCATAAGAGTGATTAGTAACAATCTTGAAATAGATTTCGGTACCTTCCGGGAACCAACCGGCCTTGTTTAAACGGTAGATGCCGTCAGCGCCCTTAGTCATGTTGTTGCGCTCGTCGTTGAGATCCCACTCGCTTTCAAACAGGTTGGCGGTACCGACAACGGTGTAAACCGGTTCGGGCCAGGTGCCACTCAGCAGGAAGTTGATGAGGCAGGTCACATCCGAAATGTTAACATTGCCATCCAAGTCACAGTCGGCAGCGGCAGGAGCAGCCTGGTTGCTCATCAGAATGTTGAGCAGGGCGGTTGCGTCGCTAATGTTGATGTCGAGGTCATCATTCACGTCACCGCGGGTGTAGGCAGGCCTCCTGGTGAGGTAGCCGGGGTTGCTCGGGCCTCCGTCGATGTGGGCGTAGACGCCATCAATATGAACGCCATCGTAGGTCGTGCCCTGGCCACCAACCAGGCTGTTACAGCCAGCGAACATGCGACCTGAATATAACAACGAAGCATTGCTCCATTCATCACCCACATAGATGGTCTGCAAATGTTCACAGTCTGCAAACATGCGTGTCATGGTATTCACATTGGCCGTGTTGAAAGTGCCCAAGTCAAGGCGTGTCAGGCTATGACAACTTTCGAACATACCGAACATCATAGCCACTTTGGCGGTGTTGAAACCGCTCAAGTCAATGCTTGGCAATGAACTGCAGCCAGCGAACATATCACTCATATCGGTAACCTCAATCGTGTTCAGGTATTGTATGCCCATGATAGACTTAAGATATGGCATATCATAAAACCATCCATTGGTGCTCGTCGGGCGGTAATTAGCAAACGAGGGGTCAATGACTGCCTTGGTCACATAAGGATAATCCCAATGCCACATGGGTATACCTGGCTCGTGCCCCTCGATGGTGTAGATACCGCCCGGGCGACTGCCAATCTTGTTGTCGTAGTAGAAAGATAATGTCGTGTTCTCCGGCGTGTAGCAGACATAGGCCACGGTACCCGAAGCAGTGAAATAGCCCGGGTTGCTGGAGCCGCCGTCGGCGTGCGCATAGGTCTTGTCCGTCGGATTGGATTCGTTATATACCGTGCCCATGCCGCCCACCAGGCTGGTGGTGTTATGGAACATATCTTTGGAATAAGTCACTGCGGCTGTGTTCCAGCGCTCACCCACAATGATGGTTTGCAGACTGGTGCAGCCATCGAACATGTTACCCATATCGGTTACCTTGGACGTGTTAAGACCGTTCAGGTTAAGACTTGTCAAGCCAGTGCAGCCTTCGAACATGCGACTCATATTGGTTACGTTGGACGTGTTGAGACCGTTCAGGTCAAGACTTGTCAATTCTGTACAATTAGAAAACATCCAAGCCATATCGGTCACATCGCTGGTGTTCAGGTATCTTATGCCCGTGATAGACTGAAGATTCTGCAAATAGTAAAACCATCCATGGGTGGTCGTCGGGCGGTAATTAGCGAACGAGCGGTCAAATTCTGCCTTGGTCGCACCAAGAAGCAACAAACTCCACTGGGGTAAATGGCCTGGCTCATCTTGCAGTAACCAGGTGTAGTCCGGGCGGGTGCTGCGCTCGTTGTCATAGTAAAAAGTGAGCGTCTTGTTCTCAGACGTGTAGCAAGCATAGGCCTCTTTGGCACTGGCGCCAAGGGCGCACATCATGGCCGCCATCAGGACAGCCAGACGAAAAAGTAACGAATTCTTCATAATACAAGCGATTTAAAAAGAGATTATTGAAATTTGCTGCAAATTTAGTAAAATTTATCCACGGGAAGGGCATCATTCCAGAATATTCACTATCAAAAAAACAAATTTTCACCATCCGAGCCGAAAAAGAGAAATCAAAAGCAGCCCCTGCTCGTCCTTAGGTTCATTCATGCGAGTGTGAGAAGATGAGAAACAAGTCAGGTCAGCAACGCCATCACAGGCCCATGTGTACGAACGGATGAACGAATGAACGGATGAAAAGGCCTGCAATACTTAACAAAAAAACGGCCGGCTGATTTCTCAGTCGGTCGCTTCGTGTTTTTGATGTGGTACCTCCGGGGATCGAACCAGGGACACGCGGATTTTCAGTCCACTGCTCTACCACTGAGCTAAGGTACCTTTTCAAAAGCGACTGCAAAGATACGGCGACTTTTTGACGTGACCAAATTTTTTGGCAGAAATTTTGAAATTTTCTTTTTCAAGGTCTATTCAAGAGCGCTCATTACAACCTGTTAATCAACCTCATACAAGGCAAACCACTGGTTTTGCCAAATGAGATGATACTTTGCCAGAATCATGAAATTCTTGAGTGCATCCATCTTGTCTTGCAGCAGGAACTTGTCATCGGGCATGGTGTAGGCCGTGAGATACCCGTCGGTCGCCTCGCTCCAGTAGGGACCCAGGTTGTTGAACTTCTGCCGCAGGATGGCAGGGCGGCTGGCGCCCATCTGATGCAAACGCTCGCCGAGGGCGTCGGCACTGAGCAGCTCGGGCCACGAGCAGCCGATGGCGGGCACGGTGCGCGTCAAGTGGTTCATCATGGGGATGCTGCCGTAGCACAGCAGGGTGTCACCCTCATGGACGTAGGGGTTCAGTCCTGCCAAGGTTTCGTTGATGATATGGGCCCGCTCGGGGGTGGTGTGGATGAGGGTAGCACGGCTGTCGTTGACAATTGCCGTCTTGTGCCACAGGGCACCGCCGTCGAAGTAAGCGCCCACGGTCACCGTCTGTATCAAGCCCACGGCGATGAATGCCAACGGGAAGATGACGTTTTCGCGTCGTTGCCACAGCAATGCCGCCACGGGTGCCGCCATCCAGGCGATGATGCCGCCGTTGTTGGTGGCGCCGTCGCTGCCCAGCGGGAACACCAGCAGCATGAACAGGCCCAGCCATGCTGCCACAGCACGACTGCCGCCCTTGTAGATGACCCACACGAGCCCTGCCACACACATCACCCACAACGGATGCATGATGTGAGACTGATGCCACATGAAGAAGATGACCATGGCGGCAATCACCAGCCAAGCGAGCGTGCGCAACAAAAAGTTGCCGACATAGCGCCTGATTGCCCAGAATGCCCACCACAGGCCAAATGCCTTAAGGCCCACGATGAGACACTGCTTATAGAAACCCAGCATCTCCATCACCAGTCCGCCGGCATTGTGACTTGCCTCGCCGCTGCTGCCGGTGGCGACACCCAGCAGGTCGGTCATGTTCTGCTTGAAGATGTCCCAATGCCCTAACGCCATCATCAGGCCGATAACAGCTGCGGCCCCGACAGCGATGCCCACCAGCATGACACCGCATTGCCGCCAGCAGTCACGCCACGACCGCCCGGTGTAGAAACGGGCAATAAACGGTAAGGCCACCAATCCTGCTGCCAGCACATTGGGGATGCGGGTAAAGGTATTCATGCCCACGATGATGCCCGCAAGCAACAAGTGCTGCCAGCGACCGTCCATCAGGCCCCGATAGGTCAGCGCAAGGGCGGCAACCCACAGCAGGGCACTCATCAGGTCGTTGTTGAAGGTGTAGGGGAACTGCACCAGCGAGGCGACCACCATCGCAAAGCCCAGGATGACCGCCGTGGCAGGGAGGATGCGTCGCAACACCCATGCCAGTATCGCCATCGCACCCACGTTGCACAGCACACCCGCGACACGCATCGCCAACCACTTGCCGCCCTCGGGCAGCAGCCCGTCGAGCACGCCGCCAGCCACGCCGCTCAAGTAGTACATGAAATTGTACTCCACGCTCGCCGGCGCCTTGAAGATGTTGTCGAAGAAGGTGAGATAATAGCCCGTGTCGCACAGGTCCACGCCGAACAGGGCGATCACCAGCTGCCACAGCGTGAGCAGGGCAATGGCCCACCCCACCGAGGTGCCATAGTGGCCATTTATCCACCCCTTGATATGTTGCAAGCGTTGCATCATGGAGTGACAAAGGTAGTGCAAGTTGAACGAAATGCCAAATTTTTGCCGCAATCTTGCCGATAGCAGCAAAAAAAGCAGTAAATTCGCTCGGCGTTAGACGTTAGACGTTAGCGGATGCCCAACTAAGGACTAAGGACTAGGGACTAAAAACTAAGGACTAGGGACTAAAAACTAAAATGGAACGACTGCTGCAATACATCTGGCAACACAGGCTGTGGCTCAGCGAGGACATGGTGACCAACGACGGCCGCCGCATCCGCGTCATCGACCCCGGCTTGCTCAACACCGATGCCGGTCCCGACTTCTTTAACGCCAAGGTCGAGATTGACGGCCACCTGTGGGTGGGCAACGTCGAAATCCATGTGCGCGCCAGCGACTGGAAGCGGCATCACCACGACGAGGACCCGGCCTACGACAGCGTCATCCTGCACGTCGTCGAGAAAGATGACGCCCCTGTTACCCGCATCAACGGCGAACTCATCCCACAGGTGGAGCTGAAAGTGTCGCCACGCTTCAACGAGTGCTACGACAAACTCGTCAACGCCAAGGTGGAACTGCCCTGCGCTGCACGGCTCAACGAGGTGCCGTCGCTCACCGTCACCGAGTGGATCGAGGCGCTGGCCTTTGAGCGGCTGCACGGCAAGGTGGACCGTGTGCGGGAATTCTACGACCGCTACAACGGCAGCTGGGAGGACATCTGCTATGTGATGCTGGCCCGCACCCTGGGCTTCGGCATCAACAACGACGCCTTTGAGCGCTTGGCCCGAGTGACGCCCTTGCGCCTGCTGCACAAGCACAGCGACTCCATCCTGCAGGTCGAAGCGCTGCTGTTCGGCCAAGCGGGGCTGCTGAACGGGGCACACAGCGAGGAGTCCTATTACCAGCAGCTGATGCGCGAGTATGCCTTCCTGGCCAACAAATTCTCGCTGCGCCCTATCGAGGGCACGGCATGGCGCCTCTTCCGCAGCCGTCCCCAGAATTTCCCCTACCGCCGCATCGCCCTGCTGGCCCAGTTCGTCCACGGCGGTTTCAACCTGATGAACGACATCCTCAATGCCGCCGACACCAAGGCGCTGCGCCAACTGTTCGACATCGAGCTGAGCGGCTATTGGACGACTCATTACTCCTTCGGCAAACCCTCGCCCAGCGCAGGTCGCGCCCTGAGCAATAGCAGCATCGACATCGTGTTGATCAACACCGTGGCCCCACTCTACTACGCCCGCAGCGAGATGACCGACGACTACGAGATGACCGACCGCGCCATCGCCCTGCTCGAGGACATCCGCCCCGAGCAGAACAGCATCGTCACCATGTTCCGCAATGCCGGCATCAAGTGCGACGACGCCCTCACCAGCCAGGCCCTCATCCAGCTGCGCCGCAACTACTGCGAAGCCCGCAAGTGCATCTACTGCCGCCTGGGCCACCGCCTCCTCGCCACCGACGCCCACCTCGAGTAAATCATTTTTCTTGTTTCCATTCATTCCATGTGCGTAAGAGCGCATCTGCTTTTTGCCTCACGCAAAGGCGCTAAGACGCTAAGATTATTCAGTAGCCAAGATTTCTTTGTCAGCCTGCAGCCAAGAAGTTGAACAAAAATCTAATAAAATTAAGCAACAAGATTATAAACAATCATGGCTACTCAAGCAGCCATGATTGTTAAAATAAATATTTTTCTTTGATTTCTCGAGCGAAGCTCGATAACACTCCCAGTCGACGAGGTGAACAAACATTCGGAAAAACGGAAAAGCTTCCGACTTTGCAGCGACACAAGCCGTTATACCGAGTCGGGGACGGCGGCGGGTTCCTCGAGTTTCTCGTCGGGGTTGATGTCGTCGGTCAACGGGATGGCCAGGCTGTCCTCGTCGAAGCCGAGCATCGTGGAGTCAAGCTCCTCGACTGGAGCGATGGAGGAGCAACCCGAATACAAGTCGGGATTGATAGGCTCCTTGGCAGGCAGGAAGCGCTTGTGATAACGCTGGAACTGCGGGTCACTAAGCACGAGCTGCAGGAATCGGCCACAAATGGGCAAGGCCGTGCGGCTGCCCTGACCCAATGCGCCCCAGCGGAAGTGAATCTGGCGATATTCGCCACCCACCCATGAGCCGCACACCAGTCCGGGCGATACAGCGACGAACCAGGCGTCGGCATGGCGGTTGCTCGTACCAGTCTTGCCGCCCAGGTCCACGTCATACAGCGGTCGCGTGATGTAACCGTTCAATGCCATCGCCGTTCCACCGGCATCGGTGCGGCACGCCATGAGCATCTGCTGCATGAGCCATGCCGAGCGATAGGACATCGCCTGACGCTGGTGATCGGGAGCCCGATAAATCTCCTTGCCGTCGCGATCCACAATGCGGGTGACGATGACCGGCTCGTGCATCTTGCCGTCGTTGACCACGGTGCAGTAGGCATTGACAAGCTCCATCAGGTCCACGTCGCTGGCACCCAACGAGAGGGCCGGCTTGGGCTCCATCGGGGACTTGATGCCCATGTCACGGGCCAGTTGGGCGATTTCGCTGAAGCCCACCTCACGGGCGACACGCACGGTGACACTGTTGATACTCTGGGCAAAGGCACTGCGCAAGGTCATATCCGAGCCGCTGAAGGTGCCGTTGGCGTTAGTCGGTCTCCAGTGCTCCATTTCTTGCTTTTCCTCGTTATAGACCAGGGTATCGATATACTCGTCGAGGCGGCGGTCACAGGGCACGAGGCCACGCTCCATCGCCATGGCATAGACAAAGAGCTTGAATGTGGAGCCCGGCTGGTGCTTGGCGCGCACCTTGTCATATTTCCACGTGTTGAAGTCCACATCACCCACCCAGGCCTTGACATGGCCGTTACCAGGCTCCATGGCGATGAAGCCGCAGTGCATGAAGTGGAGCATGTAGCGCACCGAATCCATCGAACTCATCTCCATGTACAGGGAGTCGTTCTCGTAGTCGAACAGGTGCACCATGTGGGGTTGGTTCATATAGTAGTTGACCGAATCCAGGTCATTGGGATAACGCGCCAGCAGCTCATGATAGATGGGCGTGTTGCGGGCCTTGTCCTCGACAAAGTTGGCGATGAGCTGATTGTTATCGTCAAGCCAGCAGTCCTGATTGCCCCAATGGCTCTTGAAATTCTGCTGCACCACCTTCATTTTCTCGCTCACGGCCTGCTCGGCATACTCCTGCATCTTGGAGTCGAGGGTGGTGTAGATCTTGACACCGTCGCGCTCCAGATCCAGCTTGAAGCCATGCTCCTTAGCGATCTCCTCGATCTCGCGGGCCACCGCCTCGCGGAAGTAAGGAGCCACACCATCGTAGTTGCTCTCGATCGTGTACTTCAGGTCGATGGGCAACGAGGAGATGGAGTCATACTGCGCCTGGGTGAGGTCACCGCGCGTCACCATGTTCTTCAACACCTGATTGCGACGGCGCAGGCTGTTCTTGGGATTGATGCGGGGATTATAGGTACTGGTGGCCTTGAGCAGACCCACAAGCACAGCGCTCTCCTCGATTTTGAGGTTGCGGGGAGTGGTCTTGAAATAGGTGTTGGCCGCGGTCTTGATGCCGAAAGCGTTGCTGCCGAAGTCCACCGTGTTGGCATACATCTCGAGGATTTCCTGCTTGCTGTAGAACATCTCCAGCTTGGTGGCGATGATCCACTCCTTGCTCTTCATGATGAGCATCTTCACGCCAGGGATATAGCCCAGCAGACCCGTGGAATAGTCGCTGCGGGTGCGGAACATGTTCTTCACCAGCTGCTGCGTGATGGTGCTCGCGCCGCGCGGACGCCCGTGAAGCACCATATCCTTGACTGCAGCACCCAATCCGCCGAAGTCAATACCGTGATGGAGGTAGAAACGCTCGTCCTCGGTATCGATGAGCACCTTGAAGAACTGCGGATTGATCTCGTCATAGGTCACCGGGGTGCGGTTCTCGTCATAGTACTTGCCGATGGTCTTTCCGTCGGCACTGTACAGGTAACTTGCCTCGGGGTTGCGAGGATGCATGATGCTGTAGGTGCTGGGCGACTTGCCGAAGAGCCACAGCAGGTTGATATCGACTGCAACGAGGTAAAGCAGGAATAAGACGATAAAAGTTCCTAGGGCAGCCAGCGTCTTGGCCCACCAGGGACGACCGCGGTACAAACCCTTGTACCAGCTCTTGAAACGTCGCCAATTGCGGACGATGATATTGCCTGATTTCTTATCGTTCATGTATCGTGTCGTGGTTAATTAGTCCGTAATAATAAGGTCATGAATCGCCGCCCGTCACTGACGGTTGGCGCTGCCGCTCAGGCGGCGCTTCAGGTAACGGGGGATGAAGCTCAGATGAGCCAGCGTGGCGCGCATCGTGCCGTAGTGCTTGCACATGATGCGGTAGCGTTCCCAGAGCGAGGCGCGGTGGTGGCGCGTCGTCATGCCGTCGGCCAGATAGCTGATAATGGGCTTGTGACCGGCATAGGCATTGGCAGGAGACTGCTTCAATACCCTGATGCACCAATCATAATCGGCGCTCAGCCGATAGCTCATGTCATAGTCGGGCACCAGGTCACGTCGCGCTACAAAAGCTTGATGACACACCACCATGCCATTGAGGAAGCTGTTTACAGTCAGTCGTTTGGGCGCTCTCAAGTGGCGTTCTCCCACCACCTCACGATTGGCATCCACCAGCTGGGTCTGCCCGTAGATGACCCCAGGATTGTCGACAGTGAGCAGCGTCAGACGTGCCAGCACCGCATCGTCGGCAAAGGCATCGCCGGCATTGAGGAAAATCAGGTAACGTCCACACGCCCGCGAGATACCCTTGTTCATCGCGTCATACAGGCCCTTGTCGGGTTCGCTGAACACACGCAACGAGGCAATGGACGCGCCCCTCACGATGTCGAGCGTCCTGTCGGTCGAGGCGCCATCGATGATCAGCATCTCATAGTCACTGCTCGTCTGTCGCCTCACACTCTCCAGTGTCGGGGCGATGACGTCAGCGGCATTCCACGTGACTGTTATGATGGAAAAAAGCGGTTCCATGCCTAAATAATGGTTATAAGTCTAAGTAATGCAAGCAGTTAACCCAATTTTACATCATCAAGTCAAATACTTACGGGACTTGTTTTGTGGATGCAAAATTACAGTTTTCTGGGAACTTTTACAATCAAATGACCATTTTTTACGTTATATAAGATAAAATAATGAAACAGAAAATGAGATTTCACAAGATACTGACAGCTTTTACTGCACTGATGGCGTTGATGATGTTCAGCGCATGTGACCACATCGACAACAAGACTGTGCCGCGCTTCATGGTGCGCATCGACCTGGGCAATTATGCCATGTGGGGTGCCTACGGCGTGTACGGCATGGGGGATTACCGCATCTTCAACCGCGATAAGCGCCTGCCCTCCAATTTCCCCTACAATGTCAACACCTACACCGGCTATGGCGGTGTGCTTCTGATGATGGGCATCGATGGCCCGATGGCCTATGACCTGTCCTGCCCTGTCGAGAGCAGCCAGGAAGTCATCCTGTCGATCAGTTCCGAGAATTATGACGCCGTGTGTCCCCGTTGCGGTTCGCGCTTCAATCCGCTGACCGGCGACGGTGGCCCATTGAGCGGTGTAGCCATTACCAACAAGGTGGGAATGCGCCAGTACCGAGTCCTGCCCAGCAACGGCGGCTACTTCATCACCAACTAGCCGTCAGCCATCGCTTCCGACCCGTTCCCAACGTCCAAAGTCACCCTGGGCAAAAAAACGCCATTGTTCCACGGGTTGAAGGAGGGTTTCACAGGGGCATTTTGGGGCGATTTATCCGTTTTTTGATAAAACGTGCCTTTCCTGTTGCATTTTGCAATTCGGGAAGGCATTTTGTTTAAGTTGAAAACCATTTTTGGTAGCAAAAATCCAAAAAATAAATCTTATAGGATGCCATTTATTGTTAAAAAGTGTAAACTTTTTCATTTTTCATTTCCAAAAATTAAACATTCGGACATGCCGTGAGGCCCTATTATCAGTGGATTTGCGTGGAACAATTTGTTAAAAACGCGATTTTTGCCAAATGTTTACAAGTGTTTAAGATGTTTGGTCGGGTTGGCAGGTTGGAGTACCTTTGCATCATCAAACCAGGGCGCACGGCATTGCTTCGTTCTCAATGCCCTTAACGAAAAGGCCGCCGATGAGCGGATTTTCCAGTCCTCAAAATTATTAATTATGAGTTTTATCAACAGTAAAATAAGTTTATCGGCATTATTTATCATCATTGCTATCACCTTTACAGGTTTTTCGGCCCAGGCTCAGCGTTTGGAAACGCGTAAGCAGGGCACCGTTCTCGAACAGTTAGAACAAAACAGCCGCAACAACATCGTTGACCAAGTCATCAATTACGCTTACCGTTTCCGCGGTACGCCTTATCGTTATGGTGCCATGTCACCCCGCGGCTTTGACTGCTCGGGTTTCACCAGCTACGTGTTCAAGCGTTTCGGCATCGATTTGGATCGTTCCTCTCGCGGCCAGATTTTTGACGGTGTGCGCGTCAAGAAGAACGACCTGCAACCCGGTGACCTCGTGTTCTTCCAGGGCCGTTCGGGCCGTGGCGGCGTGGGTCATGTGGGCATCGTCACCAAGGTGAACGAGGACAACACGTTCCACTTCATCCACTCGGCCTGCAGCAGCGGCGTGACCGAGAGCAAGAACACCGAGTCCTACTACAGCCGCCGCTATGTGGGCGCCTGCAGGGTACTTTAAGAAAACAAATCATTCAATAATAACTGAATCAAACGTGCGTTCCCATCGCGGAGCGCACGTTTCTTTTTCACTGGTACAGGAGCCACCGCTAATTATACTTAATAGAGTTAGATGATTTGCAATTTTGCCCGATTTATTATAGTTTTGCGCCAATCAAAATGCAAGAGAGATGAACACTAGACGATTTACATGGTTAATGATACTGGCCGTCCTGGCACTCAAGGCTGTGGCCGGCCACACGATACTCGACGGCAAGCTGGAGAGCTCCACCATTTACCCGGGCACGGTTCACACCTTCCAGGTCTATGTCCCAGACAGTTATGACGGCAAGCGACCTGCCGCCCTGTATGTGGGACTCGACGGCGTGTTGTGCAACGCCCCGCAGGTCATGGATTCGCTCATCGACGCGGGCAAGATGCCCTGCACCATCGGCGTGTTTGTGCAACCGGGCCTCATCAAGGATGCCGAGGGCACCGTACTGCGCTACAACCGCTGCTACGAGTTTGACAGCACAACCGACCTGTTTGCACGTTTCCTCGAGACCGAAGTGCTGCCTGCCGTCGAGCAGATGACCACACCCAAGAAAACGCCCATCCGTCTGTCTCGCCAGCCTCAGGACCGAATGATCTTTGGACTGAGCAGCGGCGGCATCGCGGCCTTCAATGCCGCGTGGCATCGGCCGGACCTGTTCGGCAAGGTATTCACCGGCGTGGGCACCTTTGTGGCCATGCGAGGCGGCAACGACTTGCAGGCGCTGGTACGCAAAACCGAACCGCTGCCCCTGCGCATCTTCATCCAGGATGGCACAGCCGACGCTTGGAACCCGCTGTTCGGCCACTGGTATGAAGGCAACCAGATGATGGCCAGTGCACTGGAATTTGCCGGCTATGACGTACAGATGGACTGGAGCGACAGTGGCCATAACGTGAATCGCGCCACCGAGATTTTCTCCCGAGTGATGCAATGGATGTGGCGAGACTGGCCCGCAGCGCCCGCCGTGGGTGTGACCCAAAACGATTTCCTCAGCACCCTCATCACCGACGAGGACAAGGGATGGGAGAAAGTAGGCAACGGCACCGAGGGTAATGCCGTGACCCGCATCATCTTCCCCGACTTGACCAATATCGCCATGATTCCCACCACCCCGGGCAACACCGTGTGGCAATACCTGCTAATAGACGGCAAGCCCTCCTATGGCGAGCCCTTCTACTGGCTGCACAACGACGACAGCCGCCCATTGGACATCCAGACCATCACCTTCGACGGCGACGGCAACCTGTGGGCCGTCACCAACCTGGGCATCCAGATCTGCGACCAGAACGGCCGCGTGCGCGGCATCCTGCGCCTGCCGCAAGGCATCGACCCGGCTACCGAAATCGACATCAAGCAGGGCTACGTCTGGCTGCACACTCCCACCAGCGACTGGCGTCGTCACCTCAACGTCACCTCACCCGCCCTCGGTGTCCGTCCCCCCAGCCAAGGCCAAGGCTGACTTCAGTTTTCTGGAATCAGCCACCAGTCCCATCTAACGTCTAATGTCTAGTGTCTGACAGCTAAAATCTAATGTCTAATATCCGATTTCAAAAACTTTTACTACCTTTGTAGTTTAAACAAAACGCTTGTGACCCATGATGCAGAACAACAACATAACACCCGAGATGGAAGACCAGATGATCGATCAGGCCTACCACAACTTGCTAAATATCTATTTGTCAAGCAATCACCGCAAGAAGGTCGAGATCATTGACAAGGCTTTCAAGTTTGCGCGCGACGCCCACAAGGGCATCAGGCGCCGCTCGGGCGAGCCCTACATTATGCACCCTATCGCTGTAGCCACCATCGTGATTCAGGAGATAGGACTGGGATCGACAAGCATCAGTGCCGCCCTGCTGCACGACGTGGTCGAGGACACTGACTACACCGTCGAGGACATCGAAGCGCAATTCGGCAAGAAAATCGCGCGCATCGTTGACGGACTGACCAAGATCTCGGGCGGTATCTTCGGCGACCAGGCTTCGCTGCAAGCCGAGAACTTCCGCAAACTGTTGCTCACCATGGGCGAGGACATCCGCGTGGTGCTCATCAAGATGGCCGACCGTCTGCACAACATGCGCACCCTGTCGTCGATGCCCCCCAACAAGCAGTACAAAATCGCCGGCGAGACGCTCTACGTCTACGCCCCGCTGGCCCACCGCCTGGGCCTGTATGCCATCAAGACCGAACTCGAGGACTTGAGTTTCAAGTACAACCATCCCAGCGAATACCAGCGCATCAAGGACCAGATCTGTGCCAGCGAGGAAGAGCGCAACGAACTGTTCGCCCGCTTCTCGGCTCCCATCCGTGAGCGCCTCGACAACATGGGGCTCAAGTACGAGTTCAACACGCGCGTCAAATCGTGCTACTCGATCTGGAACAAGATGCAGACCAAGCACATCCCCTTTGATGAGGTTTATGACCTGTATGCCGCCCGCATCATCTTTGAGTGCGACGACGAGAGTGCCGAGAAACGCATCTGCTGGAACATCTACAACGAGATTACCGAGGTCTACACCAAGCATCCTGACCGCGTGCGCGACTGGCTCACCACGCCCAAGGTGAACAAATACCGTGCCCTGCACGTCACCGTCATGGGTCCCGACGGCAACTGGGTGGAGGTGCAGATACGTAGCCGCAAGATGGACGACATTGCCGAGCGCGGTTTTGCCGCCCATTGGAAATACAAGATCGGCGAAGGCGAGGAGGAAGAAGAGCTCACCACCTGGCTGAGCACGCTCAACGACATCCTCAAGGACCCGCAGCCCAATGCCATCGACTTCATGGACACGATCAAGCTCAACCTGTTCTCGAGCGAGATTGTCGTGTTCACTCCCAAGGGCGAGACCATCACGCTGCCCAAGGGCGCATCGGTGCTCGACCTCGCATTCACCCTGCACACCGACCTGGGCACCCACTGCATCGCCGGCACCGTGAACCACAAACTCAGGCCCTTGTCCTACAAGCTCGTGAGCGGCGACCAAGTGGAAATCATCACCAGCAACTCAGGGTCGCCCAAGCCCGAATGGGAGAAATTTGTGGTCACCGCCAAGGGCAAGACGCGCCTGCGTGCCGCCCTGCGTCACCAGCGCCGTCTCGTCGTCGAGGAGGGCGAGCGACGCTTCATGGATTTCCTTAAAGAGCATCACATCGAATTCAGCAACGAAGTGCTCTCGCTGGCCATCAGCAGGCAATTCGTCGCTAATAAGGAAGAACTGTTCTACATGATCGGCAACAACGAGATCACCCTCAACGAGGATATGGTCAAGAAAGAGCCGACCGGACGCCGCAACTGGTGGCGCAACCCGTTCAAGGGTAAGGAAGAGCCCAAGCAGACCACCCGCGAGGCGAGCAAGGCCATCGACACCAAAGCCATCTACAGCCTCATCACCCGCGACGGTGTGAGCAACTACAAGATTGCAGGATGCTGCCATCCCATTCCGGGCGATGATGTCGTGGGCTATGTCAACGAGGCCGGTGTGGTGATTGTCCACAAGATAGACTGCAGCACCCTGGCACGGCTCAAGGTGAGCTACGGCTCACGCTTGCTGCAAACGCGCTGGGAAGGTCACAGCGACCGCTTCCTGGCCACCATTCACATCGAGGGCATCGACCAGCAAGGCATCTTGCAGACCATCGTCAACATCATCTCCACCAACATGTCGATCAACATGAAGCAGATGAACGTCACGGCCGACGACGGCGTGTTCAACTGCGACCTCCAGGTCCTCGTGAGCAACGCCGACGTCGTGACCAGCCTGTGTCGTGAGATCAAGAAAGTGAAAGGCGTCAACACTGCCGCAAGAAGGAGTTGACCACCAAATGAATTACCTAACGAAGCGAACATAACTCGAGATGAAATACAAGAACAACAGTTACATCATCACCGCTCTGCTGGTACTGTCTATCGGCCTCATCGCCACGGCACTGTTCTTCAGCCGTGAGGTCAACCACACCTATAGCTTTGAGGTGGGCAAACCGTGGCTCCATCCGCGCCTGGAGGCCAATTTCCAGTTCGACATAGAGCTTGACGAGGCTACGCGCAAGCACATCACCGACAGTGTGAACCAGAACTTCTCCAAGATCTACAACCTCGACCGCAAGAAGGGGGAGCAGCAGCAGGCGCTCCTGTCGCGCGCCCTGAACGGACGTCCCGGCAGCCAGGCTCTGCTGCAGGCTGTTTACAAGCTCTACAACGACGGTATCGTTGACAACGATGCCGCCAACGACATACGCTCCGGCAAGCAGTTGCGTTTCCTCGTGGGCAACAACGAACTTCAGGTTGTGGATACCCGCAACATGAAGACCGTCAGACAAGCCTACTCGTGGCTCACCGACACGCTGAAAGGCAATGCGGCCATCCAAGAGGCCTTGAAGATGGTTGACATCAGCAATTACCTGGTGCCCAATATGATGGTAGATGTCGAGGAGAACGAGAAATGGCTCAGCGAGGACCTGCGCGACGCCCTGCGCTCACCCGGCACCGTCCAAGCCGGCGAAGCCATCATCACCCGAGGCGAAATCGTCACGCCGCAAAAAGCCGCAGCCATCCAGAGCTACCAGAACGAGACAGGTCGCCGCAACAAGCAGCGCAACGTCGACGAGACGCTCAACCTGCTGGGTCAGATGCTCATCGTGGCCACCATGATGCTCGCGTTCTACTTCTTCATGAAGCGGCAGCGCAACCAGGTCTTCAGGAGCACGCGCAGGATGATATTCCTCATCGGCTTGATCACGGTGTTTGTCATCGCCGTGTTCTTGTGTGTGAAGTACAAGTACACGATGCTGTATGTCATTCCATTCGCCCTCGTGCCCATCATCGTGTCGTCGTTCTTTGACGACCACACCTCGTTCTTTGTCCACATCGTCACGGTGCTCATCTGCTCGCTCGTGGCGACAAGCCATCAAGCCGAGTTCATCATCATGCAGTTCCTGGCGGGCATCATCGCCATCGCCTCGGTCAAGGAACTGACCAAGCGTGCCCAGTTGGTACAGTGTGCCGCATTCATCTTCCTGGCCTACTGCATCACCTACATCGCCATGACACTCATCAACGAGGGCGACCTGAACAAGATCGACAAATACAACTTCGGCTTCTTCCTGGTCAACTGCGTCATCCTCTCGTTTGCCTTCTACATCATCCCCATCGTGGAGAAAGCCTTCGGCTTCACCTCGTCGATGACCCTGCTCGAGCTGGCCGACATCAACAACCCGTTGTTGCGCAAGCTGTCCACCAACTGTCCCGGCACTTTCCAGCACTCGCTGCAGGTGGCCAACCTGGGCGGAGAGGCGGCCCTGCTCATCGGTGCCAACATGCAGCTCGTGAGGGCCGGTGCCCTGTACCACGACATCGGCAAGACCAAGAATCCCGCCTTCTTCACCGAGAACCAGATCGGCGAGAATCCGCACGACCATCTCGTCAGACCCGAGGACAGCGCTAAAATCGTCATCGGCCACGTGAGCAACGGCATCAAGCTCGCCGAGGAGGCCGACCTGCCCAAGGTCATTAAGGACCTGATCCTGCAGCACCACGGCAAGGGCGTGACGCGATACTTCTACTACAAGGCCAAGGAAGCCAACCCCGACGTTGAAATAGACCGCACACCGTTCACCTACCCCGGTCCCAATCCGCAGACCAAGGAGGCTGCCATCCTGATGATGGCCGACGCCTGTGAGGCCGCCACCAAGAGCATGAGCGACCACAGCGAGGAAGCCATCGCTGCTATGGTCAACAAGATCATCGATTCGCAGATTGCCGAAGGCCTCTTGCGCGAGGCCCCCATCAGCTTCCGCGACGTGGAATCAATCAAGCGACTCTTTGTCGAGCGGTTGCGCACGGCCTATCATGCCCGCGTCTCCTACCCCGGCGACATCAAGCCCTCCAGCGAGACCGCTGCAGCATCCGACAGCAACACCCCGCCGCCCTACAACGGCAAGGAGGCCGAGAACGCGAAATAATTTTGCCCCCGTCGGGCAATAAAACGGCAGTTTCTCGTGTTTTAAAATATTATAAGTAAGATAAGCCATCCCATGGTATTACATCAGTTTCTACTCATCGCAGGCGCCCTTTGCCTGATTGCCGCTCTGGTACTCGTGCTGAAGCCCCGTTGGGTTGCAGCGGTACCGGCTTACATCGGACTGCTGCTCATGCACTGGAGTTACTACATCGCTGTGCCCATGGTGACGTTCATCTTCTGGGGTGTGGCAACGCTGATCACGGTGGCACTCTTCTACCTCTCGCCCAGCGGCGAGCCCGACGGCAACAGTTCCAGCAACCTGTATGTGGGATTCACTGCCATGGCAGGCGGCATGCTGGGCATCCTGCTCGCGCCACGGCTCATGGTGCTGGGAGTGATACTGGGAGCCGCCATGGGGCAACTTGCCTACAGCCGCACACCCGCCGGCCGCTGGATGCTCATGCCGTCGACCATGTTCGGGCGCTACTTCCTCGCCAAGTGTCTGCCGGCCATCGTCGCCGTGTCGATCGTGTGCATCGCTGTCATGGGACTGGTCATCGATTAAAAACTGAAAAACCGACTTACATGAAACGACTGATATATATCCTCACACTCGCTGTCGCCATCCTCGCTGCGGCCAGCAGCCAGGCACAGGTACAGCAGATACCCGAGCGCACTCCGCCCGGCAAGTTCACCATCAAGAAGGTGGACTTTGACCACGTCAAGAAGGTCATTTCCGACCCCAACAACAACTATTACTACCCCAAGCTGATGAAGGCTTTCACCAGCAACGACACCACCTTGAGCATCGAGGCGTGGAGGAATTTCTACTACGGCTACACCTTCCAGGAGGACTACGACCCCTTCCGCGAGAGCGTCTTCAGCAACAAGGTCGAGGAACTCTATTACAAGCAGCCCCACTCGCGCGCCGAGTGTGACAGCATCGAGAAGTATGCCGAGTGGTCGTTGAACGACAACATGTTCGACATGAACCAGATGAACTTCTACATCTACGTCCTCAAGGAGAAGAAGAAACACGCGCGTGCTGCCGTTTGGCAGTATCGCCTCGACCGACTCATCGCGGCCATCATGTCCAGCGGCAAGGGCACCAAGGAAGAGCCTTGGGTCGTCATTGCTCCTGAGCACGAGTACAATATCATCAACTTCCTGGGATTCGTCGCCACCGATCACGAAACCCTGGACGGGGGCATCGACTACATCAAGGTGCAACCCGTCGCCGGCAAGAGCGCCGAGGGCTTCTATTTCGACATCTCACGCATGATGAAAATCGCCGAGCTCAAGTTCCCCGACATTTGATGCCGATCCAAGACCCAGACGATAACCTCAATCAACCCTGAACTACCGTTTTTTTTTTCATTTAATACAACAATTATCATGATCAAAATTTACAAAACATTCCTGGCCCTCGTGCTGGCGATGTTGTGTTGCGGAGGGGCTCAAGCCCAGTCCAACATGACATTTTTTGAGCCCAGCGGAGGGGCATTGGCTTCATGGAGCCTGCTCGATGTCACCAAGGTGACATTTAACGGGGGCGACATCGTGGTGACAGGAAAGACGGGCGTCGAGCAGTACTTTGACCTGAGTAATGTGATGTCCATCAAGTTCACCGACAGTGACGACACCCCCTCATCAGTTACTACGATTCGTGACATCACGTCACAGCTGCGCATCGCAACCAGCGAGAGTTCAATCAGGGTAATCGGTGCCACCAGCGGTACCGTGACCATTTGGAATCCCAGTGGTCAGCAACTCTACTCCAACCGCAACTGGAACGGTGAGGACATCAACATCGCCCACCTGGAACGCGGCATCTACATTATCACTATTAACAACACATCCATTAAATTCAAGAAATGATGAAAAAGTTTTTCACTCTCATAGCACTGGTTGCCTTCACCATCGCAAGTTATGCGCAGACAACCCCCAACCGCCTCATCGTCACCATGAAGAACGGTGACGTGACCGTTTACAACATTGCCGACGTCGACAGCCTGTCGTTTGACCTCATCGAGGGCGATGTCGTGGCCAACGCCACAGTCAACGCCATCGAGTGGGACGGTGACAACGGCAACGTGAACATGAACATCACCATGAGCGATGCCGCCCAGGGTTATCGCATCGTTATCCTGCCCGCCAGCGAGGCTGAGAACGCCGCCCAGGCTCTTGCCGCATGCGCCATCAGCGACAATCAGGGCGAGGTCAACATGGTAGTCGAGAACATGGTTCCCGGCGAGACCTACGTCATCGCCACCATCGCCTACGACAAGTACGGCATCGCTGGTGACATGGTCACCACCACCTTTGTCGCTCCCGAGAAGTCCATCTCAATGCCCGCACTGAGCATCGCCATCCCCACCAGCTTCAACGACTGCTGGGTACAGCGCGTGATGTACAACGGCGTGAAGGTGGCCGAGGTGTGCAAGGAATACATCAAGGATTATGACGACCAGCGCGTGGTTGTTTACCCCTGCGACGAGAACGGCTATGCTATCCTCACCAAGGGTGTTTCGGCCAGTGACGGCGGCACCGTCGTTTGGGACGAGGAGAACAACACGGTAGCTTACACCGACGGCAACAGCACTCCCCTGTCGATGGTATATCTGGTAAACGGCGAAATCGTCATCGCCGCTCCCGAAATGGCCGAGCCCACTATTGTCGAGGCCGACCTGCTCGTGGACAATCGTGGCAGCGAGGAACAGGTTTACCAAATCGTGAAGATCGGTACCCAGTACTGGATGGCCGAGAACCTGCGTGCCTCGAAGTGGGTTGACGGTTCTGCCATTCCCATGTATAAGTCCACACAGACCAGCGAATGGAATGCCAACACCACCGGTGCTTACCACGTGTATGCCGACGATGATGAATACATCCCCATCTTCGGTATGCTCTACAACGGCTACTGCATCGTCAATGCCGACATGCTGGCTCCCGAGGGTTGGGAAGTTCCCAGCCAGAATCAGTGGGCTGCCCTGCGCACCTACGGTGGTCCTCTGGCCAACAATTTCAAGAGCGACACCGACTACTCGTGGAACATGGGCAAGGAGGGTACCAATGTGACTGGTTTCAACGTATGGGCCGCTGGCTTGTACTCACCGGCCACCGGCGATGCCGATGACGGCGCCGACGCCTGGTACTGGAGCACTACCCCCTATGAGGATCCCCTGAGCTCCATCCCCTCGTTCCAGATGATTCGTTTCAACCAGACGAGCAAGAACATGGTGCGCTACACCACTTCGGGCCACGCCTGCACCTTCGGTCACAGCGTACGCTGCATCCGCAAGAAGTAACACATGCGCTCCCATAGCTGCACAGCCTGCAGCAAGTGAACATTCATCAAGAGACCTGGCCCGTTGAGGCCGGGTCTCTTGACGTTGATCAGCCCTTGTTGCCCTCATGTGACCTCGATGCGAAATCAATTATTGTTTTTTAATAGGTGATATTAGATTAATTTGATTACCTTTGCAGTTAATAAACCCGTTACCGTTATGATAAAGGAAAACCTGATCAAGATTTATGAGCGCAGTTTCATCGATAACTGGGAACTGCCCGCGTTGACCGACTACAATACCGGCGAGAGGCTCACCTACGGTGACTTTGCCCGCAATATCGCCAAGTTGCACATGCTTTTCGAGAACAGTGGAGTGAAGCAGGGCGACCGCATTGCCCTAATCGGCAAAAACATCCCTAACTGGGTAACCGTCTTCATGGGCACCATCACCTATGGCGCCGTCATCGTGCCCATCCTTCAGGAATTCAACCCCGCCGATGCCCAGCACATCATCAACCACAGCGAGGCCACAATGCTGTTCATCAGCAAGAGCATCTGGGAGAACCTGGAGTTTGACAAGATGCCGCGCGTGCGTGCCGTCTTCCAGCTCGAGGACAAGAAACTGCTGGCGGTGAAAGACGGAGAAGAGCATATCACCAAGGCCAAGGACAGCCTCGAAGACGCCTTCAACGAGAAATACCGCGAGGGCTTCTACCGCAACGACATCCACTATGCCGATGTGCCCAACGAAGCCCTGGTCGAGATCAACTACACGTCGGGCACAACGGGTTTCAGCAAGGGTGTGATGCTCACCGCCAACAACCTGGCCGGCAACATGGTCTATGGCATCAACTCGGGCCTGCACTTCAAGGGGTCGCGCGACCTGGCCTTCCTGCCGCTGGCACACGCATTCGGGTGCGCATTCGACATGCTCACGCCGTTGGCTGTGGGAGGCCACATCACCCTGCTGGGCCGCATCCCGTCACCCAAGATCCTGGTCAAGGCTATGGCCGAGATCAAGCCCAACGTGGTGTTCACCGTGCCTCTGGTGCTGGAGAAGATCTACAGCAAGATGATTGTGCCCATGATCAGCAAGGGTGCCCTGCGCTGGGCGCTGGCAGTGCCCTATCTCGACAAGCGCATTTATGCACAAATCCGCAACAAACTGATTGAAGCCTTTGGCGGAGAGTTTGAAGAAGTCATTGTGGGCGGTGCTCCGTTCAACGCCGAGGTCGAGGATTTCCTGTATAAGATCAAATTCCCGTTCACTGTGGGCTACGGCATGACCGAGTGCGGCCCGCTGGTGAGCCACACACCCTGGCGCGAGTTCGTGCCCCACAGCGCCGGCCGCATCCTGCCCGGCATCATGGAGTGCAAGATCCTGAGCGATGACCCCGAGAACATCCCGGGCGAAATCTGCGTGAAGGGCGAGAACGTCATGCAGGGCTATTTCCACAACAGCGAGGCCACCGACAAGGTACTGCACGAGGACGGATGGCTGCACACCGGTGACATGGGTACCTTGAATGCCGACGGTACATTATTTATAAGGGGACGATTGAAGACCATGCTGCTGAGCTCCAGCGGTCAGAACATCTACCCCGAGGAAATCGAGGCCAAACTGAACAATATGCTCTACGTGAGCGAGAGTCTCGTCGTGATGCGTGAGGGCAAGCTGGTGGCCCTGGTATATCCCGACTATGACGCGATGGACCAGCTGGGCGTGACACGCGACAAGCTGCCTGAACTCATGGAGGAAATCCGCAACGAGCTGAACAAACTGGTGGCCCCCTATGAACGCATCGCCAAAATCCAGTTAATGGCCACAGAGTTTGACAAAACACCCAAGCGCAGCATTAAACGATACCTTTACAGCAACTGATTTCGGAGCCGAAATTGACAGGTAAAAAAGGTCACCGACCTGCGCTTAACAAAATTTAACGAACATCCAAAATCGGGTGTTCGTTATTTTATTTCATTGATTATCAGCGATTAACGAACGGATTCTTGCCCGCATTTTTTCTTGAGCAAAAAAAATCAATTAAAAATTTTCTCAAAAAAGTTTGCACGTGAGAAATTTGTTATAATTTTGCACCCGATTTTAACAACAGAAAATTAATTGTTTTATTATTTAAAAGTACAAAAGAAAATGAAGAAGTTAGTTTTAGCTCTTGCTGTTATCGCTAGCGTTAGCATGATTTCGTGCACCAACAACAATGCCGAGCAGGCTGAGGTTGCTGAGGACACCACCGCCGTTGTTGAGGAGGTTGTTGATACCACCGCTGCTGCCGTTGTTGACAGCACCGCCGCTGCTCCCGCTGAGGAGGCTGCTCCCGCCGAGGAGGCTGCTCCCGCTGAGGCACCCGCTGAGGAGCCCGCTAAGTAAGCAAGGCTTTACAACAAGAAAGTTTGAAGCTGTTCCCGCCGTTAGGCCCGAGCAGCTTTTTTTATGCCCTAGGGGCACAAAAAAAACTTCACCCTATAGACGCTATAGTTTCTATAGTATCTATAGGGTGAACTGTTTTATCGTGGGAAGTCGCCTGGTTTACAGGTTGTCCTTCTCGATGTCCTTGAAGTAGCGGTAGGTGCTCACCTTGAGCTCATCGACGGCAGCCTCGTCGGCGATGATGACGGCATGGGGATGCATCTGCAGGGCGCTCAGGGTGCACATGTGTGACACACCGCCCTCGATGGCCTGCTGCAAGGCGCGTGCCTTGGCATGGCCGTTAACGATAATCATTACCTCGCGGGCATCCATCACGGTGCCGACGCCCACGGTGAGGGCCGTCTTGGGCACCTTGTTCAGGTCGCCGTCAAAGAAGCGGCTGTTAGCGATGATGGTGTCCTGGGTAAGGGTCTTCTGGCGCGTGCGTGAGGTGAGCGACGAACCCGGTTCATTGAAAGCGATGTGGCCATCGGGGCCCACGCCACCCATGAACAGGTCAATGCCTCCTGCAGCCTGGATGCGGGCCTCGTAGTCGGCACACTCCTTCACCAGGTCGGGTGCGTTACCGTTGAGGATATTGACATTCTCGGGCTTGATGTCGATGTGCGAGAAGAAGTTGTTCCACATGAAGGAGTGGTAACTCTCGGGGTGCTCCTCAGGCAGGTTGCAGTATTCATCCATATTGAAGGTGATGACATTCTGGAACGATACCTTGCCCGCCTTGTTCATGGCGATCAGCTCGCGATACATGCCCAGGGGCGAACTGCCGGTGGGACAACCCAGTTTGAAAGGTTTCTCGGGAGTGGGGTTGGCAGCATTGATACGACCTGCCACAAATTCGGCAGCCCACTTCGATACATGTTCATAATCCGGTTCAATGATCAGTCTCATAAATTCTTGATTTTGATTAGATTTATTTTTAGCATGGCAAAGTTACTCCTTTTCTGCCAAATCTCCATAAAAAAATAGTAACTTTGCGGCCAAATTCAATCACATGGCCAAAATGGACAAGAAACGACCCCTGATTCTCATCAGCAACGATGATGGATTCGGCTACAACGGCATCCAGACCCTCATCAAAGTGGCACGCACCATTGGTGACGTGTTTGTCGTGGCACCTGCCGTTCACCAGAGCGGTATGTCGAGCGCGATCACCTTTGTGAACCCGGTGCGCACCATCCTCGTGAAACAGGAGCCGGGACTGACGGTGTACCTGGCGACTGGCACGCCTGCCGACTGTGTGAAGCTTGCGCTGAGCCAGTTGATGGCCGACAACATGCCCGACATCGTGCTAGCCGGTATCAATCACGGCTACAACAACGGCCTGAACACGCTTTACAGCGGCACGATGGCCTGCGTCTTTGAGGGAATCCTGCACGGTGTGCCCAGCGTGGCGTTCTCCTATGGCGACTATGGCGGCAACGCCGACACAAGCGTGTGTGAACCTATAGTGAAGCACGTCACCGAGCGCGTGCTCAAGGGCGGGCTGCCCAAAGACGTGTGCCTGAATGTGAACATTCCCAAGGTCGAGAACGGCGCCACCTTCAATGGCATGAAGGTGACCATTGGCGACATGGGACGCTGGGTCAACGAGTGGGAGCACCGCGTGGACCCCACGGGCCGGGATTACTACTGGCTGACCGGCGATTTTGAGATGGCCGACAAGGGCGAGGGACTGACTGACTACTATTGGCTGGAACGCGGCTATGTCACCGTGACTCCGACCCATGTGGACCAGACCGACCATGCGTCAATGTCCCAAATCGCCGATTTACTGTTTGACAACACATTATAGTAATATATATAAAAGAGAAAAAAATGGAAAGACGAGTAAGAGTGCGTTTCGCGCCTTCACCCACGGGTCCGCTGCACATCGGCGGCGTGCGCACGGCACTGTATAACTACCTGTTTGCCCGCCAGCACGGCGGTGACATGATTCTGCGCATCGAGGACACCGACAGCACACGCTTTGTGCCCGGTGCCGAGGAATATATCAACGAGGCCCTGCAGTGGCTGGGCATCGGCATCGACGAGGGCGTGCGCGAGGGCGGCAACTACGGCCCCTACAAGCAGAGCGAGCGCCGTGACCTGTACCGCAAGTACACCCAGCAGTTGCTGGATGCCGGCAAAGCTTACTACGCCTTTGACACCCCCGCTGAACTCGAGGCCAAGCGCCAGGAGATCAAGAACTTCCAGTATGATGCCCGCACGCGTGGCATGATGCGCAACTCGCTGTCGCTGCCCGCCGACGAGGTCAAGGCCTTGATGGACAGCGGTGCGAAGTGGGTGGTGCGTTTCCGCATCGACCCCGACCAGGACGTGGTGGTTCACGACCTGCTGCGCGGCGACGTGACCATCAACTCGTCGATTCTCGATGACAAGGTGCTGTACAAGAGCGCCGACGACCTGCCCACCTACCACCTGGCCAACATCGTCGATGACCACCTGATGGAGGTATCGCACGTCATCCGCGGCGAGGAGTGGCTGCCCAGTGCACCCTTGCACGTGCTGCTGTACAAAGCCTTCGGATGGGAGGACACGATGCCCGAATTCATCCACCTGCCGCTGCTGCTCAAGCCCGACGGCAAGGGCAAACTGAGCAAGCGCGACGGCGACCGTCTGGGATTCCCCGTATTCCCCCTCGACTGGCAGGACCCCGAGAGCGGTGAGCGCTCCAGCGGTTACCGCGAGGCCGGTTACCTGCCTCAGGCTGTCGTCAACTTCCTGGCTCTGCTGGGTTGGAACCCCGGCGACGACCGCGAGATTTTCTCGATGGACGAGCTCATCAAGGAATTCTCGATCGACCACTGCTCCCGCAAGGGCGCCAAGTTCGACTTCGAGAAGGGCAAGTGGTTCAACCACGAGTACCTCATCAATATGGAAGACAGTGAGCTGGCCCAGCTGTTCAAGCCCGAGCTCGAGAAGCATGGCGTGAACGTGGCCGACTTCAGCGACGAGTACATCACCAGCGTGGTGGCGCTCGTCAAGAACCGCGCTAACTTTGTGAACGACCTGTGGGGCCAGGCCGACTTCTTCTTTGTTCGTCCCGAGAGCTACAGCGAGAAAGACATCCGCAAGCGTTGGAAACCCGAGACACCCGAACTCATGCGCCAGCTCGCCGGCCTGCTCGACAATGCCGACATGGAAGATGTCGAGGAGTGCGAGAAACTGGTCATGGACTGGATCGACAAGAACGGCTACCACAAGGGCAACGTGATGAATGCATTCCGCCTGACTGTCGTGGGCGAATGCCGCGGTCCGCACATGTTTGAGATCACCCGTCTGCTGGGACGTGACGAGACCCTCGCACGCCTCAATGCAGGCATCGATAGAATCAAGATGCCCGCCGATGCGTAATTGGCTCATCGCCATATTATTCCTGTCGTTGCTACACCTGGAGCCGATGACGGCTCAAGAACTGGAATGGAGCATCGACGCGAGCATGCTGCTCAATAACCGCGAGGGCGGCGAGGACAGCACCACTCCTGACCAGACCGCGTTGTTCACACGTCTGGCTCCCGAGCTGGGCATTTCGATGCTCAACGGCGAGCATGTCCTCAAGGGCGGTGTGGTTTGGTATCAGCCCATGATCGACAATCTCGACGGCTACAAAGTGCTGCCCACGCTCTATTACCGCTACAACAACAATAACGGTTGGCACGTGACAGCAGGTCTCATGCCGCGCTCGCTCATGGTCGAACACATGCCCCGCTACCTGTGGAGCGACTCGCTTCATTATTGCCAACCCAACATACGGGGCATCATGACCCAGTTCATCAAGCCCGACGGGTATGCCGAAATGGTTGTGGACTGGCGACAGATGCAAACCGAGCGTCAGCGCGAGGCCTTCACCTTCATGTTCAACACCGATTGGCATATCGCCGGCCCCTTGAGGCTGGGCGGGCACCTGCAATACAGCCACCTGGCAGTGACACGCCACCACGCCGATGAACAGCACGTCAACGACAACCTGATACTCAACCCCATGGTGTGGCTCGACCTGTCACGCCACACCGCGCTCGACTCGCTCCGGCTGGCGGCTGGCGCCATCATCGACATGGAGCGTGACCGTAGCGTCGATCGTTGGGAGTCACCCGCCGGGTTTATCGCCACGGCGACTGCCCGATGGCGATGGATTCAGCTCGACGAGACCTTCTACACCGGCCAGAAACTGATGCCGCTCTACCGCAAGTTCGGCAGCCAGCTCATCCAGGGCGATCCCTATTATCACACCAAGACCTACAGCCGCACCGACCTCATTGTCCACATCGTGAGCAACCGCTTCGTGGACTTGACCGGCAGCATCGCCTTTCACGCCACCGACAAGATGACCGGTTTCTGGCAACAGATTGCCTGCCGTTTCTATCTCGACAACGACCTGTGGAAGCGTCGTCACGACAAGGACTACCTGCGCAGCGGGCACCTCTCCCCTCTCTACTAACGACTAAAAAACTAAGGACTAAAACGATGGATCCGATTTATAACCTGGGTATCGCCACCTACCGTAATGCCGTGAAGCTTGCCGCCGTGCGTAAGCGCAAGGCCAAATTGCTGCTGCGAGGACAGCGACGCTGTTTCCGCACCTTGCAGCGCAAACTCGACCCCGCCGGGGGCTACATCTGGATTCACGCCTCGTCGCTGGGCGAGTTTGAGCAGGGCCGTCCGCTCATCGAGAAGATCAAGCGTGAGCAGCCCGACGCCCACATCCTGCTGTCGTTCTTCTCCCCGTCGGGTTACGAGGTGCGCAAGAACTTCAGCATGGTCGATACGGTGGTGTATCTCCCCTTTGACCTGCCGCGCAACGTCAAGCGTTTCCTTGACCTGGTCAAGCCGTCGATGGCCATCTTCATCAAGTATGAGTTCTGGGGCAACTACCTGCAGGCGCTCAAGCGTCGCAATGTTCCCACCTACATCATCTCGGCCATCTTCAGGCCCGGGCAGATTTTCTTCCGCCCCTGGGGTGGGATGTTCCGCAAGATGCTCAAGTGCTTCGACATGTTATTCGTGCAGAATGAGCAGTCGCGCGAGTTGCTCGCGGGCATCGGCATCGACAATGTAGTGGTGGCGGGTGACACCCGCTTTGACCGCGTGGCCGACGTGCGCGCTGCCGCCAAGGAGTTCCCGCTCGTGTCGAAGTTTGTCGAGGACTCCAAGTTCACCCTGGTCATGGGCAGCTCCTGGCCTCCCGACGAGGACATCGTCATCCCCTACTTCAACTCTCACCGCGAGATGAAACTCATCATTGCGCCCCATGAGTTTGACCGTCAGCGCCTGCACGTGCTCATGTCCAAGCTGGCACGTCCGGCCCGTTTCTACAGCGAGGCCACCCCTCGCAACCTTAAAGGCTGCGACTGCCTGATCATCGACAGTTTCGGTCTCTTGTCATCGCTGTACCGCTACGGCCAGGCCGCCTATGTGGGCGGCGGTTTCGGCGCCGGTATCCACAACATCAACGAGGCTGCCGTCTATGGCATCCCCGTCATCTTCGGCCCCAAGTGCCACAAGTTCCAGGAGGCCGCCGACCTCATCGAGCTTGACGGTGCCATGAGCATCCATGATGCCGACTCCTTCTCGGCAGCCATGGACCCCCTGCTTGAGAACGAGCCCCTGCGTCTGCAGTGCGGCAAGAGGGCCGGTGACTATATCCAGTCACACCTGGGCGGCACGCAACTCATCTATGACCTCATCTTCAAGGGTCAAGACCAAGATAATTCTTGAGAACTCCAAGGACGCATCAAGAGCCGCTGATATCAAAAAAAATCAGAAAAACGTTGAATATTAGCGGAATTTGATATACCTTTGTGGCGCTTTAACGAAAATTTCAGGAGATGGTAGATGCTTTGAAGTTGAAAATCAAGACGTTACCATTTGGCACTCACGCGGTTGAATGTCATCTGGACGAGTCATTTTTCAATACCGATGAGCAAATCGAAGTGCGACGTGCCGATGTTGATGTCACCCTGACGGTGACGCGCAAGAGCGAGAGCACCTTCCGCCTGGAGATCTCGTGCAGGGGCACAGTGACAACTGCCTGTGACCGTTGCCTCGAAGATCTGGATTTGCCGGTGGACGTGGATTACCGCCTGAACGTGGAGCAAATGGGCACCGAGCTTGACGACAGCAACGACGAGCTCCTGATTGTGCCATCGGACTGGCGAGAGCTGGATGCCGCACCCCTGGTGCGCGACACCGTGCTGCTGGCCATGCCGATGACGCGCTGTCATGAGGACGATGAGTGCAACCCCGTCATGCTCGACCTGCTCGACAGTCATTGCGTCGAGGCCGTCCCCGACGACGATGACACCCAAGAGAGTGAAACAACCGGCACCGACCCCAGGTGGGAGGCGCTTAAAAAACTGAAAGAACAATAATTTTTCAATAAAACTACAAGAAAATGGCACATCCTAAAAGAAGACAGTCTAAGACTCGTACCGCTAAGCGCCGCACCCACGACGTGGCTGTGGCTCCGACCATCGCTCAGTGCTCGAACTGTGGTGCATGGCATGTTTATCACACCGTATGCCCCGAGTGCGGTTACTACCGTGGCAAGAACGTGATGGGCAAGGAGGAAGCCTAAATCGCTGGCCTGCCTGACTGTGGCGAGAGCCTCGGTGAGGCGTACCACGATGAACGCTAACGATATATCCTGAATGGGCTGAATCTGCCATTAGGTGTTCATCCTCATTTGGGATATTGAATTTAAACACACCTCAAAAGAATATATAGATAAAGCTTTCTAGCTTATGCTGAACGCAAAGATCACAGGCATCGCTTCGTACATCCCCGATGACGTGCTGGACAACGAGATGCTGTCACAGATGGTGGACACCAACGACGAGTGGATTACCACCCGTGTGGGTGTGAAGGAACGTCGCATCCTCAAGAAGCCGGTCGGCTCGTCCTATATGGGCATCCAGGCCGTTAACAAGCTGCTCGAGGAGACCGGTACCGACCGCAACGACATCGACCTGCTCATCTGCCCGACGTCGAATCCCGACCATCGTTTCCCCTCGACGGCATCGATCATCGCCCATGCCACCGGCATCGAAAAAAAGGCCTATGCCTATGACATCCAGGCTGCTTGTGCTGGTTTTCTGGTGGGACTGTATGAGGCTACTGCCTTTATCCGCGCTGGTATCTACAAGAAGGTGATCGTCGTGTCGGCCGAGAAGATGTCGAGCATGGTGGACTATACCGACCGTGCCATCTGCCCGCTCTTTGGCGATGCTGCAGCTTGCATGCTGCTCGAGCCCACCGAGGAGCCCATCGGCGTGATGGACGGCATCTTCCATGTAGATGGCTCGGGACTGGAGCACCTGGTCTATAAGGCCGGTGGCTCGGCCCTGCGCACCAGCCACGAAACCGTGGATGCCAATTTCCACTGTGTCTATCAGGAAGGCCGCGCTGTTTACCGCCATGCCGTCATCGACATGCTCACCTCGAGCCGCGACGTGATGAAGCGCAACAATCTCACCAACGAGAACATCCAGTGGTTTGTGCCTCACCAGGCCAACCTGCGCATCATCGAGGCCGTCGGCCAGCGTCTGGGCATCGACGAGAGCAAGGTGCTTGTCAACATCGAGCACCGCGGCAACACCAGTGCTGCCAGCATCCCCTTGTGTCTTGACGAGAACAAGCACCGCCTCAAGAAAGGCGACAAGATGGTCCTCACCGCCTTTGGCGCCGGATTCACCTGGGGAGCCCTGTACCTCATCTGGTCGCTGTAATAAGACCGGACACATCACCTGAAGCATCACTACTCACAAGCGCAATACTCACGAGTAGCGATGCTTCTTGAATAAATAACCACCAACTAGAAACTAAGGACTAAGGACTAAAAACTAAGGACTAAAAATGCATCGAGCAGGATTCGTCAACATCGTGGGAAACCCCAACGTGGGAAAATCGACACTGAGCAACCGCCTGGTGGGTGAGCGCCTGTCCATCATCACCAGCAAGGCACAGACCACACGCCACCGCATCATGGGCATCGTCAATGGTGAGGATTACCAGATCGTGTTCAGCGACACGCCCGGCGTGCTCAAGCCCAAATTCAGGCTGCAGCAGAGCATGCTCGAGTACTCGACCGGCGCCCTCGTCGATGCCGACGTGCTGCTCTATGTCACCGACGTCATCGAGTCGCCCACCAAGAATCAGGACTTCCTCGACCGCGTGGCCAGGGAGAACATCCCCATCCTGTTGATCATCAACAAGATCGACCTGCTCAAGGGCAACGATGACCTGATGCGCATCATCGACCAGTGGAAGCAGCTCCTGCCCAACGCCGAGGTGTTCCCCACCAGCGCGCTCGAGAACTTCAATGTCGACAACATCATGAAGCGCATCGTCGAGTTGCTGCCTGAGAGCCCACCCTACTTCGGCAAGGATGCCCTCACCGACCGCAGCAGCCGCTTCTTTGTCACCGAAATCGTGAGGGAGAAAATCCTCATGACCTACGACAAGGAGGTGCCCTACGCCACCCAGGTCATCGTCGAGAAATTTGACGAGAGCGACACCGCCATTCACATCATGGCAGTCATCTATGTCGAGCGCGATACCCAGAAGGGGATCATCATCGGCCACCAGGGCCGCAAACTCAAGCACGTGGGCATCGAGGCCCGCAAGGACATCGAGAAATTCTTTGAGAAGAAAGTGTTCCTCGAACTCTATGTCAAGGTCGAGAAGGACTGGCGCAACCAGGAGAGCAAGCTGCGCGCCTTCGGTTACATCGAGTGAAAACTAAAAACTAAGGACTAACAACTAAGGACTAAAAGAGATATGGGACGATTAGTAGCTATCGTGGGTAGGCCCAACGTGGGCAAGTCAACACTGTTCAACCGCCTGACGCAGACGCGCGCCGCCATCGTCAACGACACCAGCGGCACCACGCGCGACCGCCAGTACGGCAAGATGGAATGGAACGGCATGGAAATGTCGGTCGTCGACACCGGTGGATGGGTGGTCAACAGCGAGGACATCTTTGAGGAAGAAATCAACAAGCAGGTGCAGCTGGCCATCGAGGAGGCCGACGTCATCCTCTTTGTCGTGGACATCAAGAACGGCATCACCGACCTTGACGACCATGTGGCCGACATCCTGCGCCGCACCTCCAAGCCCGTCATCATCGTCGCCAACAAGGACGACAACAACCAGAGCATGTATGCCGAGGCCGAGTTCTATTCGCTGGGACTGGGGCAGCCCTTCTCCATCTCGGCTGTCAACGGCAACGGCACAGGCGACCTCCTTGACGAGGTGGTCAAGCAGATGCCCGACAAGGCCGAGGAGGACGTCGACGAGAATCTGCCCCGATTCGCCATCGTGGGCAGGCCCAACGCCGGCAAGTCGTCGCTCGTCAACTCCCTCATGGACGAGCAGCGCAACATCGTCACCGACATCGCCGGCACCACGCGCGACAGCATCTACTCCCGCTACAACAAGTTCGGCTTCGACTTCTACCTCGTGGACACCGCCGGCATCCGCAAGAAGAACAAGGTCAACGAGGATATCGAGTACTACTCGGTGCTGCGCTCCATCCGCGCCATCGAGAACAGCGACGTGTGCATCCTGCTCATCGACGCCACCCGCGGCATCGAGTCCCAGGACGTCAACATCTTCTCCATTATCCAGAAGAACCGCAAGGGACTCGTCGTGCTCGTCAACAAGTGGGACATCGCACTCGACAAGTCACAGCAAGCCTTCGACCATTTCGAGGCCACCATCCGCGAGCGCTTCGCCCCCTTCACCGACTTCCCCATCATCTTCGGGTCGGCCATCACCAAGCAGCGCATCCACAAGGTGCTCCAGACGGCCATCGAGGTCAACGAGAACCGCCGCATGACCATCCCCACGTCAACCCTCAACAACGTGCTCCAGGCCGACATTCAGGCCTTCCCGCCCCCCGCTGTCAAGGGCAAGTATGTGAAAATCAAGTACATCACCATGCTCAAGGGCGCCCAAGTGCCCACGTTCATCTTCTTCTGCAACCTGCCCCAGTGGATCAGGGATCCCTACAAGCGCTACCTCGAGAACAAGATACGCGAGCACTGGAACCTGCACGGCACCCCCATCAACCTCTTCTTCCGCGAGAAGTGATGTGCCGAGCAATTATGCTGTAAAACATATTTAGCGCTATTCGTCTGTCAGTCAGATGGATAGCGCTAAATATGTCAAAATTATCAAGCATTATTATTCAAAAACTATCAAAAAAATTTGGTGAGTTCCATTCTTTCTTATTACCTTTGCAGTGTTAAAACATTACAACAATTGTCGGGCACCCGTTGTGCCGGCACTTTTTTATCGGATTTAGACAACAAACAACAAGAACATATATACTTGAATTTTGGTTATGAAGATGGTGTGCTTTTGTGAAAAAGTACACTTTCGCTTTTAAAACACCCCACCCTAAACTTCGCTTCAAGGCTTGAGTAATCAAAAAAATGATTATCTTTGCAACCAGATTAACTCATTCAAGTCACAACCGATATGAAAAGATTCAACCTGCTGGTCATTTCATTGACCGTCTTCATGATTTCGGCCATGACGCCCAACGCCATGGCTCAGGACGTGCTGCAACTCGAGAAGGACATCGAGCAACACGAGAAAACCATTAAGGAGAAAGAAGCCGCCATCAAGGAACTTGAAGGACGCATCGACGAGCTCAAGTCACAGCTCAAGGACCTCGAGTCACAGAAGAAGGCCCTGGAAAAAGAGCTGAAAAACGAGGTCAAGCTGCGCAAGGACAAATTCACCACCCGCGACGAACTGGTCTATGACCAGGAAATCGTGGACGTGCTCTACAACCCCTACAACAAGGACGATATCGAGGACGCCCTCAAGAGCTTCGAGGGCATGGAGACCAAGGACGTGGTGAAGAAGAAAGAACTCATCGAGAAATACGGCGAGTACACCAAGAACCTCAAGGAATTCCTCGAGAAGCAGAAGTCCGAGCTCGTCAAGACCCGATGGGCCTACCAGTCCTCGGCCAGCGACATCTATAAGAAGTTCGAGAAGGGCCTCAAGGGCACCAAGTACTGGAAGATCTACAACAAGAAGGAGAAAAACGAGAGCATCAACTATCTGGACCGCGTCATGGACAAGGTCATGCAGTTCAAGAACGACGGCCTCAAGAACGAGAAGCAGCTCAACGACATCCTCAACATGCTCTACGCCAACTAACAGGCCCGCCACCACAGCGCACAACCCAACACAAGAAGTACAATAGACACAAAGCCATCCGGCGCGAGGCGATTGTGTTTATTGTACTTTTTGCTTCCCTTTTCGTTCGCTCGTCCGTTCATCCGCCCATGCGTGCGAGCAAGTTAAAGCAGGGCAGGTCGCGATGATGCTTTCTTGAAAAAAAGTGGGGAGGTTATCGTGATAGTATGTATCTTTGTGGTTCAATGAAATAACCTGTAGCATGATCACGACATCCTATCGTCCCCGCAACCCGGGCCACGACTATTACGGCAGGGGCACCTATCTCATCACGCTCGTGGTGAGTGACCGGTCGCCGTTGCTCGGACGGCTGGGCGAGGATGTCATGCACCCCGAGGTCGTGCTGTCACCCTTGGGTGAAGCGGTGAAGCGGGAGTGGGAAGCCACACCTGGCCGTCAGGCGGCTCACGGCAATCGCGTGGCAGTTCACGCCTGCGTCTGCATGCCCGACCATTTCCACGGCGTGCTGGAAGTGCTCGAGCCCATGCAATGGAGCCTGGGCGACATCATCCAGGCATTCAAGGCCTCCTGCACCAGCCTCTGGCAGCAGCAACACGGCCACGGCCATTCCACCAATCGGCCGATCTCGGTCGATTGCTTCTCCTCACAAGCCCCAGCATGGCTGCGCGAGAAAGCCCGCCTCCACGACAACGAGGGCGCCCTCATCCGCGCCATGTCCAAGCGGCAGCGCCAGCAGTACTACACCCTGGTGGGAAGGGAGCAGCGACCGCTGTTCGACGACAATTACGACGACACGGTGTGCCTCGACCAGCGCCACCGCCAAGCCATGGTGGCCTACGTCCACGACAACCCGCGGCGCGCCATTTTACGACGCGCCCTGCCCCAGTTGATGCAACGCAGCCTCCACGTCCTGATCGGGCAGCGTGATTATGGCGTCTTCGGCAATCTGTTCCTGCTGCGCTGGCCAGGCAAGGTGCAGGTGCAATGTCACCGCAGGCATCCCCTCACCAGGGAGCCCTTTGAGAACACGCCCGAATATGCCCACCTGCATCAGCAATGGGTGGAGGCCATCATCGCCGGGGCAACCGTCATTGTCACCCCAGGCATCTCACGTGGCGAACTGATGATGAAAAACGAATGCCTCAAGAACGGTTATCCCCTCATCCACATACAGAAAGAGCCCATCACCCCCTATTGGAAACCCGAGCGCATGCGGTTTGAGGCCTGCGCTAACGGCTCTCTGCTCATTCTCGCGCCTTGGCGGCTTGATGCGATGGCGCCAGTCAACGGCGTGCCTGCCGACACCGACTACAGCCGTTTCCACAACATGAACCGTCTTGCCGCCGAGATTTGCGCCTTCAACGGCAGCGCCTCCATCCTGAGATAACCCCCATCAAGCCCCCCAATAAATAACTACCGTTATCGGTAGTTATTTGGCAATTCACCATTATTCTCGCCCATTTTCTTGCAAATCGTGGTATTTTTACCCTATCTTTGCAGTCCGAAACATGAAATACACATCGTTTTTGTTTAACTTTTAAATTCTAATTATCATGATTGAAACACCGTTTGAAGACAGGTGGCAAGCCCGCCTGCTAGCCGAGGAGAAGGCCGTGAAAGAATTCTCCAACATCAAAGAGAAGTATGTTATCAACGGCAACGTCGATTATCCCGAACCCGAGTACCTCATCCGCATCGGTGATGTGCCCACCCTGCCCAAGGGCAACCTGGTGGCCGTGAGTGCCAAGTGGAAAAACGGCAAGACTTTCTTCTGCGACATCCTGAGCGCCATTTTCCTGGGATCCGACTTTTTTCCCAACTGCGAGAGCCTGTTCAAGCACGGCAAGGTGAGGTTCATCGACACCGAGCAGGCGATGAACGACTCGGCCCGCATCCTCAAGACCATTTGGGACATGACCCCCGAGGACAGGCATGACGACATCGAGGTCTCCTGTCTGCGCGGAGCCAATATCGACGCCAACGACTCGAGTAATGAGATCTCACGCTATGAATTCGTAAGCCGGTCCATCGAGATTGAGCACCCCGACCTGGTCATCGTGGACGGCATCGCCGACCTCATCTACAACTACAACGACGTGATTGAAAGCCAGATCATGGTCAACCAACTGGCAGCTCTCGCCAACAAGCACAACTGCTGCATCGTCGTGGTCATGCACCAGAACAAGGGCAACCATGACAGGATGATGAAGGGACACATCGGCACCATGCTCTACCAGAAGTGCAGCGACGTGTTCCAGGTCGAGAAGCACGGCGAGATTTTTATCGTCTCACATCCCGTGTCGCGTCACCGCCAAAGCAGCGGACTGGTTTTCAAACTCGACGAGAACGCCATCCCTAAGGACGGCTCTGCCGACCGACAGCGACAGATGCAAATCGAGAAGCAACAGAGCGAGCAGCAGATGAGGGTAATCCTGGCCGACGTCATCCCACAGGACGGCACACCCATCAGGCGCAGCGACATCGTGGAGCAACTCACCGAGAAGCATCCCTTCCAGCGAACACGTTGCTACGAGCTCATCAAGCAAGCCGTCGCAGCGGGATGGCTCGAAGAGGTGGACAGGTCGAGGGTAAGGCTCAAGGCCGAAGCCGACGTTTCGTCCGTTCGTCCGCTATAATATATAAATTGAACGAACGAATGAACGGATGAAATTGTGTCATCGATAGTTTTGACACAACAATTTCAATCCTCTCATTAAACTATACAATACCTACCCTTTCATCCGTTCATTCGTTCGTTCGTATGTACGTTATATTAATTTTTTAATCCGCATGTACGTCCGTACGTCTGTACGAACGAACGGACGGACGTACAGCCAACAAGGGTGGTAAGGTCGGCCATAAGAAAGGTTCGGTCAAGACGTTGGAACAGAGAGTCGAGGAATACAGTGATATAATCACTTACCTGAAAAATGGCTACTCCATCCGTGTCACGGCAAAACTAACCGAGAAAAGCATCAGCACAGTCCAACGGGTAAAGAAGGACTTTCAGCTGTAAGTGAGGAAAAGGGGTTAATCCCCTTTTTTTTTATTTGTCTGTATCATAGTTTGTGAGAGCGTATTCAAAAAATGTTGTATCTTTGTGGGACTACGAAAGAACACAGGCTATGATAACAGGAGAGATCAAGAATAGAATAGACAGTATTTGGGACACCTTTTGGACCGGTGGCATCACCAATTCAATCACCATTCTCGAGCAGATGACTTATCTGTTCTTTATGAAGATGCTCGACGATGCACAGCGCACCAAGGAGGCCAATGCTAACGCTATGGGAGTGGCGGTGTCCGAGCCGACCATCGGCTACGGGGCATGGCACAATCCTGAGACTGACCGCAACGTGCCCTACGAAGACCTGCGGTGGAGCACGTTCAAGAACTATGACCCCGAGACGATGTACCGCATCGTCAGCAAGGACGTGTTTGTGTTCATCAAGACCCTGAGCAGCGGCAAGGAGTCGGCCTACAGCCGTTTTATGGAGAATGCGACCTTCCTGATTCAAAGCCCCCGCACCCTCACCAAGATCGTCGAGGGTATCGACCACCTCGACATGAACAATCGTGACACGATGGGCGATGTCTATGAGTATGTGCTCAGCAAGATGGCGGCTTCGGGCAACAACGGTCAATTCCGCACACCTCGACACATCATCCGCATGATGGTCGAAATCATGCAGCCCACCTTGAAGGACACCATCTGTGACCCCGCTATGGGCAGTGCAGGTTTTATCGTCGAGAGTGCCAAATATGTGCGTGAGCATTACAAGTCCGAACTGTTGAAGAAAGAGAATGCCCACCACTACAAGAACGAAATGCTGCACGGCTTCGATACCGACTTCACGATGCTGCGTATCGGAGCGATGAACCTGATGCTGCATGGTGTCGATAACCCAGATATCCAATACCGGGACAGCCTCTCCACTGACAACACTGACGAGAACCGTTACACCCTGTGCTTGGCGAATCCACCTTTCACGGGCAGCCTCGACAATGAGGCGGTGAGCAAGTCGCTGCTTGCCATCACCAAAACCAAGAAAACCGAGTTGCTGTTTGTCAGCCTGTTCATCCGTATGCTGCAAATGGGTGGCCGTTGCGCTTCCATCGTTCCTGATGGTGTATTGTTCGGCAACAGTACCGCCCACAAAGCACTGAGAAAAGAACTCATCGACAACCAACGGCTGCAAGCGGTGATATCGATGCCATCAGGTGTGTTCCAACCCTATTCAGGAGTTTCCACTGCTGTTCTTGTGTTCACCAAGACCAATGCAGGAGGCACGGATAAGGTGTGGTTCTACGATATGAAAGCCGATGGCTACACCCTCGATCAAAAGCGTACCGAGTGCCCCGAGAATGACATTCCTGACGTGATTGCACGTTTCAAGAACATGGATGCCGAGGCGACAAGGACACGCAAAGAGCAATCGTTCCTCGTTCCCGTTGAGGAAATCCGTGAGAACGACTACGACCTCAGCATCAACAAATACAAGGAAGTGGAACGTGTCAAGGTCGAATACGAAGCCCCCGAGGTCCTATTTGAAAGAATAGAACGGCTTCAAAACGAAATAACTGAGGCATTAAATGATTATAGAACTAATTTCTTGAAGGGATGAAAGAGAAGTTGGGTAAATACATCAGCGAGTACACCATTAGGGACAAAGGCAAAGGTTATCCTGTCTTCAGTGTCACTAATACAAAAGGATTCTGTCAAGAATTCTTCGGTAAAAAAGTTGCAAGCGAAAACACATCTAACTATAAGGTTGTGCCAAGAGGTTATTTTGCCTATAATCCATCAAGAATTAATGTTGGTTCCATTGCGTGTCAGGAACAGGAGGATTTTGTCAGTGTAAGTCCAATTTATGTCATCTTCAAAGTTTCTCCTGAAATTAATCGTGATTATCTTATGTACTATTTGAAGAGTGATTATTGCATGACTTATATTAAGGCATATGCTCGTGGTGCAGTAAGGAATAATCTAAAACTATCACAATTAGGAGAATTTGATATCCCCGTGCTTCCCGCTACTGAGCAGGAGCGGATTGTTGCGGAACTTGACTTGCTACAGGGCATCATCGAGAAGAAGAAAGAACAACTCAAAGCCTACGACCAACTCGCACAGTCCATCTTCTACACCATGTTTGGCGACCCCATCGACAATCCCAAAGGATGGGAAACCAAGAAATTAGAAGCATTATGTGACAGAATAGTTGATTGCCCACATTCTACACCAAAGAAGGTTGACTATGTTACACAATATCCTTGTATAAGGACATCTGAATTAAAAGGAGGAACCGTACAATGGGAAACTATGCAGTATCTTGACGAGTGTGAATATAACAAACGAATTACAAGATTAAAGCCGATTGCAGGTGATATAGTTTTCGGCCGTGAAGGGAGTATAGGGGATGCTGTTATTTTGCCAAAAGGTTATCATTTTAGTTTGGGACAAAGAACAATGCTGCTTCGAGCCAATGGTAGATTAATTTCTAATGTATTCCTTCACAGAACCATTCTTTCAGAATGGGTAAAAAGGCAAATAGATGCTGTTAACGTTAGTAGCACTGTCGCACATGTGAATATTAAAGATTTTAAGTTATTTGATATACCCGTTCCTCCTCTCTCGCTTCAGGAGGAGTTTGCTGAGAAGGTTGAGGCGATAGAGCGACAAAAGGCGCTTGTTCAACAGTCCATTGAGGAGACACAAACGATGTTTGACTACACAATGGATAAATACTTCGGATAAAAAATCATAGGTGAATATGGAGCGTTTCTTACCCAATCAAGGCAATTACCAATCACTCATCGTTTTTCAAAAGGCTGAGTGCATCTATGATATTACCTATTACTTTGCCCACAAGTTCCTGGCCAAGGGTGATCGCACGATTGACCAGATGATACAAGCGGCACGAAGCGGCAAGCAAAACATCGCCGAAGGGAGTGCGGCATCGGCAACATCAAGCGAGACTGAACTTAAACTCACCAATGTGGCAAAAGCCAGTTTGCATGAGTTGCTCGTTGACTACGAAGACTTCCTGAGGGTGCGCAAGCTGCAACAGTGGGCCACCGACGACCCTCGCAGTGTGCAGACCCGCCGAGTGTGTGCCAAGCACAATGACAGCGCCTTTTACCGCGATGCGATAGAAACGCGCAGTGCCGAGACGATAGCAAACATCGCCATCACGCTCATCCATCAGGAGGACTACATGCTGCGCAAACTCATCAACCGTTTGCAAGATGACTTTGTGAAAAACGGGGGCATCAAGGAACGGATGTATCAAGCCAGAATCAATTACCGCAATAAAACAGGAGGCAAGAAAGAGGAATAGAAGGGCCTATAGGACTTATAAGGCCTATAAGGCTTATAGAAGCTATCATTAAATTATCAGTTATTATTATGAGGAACTTCGACTATCTACAAGAATTGGGGCTTACTGATCTTCACAACTTCTGCTCAGCGGCCGAGGAAATGCAGGTGAGTAATCCTGACCTGAGTGCCATTTGTGCAAGAAAGGCATTAGAGTATATCGTCAGGTCGCTCTATGTGATGAAAAACATCGGGGTGCCCGAAAGAGCGTCCCTGATAGAACTTGTGGATGGCGAGGTTTTCCGTGAGTTCATTGGCGATAACCGTATGATGATGGCGGCTCACTACGTCCGCAAAGTGGGCAACAATGGAGCGCACAACAAGAAAGTCACCCGGGGTGAATCGTTCTTCTGCTTGCTTAACATCTACAATGTGGTTGCTGCTGTCCTGCACAAACTGAACCTCATCAAGGAGATAGTTCCATTTGATAGGAACTTAATTCCGAACAGTCCCCAAGCATCGGTCATCACCCCGCCCCAGGTAACTGTGACACCCACCTCAACTATCGTCGAGGCAGCCGACAAAGAGGCTGTCGAGGACAAAACTCCTGTGGCGGAAGTCGCATTGCCCGACATATCCGAGGCCGAGACACGCAAACTCTACATCGACCTGATGCTGAAAGAGGCAGGTTGGGATGTATTGGACACCGATGGGGCGATACAACCCTCTAAGGCTTGCATTGAGGTCGAGGTTGAAGGGATGCCCAATGCCGAGGGTAAGGGCTATTGTGATTATGTCCTGTTCGGCAGTAATGGTCTGCCTCTTGCAGTCATTGAGGCCAAGAGGACAAGCGTTTCTCCCATCAAGGGCAAGCATCAAGCAGAACTGTATGCCGATTGCCTTGAAAAGCGATATGGAGTGAGACCTGTTATTTACTACACCAACGGCTTTGAGACCAACATCATTGACGGTTTGGGTTATCCACCTCGTCGACTCTACGCTTTCCACACCGGGAGCGACTTGGAATTACTCATACAGAAAAGAAAACGGCACGACATTACCGACTTCAGTGTGAAGGACAGCATCACTGACCGCCATTATCAGAAAATGGCCATTAAATCGGTGTGTGAACACTTCAACACCAAGCATCGTCGAGGCTTGTTAGTAATGGCTACAGGTACAGGTAAGACACGAGTCGCTATTTCGCTTGTTGACGTGTTGACCCGTAACGGATGGGTAAAGAACGTCCTGTTCCTTGCCGACAGGATTCCGTTGGTCAGCCAGGCACACAAGAACTTCGTGAAACTGCTGCCCCACATGACCACCTCCATCCTGAGCGAGGATAAAGACCCTGACACCAATGCCCGCATCACCTTCTCGACCTATCAGACGATGATCAACTACATCGACACTGATGAGAAAGCCTTCTCTGTCGGTCGGTTTGACCTGATTATCATTGACGAGGCTCATCGCAGCATCTTCGGCAAGTATTCAGCCATCTTCAACTACTTTGACGCGCTGCTTGTGGGCTTGACAGCGACACCCCGTGACGAGGTGGACAAGAGCACCTACGAGACCTTCCAAATGGAACAGGGTGTGCCCAACTATGCCTATGAATTGGAGGATGCTGTGGCCGAGGGCTATCTTGTCAACTACAAGGGCTTCAAGCGTGGTTCACTCATCCTGAAAGAGGGCATTAAGTACAACAACCTGAGTGCAGAGGAAAAGGAACAACTCGAAAAGGTATGGGAGTATGAACAGGCTGTCAAGGCGATTGAAGGAGACCCCAAACCCCGAGACATCGAGACCAAAGAGATATTCAATTACATCTTCAATCTCGACACCATTGACCGTGTGCTGCAAGACCTGATGGAGAACGGTCTGAAGGTACAGAGCGGAGAGCGCATCGGCAAGTCCATCATCTTTGCCTACAACCACCGTCACGCAGAAATGATCGTCGAGCGGTTCTACTACCTCTATCCTGAATACTCATCAGACTTCTGTGCCCTTATCGACAACTATGTCACCTATTCCAAAGACCTCATCGACAAGTTCGAAATCAGGGACGGCAACCCGCAGATAGCCGTTTCGGTCGATATGCTTGATACAGGCATTGACGTACCCGATGTGCTGAACCTTGTGTTCTTCAAGGTGGTCAAGAGTAAAATCAAGTTCATGCAGATGATTGGCCGAGGTACACGTCTGTCACAAGGCATCTTCGGGCCAGGGAAAGACAAGGAGTTCTTCTACATCTTCGATTGGTGCAGGAACTTCGAGTATTTCGACAAAAATCCTGATGGTCAGACAGCAGCCGTTGCACCGTCGTTGACCGAGAAGATTTTCAGTATTCGGGCCAAGATTGCCTTCCACTTGCAGCATCAGCAGTGGCAAGAAGACGAGTATGCCCGGGGGCTGCACGACGAAATCAAGACACTATTGAAAGAACAGGTCGCATCGCTGTCAGATAGCCACATCTCAGTAAGGGAAAAGTGGGCTGACGTCAGCCACTTCAAGGACAACGACTCATGGACATACATTTCAGAAGTTGATGTCAACACATTGAGCAATGTCATCGCACCCTTGCTGCCCAAGAACACCCTCGACGAGAGTGCCAAGAAATTTGACCTGTTGGTGATGCTGATTGAACTGTCGCTGATTGGTGGTGAGGGCAATGCCACCAAAGCGGTGCACTCGGTTCAAACGATTGCCGAGAAACTGCAAGAGAAAGCCACCTTGCCACAGGTACAGGCCAAGATGGGCACGATCAAGGAAGTATTGACTGATGTCGCTTGGCAGAACGTGTCACTCAAATGGCTTGAAAAGGTCAGGAACGACCTGAGAGACCTCATCAAGTTCCTCATCGGTCAGGGTGGTCAATGGTTTACCGTGGACATCGAGGACGAAATCAGCGACGAGGGCACAATGGATGGCATTACACCCCGTGTGTCCTACAAGCAGAGTGTATTGGACTTCCTGTCGAAGAACAGAAACCTGCCCGTACTCCAAAAGATCTATGACATGGAACAACTGACAGCAGCCGACTTCACAGAACTTGAACGAATCCTGTGGCAAGAACTTGGGAGCAAGGATGACTACGACAAGTTCACCAATGGGATGCTTTGTGGTAGCAATGTCGCCATGTTTGTCCGTTCATTGGTGGGTGTAGACCGCAAGAATGCGGTGAGGCGGTTCTCTGAGTTCATTTCAGGCAACGAGTTGAATGCCGAGCAAGAGGATTTCCTGAATACCATTATCGCCTATGTATGCGAGAACGGTGACATCACCAAGGAGATTGTCGTTAACGAAGCCCCGTTTGACGAGCGGCTGTCGGTATTCACACCCTATATGCTGCCGCTTGCCAAGTACATCGACACCATCCACGGAGTTATCACCCCGCAGTCGGCATAACGGCACACACATACCCGAACGAACGGACGAACGAACGAGACAAACAAAAACAAAAATCGCCGGCACAAGCACGTGTCGACGATTCTTGTGGTCCCACTTGGGCTTGAACCAAGGACTCCCTGATTATGAGTCAGGTGCTCTAACCAACTGAGCTATAGGACCGGCAAATGATGGTTCTCATCAAAAGCGGCTGCAAAGTTACAAAAAAAATGTGATTCTTCACCATTTCACCTCTTTTTTTTATTGTGTAGGCCCTGCGACAGGCGAATTGGCCATGCGCCGGGGATGTTGGCTTGCAACAGCTGGTGCCGCTAGACGGGGGCGGTTCAATTACCGCACGGTTGGCAAGCATATTGCGACGCAAACGGGCCTTTCGGCAGTATGAATGCGGAAATATGGCAATTTCTCAGGAAAAAAGGCAGAAAAACGGCGTTTTTCACATTTTTTAAAACTTAAAAGTTTTCTTATTAAAGAAAAAAATAGTTAATTTGCATCGTGCTATTAAAGGTTAATGCATAAATGATTGAAAAGCGAAAACAGAACAAAAAAGTGAATGCTTTTATGGGGTAAATATAGTTTTCAAGTATTAGTAATTAAGAGGGTCTCAGCAGTGATGCTTGGACCTTTTTTTTAGCCTTTTACTTCAGCCCCGGGTCATCGCCATCAGCGTGAAGATTCCCTCACGGCCCATGTTCATCATCAAGTCCAGGATACTCAGGTCGGCCTGGAAGCCGTCACGGCCTGTCCACATCTGATAATAAGCCACGTTGCTGATGGGCAACGCGTCGGGCTTTTTCATGCCAATGCGACCGCGCATGTCCTCATCGGCCGCTGCCACGTCCCCACCCTGCTCCAGATAGCGGGTCATCAGGGGCAGATCCATGAAATCGACGATGACCTCGTGCATCTGGCGGTTAAAGTCGTGCAGATAGCGCTGCGAGCCGTGAATCACGCGCGACAGGTCATCGGCCACATAGTCGAAATAAGGTGAACGGCCATAGGCCGAATACAGCGCCCCCCAGTGCAAGCGGCGCCAGTCGCCATGCTCCGAGATGAGCACGTCACGCAAGGGGGTCATCATGTTGTTGGTAGCACCCACGAGGGGGACGGTGAGCGTCTGCAGGCCGTTAGGGCCGTCAACGCGGTAACGGTGATGGCTGTGACGCAAGGGCAGGCGCCGCTCATCAAGGTCAACCAGCAGCGTGCCGGCCTTGAGGGCAGCGGCATAGCACCGCACACTGGCGGCACACATGCTGCCCATCACCACTGTTGTTGCAGATGTAGTCATTGGGTTTTTAGTCCCTAGTCCCTAGTCCCTAGTCCTTAGTCCCTAGTCCTTAGTCCTTAGTCCCTAGTCCCTAGTCCCTAGTCCTTAGTCCCTAGTCCTTAGTCCCTAGTCCTTAGTCCTTAGTCCTTAGTCCTTAGTCCCTAGTCCTTAGTCCCTAGTCCCTAGTCCTTAGTCCCTAGTCCTTAGTTGTCGTTAGTTTGTTAGCGGATGCCAATTCCTAATTCCTAATTCCTCACTTCTTATCAGGGTTTGGAAGCTTGAAGACGCGGTTCCAACGGATGCCGCCGTCAAAGAGCCTGTGGTCCTTGTCAAACGAGATGAGGATGATCGACGGGGTGCCCACGATATGGTCCTCGGGGACAAAGCCCCAGTAGCGGGAGTCAAGCGAGTTGTCGCGGTTGTCGCCCTGCATCCAGTAGTAGTCCATCTTGAAGGTATAGCTCGTCGCGGGCTTGCCGTTGATGAGAATCTGGCCGTTCTTCACCTCGAGGGTGTTGCCCTCGTAGTTGCGGATGCAACGCTCATACAGGGGCAGGTTCTGCAGCGTCAGGTCCACCTTGGCGCCCTTCTTGGGAATCCAGATGGGGCCGTAGTCGGCGTGGGTCCAGCCGTAGTCGGTGCCCACGGGATAGGTGGTCAGGCTTTCGCGCGGATCGGGCATGATGCGCTGTATCGATTTAATCCAGGGCAGGGCCTCGAGTTTCTTCTTCATCTCGGCCGTGAGCGGCAGCAGGTATTGGGTGCCCTGGCTGTGGCGGTCCTCCAGGCTGATGCCAAGCTCGTCATACAAGTCGTTGTCGATGAACGTGCCGTCGGTCTCCACATAATAGAAATACTGCACATTCTTGGGCTGAGGAATGGCCTTGCCGCCCACATAGACGATGCCGTCCTTGATCTGCAACGTCTCGCCAGGCAGACCCAGGCAGCGCTTCACATAGTTGTCACGACGGTCAACAGGACGATAGATGATATCGCCGAAAACCTCCTTGTTGTTGTTCACCACATCACGCCCGTTCTCGTAGCACAGGGTATAGTAGTCGGGGTTGGGCATCTTCAAGGCCACAGTGTCGCCGGCAGGGAAGTTGAACACCACGATGTCCATGCGCTCGACATTGCGCAGACCCTTCAGGCGGTGATACTCCAGCTGAGGATGCTCGATGTAGGACTTGCAGTTGAAGAAAGGCAGCATGTTCTGCGCCAGCGGGAAGTGCAACGGCGTCTGGGGAACACGCGGGCCATAGGTCACCTTGTTCACCCACAGGTAGTCGCCCGTCAACAGCGATTTCTCGAGCGAAGACGAGGGAATCTGATAGTTCTGGCCGACGAACAAGAACAGGAAATAGACCAGTACCAGGGCATAGACGATAGCGTCCACCCAACTCATGATGGTGCGCAGGGTCTTGTTCTTCAATCCCTTCCAGGCGCCCCAAGGCAGGTATTGCGTCAGGTAGATGTCGGCCAGCAGGATCAGGCCCAGCAAGAGCAGCGGGTTGCCCATCCAGATGGTCCACAGCACATAAATCAGCGCCACGGCTCCGAAACGCCACCAGCGCGTCGTTTTCACGCGTCCCAGACGTTCCTTGAGCGAACCGGTCTGTCGTACATATTCTTCCTTTTTCTCTTTAGTCTTATCCTTGTCGTTAGTCATATTTATCGAATGGTTTGAAAATTTTCGGTGCGAAATTACTAAATAATGCCGAAAATGCATTATTTTTGCCCTATAAGAAACATTTTTTAGGAAATATTACCAGACCAGTGATATGAAAATCAGCAAAATCATAGCTCCAGGCGAGACCATCATCTATCAGCCCAAATTGAGCAAGTGGGCCTACCTGAGACTGGGGCGCTTGATACGCAACCTGACCACCACCATCTTTGTCAGCGACAAGCGCTTCTTCCACAGTCACGGCTGGATTCACCGACATGCCCACGAGATCGTCATCGGCAAGGTCGAGAGCATCCTCGTCGAGCAGAACCTGTGGGGCCGTATGTGCAACTACGGCACGGTCAAGGTTTCGGGCACCGGTGCCGGCACCATCGTGCTGCAATACCTGAAACGCCCCATCGAGTTTCAACGCCAGGTGCGCGCCATCCAGGGGGCAGGCACCATGACCGAAAACTAACGTGCATCATCGAGCAATATGGCAATCATCGAGATAACATCGCTTGACCATCCCGGCGTCGAGGTCTATGGAGCACTCACCGAGGCGCAGTTGCGCAATCGGCTCGAGCCTGGCAAGGGCATCTTCATCGCCGAGAGTCCCAAGGTCATCCACGTCGCCCTCGACGCGGGCTACGAGCCCTTGTCGCTGCTGTGTGAGCGGCGCCACATCACGGGCGATGCCGCCACCATCATCGAGCGCTGCGGCGACATCCCCGTCTATACCGGCGAGCGTGGCCTGCTGGCCGAGCTCACGGGCTACACCCTGACGCGCGGCGTGCTGTGTGCCATGCGCCGTCCCCTGCCCCGCCCCGCCAGCGACGTGTGCCGCGATGCCAGCCGCGTGGTGGTCATCGACGGCGTGACCGACACGACCAACATCGGCGCCATTTTCCGCTCGGCAGCGGCCCTGGGCATCGATGCCGTGCTGCTGACGCCCACCGCTTGTGACCCGCTGAACCGTCGCGCCGTGCGTGTGTCGATGGGCTCGGTCTTCCTCGTGCCCTGGACCTGGATTGAAGAACCTGTCACACCCAACCTGAATGCCCTGGGGTTCCGCACTGCCGCCATGGCGCTGAGCGACGATTCCATCGCGCTCGACGACCCTGCCTTGAAGAACGAACCCCGCCTGGCCCTCATCATGGGCACCGAGGGCGACGGCCTCTCCCGTGAAGCCATCACCGCTGCCGACCACGTCGTGCGCATCCCGATGAAACACAATGTAGATTCCCTCAACGTCGCCGCTGCCGCCGCAGTCGCCTTCTGGGAACTGCGGAGAAAACCTTAGTAACACCAAAACAGAAAACGATGAAAAAGCCGAAAAAGAAAGCAAACAAGCCCTCAGAGCAACCCAAGAAGCCGATTGAACCTGCCGTGCAGACTGCCGAAGAAGTTCAAGATACCCCAAAAACTGCTGGGAGATTCAGGATTCCAAAGCGACTGCGCGCATGGATCAGGGAATCACAATTCCTGGCCACCACCTTGTCTATTATATTGACCTTCGGTACGACAGGCTTGGTTGAATACTGCCAGCGCGTCAAGGATCGCAAGATGTCGGCCATCATGGTACTCAGCACCATTGAGAACTTTTCCACTACCGTTGACCTGATGGCTCAAGATATGGCACGCTGCGACTCCATCGGCACATGGTTGTTGAGCCTGCCACAAGATTCACTCGACAAAATTGAGCCAAAAGAGGTGGCTGGCATCCTTAACGAGATGCTCTCGCTCGTTAACTATATGTCCCATGACAAGACCGCCGAGAACATCTTCGGCAACAGTTTTGAGACCTGGAAAAACATGGGTAACCGCAACTATGGGTTCATTGAGAGTGTGGGAGCAAGCTTCGCCCAGATAAACGCCGACGAGAGCAACTGGAACGAATGGGTCAAAGAATATGAGAAAACCATCAGCAACGTGCTTTCACAAATGCAGCCCGGCGAACATACCCTCACAAAATTGCTCAATGACAATGGTGTACGGCAAAAACTTGAAAGTTTCCATGTCAGGAAATATTGGCTGGATTACATCTCGGCACACAACCATTACCTCAACAAGAAAAACTTGAGCATGATCGGCCTCGAGGAAAAAGACATCAAGGCCTATATCAAGGAGCGCAAACTCGAAGAGCTGCCTGACGAGCCACAACCCTCAGATTTCAGAAGCGAGCAGCTCAAACCCGACAGCCTGTTCACCCTCGAAGCACTCAAACACCACATCGACAGCATCATTTACAACAAGTAACAGCACAGGAGTTCCTGTCTAAACCCTAAACATCAAGTCCCTGGAGTCGCAAGTACTTCAGGGACTTGAATCAACTATGATGTTTTAAGAGATTTAGCCCATAAAATTGGTAAAGACATTGATGAGCCAACCGCTGATGGCCATATAAATTGTGATGCCCACAATATCGTTGGTCACCGTGACAAAGGGGCCCGTCGCAATCGCAGGATCAATCTTCAACCGTTCCAATACAAGCGGAACAACGGTGCCGAACAACGAGGCAAACATCACCACCAGGAAAAGGGAGGTCGTCACTGCAGCGGCAGCGATGTTGGACTTGGTGGGGTCACTGTCAACAGGGAAGAAACGGGTGTAGAGGAAAATGAGCAAGCCCATCACCAGCGCATTGATGAACGCTGTGATGAACTCCTTGAACAAGTGCTTGCCCACGTGCTTGATGTCCAGACTGCCATTGGCGAGACCCTGCACGACGATAGCGCTCGACTGGGTGCCCACGTTACCGCCGGTACCACCGATCAAGGGAATGAACAGTGCCAAACCGGGCAAGAGGCGCAGCAGGGTAGCATCGCCCTCGCCGCCATCCAGGATCATGGCATTGATGATACCGCCCACCAGGCCGATGAGCAGCCACGGCAAGCGGGCGCGCACCTGACGGAAGACGTTGTCGTCGGTCTCGATGTCGCCCCAGATACCTGACGCCATCTGGTAGTTGTCCTCGCCCTGTTCACGCAGGCGGTCGATGATATCGTCGATGGTGATGCGGCCCACGAGGCGTCCGATGCTGTCGACGACAGGCATCGCCACAAGGTCATATTTCTCGAAGTCGAGGGTTACATCCTCGATATGGGTATCGGTGCGCACACTGATGGGGTCAGGTTCCATGACGTGCTTGATCTTGGAAGCCGAGGGATTGGTGATAGTGGTCTTCAAGGGGAAGATACCCTTCAGGCGGTTATCATCGTCAACGACATAGATATTGTAGATCTCGTCCAGATCCTCGGCCTGCTGGCGCATCGCCTTGATGCAATCGGGCATCGACATGTTCTCGTTGACGACAACCATCTCGGTGGACATGTAACCACCGGCGGTGTCCTCGTCATATTGCAGCAGATCCACGATGTCGCCGGCCTGTTCCACGTCGTCGATGTGGCTGATGACATCCTCACGGTCCTCCTCGTCCAGCTCCTGAATAACGTCGACGGCATCGTCGGCATCCATCTGCTCGACCTGCTTGGCAATCTCCTCGTTGGGCATCAGCTCCATCAGGTCGTGGCGCTGGTCCTCGTCCAGTTCTACGAGCACATCGGCGGCCGTCTCGTCGTCGAGCAACAGCATGATGAACAGGGCTTCCTCGTCGTTGAGGTCGCCTACCAGTTCGGCGATGTCGGCCGGATGCAGGTCTTCTATTTGAGAACGCACCAAGTCCTCATCCTTACGGTCGATGAGTTCTTTGAGATGGTGCAGTGATTCCTCGTTTAAATCTTTCATTGCAATTCAAGTGTCTTAGTAGTAGAAAAATGTGAATGGGTTATGACGGCGGCCCCGCCGAGGTGAAGGGTTAAGTTAATACCTTCAGGGAACCGAACGCGGTTGCTCCATGGCGAGCCGCGTCAAGGCAATGAAATCTTCCACGCCCAGTTGCTCGGGACGTTGTCGGAACACGTCACGCTCCATGACCGCAGGGTCGCTGGAGAACAGCGGTTTCAACGAGCTGCGCAGCATCTTGCGGCGCTGGCCGAAGGCGGCCTTGACCACACGCCTGAACATGCGCTCGTCAACACCCAGGTCGGTCACGTCGTTGCGCGTGAGGCGAATGACGCCGCTCTTGACCTTGGGGGGCGGATTAAACACATGCTCATCGACGGTGAACAGATAGTCGATGTCATACCACGCTTGCAGCAGCACTGACAGGATGCCGTAGGCCTTGGTGCCCGGCGGCTCGGCAATGCGCTGCGCCACCTCGCGTTGCAGCATGCCGCTGCAGCACACGACCTGGTCGCGGTAGTCCAGCACCTTGAAGAAAATCTGGGTCGAGATATTATAGGGGTAATTGCCGATGATGCAGAAGGGCTTGTCGCCGTAGAGCTTGTAAAGATCCATCTTCAGGAAGTCCTCACCGATGATGCGTCCGTGCAGCTGTGGATAAGCCACCTCGAGATAGTCCACGCTCTCGCTGTCGAGTTCCACGACGGTCAAGTCCAGGCCCATTTCGAGCAGGAACTGGGTGAGCACACCCATGCCCGGCCCCACCTCCAGCACCGGCAGGTGCTTGAAGTCGTCCAGCGTGTGGGCAATGCGCTCGGCAATCGACAGATCGGTCAAGAAATGCTGCCCCAGTGACTTTTTTGCTCTAACTTTCCGCATAATTGGCCATTTATTGTTACCTTTGCACGCTTTAATGCGCAACAATTGCAATTATATTGCAAAGGTAGCCATTTTTTTGGCGTTTTGCTGCATCCAGCGACATTTTTACTCAACAAAATAAGAAAAAACGTGAAAAAGGCGATTTCCTATCTCATCAAATACGGCATTCCGTTGGTCATCGGAGTGGGACTGATGTGGTTCCTGTACAAGAATGTTGACATGGCCAGCATGATGGACACCCTCAAGACCGATGTCAATTACTGGTGGTTTGCGGCAGTGGCTGTCGTGAGCATCATGAGCCATGTGTTCAGGGCCCTGCGCTGGCGTCTCCAGCTCAATGCCATTAACGTGAAGCCGTCGTTCAGCGCTGTGGTGAACAGCATTTTCGGCACCTATGCCGTCAATCTGGTCTTCCCGCGCCTGGGCGAGGTGTGGCGTTGCGGCTACATCGCCAACCGCCAGAAGGCCTCGGTGACCCAGGTGATGGGCTCGATGGTCGCCGACCGCCTGACCGACACGGTCACCGTGCTGACACTGACGCTGATCACCTTCCTGCTGGCACAGAATGCCTTCGGACAGTTCTTTGATGCTTACCCGCAGATGAAGGAGAACCTCTTGAACATCGCCAGCGACGCCCGTGTGTGGATGGGCACCCTCATTGTCATCGCCGCCCTCGGCTGGCTGCTGATCATGAAGACCGAGAACAAGATTCTCAAGAAAATCCAGCTCATGGCCCGCAACCTGTGGGAAGGCTTCGCTGCCATCACGCGCATGGACGGCAAGTGGTGGTTCCTGCTGCTCACCATCCTCATCTGGGGATGCTATTTCCTGCAGCTCTACCTGGCCTGCCAGGCCTTCTCGTTCACCAGCAACCTGTCGGTTCTCGCCGTGCTGGTCGTGTTTGTGCTCAGCAGCATCGGCATGGGCATCCCCACCAATGGCGGACTGGGTGCATGGCACGTAGCCACCATCTTCGGCCTGTCGCTCTACGGCGTGGGCGTGTTCAATCCCGGTAACTTCGACCCGAGGGCATCGGCATTCGCCATGCTCGTTTGGGGCTTCCAGACGTTGCTGCTCATTGTGCTGGGCATCTATGCCTTCATCAGCATGGCCATTGACCGCCAACGCATCGAGACCGGCAAGACCGTGGTCGAGACCACTAACGACGAAATCAAACTCTAACCATCCTCATTAAATAACCCGCATCACAATGGACGACAATTTTGACGATTATTTCGAGAGCGCCCCTGAAGAACAGCCGCAAACTCATCAAGAGACCGAGCAGGAACGCGAGGACCGCGAGATCAAGGAGGCCACCATCGAACGCCGTGGCTACTCGGTCAAGGTACTGCTGGCACTCATCATCATCGCTATGGCCATCTTCTTGAGCTGGTGGGTATGGCAATACTATTTCCATCCCTATCGAGTGAGCCAGGAGAAAGGCTGGATCATGAAGGTGAACAACGAGGGCACCTTGTTCAAGACCTTTGAGGGAGAGATGATCAGCGAGGGTTACATCCAGGGCGACATCGGCGTGATGAAGAGCGACTTCCTCTTCTCCATTCCCACCGACAGCCTCGCCCGCGACGCGATGCGCCTTGCCGGCGACGGCCAGCGTGTTGTCCTCACCTATAACGAGTACAAGGGCGCTGTCCTGTGGCGCGGCAACTCCAAGAACGTCGTCACCAAAATCGAGCTCGACTCGATGCTCCTCAAGCCCAATCCTTATAAGGAAGCCGAATCCAAGTCCAAAGAGAAAGAGGAAGAGAAGAAGGAGTGAAAACGCCCCGATGATCAAGGCCGTGTTCACGTCTCGGTGACGGCACAGAATGCAACAAAGAAGGCAACCGCGCTACAACCACGGTTGTCTTTTTTTGTTGCTCCGCTGATACGATCCCCTCTCCGATGAAGTGCATTCGCAGCACCATTTTTCTGCCAAAATGTCACTTTTTAACGTTTTTTGATGTCAGTTCACGAAAAATGTATGTAACTTTGCAGGCCAAAAAAATATCGACTAATAATGGAAGAGAATAAGATAGAGCAAAACAAACCAGTAGAGCAGCCTCAAGAGCAACAGCAAGAGCCGATTCAGCCCATCAAGCCCGACATCCTGGACTACGACGACATCCGCAAGATGGCGCCGTTCTTTGACGGCAAGCCCAAGCTGGTCAAGTGGTTGTTCCACCTGCTGGACATGGATGACGCCAACTGGATTCACGGCCACAACTGCCACACGCCAGGCGTCCCCTTCTGCACCGGAGTGCTCAAGGACCTGAATGCCACCATCACCTACGATAACGGCGAGGTGCTCGACAACCTGCCCGAGGGTCCCTTTATCACGGTGACCAACCACCCCTTTGGAGCCGTTGACGGCGTGATGATGATTCACATCATCGGTCAGCATCGCCCCGACTACAAGTTCATGGTCAACATGATACTGAGCAAGATTGGCGGCATGATGCCTAATTTCATCACCGTCGATGCACTGGCGAGCGACGACCCCGCCAAGCGCGCCGTGTCGATGCAGGGCATCAGCGACACACTCAAGCACGTCAAGGCCGGCCATCCGATGGGCTTCTTCCCCGCCGGTGCCGTGAGCAAGCTGACGTGGAAACTGCGTGTCGAGGACCGTGAGTGGCAACCCGTCATCATGCGCCTGATCCAGAAACTCAAGGTGCCCGTCATCCCCATCTTTATCCACGGGCACAACAGCTGGATCTCGCTCGTGCTGGGCGCCATCAGCTGGAAACTGAGGACGCTCAGGTTGCCCTCCGAGATGTTCCGCCGCAAGAACTACAACTTCCGCGTGAGCGTGCATGACCCCATCATGCCCGAGGAATACGCACAGTACAAGACGCCCGAGGAACTCGGCGTTTTCCTGAAATCAGAAACCTATAAAATGAAAAAATGGCAACGATAACCGACAGTAACATCCGTGCCATGATGCAACGATTCGGCATCGTGGGACAATCACAGGCACTCCTTGCCGCCATCCGCCGCGCAATGCTCGTGGCCCCCATCGACCTGAGCGTGCTCATCATCGGCGAGAGCGGCTCGGGTAAGGAGTCCTTCCCCAAAATCATCCATGAGTGCAGCCCCCGCAAGCACAAGAAATACATCGCCGTGAACTGCGGCGCCATCCCCGAGGGCACCATCGACAGTGAACTCTTTGGCCATGTCAAGGGCTCGTTCACTGGTGCCATCGCCGACCATAAGGGTTACTTTGAGGAGGCCGACGGCGGCGTCATCTTCCTCGACGAGGTGGCCGAGATGCCGATCAGCACCCAAGCGCGCCTGCTGCGTGTGCTCGAGAACGGCGAATACCTGCGTGTGGGCGACAGCACCGTGCGCAAGACCAACATCCGCGTCGTGGCCGCCACCAACAAGGACATGCTGCAGGCCGTCAAAGACGGCAAGTTCCGCGAGGACTTGTACTACCGCCTCTCGACGGTGCAGATCAACGTGCCGCCCCTGCGCGACCGCGGCGACGACATCGTGCTGCTGTCCAGGCTTTTCCTGCGCAACTTCATCACCGAGAACCGCACCAGCGAAGTCACGCTCTCCGACGATGCCCAGCAACTGCTCAAGGCCTACCATTGGCCCGGCAACGTGCGACAACTCAAGAGTGTCATCGAGCAGGTGGCCCTCTTCGAGTCGGGCAACACGGTGGATGCCGATACCTTGAGGCAATATATGCCCAGCAACCGCGAAACGGCCTTGACGGTGAAGTCGCAACCCAACTTCGACTACAATGCCGAGCGTGAGCAACTGTTCACACTCATCCTGTCGATGCGCGCCGAAATCGATGCGCTGAAGAAGCGCATGGACGGCGTCGGCACCACTTCTCACGTCTCATCGACCATACACGAACTCAAGCGCGACACCAATCCGTTGCTCGAAATCAGCAGCGAACGCGAGGTGAACATGGCCTCGCCTTACCGCAACATGCGCGAGCAACCGCAAGACCTGGGACACGTTGACGAGGTGGCCGCCATGGACGTTGAAGGCGAGACGGTGAAGACGCTCGACGAGACCGAGCGCGAGACCATCGAGAGCGCCCTGCGTCGCAACAACGGACGCCGCAAGCTCACCGCCCAGGAGCTCAATATCTCGGAACGCACCTTGTACCGCAAAATCAAGCAATATAACCTGGAAAAGCAGTGAAACGGCTATTCGTCATATTGACCCTTGCCATTGCGGCCATGGGCTGGCAGGCATGCATCCCGCGCTACACGCTCAACGGTGCGTCCATCGACTATAATGTCTATAAGACCATCTCCTTCGGCGAGTTTCCCATCCGTGCCGCTCTGGTGTATCCACCGCTGCAATCAGTGTTCGAGAACCGCATGACCGACATGATTGCCCAGCAGACACGACTGCGCGTCGTTGACGGGCGAAATGCCGACCTGCACATGGAGGGCGAAATCACCAACTACCAGCTTTCGCCGCAAGCCGTGGGCGAGGACGCCTACGCCAGCCAGACCCGCCTGACCATCACGGTCAAGGTCAAGTATGTCAACAACAAGAACCAGGCATTGAGCAAGGACCTGTCCTTCAGCGCTTACCGCGACTTTTCCAGCAGTGAACTGCTGGTTGACGTGCAAGACGAGCTCTGCAACCAGATCTGCAAGGACCTTGCTGATCTCATCTTCAATGCCACATTGGGCGACTGGTAAGAGACGGCTATCAACTCTGGCACGATAATTGAGGTACGGTCATCTGAGAACATTTCATGACAACATGGATTGACGATATCAACCGCCTGACTCACGACAGCAGCAGCGAGGTGACAAGGCAGTGGCTGGAGGAGGCCCAGGCAAAGGCCCCCTACTGTGTCATGCCCGCGTTGCTGTACCTTAAGCGCAACGGCGTCAAGGGCAACGAGGACGTGCTGGCCAAGCTCGCCATCTCGTTCCCCGACCGTAATGCCCTGTCGCTGCTGGTGGGTGACAATGCCGACCAGATGGCGCATTTCTACCCGCCTGAGGCTCAGCCCGAAACCCCTGACACCGTCACCACCATCGACCGCTTCCTGGACAACTACGGCAAGACCAGTCCCGCCGAAGTCGAGGCCATCAGCCGCGCCATCTTCAACCCCACACCCGACTATGCCGACGTGCTGGCGGCCCAGGAGAAAGAGGAAGGCGGAGTCCAGCTCAAGGAAGGCGACTCGCAGGACGAGCTCATCAACCAGTTCATCGCCGAACAGATGCAACTTGGCGAGCAAGCTGCTCAAACGCCCATCGCCAAACCCGTTGGCGACCAGGAGAAGGCCGAAATCGCCGATGAGACCATCGATAATCCTACCGAAATCGATGATTCCATGTTGAGTGAAAGTCTGGCCAAAATGTATATCGCGCGACACAAATATTCACAGGCGCTTGAAATTATTAAGCGAATAAGTTTGAATTATCCAGAAAAAAGCATTTACTTTGCAGACCAAATTCGGTTTTTGACCAAATTGGTCTTAAATGAGACACTAAACGACAAAAAATAAGAAAAAATGTACACTATTTTAGCTATTCTGATCACGATTGCATCGATTCTGTTGATCGGTGTCATCCTTATTCAAAAATCCAAAGGTGGCGGTCTCGCTGCCAACGTGAACAACTACAACCAGTTCATGGGTGTTCGCAAGACCACCGACTTTGTAGAGAAAGCAACTTGGGGTCTGGCCATCTTCATCTGCGCATTGAGCATTTGGTCGGCTTTCGTTAGCGCTCCCACCATCGTTGAAGGCGCTCCCCAAATCAAGAAGTTGCCCACCAGCGAGACTCAGGCTCCCAATTTCGGCACTCAGGCCGAGGAGGCTCCCGCAGCCGCTGCTCCCGCTGCTGCTCAGCAGGAGGTTCCCGTTCCCGCTAAGGAAGAGAGCAAGTAATCAACAACTGCATCTTAAACCAACTTTACAAAGGATGCGGTGTGTCGTATCCGCATCACAGCGGAGCAAGACATACCGCATCCTTTTTTAGTAGTCAATTATGAAAATGACATTATTATATATGGTGCTGGCGGCCCTGATGACCGCATGCGGCAGCACGGGCACCTCAACCACGACCGAGGCGACAAGCGACACGACAGCAACGACCACGACGGCCGGCCGTGCCCAGTTCAATGGCGATGCAGCCTACGAGTTGACAAGGCAGCAATGTGATTTCGGTCCTCGCGTTCCCGCTACATCGGCCCACGCCAAGTGTGCCGATTGGCTCATCGCGACGCTCAAGACCTCGTGCGACACCGTCATCTTGCAGACGGGCACCGTGCAGACCGCCACCCAGGGCGCGCTGGGCATCAAGAACATCATCGGCATCATCAATCCTGATGTCAGCCAGCGCTTGCTGCTGCTCGCCCATTGGGACACCCGCCCCTGGGCCGACAGCGACCCCGACCCCGCCAACCACAAGCGCCCCGTGCTGGGTGCCAATGACGGCGCCAGCGGTGTGGGTGTGCTGCTGCAACTGGCTCAGCAACTCAAGGCCGAGGGCACCACGCTGGGCATCGACATCGTACTGGTGGATGCTGAGGACATGGGCGAGAACGACAACGAGGACTCATGGGGTCTGGGCACACAATACTGGGCCGCACATCCCCACGTGCCGGGTTACAAGCCGCTGTTCGGCATCCTGCTCGACATGGTGGGCTCTGGCGACGCCACCTTCTCGCGCGAGTACTACTCGATGCAGTATGCCAGCGGTATCGTGGACCTCGTCTGGAGGCTGGCTGCAGGCAGCCACTTCAAGGACGTGCAGGGCGGTGCTGTGACCGATGACCACATCTTCATCAACCGAGCCGGCATCCCCTGTATTGACATCATCGACTTGCGCAGCGACAGCGACACCGGTTTCTGCCCCGAGTGGCACACCGTCGACGACACCATGCCCCACATCAGCGCCGCCACCCTCGGCGAAGTGGGCCAGACCCTGCTCAACGTCATTGCCGACCTAGAGCAGTAGTCCTTAATCGTGGACCGAGAGAATCAATCATGCGATATTTCCTGTTCATGTTTTTTATAACTCATATCAACTGATTTGGATATAACAAGAGATACTGACAGACTATGGGCAGGGTTTGCACTAATGCCCTACTGCGTGTTTGGAACCGGTATTAGCCTTTTCATTGTGCCCCTCGGGTGGAATAATCTAGATATGGCGTGGCGGGTCTTGTTCGTTGTCATCGCGCTGCTGTCGTTTTACGGGCTCTACAAAGCCGTCAGATTCTTGTTCGGGGAGACCGCCGATGAGGTCGAATTTGACAAAAAAAAGGCGAGTCACCACATTGATTTGCACATCAGAAAAATCAAAAAACTGATAGCCGCGAAAGTGCTGATTTCCTGCATGTTTGTCGGCAATTTTGTCCTCTTGTATTTCTGGTATCAGCAAGGCGACCCGGACGCGCCGATGGTGGAAGCGCCGTTGACGATATGGATAGAGTTCATAGCAATACTTGTCTTGTTCTTCGTGCTGGCTTACGCAATGGACAAAATCGACAAGGAATTCGAGAAACTCGTGCCCTTGCCCAAGGATACCGACGATGACGACGATGAGTTCAGATTAGACAAAAAAAAGGTGCGTCACTACATGGAGTTGCTCAAGTCCTTCAGCCGCAATGCCATTCAGATCTCATTGGTGGGAAACGGTAACGTCCCATTGACTGCCGGTTGCTCCAAATTAGGCGGACGCCCTGATGTTGCCGATGATTTTCAGTGGCCACATGACAAAAGCGGCTACCCCCTGTCGTTGCTGCTGCAAATAGATTGTGCTGAACTCGCGTCCCTCGACCGCGAGGGTTTATTGCCCACGAGCGGACACCTGTATTTCTTCTACGAACTCAGCGAGATGAGACGGGACGGCAAGAAAAACAGTGTCCGAGTCATTTATAACGACAAGCCTTCATCACAACTGCATCCACTCGATTATCCTGAGAATCTCGGCAAACATTACCAGTTACAGGAATGCCGCTTGCAATTTTCCCAAAGAACGAGTTTCCCGTGTCTTAAAGAAGTTGGCCACTTGACACATAAGCGAGTCAAAACCAAAGATAATATTGAATTAGAAGTGGCATCTGACCGATTGGAGGAGAAATACTGTCCTGAGAGTGAAGGCATCGGCAATATGCTCGGTTATGCCTTCCTCATTGAGAAGCCCATTGTCAAAGACCTGTCTGATCATGTGCTCCTGTTGCAACTCGATTCCAGCGAGTATTGGCAAGAGGATGACGAGATGACGCACGACCTGCAGTTCGGCAACGGCGGCTGCATTTACTTCTACATCAAGCGTGAAGACCTGCTGGCACGACGCTTTGACAGCATAACATTTGCCCTGCAATGCTTTTAACTCATTATCGCACCGATATGACAATCCAATCAACCAATAACCATAAACAGTAAATTTAGAATCAAACAATGAGAAAAGAAAGGATTTTACTCATGAGCGCATTGATTGCAGCGTCGGCCATGTCGGCGCAGGCTCGCATCAACTACCCTGACACGCGTCGCGTGGACACGGTTGACACTTACTTCGGCACCCAGGTCGCTGACCCCTACCGCTGGCTCGAGGACGACCGCAGCGCCGAGACCGAGGCCTGGGTGGCCGCCCAGAACAAGGTCACCCAGAACTACCTGGCCAAAATCCCCTTCCGCAAGGACGTGAAGAAGCGCATCACCGAACTCGCCAACTACGAGAAGATGGGTGCGCCCTTCAAGATCAAGGACAAATTCTACTTCTTCAAGAACAACGGTCTGCAGAACCAGAGCGTGCTCTACGAGTATGACAAGAACGGCAACCACAAGATGGTGCTCGACCCCAACACGCTGAGCGAGGACGGCACCGTGGCCCTGCAGCAGCTCAACTTCTCCAACGACGGCCGCTACCTGGCCTATGTCATCACCCGCAGCGGCAGTGACTGGAACGAGATTTTCGTGAAGGACCTCAAGGAGGACCGCGTGCTCGACGACCACATCGTGTGGGCCAAGTTCACCGATGCCCAGTGGCTGGGAGACGGCTTCTTCTACAGCGGCTATGACGCCCCCGAGGATGCCAAGTCGTCCAAGAACGAGTTCCAGAAGGTGTTTTACCACAAGCTGGGCACTCCCCAGAGCGAGGACTACATCGAGTATCAGGACAAGAGCGAACCCTTGCATTTCCACCAGGTGAGCGTCAGTGACGACGAGCGTTACGTCATCCTGTGGAAGAGCGACGCCGAGGGCAACGACATCTACGTCAAGGACCTCAAGGACCGCAACCCCCACTACGTGCAGCTCATCGGCGGCATGAAGTATGAGCGCGGCATCATCGGCATCGATAATGGCAAGATCTATGTCACGACCAACGAGAATGCCCCCAAGGGCAAGATTATCACCTATGACGCCGAGACCTTGTCTCCCGCCAGCTGCGCCGAGTTCATCCCCGAGCAGGAATCAGTGCTGACGGGCGCCACGATGGCCGACCACAAGTTCATCCTCACCTATGACAAGGACGCTTCGAGCCACCCCTACCTGTATGACCAGCAGGGCCGTCTCATCCGCGAGATTCAGTTGCCCACCTACGGCTCGGTAGGCTTCAGCTGCAAGAAGAACGCCAAGGAGGTCTTCTACAGCTTTGCCAGCTACACCTTCCCCGGCGCCATCTACAAGTATGACCTCGAGACGGGCAAGAGCGAACTCTTCTTCCAGCCCAAGGTCAACCTCAAGAGCGAGGACTATGTGACCGAGCAGGTGTTCTTCAACAGCAAGGACGGTGCCCGCATCCCCATGTTCCTGGTTTACAAGAAGGGCCTCAAGCGTGACGGCCAACGCCCCACCTTCCTCTACGGTTACGGCGGTTTCAACGTGAGCCTCAACCCCGCTTTCACCTACACCCGCACCCTGTTCGCCATGATGGACTGCGGTGGCATCTGCGCCTACGTCAACCTGCGCGGTGGTGGCGAGTATGGCGAGGAATGGCACCAGGCCGGCACCAAGATGAACAAGCAGAACGTGTTCGACGACTTCATCGCTGCCGCCGAGTGGCTCATCGACAACAACTACACCAACCCCAAGAAGCTGGCTTGCAACGGTGCCAGCAACGGCGGTCTGCTCGTCGGCGCTGTGGTTAACCAGCGTCCCGACCTGTTTGCAGCAGCCGTCCCCCAGGTGGGTGTGATGGACATGCTGCGTTACCACGAGTTCACCATCGGCTGGAACTGGGCCCCCGACTACGGCCGCAGCGACGACAGCCCCGAGATGTTCCAGTACCTGCGCGGCTATTCGCCCCTGCACAACATCAAGAACGACGGCACCCGTTACCCCGCCATCATGGTGACCACCGGTGACCACGACGACCGCGTGGTGCCCGCCCACAGCTTCAAGTATGCCGCCGAGCTGCAGCACTGCAACACCGGCGACCAACCCAAGCTCATCCGCATCGACAGCAAGGCAGGTCACGGCCACAGCAAGCCCATCAGCAAGATCATCGACGAGTACACCGACATCCAGGCCTTCATCATGTACAACCTGGGCGTCAAGTACAAACAACACGCGTTATTTACCAAGAGAAAACGGAGGCAGCGGTCAACCCGCAACCTCCGTTTTTCCGTTTTTTCTTTTTTTCCGTTATATCCGCTCTCTCCGTTTTTTCCGTCACTTGAACAGCCGTCCCACGACGGGCAACTTGGCCAGCATGGGCTTCAGGTGCTCCTTGCGGTAGATGACTCCCACAAACAGCAACAGCAGCACGGTGCGGAAGGCCAACCTGAGCCACGTGTTCTCCACGGGCAGCATCATACCGGCAAACAGGATGCCGGCCACGACGGTATACAGGGCGATGTCGCGCAGCGGATAGTTCACGGGGAAATACTTCTGCCCGATGAAATAAGACAAGAGCATCGACACGCTGTAGGCGATAAGTCCGGCCCAGGCACATGCCATGTAGCTGTAGTGCGGGATGAGCAGCAGGTTGATGATGAAGAGCACCACGGCCCCGATACCCGAGAAATAGGCGCCCCAAATGGTGCGGTCGGTCAACTTGTACCAGAACGAGAGGTTGAAGAACACGCCGAACACAATCTCGGCAGCCATCACGATGGGCACCACGCGCAAGCCGCTCCAGTAGCTCTCGCCAATCAGATACTTGAGCAGGTCGAGATAGGCCATCACCACAAGGAAGGCCAGCAGCGTGAAGATGATGTAGTATTTCATCGTCTGGGCATAGACCTCCTTGCTGTCCTTGTCCTTCACCTTGCTGAAGACGAATGGCTCGTAGGCAAAACGGAATGCCTGGGTAATCATCATCATGATCATGGCAATCTTGATGCACGCGCCGTAGATGCCCAGCTCGCTCATCGCGTTGGTGCCGGGGTAAACCTTGGGGAACATGATCTGTGACAGGCTCTGGTTGAGCTGACCGGCAATTCCCATGACAAGGATGGGCCAAGCGTAGGACCACATCTGGCGGCACATCTTGGTGTCAAACCCGTGATTGATGCCCCTGAGCTCCTTGTTCAGGAACACCAGGTTGAACATCGAGCAGAACAGGTTGATGTAGAACACCCACACCACGTCGTAGTGGAAAGTCTCGCCGTAGATGCCGAACGGGTTGAGGTGAAGCATCGGCAACCCGAAGAAATAAATCAGGTTGAGCAAGATGTTCAGGCCGATGTTGGCAATCTTCAACGTGGCGAATTTGATGGGTTTGTGCTCGCAGCGCAAGTAGGCGAACGCAATGGCCGTGAAGGCATCCAGGGCCACTGTGATATACATCACCGCCACATATTCCGGATGGTCGCCATAGCCCAGCAAAGCGGCTATCTGCTTGCAGAAGAGCACCACAATCACCGATGTCACAAGGCCCACCGTGCCCACCATCCTGAGCACCGTGGAATATACCTTCTCACGGTCCATGCCCTCCTTGTTCATGAACCTGAAGAACGTCGTCTCCATGCCGAAGGTCAGCACCATGATCAGAATCGCCACATAGGCATAAACGTTGGTGATGATGCCGTATTCGCCTCCTGTCGAGGCAAATTTCATGGTCTGTATCGGCACGAGCAGGTAGTTGACAAAACGGGCCACGATGCTGCTCAGGCCATAGATAGCGGTGTCTTTTGCCAGTGATTTAAGATTAGCCATTTCTAACTCCTAACTTCTAACTCCTAACTAAAAAATGCTTCCCACATCACCGGGACGCTGGCGTTTCAAGTGATTGTAGGCCAGCATGGTAGCCTCGCGGCCTCGCGGTGTGCGGTTGATGAAACCTTCCTTGATGAGGTAGGGCTCATAGACCTCCTCGATGGTGCCGGCGTCCTCGTTCATCGCCGTGGCGATGGTGTTCAGGCCCACCGGGCCGCCGTTGAACTTGTCGATGATGGTCAGCAATATCTTGTTGTCGATTTCGTCCAGGCCATATTTATCGATGTTCAGCGCTTCCAGGGCATAGCGGGCAATCTCCAGGTCGATGCGACCGCTGCCCTTCACCTGGGCAAAGTCGCGCACGCGGCGCAGCAGCGAGTTGGCGATACGGGGCGTGCCGCGGCTGCGCAGGGCAATCTCGATGGCCGCCTTGTCGTCGATGGGGACGTTCAGCAGGCGAGCCGAGCGGCGGATGATGCCCTCCAGCACCTTGTGGTCGTAGTACTCCAGGTGGCAGTTGATGCCGAAGCGAGCCCGCAGCGGCGACGTCAACAGGCCGCTGCGCGTGGTCGCACCGATGAGGGTGAACGGGGCGAGCGTCAGCTGCACCGACCGCGCACCGGGCCCCTTGTCAATCATGATGTCGATGCGGTAGTCCTCCATCGCGCTGTAGAGGTACTCCTCCACGATGGGACTCAGTCGGTGAATCTCGTCGATGAACAGCACATCGTTCTCGTCGAGCGACGTCAGCAGGCCAGCCAGGTCACCCGGCTTGTCGAGCACAGGACCCGACGTCACCTTGAAGCCCACGCCCAACTCATTGGCGATGATGTTGCTCAACGTCGTCTTGCCCAAGCCCGGAGGGCCATGGAACAGCACATGATCCAGCGACTCACCGCGCAGCTTGGCCGCAGCCACAAACACGCGCAGGTTCTCGATGATCTTGTCCTGCCCGGCAAAGTCCTCAAACCTCACCGGACGCAATGCCCGCTCAAAATCCTGGTCGGTTTTCAACGACTCCCGTCTGATGTCAAATTCCTCTTCCATACCAAACGGCAAAGATACAATAAACTTTTTGTAGAAAAGAAAAATAATCCTACATTTGCAGTCCCTAAAGACCTTAAAGTCCTTAAAGTGTCTTTGCCTGGAAAAAGTTGACTCTTTTTATGAGTCAACTTTTTCCAGGCAAAGACAGATTTCCAAGAGAGTAATGCTTTCAGCCGTTGTGGCGGTTGCTGTTGTGTCTGTCGCTTCCCTGAGGGTCAGAGGTAGGGGGCGGTGACGGACTGGAGGTTGTCGAGCATGGTGCGGGGGGTGCCCTGGAAGACGATGGTGCCGCCCAGGTCGCCGGCGCCGGGGCCGAGTTCGATGACATAGTCGGCGGCCTTGATGACGTCGGTGTTGTGCTCGATGACATAGACCGTGTTGCCCATCTCTACCATCTGCTCGAACAGGTCGATGAGGTGTCGCACGTCCTTGAGGTGGAGGCCGTCGGTGGGCTCGTCGATGACAAACACACCGCGCTGGCCGCCCGATTCAAGGGGCATGGTATACTGCTTGAGGCAGGAAGCCATCTTGAGACGCTGCAGCTCGCCGCCCGACAGGGTGCTCAGGGCCTGGTTGAGGTGCAGGTAATGCAGACCGACGTCCATCATGGGCTTGAGTTTCTCCTCGATGACAGTGCCCTTGAAGAACTCGCTGGCGCGACGCACCGACAGGTCCATCACCTCGGCAATGTTCTTGCCGTCGACGGTATATTGCAGGGCCTCGCGGCTGTAGCGCAGGCCGTGGCAAGCCTCGCAGGTGGTCTCGATATTGTCCATGAAGGCCATCTCGGCGATGACCACACCCTTGCCGCCGCACACGGGGCAGCCGCCCTTGCCGTTGAAGGTGAAATACTGCTCCTTGATTTTGTGGGCCTTAGCAAAGCGCTTGCGGATGTCCGGGGCAACGTCCATATAGGTCGCCGGGGTGGAGCGCAGGCTCACGCCGATGTTCTTCTGGCTGATATAGACCACGTCGCCGTGTTCGCGGCGGAAGCACTCCATGAGCGAACTCTTGCCCGATCCAGCCACACCGGCGATGGCGACAAAAGCGCCCATCGGCAGGTCGATGGAAATGTCCTTGAGGTTGTGCAGCACGGCATGGCGCAACGGGAAGGTCTCGCCCACGGGACGCGGCTCGGCCTTGAAATCGCCGTGCTGACTCAGCATCTGGCCCGTGCTGGTGCCGCTGTGCAGCAACTGCTGGTAGTTGCCCTCGAAGATGATGCGGCCGCCCTCGCTACCCGGCCCGGGGCCCAGGTCAACGATGTGGTCGGCGATGCCGATCATCTCGCGGTGATGTTCGACGAGCAGCACGGTGTTGCCCGCGTCGCGCAAGCGCCGCAACGAGTGCTTCATCTTCTCGATATCGTGGTCGTGGAGGCCCGTACTGGGTTCGTCGAGGATATAGAGCACATCGGCCAGCGACGAGTTGATGTATTTGGCGATTTTACAACGCTGGGCCTCGCCGCCCGAGAGTGTACCCACGGCGCGCTCCAGGCTCAGGTAACCCAAGCCGATTTCCTCGAGGGCCGTCAAGCGGGCGCTGATGGCCTGCTTGAGGTCCACGGCCAGCGGTGCCGTGAGGGCCTTGACCCACTCGTTGAGGCGCGTGATGGACATGGCGCAGGCATCGGCGATGTTGATGCCCTCGATCTTGCACGAGAGCACGCGGGGGCTCAGGCGCGTGCCGTGGCAGTCGGGGCAGGTGCCCATGTTGAGCATCGGGTTGAGCACGGCGGCGTGCAACAAGCCCTCCTCGCTGTTGATGATGCTGCGGTACATGCGCGGAATGATGCCCTCGTATTTGGCCGATTTCGGCCAGTTGGCAGGGGGATTCTTGAGGCGGATTTGAGGGCTGTTGAGGAACAAGTCGAGTTCCTCGGGGCTGTAGTCGCGGATTTTCTTGTCCAGGTCGAACAGGCCGCTGTGGGCGTAGCGTATCCAGCGCCAGCCACCCTTGCCGAAGGCGATATAGTGAATCGTGTCCTCGTCGTTGAGGCTCTTGTCAAAATCGACCAGCTTGTGGATGTCCAACTCGCGGATTTCGCCCAGACCCGAGCAGCGCGGACAGCTGCCCTCGGGGTGGTTGAAGCTGAACGACTCGGCATAGCCCACAAAGGGCTGGCCCACGCGCGAGAACAGCAGGCGCAGCAGGGCGGCGATGTCGGTATAGGTCGCCACGGTCGAACGCGAGTTCTGGGCGGGCTTCTTCTGGTCGATGACGATGGCGATGGGCAGGTTCTCGATGGCATCCACGTGGGGACGGCCATACTTGGGCAGGTATTGCTGCACGAACGACGGGAAGGTATCGTTCAGTTCCCGGCGCGACTTGGCGGCGATGGTGTCGAGCACGAGCGAACTCTTGCCTGAGCCCGATACGCCCGTGAAAACCGTGATCTGATGCTTGGGAATCTCCAGAGAAACGTCCTTGAGGTTGTTTTCCCGGGCTCCCTTGATGATGATTTTGTCGCTGTTCATGCCGTCTTGATCAAATGACAACGCGCTGGAAAGGCGGCGCCGTGATGTCGCAAAAATCCTTGTCCAGATACTTGTAGTGGCCCGCAATGGCAATCATCGCGGCATTGTCGGTCGTGAATACGCGCTTGGGGATGAAAGCCTTGAGGCGATGACGGCGGGCATAGTCCTCGACTGCGGCACGCATGCCGCTGTTGGCCGACACACCGCCGCCGATGGCGATGGTCTTGATGCCCGTGTCCTTGATGGCCTTGCCGAACTTGTCCATCAGGATCTCGATAATCGTGCGCTGCAACGAGGCGGCCAGGTCGGCCTTGTTCTCCTCGATAAAGGCAGGATTCTCCTTGAGGGCGTCGCGCAGGGTGTAAAGGAAAGAGGTCTTCAGGCCGCTGAAGCTGTAATTGTAACCGTCGACATGGGGCTTGGCGAACTTGAACGCCTTGGCATTGCCCTCGGCAGCCAGACGGTCGACCACGGGGCCGCCGGGATAGGGCAAGCCCATCACCTTGGCACACTTGTCGAACGCCTCGCCGGCTGCATCGTCGATGGTCTGCCCCAGCACCTCCATGTCGCGCGGCGAGTTCACCTTGATGATCTGGGAATTGCCGCCGCTGATGAGCAGGCACAGGTAAGGGAAGTCGGGCACCTCGGCGTCAGAGGTCTCCTTGACGAAGTGCGAGAGCACATGGCCATGCAGGTGGTTCACATCAACCAGCGGGATGTCGAGCGCCAGGGCCAACCCCTTGGCAAACGAAGTGCCCACATGGAGCGACCCCGGCAGACCGGGCCCACGCGTGAAGGCGATGGCATCGATGTCCTTGCGGTCGATGCCCGCCTGGCGGATGGCCTCGCTGACGACGGGGACGATGTTCTGCTGATGGGCGCGTGACGCCAACTCAGGCACCACGCCACCATAGGCCTCGTGTACACGCTGGCTGGCAATGACGTTGCTCAGCAGCACCGTGTCACGCAAGACCGCTGCCGACGTGTCGTCACACGACGACTCTATTCCTAATATCGTTACACTCATTGTTTTTCTCCATTTTCCCATTGGCCCAATCAGTCCCATTAGTCTAATTTGACCAATTAAACTAATCAGCCCCATTTGCGGCTGCAAAGGTAGTCATTTTTTCTCAGAAACGGAAGCCGGCGGTGACCTCAAGGTTGCTGTAGCTGTTGTAGAAGCTGTGGTTCACACTCTGGTACCAGTGGCCCTCGTGGCTGAAGGTGAGTGCATAGAAGAAGTTGCCGGCCGTGCGGACAAGGGCCATGCGCCCGTTGAGGTTGGTGGACAGCAGCGACCTCTTCCCGTCGATGGAGTTGGGGAAACTGTGGCGGTAACCGACGCTGGGGACGGCGGTAACGTTAAAGAGCCATCCGTGGTGGAAAACCCAACTGTAGCCATAACCGATCATCACCCCGAAGTCGCGGTAACGGAAACGGTAATCGGTCACCTTATTGGGCAGGTAAACCAACAGGGTTTGGTCCATCAAGGTCATGTCCATGACCACATCCTGGTGGCTCAGGTAGATGCCCGCCATCAGCGAGCCGGCACTGCGCTTCTGGTACTTGGAGAAGCAATAGGCCGCTGCCTGGGAGTAGTGTGTGTGGTTGAAGATGTAGTAGGCATCGAGTCCGTAGCCCTCTCGCGTGAGCCCGTAGAACAGTTCTGAGCCCATCCACTTCCCGAGTCGGTGAATATGCACCGAACTCTGGTCATTCTTGCGATAGTAGCCCTCGATGAAAATGCGTGACGTGGTGAATGAGAACTGCAGCCGGCGGTTGTGGATGAACCTCCCCGCAAGCAGATCTCGGGCATTGATCATGTAGGTGAAACTGAGTCCCATACCACTGATGTGGAAACCGAACAATGACGTGACATCGCTGTTGAGTTGAACGGGGGCTTCCCACTTTCCCAAATGCCCCGAGTAAAAGTCCAGCCAGTTGCTGTTCTTGAGCATGACCTTGAACTTCTTTTTGCCCCTGCCCGGATTGACGACATAAGCGGTGTCATAGTAATTGAGCGCATGGTTGAGCCATCGGTAAACCTTGACGCCGAAATCCACGGCTGGAGGATAGACAATCGATGAGTCGTTGATGCTCCATCCGCGGCGAAAGACAAGGTGTTCCCACCTGTTGCGCTGTTCAATGTCAACAGCATTCTCCTTCAAGGCATCCAGGTTAGCCTGGACACTGTCGAGCCCTGCCTCGATGTTCTTGATCTTGAGGTCGATGCTGTCTTGCCAAGCGGGGGTGAATATGCTGTCAGGATGCCACACCGTTGTTGAACTCCACGCCAGAGCGGCCGTGAGTGTCATCAACAATGATATGGTCCATCGCTTCATCATTTGGTGGTCTCAGGGTTATCACGCTTTACCGACCTGAAGGTAACCATGTTCACCGGCTGACGCACGGCACTGTCGGCAGGCGAGGGTGCCAATGGCTGACGCACGGGGATGGTGTCACGAGACGGGGCCAACTGTTCGGGAGCATCGGCTTGCTTGCGATGCGGCTTGTCGAAGTCGTGCTTCCACACGATGCCCACGCCTTGGGTGGTTTGTTGGTTATTGAGGGCGTTACGCAGATAGTTCTGGTCGTTGAAGTGGTTATAGGCCTTGAGCCTGAAGGTGCCCTTGGGATTGAGCAGATACTCCAGGTCAAAGTCACCGATGAAATTGGTGTTGGAGGGGTTATAGGTATTGTCGCGGTAGCCGAAGTTGCCGTTGAGCAACAGACGGTTGTTGAGCAACTGGCTGGAGAGCGCCACATCGACCTGGAGATCGGTGAAGTTCTTATCGGCGCGCACATTGGGGGCAATGGACAGATTCTCGGACATCTTGCCCAGAATGTTGCTCAGCTGTCCCGCGATGGTTGACGAAGCCACCGAGGTGAGAAGCTCGTTCTGGTTGCCGTTTACGTCCATGTAGTCGGGCGTGTAGAAGCGGTTGAGGGCCAGCAAATAGATGACCTGGCGGTTCATCATGTCATCGGTGCTGATGATGCTCTTGACCTTGCGGGCCGACTCGGCGGTGAGTGACGGGAACTCCAAGTCAAACGAGATTTCGGGCTGCGAGATGATGCCCTTGGCACGCAACAGGGCGAGAACCGGCACATTGGTGCGATTCAGAGGATCGTCCATAAAGGATTTGTCCAGTTCCTCGAGGTTGGCATTGACCGAATAGGCCGCTTCAAGATCCAGCACGGCGGCATAGGGGTCGCCCTGGAAACTGATGCTGCTGCCGTCACGAATGGTGAAATCCTTGATGATGACGTCCTGCAAGGTGAAATTATAGGTACCCTTGTCCAGAGTGTATTTGCCATAGGTCTCCAGCTCGCCGTTGTTGTTGTAGGTCATGCGCATGTGGCCGCTGCCGGTGGCCTTGATGCGGTCACCGCCCACGGGGTCCATCACGACGGTGAGGGCCACATCGGGCGTGATGTCACCCTGCAAGTCGATGTTATAGGCGCTGGGCTCGGAATTCTCTTCCTGCTGCACCTGCCGCTTGAGCTGGCTCAGCACCAGGTCCACCGAGTCCACTTCCTGATGGGTCACGGGCTCGTCCTTGGCATCACGGTCGCGGAAGGTGATGAAATTATAGTTGTCGGCCTGCTCGGTGTCGCTCATGACAAAGGTGAACTTGCTGCGCGGGGCCGAGGTCATGTTCACCCTGATGTTGACAATGCCCGGGCCGCCATCCACAAAGCAGGAACCGTTGCCGTAGATGGTGCCGTACCAATCGGGATTGATCGACGGATTGGTGTCATAGCTCAAGAAGTTTCGGGCATCGGTGATCGCGAAGTTGAACTCGGGACGGTGGAAGGCATCGTGCTTGAGCCATCCGCCCAACTTGGCCTCGTGACCCTCGCGATCGTGAATGGGAATGTCGCTGAACTCGATGTAGTCGGGAATGATGTGGATGGGCACGTTCGAGGCCGTGTAGTAGCAGTTCACATAGTCCAGGAAGAAGCGTATCGAGTCGGCCACGATATCGCCCTCGAGGTTGATGGTGTGGAAATTACCGAACAATATCGCCTTGCCCGACATCTCGCCCTCGACATCGCTTGTGAAGGCCTCCATATAGGGTTTGAGGAACGACACGTTGGCATGGTCGGTGTCAAACTCGATGTACAGCGAGTCATCGGCCACATAGATGCCGCCGTCGAGCTGGCTGACGCGGCCGTTGGGCTGGGAAATGTCACCGCTCACGAGGATACCCTTTGATGCATTGTCATACTCGACCTTGATGTCCAGGTCGCCCATGACGGCACTGTTATAGGAAATGTTCTTGATGGCAAAACTGGGGGTGTAAACCTTGGGGTTGCCCGAGAGCAGGTCGCTCGCATAGACCTTGGTCGTGGCACGTCCGCCGAAGTCCACATGGTCGATGGCCAGGGTCTCGAAGACATAGTCCAGATTCACATCGTTCAATTCCAGGCACAACTCGTCGTCGGGGTCGTGCGACACCTTGCCATTGACGTGGATGTACTGCTCATCGCGACCGCCCGACAGATTCTCGACAGTGATTACGCCTTGATCGATACCCACATGGCCCTTGTCCACCTGCCAAATCGTGTCGTTGAAGACCAGCTGCGAGGGGTGAAGGTCGATATCGGCCCTGAGGCCTCCGTTCTCGCCACGGTCGATCAGGCCCGACAGGTTCAAGTTGCCGTGGAAGTCCCTGTCAAGGGGCATACGCCAAGCCAGGTTGGCGTCGATGCGGTTGTCCTGACCGCTGGCATCCAAGTTGAGGTCGATCATGCCATTCTTGGCCGGATAACGCGACTGGGCGTTGAGCGTCACCCTGTTGGTGACACTGTCAAGTTCAACAAGCAGGCGGGTCTGCTCGATGACCTTGTTGCTGCCTTGCACAATCAGCGGCGCATTGACCACCAGATTGAATGTCGTGTCCACCTCACTCAAGTTACCCTCGATAACGGTGCGATAGGCCAACTTGAACGGCAGGTTGAGCATCTCGTGCAGGGCATCGTCAGGATTAATGACCAGATCGAGACTCACGTTATTGGGGACACCGCCATGGCTGTAATCGGCATAGTCGCCGAAGTATTGCGGGAACGCACTGGCAAGCATGTGCTTGACGGTGGGCACTATCGTCTTGAAGTCGTACTGACCGGACACATAGCCGTTGATGTGGTCGCTCTCGATGCTGATGACCTTGTCATCGTCATTGCTGTCGGCATTCAGTTGAAGGGTATTGAACCTCAAACCCTTGCCCTGGGAATCGGTCAACGCGAAGTCATTGACCTCGATATGGCCCGAGACATTGTCCAGCGAGTTGCCCCAGAACGAGGCCGTCGCTGTGGCCGACATGCGGTGATTGGGATACTTGCGGGTAATGCCCAAGTTGGCCAGATTCAATCCGCTGGTCGAGAGATTCACATCGTAGTTGGAGTTGACGCCGTCGAGCACGGCCGTACCATTGACGTTGATAGAGCCGTTCGGGTCATTCATCGCCAACTTGCCCGTGAAAGTGTTGCCCTGCTTGTCAACATCGGCGGTGATGTCGTGATAGCGGGCACCCTTGAAATCGACAAAGGGGATGTGACCCTGCAGGTGTCCTGACACGTCATTGCCGCGAATCAGGGCATCGACCTGGGCATCAATGGCCACCTGATCCACAAGGTTGCGCTTGTCGAGAAGCGTTCCCAAGCCCAGCCCGTCGGTTTTGACGTGGCCCGTGAAGCGATTCGCTCCCGGCTGATGGGCCAGGGTGCCGTTCAGGTCGGCATTGCCCAGTGACGTCCCTACCCTGCCGTTGAAACTCAGGTTGCTAAGAGTGTTATGCAGTTCACCGTCCACCTTCACGTTGCCGCAGCGGGTGATCAGGTTACGCGCCTGGGGCGACAAACCCGGAACAAGATTCATGAATTGAGCCAACTTGCCCGAGGTCACGTCCAGATTGACACGGTCAAGGTCCAGAGCGTGATACCCGCCGGACGATGGCAGCACCAAGCCGCCATGGGCGTTGAGCGACAGCGTGCCCTCATTGTCATGGACACTCAAGACAGGCACATCGATGCGGTTCCCGTCACGAACCACAGTCGTGGCAATGCGCAAGGGCATGTTCAGGGGCTTGAGTTGAGGAGCCAGAGCAGCGAAATCCGACGGTGTGACGGTGCTGCCCTGCGTGCTCACGCACAACGGCATATTCGGCAACTCACTGCCCAGGTTCTTGAGCGATGAATACTCCAGATGGATATCGTCGAGGCGGATGTCGCTGTTAGGCATCTGCAACTTGATGTCTTTCACGTCAAGAGCATTGTCGGTGATGTGCACATTGGTGGACAAGCGCTTGAGCGACAAGCCGCTGCCCTCATCAAACGAGAGGCGCTTCACGCGGATGTCAAAGTCGTTGTTCTTGAGTTGGGGCAACGTCAAGTCGGCACGCAGGTTTCTCACAGCCAAGTGGTTGGGATCCAAGCGGCCGGGTTTGCACGGTTGGTCCAGCACGTCATAGGTGAGGGCCGACTGGCGCACCACCACCGTCTTGACCTGCACGTCGAACGGCTTGGGCGGCTTGTCGTCCTTGGGCTTGAAGGCGTCGATGATGAACTGCATGTTGGTGGGGCTGTCCTTGTCGGGACGGGTCACATGGCCCGACAGACCGATGATTTCGCCATAAGTGACCACGATGCGGTGGTCGGCAATCAGCTCCTTGAGATTGATGCCGGCACCGATCTTGCCTATGGTCAGCAGCGAATCGCCCTGCTGGTCCTTGATGAGCACCTCCTTCAGTTCCAGCTGGTTGAAAGGCGAAATCGACATCGAGCCGATATCTACCTGGGTGTTCAGGTATTCACCCAGGGCTTTCTCACCCGCTGTGCACAAGCGCTCTTGCACCGGGGGCAACAGCAACAACAGATAAGCCAGGGCAAACAAGGCAACAACAGTCACCAGTGCGGTCACCACCACACTGCGCAACACGTTATATATCCCCCTCGAGACGTTCATTTCACTTGTTTATCGGCTCAACTGCAAATCCAATGCCACAACCGGCAGCAAGATGATAAAAATTGTTATTTCACTCGGGCAAGCCTTCGCATTGCGAGATCCACAGACGGGAAGATGCATCGCTGGGCATCCTCCAGTCACCGCGAGGCGACAGCGACACGCTACCCACCTTGGGGCCATCGGGGAGACACGAACGCTTGAACTGCTGTGCGAAGAAGCGCTTGACAAACGTGCGCAGCCACTTCTTGATCGTCGCGTTGTCATACTCGCCCTTGAAGGCCTTGCGGGCCAGCAGATAGAGTTTGGCAGGCGCGAAACCGTAGCGCAGCATATTGAACAAGAAGAAATCGTGCAATTCATACGGGCCCACGATATCCTCGGTAACCTGCAGGATAGTGCCGTCCTTGGCAGCAGGCGTCAACTCGGGGCTGATGGGGGTATCCAGCACGTCAAGCAGGGTGTCGTGGATGGCTTTGCCCTTCTTGGTGCGGTCGTTCAGCGACGAGGCGAACCAGCGGACCAGATGGCGAACCAGCGTCTTGGGGATGCTCACGTTCACGTTATACATCGACATGTGGTCGCCGTTGTAGGTCGCCCACCCCAGGGCCAACTCCGACAAATCGCCCGTGCCCAGCACGAGGCCGTTCACCTTGTTTGAGAAGTCCATCAGAATCTGGGTGCGTTCACGCGCCTGGCTGTTCTCATAGGTCACGTCATGGTTGCTGGGGTCGTGCTCAATATCCTTGAAGTGCTGAGTCACTGCAGCGGCGATGCTGATCTCGTGGAGCGTCACGCCCAGCGAGCGCACCATGGCACAGGCATTGGTGTAGGTGCGATCGGTGGTGCCGAAGCCCGGCATCGTGATGGCATGGATGTCCTTGCGGTCACGGCACATGCGGTCAAAGGCCCGAACGGCAACCAGCAGAGCCAGCGTCGAGTCCAGTCCACCCGACACTCCCACGACGATTGTCTTGATGCCGGTGAAATCGAGGCGTCGCATCAAGCCTTCGGTCTGAATGGCGATAATTTCCTCGCAACGGGCATTCAGGCGGTCATCCTCGGCAGGGACAAAGGGCAAGCGGCGCACGGGACGCAGCAATTCCTGCTTCTCGTAGTCCAGCGGCCCGGCAACGGCCATGGCGATATGGTCGAACGGGGTGCCGAACTGTACCATGCTGTCGGCAAAACTGCCGTTCACACGTCGCTCGTTCTCGAGGGCTGCGATGTCGATGTCGGCGATGGACATCTGCGGCTCGGTGGTGAAGCGTTCACCCTCGGCCAGCATCTTGCCGTTCTCGGCGATGACGGCATTGCCGCCAAACACGAGGTCGGTCGTCGATTCGCCGTAGCCACACGAGGCATAGACGTAGGCAGCGATGCAGTGAGCGCTCTGGTGCTTGATCAAATCCATCAGGTAGGTGTGCTTGCCGATGAGTTCATTGCTTGCCGACAGGTTCACAATCACATTGGCACCATTGATGGCAGCGATGCTGCTGGGCGGTGCCGGAACCCACAGGTCCTCACAGATTTCGACGGCGACACGGGCACGTCCGGCCTCAAATATCATGTGGGTGCCGAAGGGCACCTCCTCGCCGCCCACCACGATAGAGCTCTTGCCGGCGATGGCGGTGATGTTGCTCGTGGTGAACCACCGTTTCTCGTAAAACTCCTTGTAGTTAGGGATATAGGTCTTGGGAATCACCCACAATTCTCCACCGTTGATCACCACGGCACAGTTGAACAGGTGGCCGTTGGAACGCAAGGGCGCTCCTACCACGACCATGACCGGTGTGCTCCTGTAGTGGTCACACAAGGCGACAACAGCCTGCTCGGCAGCGTCCAGCAACAGCTCGTTGCCAAACAAGTCGGCACAGGTGTAACCCGTGACACACAGCTCGGGCATCACCACGATGTGGGCTCCCGCTTTCACGGCCTTGTCCACACCCTCGATAATGCTTGACAAATTGTTGTCGACATCGGCCACATTCACTCGTGGCACAACGGCTGCCACACGCACAAAACCGTAGTCATTCACCGTTTTATTGCTATCTTTTGCCATATCCTTCACTTCTTTTCATGAGTTTAACTTGCAAAGTTAAGCATATTCATTGAATTTCGGTCAATTTAGGAGCTACATTTTTGCGGTGAAAATAAACGTTTGCCACCGTTTTAATGCCAGCCTGCTCATACTCACTTCCTGAAGTCCTCATAGCCTGAAGAAAACCGATGGCAAGAACGCTTCTCATCACATTACGGAAGTCACTACCGAAAATAATAGTATTTAAGCCAATCATTCATTATTTTTTACCTTTTTCTTTTAAAAACACCGAATTTTGACTTATTTTGCAACATATTCAAAAGAATACCTAATTATCAGCCCGGAAAAGGCATCATATTATTAATTATTTAATTTCTAAACATTCATCATTATGGAACGCAAATCATTATGTTTGATCATGGGCTTGCTGTTGCTTGTTGCAACCCTTGCCTCGCTGAGTTCGTGCTCGTCATCCGACGATGAACCGGTACCGACCACCGTCAGCTACTATCTGGCCATTGAATCCAGTGAACTCCTCGGTTTATCAGAAGAGGAATTGAACGGCTCCAATCTCCCGCCATCGAGGCATAACGCCTATGTGACAATCATCAAGATGCGCAGGGCGCTCAGGAAAGAATTCCCGAAGCCGCAACTGCAAGCCAACGATGCTCGTGTGATTGCCATCTGCGACTCATGCTTCCGCGAGAGCATCTACTGTGGCTCTCATGGTGCGACATTGTGCACCCTGAGGCTGATACGCACCCAAAACCATGGCGAGCGTGTGGTGAAGAGCAAGCAATTGAAGTTTTACAAATTCATCGAGATCAGCATCTGATAACATCGGTTCCAGGCTTCATCCCGTTGATTGCTCAGTCGGCAACATCCAGGTGCTGGCCCAGGGGAATGGGAGCACTGGTGAAACGGTGTGGCGATGAAAGCATTTTTAACCGCTCATGCTTGGAAATGTCGTTTTAACTTTTTATCTTTGCGACATCATATCATTTACAAGTAATCTCCCACTCCTATGGCCAACATCAACCGACATCTATTTATATCGTTGCGGGGGCTACTCCTTGCAGTGGCACTCGTCATGCCGCAGGTGCTCCTCACCTCATGTGGTAGTGACGAACCCGACTGGCTTATCGGCTACTACATGACCATTGACTCACAAGTGAGGCTTAGCCTCCATGAGAGCGACGACGAGAGCCAGGGAACATCGGCCTCACCTGTTGAGGACGTGCTGTCGACCACCATTGTGCGCATGAGAACGGCCCTTCACGACGCCTATCCCGTCAACAATTATCAGGGTGATGACGCGGGTGTCATTACGGCGCTCGACAACATCTATTACGCATACAAGTCGATGTATGGCGTCGACGAGAAAAACACGGTGTGTGTCGTCAAACTCTATCGCGCCTCGATGGACGGTGAAATTGTCGTGAAGAGCACTGCGTTGAAGACCTATCATTTCGGCGCAAGGCCCCCCGGTTTCGAGGAATAAGCTCCCGGACAATTATTTCAGGAGACATTCTTGCAGAATCCAATTTCTTGCACTACCTTTGCCAAAGAATAACAATTAAAATACAAACGACTATGAAGAAAATCTTTACGCTAATTATCTGTGTTGTTGCACTTTGCCCGATGGCAAAAGCCGACAATAATGCACTCATCGACAGGTGCATCAACTTCATCCTGAATGCTGGCTGCCCCAGCACGACCTTGATGGCAACCAACCTTGATGCCAACAACGACGGCGCCATCAACATCACCGATGTTACAACACTCGTCAACAACGAGCAGAACGGCAACCAGCCTCGTCCCATGAGAGTGAAAAAGTCATCGGTCAACGAGCTGATTCAGACGACCCTCAACAGCAAGGAGTCATCTCCTAACATCAAAGATGTGACCAAGGCCATCAACGAGGAGAGAGACAACGAGTAAGAGAACTGCTCAAGGCTTTTGATGCCTCAAGCGTCATAGACCCATACGACACATGGCCACGATGCCAAATCGGGCCATGTTGTTGTGTCTTAATACAAAGTCTGCCGTCAAGCGGCAAGATCATTAATTGAGTTTTTTACACGACACAAACAGATTCGCCAGTATTATGCGACAACGACACAATCTCCTGTGGGGCATCCTGTTAATGCTGCTCGCCACCATCACAGTGCTCACATCATGCGGCAAAGACGACGAGCCCGACATGACCATCGGCTACTACATCGAAGTCGAGGAAGGATTCCTGGTTAACGGCACCGAAGATCATACCGACCGTTACTACAATCCCATCACCATGATGAGAGAAGTCACCAAAACGGCTTATCCCAAGAACACCGCCAGCGGCGATGACGATGCCGTCATCAAGGCCTGTGACGAGTTGTACCAGCGTTATAACGAAATGTATACCGGAAAAGCCGAACACCTGACTTGCCTCTTGCACCTGGTGCGCGCCGATTTATCTGGCGACATCGTCAAGCACAGCGAGCGTATCCGGACCTACAACTTCGATATCAATCCCATCGACAACGAGGATTGACATCATCGTCACATCACACAGCAAACGAGGACGTGCAACTGGGCACGTCCTCGTTTGTTTTCTGGCTTAGGCTATGCTGTTTGTCAATCCGGCGATGAGGCGGGCAGCAGTTCCAGCAGCCTGATGACAAGGCGCGGCAGGGCATAGTCATCGAGGTTGCGTTCATCTATCCACTGGTATCCCTCGGCAAGTTCGGGACGCTCATCGGGCTCGGCCAGGTAAAAGTCGGCCAGCAGCACACGATGGGTGAGCACATGCTTCACTCCGCTGGCCAGCAACGTGAGCGGGCAGCCCAGGTCGGGCAACGGGGCATCCTCGATGAACAGGGGTTCCCACAGGCCTTGCCAGATATCGCCCTTAGGACGACGGCGCAGGGCCACCATCCCCTGATGCCGAATGTAGATATAGGAAAAACGGCGTTCCCTCACCTTGAGCTTCTTTTCCTTGACAGGCAGGCACTCAACACGGCCCGTGCGCAGGGCCTCACACGTCTCGGCTACAGGGCAGTCCATGCAACGGGGTGAACGTGGTGTGCACCAGGTGGCTCCAAAGTCCATCAGCGCCTGATTGAACGTCCCTGCTTCGCCAGCGGGCAACAGTTCCTGGGCCAACGCCTCGAAGGTGTGCTTACCTCGCGTGGTGTTGATGGGCACATCGATACCGTAGTGGCGGGCCAGAACACGATAGACGTTGCCGTCAACGGCTGCGGCAGGCAGATTGAACGCCATCGAGCCCACGGCTGCGGCGGTGTAATCCCCCACCCCCTTCAAAGCCCGCAGCCCCTCGATGGTGCGCGGGAAACCGCCTTGCTCTACAATCTGGCGGGCGGCGGCGTGCAGGTTGCGGGCGCGGCTGTAATATCCAAGCCCTTGCCAAAGCCGCAGCACCTCGTCCTCGCTGGCAGCGGCCAAAGCCTCGACCGTCGGGAATCGTTTCATGAAGCGGTGCCAGTAATCGGTTCCCTGGTCGATGCGAGTCTGCTGCAGGATGACCTCACTCACCCAGATGCCGTAGGGGTCACCGATGCCTCGCCAGGGCAATTCGCGACCATACTGTGCGAACCACCTCAACAACGACGCTGTAAACGATGACTGTACCATCATGATTCTCTAAATCGGGACAAAAGGACGTCCCCGGTCCCCCATTATTCGAGGGGAAGGACAGTTTTGAAGTTTTTCCAGTTCTTGGTACTATGATAGGCGTTGACCGAGGTCACGGGGACATAGAGTTCCACCTTGTTATTGCTCACACCATCGAGCTTGGGCGGCAGGACAGCGTGGCACTCGATGCGGGACAGGCTCTTGCACTTCTCAGCGACTTTCTTGCCCACCTCGGTGATGGTCTCGGGGAGGATGAGCGTGGTGATGGCCGTCTCGCGCAGGGCGTTGTCGCCCAGGTAACGCAAACCCTTGCCCAAGTCTATCTCAATGAGCGACGTGCAGTCGCGGAAGGCCTCTTTATCTATAGTCACACACACGTCGGGCACCTGCATGCTTGTCAGACCCTTGCAGTTCTTGAAGGCTCGTTCGCCGATGGTGACCAGCCTTCCGGGCAATTCCAGCGATGTCAAGGGGCAGTTCTCGAAGGCCTCCTTGTTGATAGTCGTCAACATAGCCGGCAGAGCGATATGGGTCAAGGCCTTGCAATTCTTGAAGGCATGCTCGCCGATGGTGTTGATATCGGACGACAGTTCAACCGAGGTCAATGCCGAACAGCTCTCGAAGGCCGATTGCGGCACGATGCCCAGATTATCGGCAATCACCGACTCCAGCGCTTTGCAATCCTGAAATGCCTTTTTGCCCAAAGTTGTGACATTGGTCAAGTCCACCCGCTGCAGGCGGCCGCAGCCGTAGAATGCCGCTTCGCCGACCGACTTGACGCTGGCGGGGATGCTCACGGTCCTGAGTTGCGTACTCTCGTAGAAAGCCGAGGCGGCAATATGCGTCACACCATCGGGGAGACTGACGTCAGACAGTTGTGAGTAGGCGAAAGCATTCCAGCCGATCTCCTCCACCCCGTCGGGGACCATGAAGCCTCCGGTGCGGGCGGCAGGGCAGCACAGCAGCACGCTGCCAGTGTTGTCATAGAGCACACCGTCCTCGTAGGTATAGTAGCGGCTACCTCTATCCACGGTGATTTCCTCAAGTTTCTTCATCCGTCCCAGGTTATTGTCAACAATCTGGGTTGAAGCGGGCAGGTGAAGTTGAGTGATGGACGTTTCATCAAAGGCCTCAGCCCCAAGTACCTGCAAATCTGAGGGCAATGAGACGCGCTTCAAACCAGTGCCCTTGAACGCTCTCTTGCCAATCTCGGCGAGCGAGTACGGCAGGTTGATGCTGGTCAACCTGGAACACCCGTCGAAACACTCCTCACCAATGGTTTCAATGCCGTCAGGGAGGGTAATGTATTCCAGCCTGTAGCAGCCGTCGAAGGCATTATCACCCAACGACCTCACGCTCGGTGGCATGATGACCTCTTCCAGATCGCTGCATCCACGCAGGGCATCGTCGCCGATGCGCTTGGTGCGTTCAGGCAACACGATGGAGCGCAGGTTGCTGCAGTGGGACAAGGCATCGCCCAGCACGTCGTGCTCACCGCTGCTGCCGAACAATCCCCTGGAGCCAGCACTCATGATGCGTGCGCGCTCCAGCTCCAAGTCCAGATAATTATCTATCTTGCGGTCACGGTCATCGACACACCGCGAGCGTTTACACAGCTTCTTGATGAACTCAAAGTCCTTGGAATCCATGGGGCCATCGATGCGCAAGAGACGCACACGGTCCATCATGTTGGCGGGCATCTTCTCCTCGAGCGTACCAGCGTTGTTGAGACGCAGTTCCACCACGTCGCCGTGAGTATTGGCACGGCTGTAACGATCATTGTAGCGCTTGTCGCCACGACGGCCGTACTGCGCGCTGGCAGGCATCACAGTCACCGCAACAAGCAGCAAGGCCAATGCCCATTTCAAGAATTGTCTGTATTTCATATTCTGTTACTATTGGTTTATCGACTGCAAATTTAGAAATTCTCACCGACAGGTGCAAATCATCGGTTGTTCCTTTTAGTGAATCTCCTGCCCTGCTGATGAATGATCCGTTCCGTGACTATAAAATCAGCCCCCGTTGCAAGAACTGAACGGGGGCTGTTGCTGTTTGTCTAGTCAAGTTACTTGACAAGAATCTTGCGGCCGTCGCTGGTCACATAGATGCCGCGAGTCAACTTGGCGGCATCGACACGGCGACCCATCAGGTCGTAGTACTCGACTGCACGGTTGTCATCGGCAGCAATCGTCGAAATGCCGGTCACGGTGAGGTCATACCAACCAATCTCGCTCTCGTTCATCTCATCTCCGCCGAAATAGACGCTCTGCACACCGATGCGCTGGATGTCCTGGCCAATGAAGTAAACCACAACCAACTGACCACCCATCAGGATGTTCATGTCATCGTTGAAGCTGTAGGGAATTATGGTCTCGTCCTGCTCAAAGCCGTAGATGTCGGCCCAGAAGGTGTAAGGCTCGGGACCCTCACCGTAGTCGCAGAAGAGGCGATAACCCAATCGGTCGGTCAGCAACGGCTTGCCTTCAACATCAACAACGGGGATGTCAAGCACCAGGAAGCCCAGGTCCTCATCGTCGTAATACTCATAATACAGCACCGAGGGATCGGCGGGAACAGCGGGTTCGTCAAGCACGGGCGTCAGCTTGACACTGCCCAGCAAATCATACCAACTCACTTCCATGTCGTTGTCACAGATGGCATACCAATTTTGGGCAACAAAAGCACCGGTCTCGGGATCCAGTGTCAGCGTGAACGGCGCGGCATCATTGGTCTCGGGCGCGCATCCCATGAAGTAGAGCGGATAAATCTCGCCAGCGAGAGTAAACGGGCCGAAGTACTGGCCGTTGTCAAATACATAGCTGTCGCCTTCACGATGGCCCTTCACCCAAGCCTTGGACAGGTAGGAGCACAGGCCCTGCACATAGATGTCGTCACCGTCAAATCCCACCTTGGCACTGCCCATCAGGGGATCGCCTTCGAACCACGTGTCGCTATCCTCATAGTAGCCCATATAATAGCCTGTCAGCATATAGGACTGAGTCTCCAAGCCCTCGGGAACAACCACGGTTCCCAGGTCGGAGGTTATGGACATTTCGCTGTCATACTGGTAGTACCAGCCCAACTGGTCGGGATGGGCATTCTCGAGAATGTAGCACACCTGGTCCTGATTCAGGATGAGGACGTCGGCACGCTCATCATAATCAAACACTGCATCGATGAGCTCATAGCCGTCGGTCAACGGCGTGACAGGATAGAAGTAGAGGTCGTAACCATAATACGAGCCGTAGTACTGCATGGGAAAGGTGACCTGGGTATGGTCCTCATTGAGTTCACCCTTGATCCAAGCCTCGGGCAGATAGGCACTGAATCCCTGCAGATACACGTCATCACCATCAAAGCCGATCTGCAACACGCGGTCTACAACTTCCCAACTAGAGCCGTCAAAGATGTAAGCATTCATGCGGTAACCGCGGGCCTCCATATCGGCAGGAGGTGTAACAGCTGCATCCTTCAGCTGAGGAGCAGCGTTTCTCAGCGAGGGAGAGAAATCAGCACGGGGCACGGTCATGGAGTGGCGCGCCTTGCCCTGGTCGGGCTTGGGCAACTTGATGTTTTGCACAGCATGTGCACTCACCGCCATCGACAAGACAGCAATAATAAGCAGAAGCAAATTCTTTTTCATAAACATGAGAGATTAAAGAGTTAATATTATAAAAATGGCAACTCGCAAAGATACGCACAAACCTATCAGCCCACAAAAAAAAGCACTAACTAATTCACTACCGAAAACAATAATTTCAAGCAACATTTCAACCCTAACACCATAATCCTTAAAAAAAGCTGCAAACGCCGAGCGCCGGCCCTCTGCTGCAGCACAGGTTCAACGGAAATGATGAATAGTCAACGTGAGCCCGAGGAAACCCTCGGTGATAAGGCATATTTATGTGAATACCTGATTATCAAGATATTGAATACCATTACTCCAAGAAACAGAGCAATGAACAAGTACAGGTTAATGGCAATGTAACCCACACCCGCCACATTGCCCAAAACCTCCAAGTCCTTGTAGGCAAGGCGACAAGCGTTGTCCAGTCCCAACGGATAATAACGGCTCCATATCACAAAACAGCCAATATAATAAGGTATCACATAAAAGGCAGCCAGTGGTATCCACAGGACCTTTGGCTTCAGCTTATAAGCCAAACAGCAGGCCGTAATTGTCGCTGTTAACGTGAGTATGGCTGGTTCAAGATATATGAAACACACCGTATTCGCTGCTTCATAAGTCACACCAAATCCCCATGCCACGACTTGCATGACAGCACAACATATATAGAACAAAACAATGCCGGTGGGAATCATTAGAATGAGTCCGACAAGAGCGATGATCAAAATAATGATTACTCTGGATTTGTTCATTTTTATAAAACTTAATTTTTGACAAAGTAATAGCCCATTCTCCAATCCTGCAAGAGGTGCCGAGGGCTTTATTATAGAGTTGACTTCCAAATGTCTTATCTCAAAAGTGGTCCACATCTTGTCATTGATTTGTATTATCACCAAGTTGAATTATTGGTAAAATACTTATCATCAGTCGTTTATAGATTCTTTATCCTTTCAAATTCGCGATATTAGCTGAAGATGAGATTGAAGCCAATTCCGATAATCCGAAACACTTACACTCGAACAGCAATCGTGAATTGACCCAGACGAAGCAGTGGATTTCGTGTCGAATTGTTAAAAAAATGAGGTTTTTAATTGTTTTTTGGCCGAAAACCACTATATTTGTTGCCGAAAGAAAAATATTAACCTCCAAAACAACAGCTATATGACAAAAAGACTACTCTTGATGCTGATGGCATCTTTACTGTTGTTCCCTGCTTTAGCCCAGGGGGACGGCAATAATGCGATTTTCACCAAGCCCAAGTTCAGCGGCTTTGCCATGGCGTCCTATCAAGCGACGTTCCAGGATGCAGGCAACAGCAACTCGTTTGACCTGAGACTCGTCAGGGCATCGATCGAGGGCCGCATCCTCAACGATTTCTATTATAAAATCCAAGGCCAGATCAACGGTAACACCACAACGCTGGGCAGCAGTCCCCGTCTGGTGGACTACTTCATGGAATGGCAAAAGCTGGACTTCTTCCGCGTGAAATTGGGTCAGTTCAAGCGCCCGTTTACCTATGAGAACCCGATGAACCCGATTGATCAGGGTTTCATGGGCTACTCGCAGCCCGTGAGCAAGTTGGCTGGCTTCAGCGATCGCGACGGCATGCATGCGAGCAATGGCCGTGACATCGGTCTGCAGTTCCAGGGCGACTTCCTCAAGAACAGCAGCGGCCGCAACCTGCTGCACTACCAGGTGGGTGTGTTCAACGGCCAGGGTATCAACGTCAAGGACGTGGACGAGCGCAAGGACATCATCGGCGGCGCATGGGTCATGCCCATCCCGGGCATGCGTCTGGGTGCCTTCGGTTGGGAGGGCTCCTATGCCCGCAAGGGCGGAGGCCAGACGGTGAGCCTGCGCCAGCACCGCTACGCCTTCAGTGCCGAGTACAAGAAGGGTGACCTGCAGCTGCGTACCGAGTACATACACTCGACAGGCCGCGGCTTTGCCACGACTTACCAGAATTCGGCTAACGCCAGTGACCTTACCATCAAGACCTATACCGACAAGAACGGCAACGAGGTGGCCAACGACAAGAGCGACGGTATCTACGCCCTTGCCATCGTCCCCGTTGTCAAGGACAAGCTGATGGCTAAGGCACGTTATGACCTCTACCGCCCCACAGCCTCGAGCGTGGCCGCCAAGACCAACTATGAGGTGGGTCTGAATTACCGCTTCTGCAAGTACCTCGAGGTGCAGACCGAGTACTGCTTCACCCACGACCGTGCCCTCGCCGATCCCGACTACAGCACCGTGTTTGTGCAGGTATCCATCCGATACTAACCAGATTTCCCAGAAAGTCTTGATAATCCAGAATAACTGACAACTATCAACTAACAGCTATAATACTATGTCACTTCTAATGATCTTACAGCTCTGTATCGTGCTGGGCGCCCTGTGGCTCGGCTCGAGATACGGCAGCTTGGCCCTGGGTGCCATTTCGGGCATCGGCTTGGCCATTCTAGTGTTTGGTTTCGGCATGAAGCCCGGAACCCCTCCCACCGATGTGATTTACATCATCATCGCCGCCGTCACCTGTGCCGGCATTATGCAGGCATCGGGCGGTATGGACTGGCTGATTCAGCTAGCCGAGAAGATGCTGCGCAAGCATCCTGACCGCATCACCTTCCTCGCCCCGCTGTGCACGTTCTTCCTGACGGTGCTCGTCGGCACGGGCCACGTGGTCTACACACTGATGCCCATCATCTGCGACATCGCCATCAAGAAGGGCATCCGTCCCGAGCGCCCCTGCGGTATCGCCAGCATCGCCTCACAGATCGGCATCACCTGCTCGCCCATCGCGGCTGCTGTGGTAGCCTTCATCACCATCAGCGGCGCCAACGGCTATAACATCACTATCCCGCAGGTGCTCATGGTGACCATTCCCGCCTGTCTGCTGGGTATCCTGGTTGCATCCACCGCCTCCTACAAGCGTGGCAAGGACCTGGACAAGGATCCCGAGTTCCAGAAGAAGATCGCCGACCCCGCTCAGCGCGAGTACATCTACGGCAGCAGCGCCACCACACTCGACAAGAAGATTGCCCCCGAGAGCAAGCGCGCCGTTTACATTTTCTTCGGTGCCCTGCTGGTCATCGTGTTCTTTGCTATCTTCCAAGACCTGCTGCCGGCTTATGACACCATCAAGGCCATTGACGGTGACGCCACCGTCGAGCTCATCGGCTCGCGCGTGACCATCACCGCCGACCAGTTGGCCAAGTTGGGCATTGCTGTTGAAGGCTTGACCAAGACACACCCCACCCCGCTCAAGATGAACCTCGTCATCCAGATTGTGATGATTACCGCCGCCGCGCTGATGATCATCTTCTGCAAAGCGAAGCCCAAGAAGGCCATCGCTGGCCCCGTTTGGCAGAGCGGTATGGTGGCCGTTGTCGCCATCTACGGTATCGCTTGGTTGGCCGACACCTACTTCGCCAACTACCTGGGCGAGATTCAGAATATGCTGGCCGGACTGGTAGAGAAATACCCGTGGTCGATCGCCTTTGCCTTCTTCCTCGTGTCGGTGCTCGTCAACTCCCAGGGTGCCGTGGTTGTTTCCATGTTGCCTCTAGCCTACGGACTGGGCATTGACGGCTGGATTCTGCTGGGAGTGCTGCCCTCGGTTTACGGTTACTTCTTCATCCCCAACTATCCCTCGGATATCGCCACGGTGAACTTTGACCGCACCGGCACCACTGTCATCGGCAAATATCTGTTGAACCACTCGTTCATGATGCCTGGCATGGTTCACACTGTGGTCGCCTGCGTTGCCGGCTACCTCATCGCGTTCCTCTACCACTCCATGGGTTGGATCTAAAACAACACCAGATACACATCTGAATTCATCCGATACAGCACGAGCCGATGGAATGTCGGCTCGTGCTTTCATCATTATCTGAAAACCGCACAAGTCTCATCATCGGCCTAACACTTTCTGAGATGATAGAATACAATGAGTCCTTGTTGCGTGAATGCAACAAGGACTCTTTTCACTTAGGCAGTGTATCGTGAATACTGCCGTTTAGAAGGTGATGTTCTGAGTCTCGTTGGCTTTGCCATCAGCAGTAATCGTGTAACCGTAAATTACACCACTCCTTCTGGGCACCATCTCGGCAAGCTTGTCGGCACGTACGCCTGCACTTTGAATGAAGTAGAAGGGCGTCTTTGAGAAACCTTTACTCGTGCCATCGACGATGACATCGTGATGAAGTTCAGCGATGATGTCATACTTTTCCTTGGTCAGCTGTACACCATCTTTCAACTTATAGTTACACTGCACACCGACAACTGCGGGCAGTTTATTGACGCCCACCCTTTTACTCCACGTGGTGGATTTAACAGCTTCGCTAACAGTCTTGCCATCACCATCCTTGTAGACCATGGTCACGTCACAGATGTCAATCATGTCCTGGGCGAACGTAACAGTGGCCTCATAGCTTACATTCTTGCTAGTGGGTTTGGGCTCGTCTTTCTTGTCATCGTCACTGCCACAGCTTGTCATTGTGAGGGCGGCCATGAGGACCAACACACCCATGTAAAAAAACTTCTTCATTTTTTTGATTTTTTGATTTAATACAGACAGTTTATAAATGTATGTAAATCGATTATTCTCAGTGGTTTAGTCAGCAGTTCCTTTATACTTAATGTTTATCGTTCTGGATTCAAGGGTCTTGAGGCCATTCGGCATGTTGCACTGCAAAGACATTTTCACGTCCATCGAGAAATCAAACTTGTTCTTGTCTTGGGTCTTGTCGAGATTGTCGATTTTGGCCTTGAATGCCATAACCTTGGCTTCCATTTCGGCATACTTCTTCCTGGCAGCCTCATCCTCACGCTTGAGGACCTCATCTTGATTGCTCTTATTGCACTTCACTGACCATTGCTGGTAAGCGATAATCGCCTCGAGCTCTTTATGCAGAGCCTCATAAGTGCCCTTGGTAAGCGCTTCACTGCCATCCACATAACTGAAATGGGTATACTCGTTTTCGGTAGATGCTCCAGAAATGTATTCGATAGTCATGTCGGGCTCATCTTTGTCATCACCACACGATGTCAAGTTAACACTCAGTAATACTGCGCAAACGATGGCGCCTACAGTAAATAAAAACTTCTTCATTTTTCTGTTTTGTTTTTTAAATGAATTTAATACAATAGTTTAATTAATATAAAGGTATAAAATTGTTTGTTAGTTAGACTCGGGATTATATCCGTCGTATTTGAAGGTCGTCGTCTTGGTATCAACGATTTTTTCACCAGAGAGCGAAACGCGCCTGCAAGTCAAGACGAGGGTAGCTCTCCAGTAGAACTCGTTCTTCGGGTCGCTCTGGTCGAGTTTCTCGAGTTTGCTCTTGAAAGCATTGACCTTGGTTTCGAATTCGGCCAATTTTTGCTTGGCAACTTCATCTTCACGCTTGAAGACCTCATCCTGATTGCCCTTAGTATATTTCACAGTCCACTCGCTTCCCGCGAGGATTTCCCCGAACTCGGCACGAAGGGCGTTATAAGTATCTCTGGCACCCGTTTCGCTTGCCAATTGGCTGAAATAAGTCACTTCTTCATCATACGCACCACGACAGGAATAAGTGGCCTCCATATCGGGCTCCTTGTCATCTCCACACGATGCCAGGCAAACACTAGCTAAGGCCACACACATGATGGCGCCTACAGTAAATAAAAACTTCTTCATTTTCTTGTTTTATCAGTCTTTGAAAATTAATAAATAAAATACAATTGTCTATTATATGGTTTAGTGAGCACGGCTCTGCAAGTATTACTTGCAAGGGATTTTCGAGAAATTCCAGTATTTGCCCGGCATCTTGAGCTCAAACTCGCGGTCCTCAAGCGACAGCGGCGGGAAAATAAGGGCAAAACGCAGTTTCTGATAAGGCTGCTCAATAAGGGTGCGTGAGGGTTTGACGCCAATGTTTTGGGCCTGGATGATGCGCATCTTGCCACTCTTCTTAGCCTTGATGTAGGTATCGGAGCTGGCGCTGGCATAGATCGCCTTGGCTTCATCGTTCTCATATTCCAGTTCCACGCGGGTCTCGGTGTCGGAGCAGCACACGCGCAAAATCTTGATGTTACCGGCATTTTTGTCAGCCTTGTAAATCGGGTTCTCTCTCATGAAGCGGTAGCCCGAGTAGTCGGCCAGGGTCACCTTGTCGTTGTTCATGACACTGGGACCTTCTTCGGTGCGACCGGCAGGGCCATACAGGCTGGTGATTTTGCGGGTAATGTTACGCTGGTCAGTGTATTCATATTTCCAGTTCAACACAGCAGCTTCCTCATACTTGACAAGGGCCTCGGCATACTTGCCGTCCTCCTCAAGCTCACGGGCCTCGTCCATAGCAGCGGTGAAATCACCTTGGTATTGTGCCTTCTCGCGGGCATGGATTTCGGCCCTCTGCTTGCGTTCCTGTGAATCCAGTACCGAGTTGATACCGTTGAGCACACCACGGGCGATGCGGTCGGTCTGGGTGTACTGTGCCTGGACAGGCATCATGGCAGCAAGTACCATCATTGTTGCAATCAATAATCTTGTTCTCATTGTTTTGTCTTTTAGTTTTTATTATAATTTCACAATATTTGTCTGTATTTGGCCGGGATAACACTTGTCTCGGTATATGGCAACATCTGATACCTCAGGTCACCCCATCAGGCGCTTTTTCTCGCGATACTGCTTGGGCGACATGCCGAAGCGGTTCCTGAATATGGTGCGGAAGGTGGTCGTGCCGCCGAAACCCACCTCATGGGCCACAGCGTCGATGGTCCAGTTGGGTTGCTCCACCAGCAGACGGCAACCATCAAGCAGACGTTTGGTGGTCAAGTATTCGGCGAGGGTATTGTCTTCTTTCCGGGCTTTAATGGCCTGGGTGATACGACGCTGAGTCAAACCGAGCGTCTTAGCTATCTCTTTGAGCGTCACATCAGGGTTCCTGTGCAACTCTAATCTGTCCATCTGCCCGTCAATCCAGCTCATGAGTTGTTCGTCGGTCATGTCGGCAACATTGGCCACATCATTGATTTCCTGCTGTAACAAGACGCCCGCGTGGTCGGCCTGATTGGCTTGACGCACCATCTCATTGATCTTATCTTGGGCTTTCCTGAGTTCCTCCTCAGCTTTATGCAGTTCATGTTCGGTCTGATAGAAGGCTTCTTTGGTTGAGGCCTGCTGCTCATCTCTCTCGCGCACCTGACTCATCAGATTGGTATTGTGCTTCATCAGCTTCTGGACCACATTAAATGACAGCACCAGTGCGAGGACAACCGCAATAAATGTAGCCGCCAGAGCCACAATGATGAGTTTAAGAATAAGAGCATCTTGCATCATTCTAATCAACCGTATTTCGCAATTCAACCACAAAATTATAATTATTTCTGATAGGATTCAGGCTATAGGATAAAATTCCTTATTCTGTATCAACCAAATCGGCCACAAAGCGACCAAATTTCGCATTTTGCGACAAAAAAGGCATATTCATTCATCCATTTAGCTTGTTTTAAAAAGAGAATGATTACCTTTGTGCCTATCAAAAAAACATTCACGATTCCCAAATGAACAACAGCACAAACGACAATCTGGATTACACCCAATCGGCTCTCCGCAACATCAACCATCTAGACTCTGGCCTGCCCAAATGGGTCATTACAGCAGCCTTTGTCATCATGGTGGCGGCGGCTATATGTACCATCACCCAGATTGACAGTTGGCTGAAAGAGCACGCTTCGGTAGCCATTGCGCTCATCAACACGGTGGGTATGGTGACCATGTATTATGCCATGATGCGCGGCATGAAACGCTTGTATCGTCCGCTCACGGTATTGTGGATCATCGTCCTGGTGCTCAACGTCGTCAGTTTCATCTCCATCATCTTTGAGTCGGCCTTGCCCGAGGTCAGCTACATCGCTGCTTGCGCCCTGCCGTTGGCCTACCTGCCGCTGGGAACACTGATTACTATCTGGTACCGTGGACGAATGCAGCAAGTGGGTATCTGGATGATCGTACGCATTCTAGTCTTTTACCTCCTCCCCATTGCCTGGTACTTGCTGCTAGGCGGCCTAAACAACATGTTCTTGGATGCCATCCTTGTCATCATTGAACTCATCTACGCTTGGCAATTCTACCGTCTCCTGCATTAATCGGCTTTAATATCATAGCCATTTCATTTTTTGCGAACATACTTAATACGAACAACACATGGTAAAGATAAGTCGTTTACTCTATTTTACGGTGGCGATAAGCCTTGTTTGTATGATATTGGCTTCATGCAGCAGGCCGGCACATTATAAAAATAACGGAAAACAGGTGACCTGGCAAGGAAGGGATATCTGGGGTGGGCCTTGGTCCAAGGTTGTTGATGCAGACCCTGCCAGTTTTGAGGATTTGGGTAACGGGTACGCCAGAGATGACCAAAAGGCATTTCTTGAGGGAAGGATCATCAAGGGAGCTGACGGAAAAACATTCAAATGCCTGGAGAAACCGTATGCTGTCGATGCCAGCCATGTATTTCATAAATACACCATGATGACAGGTGCCGATCCCAAGTCATTCATAATACATGGCAAGTACCTAACAGAGGATAAGAATGACTATTTTTGGCAAGGGAAACCCATACATGTGGCAGACAAAAGAACATTTGTCATCATAGGAAATAAGGATAATTATTGGACACAATGGGCGAAAGACAAATACAACGCATATTATATGGGAGAACAACCCGTCCCACTTGCAGACTACGACAGTTTTCATTTGATAAAAGAGACCGACAGTTATGGTGTACAAGGAAAATATGCCGCCGACAAATATCGGGTGTATTATAAAGACCATATTGTTGAGGGTGCCGACCCAGAGACATTCACTGAAATAATCGATTGGGTGGGACAGGACAAACATAGGGTTTATTACAAATGGAAAGCCACGGACATAAAGGATTACAACCAATTATCACATATAGGAGCTTTTTATTCTGACGGTTCGCACGTCTACACTTATGAATTTGAAGTGTTTGAAGATGCAGACCCCCTTACTTTCAGACAGCTTCAAGGCAGCAACAGTTGGTATGTGGATAAAGACCATGTATGGTGGCGGGGAAAGGAAATGAAGGAAGTGAAGGAAGCAGATGCTGCCACCCTCCAACTTGTGGATGGATACTCATACTTCAATGGAACAACTTTTTGGACTCGATATGCCAAAGATAAAAACCATGTATACTTTGATGATGCCGTCATCCCTCCTGACCCTGAAACATTCGAGATCGTTCAATTTACTGAGGGAGGAGAAATTACTATCTTTGATAAGAACCACATCTACAAGGGCGAAAACTCAAAAGAGTTGCAGAAGTATTTGAAAGACAAATATGGAAGAAAACAATAACACTGAAAAAAGGACGGTTCTTTTGATGTAAAAACCAACAACAATCATGGGCTCAGTCTCATTTCTAGGCCCAAAACCAACGCATACAACCCGCTGAAATTTCAGCGGGTTTTGTTTTCCTGTACACCTGATAGGTGTTGGGTCTTGTAAGGGAGTTTAATGCTTTTAGGTGGTTGAGGTGGCATGATTTTTGCCAGTATATGATAGATAGTAACCTGATAATAACGAATAACAATGAAACGATTAGTGTATTTATGCCTTGTGGCTGTGGTGGCGATGACGTTCACGGGCTGTAAGGAGAATTACTCGGTGGGCGAGAAGGTGGGCAACCTGATTGAGTTCACCAAGAAAGGGGTCATCTGGGATTCCTGGGAAGGCCGTATGAACCTCACCCAGACGGGAATGAACACCAGTGGCGCTCCTTTCCAGTTCTCATTCGACAACGACCGCAACGACCAGGACTCGCTCGTTCAGTTACTTTACCAGGCCCAAATCGAGGGTTGGAAAGTCAAGCTGAAATACCACGAGGTGTGGGGTTTCAAGAACGTCTTCAGTAACCGTGGCGAGACCGACTATTTTGTTGACGACGTGGAGGTGCTCGACAAGGACTTCGCCAATCCCCTGCGCAACATGGGCGGCGGGCAAGGCCGTGTGGTTGACACCGTCTGGGTGGTCGTCGACAAGGCTGAGATGCTCAAGCACATGAACAAATAACAACTACAAGAAAAAACATAAGACGGTTCGCCTGATGTGGGTGCGTAAATCCACATCATGCGAACCGTCTCTGTTACTGATTCAGGGCTCGGGCGTCTTAGTCTTCAACGATGACACGGGTGACGATGGGTTTTCCATTCGCGTCGAGCAGAGGGGTCAAACCACCGCCATAGCCTCGTGTCACAAAGAGGTAATTCACTCCGGTTACCGTATCAACAATGATTCTGGTTTCTTTGATAAAGCCTTCTGATTCTCGCCAAACAAATCGTTTCATATTCTTACCTATTTTTGATTAATTTATGTCACTTGATGCTGCAAAGATAAGCATTTCTACCAAAGAATGGTTACCTTTGTTGGTATGAATGGATTAACAAGCATGTGATATGGAATTGCAGGAATTTATCAAGAGTTATCGTGAGGCGTTCGGCGAGAATGCCCAGCTGCCGTTGCTGTTCGGGTACAGCGACACGGCGGTGGCCGACACAGCGAAAATCGGCGGTTGCTTTTTCAAGGGCTTGCAGACGGCGCGTGAGGGAACGCCTGTGGCATTGAGCGCCGAGGTGATCGGCTGCGGGGGCGGTAAACTGTACACCGGCTTCAGCGACATGCCCGAGCGGGTGCCCAACTTCGTCTCGCTCACCGAGAAATACAAACGCACGCCCGAAATGGTCGCCGACTACGTCAAGCGCCTGGAAATGCCTCGCGCCACGAAGCCTTACCTGAACTTCGTCAGGATGGATCAGGCGGAGTCCTTCGAGGGATTTGAGGGCGTCATGTTCTATGCCACGCCCGATGTGCTCTCGGGACTGTGCGGTTGGGCCTTCTATGACACCAACGAGCCCGATGCCGTGGTGGCCCGATTCGGGTCGGGATGCAGCACGGTGGTGTCGATGACTGTGGTCGAGAATTCCCGAGGAGGACACCGTTGTTTCATGGGGTTGTTTGACCCGTCGGTAAGGCCCTGGGTAGGTAAGGACGAGTTGAGTTTCACGATACCCATGAGCCGCTTCACTGAGATGATGGACACGATGCACGAGTGCTTCTTGTTCGGCTCACATGCCTGGGAGAAAGTCAAATCACGGCTGTAAAAACATGTTATATAATGTGAATTGCCCCGTAATCGTTTTAAATTATGGGTGAATTGATGTATATTTGCACAAACTTTAATCATCATGTGATATGAAACGATACTTTTTCCTTTTGTTTGTTTTCATGGCGCTCACCATGAGCGGACAAGGTTACCTTGCACCGCCCGTCAATAGCCCCGAAATTGCCAAAGATGGAGCAGTGACTTTTAAAATCAAAGCGGCCGATGCCGACACGGTGCGCCTGATTATCGACTCGCGAGTTGACACGCTGATGAAGCACACGGGCAACGACACGTGGAGCATCACCCTGCGTGACCTGGAGCCTGACCTGTATATGTACTACTTCATCGTCGATGGCACGAAGATGCTCGACAACGAGAATGCCCACACCCTGCGTGATGTCAAGACTGTGATGAACACCTTTGTGCTTGACCCTAAGGGCGACTGTCCCGTGGCCGTCCACAACGTGCCCCATGGTGAGGTGCGGGCTGTGTGGTATGACTCTCCCACCCTGGGGATGAAGCGCCGCATGATGATTTACCTGCCGCCCGGCTATGAAGAGAGCCACCAGAAGTATCCCGTGTTCTACCTCTTGCACGGTTCGGGAGGCGACGAGACGGTGTGGCTGGAACAAGGCCGTGCCGCCCAGATTCTCGACAACCTCATCGCCGAAAGCAAGGCCGAGCCGATGATCGTCGTCATGCCCAACGGCAATGTCGATGAGCAGGCAGCGTCGAACATGAGCGCCGAGGGCAATGTGCAACCCACCTTCAATCACAAGAAATGGATGGAAGGCTCGTTCGAGGCAAGCTTCAACGACATCATGAACTGGGTGGACAACAATTACCGCACCCGTCCCGCCAAGCGTTCGCGCGCCATTGCGGGCTTGTCGATGGGCGGTTACCACTCGCTCTACATCAGCGCCAATCAGCCCGAGGATTTCGCCTATGTGGGCCTGTTCTCGGCCGCCATCAACCGCATGGATCAAGGCAAGAGCAAAATCTATGACGATCTGGAGACCAAACTCGTCACCCAGTTCAAACAGCGTCCGCGCCTGTACTGGATAGGCATCGGCAAGGACGACTTCCTCTACAAGGACAATACCGCGTTCAGGGAGATGCTCGACAAGAAGCGCCTGCGCTACACCTATCACGAGAGCGGCGCCGGCCACGAGTGGGCCAACTGGCGCGATTACCTTATCATCTTCACGCAACAGTTGTTCAAATAATTTGACTAAGGGCTAAAAAACTAAGAACTAGGAACTAAGGACTAGGGACTAAGGACTAAGGACTAAAAACTAATATGCTCGACACACTCATCCAATTCTTCACCCAATGGGGCTACCTGGGACTGTTTTTAGGTTCGTTCCTGGCCGGCAGCATCGTGCCGTTCAGCAGCGAAGCCCTTGTCATCGCCTGTGTGGGTCCGTTGCACATGGACCCGGTAACCAGCCTGTTCGTTGCCTTGGCGGGCAACGTGAGTGGCGGCATGACGTGCTACTATATCGGGCACCTGGGAAAAATCGAGTGGATCGAGAAATATGCCCGCGTAAGCGAGGAGAAACTCAACCGCGCTCTCAAGTTCATGAAGAACCGGGGTGCATGGATGGGATTCTTCGCCTTTGTGCCCATGCTGGGCACCGCCATCAGCGTGGCCCTGGGCTATGTGCGCTCCAACCCGTGGATTGTGCTTATCACAATGACCATCGGCAAACTGTTGCGCTATGCCGCCATCATCTGGGGCTCACTTAAACTCATCAATTTCTTTTGAATCTCTCTAAACTCCAAACTCTAAACTAAATTCATATGACACCTATCGAAATCCATAACGAACTGCTCGCCGGGCGCATCATCAAGCATCTGGAGCGCCGCAACTTCAACGCCCACTACTGTGCCACCGCAGCCGAGGCCATTAAACTCGTCAAGTCGCTGATGCCCGAGGGCAGCAGCATCACTTGGGGCGGTTCACAGACCATCCGCGAAATGGGCCTTACCAGCGAACTCATCAACAGCGGTGATTACAAGATCATCGACCGTGACAAGGCCGTTACCGACGAGGAGAAGCGCCAATGCTACCTCGACGCGATGGATGTGGACTACTTCTTGACCAGCGCCAATGCCATTACACAGGACGGCGTCATCGTCAACATCGACGGTCGCGGCAACCGCGTCGCCGCCATCACCTGGGGTCCGCACAACGTGATTCATATCATCGGGCTGAACAAGGTGCAACCCACCATCGAGGCCGCTCTTGCCCGCGCCCGCAACGTCGCTGCCCCCATCAACACCGCGCGTCTGGGTTGCGACACACCCTGCCGCCTCGACGGCGTGTGCCACAACTGCAACAGTCCGCAATGCATCTGCAACTACGTCCACTTCACGCGCAACAGCTTCCCTGCCCACCGCCACACCGTCATCCTCGTCGGCGAGAACTGGGGCTACTAAAACCACAGAATAGAAAAGGAAAACAATAAATACAATAAAGACAAACTGCTCGGGATTGAAGATAACCTGAACAAGAGTGGTAGCGCTTTTCTGAGCTAACTATATGGCAAAACCTATTTCTATATTAGATAAAGATTACATCCAGTGGATTAAAGAATTGAGCATTCGCTACCGCAGAAGCCAGATAAAGGCAGCTGTGAAAGTGAACGAAGAAATGTTGCGCTTCTATTGGGAGTTAGGCAGGGACATTACCGAAATGAAAGCCGAAAGCCGCTGGGGAAGTGGATTCATGAAGAATTTGAGCAAGGATTTAAAGGAATTGAATCCTGATGCGACGTGCTTTTCCCAGACGAATCTGCTGTACATGAAAAACTTCTTTCAACTTTATCAACCATGCACTGAAATCACTCCACAACTTGAGGAGCAAATTTCTCAACAAATTGTTGAGCAAATTCAAAAAGACATGTTTTCTGTGCCTTGGGGACACCATATAAGAATTATAGACAAGTGCAAAGACCAGCCACAGAAGGCACTTTTATAGCCAGACTATTGGGATTTCGGAATATGAGCTTGAGAAATTCTATCCTGAAAAGATTGAGGGCACAATACCGACCATCAAGGAGATTGAAGCAAAATTGAACGAGAAAGAACTGAATATAAAGAATTAAGATATATGAACGGGAAATTGAGTTTTATTGGGATTATTCCGGCGAGGTTTGCCTCGACGAGGTTCCCGGGGAAGCCGCTGGCGATGCTGGGCGGCATGACAATGATAGAAAGGGTTTACCGCCAGGTGAGCAAGGCGCTTGACCGCGTGGTGGTCGCTACCGATGACGACCGAATCATGGCAGCAGTGGAGGCTTTCGGCGGCAAGGCGGTGATGACAAGCACCGAGCACCGCAGCGGCACCGACCGTTGTCAGGAAGCTTACTTGAAGAATGGCGGCCACGAGGATGTCATCATCAACATCCAGGGCGATGAGCCGTTCATCCAGCCCGATCAACTGCAAGCCATCATGGCCTGCTTTGATGACGAGGGAACCGACATCGCCACACTGGTACGACCCTTTGACGCCAATCGCCCCTACAGCGAATTGGAAAATCCCAATTCGCCCAAGGTGGTGCTAGACAACCAGATGCGTGCCCGCTACTTCTCGCGCTCAGTCATTCCTTTCATACGGGGTAAAGAGCGCGAAGAATGGCCCAGAATGACACAATACTACACCCATGTGGGCATGTATGCCTACCGCGCCAGCGTATTGGCCGAAATCACGCGCCTGCCGCAGTCGCCTCTGGAGCTCGCCGAGTCGCTGGAACAGCTGCGCTGGCTCGAGAACGGCTATACCATCAAGGCAGGCATAACGACCACGGCCACCATCGGCATCGACACGCCCGAAGATCTCGCGCGAGCCGAAGAATATCTGGCTAACTCCTAACTCCCAACTCCTAACTCCTAACTATAATGAAGTCTTCAATTCTCACTATCATTGGCTTGATAACAGCAATGGCCGCTGGCGCCCAACCCGCCGGGGAACCGTGGATGGACCTGCAAGTGAACGAAATCAACCGTTTGCCGGTACACACGTCGTTCATTGCCCAAGACGAGGATTTATTAACAATGACCTCCCGCTACCTGTCGCTTGACGGTGACTGGAAGTTCCACTGGGTTGCCAACCTCAACGAGCGCCCAACCGACTTTTACCGCACCGACCTTGACGATAGCGGCTGGGCAACGATGCCCGTGCCGGGAATGTGGGAATTGAACGGCTACGGCGACCCGGTGTATGTCAACATCGGTTTCCCGTGGCGCGACAATTGGGAGAATGACCCGCCCCGTGTGCCTGTGCAGGACAACCACGTGGGTACCTATCGCCGCCACATTACATTGCCCCCCGATTGGAAGGGCAAACAGGTCATCGCCCACTTCGGGAGCGTGACCAGTAACATCAACCTGTGGGTCAACGGCCAGTTTGTGGGCTATGCCGAGGACAGCAAGACGGCGGCAGAATTTGACATCACGCCTTATGTCCACGAGGGAGACAACCTAATAGTGTTTCAAGTGATGCGCTGGTGTGACGGCACCTACAGCGAGGACCAGGACTTCTGGCGCCTGTCGGGTGTGGCGCGATCGAGTTTCCTCTACTGCCGCGATAAGAACAACCACATCGATGACCTGCGCGTGACTGCCGGCTTGACTGATGATTTCAAAGACGGCACGCTCATGATAGCCCCTGTTATCACAGGCAAAGGCACGCTGACCTACAGCCTGCTTGACGAACAAGGTAACGAAGTGACGATGACTCCCGCAGGCGAAAACCATTGGATTATTCCAAACGTCAATCCGTGGACTGCCGAGACGCCTAATCTCTACGGCCTCGTCGCCATGTTCAGGCCCACAGATAAAAAAGCGAAAAGCGAGCGTGTTATGATCAGAGTGGGATTCCGCCGCGTGGAAATCAAGGACGGCCAGCTGCTCGTTAACGGCAAGGCCATCTACATCAAGGGCGCCAACCGCCATGAGATGGACCCCGACGGCGGCTATGTCGTTTCGCGTGAGCGCATGATTGCCGACATCAAGGAGATGAAGCGTATGAACATCAATGCCGTGCGCACCTGCCACTATCCCGACGACCCGATGTGGTATGACCTGTGCGACGAGTATGGCCTGTATGTGATTGCCGAGGCCAACCAAGAGGGCCATGGTTTCCATTATGACCCCAACACAGCCCCGACCTACAAGCCCATGTTTGCCAAGCCTATCCTGGAGCGCAACCAGCACAACGTGAGTGTGCAGTTCAACCATCCCAGTGTCATCGTGTGGTCGCTGGGCAATGAGACCTGCGACGGCCCCAACTTCACGGCTGCACGTAATTGGATACGCGCCACCGACCCCTCACGCCCCATCCATTGGGAGCGTGCCCAGGGCGGCGAGAACACCGACCTGATGTGCCCGATGTATGCCTCGCCCGAGTGGTGCGAGCGCTATGCCAGCAAACCCGAAAGCACCAAGCCGCTCATCCTGTGCGAGTACAACCATGCGATGGGCAACTCGGGTGGCGGCTTGATGGAATACTGGGATGCCGTTCGCCGCTTGCCCAAGTTCCAGGGCGGATTCGTGTGGGACTTCGTCGACCAAGGTCTGCGCGTGAAGACCTCCGACGGCAAGGAGTATTTCTCCTATGGCGGTGACTACAACACCCACGACCCCAGCGACAACAACTTCAACTGCAACGGCCTCGTGAGCCCCGACCGCGTGTGGAATCCGCACGCCTATGAGACCGCCTATTACTACCAGAACGTCTGGGCCGAGGACGTGAACGTGCAACAAGGAGACATAGCCGTGAGGAACGAGTTCTTCTTCCGAGACCTGAGCAACGTGAAGATGCGCTGGCAACTGCTCGTCAATGGCGAGTCGGTACTCAACGGCGAGGAACTGAACCTGAACGTGCTTCCCCAAGGCCGCCAGATGCTGCATCTGCCCATCGCAAACACCCTCGCCGCGCTTGACCCGAGCAGCGAGGTCATGCTCAACATCGATTTCATGCTTAAGGAGAAAGAACCATTGATGGAGGCCGGTCAACGCATCGCCTACGCCCAGCTGCCCATCATTGAGGCTGCTCCTCAGGCTGCTGCCCTGTCTCACGACAAGACAAAATTCAAAATCCAGCAACCTAAGCAGGGGGCGCTCACCATTGCAGCTGACGGAATGGAAATAGCCTTTGACAGCAAGACTGGGTTCATGAGCAAATATGTAGTCAACGGCACGCCCTTACTTGGCAAGGGTGGCACGTTGAAGCCCAACTTCTGGCGAGCAGTGACCGACAATGACATGGGCGCCTGGCTGCAACAGAAGTTGCAGGTGTGGCGCAATCCCGCGATGAACTTGACCTCGCTGGGCGTGGACAAGAAAGCGTCCAGCAAGTCGCAGGTGACCGTCGTCGCCCATTACGACATGCCCGAAGTGCATGCACGACTCACGCTGACCTACGAAATCCACGTCGGCGGCACGATGTGCATCACTCAGGGCATAGCCTTTGATGACAGTTACACCGAACATCCCGAGATGTTGCGTTTCGGCCTGGTGATGGAAATACCTTACCAAATGGACAATAGCCACTTCTATGGCCGCGGTCCCATCGAGAACTATGCCGACCGACGCTACAGCCAGCGCCTGGGCATCTACCGCCAGACCGCCGACGAGCAGTTCTATCCCTACATTCGTCCGCAGGAAACAGGCACCAAGGGCGACATCCGCTGGTGGAAACAGACCGATAATCAAGGCATCGGCTTCAAAGTAACTGCCGACAAGCCGTTCTATGCCAGCGCACTGCACTACGACATTTCCATGCTTGACGAGGGTAATGAGAAGCATCAGCGCCACCCGTCGCAGTTGATCAAGTCGGCCCACACCGTCCTCACGCTCGACAGCGAGCATTGCGGCGTGGGCGGCATCGACAGCTGGGGCGCCCGTCCGCTAGAGCAATACCGCCTCCCCGCCATCGACCGCACCTGCACCTTCACCCTCACCCCGATCAAAGGGAATTGATAGGGCCAGTAAGGAGGATTTCGTGCCATATATAGCCGACCAGTGTGCTGGAGCGGGGATGATTACCACGCGCTAGGTGTTCGGTGATTACGGCATCTATTGCGACGGCAAAATCTTCGGGCTCATCTGCAACGATTGCTTCTTTGTCAAGTAGACCGATCCAGGACGTGCCCTGCTGAGGACGATTGAGTTGCGTCAGCCTTATGAGGGGGCCAAGAACTCCTTTTTCATCTCCGACGTTGATGACAAGGACCACCTCACCGCCCTGGTTCGTGCCACCTGCAACGCGATACCCGCCTCAAAGCTAAAACGCAGAAAATAAAGTTTTATCGTTATCCCCCTATACTTTGCGGCGATGAAAGTTCATACGTCAAACTTATCATCGCCGCAAAATTTTGGGTGGCACTAATGATACAAAACCTATTGATTCAGAATCATATCAATAACCACATTAACATCGGCGATATTCACCTCGCCATCACGATTGACGTCACCTTCACTGCTGGTCTTTCCTGAGAGAATCATATCAATGACCGCATTAACATCAGCGATATTCACCTCATTATCACCGTTGACGTCACCAGGCACACCTTGTACCATCATGACCAACACGGCATTGCTCGGTGCCGAAAGCTGTCCGTCCTGGACTCCCTGCACACGATAGAGGAAACTTGTCGCAGGTGGCAGATCCTGAATCACGAGTGAGGTGCCGTTGCCAGCTGCCAGACCAACAAAACCATCGACAGGGCTCTGGTCGAGCGTGATATAGGCGACCTGAACATCATCAATAACGGCATAGCTTCCCTTACGCTCAAAGCGGATGCGCACCTGTGCAGCGCTGTCGATGGGCACAGTAACGACTTCGCCCTGGCTAGACATGTTCATTGTCTGTACTGGCAGCCACTCATCACCAGCTCGCTGCTCAATAACAAGCTGGTTGCTAGACATCTGCGAGCGCTGCCAGAACTTGAGCGACACAATCTTATTGTCGCCATAGTCAAACGACAAGTAGTCATCTTGCTTACTCAGCTGCAGTGAGGGTTTTGACTCACCGTACAGGACAGAACTGTACTGGGTCGAGTTGGTGTTCCAGCCTTGAGGCATTCCCTCGGCCTTGGTGTCAAAGCCGTACCCCTCGGCAATGGTATCGGAATAGACGTTGTTATAAACTGTCAACATGTATCCCTCGGCACCATCTAGCGGTAACCAGTGCGCAGTGAAGCCCGTTGCAGTGATTTGGGTAGCCGGTGTTGCTACGGGGGCTGTCTCAACAAACTGGATATCGGTTGTTGTGGCATCGAGGGTGGCAGGTTCGCTCTCATAGGATGCGATTCTGCTCACTACCGTGATGCGATACTGTGTCATCGGCGACAAACCTGTTACTTGCACAGATTCGGGCTGGATATATGCCTTGTGGTCAAATCCATCGACAGCCACCGGCATGCCATCCTCTATCTGCTCGACAGTGACAAGATACTCCTTGGCATCGGCCACCGCGCCCCAGGTGAACGTGAGCGATGTGCCCAGCACCTGCTCGACAACGATTTGAGGCTGAGTGGGCTTGTAGTCGGTTCTCGCCAGCAGGAAATTGACCGTGGTGTCGGTCTCCTCAACCAGGTCGAACGAGAAGATATTCTCACGAGCCCAACTCATGAAGTCGTAGGTCGTGACACGACCCGTCCCGGGGAAGGGGTCTCCGCCATAAGAGTTGTTGGTCTGCACGCGGTCGGCCTCAACAATGTCGATGCGCTGATGTGCAGCGTCGGCATTGGCCTTGTTGCTGTGCCACAGTTCCAAGTCCCGGTCGATGTGCCACACCAGCATGCCATGGCCTGGCAGGGTGCTGTCCCAGCCCATCTGCTGCCGGTTCTCAAAGATAAAGAACTCACGTCCTTCGGTATCAGGTACAACAAGACGCAAGGCACTGTTGCTGGCCTGCAGTTCATGGACATTGAGGAGCCCAGGAGTGGCGGGGGTGATATCGGTATATTCAAGCCAACCCAGTTCGGCTCGCTCAAATGCCGAGAACGCAGGGGGCGTATTCTGGTTGTCGTTATAGGACCCTGCCGCCATCACATCCCAGATGCCGGGATGGAAGCCACCACCATAGCCTGTGTCATAGTGGTCAACAAGACCAAGAACATGGGCGAACTCATGCACAAACGTACCGATGCCTACTGGCTTGAACAGCGGCCCGGTTCCATATCGGATCTCATTACTGGCGGCATATCGGTTGATATAGACACCGTCGAGCTGTGGCATTTCCTGGTGCCAATCCTCGTTGATTTTCCCAGCATGCGGCCAGATGGCATAGCTCTGTCCACTGTCGGCCTGTCCGAACCCGGCATAGAAGAAGTAGATGTTATCGACCATCCCATCACCGTTGAGGTCATATTGCGAGAAATCCACCTCATCGTCGAGCATCAGGCAGGCATCAATGACCATCTGATAGGCCAGTGTGTCCAGCATCTGCTGGCTGTCGCCACCATAGTAGCTTTGTGGATGTAACAGTTGAACGGGGCCCACCACGTCGAACTGTGGATCAAACTGGCCATTTGAGCAAGCATGGTAGTAGTCACGAGCCGAACCATTAGCACCATTCACATGGGTAAACCCCTCCTGATTGAGCATGTTATGATAGTAAGCGTATGGGTTGTCGACCGAGGTGAATTTGGTGTCGCTGAACTCCACCAAAATCACAAGCGTGCGCTGCGTGCCCCTGGTGGGAAAGTCATTGACCAAATAGGGATTGGCTGCATCCCGACGGTTGGCCCGCAGCTGTGCCGCCCGGCGCTCTATTGCCGGGATGTCGACATGACGCAGATAAGCCTCAACTTGGGCTGTGCGGCTTTCGGCTGGGGTTGCCACTATGCCGCTACCCACAAGGCCTTGTGGAGTGAGACGGGCATACTCGTATGCACCGGTCTGTGCATTCTGCACGACAGGAAAGCCATCGTCGGTATATGCCATGTAACCATGCTCGTCGCCCTGCAGCCGTATGGTGAGCGTCGTGCCGTCAGGCTGGGTCACCTTAATGGGTCCGGGATAAGCGGGGATAGCTTGTGCAGCAAGAACCCCGATAACCGACGCCGCCAGGATCAACAAGCATCGTGATAGGATTGGAATGATGCCAGTTCTCATAATCATGACCATTAATTACAAGTGTGGACAACCGCTTATCGGCGATTGTCCACACAAGATCATTAGCATTATTACTTGATTATCTTCTTGCCGTTGATGATAATGATACCGCGAGCGGTCTCGGGATCGACACGGCGACCCATCACGTCATAGGCATTTCCATCACCTTGAATCTGGTCGGCGTTGATTTCAACTACGGCAGAATTGTCAAAGATCACGTCCTGAATGTCCTCCAGGAGCACGCGCACACCCTGAATCTCACTGACGGCCTCATAGGTCTCATAGTCCAGCATGTAGTAGCTCCAGAAGTAGTAGGCCGCATCGTCGTTGATGATAGCATCGGTGCAGGTGCTGGTGGCACTATCGCCCACCTTTTTTCCATAGACCTTACCCTCTGCGGTATTGATGCGCGCCACATATTGCTCGGTGGTTGACCAGTCGATTGAGTTGACATAGGCCAAGATATACTCACCATTGACGGCCTTCACGCCCGAGATGGTGTAACCACCGCTCATCTCACTGATGGGCATCTCGTCGCCGACGGGAGTTCCATCCATGTTGACAATCTGCATCGCCAGGTTGTGTCCGCTCCAGTCGCCAACGGTATAGAAGAATGCCACCTGCTGATTGTCGGCATCATAGCAGTAACGAAGCCCCTCAATGCTGGCCTCAGGATTAATCAGATAGGGCTGAGTCAGCGTGGGAACACCAGTAGCATCGATGTGCTGCATGTAATACTTGGCATTGTAGGAGTTGTCGGCAAAGACGATGAACATGCCGCCGTTGCCATCGCTCTGGATGTCAAACAGGCTACCGGTGTAGGGCAGCGCCTGAATCTCGACGTCACCACTAATCTCGGTTGCCTCATGATCAGCCTCAAAGTCGGCATTGAGCACTTGGCTATAGACTTTCTTGTCCTGGCTGTAAACCATGAGCAGGCCCTCGCCACTAGGTTGCAGGGTGGCAAATGCGCCAGGCATAGCCTTGGACTCCTCCCAGGCGAGTTGACCGTCGTTGTTGACGCGGTTCACATAGTAAGTGTGTGCCGAGTAGTCGTTGGCATTGCTAAAGGTTACATAATTATTGTCGCCGTTCCTCACGATATACTGCATGACATTACCATCAGCAGTGCTGGGGATCTTCACGCCGTCCAAAGTCCAATCGTGCAAACCAGTTGTGTTGTTCACCTTGTAAACATAAGGCTTGCTGTTCCAGCGGCTTGTCTCGTTGCGTGGGTCGGGATAGCTGACAATGAGATTGTTGTTGGCATCGGTAACCATGCCCATCATGGAAGTGCTTGACGAACTGGCCTGGGTGTTGAGTTTCATACCCTCGTCTCCTAGCAGGCTGTAGCCCTCGACGTCAACCAACTGCACATTGGCGTCATAGCCTGTTGCCGAAGTGGTTGTCCAACCCAAGTAGAACTCACCGTTGTCGGCCTGGACCACCTTCAGACTCTCGCCGCCAGTGCTGGCCAGCGTGGTGGGAGTGCCGTCCTCGTTCCATCCGCCATCAATTTTACCTGTCTGGCTGTAATAATAGTAGTTGGTGAATTCATACAGATCAACATCTACAGTGCTCTGGTTGTAGAAGTTATAAGTCTCCAGATACTTGTATTTCCTGAATTCTTCACTGTTGTTGGCAGTAATCCACTTGGTCATGTTCTCGGGACGCATGGTGAAGTCATAGGTGGTGATATAACCGTCATTAAGATACTTCGTGGTGCCCGAATAATAGGACCTGTCATATCCAGCCAGCACATAACCGTCATAGCCCTCAACATAATATACGTTCCAGTCATCGGCATCGTCCCATACCCAAGTTGTAGCACCAGTGCGGCGACCTCTCCAGTGGTGCGTTCCATTCTGGTTACCGTTCTCGTCATAGGTAACCTCTTCTTTAGAAGATCCTTGACGGAAGTTGGTCTCATTAGGTGTGAACGAGTAAGACTCCAGTCCACGATAGGTGCCGTCATCGTCAATGAAGCGGTATTCCTCCTCGGTCTTGATCATGATATCGGTGCCGGCCGTGAGTTTGCGCTCTCCCAGGTAGTAAGTCGGAGCTGTAGCTACAGGTTTATGGCGTGAAGTGTATCGGCGATACAGTTCAATGCCAGCACCGATGTTGGCATAGGAGCTACGCACACCCTCGGTCTCACCCGTCTCCAGCTCGGTGTAAGCAATTTCGTCATAAGTATAATAGGTGGTGTAATCCTGTTCGGCCGTGCGGTTGTATGATTCCTGGCGCACAAGGCGGCGCTGGTCGTCATAATAGTAGAGTGTCTTGCTATTGTTTTGCACATTTCCGCTTTGTGTAGTGTAGCCTCCACGCCAGTCTTGATACTCAAAGTTCCAATATTTCCACTCCAGTTGAGTGAGAAGGTTGTTGTCATCATAAGTATTTTCCAGTCGGCTAATAGCCTGCCAATGGTCATCCATCCAGACATACTGCTCTTGCAAGGCATCGTCGCCATCTGCTGTATACTCCCACTTCATGTTGGATGTGACGTCATTGCGTCCAACCCAGTCACCCTTGCTGGCATCCCAGTCATAGAGGAAATAGCTGGTCGTCCATCCATGCTCGTCGTATGTCGCGGTAGCACGTTGTGCCTTGACCCAGTCACCGGTGTTGGCATCCCAGGCGCTGTAAACCTCCTCGATGGTGTTTCCAGCTTCGTCGAGCGTGTACTCAGCCATCTGGGCAGGAATCCACTCCTCGTTGACGTACTGGTAATAAATCATGGCCGTATAGGCTGCACCACCGTTACCATAGATGTACTCATACTTGTATGTGCCCTCGTTGGGGTCGTTGATGGCCCAGATAGCGATGCAGTGTCCCTCGTCGTTCCACTCGTAGCCATACTCGCCATAATAGTTCCACTCGCCTGTCTCGGCATTAGGGACATAGTTGATGCAGCTCAATGGGCGTCCTGCCTCGTCATAGGTAAACACCTGCTTGCTCAGCGGGGTACCGTTGGGATCGTTCTTGCCCTCGCGCACCATGGTGCTGTCCATGCGCTCCTTGACTTTGCCAGCACGATAAGCTCTAGCATGTGCCAACAACTGCTGAGCACTCAAGAAACGTCCGTCCTGCTTCTGCTCGGAGAGCTTCTGCACTCGTTGCTCCCACTGAGCCTTCTGCTCATCACCGGCAAGTCTCACACTGCCAGCTTCGGGAGTCACAACTTCTCGGCCTTGAATACGCTGGTCGAAGACCGACGGCTTGCCACCGATCATCACCTTGGTGGTCTGTGCCATCATCAACAGTGGCATGCAGACGCTGAGTAGTAAAGTAATTTTTTTCATTGTAAAATCATTTATTTGGTGAATAATGTTTAATCCTCATGAGATGTGCTGTTTTTTCTCACTAGCAAAATTAGCAGGAACGTCAAAGCCCGACAAATAAATGAATTCCGAAAAAAGCAATTTGCCTTTTTCGGAATAATTTTGCCTTTTTTGAACGTTTTTCGGACGTTTTTTAAACGTTTTTCAGAAAAACCACAACGTCCAAACCCCGTTATTTAACCACTTCGATAAATGACTTTCGATAAGCCGAGGGCGACATGCCCACCTTGTCCTGGAAGAGTTTATAGAACGTTGAAATGGAGCCGAAACCCAAGTCGGCCGCAAGTTGCTTGAGGGGATAATCGATATGTTGCTTCTCTGATAGCGTGCGAATGGCTTCCTGCAACCTGTACTGGTTGATGAATTGCGACAAGTTCATGCCGCCGGAACACTCGCTGATGATGTTGGTCAGGTAGGACTTGTTGGTGCCTACCATCTGGGCAAGGGACTCGCGATTGAGCTGGGAGTCGGTATAGAGGCGCTCTTCCTCCATCAAGCGGCAAACCTCATTATATATGCGACGGGATTTCTCAGATGGAGTTGAGATGTCACTGACCTCGCTATCATTGCCCTCGTCCTCAATGGGAGGTTGCTTGATTTCCTCATGTAATGAAGGTGTAGTCTCCAATTCCTTGATGCGGCTGTTCAGTTCCTTCTCTCGCTCGATGGATTCCATCTGTTGACGAACGATATTCTTGTACAAGGCATTGCGGCGGTGCAGGTTGCGGATGCTGATCCACAGGATATAGCCCAACAAAAACACCAGGGCAATGAGGCTGCCGATGATGATGCTGCGGTTCTTCAACTGCCGACGGTTGAACTCCAGTTGACGCTCCTGGTCAATGATACTGAAGGACATGTCGCGCTCGCGCTTCATGTGCTCACGGTCACTAGCATTGGTCGAGTCTGCCAGTTCCTTGGCACGGGTCATGCAGCGCAGAGCCTCATCCTTATTGCCCATGGCATCATAGTTAAGCGCCATCAGCTCATAGATTTGTGACTTGACCAATTCTAATGTTTCACCGGTTTCCAGTTCGCGTTCCAGCCATCGGTTGGACTCCTGATAGAGCTTTTTCTCATGGCAGATGCGGGCCATGCGGTCATAGGCGTTGGCCAGCACCATCTTGTTACTGTTTTCTTCGGCCATTTTGATGGCCATCTCGGCATATCGTTCTGCCTCAGCCAGTTGTTTTCTGTCAAACAGGATATCGGCCAGTTCCACATAAGCGATTGCTATATCCTTGAAATCGTGTTTCTTACACACTTCAATCGCTCGATTGATATAGATGGTGGCACTATCGAGTTCGGCTTTTAGATGATGGATTTCGCCCAAGTGTAAGGCTCCCAGAAACTCCACATGTGGATTCTTTTCTCGGATACCGAACTGGTAACATTCACGGGCATAGCCTATTACGGTCGTATCCTGTTGCATCTGGGCGATGGTGCACATGTTGCCATAGATACTACCCTCAAGCTTGATATAATCGCTGCGCTTAGCATGCTTGAGGCTTTCCATGAAATACCATTGTGCCAGATACATGTTCATGTTTACTGTAGCCTCATAGATGCCTATACTGTTGAGTGCTAGAGCCATCAGCGAATCATTTTCAAGTTCTGCACCCATTTTGCGAGTCCGGTCCAGATAGTCGTGGGCCTGGTTGACTTGATTGGTAAACAGGGCTGCAGCACCGGCATAAAAATAGGCATAGGCCTGGTCACGTTTGTTTCCATACTTGTTGGCTTGCTCAATATATTGCGCCGACTGCTTGGTAAGCCCATCATAATCAAACTTATCCAGCATCTGGGCACATGCCGTGTGCATTCGCTCCAGCTGGCCATCACGCGCCGTTATGCTGGGGGCAAAAAATGATGCACATAATAGGATGATAAGTATATACCGTATAGTCATTTAGAATAATCGCCATTAATCTTTGTTGTCTACAAAGGTAATGATTTTATTATTAATGTGCAAATGAGCCTCAATCGGCTTTCCTGTCTGCTGGGGGTTGCCACAGGAAGAGGCCAACCGAGGTAGCCAGTTGACCAACGAGTTCCAACAAGGCTGGCGACGGGTTGTAAAGTGTCAGGCAAGTGTCGCCGCCGCTGGCGGTAATCAGTGACTCGCCATCGTCAATCAGGAGGCACAGGTGGCCGTTTTGTAGGCTCTCCATCAGCCACTTTTCCAGCATCCTGGGATCAGGATAGAGCCATTCATCACCTCCATCGCGGCTCACCAGCAGGTCGTGGTAGCAGTTCAGTTTCAACACCACGTCAATAAATTGACGGCACAACCGTTCACGTTGCGGATCTTGCAGATAGTACTGCTCGACAGCGAAGAATTGTCCCCTGCTGTCCTGCGGCACCTGCATCGGCAGGAAGTCAATCACCCAATAAGGTGTGTCCAATAACCGCTCGACTTTTTCGTTAAAATCATTCTCCATAATCACTTGCAAAATTAGCAATTTTTTCAAATCCGAAAAAAATCGGGACAGCATGTTTGTGTTGCCAGTGAAAAACACTACCTTTGCAAATTGTAACTAAATATATAGATTTACCGTGAGCAATAACAAGGACAACAATACGGGCGGCTTTAACCGCTTTCGTGACCGCCATCCCATCCTGGTGAACTCGGGACTGATGGTATTGGCACTGCTGGCATTGGGCTATATCGCCCTGCTGTTTATTGACGTTTTCACCTCTCATGGTCAGCAGGTTCAGGTGCCTGACGTGCGCAACCTGCCGTTGGAGAAGGCCATCGACATCCTTGAGGATGCCGGATTGCGCTGGGAGATCAGCGACTCGACCACATTCTATGAGAACTACAAGCCGGGCACGGTCATCGACCAGGATCCCAAGGCTAAATCCTATATCAAGAAAATCCGTATCATCTACCTGAATGTGAACGCCATGCATGCGCCCATCATCGCGTTGCCCAAGCTGGTTGACCTGCCTGGACGACAAGGAGCAGCGACCCTCAAGGCCATGGGCTTCAAGCATGTAACCATTGACAGTGTGCCCAGCGAGATGGGCGGTCTGATTCTGCAAGTGACCGTCGATGGCCATAACGTGGCCCCCGGAAAGCCCGTGAGCGTGAACAGCCAGATCAAGATCACCGTGGGTGACGGCTCTATTGTGGACATCAATCCCGAACAGATTCTTGATCCTGAGATGCTGGATTCTATCGATGAAGCCAACTACCAGGATGCCCAGAAGAACTACGAGGAAGAGTTGAAGGCTGCACAGGCCCGCGCCGAGCAGGAACGCAAGGCACAAGCCGCCCAGGAGAACCAAGACAAGAAGAAAGACGACAAAAAGAAAGACGACAAGAAGTCATCGGACAAGAAAAAAGAACAGGACAAGAAGAAGAATTAATCCCTCATGGCACTGGACGACGAGCTGCTTGATGCCGAACTGGAGGCTGAAAGCGGCCACGAAATTCAATATGACTACAGTGAGCCCGACTTCACCGAGGACGGGCGTGACTACTGGGAGCACTACCACTATGTGGTGGAGCCGGGACAGGTGTTGCTTCGCATCGACAAATACCTCGTGGAGCGCATCAAGGGCACCAGCCGCAACCGCGTGCAGAACGCAGCCGAGGCTCAGTGCATCCGCGTGAACGGACGCCCCGTCAAGAGCAACTACCGTGTACACCCCGGCGACGAAATCAGCGTCGTCATGGACCGTCCGCGCTACGAGTGCGAAATCGTCGCCCAAGACATCCCGTTGAACATCGTCTATGAGGACGCCAGCCTGATGGTCGTCAACAAACCTGCCGGCATGGTGGTACACCCCGGACATGGCAACTTCGACGGCACGCTGGTCAACGCACTCGCCTGGCACTTCAAGGACAACCCCGACTATGACGTGACCGACCCTCGCCTGGGCCTCGTCCACCGCATCGACAAGGACACCAGCGGCCTGCTCGTCATCGCCAAGACACCCAATGCCAAAACCTCGCTGGGCGCTCAATTCTTCAAGAAATCGACCAAGCGGCAGTACATTGCCGTCGTGTGGGGCGAGATGAAGGAACTGGACGGCACCGTCACGGGCAACATCGGGCGCGACCCGCGCGACCGCGTGCTGATGAAGGTATTCCCCGACGGCGACCAGGGCAAGCATGCCGTCACCCATTGGCACACCCTTGAGAACCTGGCCCACGTGGCCGTCGTGCAATGCCAGCTCGAGACCGGCCGCACCCACCAGATACGCGTACACATGAAGCACATCGGGCACCCGTTGTTCAACGATGCCCGCTACGGCGGCGACCAGATCCTGCGCGGCAACCGCTCATCCAGCTATGCCCAGTTCATCCACAACTGCTTCGAGCTGTGTCCCCGTCAGGCATTGCACGCCAAGACCCTCGGCTTTGTGCATCCCGAGACCGGCCAGCAGATGGACTTCGACAGCGAACTGCCGCCCGACATGGCCGCCCTCATCACCAAGTGGGAAGACTACGCCCGCAACCTCGCCACCAAGTAACCTGAACGGAACTAGAGATAAAAGAAGACAATAAGTACAATAAAGACAATTATTGGTTTTATGACCTTTAAGAATGTGTTTGTTGTACTTATTGTCTTCCTTTTATAAGCACCCGCCTGATAGCTTGAAAAAGACAGTGTTATTTCTTCTCAACAAGATGCTTCAGCTAGGCGATGACCTTTTTCATCTCAATTCGATGAACCAAAAGCACAAGAGATTTGCTGTCTGCATTGAAAATATGTGAAAAGATGCTCGTTTTTTTGAGAAAATTGCTATCTTTGCCCAATAAAGATAAGACACTTAAACCTGACGGGCGCCTTGCGTCTGCACTAAATCACTCAAACCACTATGATAGAGAACGAGAACATACCCATTCCAGTAGAATATCAGGACATCTGCCCGATTCCTGACAAAGATTTCCAGACCGCGATGACCATCCTGGTACAGGAGCCCGGTTTCCAGAAGATTGTGGCCATGGCGCTGCCCAACTACAAGTACTCGGAGTTCAAGCATGTACTGCTGGGCATCAACTCCAAGCATGAGTTCCAGGTCAAGGTGATGAAACCCTTCATGGAGGGTGTAATGGCCAAGACGGGAACCACCCTGACAACCAGCGGCAATGAGAACCTGAACAAGGAAGTGCCCTACACCTTTGTCACCAACCACCGCGACATCGTGCTTGACTCGGCCCAGCTGAGTTATCTGCTCATCAAGGGTGGCCGCGACGCTTGCGAGATCGCCATCGGCAACAACCTACTCATCTATGACTGGATTACCAAGCTGGTGCGCATGAACAAGAGCTTTATCGTGAAACGCAACCTGGGACGCATCCAGACGCTGACTGCCGCTATGCAACTGTCGGGCTACATGCACTTCGCCGTCGAGCAGAAGCGTGCCTCGCTGTGGATTGCCCAGCGCGAGGGCCGCTGCAAGGACAGCAATGACCGCACCCAGGAGAGCCTGATCAAGATGCTGGCCTACGGCAACCGTGACAAGTCATTCATCGAGAGCCTCAAGGAACTGAATATCGCGCCCATCTCGATCAGCTACGAGTATGACCCGAACGACTACCTCAAGGCCAAGGAGTTCCTGTGCAAGAGCAAGAATCCCAACTGGCGCAAGGCACCCGAGGACGACCTCATCAGCATGAAGACGGGTATCATCGGCCACAAGGGCGAGGTTCACTACGCCTTCACACCATGCATCAACGAGGAGCTGGACAAGATTCCCGAGGGCCTCGACAAGTTCCTGGAAGTGGACCGCGTGTGCGCCATCATTGACCATGCCATCCACCGCAATTACAAAATCTACAAGAACAACTACATTGCCCACGACATCCTGTTCGATGACAAGCAATTTGCCGACAAGTACACCCAAGAGGAGCGCGAGGCATTTGAGCAGTACCTCTCGAGCCAGATCGACAAGACCGAGGGCATGAAGTTGAGCGAGGCCGACCGCTTCTACATGTACAACAAGATGCTGCAGATGTACAGCAACCCGCTCTCTAACTATCTGGAGGCAACTAAGTGATTTAGGTGTTTGCCCTAAGGACTTTAAGGACCTTAAAGACCTTAAGGACCCTGAAACAAGAACGCTGAAAAATGAAAATTCACTGGTTAGGATTAATCGTCGTGGCGGTGCTCTGCATCGCCATGGACGTTTATATCTGCCGTCGCCTGCGCCGCAGCGGCTACCGTTGGCTGGCATGGTTCAATGGCGCGTTGGCTGTACTCACCGCCGCATTGGCCACCGGGGTCGCCGTGATGCCGTTGAGCGAAGCCAGCACATCTAACAGCACATTTGTCACGGGCCAGTACATGCTCTACACCTTCTTTGCCATCCTGGCACCCAAGGCGTTAGGTATGCTGCTGTACGGCATCGGACGCCTGATCAAGCAACGGTGGATGACGGTGTGCGCCTTTGTTATGGCGGCATTGGTGTTCGGCATCATGTGGTGGGGCGCCATCGTCACACCCGGCAAAATCGAAGTGAAGGAGGTGGAATTGGCTTTCGACAACCTTCCCGAGGCTTTCGACGGCTACCGCATCGTCCAGTGGAGCGATGCCCACTTGGGCACCTATAACGGGCGCACAGCCATCGTGGAGCGACAAATCAAGGCCATCAATGACCTGCACCCCGACATGATCTGCTTCACGGGCGACCTGGTGAGCCGCAAGACCGATGAAGCCCTACCCTATCGCGAACTGTTGGCACAACTGCATGCCCCCGACGGTGTGTTCTCGGTGCTCGGTAACCACGACTATGACAACTATGTGCGCTGGGATGATGAGAAGGAACAGTTGGCCGACCGCAAGGCTCTGTGCGACCTGCAAACGGCTGCAGGTTGGCGCCTGCTCAATGATGAGTATGCCATCATTCACCGCGGTGACGCTCAAATCGTGCTCATCGGCACCGAAAACTACGGCGACCATCCGTTTGAAAAACGCGGCAACCTCGCCAAGGCCTACAGCGGCCTGCGTGATGGCAATTTCAAGATTGAATTGCAGCACAACCCTTACGCCTGGCGCGCCAACACCTTGCCAAACAGCAATATCGACTTGATGCTCGCCGGACACACCCACGCCTGGCAAATCATGCTCAAGTTGGGCAACTGGCGCTGGTCGCCGGCATGCATGCGTTATCCCGAATGGGGCGGCGCCTACCGCGAAGGCAAACAGCAGCTGTATGTCAACATCGGCACCGGTATGGTGGGAACACCCATGCGCATCGGAGCCACACCCGAAATCACCGCCATCAAATTAAAGAAGAGACACCAAACCACCACTAAGGACTAGAAACTAAGGACTAAGGACTAGGGACTAAGGACTAAAAACTAAAAACTAAAACATGGCAGATAAACTCTCAACCCTCATCTCCCAAGAGCTTAACATACCCATCAACCAGGTTGCCGGCACCGTCAATCTTCTCGACGATGGTGCGACTATTCCGTTCATCAGCCGCTACCGCAAGGAGGCAACGGGCAACCTCGACGATTTCTCCATCCAGTCCATCGACCAGCGACTGCGCTATTACCGCGAACTGGAGAAACGTCGCGCCACCATCCTCAAGACCATCGAGGCCCAGGACAAGCTCACACCCGAACTCGCCGACCGCATCAACAACTGCTGGGATGCCAACACGCTCGAGGACATCTATCTGCCCTTCAAGCCCAAGCGCAAGACCCGCGCCGAGGCTGCCCGGCAACTGGGACTGGAGCCATTGGCCAAAATCATCATGTCGCAACGTGGCGGCAATATCGAGGAGCGTGCCCGACAGTTTGTTGACGGCGACAAGGTGCCCGATACCGATGCCGCCATCATGGGTGCCCAAGACATCATCGCCGAGTGGGTGAGCGAGAACGAGGCCGTGCGCAACGCCGTCCGTCGCGGTTTCAAGTATGACGCCCGACTCGTGTCCCACTTTGTCAAGGGCAAAGAAATCGAGGGCCGCAACTACGAGAACTACTACGAGTACTCGATGCCGCTCAAGCGCGTGTCGTCTCACCAGTTGCTGGCCATCAGGCGCGGCGAGAAGGAGGGCTTCCTCAAGGTGGGCATCGAGATCAACGATGACCGCACGCTCGACAACATTGCCCGCATTGTGGTGAAAGGTAACGGCGAGGCGTCGCAACTGGTCGAAGAGGCTGCTGAGGACAGTTTCAAGCGTCTGGTAAAGCCGTCGATCGAAACCGAGTTTGCCTCGGCGGCCAAGGAGAAGGCTGATGATGAAGCCATCGAGACGTTTGCCCAAAACGTGCGCCAGCTGCTGTTCGCTCCGCCATTGGGCCGCAAGCGCGTGCTGGCCGTTGACCCGGGATTCCGCACAGGCTGCAAGGTGGTGTGCCTTGACGAGCAGGGCAACCTGTTGCACAACGACGTCATCTACCCCACCGCCCCCCACAACGATATCGAGGGAGCGACCAAAAAGATACACTCGCTCACCGAGGCCTATAAGATTGATGCCATCGCCCTGGGCAACGGCACGGCCAGCCGCGAGACCGAGCGCTTCCTGAAACGCATCCGCTACCGCAGGCCCATCGACGTGTTTGTCGTGAGCGAGAATGGTGCATCCATCTACAGCGCGAGCAAGATTGCCCGCGACGAGTTCCCCGACAAAGACGTGACCGTGCGCGGTGCCGTCTCCATCGGGCGACGCCTGCTCGACCCGCTGGCCGAACTGGTGAAGATCGACCCCAAGTCCATCGGTGTGGGCCAGTACCAGCACGATGTGGACCAGACGCGGCTCAAAGAGGCGCTTGACTTCACGGTGCAAAGTTGCGTCAACAGCGTGGGTGTCAACGTCAACACGGCATCCAAAGAGTTGCTTACTTATATCGCCGGCCTGGGCCCCACCCTTGCCCAGAACATCGTGGATTACCGTGCTGCCAACGGCCATTTCACCTCACGCCAGCAACTGTTGAAGGTACCCAAACTGGGGCCGAAGACCTTTGAACAAGCTGCGGGTTTCCTGCGCGTTCCTGAGAGCGACAACCCGCTGGACAACAGTGCCGTACACCCCGAGCGTTACACCCTGGTGGCACGCATGGCCAAGGATTGCGGCTGCAGCATAGCCGACCTCATCAAGGACAAGGCTCAGCGCGACAAAATCAACCTGCAGCGCTATCTCTCACAGGACGTGGGCGAGCCCACCCTGCGCGACATCATGAGCGAGCTCGAGAAACCGGGACGCGATCCACGCTCCACCGTTCAAGTGTGGGAGTTTGACGACAACGTCAACGACATCAAGGACCTGCGCGAAGGCATGGAGTTAAACGGCATAGTGACCAACGTGACCCAATTCGGCGCATTCGTTGACCTGGGCATCCACAAAGACGGTCTCGTGCACGTCTCCCAGATGCCTCAAAAGGGCCTCCCGGCTGCCCGTCAGGTCCACGTCCACCAGCACGTGCGCGTCGCCGTCACCGGCATCGACCTTGAGCGCGGCCGCATCGCCCTCTCGATGCGCAACATCGACCAACCCAAGTAATAAGACCCTAATAACCTTAAAGGCCTTAAGGACCCTAAAGACTTTAAGGACTTTAATCAATAAAGATTATGGAGAAGAAAGAGAATCAAGTTCCGGTGAGCACCGGCATGAAAATTTGTCGTGTGATTGGAGTCGTGTTGCTGATGGCAGCCGTCGCTTATATCATCTGGCATGATGACTTTGACGTTGAAGGCATCGTGGGCTATGTGGATGACTGCTTCATCTTCATGGCAGCCTACATGTTCACACGCGGCAGTTTCCAGCGCCCCGAGCGCCGTTACATCCGCCGTCAGCTCTACATGCTCTCGTCACTGTTTGCCTTGCTTGCCCTCTGCTGGATCATCCTGCTCGCTTTCATGAAATAACGGCGCACAGGTCTATCATAAAAACGCCAGCTCAACCACGCCAGCACGATAGAGGCAACGGGTAACGCTACGGCGACAGGCCACACATCGTTCAAGCGGGCGATGGGCACGAGATTGCCGTCGAACCCGATGTGGGCATAGAAAAGGTACATCAACGGATAATGCACGGCATAGAGCGGATAGCTCAATTCGCCCAGGAAATGGCTCACACGCCGTGTCGTCATTCCTGTTGACAACTGCGAGGCACCCAGCCACACCAGGCACGGGAAGACCAGAATGACGCACAGGGCGTCATACAGTCCGTTCAGCCACGGTGACAGCTCGCCGAACACGAGGGGCAGACACCCCACCAGCAAAATGACGGCGCCGCAAATCCAAAAGGCGCTCGTCACCCCCTTCACGGGACGGAAAACTCTGGCCATGAGCATACCCATTGTGTAGGGGAACAGCATGCGCACCAGCCCGGTCCACAATCCACCATCGGCCATCGTCCATCCCACACCCAAACAGCCGTCATTCACCGCGATACCGACAAGCATGCCACCTGTAATCACTGCCAACAACGCCAGCCACCTCGTTGACAGACGCCGCAGCAACAAGGCATAGAGAATATTGCCGATGTACTCAAAGAACAATGACCATGAGGGGCCGTTCAAGGGGAAGAGTTCGCCATTGCCACGCACATCGGCCGCCGCACCCGGATAGAGCGGCAGCATGAACATGCCCAGCAGCATGGCCAGCATCACCCACCCTGTCGCGACATGTGTACCGTCCCAACGCACACTCCCCTGCAGGAAAAAGCACAACGCACCGATGACAGCACCGATGACAACCATGGGATGCAGGCGGATGAGACGACGCTTGAAGAAATGGCCCACCGTCAATCCTTCGCGCCAACGGCCGTCATAGGCATAGCCGATAACAAAACCCGAAAGGACAAAGAAAAAATCCACGGCAAGATAGCCGTGAGGCAGCGGTGTCCAGTCAAAACACTCAAACACGTGATACAGAATCACCATCAAGGCGGCGACTCCACGCAGCCCGTCAAGGATATCATAGTGAGGTTTGGGCTGGAATTGCTGCATGATAAAACCGCCTTACACGGGGACGACGAGCATGGGGGTATCGGTCTGGAACAAGACGCGATGGGCGATACTGGGATTGAACAATCGCGAGAAGATGCTCGACTTCTTGTTGGGAACCGCAATCAGCTGGACGTTATCGTCCTTGGCAAACTGTGCAAAACTCTCGATAAACGTCTTGGCGGCGATGCGCTTGGTCTTGAACGTGCACTCGGGGTAATGGTCGCGGCAGTACTGCACGAGCTGTTGCAGAGACTGATCTACCAGGCGGCGGTCCTTCTTATCGACTACCGGGATGATGGTGACCTCCACGCCTCGCATATTGAACAGACGGGCGAAACGGTCGAACGAAATCAAATCCTGCTGGATGAGATTGGAGAAAAACGCCACATGGGTGATGTCGGTGAGGCCCACATCAGGCATTCCGATAGGCACAGTGAAGATGGGGAACTTGCAGGCGTCCATCACCTCGCCGGCCACACTGCCGATGAGATTCTGGCGGCGACGGTTGGTGCCGCTGGTGCCCATCACGATGAGCGACACGTCATACTTCTGGGCATAGTGCAGGATCTGCTCCTCAGGGATGCCCTCGGTCACCTTGGTCTCGATTTTCACCTTGGGCAGCTCGCCGGCAGCGATTTTGTCCATCAACATCTTCTTGAACTCGTCCATGCATTGGCGAGCATTCTTCTTGATGTTCTTGAAATCGTCCTCGGGGCTCTCATAGCGGTCACTGCCGAAAGGCAACGACATCGTGTGACGCTCGTTGATATAGCTGTGCAGCAACACCACGCGCCCACGGCTGCGACGGGCATATTCCATACCCAGGCGCACCGATTTGAGCGAATATTTGCTGAAGTCGACGGGCAACAGTACGCATCGCTGGTCACTGGTGACGGTTTCGGGCGACTCGATGATCTGCAATGCTTGAGGCAGGTCGCGCTCGCGGATGCGCACCCTCACACCCGAGCCGAGCACTTTCTCGTCCAGGTTGACATTATGCAGCTTCACCTCGATACCCTCTTCTTCAAGGGTATTCTTCAATTCCACAGCGCGGTCAAACGTGTGGATGGCGACAGTTATCAGTCGGTTGGGGTCGTTGTTATTCTTGTTGTCCATGGGAGCTACGGGAATGAGGGGTTAAGAATTATAGGTTTGAGGTATCAGGAGTTGGCTACTGAGCATTCTGCTCGAGTATCTCAAGCGCCATATCCAGAATCAGAGGGTCGTCGAGCACGACAAGTCCACCGTCGGGGCCTGGTTCCAAATGGAAACCCATGTTGGTCCCGAACTCATAATTTGACCCGCCAAAGTAGTTTCTCACCGACTGATCCGGCAGGTTGAGTTTGTCGGCGATAGTGTGGATGGAGCCTTCAGGCAGACGATTCTTGATGCGTCGCAGTTCGTTGAATGTGATGGTTCTCGACATAGGCGATACTATTTTTTGGAAGATAAATGCGATACTTAGGTAATTTCCACAAAATTACGACATTTCACCCAATTCACAAAATAAATCCCCAAGAAAATTATAGGGTTTGGACGAGAGCGGCAGCCAGGAGAAGGACGACGGTGACGGCGACCGAGGAAGCCAAGAGTTTCGCATCGGTGCGTGTATAGTGGCCCTCATGAAGCCTGTAGCGACGCTGCAGCCAGCGCATAAGGCCCCAAACCAGCCAACCGGCCAGCAGACCGATGACAATGCCGCCCAAGATGTCGCCAGGGTAATGAACACCCATATACATGCGACTGTAGCATTGAAGCGCAGCCCAGGTGAACAATGAGACAGCCACCAGGCGGTGACGCATGATCAACGAGAACAGCGTGGCCACGGCAATCGAATTGGCAGCATGGCTCGACACGAAGCCGTACATGCCTCCACGATAGCCATTCACGACATGGACCATCGATTCCAATGACGGATCATGAGTGGGCCGCAATCGTTCCACGATTTGCTTAATCAGACCTGAAGACACCTGATCGGCGACCAGCAAGGCCAGCACCAGCATTGCCAGCACCAGCAGGGCATGACGGCGATTCTGGTGCAGCAGTATCCACAGCAAGGCCAGCACCAGCAAAGCCGATGACCACTTGGTGGACACCAGCCACCAGAAGGCATCCTGGAACATGTCATGCAGGCCGTTGATGGCCAACAGGGCATCAGCATCTATTTCATTCAGGTAGTCAAGCATTCTTTTGGGTTCTCAAATGTACAATATACTATATCACCTCAACGTCCTTGGCGTTGATCCAGGCCTTGTGACCACCGGCGGTGGAGACTTGTAGCCACTTGCCATGAGTCTTGTCGGCGATGGAGTCAATGATTTCGACACGTGTGCCCTGCTGCAACCGGAATGCCTCTTCCTCCTTGTCGCGGGGCTCACGTGGAGCGGTGCTCAAGGTGACATTCTCGGGCATGATGATGGCACCGTTGCCGCCAGTCGCCTTATGATAGACATGGAAGGCGGCCAGATTGGCCAGAATACTGGCTACAATCAGCACGGCTCCGCCGAAGAAACCGATTTTTCTTATCAACACGTTGTCCATGAACAGATAAGCCGCCACTCCCGCCAGGAAGAGCAGGAATGTGATGATGGCGATCACAGCCCAAGCATTGCTCGACAGGCGGCTCACCGTCTGGTCCACCCAGTTGCTGAACCACGAGTCGCCGGCATCATCGGGCAACTGCATCTTGCCGCGCACAAACTCCAGGTTGAAACGCGCATCGCTGTTTGACGGGTCAAGCAGCAAGGCACGCTCATAATAGAGCACCGCGTGGACATTGTCCTTGAGGCGATAGTAGGTGTCACCGATGTTGCAATACAACGCCGACGACACACCCGTCTTCTCCGCTTCCTGGAGGTAGAGTTTCAACGCCTCGTTATAGAGTTCCTGTTTATAGGCCTGGTTGGCGCGGTCGATATTGGCGTTACCGGCCAGCATGGGTAAAGCCAGCACGGTTAACAATATGGTGATGATGAACTGTTTCATATTTAGTTTCTAGTCCTTAGTCCCTAGTCCTTAGTTGGCATCCGCCAACTTCGAACTCCTAACTTTTATTTGCTCTTTTGACACTTTCCAGCCGGTCGATGATGCCGGCAGCCTCGTCAAGCACCGCGTTCATGTCGCCCGACGCCAACTCGGGGGCATACTGGGCAAACTCGCACTTGTCGATCAACTCCATCGACTCCTTGCGCAACTGCTCGTTGATGCCGTACTGCTCCAACTCGGCATTGATATTGTCCTTGCTCAGCTCACTCACGGGAATCGACAACTTGTCACTCATGTATCCCCACAGGGCATTGAGCATCTCGGCATAGAAGCCGCTGCGGTCGTTGCGGGCAGCAAAGCCTCGGGCAGCCTTCAAGCGGCGCTGAGCCACCTTGCTGGCGCGCTTGGAGCGCATGCGACGAACGTCGGCCCGCTCTTTCAACTGACGGCGGTAATAGGCAATCAGCCCAACCAGTGCCAGCAGGGGCAACAGGAACCACAGCCAGTAGGTCCAGCCGTCAACGATATAGCCATGGGACTTCTTCAGTCCCAGGTCGCCGCTCTTGATGGGACGGATGTCCATATTCTTCATGCGGTAGTGGTTGCTGGGCTGGCCCTCACCCTTGGCCACGGACAGATGGCGTGCAGGAACGGTAACCGTCTCATACTTGCCCGTCTCGGGGTTAAAGTAAGAGAACTCGCTGGCAGGAATCTCAAACTCGCCCGCATATTGCGGAATGAACGTGTAGTCCATCACGACCCTGCCGCTCATGTCGCCGGCACCGTCGTTGACCTGAACATCGGTCTTGGGATCATAGACATCAAACTGGTCGGGGAATTTGATTTCCGGCGCCTTGATATACTTGATGTTACCCGTGCCGCTGATGATATAGCGGTAGATGGCGGCACTGTAAGTCTTGAGTCCCGTAGCGGGCTTCAGGTCGGTCGTGACGTTGAACTTGCCTACGGCTCCGGTAAACGAGGCCGGTTTGGGTTCAGGCAACGGCAAGATGTGGATGGTCGCCTTGTTGCTGGTCACCTTCAGGCTTTTCTCCACAGGCTTGGAGATGGAACCGAAGATGCTCCTGAACGTGTCGAACTGCACCACGCTCACATCGTAGTTACCCGATGATATCGTGAGGTTGCCGCTCTGCTGCGGGTAGAGGATACATTGCTTGAGGATGGCAGTCATGTAGCGCTCACCATTCAAGGTCTCCACCTTGTTCAAACTGGGCTGAACGGGAATTTCCTCAATCAGGAAGCCATCGAACGAAGGCTGGATGGTGGGCATGAATTGTGAAATCTGGTACTTGGTGTACAACTTGATGGTGCACACCACAGCCTGCTGCTCATACACACGTGGCTTGCTCATCTCGATGCGCACAAACAGGTCCTTGCCGCTCACCTCTTTGTCGGCACTCTGCGTCATGGGGTCGCTATAGGGCGTGGGAGCGCCAGGTGTGTGCTGCGGCTGCTGGCTGGGCTGTTTGCTGCCCGACGGCAAGACCTCGATTGTGAAAGCCTTGGTTGCCATGCGTTTACCGCCAACCACGATCGAGGCGGCCCCGATGTGGCATTTGCCGGTAGCGGTAGCCTTGTAAATCATGGTGTACTCCTCGCTCGAGCTACTGCTCGACTTGCCGTTGACCCACGACGAGCTGTAACTGTGCGACACGCTGGGGCCGTAAATGAGTTTGGCACCGCTCACTTCAGGGGCAGTGAAACTGCTGCCCTCGCCGTTGTTGAGCACAAACGTGACATTGAACTTGTTGCCCTCGACGACCTGACGAGGAGCCTCGACGGTAAATGATACCGCCCGGGCCGTCAGCACGGTCAAGAGCAGGATTGCTATGTTGATGATGCGTTTCATTGCCTCACGTTGATCTTGTTGTCAGGACAAAGTTACCACTTCTTGTTGGTGCGCTGGCGCTCATGGCGCTGCTGTTGGGCCTGCTGAGCATTGATGCGCTGCTGGGTGGCACGCTCGCGGTCCTGCATGGCCTTAAGCACCTGCTCGGCATTCTGCTGACTCATGCCGCCCTGCTGCTGTTGTTGCTGTTGCTGCTGGTCCTGATTCTGCTTGTTTTGGTCTTGCTTGTCCTTGTTTTGGTCTTGCTTGTCCTTGTTTTGATCTTGTTGATCCTTATTCTGGTCCTTGTTTTGGTCCTTGTTATCTTTATTCTGGTCTTTGTTCTGATCCTTATTGTCCTTGTTCTGGTCCTTATTTTGGTCTTTGTTCTTATCTTGCTGCTGCTTCTTGAGTTGGGCAAGGCGCAGGTTGTGACGCGCCTGATCGTCATCGGGATTGCATCGCAGCGCCTGCTTGTAGAACTCTACCGCTTGGTCATACTGTTGACGACCATAGGCGATGTTGCCCAAGTCATAGCTGGCCTTGCCGCGCAGCTGCTTGTCTTGGGCACCCTTGGCAAGGTTGGCCAGGAGGCCTTCGGCCTGCTTCATCGGGTTCTTGTCATCGTCCTGCTGTGCGGTGACACTGCCTTGTCGCATGAGAGCGGTAGCGAGATTGAACTGCGCTTTCTCGCTCGACGGATTGGCCTGCAGGGCTTTGCGGTATTCCACCTCGGCCTCGGCATAGCGTTTTTTCTCATACAGCTTATTGCCGTTGCGCAAGCACACGCGCTCCTGCTTGGTCATCTTGGGAGCCTTGCCCTGGGCCTCGGCCGCCATGTTCAACGACATGAGGGCAACAATCAAGAGGATGAACAGTCTATTGGCGCTTGTCATCTTTCTTATCCTTGTTTGTTTCATTGCTGACAATGTTCTCTTTCTTTTCCTTAGTAAAGAAATTATACTTCTTGAGCCACGGATTCTTACGCTCGAGCAAGAGCAGCAGCGCCAACAGCAAGAGCAGCGCGATCGTGGCAAACACGGGGAACTGCTCGTCATGCTGGGTGTAGGTCACCGCTGCGAGGTCGCTCTTGGCAAGTTTGTCAAGCGTTTCCTGAAGAGTAGAAACGGCATCCGACGCCGTGCCTGAGATATAGACACCCTTTCCGGCTTGAGCGATTTCCTGAGCCATCTTCTCGTTGAGATAGGTGGTCACGGGATTGCCGCTGTCGTCGGTGAGATAACCGCCGTCCATGGGAATGGGAGCGCCCGTGGTGGAGCCCACGCCGATGACATTGACCTGGACGCCGAGTTTTGCAGCCTGCCTGGCGGCACCCACGGCATCGTCCTCAAAGTTCTCACCGTCGGTGATGATGATGATGGCCTTCTGGGATTTCTTGCTTTGAGAGAATCCGTTGAGGGCCAGATTGATGGCGGCTCCGATGGCTGTACCCTGAGTAGGCGCCATATTGGTGTTGATGCCGTTGAGGAACAGCTTGGCCGATGCTGCATCGCTGGTCATGGGCATCTGCATATAAGCGTTGCCGGCAAACACAATAAGGCCCACCTTGTTATTGTCAAGGCGGTCGATGAGCTTTTGCAGAATCATCTTGGCGCGCTGCAAGCGGCTCACATCCTGCGGGTTGTCGGTACTCGACGCGTTCATCGAGTTGGACACGTCAACGGCGACCATCACCTCGATGCCATGCACCTGGGTCGTCGTCTTGCTGGAACCGGCACGAGGACGGGCCAGCACCACAATCACCATCGTGAGCAACAACAATTCAAGTACAAGACGTATCCATGGTTTGTAGCGCGACACCTCGGGCATCAACGGCTCGATGGAGGAACGCTTGCCATAGCGCTGCAGCCGCTTGCGGCGGTCGCGGCGGTTCCACAGGAACAGCAGCACCAGTGCCGGCAACAGCAACAGCAGGTAGAAATATTGCGGATGAGCAAAATTGATCATAGCTCTACATTCTCTAAACTATATACTTTAACCTTTAACCTGTGCATAGCACATCAAGGAATATGCCTTAACAAGGTGTAATCCAGCAGCAGACTCAACAGCAGCAGGGCCAGCAACAGCAGGGCCCAGGGCTCGTAATGGTCCTCGGTGTGGGTGAAGCGCTGCACGTCCATGTGGGTTTTCTCCAACTGGTCAATCTCCTTGAAGATGCTGCGCAGCACGCTTCCCGAGGTGGCGCGGAAGTATTTGCCGCCCGTGGTGGCTGCAATCTTCTTCAAGGTTCCCTCGTCGATGACCACAGGCATGCGCTGGTACTGGATATTGCCGGCATAGTCGATGGCAACGGGATAATCGGCAGTACCGTTACTGCCCACACCGATGGTGTAAATCTTGATGCCAAATTTGCGGGCGATGTCGGCAGCGGTGTTGGGAGCCACGACACCCGTGTTGTTGGAGCCGTCGGTGAGCAGGATGATACTCTTGCTCTTGGCCTTACCGTCACGGATGCGGTTGATGGCCGTGGCAATGCCGTCGCCGATGGCCGTTCCGTCCTCAAGCGCACCGATTTCGGTCTGCCCGATGGCGTTGACCAGCGTGGCATTGTCCATGGTCATGGGCACCTGAGTAAAACTCTCACCGGCAAACAGCACCAAGCCGATATTATCGTGGTCACGGCCGCTGACAAACTGGGTTGCCACCTTCTTAGCACTCTCGAAGCGGTTAGGAGAGAAATCCTTGGCGAGCATACTGGTGGACACGTCCAGGGCGATGACAATGTCGGTACCCTCAACGTCGCTGGTCGACCAGCTGTCCTTGGTCTGCGGCCGACACAGGATCACGACAAGGCAAGCCAGTGCAGCCAACTTGAGCGCAAACGACAAGTGCTTGAGCCACACTTTCCAGCTAGTGCCAATGCCGTCGAACGCGCGCGTCGACGACACATTCATCTCGGGTTCGTTCTTGTCCTGGCTATAGATGTACCATGCGATGAGCGGTATCATCAACACCGGCAACAGCCACAGCCAACCAGGGTGAGCAAGGTTCATCATTTCTTCACCTCCTCTTTCTTTTCGGGTTGTTCAACAGGGCGTGTGGCCTCGACGAAGTTCACGGCACGCTGATAGGCGACTTCATTATCGTCGGCCAGCGGGCGCGCGTTGGCAAACTTCACGATATCGGCAATCTCGAGAATCATCTCCAGCTGCTCGTTCACAGCCTTGGTCTCATCGTTCTTCTTCAAGGTGTCGATGATCTGTGACGAGGTCATCTCCACGGCATTGATATGGAAGCGACGGTCGATATAGACGCGCAGGATGTCGGTCAGGCCCGTGAAATATTCTTTCTCCTGGCCCTGCTGCCACAATTGGGCAGCCTTGAGGTTACGCAGGTTGATCATCGCCTCGTCATAGGGCGGCAAGCGCTTCTTGCCGGGTTTCAACGGATTGACACCCTTCTTGTAGTACTTGCGGTAGGCCCAGATGGCGCCGATAATGAGCAACAGTCCCAGCAGCCATGCCCACCAGTAGTCGGGCAGCCAGTCCAGCAGGTTGAACGGCACGTCCTCGACGGGCTTGATGTCGTGGATGTCTTTCATCTGGCTCACGTCAACCGGCAACACCTTGATGGAAAGCTGGTTACAGTAGGCCGTATCGCCATTCACCACGTAGGGGATGGGCTTGATGATCCACATTCCCGAGTCAAAGCTCTGGATGATGAGGTCACGGTTGATCTGGATGCGGTTATTGCCCAAGTCGGTCGTGTCGGCGGCCGGACGCTCGGCAATCTCGACCATAGCATTCAGCGTGTCGGCCTGCTCATTGGGGAAAAAGCCGCGGGCGTTCTTGTCCTGGGTGATTTCCAGGTGCAAGGCCGTGGTTTTGCCCATGAGCAGCGTGGCGCTGTCGAGTTTGGCTTTGAAAGTGACGTTACCGCCCCATGCCGCCGATATAGTCGCCAGCATCACGACAGCCGTCATCACGATATGTCTCACATGTTGTGACATTTCTAAAAAAACTTCTAACTCCTGACTTCTAACTTCTAACTCCCCTGCTCTTGAATAAGCCCATGAGAGCGGTGACATAATCCTCGTCGGTCGCCACGCTGGCCATGTCCACGTTGCAACGCTGCAGCGTTCCGTTGACAACTTGTTGCTGCTGGTACCACCAGCGGCTGTAAGCGTCGCGAACACGCTTGCTGCCGGTATTCACCCAACGCATGGTGCCGCGCTCGGCGTCACGCACACGCATCAGGCCCACATCGGGCAGTTGCGCCTCACGTTTGTCATACACCTGCACGGCGATGACATCGTGCTTGTGGTTGGCGATGGACAATGACTTGCTGTAATCGTGCTCGTCAATGAAGTCGCTTACTACAAAGGTGGTGCAGCGTTTCTTCAATGCACTGGTCATGTACTCCAATGCCATATTGATGTCGGTACCAGTGTTCTCGGGCTGGAAATCAAGCAATTCGCGGATGACGAGCAGGATGTGCTTGCGACCTTTCTTGGGCGGGATGAATTTCTCGATCTTGTCGCTGAAGAAGATGACGCCCACCTTGTCGTTGTTCTCGATGGCCGAAAAAGCGATGGTGGCACCTATCTCGGCCATCATCTCGCGCTTGGCGACACCCACGGCACCAAAATCCTTGCTGCCGCTCACATCGACGAGCAACATCACCGTGAGTTCACGCTCCTCCTCGTAGACCTTGACATAGGGGCGGTTGTAGCGGGCGGTGACGTTCCAGTCGATGTCGCGCACGTCGTCACCATACTGGTACTCACGCACCTCGCTGAAGGTCATACCCCTGCCCTTGAAGGCCGAGTGGTACTCGCCGGCAAATATGTTCTGCGACAGGCCCTTGGTCTTGATTTCTATCTTGCACTGCGATCTTGTCCAGGATGTTGCTGATGATCTCGTCGCTGGTGATGTTGTTGGCCTCGGCCTCGTAGGTCAAGCCCAAGCGGTGACGCATCACGTCATGGCAAACGGCACGCACGTCCTCGGGGATGACATAGCCGCGGTTGCGCAAGAAAGCATAGGCCCTCGAAGCCAGTGCCATGTTGATGGATGCGCGGGGCGATGCACCGAAGGAAATCATGCTCTTCAGGTCATTCAGGCCATAGTCGGCGGGGAAACGTGTAGCGAACACGATGTCCACAATATACTTCTGAATCTTCTCGTCGATGTAGATCTGCTGGACGACCTTGCGGGTGTCAACGATGTCGGCAGGAGTGACCAAGGGACGCACCTCGACGGGATCGGGGGCGATGTTCATCTTGATGATGTCTCCCTCCTCGGTCTTGCTGGGATAACCGATGAGCACCTTCATCAGGAAACGGTCCACCTGGGCCTCGGGCAGCGGATAGGTGCCTTCCTGCTCAATGGGATTCTGAGTGGCGAGAACCAGGAACGGGTCATCAAGTTTAAAACTCTGCTCACCGATGGTCACCTGACGCTCCTGCATGGCTTCGAGCAGTGCGCTCTGCACCTTGGCAGGTGCACGGTTGATCTCATCGGCCAGGACGAAGTTAGCGAACACGGGGCCCTTCTTGACCTCAAACTGCTCTTTCTTGATGCTGTAGATCATCGTACCCACCACGTCGGCAGGAAGCAGGTCGGGCGTGAACTGGATGCGCGAGAATCGGGCATCGATCAGCGAGGCCAGTGTGCTGATAGCCTTGGTCTTGGCCAATCCCGGGACACCCTCGAGCAGCACGTGCCCGTTGGCGAGCAACGCGATAAGCAACGAGTCCACAAGGTGCTTCTGACCCACGATCGTCTGGTCCATACCTTGACGTATGAGGTTCACGAAATTACTCTTACTAGCAATCAGTTCATTCAACTCCCTGATATTGATTGTTTCAGCCATAACAATATAGTTTTAGTTCTATTCTTGCAATTGGTTATTATTAACAGGGTGCAAAAATACATCTTTACCTAACACCCTCACGTGAAAATCACGTTAATTTAACAAATATATTGTTAAAAGATTAACACGTATAACGGCAAGCAATAAGCGCATGTGAAGCATGTTTTCACCACTTTCGCCCAACTTGCACAAATTTTGTGTAATTTTGCGGCCGTTGAACCAATTCATTATCGTTGAGAACTAGGAACGGATGCTCTTTAATTCGATTGAATTTCTGGCGTTTCTGCCTATAGTATTTATACTCTACTGGTTTGTCTCGTCCAAGCGCGAGTGGCAAAACAGCCTGGTGGTCGTTGCCAGCTATATCTTTTATGGCTGGTGGGACTGGCGTTTCCTGCTGCTCATCGCTTTCACCTCGCTGTGCAGTTACCTGAGCGGCTTGCTGCTGGCCCATTACGAGGGCCGTCGGCGTGCCCAGCAGGCCGTGAGTGCAGGTAACATCATCATCAACCTGGCCATCCTGTGCGTCTTCAAGTACTACAACTTCTTCGTGGAGAACCTGGATGCGCTGCTGAGCGGTCTCATGGGCATTCATCTGGATTGGGTCACACGAGATATCATCTTGCCGGTGGGCATCAGTTTCTACACGTTCCAGGCGCTGAGCTACACCATCGACGTCTATCAGCACCGCCTGCGTCCCACGCGCGGCATCATCGAGTTCTTTGCCTACATCAGTTTCTTCCCTCAGCTGGTGGCCGGTCCCATCGAGCGGGCCACCAACCTGCTGCCCCAGTTCCAGCGGGCGCGCCGCTTCGACGAGTGCCAGGCCATTGACGGCCTGCGGCAGATGCTGTGGGGCTTTTTCAAGAAGATGGTGATTGCCGACAACTGCGCCGTGGCTGTGAACAAGATATGGGCCGGCTATGCCGACGAGACCGGTCTTGTCCTGCTGGTGGGCGCAATCCTGTTCACGTTCCAGATCTACTGCGATTTCTCAGGTTACAGCGATATCGCCATCGGCTGTGCACGCCTGTTCGGTATCCGCCTGATGCGGAACTTCGATTATCCCTACTTCTCGCGCAGCATCCCCGAGTTCTGGCGTCGCTGGCACATCTCGCTCACCACCTGGCTGCGCGACTACATCTATTTCCCCCTGGGCGGAAGCCGCTGCAACATGCGCAAGGTGATTCGCAACCTTTTCATTGTGTGGGCCGTCAGCGGCTTGTGGCATGGCGCCAACTGGACGTTTGTCTGCTGGGGCCTTTATCACGGTACCCTGCTGGCCATCTATCGCCTGGCCGGTTTCAACACCAAGCATGATGCTGTGGTGGCGCGAGGCAGGTTGCTGCCCTCGGTCAAGGAACTGTGGCAGATGTGCTACACCTTTGCTCTCGCTGTAATCGGTTGGATCATTTTCAGGGCCGAATCGTTGAGTGATGCATTGCATTACCTGCAGGGCATGTGCAGCCGCTCGATGCTGGACTTCTCGGACAGCATGGCCCGCCTGGGCGGTCTCGACTTCAGCAAGACGGCGATGGCCATCGGTGTCATGCTGGTGTGCGAGTGGCTGCAACGCGACAAGCAGCACGCCCTGCAATTCTCGGACGGAGGCTTCGTCGGCCGCCATGCGGTCGTGCGCTACGCGATTTACTTTGTTTTGATCATGGCGACGATGACGTTTGCCGGCAGTCAATCGGAATTCATCTATTTCCAATTCTAAAACGGTTCACACATGGTCACAAGAAGATTTATCATCAAGGTGTTGACGTTCTTGGCCCTCGTTATCGGGGTCAACGTGTTGCTCCTGTGGGCTGTGCCGCGGGACAAGAATGCCTACCTGTGTGAATATAACCGCAAGATCAGCCTCATGGATACCGTGGACCAGCCGCGAGTGATTCTGCTGGGCGGCAGCAACATCGCGTTCGGCGTCGATTCAAGGGCCATAGCCGACTCGTTGCACTGCCATGTCATCAACATGGGTTTGCACGGCGGCATCGGCATGCGCTACCCTGTCGAGGATTGCCTGCAGTATGTGCGCCCGGGCGACGTGGTGGTCATGCAGCTGGAATACGGCAACTTCTTCAATGGCGGTAACGGCAACCACGAGACGTTCCCGGCTTTCATGATGGCGACAGGATGGCGAAACGCCTCTCACCTGAACGCCGGGCAATGGAAGAACATCCTGGCCGGCATCCCGCGCGAGGCCATCCGCAATGGGCTCAGGCTGCTGCGTTATCCCATGCGTGGAACGCTCGACACCCGGGCCAGCGATACCAAGTTTGAGTATGTCTTGAGTGGTTTCAATGAGTTGGGCGACGAGGTGAGTCACCTGAATTATCCCAGCCAGCCCTGTCCGCCAGCCGAGGGCCGTGAGACGCGCCAGGTCGATGGCGAGACGGTGCAATGGCTGCAAGAACAGCTGCATCTATACGAGCAGGCCGGAGCCCGCATCCTGATGGTTCCACCCGTCAATGTGCGGTCCAATCTTGTTGCGTGTCATAACGACAACATTGACCACGCCCTTGAAGAGATAGGCTACCCTTATATCGTGAATCCCGAGGTGATGGCTGTTGACGACAGCTGCTACTTCAACACGGGCTACCACATGAACCGTGCGGGAGTCGAGCAGAACACACGTCGGCTCATCACCTTGCTGCGCGAGTACATGTAATCAGGATAATCATCATTGTTCATCATTGTCCTCTGGCCTTGCTGTCAGGGCATTCTCGACATCGGCCAGAGCGGCGGCGGCAGCCGTCTCATATTGCTCAAGCGTGCGCGACTTGCGTATGGCCTTGAACAACTTGTGACCCGTACCCGGCAAGAAGGTCTGCCAGATGTCCTGCAGGTGGCGCACGAGCTGTGCCTCGCCGCCGTTAAGCTGCTCGGTATAGCCGTCAACCAGCATTTCATGGAAACGGCGGTAATCGTCGGGACTGGCATCAGGAGCCAGCATACCGGGATTGGCGGCAAGACCGCTGCCCACCATCACGGCGGCAATCGTCGGATAGCGGTTGATGACTTCCTCGATATCCTCGACAGTGCGCAGGCTGCCGTTATAGACCACGGGCCACGGCGAGGCGGCCAGCAAGCCCTCGAACTGCTCGATATCAAGGTCGCCCTTGTATTGCTGCTTGCCGATGCGGGGATGCACGGCGATGTTGACCGGTTTCAGCGCTTCCATCAATGGCAGGATGTCGCGCCACTGGTCGTTGCGGTCCCAGCCCAGCCGCATTTTCACGCTGTACTCTACCCCATCCACTCCAGCGAGCGCCTTGAAGAGATTTTCGGCCAGGTCGGGATAAGCCAGCATGCCCGAGCCCTTGCGGTGCAGGGCAATAGGCGGGAACGGGCAACCCAGGTTGATATCGATGCGGCGATAGCCCATCTGCTTGAGGGCATCGACCATCATCAAGGCGTGGTCGGGCTGACAGGCGAGAATCTGAGGAATCAGCGTGGTGCCCGCGTTACGCTCCGGGTCCACATCCCGCAGGTCTTTGCGCCTCACTTCACCGTGTTCCACACGCATGAAGGGCGCATAATAGGCATCCACGCCGCCGAACACTTCGTGCTGCGCCATGCGCCACACGTTGTCGGTCACACCTTGCAGCGGAGCCGCAAGCACTGGTATTCTGTTCTTGATATCGTTCATAGTGTAATTTATTGTTTGATGGCGGTATAACGCCCATTGGTGATTGTCTCGATAGATAACAGCTGGAACAGCAGGTCGTAGGCTGTCGTGCTGTGGTTGTCGTTGCAGTCCTCGTGCAAGAAGGCGATGTCACCGCCGGCGGTGGCAATCATCGTGGAATAGGCCGAATAGCCCCCGGTCACCTGATAGCATTTCCATCCCCACGAGAAGTCACTCGGTGTGTCATAGTCGTCAGCATCCAGCAACGGCTTGTAGTAGATGCTCACGCGCTGGCGACCCTTTCCGCGTGGCACCGACTGCAGCACCAGGTGCATCGGGCGACCGTCGCTGACGCGGATTACAGGCACGATCATCAACTCGCCGTTACAGGAGCAGTCTTCGCTATAGGTGCCCAACTCGGGATCGTTGCTGATCGCCATTTCACCCCACTTTCCGGTGGCGCAGTTGTAGATGTTGAACAAGCGGCCACCGGTTACCGTCTGCTTGGAGCGGCAGCTCAACAGCACATTGCCGTCGGGCAGCTCTTCAACCTTGGCCTCGTCGCCCCAGGGTGCCGTCGTAGGCCTCGCCCCGGGACCGCCCAAAGCATGCCACGACAGCCCGAAGTCATCGCTGTACAGGACCAGACATCCCACGCCCCACGGGCCATCCACAGCCGAGTAGATACGGTAATGGCTACCCTGCTTGATGCGCCGGCTCTGGCAGATGCAGCCGCTGGAGAAGAACAAGGCATTCACCTCGGGAAAATCGGCAAAGATGCTGTAGATGTCGCTGGTCACCTCATCTCCGGTCCAGACGAGGGCATCGCTGCCGCTCGTATAGCGCCCCACACGCAACGGCTCCTGCAGTGTGGAACTGAGGAAGCCCTGCGCGCCCGAGGCACACATGATGAGCACGCCGCCCGTCTCGCGGTCCACGACTGCTGCCGCATCGCCGTGGCTGTCGCCGAATCCCTCACGCCGCCCGTCACCGTCGGCTATCATGACGGTCTCGCTCCAGGTTTTGCCGTCGTCGCTGAACCGTCCCACGATGTCGATGCCCCAGTTGCCGCCGATGTCGTAGTCACTGCCATGACGGTCGTCGGCAATAGCCAGCAAGCGCCCGTCAGCAAGTTGCACAACGGCAGGAATGCGGTAATACTGCCCAGCAGCCACATCGGTGTCGAACACGACCGTCTGGGCCGTGCCAGGCAGCACGGTCAACTTGCCAATCAACAGCAGCACGAGAAGCCCAAAGATGTTGCTTTTCATCGCCTTACAGACTGTTTCACCACAAAAGTAATCATTTTTTAATGAATAATTTCATATCGCTGCACCAAAAACACCAAAATGTGAAAAAGTGCACATATTACATTATTTTATTCAAATATTTGCATAGAGTAAAATCTGCTCTTATCTTTGCGGCCTAACAAACTTCGGTTGATCATGAAAGTAATAATTGTCGGTGCCGATGCCATTGGGGCGCATCTTGCAGAACTGTTCTCCAAAATCAAGCAGAACATCATCATCATTGACGAGGATGAAGCCAAGCTGGAACGGATTTCATCGGCGTGTGATCTGTTGACTATCCAATCGTCTCCCTCCTCGCTGATCAAGACTTTCAAGGACGCAGGGGTGAAAAACGCCGACCTGCTGATTTCGGTCAAGAAAGACGAGAACCTGAACCTGAATCTGTGCGTGCTGGCCAAGGCCATGGGGGCCAAGAAGACGGTGGCCAGGGTCGAGAACAGCGAGTTCACACAACCCCAATTCATCGAAGCTTTCAAGCAAGCGGGCGTCTCTTCCATCATTTATCCCGATGACCTTGCTGCCGAAGACATCATCTCAGGACTCAAGATGTCCTGGGTGCGCCAGCGATGGGACGTATATGGAGGAGCCCTCACGATGCTGGGCATCAAATTGAGGGAGAACTGCACTATTCTGGGCCGACCGCTCAAGGAAGTCAGCACCCCCGATTCCCCTTACCACATCGTGGCCATCAAGCGCGGCACTAGCACCATCATCCCCAAGGGAGATGATATGCTTCTGCCCGAGGACTATGTGTATTTCATGACGACCAAGGACTTCATCCCCGAGATGAAACGACTGGTGGGCAAGGAGGATTACCCCGACGTCAAGAACGTCATCATCGTGGGGGGCGGCAGCACTGCCGAACGCGTCATCAACCGTCTGCCCAAGGGAATGACGGCCAAAATCTTCGAGACGAGTTTCGCCCGCTGCGAGGAACTCAACAGGATGGTTGACACCAGCCGTGTGATGGTCATCAACGCCGACGGCAGGTCGGTGGCCAACTTGCTGGAGGAGAATGTGAAACAGGCCCAGGCACTGGTAGCAGTGACGGGCAATGCCGAAGCCAATATCCTGACCTGCATGACGGCTCATGAACTGGGCGTCCGCAAGACCGTCGCCATGATCGAGAACATGGACTACATGAGCATCGCCGGCAATGCCGATATCGGTACCATCATCAACAAACAGGCCTTGACAGCAAGTTACATCTATCAACTGCTGCTCAACGGTGATGTGCGCAACATCCGTGACCTGCTGATGGTCAAGGCCGACATCGCCGAGTTCAAGGCCTGTGAGGGCTCACGTGTCACGACCAAGCGCGTGCGTGAACTGGGGTTGCCCGACTCAGTGGAACTGGGAGGACTCGTGCGCAACGGTGTGGGTATGCTGGTCAACGGCAATACCCAGATCCAAGCCGGCGACGAGGTCGTGGTGTTCTGCCATGACACCAACATCAGCAAAATCGAGAGAATCTTTATCTGAGCCATGATTAACAAGCGAATCATATTCAAGATTCTGGGCTCCTTGTTGAACATCGAGGCTGCTTTCATGACATTGTGCCTGGTCGTATCGTTGTGTTATGGCGAGAACGACATGATACCGCTGGCCATCACTGTCGGTGTCACCGTGGCAGCAGCATTGACGCTACGGCTGTTGGGACGTGGGGCGACCAATGTGCTGAGCCGCCGCGACGCTTATCTGCTCGTGACCATTGTGTGGATAGCATTTGCCGCCTTCGGCTCGCTCCCGTTCTTGTTGGGCGGCTATATCTCCAACGTGCCGGATGCCTTCTTCGAGGCCATGTCGGGCCTGACAACGACAGGCGCCACCACCATCGACCATGTGGAGGGTATGCCGCATGGCGTGCTGCTGTGGCGCTCCTTGACACAGTGGATTGGCGGACTGGGCATCGTGTTCTTCACCATCGCCGTCCTGCCGTCGTTTGTTGGCGGTTCCATCAAGGTCTTTGCCGCCGAGGCCACCGGCCCAGTTCAGTCCAAACTGCAGCCGCGTCTCACGATGAGCGCCAAGGCCTTGTGGGGTATCTATCTGGTCCTTACCATCGGCTGTGCGTTGTGTTTTTTCCTCTTTGGCATGGGCCCGTTCGACGCGGTCAATTATTCCATGACGATCACCGCCACCGGTGGTTTTGCGACTCATGACGCCAGCACCGGATACTTCAACAACGCAGCCATCGACTATACGGCCATCATATTCATGTTTCTGTCGGGTATCAGCTTTGCCATGCTGTATGCAGCGCTGTTCAAGGGCCGGATCCGCCACCTGCTCAAGAATGCTGAATTCCGTTTTTATACTGCGATTGCTCTGATATCTACAGCCATCATCACAGCATTCCTGCTCTATTACAACAATTACTCCCTCAGCGACGCCATCAGGGTTTCGCTGTTCCAGGTGGTGTCGTTCCTCACCACAACGGGCATGTTCAACGAGGATGCCGCACAATGGCATCACATCACATGGGTCGTGCTCAGCCTGTGCATGTTCTTTGGCGGATGTGCCGGCAGTACGGCGGGCGGCTTCAAGTGCGCACGCGGCGTCATCGCCTTGAAAATCATGCGCAACGAGATATTGCATCGACTTCACCCGAAGGCCATTTTGCCGGTCAAGGTCAATGACTCGACCATCAATTCGTCTGGCCAGATTACCTTGATTGCGTTCTTGATGGTTTATTTCCTGCTGTGCTTCATCGCCTATTTCATCATGATTCTTGTGGGTGTGGACAGCACCAATTCTTTCACCATCGCCTTGAGTTGCGCCAGCAATGTGGGTCCCACCTTGGGTCTGGAAATCGGGCCGACCATGTCATGGAGCATTCTGCCCATGGGAGTCAAGTGGATCCTGTCGGCGCTCATGCTGATGGGACGTCTCGAAATTTTCACCGTATTGGTGATTTTTACGCCCGCATTTTGGCGAAATAATTAACCTCAAAAAACTTTTTTGCGAAAAAATTTGGTCAGTTGGGGAATTGGTTGTACCTTTGCAGTCGCTTTTCAGCAGAATGGCGGGATAGCTCAGTCGGTTAGAGCGTCGGATTCATAACCCGGAGGTCCTGAGTTCAATTCTCAGTCCCGCTACTTTCAAGGGGTCGCACATTGAGTGCGGCCCCTTGAAGTTTATAGTTCAGTGTTTAGAGTTTAGAGAGGTATCCATTCTCTCAAGTCTCTAAACTCAACGACACTACATGTACAAGCGTTGATTCTCAAAGTCCACCTCGCGGTCGAGGAGGGTGACGAAGTCGTCGAGCACCTCGCGGTCCACGTCGCCCAGGGTATATTCGTTCTCGGCGTCCTCGCGGATGAGGGCAATCCACTCGCGACGTGCAGTGACGTAATCCTGATGGATACGTGCCACAGCCTCGTCGGTCAGCGCATCGATGCCGTAGTAGTCGAGAATGATGCGGTAACTCCAAGCCCAGCGCAGCTCGTTGTAGTTAGCGTCGATTTCCTTGAATCGGGCATTCACAGCATCGATAGTGTTGAGGCGACCCGATACGATATCGTCAATGATCTTGTCCTCGGCAGTCTGCGGCAGAAGCAGTCCCGCCAAGTCAATCCAGTTGCCCTCGCCCTCGGTCGAGACGGGAGGCTCCGGTTTGTGGCGCTTGAGCACAGCTCCCATATAGATGCGCAAAGCCATGTCGTAGAACTTGATGCCCTTGTGCAGGAACGGTGCCTTGATGACATAGTCATGGTAGTTATAGGTACTCACATTGTCACCGCTGGCGGCACGCAGGTTCTCGAGAATCTTCTTTCCTCGCAGCACCTCGCTGATGGTGAACGGACTGAGCCAGTCGAAGTTGACCACGCTCTTGCGCACACCCTGCCCGCGCTTGTCACGCTTGGGCCACTTGCGGATGTCGCGGTACAGGCCCACCGTGGCAAAGTTGCGGCCAGGCTTCAGGTACATCGTGTCGCCGTAGGCGATAAGATAGGAGAACGGCAGGTCGCTCGTGTCGGGGTGATACATCAGTTTGCCGAACAGCACGCTGAAGGCGCCCACGTTGGCAGGCAGCAGCAGGTAGGCACCGCTGGCGGTCTTGCAGCCGCGCTCCAGGGTACCGTAGTGCATCGGGCCCATCTTGTAGGCATGGTTGCTGAAGTTGGTGGCCGAACCCGCATTATAGAACGAGAACATGGCGCCAATGAGCAACGAACTCTTGTGGTGGCTCACTGTGAACGGGCCGCAGAAGGCTGCGCAGGCCTCGCCGTTAGACATGAAGCTGTTGGCGAAGAAGACACTGCTGGCTGCCGTGAAGCCGTTCTCGAGATGGCAGGACTCGCCCACAAAGCTGTCGGTAAGTTTCACGCTGCCGTTCAGGCGCGAACCGCCGCTCACGATCGAATTGTCGCAGATCACACCGGTACCGATGATAATGGGATTCTCTATCGTGCTGCAGATGGTGCAGTTGCTCAAACGCGACGCGCCGCAGATGCGGCATCCGTCGTCGATGATCGTATTGATGATGGTACCCGTGTTGACCACACGCACATGATTGCCGATTGTGCTGCACGACGGGCGTGCATCGGCCACCGATTGTGCTATCATGTGCCTGATGGCGTCCATCATCGGCTTGTTGTCGGCGTGCTTCACCATGAGTGCTGCCAACTGGCTGTTGAGCTCACGCAGCAGCAACAGGTTGCCGTCGCCCACCTCGTTGAGTACAGCGATGGTGTGACCCTGGCCGTAGTTGGGTTCGCCCTGGGTGTCGATGGTGCTCACATTGGAAATATAGCACCCGTCGCCGATGGTCACGTTATTCATGTAATTGCCGATATTCTCGATCAGGCAGTTGTCGCCGATGGTCACATTGCGCAACGTGGCATTGTAGATGCCGCAGTTCTTCACAAAGCCGTCGGTGATCTCCACTGTGCCACAGCCGTTGCCCAGGCGGGCCCAGCCGTAGAACTGCACACGATGGCAGCGGCTGGCGTCAAAGTCGGCCGTCACCATGATATCATTCCAGTCTTGTGCCCAGCAGTCTTTTTCCTTCAAGGACTCGATTTGTTGGTCAGTGAGATGGAGGTATTCTTTCATATTTTTATTTCAGTCTTAGATTTGAATTGTGGTGTTCTTAATCATTATATGAGCGGCAAAGGTAGTGAATTTAGAGGCTTTAAATCACAATTCACACTATTTTAATATTTGATAGGGATTGTAAATGTTTTTTTTGAAAAAACGAAAACAATAGGGACGGCATGGAGGCTGTTTCGGTTTTTTTCGTTATATTTGTGGCGTGATGTGCTGGACGCGCCCAATCGTTGAACCAGTAACCAAGGATTAAAAGACAAGAGCGCAATGCCATTTACAGGCAGGCAAGTCCCTGCGCTTGAACATTCATCATAATGCCGAATTTGGGGGACTCAGGAGGCGATGACTTTGGCTTATGAAAAAATTTTTATTTCTCTTGATGACGGTCATGCTGGCCGCATGGTCGGCCCAAGCTGCGACCTACTACGGCTTCAAGATCGGCGGTGTGGCGGTCAATAGTGACAACTACAACAACGTGACGGGCTCCAACATCAGCGGCTCGGTCTCCTACAACCCCTCGACCAACACGGTGACGCTGAACAACGTCACCATCGCCCGCACGGGCAGTTACAATCGTGCCATTCTCAATGAATCAAACGACGGCCTGATCGTGAACCTGCAGGGCACCAACAACCTGAGTGCCCAGGATGCCTCGGCCGTGCGTCTGGACAGCGGCGTGGGCATGACGATGAATGTCGTCAACGGCACTACCACCATCAGCAGTGTTGACGAGGAGGCTATCTATGTTACCAGCAATTCCTCCCATTGCTTTTACATCAACGTCTTGGGCACCGGAAAACTTAATGTGAGTTCGACCAACAAGGCGGGCATTGCCAGCTCCAACACCTGCATTCTCTTCCTGAGCGGTGCGATGGACATCTATGGTAAGAAGGGCGCTCTGGACTGGGAGCACCAGGTGGTCATCACCAATACCAACGGGCTGACAGGCGTCACCATGCGTGCCACCGGCAATTCGAGTTATCCGGTCTTCAAGGCCAAAACCCTTACCTTAAATAACAACAACCAGATCATCCTTCCCACCGGGGCGGTGTGGAACTCCTCACAGGGCACCATCACCTTGGACGGCTCGGCTGTCTACAACCGCGACATCCTCATCGGCCGCGATTATGCCGTGCCCATCAATACCGCCAACTTCCCTGATGTCAACTTTCGCAATTATCTGCTAAGCTTTTACCCCAAAGGGTTCCTGAGCTCGACCGATATCGCCAACTTGACGACGCTCAACGTCAACAACAAGAACATTTCCAACCTGAAAGGTGTCGAACTGTTCACCAATCTGGAAAACCTGGTATGCTATAGCAACAACTTGTCTTGGCTCAACGTGAGCGGTCTCACCAAGCTGCAATATCTGGATTGCGCCAACAACACCGCGTTGACCTCGCTCAACGTCACCAACTGCACAAGCCTCAAAGAACTCTATTGCTACATTACAGCGCTCACGTCGCTCAATGTCACGAGCTGTACTGCACTGGAGACGCTCAACTGCAGGAACACAAACATAACGGAATTGCGGGTTACGAGTATGCCACATCTCATATCCCTGAACGTGAGCAACTGTACCTCGCTGCTGCGTCTTTATTGCTACAATAACCCGTATATGATCAGGCTCAATGTCACTGGATGCACCGCTTTGCTATCGCTGAGTTGTTACCAAAACCCCAATTTCACTACCTTCATAGGACTGGCCGATTGCACGGCGCTCTGCAACCTCTATTGCTATGACTGTGCCTTGACCAGCCTCGACGATGTGCAGAGCCTGCCCAATCTGGCTTTACTGAGTTGCATGAACAACCGCCTCACAACGTTAACGGTTAACAACAAGAGCCATCTCACTGACCTGTATTGCCAGAACAACCCCCAGTTGACCACACTTACGGTCATCGGCAACCCTTATCTCAGCACCTTGAATTGCAGCTACTGCACGGCACTGACTAATCTGAACTGCCGCTCCAATGACTTGACAACGCTCAACATCACCGGTTGCACCGCGATCCAGGAATTGCGCTGCTACTACAATACTCCCCTGCAAACCATCACAGGATTGGGAGGCTGCACTGCCCTGACCTACTTCGACTGCGAGGACTGCTCCATCACCAGCTTGAGCGCTCTCCAGAACGCCAACAACATTGCCTCGATTCTTGCCCGTAACAACAAGCTCACCTCGTTTACCGTCTCGGGCAAGAGCCATCTCACTTACCTCAGGCTATCGGGAAACACCTCTCTGGCCACAGTCCATTGCTATACCAATGCGTTGACAACGCTTGACGTGACAGGGTGCACGTCGTTGTCCATCTTGGGTTGCTACGAGAATCCATCATTGAGCAAGATCATCGGCTTGGACGATTGCAGCAATCTCACCCAATTATTTGCCTATAACTGCGCATTCTCCACCCTCGATCTGTCCAACAAAACTAAATTATCAAAACTGTCTTGCTACGCCAACAGGCTCACCTCGTTGAACGTGACGGGCTGCACGGCACTGACAAATTTACTTTGTGGAGACAACTCCAACTTGACTGCCATCACAGGTCTTGACAACTGTCGAGCCATTACCACCCTCAACTGTGAAAACTGTGCCATCACCAACCTGAACGCCACCAGTCTCATGTCGAATATCACAACCCTGGCGGCCGCAAACAACAAGCTGACCTCACTCTCACTCTACAACAAGACTAATCTGAAAACACTCATCGTTAGTAACAACACAACGTTGACATCACTCGAATGCTATTACAATAATTTGACCAATCTTAACGTCACAGGCTGTACCGCATTGAGCGAATTGCGTTGCTACAACAATGACAATCTGACTGCCATCACAGGCCTTGGCAGTTGCAGCGAATTGACCTATCTCGACTGTGAGGACTGCTCCATCAACACGCTCAACGGCATTCAGAACAAGACCAAATTGGGAAGGATCTTTGCCCGCAACAACAACCTCACGCAACTTATCGTCACAGGCTGCACCTCATTGTATCATATCAACTGTTACAAGAACAACATCAAGGGCGCCAACATGACCCTCCTGGTAAACAGCCTGCCCCAACGCACGGCCGACGAGCCAGGCAATCTGTATGCTCTCTATAACACCGACGAGGGCAACACAATGAACGACGAGCAGATCGCCACCGCCAACAGCAAGTATTGGTGGCCCAAGAGGTACAACGGCTCAACTTGGGAAACTGATCAATGCTGTAATGAGTGAGAATTTCAGCGGCATCAATCAGGCTAATGCCGACATGAATAACGACGGCAACATCAACATCACCGACGTGACGATGCTGATCAACAATGTGATGGCCTCGTAATACTCACAACGATTACATCCCAAGAGGATAATCCCTGTTTTGACCAAAGGGGGAGAGTCTGCCAGAGTTGGCAACTCTCCCCCTTGTGTTATAGTGCTGATTGTCTGCTGGCGGAACACACACCCGATGAATCAGCCACCTTCGCTCTGCTCAGTTGTCTGATTTATCTCGGGTTATCCAAAGGCCACCCGTCGGGTGTCAATGAGTTAGCCATTTCAGACCAGTAGAGACGCAAAATTTTGCGTCTCTACAGACTATAAACATTGAGCATCAGCACTTTGATTTCGTCAAACTCACGTTACCTTATCGTCCTCAATCCAGGCAGTGGACGAGCAGGTCGGTCTTGCCGTTGTCGATCAGGTGGATGACCAGTTCGCCGAACAGGGTGTTCTGCCAGGCGAACCAGGCGCGGGTGTAATGGGTGGGATCGTCCTTGTGGAAGGACTCATGCATGAATCCCGTGCCGGCGTCGGTGGTGAGCAGCTGGCGCATGCACCAGGCAATCTCCTCGTCGTTGTCGGCCGTGAAGGCTTTCATCATGATGCTCATGGGCCAGATGAGGTTATAGGCCGTGTGAGCGCCGCCGATGCCCTCGCAGGCCTTGCCCTTGAAGAAACACGGGTTGTCCTCGCTCCACACAAACCGACGCGTGTTGCGGTAGATGGGGTCATCCATCGGCACGTCACCCAGGTAGCCCATCGCCAGCAGGCTGGGCACATTGGCATCATCGGCCAGCACGCGGCCGCCCCAACCGTCCACCTCGTAGGCGTAGATCTTGCCATACTTGGGATGATCCACGATGGCATACTTGTGCAGGGCATCCTCTACCTCTTGAGCCAGGTCAAGACACTGTCCCGCCAAGGCATTGTTATGGTTGACCTTCTGGAGAATCTCTCCGGCCTTGCGCAGCGAGCTCACAGCCATGAAATTGCTGGGCACCAGGAAGGGCAGCACCGTGGCATCGTCGCTGGGACGGAAACACGACACAATCAGTCCCACAGGATTGACGGGAGGTCCCCAGCCATACCACGTGAGCGATGACTTGGCGTCGATGTCGCGACGCATGAACTTGTACGGGCCCTTGTCGCCGTTCTTGCGCTGCTGCTCCTTGAAAGTGCGCAGCACGGCCTGCATCGCCTCTTGCCACAGATCGCCGAAGATACTGTCGTCGCCCGTGACAAGCCAGTACTCATAGGCCAATCGTATGGGGTAGCACAGCGAGTCGATCTCGTATTTGCGCTCGTGCAGCTCGGGCTTCATGTCGGTCAAGTCATTCTCCCATTGACTGCCCGTGGGCCCGTCATTGAAAGCATTGGCATAGGGGTCCAAGACGATGCACTTCAACTGGCGCAGGATAACGCCGCGCAACATGTGGCGCAGTTTCTCGTCCTTGTTGGCATACTTGACATAGGGCCACACCTGGGCACCGCTGTCGCGCAACCACATCGCGTGGATGTCGCCGGTGTAAACAAAGGTGTCATCCTCGCCGTTCTCGTCGAGGCGGTAGTGCACCGTGCTGTCGAGCGTGTTGGGAAAACAGTTCTCGAACATCCACGCCAAGCGCGGATTGCCCTTAATCAGCTTCATCACTTCACGCACACGTTGCTCAATGATTCTGCTGGTAAAGAGGCGTTCCTCGGCAGGCGGCCGCTTGGTGACATAGGTCGTGGTGGCATCGCTCACCACCGTGGTATAGCGGGGATGCACGTCGGCCACGGCGGGCAGCACGCCAACTGCGGCCACTACGGCCAGTAACATAAATCTAAGTTTCATCTCGGTCAATCATTTGGTTTCTCTATCGCAAAGGTAAATGAAAATCATGGAATCACCAAGCATTCCCCACCCTTTAATACAGTCGAGGCGCACCACACTTCCTCCGGGAATGGTACGCCTCGCCTATTCAAGGTTCACGGGCGCAAGGCCCTGTAGTTTAGCGGTTCATCACACGCGATATCAGAATGGTCACGTCGGTGATGTTGATGTTGCCGTCGTTATTCATGTCGGCATTAGCCTGATTGATGCCGCTGAAATTCTCACTCATCACAGCATTGATCAGAACAGTCACATCGGTGATGTTGACCACTCCGTCGTTGTTCACGTCACCCAGCATGCTTACCCTGAGCGTTTCCCAAGTTGAGCCGGGTGTTAAAGATGGCATACAGGTAACCCGGATTGTCCTCGCTGCGCTGGGGCAAACTGTTCACCAGGGTGGTCATGCCTGCGCCTGAAATCTGGTTCTTGTAGCATCTGATCATGTTCAACGTGGTGCAACCGGTGACATCGAGTTGAGTGAGCCTGTTGTTGCTGACCAGGAGTTTTTGCAGTTCGGTCATGTTTTGAATATTATTCAGGGTGGTGATGGCGCAGTCCTCACAATCGAGATAGATCAACCCCCTGCTACTGTAAAGACCTATGATGGAACTCAGGTTCTCATTGTTGTAGCAACGCAGGTGGGTCAAGCCGGTGCAACCGGTGATGTTAAGCATTGTCAAATCATTGTAGAAGCAATTGAGCGTTGTCAGTGTCGGGTTGTTCTGCACGAGAATCGTTTTCAAACTGCTCTTGTTGGTGATTTCGAGCGAAGTCAACTGGTTGTTAATGGCCGACAGTAAAGAGATGTTCCCCATGCCATTGACAGCGCTCAGGTCGGTGAAGTCGCAGTTGTTGCAGTTGAGGACGGAGATGGCTTGGCAACTGGCTAGTCCAGTGATGGCACTCAAGTCGGAGTTGTTGTCGCACATCATATCGGTCAGTGCCGAGCAACCTGTGAGGTTCAACGAGGTCAGGTTATTGCTGCCGCAATCCAGTGTTGTCAATTTGTTCTTGCCGGACAGATCCAGGCTGGAGAATGCACAACTTTTGACGAAGAGTTTAGTGAGTTTGGTGCAGTCTGCCAGTCCAGTGATTGTGGCCAGTTCAGGATTTTCGTAACTGCTGAGAATGCCCAGCGATGTGCAACCTTCCACTTGGAGCGTGGTCAACGCATTCATGTAGCAATAGAGCGAGGTCAATGATGGGTTGCCCGAGACTTTAAGGGTCTTCAGTTTGCTCTTTTCAGTGATAGAGAATGACGTCAACATGTTGTTGCGGGCAGCAATCCAGGTGATGTTATTGGCGTTCTGAAGTCCGGTCAGGGTGGTGATAGCGCAGTCCTCGCAGTCAATATAGGTCAGCGCTACGCAGTTATCCAGACCCGAGATGCTTTTCAGTTGGGCATTGCTGAAGCAGCGCAGTTCCCTGATTGCGCGGCTGCCTGTGACGTAAAGATTGGTCAGGTTGTTGTTGCTGGCGTTCAGATTAATCAGCGCAGTGCAGTTGTTGCAATCCAAGTGGAAGAGCGCTGGGTTGTTGATGACTGTGACCGTGGCCAATGTGGGCATGTCCTGGAGATAAAGATGTGTGAGACTGGACTTGTTGCTGAGCGTGAACGATGAGAACTTGTTGCCCATGCAATTCACGCGAACCAGGTTGGACAGGTACTGCAAACCGTCCAAGTTGCTCAAGTTACATTCCTGGCAATAGAGGTTCTCGAGCGCATAGCATCCCGATATGTTCAGTTGGTCCAGCAGCGGGCAGTTATTGCAGTAGAGTTGTTGCAGCGAAGTGCAGTCTTTGACGTTCAGGTAGTTGAGTTTTGGCATATCTGGAACCTGCAATTCCGTCAGATTGGTCTTGCTGCAGTTGAGCGTTTCCAGTGCGGTGTTGGTCGTCAGGTTGAGCGACGTGATGGCGGTATTGAAGCAGTAGATGTCGGTGAGGGCCGTGCAATTTGTGGTGGTGAGCGACGTCAAGTTGCTGTTGCCGTTGCAGGTCAGGTATTTCAGTTTGGTCAGACCGCTCACGTCGAGCGAAGTCAGGTTGTTGCTGGCACATGCCAACTCAACCAGATTGGTCAGCAGTTTGACGCCCGTCATGTTTGAAATGCCCATGCTGCTGACGTGTAGTTCCGTCAGGTTGGCGAATTCGGTCGAGTTAAGGAAACCTTTAGGATATAGTCCGAGCAGGTAATTGCGGAACTTGGTGTCGGGGAAGTTGGTGGAGTTGATGAGCAGGGCACAATCCTTGCCGATGATGATGTCGCGGTTGTAGACGGCCGAGCCGTTCAATGTGATAGTGCCTTGTGAGGAATTCCACACGGCTCCGGCAGGTTGGATGATCCCGTTGCCGTTATTCAGGTTGAGCGTTCCGGCTTTAAAGACTGGATAACTGGAATTGTTGGTGGCGCGCATGGTGATACCTGTCTTGCCATCAGTGTTTAAGATGTTGACCTGATTGTCCCAGTCTATCGCCCCCTTCTTGCCATTGATATCCATCGCTCCGTCCAGGGCGAGGGTGCATGAAGACCCGCTAGCGATACCGGCCTTGTTGGTGGATGTCACATTCAGTTTTCCGTTCCCGAAGACCTTGATATAAAGTCTATAACTGGAATTGCTGTTGGAATAGATTGCCTCTTCGTTTTCGCTGCTGATGGTGGTGTTGCCATAGACGTTCATTGTCATGCCCACACCGCTGTCCAAGCGCACCGGAGCAGCATCCTTGGCGCTCAGGTTGTTGGTACCCATCAGTTTCACAATCAGGCCATTGTTGGACTCGTTGTAAATGCATCGGTTGTCGGTACCCGTGCGGGAGATGGTGACGTTGTTCAGCGTCACCGTGTTGGTCGTGGGGTCATAGGAGACTGAGCCACTGATGTTGGAGCCGGTCACGTTGCTGTAGTTGTCACTGTTGACAGCCACGCCACCGATCTTGAAACCGTAGTAGGTGGCCGCCTGGGCCGATAACGCGGTCAGCACCAACGCCATCATGAGAAATGTAATCTTTTTCATAAGCCAAAACCATCGCCTCCTGAGTCCCCCGAATTTGGCTCTGATAGGGTTGAATGAATGGCGCAGGGACTTGTTTGTTCTACTGGTCAGTCAAGAACAAAACGCCTTCGTCATGAGAAATCGCTCTTTTCAGTAAGGGGACATCATGCCCCTCAACCCTGCAAAAATAGCATAATAAATAAAAATATACAAGTGTTTTTGCACATTTCCTGTCAATTATGCCAAAATAACGGCGCCACAATACAAAAATACGTTCAAATACTTGCAGCAAACCAAAAATGAGATTATATTTGCCTGTTGCAACCAAATGGTATTTGGGCCTATGACATTAAAAAGAATACTTGTGACTCTGCTGGCGTGCATGGCGCTGGCAGCATCGGCACAGCCCACCCAACAACAGCCTGAATGGGAATGGTATCTCGACGAGGTAGTGAGTGAAACCTTCGTCGGTCGCAACTACTTTGAGTATTATTACACGCCCAGTGCCGCCGACATGGCACAGCAGCGCGATAGGGGAGAAGTGACCTATTTCCTGAACAGCCCCGACGGGCTCAACAGCAAGAAGGTGCGCGACATGATCGACCGCCTGATGGCCAGCTATGACGACATCAAGGCCGTCAACGACTGGCAAATGACCAGCACGACCTATTGGAAAGAATTCCGATTCGAGAAGAACAAGTTCCGATTCAGCGTCAAGCGCAAGGCACTCGACGACGGCACCTACTATGTGAGCGTTACCGAGAGCGCCGGCTACTACAAGTCATTAGGCAAGAAGAGCAAGCAGGAAGCCGAGCCCAAGCCCCAGGCTGTGGACAAAGTGGATAAGCCCACGAGGCACAGCACGCGCGAGCGCAAGCCCGTCGTCGTCCCCGAGGAGAGCGATGATCAAACTCCCATCGTGAACTTGATTGATGATGACCAGGAAGAAGAGGCCGAGCCTGAAGTGAGCGCCAAGGAACAGCGCAAACTCGATGCTCAGCGCCGTGAAGCCGAGAAACAAGAAATGCGTCTGAAACAACGGCGCGAACAGGAAAAGCGTCGCCAGGATGCCAAAGCGCAAAAGGAAGCCGAGAAACTGAAGAAAGCCGAGGAAAAGAAGCAAAAAGCCGAGGAGAAGAAGCAAAGAGAAGAAGAAAAACAGCTCAAAAAGGAAGAAGAACGTCGCCAGCGCGAGCAGGCTCGCCTCGAGCGGGAACAGGAACGCCAGGAGAAAGCCGCTGCGCGTAAACAAGCTGCGGCACCCAAGCCCGTCGAGAGCAAGTATCACTGCAACGACGTGGCCCTGTGGCTGAGCGAGAAATATGACTTCACCCAGACTGCCGGAACCAGCGTATCCTGCACCATGTTCTCGACCGCCGTCAAGGATGTGGAGATGGCAAAGCTTGCGATCAAGAACGCCCTCAAGGGCAGCAACGCCCGCATGGCAGTGCCCTGGCGCATGAACAACGAGACCCGGCAGGTCGAGACAGGCTATTCGGTCGATGACCATGTGCTGGTGTTCACCATCGGCAAGAACGAGGACGACAACATCACCGTCACCATCACCGAGGTGAGCAACGATGATTTTGAACTATTCAAGCAATCTATCAACAACTAAAATTCAATATATTATGAAAAAGCTTCTCTTATTCTTATCATTTTTAGCTCTGGTGGTGGCCATTGGCTGCAAGCCTAAGGATCACCATGCAATGCCCGTCACCGATAGCTTCATGGTGCCTGAGGTGGCCGACGTAGTGATGTATCAAGTCAACCCCAGGGTGTTCGCCCCCTCCAACTCGTTCCAGGCCATCATCAGCCGTCTGGATTCAATCGAGGACCTGGGTGTGAACATGCTGTGGATCATGCCCATCTACCCCATCGGTGAGGTAAAGAGCAAGAATTCGCCTTACTCGGTGCGTGATTATAAGGCTGTGGCCCCCGAGTATGGCACGGTCGATGACCTGCGCATGCTCGTCGAGTCGTGCCACGAGCGCGGTATGGGCGTCATCCTGGACTGGGTCGCCAACCACACGGCATGGGACAACGTGTGGGTTGAGCAACACCCCGACTGGTACACCCATGACTCGACAGGCAACATCATCTTCCCGCCGGGTACCGACTGGACCGATGTCGCCGACCTGAACTACGACAACAAGGAAATGCGCGCAGCGATGGTCGATGCGATGCGCTATTGGGTGGACTCGGTCGGTGTGGACGGTTTCCGCTGTGATGTCGCCGACCAGGTGCCCGCCGATTTCTGGCTCGACTGCATCAAGACCTTGCGCAACTCGGCCAAGCCGCGCCGCCTGATCATGCTTGCCGAGGGTGCCAATCCCGACAACTTCACGGCCGGATTCGACCTGAACTATGCCTGGGAATTCATGGGCGCCATCGCTCAAGTAATGAAAGGTGATGCCAAGGTGGGCAAGCTCATCAGCGTGGACAAGAACGAGTACAAGGATATGGGCCCGGGCAAATTCAAACTCAGGTTCACCACCAACCATGACGAAGCCACCAAGGCTTCGCCCATCAAGCTCTATGGTGGACCGCGGGCTTCGATGGCTGCCTTTGTAGCCACCACGATGATCCACGGCGGCATGCTCATCTACGGCTCACAAGAGGTGGGTTATCCCGAGACCATCAATTTCTTCCACTATGTACCTGTTGACTGGAACGCCAATCCCGCCATGCGCGAAGAGTACAAGAAACTCGTCTCGATCTACAACGATCACCCGGCACTGCGCAGCAGCGGCAAGTGCCTCCCCTTCGACGACGATGAGAACAACGTCCTGTGTGTGGACCGTGTACTCAACAACGACAATGTGCTGGTGATTGTCAATGTGCGCAATGCGGCACACGGCATCGATGTGCCCGGCATGTGGGCTGGCCAAACGGCTGTCAACCTGATGACCGGCATGCCCATCGAACTGAAGCGCCACATCACGCTCCAGCCCTACGAGTACCTCCTGCTCGGCAAGAAATAACCCGAATGAATACCTGACAAATGAGGGCGCTTCAAGACGAAGTGCCCTCATTTTTGCCCCTTGGGGCAAAAAAAATCCCCGACTCACGCCGTGGATCATTTTTGAAAAAAATCTAATTAACCTCTAATACCATTAACATAAACCTTAAAACTAAATCTTAACCTTTCAACTGAATGACCCCGTGCTTCACAGCACCTGTCATTAGTGTAATGATGAAAAATCGGGTGCAAAGGTAATGCTAAATATGTTATTAAACATAATTTTTGAACAAGAAAATGCTTATTGTTAACATTTTTTAATATTTATAGCCTTTTTTTGTGGTTTTTAGGCCTCCTAAGAGAGAAAATGTCCTCCCTCAAAAGCCTACCTTGAAAAAAACTATTACCTTTGCACCCAATTTATAATAACACTATCAAACACGTTTATGAAAAACAAGTTTTTATTGGCCGCTTTGGTCGTTTGTGCATCTATGAGTATCCCTGCCCAGGCACAAGATGAAATGGATACCCGTCATGAGGTTGCCATCAGCTATGGTGCCGTGCCCAATTCGGTATGGGTGGACGCCTACACTGATATCATTCCCGCAATATTCGGCGAGAAACGCGAGGGCAAGAACTACTTTGGTCCCATCGGACTGGAATATTACTATCACACCAGCCCATTGATTGGCGTGGGAGCTGTTGCCGTATTTGCCACCAGCAAGCAGGACTGTCTCTACCATGACATCCAGACTTCGGCCATCACCAAGTCATTCTTCTCCTTCATGCCGTCGGCAAAATTCAACTGGCTGCGCAAGAAGAACTGGGGCCTGTACTCCAAGGTGGCTGCGGGTGCCTCTTACGCCTACTTCACCGATGAGGATTATGATGACAACGGCAAGAAAAACGGCGATAAGACCATCTCTAAGGATCTGCTGTTCAATTTCCAGGCATCGCTGATTGGTGTCGAGGCAGGCTCCGCACACGTGCGTGCATTTGCCGAGTTCGGTGTCGGCGAGCAAGGTATTGCCTTCGGTGGCTTGCGCTATAAGTTCTGATATAATCATCCAACCCAAGATAATAAGCGGCTCGGAGCTCATTCTCCGACCGCTTTTTTGTTAGGCTCATGGATTTTCTCTAATTTTGCAACATAATAGCTTATTTAATACATTAAATACATCCATAATGAAAAACAAGTTTTTATTTGCAGCTCTGGTCGCTTGTGCATTCGTGTGTATGCCGGCCCAAGCCCAGGACGATGCACAAGATCCTCGTCACGAGATTGCCGTCAGCTACGGCGCTATACCCAATTCGATATGGATTGACGTTTTCAGCAAGGTCGGTGCCGGCATTTTCGGCGAGAGCAGCAAGAACGACCACTACGTTGGCCCCCTCGGCCTGGAATACTATTATCACACCAGCCCGCTGGTGGGCGTCGGCGCTGTAGCCGTCTTCGCCAGCAACAATGAGGATGCCTTCAGGAAAGAGCGCCTCAACAGCCACAAGCTACGCTCCTACTACACCCTCATGCCGTCGGTGAAATTCAACTGGCTGCGCAAGAACAGTTGGGGCCTGTACTCCAAAGTAGCCGTCGGTGCATCAGTGGCCCGCTTCAGCGACCAGGACTATAACGAGAACGGCAAACTCACAGGCGAGAAAAACATCACCAACGATGTGTTTTTCAATTTCCAGGCCTCGTTGATCGGCATCGAAGCCGGCAACCAGCAGGTGCGCGGTTTTGCCGAAGTGGGTGTCGGCGAGCAGGGTATTTTCCTGGGTGGAGTGCGCTATAAATTCTAACGCTTAAAAAGACTGCCGACATGATGAAACTGAATCTGATTACCTTCGCCTCGTCGCTAGCGACCCGTGAGTCCATTTTTACCGATCATCACGAGTTGCTCGACGCCATCGCCGAGAAATATGAGGTAAAATACATCTTCCCCGAGGAACTTGATGACAAACCCGCCGACGGCGCCACGATGGTGCTCGTGGGCAGCGGTGGTGTGGAAGAGATGGTCAAGGCCAACATCGACCGCCTGCCGCCCTATGTGGTACTCATTGCCGACGGCTTGAAGAATTCGCTCGCCGCCTCGCTCGAGATCCTGTCGTGGATGCGCCTCAACAGCCGCCATGGACGCGTGCTGCACGGCCCCACCGGTTTCATCATGCAGGGCATCGACGACTACGCTGCCGCCAACGAGGGTGTCGCACGTCTGCGCGGTAAGCGCGTGGGCGTGATCGGCAAGCCCTCAGGGTGGCTCATCGCCAGCAACGTGGACTATCAGACAATGCATGAGCGTTGGGGCGTAGAGATGGTGGATGTACCCCTCGACGAGGTGGTCACGGGCTATGAGGCCGTTGCCGCCGACGAGGTGCAGGACATCACCGATGCGTTCATCAGCAAGGCTGTCGGTGTCAAGGAGCCGTCGCGCGACGAGGTCGTCAAGGCGATGCGCCTCTACCGCTCGGTTAAGAGCATCGTGGAGCGCTACCGCTTGGACGCTTTCACCCTCAACTGCTTTGACCTGATTCCCACGACCCGCACGACGGGTTGCGTAGCCCTGGCACTGCTCAACCAGGAGGGTATTCCCGCCGGATGCGAGGGAGACGAGCAGACCCTGCTCACCATGCTGGCAGTACAAGCCGCCACGGGCGAGATGACCTTCATGGCCAACCCGTCCAGGATTCTGGACAATGCTGCCCACGAGATGGTGTTTGCCCATTGCACCATAGCCCCCGCAATGACCGACCGTTACATCGTGCGCGACCACTACGAGTCGCTGAGCGGTGTCGCCGTCGAGGGGATTTTCGAGCCGATGGACATGACCGTCGTCAAGTGTGGCGGCAGGGGCATGGAACGCTTCTTCATCAGCAGGGCGCATCTGCTCGAGTGCACCACCAATCCCAACATGTGCCGCACCCAGCTGCACCTGCGCCTCGGCGAGCCGCTCGACTATTTCCTGGAACGCAGTATCGGCAACCACCACGTGATTGTCAAGGGCGACCATGTTGATAAGCTGACAGCCGTTTTCAAGCTTCTCGACTCCCAGATAATCTGAACTCTCCGAGAACTCTGAGAGCTTCAAGCTCTCCTATTCACCATCATGATGGAACTCAATCCCAAATATCACCTCTTGCGGCCTTGGCTGGAACGGTTGCCCGAGCAATTCGAGCAGCTGGGCGAGGTCATCTATGACAAGCGCAACCAGTTGCGCGTCATCACCGCCCCCGACGGCACACTCGTCAACGTCAAGCGCTATTGCATTCCCCATGTCTTCAATCGCGTGGTGTACTCGCTGGGCATCCGCAAGCCCAAGGGGCTGCGCGCTTTCCTCTACCCCTCCCGCCTGCTGGAACGCGGCATCGAGACGCCCGAGCCCATCGCCTACATCGAGCAGCGCAACCGCTACGGTCTGCTTGAAGAATGTTATTTCGTGAGTGTGCAGTCGTCATTGAGGCACACGTTCTTTGAGTTCGGCGATGCACGCGAGGGCACCTATGAGGAAATAGCGCGCGAACTGGCACGTTTCACCGCCATGATGCACGAGCGCGAGGTGCTTCACCTCGATTACTCCCCGGGCAACATCTTGTGGGACAAGGACGAGCAGGGCTATCATTTTGCCGTGGTGGACATCAACCGCATGCGTTTCGGCAAGGTCGATATCAAGGACGGATGCACCAGCCTGTGCCGCCTGTGGGGACCCAAGCGCTTCATCGAGCTCATAGCCCGCCGATATGCCGACGCCCGTGGCTTCAACGAGAACCGCGCCGTCCAACTCACCATGCAGGCACGCACCAAGTTCTGGACCCGCTACCAACGCCGCCACCCCCTCGAATTCCCTCTGGAACTATAAGTCAAAAAATGAACTCAGTTCATTTTTCTCCTGCATAAAGGATAATGGTTAATGTTTAATGAACTCCACGGCGATAGCCGAAAAAAACTCTGGAACTAAGTCAAAAGATGAATTGAGTTCATTTTTTGACTGCATAAAGGATAATGGATAATGTTTAATGAATTACAATGGCGACAGCCGAAAAACTCATTAAACACTAACCATTAACCTTTATCCACGGCGATAGCCGTTAAAACTCTTTATCCACGGCAATAGCCGTTAATTACCTTCTAATTGAGCGGCCTTACTAGAGCGAAGTCCACTTATGAGTTTCGAAGTAGTAAAGATTTCCCGCTTTACTATTTGCAAATCTTCAGGAGTGATATAACCGAGGTCAACAGCTATTTGCAACTGACAATAGACCTCCATTAACGAAGCGTACGCAATTTCAAGAAAATGAATTTGCTCCTTAACGGCCAGACGACCCGTACCCTCAGCAATATTGGAAGGAACAGAAACTACGGCTCTACGCAACTGGTCGCAAAGAGCATAATTCTCAGTTTTCGGAAACAATTCCAGTAACTGATAGACATCTACCACGAGTTTTCGTGCTTCTTGCCATGCATTCAGTTTTTCAAATTGAAATTGAAACTCTTCCATATCCTTTTCGCAAACTCATTAAACATTATCCATTAACCATTATCCACGGCAAAAGTTCTAGCTTTTGCCGTTACATCAACACATAGGCGGTCATCGGGGCCAAAGTGGCTTTCAGGACGCCTTTTTTCACTTGCAGGCGCTGCTTGGTCACGGCGTCGCGGTATTTGCCGTTGCTCAGGGTCACGGGGATAGCCACCTGGGCCTGCTGCTCGTCGAGGTTGATGACCACGGCGGCCTTGCTGCCGCGCTCGACGATGATCTGCTTGCCGTTCTCGCTATAGACGATGTTTTCGGGCTGGTTGACCATGCGGTGACGGAACTCGTTCACGGCCTTCACCACGGGGTGCTTGAACTCGTCGTTACCCACCTTGCCGATCTCGTTGTCACCCCAATAGTTGTCGCGGGTGCTGCCGTGAGGACGACTGTAGAACAGCGGCGTGCCATACTTGCGGGCGGTCAGGAAGACCCATCCCAGGCGGATGAGTTCGTCGCTCATGCCGGCCGATGCGTGGTCGTTGCAATAGGTGTCGTGCGACTCTACCCAGGTCACCAGGTGGGCGGGATCCACCGAGTGGTGCCACGTCAGCAGGTTGTCGGCACGGGCATCATGCTTGTTGAGCACGTTGCGCAGCACCCAGCCATAGTTGCTGGCCGTGAGGTCCATATACTCGGCATAGCCCTGCTCGGGCACATTGCGGTCCTGCAGCACCTCACCGTAGATGAACAGGTCCTCGCGGGGCAAGGCGAGCCTGAGGCCCTTGACGGCCTTGCGGCCCATAGCCACGTCCCAGAAGTCGTTCTCGGGCGACTTGGGATCGCGCATCTCGTTCGGCAGGCCGATATGCTTGGCCGTGTCGTAGCGGAATCCGCGAGCACCGCAGGCCAACACGTCGTTGACGAATTGCATGTAGTAGTACTGGAAATCAGGGTTCTCGGTGTTCACGTCGGGCAGCGTACCCATTTCGCCCGTCGTGCACTGGTAGCGGTCGCTGTAGTCCTTGATGGGCCACAGGCCGTTGGCGTGGAACAGGTTCTCGCGGCCGTTCACGGCGCTGTCCAGGCGCGCGTTGATTTGCGTGCGGTCAATCACCGTGTGGTTGGGCAGCACGTCCACGATGACACGCAGTCCCAGGCGGGTGGCCTCGTCGCACATCGCCTTGAACTCGTCGCGCGTGCCCAGCTGGTAGTTGCCGATGGTCCAGTCCGTCGGCTGGTAATGATAGTACCACTTGCCGTGCCCGAACAACTGGCGTCCTCCGCCCTCGCCCACAACGCACTCGTTGATGGGCGACGTCTGCACGATGGTGTAGCCGGCGTCCTTGATTTCGGGCAGGTGCTGCTTGATGGTGTTGAACGACCACGACCAGGCGTGGAGAATAATCTCGTTATTACTCTCGGCCACCTGTGCATGACCAGCCATCAGACCCATGAGGGCAATCAAAACGATAGAAAAAATCTTTTTCATATACACTAAAATCTTGTTTAATCCTCGCAAAGATAGTAAAATAGTTTCTAGTTGCCATTCCCTAGCTCCCAGTTTTTAGTTTCATCCACACGTACACACGCCCAAATAAAAGGTTGTTTAATTTATTTCATGTTGTTCAAGTTGTTTGACAAAAAGAGAGTGGATGCAGGCTATGGACTAAAAAACTAGGGACTAGGGACTAAAAACTAGAAACTATTTATTATATTTGCAGCCGAATAACAAATACATTCTTTTTTAAACCTGTAAGACATTAACAGAATCAAGAAAATGAACGAAATTGAAAAACTGCAACCGACGTGCATCTGGCGCAACTTCTATGCGCTGACGCAGATTCCCCGTCCCTCGGGACATGTTGAGAAAATCCAGCAATTCCTGCTCGACTTCGCCAAGAAGGTGGGCGTGGAGGCCTTCCAGGACCCCGCCGGCAACATCGTGATGCGTAAACCTGCCACTCCCGGTATGGAGAACCGCAAGTGCATCACCATGCAGGCCCACATGGACATGGTGCCCCAGAAGACGCCCGAGTCCAAGCACAACTTCGAGAAGGATCCCATCGAGCCCTACATCGACGGCGAGTGGATCAAGGCCCGCGGCACCACCCTCGGTGCTGACGACGGTCTGGGCGTGGCAGCCATCATGGCAGTCATGGAGGACAACACCCTCAAGCACGGTCCCATCGAGGGCCTCATCACCAAGGACGAGGAGACCGGCATGTATGGCGCCAACGACCTGCCCAAGGGTCAGATGAAGGGCGACATCCTGTTCAACCTCGACAGCGAGACCTGGGGCAAATTCGTCATCGGTAGCGCCGGTGGTATCGACGTTACCTGCACGCGCAAATACAACGAGGTGAAGACCGCTGCCGGCGACACCGCAGTGCGTATCACCTTGAAGGGTCTGAAGGGCGGCCACAGCGGCCTCGAAATCCATGAGGGCCGTGCCAACGCCAACAAGCTGATGGCACGCCTGCTGCAACTCGCCATCGTGGACCACAAGGCCCGCCTGGTGAGCTGGCATGGCGGCAACATGCGCAACGCCATCCCGTTCAAGGCCGAGACCGTAGTCGTTGTTCCCGAGGATAACCTCAAGGGCCTGAAGAAGCTCGTCAAGACGATGAAGGCCCAGTTCGAGAGCGAGTTCAAGTTCATCGAGGACACCGTTGACCTGACCATCAAGGCCATCGACCGTCCCAAGATGAAGATGGCGCTCGACGACCAGACGACCATCCTGCGCGCCCTGTACGCTTGCCACGACGGCGTCGTTCGCTTCATCCCCGCCTATCCCAACGTAGTTGAGACCTCCAGCAACCTCGCCATCATCGACATCGAGGACGGCAAGGCAGCCGTGAAGATTCTCGCCCGCTCGGCCCGTGAGGACATGAAGGACTACATCGTCAAGATGTTGATGACCTGCTTCCACCTGGCCGGCTTCAAGGTAGAGACCGGCGGTGACTACATCGGCTGGGATCCCAACCCCGACAGCGAGGCCCTGCACATGTTGCTCGACTTGTACAAGCAGCTCTTCAACGAGGAGGGCATCGTGCAAGTTGACCACGCCGGCCTGGAGTGCTCCATCATCCTGGGCAAGTACCCGCACATGGATGTCGTGAGCTTCGGCCCCACCCTGCGCAGCCCGCACACCACCATCGAGCGTGCCTACATCCCCGCAGCAGAGCCCTTCTGGCGTCTGCTCGTCAAGGCCCTCGAGGAGGCTCCCGTAAAGAAATGAAGTGAGGAATTTTTTTGATTTCATAGTTATTGCCGCAGCCGCCGTGAGGCCCCCTGCGGCAATTTTTTTTATTGGTGCCCGGTAAATAATTGACCATACTTAATAAATATCTGAATATCATCATTTTAATTACTGCTTTATGTGCGGAGCTCACTTATAAGCCCGTAGGGCTGTCAGATTATAGGCAGGTGGTGGAGTGAGGCGAAGCCGAACGGAGCCCCTGCCTATGCCCTGACCGCTCCTAACGGAGCTTTTACCGGACACTAATAAATCTATTATTTTAATTCATATGGTCTGCAGCCCACGGCAAGGCGGTGTAGTCCTCCGTCCTGCCCCAGAGCTGCGCCGGAGAGGCGTAGGACACTTCTTCCCCGGGTCGTGGCTGGGCCCCGCCGCCGGTAGGCGAATTGTCGGGGTAGATGCTGGGCCACTTGCCCAGGTTGAGCTCATCGATGTAGGTCTCATCGAAGCGGGGGAAGAAGTTCTGGTAGGACCGTTTCTCGAGGAACTGCACCTTGACGGCCTCTTGGGTGATGCCGGTGATCACGACGGCACCTCGGTTAGATAAAATAGGCTACGCCTTAACAGAGTTCAAGCAAGCTTGACTCTGCATTCGGCTTGCTCTATTTTTGAAGAAGGGTGTCCTGCAGCACCGCATCGAAGAAGATGTCGCCTGTATCTACGTCTTTGCGGGTGATCATCCCGAAGATGTCGAGGTTCTGCGGACAGTCCGCGAGGGGCAGTTCAATCTCCATGCTGTAGTCATCGGCATCGGTGAAGATGCGGTTCTCCGATACGTACTCTATTGACGAGCCTTTCTTGAGGGCGGCTTGCTGCCCGTTGATGGTGAGTATCATAAAGAATAGCGGTTGATTTGCCACAAAGGTAAATCAACCGCTCTATGTCTGAAAAGACGTCAATATACTAATTCAGAGAATTACGCACAGCACGTACAGATTTACCGCTACTGCGGTTTGAACTACTCCAATCTACGCGGTATGAACTTAGGAAAATAATATACGCATTGAAACAATATTGCCAATCTAATGAACGCGATAAATAGTGGCCATACTTGCCATCATCGTTGAGCGAATCATACCAACGTGAGCCAGCAGCAGGTAAGAATAATGTATTACCGTTGGGACCAGTGATTATATGGCCATTCACACCGTTCCGAGTCGTCCATGTCCATGTGCATCCCCTCACCAATTCTTTCTGTTGGTTATAAGTCGGCATACGCCACTGAGGACCCCAATTCACGTATGCGGCATCATCTTCGGGATCTAGTTCCATTTTGTCATCTACAAAGCCATCCTCATCAACTCTACCATAGTCTCTATTGTTACAGTACTTGTTCAATAAATAGGGCCCACCATTGCACCACTTGTAGGTGCTCCAGTCATAGTAATCCTTGGGAGTCGTCTCGCCCCAAGCGAAGTAATCACCATATTCCTCTGGTGAACAGGCACCGACGTTGCACGTAGCCCAAAGCGTGCCACTGGGCAAGCCCAAGTCAACATACTCATGATCCTCTGGGTCTGGATTTGGGGTTGGTTCCGTTCCTGTTCCTCCTAGGATCACGCTGATAACAGCGTTAACGTCGGAAATATTTACTTCTCCATCTCCATTTACATCAGCATAAAGTCTACTTTGAGCAAAGCTAGATGAAACAAAAAACATTAGCGCGATGACAAGCAGAATCCTTCTCCATAATTGACCAAAACCGCCTTCAATATTGCAATCGTTTCTTTTCTTTATATCATCACCATCTACGTCGGTGATTTTCTCAATATGCAATTGTTCAGAATTGGTGCTGAGAACATGGCCTACATATTGATGGATTTCCCGCAAGCCACTCTTTTCATTCTGCAATCGATTGTAATAATCCTCGAATTCCTCATGGAGTCTTTCAATAAACTCCTGTGAATCAAATTCATTTTCCATTTGTTGAATGACGTTTCTGAAAATTTGTTCAGTGTCAGAGTCAAGTTGATAATAATCTTCAATCATAATAGCCTCCGTGTTAAAACGAACCCTTTCAGCCCAAAAGAGTTATTTGTATGCAAAGCGTGGACTGATACACCACTCTCTGTAGAAATGTCGTAGAAAACCTAAAATCGAAAATGTGGAAATGCAGCCCACCCATATAGCACGGGGACCGCTGTGCCACTCTAGCGATTTTTAGTAAAGTTCCTAGTTTACCTACACAAGATGAGCATAACGCTTGATATTTTCAACATGTTGTTAGCAATTCAATAGATTGCCAACTACAAAGTTAAGCCAATTAATGTAATTGATGTTCAATAAACATTTTTTTTTTCGCTAAACACTCATTTTCTTTTTGATTTCGGTGATTTATTATTCATAAGGCGCTGGTATTCGTCCTGCGCCTGCTTTATGCCCTTGTCGCCGGTCACGGTGTTGACGGTGACGAAGGGCTCGTCCAATCGCTCGTTGAGACGGGCGATGATCTCCTTCAAGTCTTTGCTCTCCTGGACTATCACCTGCGGTTGGCTTTGCGCCAAAGCCATCGGCGCAGTGATCGACCTTGATACGTCGGCACTGCGAAGCGAGCCGATCGTGTTGGTGCGCTGCGCGTAGTCCAGAGCCTCGATCAGAGGACGGGCAACGGGTGAAGCGACCAGTTTCTGACTGCTGCTGCTTTTTGATGGCGGCCACCTGCATGGCACCAGCGGCCACGGCCATGGCAGCGGCTATAGGGGCGATGATGTAGCCCACGACAGGGATGGCCGCAGCACTGGAATAGGCATTCAAGGCAGCGGTCGCCGTCTGTCGATGGCATGGAGAGTATTTTTTCGGGTTTCTTTACCTTATTAAAAAAATAATGCGTACCTTTGCACCCTGTAAAACCAGTTAGCATAAAAACGACTAATAACTAACTATATCAGTTTTCAAAAAAATTTTATGAGTAAGGAAAAGAAATTCATGACGTGTGACGGTAACCAAGCTGCCGCCCACATCAGTTACATGTTCACCGAGGTAGCCGCAATCTACCCCATCACTCCGTCATCAACGATGGCCGAGCACGTGGACGAGTGGGCCGCTGCTGGCCGCAAGAACATCTTCGGCGAGACCGTCATGGTCCAGGAGATGCAGAGCGAGGGTGGTGCCGCTGGTGCCGTTCACGGTTCGCTGCAGGCTGGTGCCCTGACCACGACCTACACCGCGTCGCAGGGTCTGCTGCTGATGATCCCCAACATGTACAAGATTGCCGGCGAGTTGCTTCCTGGCGTGTTCCATGTTTCGGCCCGTACGCTGGCCAGCCACACCCTGTGTATCTTTGGTGACCACCAGGACGTGATGGCTACCCGCCAGACCGGTTTTGCCATGCTCGCCGAGGGCAGTGTGCAGGAGGTGATGGACCTCGCTGGTGTTGCCCACCTGAGCGCTATCAAGGCTCATGTTCCCTTTGTCAACTTCTTTGACGGTTTCCGCACCTCTCACGAGATCCAGAAGGTAGAGGCTATGGACCAGGAAGACCTGCGTCCCCTCATCGACATGGAGGAGCTGGCCAAGTTCCGCAAGGGTGCTATGAATCCCGACAAGCCCGTTACCCGTGGTACTGCCGAGAACCCCGACGTGTTCTTCCAGCACCGCGAGTCGTGCAACGATTACTATACCGCAGTTCCCGCCATCGTCGAGGACTACATGAACAAGATCAGCGAGATCACTGGCCGCAAGTATGGTTTGTTTGACTACTACGGTGCCAAGGATGCCGACCGCGTCATCATCGCCATGGGCAGTGTGACCGAGGCTATCCGCGAGACCATCGACTATCTGACCGAGAAGGGTGAGAAGGTCGGTCTGGTTGCCGTTCACTTGTATCGCCCCTTCAGCGCCAAGCACTTCCTCGCAGCCGTTCCCAGCACTGCCAAGCGCATTGCCGTGCTCGACCGCACCAAGGAGCCCGGCGCTAACGGCGAGCCCCTGTATCTCGACGTGAAGGACTGCTTCTACGGCACCGAGAATGCCCCCGTTATCGTGGGTGGCCGCTACGGCCTCGGTTCCAAGGACACCACGCCCGCCCAGATTCTCGCCGTTTACGAGAACCTGGCCCTGCCGATGCCTAAGAACCAGTTCACCATCGGTATCGAGGACGACGTGACCTTCGCTTCGCTTCCCATGAAGGAAGAGGTGGCCATGGGTGGCGCCGGCATGTTCCAGGCCAAGTTCTACGGTCTGGGTGCTGACGGTACCGTGGGTGCCAACAAGAACAGTGTGAAGATCATCGGCGACAACACCGACAAGCACTGCCAGGCTTACTTCTCCTACGACAGCAAGAAGTCGGGTGGCTTCACCTGCTCTCACCTGCGTTTCGGCGACGAGCCCATCCGCTCGACCTACCTGGTGACCACGCCCAACTTCGTGGCTTGCCACGTTCAGGCCTACCTGCACATGTATGACGTGACCCGCGGTCTGCAGAAGGGTGGTACCTTCCTGCTGAACACCGTTTGGGACGGCGACAAGCTGGTAGAGAACCTGCCCAACAACGTGAAGAAGTACTTCGCCGACAACAACATCAAGGTTTACTACATCAACGCCACCAAGATCGCTCAGGAGATTGGTCTGGGCAACCGCACCAACACCATCCTGCAGAGCGCCTTCTTCCGCATCACCGAGGTGATCCCCGTTGACCTGGCTATCGAGCAGATGAAGAAATTCATCGTTAAGTCCTATGGCCGCAAGGGTGAGGACGTGGTGAACAAGAACTACCAGGCCGTTGACCGTGGCAACGAGTACACCGAGTTGACCGTTGATCCCGCTTGGAGCAACCTGACCGTTGAGGGTCCCGCTGCCGACAATGCTCCCGCATTTGTCCACAACGTGGTTCGTCCCATCAACGCCCAGAACGGTGACCTGCTGCCCGTGAGCGCCTTCAAGGGCCGCGAGGATGGTACCTGGGATGCCGGTACCGCTGCCTATGAGAAGCGCGGTGTGGGTGCCTTCGTTCCCATGTGGAAGGCCGAGAACTGTATCCAGTGTAACAAGTGCGCACTCGTCTGCCCGCACGCTGCCATCCGTCCCTTCGTCATGGACGAGGCCGAGGCTGCCGCTTCTCCCTTCAAGGAGGAAGACAAGCTCAAAGCTATCGGCAAGGGCTTCGAGGGCATGACCTTCGTACAGGTTGTTGACGTGATGGACTGCTTGGCTTGCGGCAACTGCGCCGACGTTTGTCCGGGCAAGAAGGGCGAGAAGGCTCTCGTCATGGTTCCCATGGAGGGCCACGAAGAGGACCAGAAGCTCTGGGACTACGCCATCAACAATGTCAAGAGCAAACAGCACCTGGTAGATGTCAAGGCTACCGTGAAGAACTCGCAGTTCGCTCAGCCGCTGTTTGAGTTCTCGGGCGCTTGCTCGGGTTGCGGTGAGACCCCCTATGTGAAGCTGATCAGCCAGTTGTTCGGTGACCGTCAGATCGTTGCCAACGCTACCGGTTGCTCGTCGATCTACAGTGCATCGGTTCCCTCGACTCCTTACACCGTTAACGAAAAGGGTCACGGTCCCGCTTGGGCCAACTCCCTGTTCGAAGACTTCTGCGAGTTCGGTCTGGGTATGACCATCGCCGACGAGAAGATGCGCACCCGCGTCCTGGGCTTCGTCAAGGAGGCTATCGACGACGCTACCGTTGCTGCCGACGTGAAGGCCCTCTACAAGGAGTGGGTTGAGAACTTCAACGACGGTGACAAGACCCGCGAGCTCAGTGACAAGATTCTCGAGGCTATCGAGCACAGCGACAATCCCGCCGACATCAAGGTTCGCGAGCTGGGTCAGTACCTGGTTAAGCGTTCGCAGTGGATCATCGGTGGTGACGGCGCCAGCTATGACATCGGCTTCGGCGGTCTGGACCACGTGATTGCCAGCGGTAAGAACGTGAACATCCTCGTGCTCGACACCGAGGTTTACTCCAACACCGGTGGTCAGGCCTCGAAGGCTACCCCGATCGGTGCTATCGCCAAGTTTGCCGCTGCCGGCAAGCGCGTCCGCAAGAAAGACCTGGGTCTGATTGCCAGCACCTACGGTTACGTATATGCCGCACAGATCGCTATGGGCGCCGACAATGCTCAGTGCCTGAAGGCTATCCGCGAGGCCGAGGCCTATGACGGTCCCTCGATCATCATCGCCTACGCTCCCTGTATCAACCACGGTATCAAGGCCGGTATGGGTAAGGCACAGGCCGAGGAGCAGGCAGCCGTAGCTTGCGGTTACTGGCACCTGTGGCGTTACAACCCGCAGCTCGAGGCCGAGGGCAAGAATCCCTTCACCCTCGACAGCAAGGAGCCCAACTGGGACGAGTTCGAGAACTTCCTCAAGGGCGAGGTTCGTTACGCATCGGTACTGAAGCAGTATCCCGACGAGGCAGCCGAGCTGTTCGCAGCCGCTAAGGAGAACGCCCAGTGGCGCTACAACAACTACCGCCGTCTGGCCCGCCAGCAGTGGGGTGTTGCCGAGGACTAATCCCAGGCTTTAGAACCAGAAACTAAACGCAGGGCTGGAACACGTTTCCAGTCCTGTGTTTTTTCTGTACTTCAACCCACCATCTCTCACACTTCATCGCATTTTTAGCGGAAAGATTTGGAAATTCACACAATAAGCCTTACCTTTGCGACAACTTGAATGCGTAACGGCTTGATTTCTTAAAATGTCGCATCAAGCGATATGTCGTTCAGGGTAAAATGCTGGACAAATGCCTTGCCCGGCATGTGTGGTTAATAGCAGTTTGGATGAACCTAATTATTTAGTTTATTTATGGAAAAAAGATTTCACATTTTCAGTAGAACAAGCTGGCTGCTCTGCCTGTTTCTTGTGGCACTTGCAGCACCGGCACAGGATGAAGTTACGTATCTAAATGGCGACTTGAACAGCGACAATGAGGTGAATATCGCCGATGTGAACACGCTCATCGACATCATTCTTGACGATGGCACCTTCAGTGCCGTTGCCGATGTGAACCGTGACGGCGAAATCAATATCGCCGACGTGAATGCTATCCTTGACCTCATCCTTGACGAGCACGTCATGACGTTCACCGTGGGCGACGTGTCGTTCACTATGGTAGAGGTCGAGGGAGGCACGTTCCAGTCGATACATAGCCCCCAAGTGACCTTGTCGCCGTTTGCGATCGGTCAGACCGAGGTGACGCAAGCCTTGTGGGTGGCCGTGATGGGCAGTAATCCGAGTTATTTCAACGGCATCGACCGCCCCGGCGACCTCGACTGTCCTGTTGAGTCGGTGTCATGGGATGACTGCCAGGAGTTTATCGCCAAGCTCAACGAGATGACCGGCAGGACATTCCGCTTGCCCAGCGAGGCCGAGTGGGAGTTCGCGGCACGTGGCGGCAACTATAGCCACGGCTACACCTATGCCGGCAGCAATGATAAAGACGATGTCGCATGGCACAGGAACAATTCAGGCCATAGAACTCACTCAGTGGCCGAGTTGCTCCCCAACGAATTGGGGTTATATGACATGAGCGGCAATGTGGAAGAGTTTTGTCTGGATGGATGGGGCAACAACTACTTTTGCATCAACCCGCTGACCAACCCGATTATGCCATCAACCGACGGTGAGCATGTGGCTTGTGGTGGCAATTGGAATTTAACCGGCTCGTTAGTTTCAAGCATTCCGGCATCAGAAGCATGGCCTGCAAGAGGTCTGCGCCTTGCCATGGGCGAACCGGTCTATGACACGCCGTTGTCGCTGTCAAAAGCCGAAGTTGAAATCAACGACGGCCTGTATGACGTGGTGACCATTGCGGGTGGCAGCGGCCTCTATCAGGTGGACTGCGACAACAACGAGGCCCTGACCATCTTACATAAAGACACTATCATCCGGCTGGACGCCATCGATGTGGGAACAGCCAATGTCATCGTCAGTGACCTCACCACGGGTGAACAGGCAACCATTGCCGTGACACTCAACCCAAGCGAGTTTGTCATGGAGAAATTCATCGTGGGCGACGAGACATTTGCCATGATTAAAGTTGACGGCGGCACGTTCATGATGGGTGCTACACCCGAGCAGGAAGACGAGGCCACCGACAACGAGCGACCGGTTCACGAGGTGACGCTCTCATCGTACTTCATTGGGCAGACCGAGGTGACAGTAGGATTGTGGAAAGCCGTACTGGGCTACAATCCCATACCCTACAATATCCCTGAGTTTGTTCCTCCCACCAATGCCGCTGCGAGTTGCGTATCATGGGACGATTGCCAGAACTTCATCACTAAACTTAACGAGATGACCGGCAGGACATTCCGTATGCCCACCGAGGCCGAATGGGAGTTTGCCGCACGCGGCGGCAACCGTAGTCACGGCTACAAGTACGCCGGCAGCGACATGATTGACGAGGTCGCCGTGTTTACCGGCTATCGCTATCCTCTCGTCAGGACGAAGGCCCACAACGAATTGGGGTTGTATAACATGAGCGGCGGCGTGTTTGAGTGGTGTCAGGACTGGTTCGGCCCCTATGGCAGCGAGCCGCTCGTCAATCCGGTTGGACCTGAATCAGGCACAGAGCGCGCCATCCGTGGCGGCTGCTACTATTGGATGGATCCCACCTATTGCCGCGTGTCCTGCCGCATTGGTGCAGACCCGGTTCCCGAAAACTACACCGATAACTACCCCATCGGCTTGCGCCTCGTCATGGAGGAATAGACTTTAGAGGTTAGAAGTTAGAAGTTAGAAGTCAGAATCATGGGGCCGGAGAGGGTTTCCAGGCCCCCAAGTTTTTTTACCCCCGTCTGGTGTGTAAAATGGTTAAACATTGTTAGAGATTTTGTGGTTTTCAAATAAAATGTCTATATTTGTGGACTATATTATTTACTAACCATTCATAACAAGCATCATGGGATTACTTGACGAACTTCAGAGAAAATTGGAAGAGGCCGCACGTCAGGCCCAGCAGCAAGCCGGTGGCGGACAATCCACAGGTGGCAATGACATTCCCAATCCCTGGGATCAAACCCCGCAACAGCCGCAGCAGCAGGCGCCCAACTACCCTCCCGGGTATCAGCAGCCGCAACAGCAGACTTATCCCACCCAGCAGCAGTATCAGCAGCAATACCAAGCTATCATGCAGCAGATGCAGCAGCTCGTGCAGCAGGCCTATCAACTGGGCTACCAGTATGGCGTGCAAGTCACCCAGCAAGGAGGCATCCGTGCCGGCCTGATGGATGACCAGCAAGAGGAGAAGTAGCCTGTAGCTTCCAACCATATCACCACACCATCGACCTGCCTCCACAACAAGGCAGATTGGTGGTGTGTTGTATTATGCTCGCTAACGCGAGCAGGTTAAAGGTTAAAGGTTAAAGAAGCATCCGCGTCCCTGATGACGGAACGCGGATGGCAATTAAAAATCTTTATTTTTGATTTCTTGCGAGCCCTTGCGAGCAATCCCAATGTCTTAGCGTTAGGCCTAGTTGGCGGATGCCTCACTAATTACTAATCACTGATCACTGATCAGCTCGCTAGCGAGCTTGCATCAACCACACTGGAAGTACTCGTTCACGAGCTGGGCGGTGCGCTTGGGATCGTGCTCGATGTCGTGACGCAGGGTGCGGTCGTTGAACGAGCGCAGCTCGGCGATGATGCCGTCGATCATGTGGGCACTGAACACGCCGTGCTCCTCGAAGGCGGCACGCAGCTTCTCCAAGCAGTCGGCACTGGCCACGCAGCTGTCGGGCAGGCAGTCGAGCTCGTTCAGGCGGTCGGCGTTGGCGGCGTCGTGGATGTTCACGTCAACATAGGTCTTGGCAGCCAGCTCGAGGGCGTTCTCCATCTCGAAGCCGTGGCGGCAGGCTACGCACAGACCGGCCAGCAGCTGGTAGATGTCGGCCGAGCCGTCCGGCGAGCGCATCTCGACGGTCTGCTTCTGGGTCGTGTCGAAGTTGCTGGCGGGCTCCAGCGGGTTGGCGGTGCGGCACATGTCGGCGCCAGCGGTCCAGCCCAGGGGCACGCGCACGAGCACAGAGCGGTTGCGGTCACCCCAGCACACATTGGTGGGAGCCTCCTGATGGGGAACCAGGCGGAAGTAGGACATCGGGTTCTTGTTGCCGAAGGCCGTGATTGCGGGAGCAAGGTCCATCATACCGGCGATGGCCTTGCGGGCCTCGTCGCTCAGCACGCCCTTGTCGTTGATCATCATGTTGCGGCCGTCCTTCATCATGCGCATGTGGATGTGCAGACCCGAGCCAGCCTTGCCCGTGGTGATCTTCGGGGCGAAGGTGACGTTCAGGTTGGCGCGGAAGGCCAGGTTGCGGATCACCCACTTGGCGATCATCAGCTGGTCGGCGGCGTCGAGCACGGGAACGGGCAGGAACTCGATCTCGTTCTGCTCATACACCACGCCGTCCTGTTCAAAGTTGCCCACCTCGCTGTGGCCGTACTTGATCTGGCCACCAGCCTTGGCGATATAGTCCATGCAGCGCTGACGGAAGTCGTTGGTCTTGGCATAAGGCATCGACTCGTGGTAGCCGTGCTGGTCGCGTGCGGGGTAGAAGTCAACCGACGGACGGATGACGTAGTACTCCAGCTCGCCCATGGCCTCATATTCCATGCCCGTCACCTCGCGGAAGGCCTTTGCGGCTTTCCTCAGCGTCTGCTCGGGAGAACTCTCCAGCGGGTTGCCGTCCTTGTCAAAGAACGAGCACAGCAGGCACAGCGTCGGGATCTCGGCAAACGGATCCAGGAATGCGGTGCTGAAGCGCGGCAGCACATACAGGTCGCTCGAGCTGGCCTGGATGAAGCTGAACAGGCTGGAGCCGTCAACACGCTCGCCACACGACAGGATCGTGCGCAGGTAATCCTTGCTGCTGATCACAAAGTTCAGGGTTTTCAACTTGCCGTCACCGCCGGGGTACATGAAGTTGACCATGCGGATGTTGTTCTCCTCGATAAAGCGGATGATGTCGGCCTTGGTGAACTCATGAGGTTCTTTCTGCAGGTAGGCCACTACCTGGTTGGCGTTCAATGCCAGAATTTCGTTTTCCAATTTAATCTAAGATGTTAGGCTTTCAGCTCAACGCTGAAAAGCAGGTTAATTAATGGTTTTAGTTCTAGGGTACAAAGGTAGTGCAAGTCGAGCGGAGTGCCAAACAAAAAGCTACTTTTTTGTTTGCAATCCCGAGACGCAGCCTACCTTCGCCCCAAGGGCAACGGTAGTGCAAGTCGAGCGGAGTGCCAAACAAAAAGCCACTTTTTTGTTTGCCTTGTCGGGTAAAAAAGGTATCTTTGCCTGTCCAACAAATCTGCAACCCGTCATGAAAAAGATTCTCGTCACTCTAGCCACGGCTCTTGCCATCTCCCTTGCCGCCCATGCCCAGGAACTGCCCCAGTTCACCGCTTCCAATTTCGAGGGCTGGCAATACAACAATCCCGGTATCTCCCTCACGACGACCGATATCGCCAGGGGCAACATCGTGCTCTATGTCACCCGTCAGGGCCTTGCGCTGCAGCTCACCTCGCCGCTCTTCAGCTGCCAGAGCCTCGACAGCATCGAGGCCAGCCTCATCTGGTTCACCCAATACTACTACGACAGTTCGTTCGACCTCAACAAGACCGCCTTGACCATGGCAATCGACGACGAGACGGGGGTTGCGCTCGACTCGGTGACCTATCTGCCCGAAGCAGCGGGCAGCACACACTATCCTGTCATCAGGCTAGCCGTCCCACAGGGACTGAACACCGCGAGGGTGCGCTTCGTTTCCTGGAAAGCCGATGTAGTGAGTTGCGGAGCCATCAAGCGGGCCCTGCTCACGGGCATCGCCGCAACGCCACACGACGACCCGCTGCCCGGCGACATCGACAGCAACGGTGTGGTCAACATCAGTGATGCCACCATGCTCATCCAAGCCCTGATGCTCGAACAGCAGGTACCCAATGCCGACTTCGACGGCAACGGAATAATCAACATCACCGACGCCACCCTCCTCATTGATTACGTACTCAGGCACTGAAAACTCTAAAAAAACAACAAATATTACGCCATGCGGTGCGCAGCGGTTGACTGAACCATTTTTTCAAACAACAGGAACAACGATAAACAACAAAAATAACTCTATTATTCTGTTATTTAGGTTGTTAACAATTTTTATGTTGTTTGAAAAATTCTTAGCGCCTTTGCGCCTCAGCGTGGGGTAACACTAGTGTGTGTTGTTTTCGTTCATGCCAGTGCGGGTGGAATAGCGGCCGTAGAGCAGCACCACAATAAAGCAGATGACAGGAACAATGAACGACAGGTTGACCGACGGCAGCATCGCCGTGTCGCCGCCATCGATGATCATGGCCTGCAGGGCAGGCAGGAGGCTGCCACCCAAAATCGCCATAATCAGTCCCGCCGAACCCAGCTCGGCATCCTCGCCCACGTCGGCCAGCGCAAGGCCGTAGATGGTGGGGAACATCAGACTCATGCATGCCGACACGCCCACCAGACAATAGATACCCGTACGCCCGCCGACAAAGATCACACCGCAAAGCAGTACCATCGCCAGCAGGGCGAACAGCGAGAGCAGACGGCCCGGCTTGAAGTACTTCATCAGCCAGATGTTGACGAAACGCATCAGACAAAAGATCACCATCGCCACGATGTTATAGCGCTGGGAGAGCACCTCGGCAGCCTGCTCGCTCATCCCCTCGGCCATAAACACGCGCGTGCCATACTGGATGATGAACGTCCAGCAAGTGATCTGCGCACCCACATAGAAGAACTGAGCCACCACGCCGCCACGGTAAGTCCTGTTGGCCCACAGACGGCGCACAGCAGGCATCAGCGGTGCCCGATGCCCGCGCGTGGCTTGACGCACCGACGGGATGCGCACCAGCAGCAACACCACCAGCAACACAATCAGCACCACGCCCAGCAGGGCATAGGGCTGGATGAGGACACTCAGGTCGCTCTGCTTCAACGCCTCGAACTGGGCATCGTCAAGCTGGGCACGACTGGCAGTGTCAAGCGGACTGAGGCGGGCCTGGATGAAATGCATCGCCACAAACATGCCCGCCAGCGACCCGATGGGGTTGAACGACTGGGCAAAGTTGAGGCGCCGCGTGGCGGTCTCACGGTCGCCCATGAGCAGGATGTAGGGGTTGGCGGTCGTTTCCAGGAACGACAGGCCGCAGGTGAGGATGAAATAGGCCACAAGGAAGGGCGCAAAACTGCCTATCGCCTTGGCAGGGATGAACAGGAGCACACCCAGGGCATACAGCGCCAATCCCGTCACAATGCCGCTCTTGAACGAGTGGCGGCGGATAAACAATGCCGCAGGCAAGGCCATGCAGAAGTAGCCCCCGTAAAAGGCCACCTGCACCAGCGTGCCGTCGGTCACGCTCATGCGGAAAATCTTGGAAAAGGCCTTCACCATCGGGTTGGTGATGTCGTTGGCAAAGCCCCACAAGGCAAAGCAGCAGGTCACTACAATGAAGGGCAGCACATAGCTCACGCCCTCACGCGTCACCAGCAGCCTGGATTTGTTTTCTTTATCGGTTGTCATTTTGTTTCAATTTTTTCAAACAACTTGGCTATTTTCAAACAACTTGAACAACGTTGAACAACATAAAAAAAGGGTTGTTCCGGTTGTTTGATTATTTTTCAATCATTCTTTTATGGTATAAACATTAAAACGGCATGTATCCATCTCCGACTTTGATGACACCACAAAGAAAGATAAGAATACAGCTGGTGTATAGATTTTATCTCCCTTTATGATTATAGGTCCATGTTCGTTCCAAGGAAATGAGTGCTTCCATCCATTCGTTTTATTGATAACTACATGATCTTTATTATCAAAAAGCCAATTAAAAAATCTAGTTTTCTTATATTCTAAGACATAATTGTCGGTTAAATCAATAAAATCAATAGGTGCCGTAGTTTCATGTACCCAAGTCTCTTTTGTACGAGGATAATGTACTGTTTTAGTAGTCGTCCTCATTCCTCCACTACTCTGCCAGAGAGAAAACAGGGTGTCTTGTATTTCCTTGTCCAGTTCTGTGAATCTTACGGTATTAGGGTCTTTTACAACCGAAGAACGAGAACACTTAAAGGCGATTACACCAATAATCAGAATACCAATCAAAAACAAAACCTTTTTCATAAACTCATTTATTATTATGACCTCGATGATTAGAATGATGCCAAGCTAAAATAAATCAAGGATGATTTGCCCTGATCTTTTTACCAACAACCTGGATTTGCTGTGATTATCAGTCTCTCTCATTCCTCACTAATCTCTAAACACTAATCACTAATCTTCAAACTTCAAGTCCCCTTGAAGTTTGAATATCCGTTCCATCAGTTGCCACTTGGCAGTGGAGGGAGCAGCAGGATCACAGCCCTGGAATTGGGCGACATAGGCTTCCCACTCGGCTTGGCGGGGTAGCGTCGCCAGGCGGGCGTTGTCGGCCTCCCAGTCGAAGTCATCAACCGTGTCACAGATCATGAACAGGCGGTTGCCGAGGATATAAATCTGCATGTCCAGGATGCCGACACTGCGGATACCCGCTTGGATTTCGGGCCACACATGGGCGTGGGCCTCGACGTATTTCTCTATCATTTCGCGGTCGTCCCGCAACTCAAGGGTTTGGCAATAGCGTTTCATATTGTTGTTCAGGTTACAGGTTACACAGGTTAAAGGTTAAGGGACTTTAAGGACTTTAGGGACCTTAAGGACCTTAGTGGCTGATGCCCATTCCTAATTCCTAATTCCTAATTCCTAATTTTCAAAGAGATGGCGCCGGCGGGGAAACAGCTGCGGTCGCGGCAGACCAGTGCCAGATAACCGCCACCGCCGGCACCGGGCATCTTCCATGCCAGCACACCAGGCAGGGCGCTGTAGCGGTCGATATAGTCCTGCACACCAGGCTGAATCATCGCGGGGAACATCGCGATCTGAGCTTCGAACGAGGCACGGTAGGCGGCCGCAAAGCCCTCCAAGTCCCTGCGCTGAATCGCGTTCCAGCAGTCGTCGGCAGCAGCGGCAAGTGCCTTGACCTTAGTCGGGGTGATGTCCTTGCCCTCGACCACACTGCAGCCCGGACGGCGCGGAAACATCGGAATCATGCACAGGTGATCCTCCAGCCATCCGAGCACATCGGGATCGCAGGTGTATTCTATCTTCTCGGGCCAAAAATGACCATTGTAGTAATGTCTGGCCAGCCCCGGCACACAGATGCCGATGGCATCCTGGGCACCGCTGATGATGCCGTCGCTGCGCTCTGGAGAATTCTCGAGGCAAAAGACCAGACGCGCCAGCATCTCGGGGTCCATGTCGGGCAGACGATAAGGCCACACGCCCTTGATGATATTGCGCGTGCTGGTTGACAGGCCGCAGCGCTCACGCACCTCGAAGGTGGGCTCCAGCGAGATCGTCAGCGCCCAACCGGGAGCATGACACGACACATAGGGCTGGTCGATCCACGTGCCCGCCAGGTCAAGGCGGGTGGGCAACTGACAAGAGGACTGCTTGAGCTCGGTGCTGGAACGGGCATCAAGGCCCTCGGCTGGAACGCGCTGCAGCACGATATACTCCATGCCACGCTCGCGGCACAGCCGGCGCTTCTCCTCGCGGTCACCGTCCTCGTTCACCACCAGGCAATCGGGGTGGACGATGTCGAGCGTGGGCAGGAAATCCAGCATGCCCTCGCCCTGGTTGATATAAGCCTCCTTGACATAGCGGATGGCCCGCACCATGAACAGGCGCTCACGCTCGCTGTAGAGCGTCTTGTGGCCCTTGAGCCGCTCAATGGTCCTGTCGCTGCCGATGCCCACATACAGGTCGCCATACTGCGACGCCTGCCTGAAGAACTCCACATGGCCCGAATGCAACAGGTCATAGCAGCCCGACACAAAAACTTTCTTATTGCTCACTGTCGTAGGGAATGATTAAGTTTCAACGACAAAGATACAATTTCCCGCGCATAAATGCATCACGAAGGGGCGAAAAACAGCTTCCGCCCCCTCTAGCCTCTTTGTTTAACTTTTTATATCGTGTTCACTGCGGTACGCATTGCAGCGTCTTCATGATGTCCTCATCGGTAACCCTGTAGTTCATCAGATCCCCGTTCAGGTATTGGTCATAGGCGCTCATGTCGATAAGGCCGTGACCCGAGAGATTGAACAGGATCACCTTAGGCTCACTCGTCTGCTTACATTTCTCGGCCTCACGGATTGCCGCAGCGATGGCATGGCTCGACTCGGGAGCCGGGATGATGCCCTCGGTGCGGGCAAAAAGCATTCCCGCGTCAAAGGACTCGAGCTGCGGGATATCGACGCCACGCATCAAGCCATCCTTGAGCAACTGGGAGATAATCATGCCCGCACCATGATAGCGCAAACCTCCGGCATGGATGTTGGCAGGCTTGAAACTGTGGCCCAAGGTGAACATCGGCAACAGGGGAGTATAGCCGGCCTCGTCGCCGAAGTCATAACGGAACTCGCCGCGAGTGAGCTTCGGGCAGCTCTCGGGTTCGGCAGCGATGAACTCGGTCTGGCGGCCGTCTTTCAAGTTATGCCGCATGAAGGGGAAGGCGATACCGCCAAAATTGGACCCGCCGCCAAAGCAGGCAATCACCACGTCGGGATACTCCCCGGCCATGGCCATCTGCTTCTCGGCTTCCAGGCCGATGATCGTCTGATGCAAGCCCACATGATTGAGCACCGAACCCAGGGTGTACTTGCAATTGGGCGTCGTGGTGGCCAGCTCCACCGCCTCCGAGATGGCCGTGCCCAGCGAACCAGGGTGGTGGGGATCACGCGTGATGATGTCCTTTCCGGCACGGGTCGACATCGATGGGGAGCCCGTCACAGCGGCCCCGAAGGTGCGCATAATCGATGAGCGGTAGGGCTTCTGCTGCATCGAAATCTTCACCTGATAGACAGCGGCTTCAAGGCCGAACACCCTCGCGGCATAGGCCAGGGCAGCACCCCATTGTCCAGCGCCGGTCTCGGTAGTGACATTGGTCGTTCCTTCCTGCTTGGCATAATAGCACTGGGCCAGCGCCGAATTGATCTTGTGGGAGCCCAGCGGATTCACCGACTCGTTCTTGAAATAGATGTGAGCAGGGGTCTGCAAGGCCTCCTCCAGAGAATAGGCGCGCACCAGCGGCGTGGAACGGTAGAATCGGTATTTGTCCAGCACCTCTTCGGGGATGGGGATGAAATCGTGTTCGGTATCGAGTTCCTGGACACAGCATTCCCGAGGGAAAATATGAGCCAAATCGTCCACGCCAAGCGGCTGCTTGGTTGCAGGATGGATTGGCGGCATCGGTCTGTTGGGCATATCGGCCTGAATGTTGTACCATGCCTTAGGCAACTCGTTCTCTTGAAGAATAAATCTTTTCTGTCTCATTTTGGTTATGCATTTATATTATTAATGTTAAAAAGGTCTGTCGCAAGTGCAACAGACCTCTAATTCTATATTGTAATCTTAACGATTCCCAATGGTCAAGCGACTCACGACTGTTTCAATCTTGAGCAACGCCACCACCAGAATGCGGAAATCATAGCCATTATCTCTAATATTTATTTTATTTCTGCAAATATATAACCATTTTCTCTTCCCGACAAGAAAAAACGGGAAAAGTTGTCGCCAACAGCCCCAGAACTACAAAAACCAGTCAAGAGACATCGCCCAGACAACAACCAAAACCAGAATTAAGATGATGTAATTGCAGATTTCATTTGGATTTATGCCCGAAAAAGTTTAATTTTGTGACCAAATAAGGGTTGAATACAATAATCAATAAATACAACAAGACTATGTACACTCAAGAAAACGGATTCTACATCGCCCACGGGCCCAACGGCCCCATCAGCATCCTGGGCAACATGGCCAACCGTCACGGCCTCATCGCCGGAGCCACGGGAACAGGTAAGACGGTGACCCTGCAGGTGATTGCCGAGAGTTTCTGCAAGGCAGGCGTGCCCTGCTTCATGGCCGACATGAAAGGCGACCTCTCGGGCATCAGTCAGCCCGGCAAGCTCTCAGGCTTCATCGAGAAGAGGCTGCCCGAGTTCGGCATGAACCAGGAAGATCTCACCTTTGAAGGCTGCCCGGTAAGGTTCTATGATGTCTTTGGCGAGCAAGGCATCTCGATGCGCTCGACCATCGGCGAGATGGGACCCGACCTGATGGCACGCATTCTGGGACTGAACGACACCCAGACGGGCGTGCTCAACATCCTGTACCGCATCCTCGACGAGAAGGGCATCCTGCTCGATGACGTCAAGGACCTGCGCAGCGCCCTCGACTGGCTCTCACGCCACGCCAAGGAATACACGACCCAATATGGCAACGTATCCACGGCCAGCATCGGGGCCATCCAGCGGGCCCTGCTTCATCTCGAGAACCAGGACGCCGACAAGTTTTTCGGCATCCCGTCGTTCGATATCATGGACCTGCTGGCCACCAAGGACGGCAAGGGAATCCTGAGCGTCCTCGCAGCCGACAAGCTGATGCTGCAGCCCAAACTCTATTCCACCTTCCTGCTGTGGCTGCTGAGCGAGCTCTACAGCACCCTGCCCGAGGTGGGCGACCTGGAGAAGCCCAAGCTGGTCTTCTTCTTTGACGAGGCCCACATGCTGTTCGAGGACACGAGCAAGGCACTTACCGACAAGATTGAACAGGTCATCCGACTCATCCGCAGCAAGGGCGTGGGCATCTTCTTCATTTCGCAGCTGCCCACCGATATTCCCGACGTGATCCTGGGCCAGCTGGGCAACCGCGTTCAGCATGCCCTGCGCGCCTACACACCGCGCGACCAGAAGGCTGTCAAGGTGGCAGCCGAGACCTTCCGTGCCAATCCCGCGTTCAAGACCGAGGATGCCATCCTGGAACTGGAGACCGGTGAAGCTCTGGTATCGTTCCTCGACGAGAAGGGAGCCCCCAGCGTCGTTGAGCGGGCCAAGGTGCTCTTCCCGCTGAGTCAGATCGGTGCCATCACCGAGGGGCAGCGCCTCGACATCATGAACGAGGGCAGGGACATCAACTCCAAGTACAAGGAGGTGCAGGACCGCGAGAGCGTGTTCGAGGTCTTTGCACGCGAGGCCGAAGCCGAGGCCAAGGCTGCCGAAGAGGCCGCTGCCGCCAAAGAAGCCGAGAAAGAGGAGAAGTCCAAGAAGAAAGAAAAAACGCTCTGGTCCAAGATCTGGAAATCGGTGGTAACCGCTGTCACAGGCACACTGGCCACCATCGTGGGTAAGACCGTAGCCGATTCCATCACGGGAAAGAAGAGCAAGAAGGGCACAAGCGTCAAGGATGCCGCTGGGCGCGCAGTGAAAAACGCCACCACCGCGGCCGGTCGACAAATCTTGCGCGACATCCTGGGCAACGTCGTCAAGTAACACCACACTTAGCCCGGGGTTTCAACATGAAAAGGCAATAGGGTAGAATCTCCAACAACACTGTTGACCTCGAACGCCAAAAAGGCGACCGGCCCAGTTGCCACTGAAAGGCAACCGACATGGCGAACTCACAATAAGGCAATCGGCCTGGGGAACATCCCCGGGCCGATTGCTTGCTTAAATGGTTTAGATGTGCTGTAATGGTTGTTTTCCTATTTCTTCACTCGTTGTTCACTCACAGGCTTGCCGGCTGCCCTTACGATAGCAATGGTTTGAATTTTTCTGGTATTTGGGTGTTTTATTATTAATGTGCGGCAAAAGTCGTTGTCTTAAGTGTTGTGACAGCCGGCAAAGCCAAGTGAATGAAATATCAACATTATTACATTATTATTCAGTATCATTTTTACGCTGGCTCGAATCTTTCGAAGCGGCCATCGCTGTAAAACACAAAGATATTGACCACATGACGGTCATCATCGCCCGAGCCGTTGCGCTTGCTGCTACGTCCCACAGCATTGGCACTGGCGCTGCGCATCATGCTCTCCAAGGCGGCCGAGCTCATCGAGGTGGGGTTAGGCACGCGCTGCGATTGCTTGGAACCTGAACCACGATAAGACATCGACGAGTCGTCCTCGAACGAAATCGCACGCTGACCTTTGTCATCCTCGCGCGACTCATTATTAATAATGCCAGCTCCGTTCATGCCATTAACGACACTCATGGGGTCAGCTCCATTGGACAGCATTTCTCCATCACCGAACATGAGCCACATGATATTTAACGACGGATAGGCACGATGTATCTTGCCGATCACCTCGTCGCTCACTTTCTTGTTGCGACCATTCAGCAACTGCGAGAGAGTCGGACGGGGGATATCGCAAGTGTCGGCAAACTGGGAATTGGAAATCCCGGCCTGCTCAAGAAACATCTTTAACCTCGTTACAATATCCATTTAAGAACAATTTTACAGTGACGCTCAAGTGAGCGAGAAAGCCATATCTACGAGTCAAAAATTTTTTGACTCAAAACTGCGATCAGGGAAACACCCCAAAATCGCCCCAAATGTCAAAAAAGCGCTGTTTGCGATTCTTAATTTTGGGATTGCAAATTTAACTTGAATTTTTGAACTGACCAAATTTAAAAACGAAAATTTTCAAATTTGCAATTATATTTTCCAAAAAGAGGCAATTTCGGCCTAATTTCAAAAGTAAATGAATTTACTTATATTAAAACTTTATAGTAAATACTACATCATACTATATATTAGGTGTTTATCTATTTGAAAACATGGTAAAATCCACAGCCATCCACACAAACCTCCATTATATTGAGCAAAACTAGAGGTTTTTGCCATATTTTATTGGTTTTCAGTCAATTGTAGCATAGTTTAAGAAATGTTAATGTGATTTTTTGATGATTTTGCAAACTTTACGGTCGCAAATTGTGACTTTTTAAACCCTTTGCACAAATGCAAACTCCTTCTGGAGTCGGAAAACTGCCGATTTTGCTTCCCGACCGCCCGTTTGAAAACGCAAACCAAGACCTGTTCACAATGGCGAATCATGCGTTGGTAAAATACCATTTTGGGTTTTCTGGATGCTCAACTCGATTTCCTTGCGATTTTTTCCACCCCACCCTAGAACCAGCCGAAATATAACAGTTTAAGCGATTCTAGGAGGATGTTGAGGTTTCCATTAGTTGACAAGTTGCACTTATTATCAGTGGTTTACATTACAAAACCTGATTAAATAACAGCACAGGATCGGGATTCAGAAAATGTCAAAATCAAGGATTTTTCCGCTATTTTTCTGGTTTTTCGACTTTTGGGCCCAAAAACGGCAAAAAAGCGACATTTAGACCAATTTTCTACCCTCATATAACCAGGCTTACTGCAGCTTATTTAGCCCACCCTTCAGGAGGTTACAAGCAAAAACAGCCCCATTGCGGGAGGAGATTTTTCTCAATTATTTGCTGCTGCATTCCCGACTTCTACCCTAGCTCGGGCCCTGGATCGTCAAATTTTCTGACCCAAATTCTGTGTGATTTTCAAAAAAAATGTCCTCCACCCCATTTCGGGCCTCAAAAAAACGGCCTGTTGCACCCAGAAAATTGCTGAAAAACGACTACGTTTTTCAGGCCATCGCCCCACCTCGCCAATCCACATATATAAATAATGTAGACAAAAAACGCGGATCAGAATCAGTCAAAGCATCATGCCAGGAGAATCATGAGAATCACATCAAGAGCTTCACGAAAATCCAGCCAAGAGAATTTTCTGGCAAGAGAATCATGCCAGAAAAATTCCATCATGTAGGCTTGCCCCCTTCGAGAGAAAACCAGGAAGATCTTATTACCGGCACACTGGCATCATCTCAATGTTTATCCAGTTCACCCTCCCTGCTAAAACCAGAATCAGATTTCCTGACCTCGAGGAACTGATGGATACAATCATCGCTATACCCGTCCATCATGCATCAGGGGGTGTCACATCGACTGTAACACCCCCTGTCATGAGTCAGGAAAAAATGTATAATTATTGCATGAGTTCCCGCTTGAGAAAACGGCCCGTAATGGAATTTTCGGCAACTGCCACTTGCTCGGGTGTTCCGCTGGCGACGACCTCACCTCCACCCCGTCCACCCTCGGGACCCATGTCGATGATATAGTCGGCACACTTAATCACATCCAGATTATGCTCGATGACAATGACCGTGTTGCCCTTATCGACAAGACGGTTGAGCACCCCCAACAACACCTTGATGTCCTCGAAGTGCAAACCCGTGGTTGGCTCATCAAGAATATAGACCGTCTTGCCCGTGTCTTTCTTGGCGAGTTCACATGCCAGTTTCACACGCTGGCACTCACCACCCGACAAGGTGCTCGACGGCTGGCCCAACTTGATATAACCCAGACCCACGTCCTGCAGGACCTTAATCTTGCGGAGGATCGACGGCACAGCGTCAAAGAATTCCACGGCCTGATTGATGGTCATGTCCAGCACATCGGCAATGGACTTGCCCTTGAACTTGACCTCGAGGGTCTCGCGGTTGTAGCGCTTGCCACCGCATTCCTCACAGGGGACCAGCACATCGGGCAGGAAATTCATCTCCACAGCCTTATAGCCGTTGCCGTTGCATTTCTCGCAACGACCGCCACTGGTGTTGAAGGAGAAACGGCCAGGCTTATAGGCACGGATCTTGGACTCGGGCAGGTTCACGAACAAACTGCGGATGTCGGTAAACACGCCGGTATAGGTGGCGGCATTGGAACGCGGCGTGCGTCCCAGCGGCGACTGATCGACGGTGACCACCTTGTCCACGTTTTCCAGGCCCCGAACCGTGTCATAGGGCATCGGGGCAGTGTGGGAACGATACAAGCGCTGACTCAGGATGGGCTGCAACGTGGCGTTGACCAGCGTCGATTTACCGCTGCCGCTCACTCCCGTCACACAGATGAATGTCCCGAGAGGGAACTCGACAGCCACATCCCTGAGGTTATTGCCCCTACAGCCAGTCAGCACCAGACGCTTGCCGTTGCCCTCGCGGCGCACGGCGGGCACCTCGATGCAGCGGGTGCCGTTCAGGTAGTCGGCAGTGAGTGTGTGCTGCTTGATCAGCTCGGCCGGGGTTCCGGCAAACACGACGTTGCCACCCTTGCGGCCCGCCAGCGGCCCGATGTCGATGACATAGTCGGCTTGCAGCATCATGTCCTTGTCGTGCTCCACCACCAGGATGGTATTGCCGTCATCGCGCAAGGTCTTCAACGCATCCAGCAGACGCTGGTTGTCGCGTTGATGAAGACCGATGGACGGTTCATCGAGGATATATAGCACGTTGACCAGCCGTGAGCCTATCTGAGTCGCCAGCCTGATGCGCTGACTCTCGCCACCCGACAATGACGCCGAGTTGCGGTTCAGAGACATGTAATCCAAGCCCACCTCGATAAGGAAATCCAACCTTGAGCCGATTTCCTTGACGATTTCGCGAGCGATTTCCCATTGCGTGGGCGTCACGTGATTGTGCAGGTCTTGAATCCAGTCGCGCAGCTCGCTGATGTCCATCGCAGCCAGCTGCGAAATGTTCTTGTCGTTGAGCCTGAAATGAAGGGCCTCGCGGTTCAAGCGGGCACCGCCGCACTCGGGGCACACGGCCCGCGAGAAGAACTGTCCGGCCCACTTCTGGGCGGCACTTGTCGCGGTGTCGTCCTGCTGCATCTCGATATACTTGACCAGGCCATCGAAGGTGAGGAAATAGTTGCTCGTGCTCAGCGTTTCGGTGCGCAGGCTCAAGCGCTCATTGGTGCCGTTGAGGATGTCGCTCAGGGCCTCCTCGGGCAACTCGTCGAGCGGCGTGTCGAGTGAGCAACCGTATTTTTCGCAAATGGCCGATATCTGCCAAAATATCTGTACGTTCTTGTATTTACCGAGTGGGACGATACCGCCATTCCTGATCGACAATGTCATGTCGGGCATGATCTTGCTGCGGTCGATGATGTTGACATAGCCCAGGCCCTTGCAATGCGGACAGGCTCCCAGCGGCGAATTGAAAGAGAAATTGTGGGGTGCTGGCTCCAGGTAGGACAGACCCGTGGCCGGGTCCATCAGTGAGCGGCTGTAGTAGCCCACCTCGTCGGTCTCGGCATCCAGTATCATCAACTGGCCGTTACCCTGCTTGAAAGCGAGGTCGGCCGTGTCGGCAAGGCGTTTGAGGTCTTTCTCGGCGACTTTCAGCCGGTCCACCACCAGTTCCACACTGTGGTTGACATAGCGGTCAAGCTTCATGCCGAAGGTGATCTCGCGCAACACGCCATCCACCCTCACGTTGATATACCCTTTCTTGCGCAGGTTCTCGAACAAATCCTTGTAATGACCCTTACGGTTCTTGACCAACGGGGCAAGAACGTAAATCTTGCGACCCTGATAGCGCTCGAGAATGAGGCTCAGGATCTTGTCGGTCGTGTATTTGACCATGCGCTCGCCCGACAAGTAGGAATAGGCATCGGCCGCACGGGCATATAACAGTCGCAGGTAGTCATAGACCTCGGTCGTCGTTCCCACCGTACTGCGCGGATTGCGGTTAACGGTCTTCTGCCCTATCGAGATGACGGGACACAAGCCGGATATCTTGTCCACGTTGGGGCGTTCGAGAATCCCCATCATGTTGCGGGCATAGGACGAGAACGTCTCCAGATAGCGGCGCTGCCCCTCGGCAAACACCGTGTCAAACGCCAGCGACGTCTTGCCGCTTCCACTCAAGCCGGTGATGACCGTGAGCTTGTAATGCGGTATCTCCACATCGATGTCCTTGAGGTTATGTACCCTTGCGCCCAGCACCTCAACGCAATCTATATCCTGCCCGTTAATCTTCATTCTTCAATAATGGTAAAGAACTTATAATCAATAAATTAATTATCACTAATTGCTAAAAGCTTAATCCACGACCCACTCCTTGTTATACACGCTGTAAGCACGCTTGCTGCGGAACAGCTCGTTCTGCTTGGGTACACGCACCTTGTAGGTCTTGCCGCCGGCATTGGTCAACTTGGTGGAACGTATCCACGGATTGGCCTCACGCAGCTGGGCATAGGTGATCCCCTTGCCCTTGGCCCAATCGATCCAACTGGGCACTGAGCCGCTGACATCCACGGTGGTGTAATCCACCGGTTGCCACAGGTTCTTGCGCGAGAAACGATAACCATAGCGCTTGGGGGATTCCATCACCAGCTTATAAGCGATGATGCGGAAGACATAGCGCGACGTCTCCTGCACCAGGTACAAGTCAAATGAGTTGTCCACTTTCTGCTTTGACAACTCGCCTGAAATCTTCTGCATTCCGGCATTATAGCTTGCAGCGACAGTGGGCCAGTGGCCATATTTCTTGTAAGCTGCCTTGAGGTACTTGCAGGCGGCAACCGTCGATTTCTCGGGGTCAAAACGCTCATCCACCTCGTCGCTCACCTCAAGGCCGAAATCGCGGCCTGTCCCTGCCAACAACTGCCACATGCCAGCAGCTTTGGCGCTCGAATAGGCATTATAGTCCATCGAACTCTCGGTCACGGCCAGATACAGGAAGTCGAGAGGCACGCCCTGCTCCTTCAGTATCTTGGCCAAAGCCGGAAAATAGCGGTTGGCGCGCTTGAAACACAACTCGGTGGTCGTCTGGCCGTAGATGATTCCGGTCAACTCACGGTCCAGGCGCTCGGCCATATCCAGGCGATCAAAACTCACTTTTTCGCCGGCAAACGTCACACTCATCGGAATGTCGGGACTGGCCGTCACACTGAACACCGGTGACGACGACGTCGTGTTCTTGCTGTATTCCCTCTTGAGCTGTGCCTGACCCGGGAACGATGTCGCCATCAGCAACACAGCCATCAATATCATCTTTTTCATATTCTGATTTCCACTCGCTATTCTCTAATCACTGATCTCTAATCTCTAATCAACAAATTGCGGCATATAGCCGCAATTTGTTTTATTTCAAACCACCTGTTTCGGGGTTCGTGGTGCCAGTGCCACCCCTCTTGTAGTGCAGGACAGTGATGTCGCCACGTTTCTTGTACTTCACACCGTCACTGCCCGTGGCTGTCACCACATAATAGTAAACACCCGTATCAACTTGCTTGCCATGATAGGTGCCGTCCCAGCCCAGGTCGGGGTCGGTGAACTCAAACACCAGATTGCCCCAACGGTTAAAGATCCAGCAATGGAACTCAACCAGCGACTTGTAGGAGACTTTCCACACGCCTTCGGTCGAGCCAGGAGCAAACACGTTGGGAAGGTCACCTCGTGGTCCTATGCCCAGCTGGCTCTCGCTTACCGTGATCTGGAAATTGTCGGAATAAGCCTCGCAGGAGCCAGCGGCATTCGCAACCATATAGCGCAAGTAATAGGTCCCCGCATCGTTGAGCGTGTAATCCACCTCGTCCTCATTATATTGCACGAGCACCTCCTCAAATTCGGGATCTGTTGCGATCTCCCACTTGCGATAGACCACAGCATCGGTGGGGGAGCCGACGAGCTGGAGGTGAACAGGAGCCGAACCTCCCGTCAATGGCCCTTCCAGTTTCTTCTTTTCACCATGATTGTCCACGAGATAGACATTAGCGCCACAGCCCACAGCCTGAGTCTTGATATAGTAATTAGGGTCATCAAGGTGTTGAGGCTCACCCCATTGCTCCAGGAAACGGTCTCCCGTGAGCTTGTAGGCCGTATTGCACAAGGGAGGCTCTATGGCAATCTCCTGCTCCAGACTCTCGAAGGTCTCGACAACCGACTCCTCTTCCCAGATCGAGTCATTTGTCCACTCCAGCGTGTTGTAGGACAGTTCAATCTCACGATCCAGGTACCGGGTGTGGCCGGTGATGGTGGAATAAGGTATCTTGGGCGCAGTGCCGTCAACCATGAAGCGAATCATAGTACACGGATTGTCTTCGACATAGGACATGTCAAAGAGTTCCATGGGATAATCGGCATAATTGACCACCCAGCAATAGAAGGGGCTCTCGGAACCCACCTCAATCTTATAACCCTTATTGGGAATCACCTGGTCCAGTGTAGTCTCATAACCGACTAAAACCGTATCGGGATTGCCCCAATTGTTCTGGTCAAAGCAGGTCCATGTTGCAGAGCCGGTCATGGGGCCGCTGTAGCTCATCCCCACCCCCTCGGTATCATAAAGTACATAGATCTTGTTCAGACCGGTGTTTGCATCAGGGGTCAACTCGATAGGGGCATGCCCGATCGCACCGGGAAACGTCACCTGACCGCCCGCCGACAACAAAGCCAGCGCGGCCGCCATGAGCGAAATCAATCTCTTGTTCATAGTGCGCACTTGATATCTTTTTACATTTATATATATAACGTGAGCACCGCCTCGCTTATTGTCACAGCACATAATAAAAAAACCACACTCGCTCAATGCCATGTCGGGCGAATGAGTTACCTTTGCAGTAAACATTCACATTATTATATATAAAGATGGAACAGAACGAGATGATCAATAACATGCCGCGTCGCGAACAGGCAGTGATGTACAAGCGCAACTACAACTGTTGTCAGGCCGTACTGATGGCCTTCGCTCCCGAACTGGGATTACCCGAAGAGCGGCTGCTGGCCATGGGAGCCTGCTTCGGCAGCGGCATGGGCAGCATGGAAGAGACCTGCGGTGCCCTGTGTGGTGCCCAGATGGCACAGGGGATGCTCAAGTACGACAACCGTCGCATGAATCCGCAAGCCAGCCAGCTGCGAAGTGAGTTTGAACTGCGTTGCGGCGCCACCCGCTGCAAGGATCTGAAGGGTGTTGGCAGCGACCACGGCGTGCTGTGCTCGTGCGAGGACTGCGTGCGCCATGCAGTGGAAGCACTCGAAGGAATGCTATAGGTTTCAAGGCAGAAACCGAAGAAAAAAACTACATTAAAACATAGTAGTAGTTTGGTGAGATTTTAGTAACTTTGCAGCCCGATTAATAAGAGATATTTCGCAAGATATTCACAACTAACTATCAAACATACAGATAACAATCATGGGATGGTTTTCATTCACTCAGGAAATCGCTGTCGATTTAGGAACAGCCAACACCATTATCATCCATAACGACCGTATCGTCATCGATGAACCTTCGGTTGTAGCTCTCGATTCCAAGACCAACAAGCCCATCGCCGTGGGTGAACGTGCACGCGAGATGCACGGCAAGGCCCACGAGGGCATCCGCACCGTCAGGCCGCTGAGCGACGGTGTCATCGCCGACTTTAACGCAGCCGAGCACATGATTCGCGGCATGATCAAGAAAGTGAGTGCCAAGAACCACTGGTTCTCGCCCTCGTTGCGCATGGTCGTGTGCGTCCCCTCAGGTTCGACCGAGGTCGAGATCCGCGCCGTCCGCGACTCGGCTGAGCACGCCGGTGGACGTGACGTTTACATGATTTACGAGCCCATGGCAGCAGCCCTGGGTATCGGTCTTGACGTTCTGGCCCCCGAGGGTAACATGATCGTTGACATCGGTGGCGGTACTACCGAGATCGCCGTGATTTCGCTGGGCGGTATCGTGAGCAACAAGAGCATCCGCACCGCCGGTGACGACCTCACCGAGGACATCCAGGAGCACATGCGTCGCGCACACAACGTTCGCGTGGGTGAGCGCACCGCCGAGGCTATCAAGATCAACGTGGGTTCGGCATTGACCGACCTGGGTCCCGATGCCCCCGAGGATTTCATCATTCACGGTCCCAACCAGGTGAACTCGCTTCCCCTTGAGGTGCCCGTTACCTATCAGGAGGTGTGCCACTGCATCGAGAAGTCCATCTCCAAGATCGAGGCAGCCGTCTTGAGCGCCCTGGAGCAGACTCCTCCCGAGCTGTATCAGGACATCGTTCACAACGGTATCTTCCTCACCGGTGGTGGCGCCCTGCTGCGCGGTCTCGACCGTCGCTTGACCGACAAGATCGGCATCGAGTTCCATGTCGCTGAGGATCCCTTGCATGCTGTTGCCAAGGGTACCGGCATCGCGCTCAAGAACATCAAGCATTTCAAGTTCCTCATGCGTTGATTCTTAGGCATTAGTCGTTAGCTGTCGAGGAGCTGATGACTAAAAGCTAATAGCTAACAGTTGATAGCTAAAAGCTTATTCGATGAATAATCTGCTCAATTTTTTCATCAAGCACAGTGCGTGGTTCATTTTCGCTATCTATGTGATTTTGAGCCTCGTGCTGCTGTTTAAGGACAATCCTTACCAGCAGAGCGTCTATCTGACCTCGGCCAACCGAGTGAGTGCCGCGGTCTATAAGGCGTTCAACGGCGTGACGTCCTATTTTCACCTGCGCGACATCAACGAGAGTCTGCAGGAGCGCAACGCCGCGCTGGAGATGGAACTGATTGAGCTGCGCAACCAGATGGCCGACATGGCACTCGCCTCGCCCGACTCGTTACACCAGCCGGCGTTGAAGCAGTACAGCTTTGTCATGGCCCAGGTCATCAGCAACAGCATCGCCAACCCCAACAACTACATCACCATCAACCGGGGCTACCTCGATGGAGTCAACCCCGAGATGGGTGTCATCGACCAGAACGGCGTGGTGGGTATCGTGAACGTGGCAGGACCGCACGCAGCACGCGTCATCTCTCTGCTCAACCCTCACATGAGGCTGTCGTGCAAACTCAGGGACAGCGGCTTCTACGGCAGCCTGGTCTGGGATGGCAAGAGCCCGCAGTTCGCCGTGCTCGAGGAGTTGCCCAAGCACATCACCTATCACAAGGGTGACACCATTGTCACCAGCGGTTACTCGGCAGTCTTCCCCGAAGGCATCATCGTGGGTACTGTCGATGGTCTGGCACGCGGCATGACCGACAGCTTCGTGTCGTTGCGCATCAGGCTGACGACCAACTTCAGCCAGCTGAGCAGCGTGCGTGTGATCACCAACAGCATGAAGGATCAGATTGACGCGATGCTCAGGGCCGAGCAGGGTATTGACACTGCTGCCAACATCCAGACGCGCCCCGAAATCAAGCCCGAGATCATCGATGTGCTTCCCGACGAGGCCAAGGCCAAGAAGCCGGCAAAGCAGCCTGCCGACAAGCCCTCGCAACCTGCTCAACCGGTGCAACAGCCGGTGCAGCAGGCTCAGCCTGTTTCTTCACCCGAACAACCCGATAACCAAGCAGGAGACCAGCCATGACCAAGACCGTGATACAATTCATCGTGCTGTTTCTGGCACTGTTGGTGCTGCAGCTGGTGTGCAACAAGATCGTCTTGTTCAACATCGCCATGCCTGTAGTGTTCATCTACCTCATCCTCAGGCTCCCCGTGAACCTGCACGGCGGGTGGGTGTTGACCATCGCGTTCTTCTCGGGACTGATTGTTGACATTTTCAACAACACTCCGGGCATGAATGCGCTGGCCTGCACACTGATGGCCGCGGTGCGACGTCCCGTGTTCAACCTGTTCGTCTCGCGCGAGAACGACATGAACATCCCCATCCCCTCGGTGGACTCGATGGGCGTCAGCGACTACTTCAAGTACATGGCGACCCTGGTGACGGGATACTGTGCCCTCATTTTTATCATTCAGGCCTTCTCCTTGCACAACTTCGTGCTCACGCTGGCCCGCATCGCAGGCAGCAGCGTACTGTCGGTTATCATCATCTTTGGATTGGACTCTTTAGTGAGCACGCGCCGTGAGAAAAGATTATAACCTCGAGAAACGCAAACTGGTCATCGGAGGATTCATTGTAGCGATTGTCATCATCTACATCATCCGTCTGGTGCAGTTACAGGTGATGGACTCCACCTACAAGGCCAATGCCGACAGCAATGCCTTCATGGAAAAGGTCATCTATCCCTCGCGAGGGCTCATCTATGACCGTAACGACTCGCTCGTGGTGTATAACGTGCCCGAATACGACCTGGTGATGATTCCCAAGGATGTCATCCCATTCGACACCATTGACCTGTGCAACACACTGCAAATCAGCCAAGAAGAGTTTAAACACCGCTTGGAGGAGATGAGAAAAGGGCGCAGCTACTCGGCATTCACTCAGCAGGTGCTCATGAATCACCTTACCCCCGAGGACTATGGCCGGTTGCAGGAGAAACTGTACCGCTTCCCCGGATTCTATGTCGTGCAGCGCATCCTCAGGCAATACAACTACCACGTCGCGGCCAACGTCCTGGGAGACATCCGCGAGGTGAATGCGCGTGACATCGAGAACGATGACTATTACCGTCCCGGTGACTACACCGGCGACCTGGGCATCGAGAAGAGTTACGAGAAATGGCTGCGCGGTGTCAAGGGCAAGGAAATCCTTATCCGCGACGCGACAGGTAAAATCAAGGGACACTACAACGACGGTGCCGACGACGTGTCGCCTGTTGCAGGCAACAACCTGAAGCTGAGCATCGACATCGGTCTGCAGGAATACGGCGAATTGCTCATGCAGGGCAAGGTGGGCGCCATCGTAGCCATCGAGCCCAAGACGGGCGAAATCCTGGCCCTCGTGTCCAGCCCGACCTTCGACCCGGCCCTGCTCATGGGCAAAGAGCGAGGGAAGAATTACCGCGACCTGGTGAACAACCGCCTCAAGCCGCTGTATGACCGTTCCATCATGGCGGCCTACCCTCCCGGCTCGACCTTCAAGCCTTCACAAGGTCTGATTTTCCTGGAAGAAGGCATCATCACCACGAGCACCGTCTTTCCGTGCCGGCGCGGCTATGTCAATGCAGGACTGCGTGTGGGCTGCCACGGCCACGGCTCCCCCATCCCACTCAAGCCCGCGTTGCAGACATCGTGCAACGCCTACTTCTGCTGGGGATTCAAATATATGATGGACAAGCGGTCCAAGTATGGCTCCACGGGCAAGGCTTTCGAGGTGTGGAAAAACCACATGGTGTCGATGGGCTACGGCTATAAACTGGGCATCGACATGCCTGGCGAGAGCCGCGGCTTCATCCCCAACACGGCTTTCTATGACAAGATTTACGGCGAAGGCAAATGGGTGGGACAGACCATCATCAGCGACGCCATCGGACAAGGCGAAATCCTCGCCACCCCGCTGCAAATCGCCAACTTGAGCGCCACTATCGCCAACCGCGGCTACTACATCACCCCTCATGTGGTGAAGAACATCGAGGGTGTGGGCGTGCTCAAGAAAAGCCTCGAGCGACACGACACCGACATCGACAAGCGTTACTACAACGACATCGTCGAGGGCATGCGCATGGCGGTGCTGGGCGGCACTTGCACACGCGCCAACATTCCGGGCCTTGACGTGTGCGGCAAAACCGGAACGGCCCAGAACCCGCATGGCCGCGACCACTCGGTGTTCATGGGCTTTGCCCCGATGAACGACCCCAAGATAGCCATCTGTGTGTATGTCGAAAACGCAGGTTTCGGCGCCGCCTTCGGTGTTCCCATCGGCGCATTGATGATTCAACGCTACCTGCGAGGCAACTCTCCCGGCTTGCAGGCCCAGGGCCGTGCGATGGCCAGCCGCCACACTATTTCTTCGCCCAAGGTGAAAAAGGATTAGTGATTAGTGATTAGAGATTAGTGAAGTAAAACGACTGAATATGCCAATGGAAGTCAGGAATGAAGATGAGAATACTAACCTGCTGAGGTCGGTGGACTGGTTTACCATCGTCCTTTACCTCATCATGGTCGTTGCTGGCGCTGTGAGCATCTATGCTGCCACCTACGACTACGACCGCGCGAGCATGTTTGACCTGAGCGAGTTCTCGGGCAAGCAGTTCCTGTGGGCAGGCCTCTCGTTCCTCATCGGCTTCTCGCTGCTGTTGATCGACAGACGCATCTATGAGGCCTATGCCTATCCGTTATACGGGTTCATGATCATACTGCTGATTGTCACCGTCTTTGTCGCCCCCGACATCAAGGGGTCGCGATCGTGGCTGGTCTTCGGGCCTGTGAGCCTGCAGCCCGCCGAATTCGCCAAGACAGCGACAGCGCTGGCATTGGCTAAGTTGTTCAGCACCTATGGTTTCCAGCTCAACGGGTGGCGCAACTATGCCATCGCCATCGGCATCATCGTGCTTCCCATCCTGTGCATCATCCTGGAACGGGAGACAGGCTCGGCGTTGGTCTATACGGCACTCATTTTTGTCCTCTACCGCGAGGGCATGTCGGGATTCGTGTTGTTCGCTGCATTGATGGCTGTGGTTTACTTTGTCGTGGTTTTGAAGTTCGCCGCCATCACTTTCATGAGCATTCCGCTGGGCATGGTCATCGCCTTCATTATGGTGATGGCACTCATCGTGGCCATGCTGCTGATCTATTGCCGCTCGTGGATCTTGGGGCGCAACGTGATGATCGGGTATCTGGTGGCCGGTGCCATAGCCGGAGGACTGACGCTGGCCGGTGTCAAGGTCAACGGCTACGCCTTCTTCCTGCCTGTCATCATCTTGTCGCTGCTGTATCTGCTCTACGGCATGTTGCACGAGATTCATCTCAAGAAGGTGCTCATGACCATCTGCTTTGCCGCGGCATCGGTAATTTTCATGTTTATGGTGAATATCGCGTTCAACAAAGTGCTTGAACCTCACCAGCAGCAGCGCATCAAGGTCACACTGGGCATCGAGGAGGACTTGCGCGGTGCGGGCTATAACGTCAACCAGAGCAAAATCGCCATCGGCAGCGGCGGCGTCACCGGCAAGGGTTTCCTGCAAGGCACCCAGACTAAGCTCAAATATGTCCCCGAGCAGCACACCGACTTCATCTTCTGCACCATCGGCGAGGAGCAGGGCTTTATCGGCAGTGTTGCTGTTCTCATCCTCTTCTTGACACTCATCCTGCGCATCATCACCCTGGCCGAGCGCAATCATTCGACCTTCGCCCGCGTGTATGCCTACAGTGTCGCGTCCTACCTCATTTTCCACCTCGCCATCAACATCGGCATGGTCATCGGACTGTGCCCGGTCATCGGCATTCCCCTGCCCTTCTTCAGCTACGGCGGTTCCTCGCTGTGGGGCTTCACCATCCTGCTGTTCATCCTCTTGCGCATCGACGCCGACCGCGGCAACTACGGCTCCTGGTAACCATTTCTATCAATTATCACAGTTATTGTAGTTTCCCTAAAAAGACACTACGGTGACAAATAACGCTTGCGCATCGACGCTGTCCACGGGAAAATAGCACCACAGCCTATGTAGAAGATGTCGTTTCCGTAAAATGTTTAATCTTTGCTGCCAGCCATGAGCAGGGCTACGCAGATGAAGAAATGAATGACCAGGTACAAGGCAGTGACCAGGACATTGGGGCGTGCATCGGCACCGAGTCCCACATCGTGAATTTCCTCGATAATGGGCGGTAGGGACTCTACTCGATAGAGCGGGTCATTCAAGTACTGGGATGAGTTTTCCACCGCATTGACATACTTGTCATATCCGTGATTGTAGGCAAAGATGCGGCGATAGGTGCGGCACCGCTTGTCATAGTGCTGATCAGAAACCTTTTCTCGCAGTCTTGCCCTGGCATCACCATCGGCCTCTTCAATCTCATCGCTACTTTTCCACCGGGTTTTATAGTACTCCCTCTCCTTGAAGGCCAAGTAAACGCCATGGCTATCCCTGATCGGAGCGACAACACGTGCTGTTAAGGCAACCCTTCCTCCCCTCCTGCGCTCGCTACTCACATCATATCCCCGGCAATTATCCATCACATCGATTTCCTGCTCACTCATGATATACTCGGCATCGCCGATGCTCTCGCGGGTGATACTCTTGCAGTGAAGATAGGACGAGGTGGCCCGGTGGACATATTGATCAATGCCCAAAAGCCCGCCGCCAATGCTCATGCCGAAAAAGAGATATGCTACAAAGCGATAGTTGTCCTTTTTAGTTATCACACTGAACTGTTTCCTCAGGAGGAAAACCGTCAGCACCACCCACGCTAAACCGACAAAGAAACCCATCGAGTTCCTTTGATACTTCAAGTCGGTGCTATTCACGCCCCAACACAGCAATGCGAACAAGGCCACCGACAACAATGAGCCCAGCGTGACAGCCAGGACCTTTCGCCACCCCTGTGGCCAATCATGTCTCTTTCTTCCCATGGTAAGAAATATGAATGATATTACTAGCGCTTGAGCCAGAGGGCAAAGAATCGGTCATAGACCTGATAAGCGCCTTGGGCGTCCAAAACCAGTTCCTTTTCTACCAACGTCTTGATAGCTGAGCTGATTGTGCTGGTCGCTCCCAGTTGATATTGACTGATAAAAGATTGACCTAAAGCTTGCTGCACTGATCCCTCTTTAGCTATCGCTCTGAGCAGTTTAGCTTGAGCAGGTGTCACCAAGCGCATGAATGTCTGGAATGTAGCTTCGTTTTCATCGACAATACTCGTCAAAACTCTATCAACGACTTCTCGTGAGACCAACGGATCTCCAGACTCATACACGCGGTTCAGCAACATCTGAACATACCATGTGTGACCAGCAAGTTTTTGATATAGGAAACCAAACACATCAGCATTCAGCTGCTGCCGATGAGCCGCCAGCTTTTCTTTTGCAAATTCATAATAAAACTGTTCTTGTATCTCATAGAGGTTTATCATCTGAGTGCTCTGATAAAACGGACGGTTAGCCGAAGCAAACATGTTTTCCAGTACATGGCGTTGGCTGCCCGAGAAGACGAAATGTACAGATGTGAGCTGCTGGATGTGGGAACGTAGCAATGCTTCCACATTCTTGTCACCATAATCAGCAATAGACTGAAATTCGTCCATTGCAACGACACATTGCTGGCCCGACTGTTCCATATAAGAAAAAATCTCGGCTAGGGAGTGCTCGGCCAATTCCGGCTTGACATCAACCATGAATGTCGGTGCACCCGTCAAAGTGTCATAGCTAAATAACGGACGCAGAGATTTAAAAAATGTAGTAACTTGCTTTACTATCTTGCTTTTAGCCGTGTCCAATGATCCCAACACGACATTAGCTAACTGTTCAACAAGAGAGGCCAAACTATCGGTTTTATACAAATCTACATAGTAACATCTTGTTTGTTTATCGGCCCTTAAACGATGAAAAACATGGTGAATTAGGCCCGTTTTTCCCATTCGGCGAGGACTTATAAGGGTCACATTTCTTCCATTTCGTAATGCAGAAACCAGTTTATTGGATTCTTGCTCTCTGTCACAGAAATAAACTGGAGATATATAACCTGTTAAAAGAAACGGATTTAAAGGATTTTTCTTATTATTCATAATATCATTAATTCAAAATTTATTGCGAAAATTTCGTTACGAATTTTTCGTTACGAATTTTTCGTAATGCAAAAGTACACCATATTATTATTATAGCCAAATTTTCAGACGAAAAAAGGGAGTTACTAGATCGGATGAGAAGGTCGATGACATGCGACCATTAGCGGACACGAATATTATTAATATATATGGTGCAAATCTGACATTTAAAATATTGGTATTATCTTTGCAAAACTATTGATGATCAATGCAACGATTGTTGAAGACATATCTGACGGTATTGTGCGCCCTGTGTGCTACGGGGACGCTTGAAGCTGTGCCCCAGCTGCCGTTACCTGCCGCGCCGATCCAGACTCAAGAGCAGGAGGACTCGGTGCGCGTGAGCCTCGTCACATTCTATCCAGGCAGCGAGCCGCATAACATCTGGGGACACAGCGAGATACGTGTCCAGCAAGGCCCTATCGATCTGTATTTCAACTACGGGGTGTTTGATTTTCAGGCACCTACGTTCATGTGGCGCTTCATGCTGGGCGAGACCGACTATATGTGCCAGCCTGTACCCCGAGCCTATGCCACCCTGGGTATGGAGGAGCGACGCATGGTTGAGCAGGAACTCAATCTGCCTCAGGACAGGGCTATCGCCGTGAGAGACTTCCTGTGGAACAACGCACAACCCGAGAACCGCACCTATCGTTATAAATTCCTGAGCGACAACTGCTCTACCCGCCCCCGCGACATCATCGAGATTGCAGCGGGCGACGGGTTGCAATATCCCGCTATGGCTGACACGACTGTCACCTATCGTGACATCTTGTCACACTATTGCCGCAACTACGCGTGGGAACGCTTCGGCATTGATCTGGTGCTGGGCTGGGATACCGACACCGTGCTCGACCAGCGCGCCACGATGTTCATCCCCATGATTCTCATGGATGCTGTTGCCGACGCCACCATCACTACCGACAGCGTGACCATACCATTGGTCAAGGCGACAACCGTCCCCATCGACAAGAGCACCGAGGGCAACGTGAGACCACCGACGCCCTGGTATCTATCCCCCATGACCGTAGCGCTGCTCGTGCTGGCACTGACACTGCTCGTGACCTGCCGTGACTGGCGCCGTCGCGACGTGTCACGCTGGTTTGACACCGTGCTGTTCACTATCGGCGGACTGGCAGGTTGCCTGCTGTTTTTCCTCATTTTCTTCTCGACCCATGAGGCCACCTCGCCCAACATCAACATCGTGTGGTTGCACCCCGTGTTGCTGTTGCTTGCCGTGCTGCCCTGGTTCAAGAAAACCCGCAATGCTGCCCGCTGGCTTCATGCCCTCAACGCACTGGTTGTGGCCTTGCTCATGCTGGCATGGCCGTGGCAACCCCAAGTGGGCAACATCGCCTTCTTCCCGCTGATGACGGCCCTGGTGGTACGCTCGTTGACCAACGCCTTCCTAATCAGCCAACCCACCCGTGGCCCCACTGGCCGACGGTGAGGAGTGAGGAATAAGAGGTCAGGAGTTCATGACCTTGAAGTTCTTACCGCCAAATCCCCAAAAAACCAAAAATCGCTGTATCATTGCAGCTAATCGGCTAAAAAAGTGTATCTTTGCCGTTTGAATGACTGAGATGCAAGATTTTGCGTCTCCACAAAAAACGAAAAAACTAAAATCAGATATATAAATAAAAAATGGGACTTAGTGACATTTTGAAATCCATGTTTGGCAATAAGTCAACCCGTGACCTGAAGAAGATCACACCTATTGTCAATCAAATCAAAGCAATTTATCCCGAGATTGATGCTCTGGACATCGACAGCCTGCGTCAGCGCACTGCCGACATCCGTCAACAGCTCAACGACTCGGTACAGGACAAGCGCGACGAAATCGAACGCATCAAAGCCGAAATCGAGACCCTCGACTACGAGGAGCGCGAGCCGCTGTGGAAGAAGGTCGATGATATCCAGAAGGAGATTCTCGACATCCTCGAGGACAAACTCAACGAGGTGTTGCCCACCGTGTTCGCTATCGTGAAATCGACAGCCCGCCGCTTTGCCGAGAACGAAACCATTGTTGTAAACGCCACCCAACTCGACCGCGACCTGGCCGCTCAAGGCAAGGACTTCGTGAGCATCGAGGGCGACAAGGCCATCTACACCAACCACTGGATTGCCGGCGGTAACGAAATCACTTGGGACATGGTGCACTATGACGTGCAGCTCATCGGTGGTATCGTGTTGCACCAAGGCAAAATCGCCGAGATGGCGACCGGTGAAGGTAAAACCCTGGTGGCTACCCTGCCCGTCTTCCTCAACGGCTTGACCGGCAACGGTGTGCACGTGGTGACCGTCAACGACTACCTGGCCAAGCGCGATAGCGAGTGGATGGGTCCCTTGTACATGTTCCACGGCATGACCGTAGCTTGCATCGACAAGACCGAGCCCAACTCACAGCAGCGCCGCGATGCCTACAACTGCGACATCACCTTCGGTACCAACAGTGAGTTCGGTTTCGACTACCTGCGCGACAATATGGCCATGCGCCCCGAGGACATGGTGCAGCGCCCCCACAACTTCGCCATCGTCGATGAGGTCGACAGTGTGCTCATTGATGATGCCCGTACCCCGTTGATCATTTCAGGTCCCGTGCCCAAGGGCGAGGACCAGATGTTCAACGACTTCAAGCCCAACGTGGAGCGTGTGTATAACGCTCAGCGCCAATTGGTGACCAGCTTGCTCGCCGATGCCAAGAAGATGATGGCCAGCGACGATCAGGACACCGTCAAGGAAGGCACCTTGAGGCTCTACCGCGCCTTCAAGGGTCTGCCCAAGTACAAGCCCTTGATCAAGTACCTGAGTGAGGAAGGCGTGAAGAACGCCATGCTCAAGACCGAGGCCTACTATATGGCAGACAATAACCGCGAGATGCCCACCGTCACCGACCCCCTGTTCTTCATCATCGATGAGAAGAACAACACCGTCGAGATGACCGATAAGGGTATCGACGTGCTTACCAAGGGCACCGATGACCCCGAATTCTTCATCCTGCCCGATATCGCCGCACAGCTGTCGGCCGTGACCAACGAGCCGCTGAGCGATGAGGAGAAGACCAACAAGAAGGACGAACTGCTCGCCAACTACTCGGTTAAGGCCGAGCGCGTGCACACCGTCACCCAGTTGTTGAAGGCCTATACCCTGTTCAACCGCGACGACGAGTATATCGTCGATGGCGAGGGCAAGGTAAAGATCGTCGATGAGCAGACGGGCCGTGTCATGGAAGGCCGCCGCTACAGCGATGGTCTGCACCAGGCCATCGAGGCCAAGGAGGGCGTGAACGTCGAGGCCGCTACCCAGACGTTCGCCACCATCACGTTGCAGAACTACTTCCGCATGTACCACAAGCTGGCCGGTATGACCGGTACCGCCGAGACCGAGGCTGGTGAGTTCTGGGACATCTACAAGCTGGATGTCGTTACCATTCCCACCAACAAGCCCGTTATCCGCAACGATATGCCCGACCGCGTTTACAAGACGCAGAAGGAGAAATTCAATGCCGTGATTGCCGAGATCGAGGCCATGCGCAATTCGGGACGTCCTACCCTGGTGGGTACCACCAGCGTCGAGATCAGTGAGATGCTGAGCCGCATGCTCAACCTGCGCCACATCCCGCACAACGTCCTCAATGCCAAGCTGCACCAGAAGGAGGCAGACATTGTTGCCCAAGCCGGTCAGTCGATTGACGGCAAGGGTGTCGTGACCATCGCCACCAACATGGCCGGTCGTGGTACCGATATCAAGCTGTCGCCCGCAGTAAAGGCGGCCGGCGGTCTGGCCATCATCGGTACCGAGCGCCACGAGTCACGCCGTGTTGACCGCCAGCTGCGAGGTCGTGCCGGTCGTCAGGGAGACCCCGGTTCTTCGGTATTCTTCGTGTCGTTCGAGGACAAGCTGATGCGTCTGTTCGCCAGCGAGAGCGTTGTCAAGACGCTTGACCGTCTGGGTCTGAAGGATGGCGAGGCCATCGAGAGCAACATGGTGACCAAGAGCATCGAGAACGCCCAGAAGCGCGTCGAGGAGAACAACTTCGGTATCCGTAAGCACCTGCTCGAGTATGACGACGTGATGAACGCCCAGCGTAAAGTGATTTACACCCGTCGCCACCACGCCCTCATCGGTGAGCGCATCGGCCTGGACATCATCAACACCCTCTACGACAGCGTGGAGGACATCGTCGAGAAGCACGGTCCTGATGACTTCGAGGACTTCAAGATGCAGGTACTCAAAACCTACGCTATCGAGTCACCGTTCGATGAGGAGGAATTCCGCCGCATGGACGACGGCAAGAAGCAGGAAATCCTGTATGACAACGTGCTCAAGGCCTTCAACCGCAAGATGGACCGCCTCGGCGAGGTTGCTGACCCCATCATCCAGCAAATCGTTGCCGACCAGGAAGCACAGGGCTTGGAGCCTCAAGGCCTCATCCGCGTGCCCATCACCGACGGCAAGCGCGGCTACGGCATCGTCATCGACATCAAGGAGGCTGCCGAGACCCACTGCAAATCGCTGACCAAGGCATGGCAAAAAGCAGTCATGCTGCTCACCATCGACGACAACTGGAAAGAGCACCTGCGTGAGATGGACCAGTTGCGCCAGAGTGTGCAGAACGCCAGCTATGAGCAGAAAGACCCGCTGGTTATCTACAAGACCGAAGCCTTCAACATGTTCAAGCAGATGGTCGGCATCATGAACGGCAAGTCCATTGCCATCCTGATGCGTGGTCAGATTCCCGAGGCAGCGCCTCAACAGAACGTGTCGCAGAATGAGCCTCAGCCTCGCCAGCAACGCTACAGCGAGAGTCGCGGCGGCCAGCCCGACCCCAGCCGTCCCAATGCTCCCGTCGGCCCGAGGCCTCAAGGTCCCCAAGGTCCCATCCGCAACGAGGGCCCGAAGATCGGCCGCAACGATCCCTGCCCGTGCGGCAGCGGCAAGAAGTACAAGAACTGCCACGGCCGCGGTCTGGCATAAGGCCCAGCCGTTAGAAAATACAGGCGTGTTAACCACAATGGTCAACACGCCTGTTGTTTTAAAAAATCGCCATCACAATAATTTTTTTGAATTCTTTGTTTAAAAACAGGGATGCTATGTGTTATAGTAGTGTAACAGCAATACAAACAACGAGAAATTGATGACGATAGATGCATTTAACCATCAAGCACCACAGCTCAGGCAACTGGCGCTGAAGGCGGCCGCCGCGGCGGGTGCCGACAGTGACACAGCCGAGGACGTCGCCCAGGAGACGATGCTGCGCTTGTGGCAAATGCATGACGATCCCCGCCTCTACAATCCCGAGGGCTACGCCTCGACGATTGCACGCCACCTGGCAGTAAACCAGTTGCGACGCAAGTCCCCGTTACCGCTCGACGAGCGCCAAGCCGCTGACCTGACGGTTCCCTCCCCACTGGACTTGATGCTGCAACGCGAAGATGAGCGATGGCTCAGGCAACGCATTCGCAACCTGCCCTACACCCAGCACGCCATCCTCAGGCTGCGACAGGTCGAACACCGCACCAACGAGGAGATAGCCCAAATCCTGGGAATCCAACCGACGAGCGTCAACACGCTGCTGGCAAGGGCAAGGCGGCAACTACTCAACGAGATCCAACAACAACGCAACAAAGACAAACAATGAAACGGTATTCACATCAACAGATAGAGGCACTGCTCGACAAGTTCATGAACGGGCAGACCACCGTTGAGGAAGAGGCCCAGTTGGCCGACTACTTCCGCAGCGGCGACGTGCCCGCCGAGTGGGAGGATTACCGCGTCATGTTTGACTACTTCGACAGCGGTATGGAGGACTACCCGGTAACCGTGGAGCAACCCCGCCCGACGTTGACACGGCAGATGGGACGCCGCTGGTGGGGCATCGCGGCAGCAGCCTGCATCACGGCCGCCATCGTGGCAACCGTCGTGCTGCACCAGCCGACGGCCACCATGACTGTGCCCGAGACGCCCCCAGTCGCTTCAAATGAGTCCACGCCTAATGGGGAGACGCAAGATTTTGCGTCTCTACAAACGGCAGGGCAATCACCAGAAACGTCCATCACACGACCTGTAGAGACGCAAAATCTTGCGTCTCAGGCCCGTCCAGCCCGTTCTACCCGTCGCCTGCAAGCCGAAAACGCAAAACTCGCTCAGGAGAACGCACGCCTGCAACGCGAACTGGCCGACCTGAAGCGCCGCGCCTTCATCATCGACCTGGAAGCCAACGGATTCCGTGCCGTGCAGAACGAAGACGGCAGCATCGTACTCATCGACATCGAGCAAGAGATCGAAAACGAATTGAACAATCAATTGAACAACCAACCCACCACCAATATCCCTGCATTATGAAAACGCTAAATAGTTTCATCGCCACCACAACCATCATCATGGTAGCCATCATAGCCCTGCTCACATCTTTCACGGCCAGTGCCAACGTCTATGAGGACCGCCTGAAGGAAGCTTTCAACGACATCATCAATGTCGTGCCTCATGAAGACCTCAGTCAGATGCACACCACCTATACCGACCCCGAAACCGGAGTCAAGGAAGGCCAACTCGACGTGTACAAGTTCACCATCGACAGCGGGAACGTGGGCCTGATCAACAATGCCAAAGAGGCCTATGAGCAGCTCAATGGCAACAGCAACGCAGACGTCTACACCCTGTGGTGGAACGACAACGATGACGGTACCTTCCAGGGCTACCGACTCTATTACAGCCCCGAGCAAACCATCGTCGTGGGTCTGGCCTGCGACCACTGCTATACCGTGGGCTTTTTGACCCCCGATGACAAGCAGCACCGCAAAACGTATACCTTGGAGTGGAGCAAGAACGACGACAGCGACAGTATCAGCGGGCGCCTCATCACCACCTATGCCCCCATCAAGGCTAAAGCAACCGAAGGCCAAAGAATCAGTTCTGTGGTCATCAGCTCTGACGACTACGATAAGTTTATGGAAAAATTCCAAGCCGGCATGGAGAAGTACCAGCAAGGCATGGAGAAGTATCAGGCCGCCATGGAAAAGGCAAAAGGAGCGCTATCTGATTTATCGGACGGACAAAGTCATTCCTTCTCTTTTTCATCCTCCAGTTCTTCCTCCTCCAGCCATGGCAATGCCAAAGACTGGATGAAGAAACTGCTCTTTTACGTCGAGAAACTGCAAGACGACGGCAGTGCACACTACATTTATCTATCCAAACTCTACGAACTGTGCAAGGACACCGAAGGCCTGGACCAGATGGACCTGAAAATCGGCATGCAGCAACTGGCATCGGTTTATAAACAACTCAAAGAGAAGAAAAAACTCAAGGAAAGTGAACTCCTCTTTCTCGAGAGTATGGTCGATCTCCTCGAGAACAAAACCAAGTAATAACGATATTGCAGTCACTCCGTTGTTATGTAGAGACGCAAAATTTTGCGTCTTGCTACCGATAAAAATCACTCAAACGGCGTGACAAAAGGGAGACGCAAAATTTTGCGTCTCTACAATGAGAATCAACTTTTAATCCCACATTATTTCACATTGTTTCATGTATTGTTTTACATGAAACGGCCACCACTACACTCTGTTATGAAACACTTTACAATGACTATTTTATTGATTTTCAATACTTTGCTTGCTTGTGCCGATATCATCAGCGGACGCGTCATTGACACCGACACCCGGGAGACCCTGCCTGGTGCAACGGTTCAGTACATGAAGCAAATCAATGAAACCAGTTATTCGGGCAGCACCGTAATCGCCGACTCGCTTGGCCGATTTACGTTCTATACCGATGGGCGCGTTGAGTTGACGGTGTCGATGCTGGGCTATTACCAGAAAAAGAAAAATGTCATGGCGCTGACTGACAGTCGCAAGGATACGCTCGACATCGGCGCCATCGAGCTGAAGATGTCCTCACAGATGCTGCAGATGGTCGAAGTCACGGGGCATGCAAAACGGTTCACCATGCACGGCGACACCATCGTGTTCAACCCGTCGGCCTTCAGACTGCAAGAAGGTGCCCGCCTCGACGAACTCATCAAGCAACTACCTGGTGTTGAAACGGATGCTAACGGCAAACTGTGGTGGAACGGCAAGCCCATCCGCCTGACGATGGACGGCGAGAGCCTTTTTGGCGGCAATGATCTGGTGAGCCAATTACCTGCCGAGGCTGTGCAGAACATCAAAGCCTACAACAAGGCATCGGAACTCAAGGAGCATACCGGCAATGACGACGGCAGTGAGGACATGGTGCTGGACTTGAGCATCAAACCGGGATTCCTCGACCGCTGGTATGGCGACGCCACGGCAGGCTACAGGACCCGCGACCACTATGAGGCTGAGGTCGAGATGAACCGTCTCTCCAAGAATGACCCGGTCATGGTATTCGGTGATGTCAATAATATGGCCAAGCGACACAGACGATACAGAGGCCAATATACGCTGAGTTCGGGTAACGGCTTTGGCCAGGAGCAAGGCATTTCGGGCGGATATCAGCACAACTGGAGCCGCGAGCAGGGCAAAAAGACGCTGAAAAGTTACTACAGCATCAGCGGAGGACTGGCGCATGACGACCGATGGAAAAATTCGGGCATCGAGACCAAGAATTACTTCCCCGGCGAAGCGCAAAGTTATAACAAGACCACGGGCTTTGACCGCAGCCACTCGCTGAACCCGACAATCCTGGGCATGATGCGATGGAGGCCCGACACAACCAACACGTTTTTCCTGTGGGCGCAACTCAAATACGACAACAACCGTTCCATCAACCGACGTGAGACAGAGCAGTCGGTCGATTCAGGCAACGGCTACATTCCCACTATCAATCAACAAGTGAATACACTAAGCCGTGGATACGAAACCAAACTTATCGCTACTGGAGACTGGACGCATTTTTTCAAAAACGGTTCCCTCAAAGTTGCCGGAAGGCTGAACTATAGCGACAGCAAGAGCAAGCAGTGGACCGACCGCGCCATCACCGACTTTCAGAGCGACTTCGCATCGACGCTCAGCCAGTATGCCATCGAGCCTTCATCCAAGTTCGGATTATACGGAAGTATTACCTATCAGCACTGGCTCAGCAAACAATGGATGCTCAACATGTTCTATCAATTGGACTATAACAACATTCGGACAGATCGTGAATTCACGACCAACGGCATGGCCGATGACGCCAACTCGTTCAACAACCGCTACCACAGCACCGGTCACACCGTCACTGCCGGCTCGACATTTAACATCGGCCAGGTGCAGCTGCTGCCCAGTGCGGTCTTGAATTGGAACCGAGAGCATCAGGACTACCGTCGGGCCATACTCGACACCACCGCCGTGAGGAACAGTTTCAAGATTGAGCCCTCGTTCAAGTTCTCATGGAAAATGAACAGCGGCATGAATATTGAGTTGAATTACAGCTACAAGACCGTGCGTCCCGATTTGCTCCAGACCATCGGCTACCGTGACTTGAGTGATCCCTTGTTCATTACCGAAGGTAATCCTTATCTGAAGGATAGCCACGCCAATGAGTTCCAGTTGGCTTACAAGGCTGTGGTACCCAGCCGCCAACTGTCCATCGGCTTCAACGCCAAATACAGCACATCAGACCACAGCAACATCACGGCGCTCAGTTATGACCCGGAGACAAACGTCTATACCAGTCGTCCCGAGTCGGTGACCGGTAGCCGCACATGGGAAGTGAATCTCAACTATGACCACGGCCTGGGCAACTACTTCCGCCTGCAGAATGACCTGAAAGTCACGGGAGGACGCTATTACGGTTACTTGACCATGCTGCCCACTCACGAGGAGCGCATCCTGAACCGCCAGACAAGCGTTCACCCCAAGGACAAACTGACCGTGTCGTTTGACCACAACTGGATCAAGGCCGCTGTCTTTGCCGAACTTAATGCCGACCGATTGCGTTTCTCGCAGTCTCCAATCCAGAACACGACATTGTGGAACAACAACTACGGCATGGAGTTTGAGGCCAACTACCGCAACTTCGTGTTTGAGACATCCCTCACCGAGGCCATGCGGCGCGGCTATGCCTCCAGCGGAATGAACCGCAACCGCCTGCTCTGGGACGCTTCCATCACTTGGAAAATCCTGAAGAACAAGGGCAATGTCAAACTCTTTGCCGATGACATCCTCAACCAGGATGACTGGCGCTGGAGCAGCCAGACGGCCTATCAGCAGACCAACGAGTGGCAAGACACCCTGCACCACTACATCGGCATCTCGTTCACCTACCACCTCGACGCCAAGAAGAAAGAATGACAAGACTGACATAGCCATCAGCTCTCCACTACAGTAAACAAATACTTTGCGGTTATAATCGCGCACTTTACCTGCTTCTTGCGATTATAACCGCATTTCTTTCCATTGGTGTCCGGGAAAAATCACCAAGGTTGCATAAACACTTCGATATCAATGCTGTTATGGTGGTCTCGCGTGAAGGGGCTTGCTATGTCAGGCGGGCAGGTCGAAGGCCTGCTAGACTTTCCCCGGACACCAATGAATTCTTTCCTGCAGCTATTGAGGTCACGGCAGTTGGTCGTCGATGATGAGGCGGAGCCATTGGGCGGTGGTCAGGGGGATGGGACCGGCGGGCTGGGTGGACATCAGGTGCTCGTTGAGTTCCAGCAGCAGGGGGCGAGCATCGCTCTCCCCTGCCCGCTCAATGATGGCATGGGCCTGGGGCATGGCGCGCTGCATCACGGCCAATGACGAGGGCCGCAACAGGAAGCTGCGCCAGTAGAGCCAATAAGCATAGTCATAGATGCGCCTTGCATCCAGCGGGTTGTCAAGATCCACCTCGCTGGCAATGCAGAACTGCCGTGGCACGGGGGCCTGCTCATATTCCTCGTCCAGCAACTTGTGGAATGCCATCGCCAAGGCTTCAAGTTCCTTGTCATGGGGGTCAAGCGCTTCGAGGCCCGTCTCCCCGGCAATGGTCCACCACATCACATAGCGCACATCCTCCACATTGAGTTCATAGTCGATATAGTCCTCGCCGAGGCCATAGTGAGGCAACGGACTGCCGAAACGCTCACTGTGCAGACGCGTGAAGGAACGCCAGAGTCCGCCGTCGGCGACAACATCCTGGTAGTAACCAGTCACAGCGAGCACCACATCACGGCGCACGTCATCGTCCAGTCCACGCAACCACGGAGACTCGTCCCACAACTTGGCCAGTCGCAGGGCAATCCACAAGTAGAACTGATCGGTCTCGGCTACCTTGGGACTTCCCGGTTGCCGTTCCATATAGTCTTTAACGGTGATTTCCATACTGTTCAAAATCAAAAAAAACGGGAAAACATCATTGTCTTCCCGTCGTGGTGGAGCCGCGAGCGGGACTCGAACCCGCGACCTTTTCGTTACGAATGAAATGCTCTACCGACTGAGCTATTGCGGCTTGGTGCACTGCGATGATTTGCAATGCGGGTGCAAAGGTAGCACTATTTTT
>ONGE01000014.1 GCA_900317325.1 uncultured Prevotellaceae bacterium
TGCATCTTTACCATTAACCTGACAAGGAAGATAAATGTGGTTGTCCTGATATGTAATATCGATGGTTTGTGCTTCAGCGATACCTTGTAGTAGCAAAAGTAATCCTACTAATATTGATTTCTTCATAAATTCCGATTTGTCTTTCAGTAATAACTGCAAAGATAGTGATTTCTCGCGATATACGCTGAATCTACAATTGACCTTGTGATTGATATGCCATTAATTGATGGCGAGCAGTTCGATGTCGAAGATGAGGGTGGAGCCGCCGGGGATGCCAGGTTGGGAAAACTTGCCGTAGCCCATTTCGGCGGGGATGTAGACTTCCCATCGATCGCCGATGTGCATCTGCTGCATGGCGATGATCCAGCCCTCGATGAGGTCGCGCAGGCGGCACGCCAGGGGCACGTCGCCACGGCTGCTGTCGAATGTCGCCCCATTGATGGTCTTGCCCGTGTAATGGGCGGTGATCACGCTACTGGGCGTGGGCATTGCGCCCGAGTGGTCGCCCTCGGCCAGCACCTTGTAATAAACGCCCTTAGGCAGCGCCTTCACGCCGTCTTCCTGTGACTTCGCCACCAGCCAATCCTTATTGGCCTGCACGTATTGATTCTTGTTCTTCTTCATATTGAAAATCCATTTATTTGAATTAACTAATTAATCAATAGGCAAATATTTTAATACCTGATACCACAATCGTATGCCACCAACACCTCTTCGTTTGACTGGCCTATAGATACAGACTTGCCACGTCGTTCGACTGGGACTGATGCCTGGCAGAAACCACTCCAATTATTCCAATAACAATATGATGCAACAGCTTTATCTCCACTAATTTCAACTGATGGCAGGATGTCTTCCCTATCTATAAAAGTGGCCAACCTTTCATAATCAGATTTCCTAAATTCCGCATCAGTAAAATCATAGTATTTGCTTTTACTGCCATCAATTATCTGCTGCATATCTGCTTTTGAGAACACGTAAGTCTTCTCCAGGTAATTACCATGCCATCCCTTCGGGAACAACGCGATTGTCTCATTCAGCAGCACAGCTTGCCAAACGCCTATCTCATTAAATGGCACAATCAAATCTTCCCAAATATCAGGGACATCGGACATCAGATTCTCTTCTGGAGTGCCTTTAATCAACATTGTTTTACTATATGGATTTGGCTTGGGCATTTCCTCAATTTCGTCTGGTTCCAGAAAATGAATGGTGTTACCTTCTTTTCTATATCCACGCGGCCTTTCAATGGGATGATCATAGGCCACATAGGCCAGTGAAGCATCCTTATTGTGAAAGTACAGTTTATAAAACGATTCCCATTTAGTCCCAATCTGGAACACATCAAGCACGATGTTGGCCGAATGGCTGATGGCGTCGAGTGGCTCGAGCAACCACTCAACATCATCACCTTTCTGCAACTTATAGTCCTTGATATGGTTTTCTATATTGCTCCTGAATCGGCATCCCATTTCACCCAGGACGGGGTTAAAAACATAATTATCTGGTCCCATATTTGTGTTCTCTTCATTAGTGTCTTGAAATAACCGAACTATCACTGTTCTGCGTTCTTTTGCCTATTTATGTTGTGCAAAAATAGCAATTTTTCTCAATTATATGTTATGTTGAGGTGAAAAACTATTCACATAAAGAAAATAGCATTTTCCGCCTTTTTCCTTGTCTCATTCACCCGAGAGCAAGAGATGTAAAAGAGGACCTTTGAAATGCTGCAAAGAATTCAAAGCCGAGCGCACCCTGTTGATGGGTTGCGCCCGGCAAACTAATTTGTAGCTATGAAAAAAGATGATGGTTTGTTTAGTTTCACCAATGGCCACCGCCGCCTCCTGGCTGGGTGTTGGTGAATTTATAGGTGGTGATCATGTTGCTCAGCGTGAGTGAGGCAAGCGTTGAGCCGCCAGTGACGCTAGCGCCGGTTACCAAGCCGTCAAAATTGCTGCCACCGCTGACGGTTGCTCCTGTCGTCAAGGTGCACTTGCCGCCCTTGGTCATGCCGGGTGCGCTCACCAGCAGTGTGTAACTGTTGTAGCTGCGTGGCACAGCAAAAGCAAAGATGTTGCTGCCGTCATTGCCGGCAAGGGCGATATAAGTGCCACTTGTCAGGCTGCTGCCGCCGACAATGGCCACGGGCTGGGTCGTGCCGCTTGTGCTGGGCGTCGAGGTCGTTCCACCGATGCCCACGACGGTGCCGCCTGTGATGGTGAAGGTGTTCTGGTCACAATCGATGCCTTCCTCAGGCGAGGTGGTGCCGCAAGCGACAACCGTGCCGCCGCTGATGGCGATGTTACCGTTGCTGTCGATGCCGTCGTTGTTGATGGCATAGGCGAACACCTGGCCGCCACTGATGGCGATGCTGCCTTTGGCATTGATGGCGTCGTCGTAGGCATAGACCTGCACCTTGCCATCAGTGATGTAGAGTTTGCCCTTACTCTCGATGCCCTCGCTGTTTTCGCCACCTGTCGTCCGCACCATGATGTCGCTGCCCGCCAGATAGATGTCTCCGTCGCCCTTGATGCCCTTGGGCGACGTGCTGTAGCGTCCATTGCTATAGACCGTGCCCGTGGTGATGACCTTAACAATGCCGCCATCGAAGTGCATGGCCTGGTCGCAACTGATACCCTTGCCACCCTGGCCGGCGCTCTTCAGGCACAGCGTTCCATCGCTGATGGTGAAGGTACTGTCGCACTTGATGCCGGCACTGCCGTTTACGTCATTATCGTCGCTGTCCCACTCGCCGGTGCCCGTGGTGATGGCCGTGAAGCGTCCCCCATCGATCTGGATGATACCCTCACTCTTCATGCCCTTGGCTGCCACACCGCTGCACTCCACGTTGATGACGCCGCCTCGCATCAGGATGGCGTCATTGGCCTTGATGCCGTTGCTGGCAGTGTTCTTGACGTAGATGTTGTTGCCCGGTCGGAACAGGATGTAGTCATCGCTGGTGATGCCGCCCTTGCAGTTGGCCAGCACCTTGAGATGGCCACTGCCGCTGAAGAGCAGTTTGCCCTCGCTGAAGAGCGTCGCCTTCATGTCCTCGTCGGCTGGCGTGTCATAGCTGCTACCGTCCTGCAGCGTGTTCCATGTGCCGTCGGCCAGTTCGATATAGCCACGCTTCTTGCATTGACTGTTGATGGCAGCACCAGTGGGGTTGGTGATATTCACCCCGTTGAGCCGCAAGGCATACTTGCTCTCGCCATAGAGCTTGAATGAGCCGTCGCCTGTCGTGCCGCTCAGGGTATAGCGCACACCCTTGGCCGTCGACACCACTGTGACGTGGCCGCCGCTGACGGCGACGCTCACGCCTGTCACCTCGCCGCTGACCGTGGCATTGTCGGAGCCGTTGAAGGTGATCTTAATCTCCTTGTCGAACGTGTTGTTCTCGATGTAGTCCTCGTCGCTGGAGTCTATGGTCTCGCTCTCGTTGAGCGCGGTGCTGTCGACCGCGATTGTGAATGAGGTCAGTTCCCCTATAGATGCAGTGGAGCCTCCACCCGGATTGAAAGGAGACTCGCCATTCGGGTTGAAATCGGGTTCAAAGGGGGATTCCTCCGCACACGACAGCAATCCTGCGACCAGCAATGCCGTGATTAAATACCTTGTTATCTTCATCGTCTCGCCCTTTCTTGAAATATATGAGTTAAACCTGAAACAATATGCGCCCATCGGCGGATGTCTATCTATTTAACGTAACAAAATACGATATCTGTGTGCGGCCCTAGTTACTTTTCAATGTATGGTACCTTTCTTTCAACGAAACCCGAATCTGGCTCCGTTGACTTATAGTTCCGTTCCGGCCAGAACAAAGACAAAGAGGCTGTTGCAAAACTCTACTTGTCACAGTTTAAATCGGCCTTACGGCCGAGAAATCAAAACAACGTATAAAATCAAAAAATAATAAATTTTTATTATAATTACATTAATAATTTTTTTTGATTTCTTGCGCTTAGCGCGATCACCAATAAGAGACATGAGTTTTGCAACACCTCCTCCTTCTCGCTGGGTGCGCTGCGGCTCAGCAGGTGCGGGCGACGTGACCGCCATCGCCCATGTCATAGTCAGACATGAACAGCTCACGGGCTAAAGCTTTGAATAATCTTATATCAATACTTTCTCCAAATGAAATAAAGAATCAAGCCCATAAACAAGATGATACACGCCAATATAGTCAAACTATCAAAGGTCAACACCACTGGAAAAGCCCCGATTAATATTACAACTAATGTCAAACAACATTTCTCTAATGTCTTTTTCGTTACCATCATTCTTTCGGATTTTTGTTCCGTCTGACATGATATAAACTGGTTTTCCTCACTCCTGGTTGATGACAGGCGTGACAACCAATAAGAGAAGAGACCAAAGAGAATGATCAGGATAATAGCCAACATGAACACCGTTAATAACCAATAGATGGGTACCACCATCACACCAAGCTCGATGCCTGGGTTGTGACGGTATTCATTTAAAGTCATAATAAAAAGGATCAAAAAAGGTACAGTTATCATACCACAAAAATAGAGCACCATCTTCAACGCCAATAACATCCAGTGGCTAGTTTTCCACTGGGCAAAAGCCAAATGGATACTCAACCATGAGAATCCCGCTAGGATCAACGATAGGGTGATCGTCCCAATCGCATGATTATAACCAAAAATGTCCTCTTTTATCTCCATCAGTGGGCCAGGGCCAAAGGCTGCAATTCCCACCCCCAACAGTAGCGAGAAAAGCAACGTGACTATCTGATATTTCCTTTTCTTATCTTGAGATAATTTCATTGAACAAAAAACGAGGCGGTTGTACTTGTATCATTGGTTCTGAGTTGATTTTGCCGCAAAGATACGACTATTTCCTAATAATCGTATTCGAAATGCGGCAATATTAAAAGGTGCACTTGAATACCACTGATCTCAAAGATAAGGGTGTGTCATTATTCTTTCGTTGAATTATATGTCGCGCTTCGCGCGAGAGCCTGAACAAGATTATTAATAGAATAAATATAAAAATTGTTTTTTACTGAAAAAGACACTACCTTTGCCAAAACAAAAACTAAATCACGATTGCTATGACACGATTCATCAGAATAACCATCTCGCTCTTCTTGCTTATAGTTCTCGGGGTTGGAATCGCCTCTGCCCAATCGGTCGAGGGCGACAAGCAGCCTATCAAGGTAACAGGCCAGGTCTTAGACGAGAACAATGAGCCTGTTATCGGTGCTTCGGTTGTCATCGATGGCACCAGTATAGGTACGGCAACAGATTTTGATGGTAACTATACCCTTGATGCATGGCTGGGTGCTGTACTTAAAGTCACCAATGTTGGTAATGAGACAGTTAAGATGACGGTTTGTGGCAATGTGATGAACATTCGTCTCTTGCCCGAGCGTATTTACCAGTTCTTCCCGCTAATACCAATAGCGAATTTATCAATGAAAGGGCCATATATTTATGGCCATGTGCATGACAATTATGGCCGCCCATTGCCTGGTGCCGTTATCAAGACAACAAGTTCAGCAAAGAATGTCACCACTGATGACAGTGGTTATTTCGCTATTAATGCACAAACGGGAGACTCTATCCGTGTCTCATGCCCGCATTATCAATCCGTTGAGGGAGTTGTTGAGGCTTTTGAATTTATCATTCGTCTTGACCCAGAGTAAGCTCGGCTTCGCCTCACTGCAACCCCTGCAGTAATGGACAGCACTTGTCTTAGCCCCATCGGGGCGGCACTGAAACATTGATGCACAGCGTGTCGCCACTAACGTGGCTAATATTCATGTGTAGCGCTCATTTACAGGGGTTCCGCTACGCTACATCCCTGCCTATAACCTTACAGCCCTACGGGCCTAGAATTAAGCCCCTTAAGACAAAACCGCCATTAAGGTGATGATATTCAGCTGTTTATTAGCTTTATCAATTATTTGCCGGACAGTATTAAAAGATTTTGTATCTTTGCAGAAAAAAAGACTGATGAGAATGAATGCTAAAGCGCTGGTGACGGTAATCGCTTTTGTCGCCATGGGGCTGGCAACAGCCAGTGCACAGATTACACAGGAGCAGTTGCGAACAGGAAGTGACGAACAACTGCTGAGGGAATGGACCAAGGTGCTTGCCAGTGATGAGTTTGGAGGAAGAAAACCCATGACACCCTATGAGGACAAGACGGTGGAGTATCTTGCCAAACAGTTGGGAAAAATCGGTTTGGAGCCAGCCTTCGACGGCAGTTGGTTCCAGCCCTTTGAAATGATTGCAGTAACAGCCAAACCCGTGGGTGGCAGGCTCTCGGTGAGCGGGAAGAAGAAATCGGTGCTTCGCTATCCCGACGATTTGATTATCTGGACGTCTCGCGCCACCAAGAAAATCGACCTGAAGAAGGCGGAGTATGTGTTCTGCGGTTTTGGCATCAACGCGCCCGAATTCGGCTGGAACGACTACGAGGGCATCGATGTGAAAGGCAAGATCGTGGTGGTCATGGTCAATGACCCTGGCTTTTATGACAGCCAGCTCTTCCGGGGACGCAATATGACCTACTACGGCCGTTGGTTATATAAGTTTGAAGAGGCCCAGCGTCAGGGTGCTGCCGGATGTTTGGTCCTCCACCATACCGAAGCCGCCAGTTACGGATGGCATGTCTGCGTGAATGGCCACCTGAGCGACAATCTCGCCATCTATGATCCGGATACGCGCAATGCGGGCGAATTGGCCGTCAGGGGATGGCTGCACGAGGACGGTTGTCGGAAACTGTTTCTCGCAGCCGGCATGGACATGGACAAGGCGCTGGCTGATGCTAAAAAGCCCGGCTTCAAGAGCTTTCCCCTGAATGTGAGAGGTGATGTGAAGATGAATGTGACTTACGGCATTCAGCAGACGCGCAATGTGGGCGGTATCCTTCGCGGGAGCGGCAAGGACGGTGAGGCCGTCGTGTTCTGCGCCCACTGGGACCACCTGGGCATCGGAAAAGCCGATGAGCGCGGCGACACGATATATAACGGTGCTGCCGACAATGCATCGGGCATGGCTGGAGCATTGCTCGTCGCCAAGAAGTTCAAGGAGATGCCCCAGACGCGTCGGGACCTGCTGTTCATCTTCCCCTCGTCGGAGGAGAGCGGACTGTTCGGCTCGGCCTATTACTGTGACCACCCTGCCATACCGATGGCGAAGACTGTGGCCTGCCTTAACTTTGAGAGCATCGGTCCTGCCGAACTCACGCGCGATGTCGTGATTCTAGGCAGCGGGGAAAGCGACCTGGACAATTATTATGTGGCTGCCGCTGCTGCCCAAGGCAGGTATATCTACTTCGACGACGACAACTCCGACGGCTGGTTTTACCGCTCCGACCACTATAATTTCGTGAAAAAGGGTGTCCGTGCAGTGGTGTTGGAAAACGGCCAGCATCCTGTTGATGTGACCAAGCCCAATAAATATCCCATGCCGGTATGGTATCACAAACCATGTGACGAGTACCGTGAGGATTGGGACCTCAGCGGCACCTTGTCCAACGTGAACCTGATCTTCAGCATCGGCCTGTCCTTGTCAAACAATCTGTGATAAGGCATTTCGAGCTCTGATTGAAGGCATTATCTGTATCTTTGACTTTAATTGGCTTCGATGTATCTCATCTCTCGTGCCCGCCATTATTGCATAGTGCTACCGGCCGGGCGTAAAGAGGACGGGGCATCCATCTGTTAAAGTCATGTTAAAATCGTCATTTTCTCTTGACTCGTCCCTTAGGGCACACATTAACTTTGCTTTCACTTAGCAATTGCTTCATAACATCGCGTGATATGAGTAAGAAAACAAGGTTAAAAATCGGAGAATTCTCCCAGTTGATGCAAGTCACAGTAAAAACTTTGCGTCATTATGAGCAGAAGGGTCTGCTGTTGCCTGACGAGGTGGACGAGTGGACTGGCTACCGCTACTACAGCATCGACCAGATGCAGAAGTTGCAAGCCATCCGCGACCTGCAGCACCTTGGATTCTCGTTGGATGAGATCAAGGACTTGTTCGAGGACAACTCGCATATCCCAAGCATCAGGCAACTGACCGAGAAAATCAAGGAAACGGATGCACAACTGAAGCAGCTGATAACCCGCCGCAACCGACTGCTCGACTGGAGGAACACTCGCAAAGAGATGAAGACAATGGAAAAATTCAGCATTCAGTCACTGCCCGAAATCATTGTGGCAAGTCATCGTGAAGTCCTTCCCGACTACGCCGCCATCGGCTCCATGTGTGTAGAAATCATCGCTCCCGAGATGCAGCGTCTCGGCTGCAAGTGCCCACCGCCGGGCTACTGCTTTACTGTTGAACATGACAGGGAGTACAAGCCGACGGACGTGGACATTGAGTATTGCGAACAGGTAGAGGAGACGGGAGAGGACAGTGCAATCATCCAGTTCAAGCGTCTGCCCGCAGTGCCCAAGGCGCTCTGCATGAAGCACGTCGGCCCGTATGAAAGATTCTACGAGTCGTACATAGAAGCTTTCCGTTACATCGAGGATCATGGTTACAAACCTGTTGGTCTGTTCCGCACCTGCTACGTTGATGGAGTATGGAACCAGGAGGACCCCGAGAAATGGCTTTCAATCATTCAGATACCGATAGAATAGCCGTTGAGCCTACCCCCCAAAAAACTACCCGTGCCAACAAGAAGAATGTCCTTAAAGATGCCCATGCAACAAATCACAATTGATATACCTGAAGTGCAGAGATAACGATTTCTAGCGAAACACGCTTTAAGATGTGATTCCTCCCATTCGCTATCAAATGGGTGTGCATGGCTTACTTGATGATATATTTCTTGCCTGAGTTGATGTAGATGCCGGGGGCAGTGGGCTTAGAGTTGTAGGTGCGACCAGTGATGTCAAACCACAGGTTGCTGTCAACCGCCGGCTCATCGCTCTCGATGCTGTTGACTGCAGTGGTTGCCTTCTTGATGTATTCAATGCCGGCTGCAGCGTCGATCTTGCCATAGCCCCACTTGATGGGGCTGGCGGCAGCGAACTCGTCGTTGCGCGAGGTGGCGGCGAGCACTTCTTTGATCTCATCTAATGTGAGGGTGGGATCGGCTTGAAGCCACAAGGCGATGATGCCGCTCACCGTGGGGCACGACATCGAGGTGCCACTCATCCCTTCATAGGGATACCCCTGCCACTGCATCGATTCAGCAATCTCCTTGTCACAGGCATAGTGGTTGATAGACGAAACGACGTAGGTGCCTGGAGCGGTAACAGTTGGTTGTGCCACGCCGTTGAGCGAAACGCCGTAACTTGAAGTGCAACTGATGTCGTTAAGCGTGTTAATGTCACTCAAATCTTGAACCGAGCCAGTGTATTCTCGTTGGGTGGTGTTTGCCACATAGTTGCCCACGCTGATGGCATTTGGTGTGGAGGTCCAATCGCCACACGAGAACTCACTGTCGCCAAGGGTGTAGCCTTCCACGGTGATTGCATCAAATGCATCTATCGTTTCCCACAAGTCCATCTCGATGTGTGAAGATGACGAGAACGAGATGAAGAAAGGCAGTCGTTGAATGTGAACCCCTTGCACGATAGCGAACATTCCAAGTTTGCCATCAATGACACTGCCGGATATTGCCACGAAGCCATCCTGCAAATATTGGCTGAGTATCTCGTCGTCATCGCTCAATATTTCAATATAGCCCTCCTGAGACGAAGAGATGATGAAGGGCTCTGTTTGCCACACTATCTCGCCACTACTGAGTTTCAGCAAGCCAATCTGGACACTCAAAGTATCGTCCTCGCCCAACGTGTTGCGTGAATAGCCGTTCACTACCGAGGACATCTTGAATGAGATGTTACCGTCGGCGTCAATGAAAGGAAACGGTCGGGCAAGAAACGCCTTCATGCTGCTGTTCTCTTCATCAAATGCCTTGTAGATGTGAACACAATCATTTCCTTCATTTCCAACGCTAAACACGGGGATGACATGATGAGACAACTCATCAATCAGTTCAGGCATCGTTCCTGTGCCATTGTGTGGGCCTTCGTGTGAGTTCATGCTGGCGCTAAGCACTACGGGAGCCTCGATTTGCTGGGCGTAATGTGCAACGAACTGGAAGGCTATCTCGTTCACATTGTCCTCAGCCTCGGTGGACACAAGCACAATGTCGGCATCGGGCGCCATGCCGCCAAACCCCAGCGGCGATCGTGTGCCAGCAGCAATGCCGGCGGTGTGTGTGCCATGTGAGTCCATATCGCTATCGGTAGTGAGGGTGGCAATGAGTTCGGGCGTGTCGAACACCGAGCCGGGATACTCTATTGTCCCTGCCTCGTCATCCTCGACGATGAACTTGTGCCCATTGTCGTTACCAGGGAGATAGACGCAGCGCAGGCGGGTGTTGCCGTCGGCATCCTTGAATGCCGGATGCTGGAAGTCGAATCCTGCATCGACAAGGCAGATAGTGACACCCTTGCCGGTGTAAACCTCTTCAAGGCCAGGAACGGTGCCGTCAATCAGGCTCACGCCAGTCTCCACGAGTGAGACATCGGTTTTCAGCTCCCCCCTGCTGGTTGCGTCCACCCTTTTCACGCCCTCGATGGCAACGAGGGCATCAACGTTGTCGGCAGGAATGCTGATCACAGCCTGATGCCCGAGTTTTGACAACACGGTAGCACCTGCCTCACGGATTTGGGCAAACGTGCCCGCCGCATCTTTGGCATCAACCTCCACCACAAATCTGATGCTCGGGTTGGCGTCAAGAGCTTTGATTCTCTTGCCGTTTGAGTCATATCGTGCTGTCTGTTTTTGCAGTAACGACAATTGGGCATTAGGGGTGAGTTTGCTGTGAGCACTCGACATGAGAGCGCACGAGCATGCCATAACAGCAAATAATATGATTCGTAATAATCTATTCTTCATGATTATTTTGTTTTTTCTTCTGTTTTATCCTCAGTTTGAGCGCTTGAATTTTCTTTTTCAAGTATTGGGATAATGTTTGCTTATTTTTCTCCCTAAAGTCAAATGTTTTTTTGCTGATAAACATACCAACAAGAATGAGCACCACCGTATGAAGTATCAGAAATACGAGATCAGAAACACCATATTTGGATGATGCAGTCAGCAGATCGACTATGGCCATTGCCATGATTACTAGCCAGAAACCGCTTACTAATGTAATTACCACTCTCCAAAAGTTTCCCCAAAAGTCATAGCCAAACAACTGTCTGAAGGTATAAAAATAACATAGGGGAATCAAAATATACGTATAGTAACCGAAGAAGTCGGCAAGACATTCCACAATGAGAGTCTGAATGGCCATGAACACGGTAATGAAGAAACCTTGCGGCAGGGTGTGCTTGGTGTTGCGTGGCGCATAGCGGAAGAGACACCATGTGGGAATTAGGAAGAACCCTGTCATGACCAACCATCCCCATCCCGGACTGCTCCAGAACCAGGCGAAGAACTCAGCGTCCAATGACGTGTCGCCTCGAACTGCCTTGAATTCCTTGATGCCGAGCAAATGATCCATGAGGACACTGAGCAGCCCCATGAGAACCAGCATTTTCACTGGCGGGAACGACACTTGCCGCTTGCCGTTGATATAATCGCTGATGAAATATCCGGGGCGCCAAATCAGCTGCCACAGGGAATACAACATCGAACGGTTGCCCATGCCCCACACCTCGGCAGTGCTTTGGAACACACTCTTCCACGATACCTTTTTCAAGTCGGCCTTTTGCGAGCAATGCGGACAAAACTTGCCAGCGAAGTCATTCCCGCAATTCGCGCAATGATGGCGCTCGTTCTCGTCATAGCTCCAATCGAAGGGCTCGAGCTGCCATGCCTTGAACCGTTTATATCTTTCTTTTAAAGTCATCGAAAAAAAACTTTTTGCAAAGATAAAGGATTTTCTTTAAAAGTAATATTCATTCAATGACTTTCTCAAGCCGAGGCACAGTCATGTGACAAAGATTTTGCATCTTTGTGGTAAACAAAACATTATGGAAACAAGGACACCTGAAACAGTCGGTTTATTCGTTGAATTGTTTTCCGTCCCATTTCAAGACGGTCTGCTTGGTGGTGCCGTCGTCGTTCCATAGAGTACAAATGATGTCCTTGCCCTTGCGTGGCAGTTCATAGATGCATCTGTAATCAACTTCGAACCCGGGAGCATCACAAGCCTCCATGCGTTTTGTGGCATTGTTGTAACGGAAGAAATCAATGCCACTCGTTTCAGTCATACATGGCCGGCCTTCCATATAACTTACCATATCGTTGAAAATAATGAGTTTGTGCTTCCCGTCCGACTCGTTCCAGTAACACACTTCCAACCTGAAAATATATTCTCCGTACTCTTCGTCCACGCGTTCAAACATGATGTATCCGTTCTTTGAGTCGATGGTTAACGTCACGCCTTCCTCTTGTGGAAGGCCTTTGCTGTGACGCGTCATGGCATTCTCCAACGCTCTCCATGGGCGGTCGCCACTTTCATCCTCGTCTTCATAGTTCAATGAAGGAAATGCTGCCCATGCAAAATCGGTGACGGTGGGGCTGGAGCCTTTAAAGTTCACTTTAATACCATTCTGTGCCACCAATGACAGTGCGAGGCAAAAAAGGAAAAATGCCGATGCTATTCTTTTCATAACTATAAACGTATTGATTAATGAATATCAATGTATCTTTCAGTCACTGCTGCAAAGATAGCGATTTTTTCACAAAACACAAGCATGAGACTGAAGCGTCAAGCCGCTCTCAATGATTGGCGGGAGAAAAAGGGCACCGCCGCCCGATGCACTGGTTGTTCTTGCCTGAATAGCGGCAGATGATCTCGGGCCGTTCCATCTCCACGCCGAAGTGCTCCTTGACGAAATCGATGGCAGCGAGGATGGAAAGGAACGAGTCGCGCTTGCAGCAGCGCGGCCCGCCGACATGGCCTATCTCACTGAGGGACTTCGCCGTCATCTGATGCGACAGGGCAAAAGGCTCGTTAGCCAGCGGAGTGGACTTGGAGATAATCGACACGAACATCCCTGTGCTAATGCCCGCACCACAGGCACCCCAAAAACCGCATGCTCCGCCAGGGACGCTCTTTCCCCTGGACATCATCTCGTTCAAGGCCTTGGGCAGGGCTATCGCGCCCCCGGCGTTCTTGTAGGCTGTGAGCAAGGCTGCCCCCACCATCACATGGTGCTCGGGGCCGTGCATATGGCAAAACGGCTGAGCCATCATCTTCTCAATGACCTCAACAGGGTTTCGGGACGTCTCGACGAGGCAAAGTCCGATGATGGTGTCCAGCCCAGCGGTGTGGCAGTCGTTGCAGACGTAGTGCCCGTGGATGCAGCGTGTCTTGCTGCTCTCCTTCTTGTGGCAGATGGCGCACTCCATGAGTTCATCATTCTCGAGATACTCCAGCGGAGCCTTGCAGATAAGACATTCTTCCTTCATCATCTTCATTAGTTTACTTTGCCAATGCATAGCCTAGGGCAACAGCAGCAATACCAAGCACTACACTGCCCAGAGCATACAGGATAAATGCTGAATAGTTACCAGCCTGCAACAGGTTCAGGCTCTCCTTTGAGAAAGTGGAAAATGTGGTGAAACCACCACAAAAGCCCACAATCAACAGCAGATTCAGCTGCGACGAGGCATTAACGCGATTGAATGTTGCCCACAGCAAACCGATGAGCAGACAACCGACAATGTTGGCAGTCATCGTTGCCCAAGGGAATGCGGACCCCAGGCCCTTCATGGCCAACGATATCAGGTACCGGGCGATGCCACCGAGAAAACTACCCGCGCCTACAAGAAGTATGTCCTTAAAAATGCTCATGCATCAAATTACGATTAATATCACTCAAAAGTGCAAAGATAATGATTTTTCTTGCTATTGCGCTCGGGTTGGATAAATTCCTAACGCTCGGCAATCAAAACAAGGGCACATTGTTTTCGCTTTATCGGAAATATTCGCTACCGCTCGCTTTGCGCAAGGTAAGTGGCGCCTCAACAATGTTAAAATAAATTTGGCATTGTCTTCGACTTGCAGTATCTTTGCGGTCAAAGAAGCTATTAATCCTGCGCAATGGCCTAGTGCCGCGCCCTAAACCATTTCACAACATAATATGAACAGATTTATAACACTTGCCCTGGCAATAGGCCTCGCCTTTGCCGGCTCAGCACAAGACCGTTCTCAGGGAGGCATCAGCCCCGACATGATGCACCAAATCGTCGCCAAATCGGCAGCCAACCAAAACAAGGCCTTGAGCAATGCCATGGCGACAAATTCCATCGACGATCTCGCGAGGAACTACCGCAACAACAAGATCACAGACACTTACTTCAGCATCGAGACGCCCAAGCAATCGATCCACAACCAGCGACAGAGCGGACGATGCTGGATGTACTCCAGTTTCAACGTGTTGCGCGCCAACTTCGCGCGTCGCCACGGCGACTCCATTAACGTGGAGTTCTCTCACGACTACCTCTTCTTCTACGACCAGCTCGAGAAAGCCAACCTCATGCTGCAAGGCGTGATCGATTGCGCCGACAAGCCCATTGACGACATCCGCGTGCAGTTCTTCTTCCACCATCCGATGAACGATGGCGGCACCTTCTGCGGCGCGGCCGACCTTGCCGAGAAATACGGCCTCGTGCCCGTTGAGGTACAGCCCGAGACCTACTCGGCCGAGCGCACCTCGCGCATGAGCAAGCTCCTCGACTCGAAGCTGCGTGAATTCGGATTGGAATTGCGTCAGATGGTTGCCGACAAAAAGAGCAAAAAGGCCATCAACCAGCGCAAGACCGAAATGCTGGGCACCATCTATTCCATGCTCTCGCTCACGCTGGGCGAACCCATCAAGTCGTTCACCTACGCCTTCCGCGACAAGGACGGCAAGGCCGTGGGCCCGGCACGCACCTACACCCCGCTGGAGTTCTACCGCGAGACAGTGGGCGGCCCCATCAACGGCACCTTCATCATGGCGATGAACGATCCCCGCAGGGAATACTACAAGACCTACGAGGTGGAATATGACCGCCACACCTATGACGGCCACAACTGGCGCTACGTCAACCTGCCCATGGAGGATATCGCAGCCATGGCCATCGCTTCGCTGAAGGATTCCACCAAGCTCTATGCCAGTTTCGACGTGGGCCAGCAGCTCAACCGCGACAACGGCTACCTGGCACTCGACAACTTTGACTATGGCACCCTGTTCGGTACCACATTCCCCATGGACAAGGCCCAGCGAATCGCCACCTTTGACAGCGGTTCAACGCACGCCATGACACTCTGTGCCGTCGATCTTGACGACAACGGCAATCCCACCAAGTGGAAAGTGGAGAACTCGTGGGGTGGCGACAGCGGACACAAGGGATACATCATCATGACCAACGAGTGGTTCAACGAGTACTCCTTCCGCTTGGTTGTGGACAAGAAATACGTGCCGCAGCACATCCTCAAGGCCGCCGAGTCCAAGCCCGTGATGGTCATGCCCGAAGACCCCCTCTTCGGCACCGACGATTGACACCGCAAAACAACAAACTACGAACAATAAACTACGAATTACGCCAATTCAACTAATTGGCTTCCGCACACGAGGACGCTAAGTTTCTCAAAAAAACAACTCAAACAACTAATCGGACCATTGCGAAAAGTTGTTTGAGTTGTCTTTTATAGCCCATGCTGCGAACCGCATGGTATAGTATAGTATTAATTGCACTTCTTGTTTTCCTTCTATCGAAGCAGCCAGATGCCTACGGCCCCAGCATGATTTGCGTGGCTGGGGCACATGAAAAGCCGCCCAAGTGAGGCGGCTTTTCATTGATAGGTGTGACAGGGAGGTGGCGTTACGGCCTATATACCTTCTGTCCGTTTTGGATGATGATGCCTCGTGTCTCGCTCGTGGCGGGCAAGCCGGTGATGGTATAAGCCCTCGAGGTGCCAACGGGGACGACAACCTCTTTCACCTTGCTAGGACCCTGGGTCTTCTCCCTAAACTCCTGCTGGGCCTTTGCCAGCTGCTCGCGGAAACGCTCGTTGCCTTGCAACTTGGCATAAAGCACCGATCCGCCCAGGCGGCCGGCATCCACGTCGCTCTGCCAGTGGTATCCGGCAATGACGCGGCTCTGGCCATACTCATAGCCGCGAGCCAGCAGTGTGTCGGCAACAGCGGGATTAATGTCCGACAGCAACAGGGCCATCGTCCACCCCAGGACGGTGTGACCCGAAGGATAGGAACCGTTGGTGATATGCTCTTCCTCCTGCTCAGGCACAAGAGTCGGCTGATTGTAGTACACGAAGGGACGCGTGCGGCTGTATTTCTTTTTCGCGCGGTCGCTGATGCTGTCGCAGGTAGCGCCCACATCCTGCAAGAGGGTGTACAACTCGGGTGTATCTTCCTTAGTGATCATGAGGCCCAAGATGGGACAGAACTCCTGAATGATGGTTTGCATACCGTAGTTGGCATCACGAATGGCCATTTCGGCACGCTCCTCGTTCTGGCGCATACGAATGCCCCAGAGGTACTGCGTCTGGTCGGCAGCGAAGCGCGACGACTCGAATTCAGGAGGAGGCGGCAGGAAGTTTGCCATGTTAGGTAACTCGGCCTGCGTGAAATAGGCATGACCGTTTTTCTCGTCTTGGCCAGCAAAGACCGTCATTACGCCACACAACACAAAGAGAGTGGCAAAGATCAATTTGTTGAATCTACTCATAATAATGAAAGTTAATGTTATTATAAAAAAACTGATTCCTACATTTTTTGAGTTTCTCCACAGAAACCGATTGAAGGTGCAGCAAAACCAATGGTTCCAATAGAACATCGCACTACGAGCGAGATATCAAACAAAATCATTAATCAAAATCCATGATGTTCAATCATACATGATTATTTGATTTTGAAAACCGCGCCAAGCGGAGTTTTGCAACAGGTTCCCGATGGGCATCATATCTGATTTCCGCTGCAAATATAGCAATTTTCTACGGAATACCATCAAAATAATTACAATAATCTATAGCATTAATGACAGCAATATCCAACTCGCCTTCGGCAAGAAGCCCTGATTGACATTCTTACACTCCACAATAAGACTCCATCATCCTAAAGTTGCAAGATGATGGGGTATTATTTGTTGTACAACGAGCAACAATACTAGTGTTTTCTTAAGATGGCTATTGCAGGATGATGTCTGAGATTTCGTTGCGGGCTTTTTGGCCTTCGGGACAGGGCCAGAGAGGATAGACATGGCCCATCTTCTCGGCCACATGCAATTGGGCATCCACGCCGGCGGCCTTCATCTTGTCGAAGGTGTTGACGATGTCGGTATAGAACACTTCCCATGTGCCGGTGAACAGGTCGGTGGGAGGAATACCCTGCATGTCGCCGTAGAGGGGCGAAATTATCGGGTCACGGGGGTTCATCTCCCCTGCCCAATCGGCTCCGACTTTCCTGAGCACTTCGGCATTGAGGAAGGTGTCATGTTCCTGCAACGCGTCATCACCTCCCAGCACATCAACCCAAGGGGAGATGAGCACCAAGCGGCTGGGAAGGTCAATGGAGTCATTTCGAGCCTCCTGGGCCAGGGCGAGCGAGAAACCGCCTCCTGCCGAATCGCCCATGATGATGAGACGTCCCGCGGAATACTGCTTGACCAACTGCTGATAAAGCTGCAGCATCAACGGATGGGCATCACGGGCCGTGTAGCAGTAAAGCAGCGGATAATTAGGAGTCACGATGCCACATCCAGTGGTCTCGGCCCACTCGGCCATCGCCTTCCAATGCAGCAGATTAAAGTTATGGTAATAGGCACCGCCATGGATGTAAAGTACAACGGACTTACTGTCGTCTTGCGGCTCCATGTGGAACACCTGCATGTTGCCCACATGGTACTGGCGCATCTCGCGCGGGAACTTCACATCATCAGGTATCTCTACCACGCTCTGGTCGGTTGTGTCTCCACGCTGTTGGTTATAATCCTCCATGGTGGCTTGATCGAACATATGGCCAATGACGATGGCCTGCGGCGAGCGCCCGTCAATCAAGCAGGCGATTCCGCCGATGATGACGATGGCCGCGATGATACCCACCAACGTCAGCAACGCTTTCTTGGTTTTTCTCTTCATGATGTCTCGTTTATTAAAAGGCTTGAACACTATTCGCCCTCAAAGATACAATGACACATACAAATCAATAAATAAAATTGACAAAAATCTCAAGATTAATTTGAATCCTATTCAAAAACTACCGATAATAGCACTTTTTTGTGACGGCAGCGGGATTGGTGCATCATTGGGACGTGTCTTCTTGATTTCACCCACTTTGATTGCTGTTACAGAGAGCGGCCACGCCAAGGCGAGGCCCTACTGTGCGGAATCTGATAAATCTGTTGTTTGAAAAAACAAGTGCGGATGCCTCGGAACCATCAGATAATTCAGTTGTTTGAAAGACAAGCGTGGGGGTGCAGTGTGGTTACTGCACCCCCACGGGTAAAGGTTGTTCGGCTTCTATCGTCTATTTCACTTGACGTAGACCTTCTTGTTGCCAATCAAGTAGAGGCCGTTCAAGCCCTCAAGGCTGGTGGCCTGGCGGCGCACCAAGCGGCCATCGATGGTGTACACGTCAACGGGCTGACCGTCCACAGTAATCTCGTCAATGCCATTGGTGATGTTGATTACAGCCGTGGCAGGAGCAGACTCCTTGCCGCCGTCATAGACAGCCGTCACTGCAAACGTGTGCTCACCGTCAGCCAGGCCCGTAGCGGGCAGGTCGTAGGCCGTATCAGCAGTACTGCCGACCAATTCACCGTCCACATAGATGTTGTAGCCCACAGGAGCCGAAGCAACACGTTCGAAGGTGACGTCATCCAGCAACAAGCCGAAGATGTCCTGTGCCGTGTGGCGGATGGCGAAGTACTTCGTGCCCTCGGGGAGCGTGAAGGTGTACTCGGTCCAGTCGGTGGCATCGAACGATTCGTCTTGGAGCGAAATAAAGCTATCGATGTTGTTGTCGGTGGTTGAATAGAGCACCTCGAAGGTCTCATAGCCATAGTCGGCCGTAATCACGCGGGCGAAGAAGCTGATTTCCTGCTCATTGCCCATCAACTCGGGCGAGATGAGCCAGTGGTCGGTAACGGGGATGGGATCGCCGTCGGACACACAGGTTGACAGCAGCAGCTGGTTGCCGCTGTGCGGTTCATAAACCGAACCCACTTCTTCGGGGAAGCCCTCATACATGGAGTTGAATACCATCCACGCCATGGGGTCACCCAGGTTGGGAACCTCAAAGCCCGTGAAGCCATAGCACATCAGTCCGTTGCCGTCGTAGAGCGACCAGTCACCGAAGGCGCCATTGTGCTGCGTGTAGGTGATACCACCCAGGCTGAACTCGGGGAATTGTTCGGCATCCTCAAAGTCCTCGGTTACCTGCATCGCGCCATCGGTATCGGGAGCGGTCCACGACAGAGCCAGATCGTTGCCAGACTGCTCAACAGTCAAGCCTGTGGGAGCAGGCAGAGCCGGCTCGACAATGGTGATATAGGCCTGAGCCTCATTGTTGGCGAGTTGCTGATCCATGTCATAGACGACACGAGCCATAATCTCGACATCACCGGCCTCGTCAAGTACCGTGGTCGGGAATTCAACCTGCTGGGTCCAGGATTTGAAGGGTGCCAGCGTCTGGTTGGGAGTCACATCCACCAACTGCTTGTCACCGGCCGTGAGCAGCACCTGGAAGCAGTCTGCCGCATTCTCGCCCTCATTGGTCACAGTAACCGTGATCGATGTTGTGTTGCCAGCCACCACACTCGAGGGGGCATTGAGCGATATGGACAGGTCGTTCTGATACAAGTCGCCGATGTGGATATTGTCCACCAGGAGCACGTCGCCGAGGGAAATCAGCTCACCCTCCCAATGGTCAATCTCGGAGGCGTTGGCATACCTTGCCAAGAGGCAAATGCGGGCGTAGCGACCGCCTTGCAGGGCCGTCAGGGGCACCTTCACCTGTGAGTAGGAATTACCCACCGAGATGTTGTCCTGAAGGACAGCGAATTCGGCGCCGTCAACGCTGCCGTAAACTGCCAGTGAACTGATACCGGAACTGGCGACGTCAAAGAGGAGCGTCGGGTTAGCAAGGCCAGCAAGGTCGAGTTTGCCCGAGTTGAAGTACACCATGCCTTCCTCCTCGCTGAGCAGAGCCATCGACGAGCCGTCGGCGTCGGAGGACTGGGGCGAAATCATGATCGTGCCGTTGGTCTCCCAGAAGTAATGCAGCTCATCATCAGTGAAGCCCTCGACAATGGGCAACTCATAAGGAGCACCCACCAGCAAGCCCGCTGTTGACCTTTGACCTTCAAACTCGGCGTTGGCCTCGTTCCTGGTCTCGACGATCCAATACTCCATGCGCTGTTCACCCTCGTCGGTGGCGCAGGGCACGTCGTAGGCGTCAGCATCGGTGAGCGTAGCCAGCAGTTCGTTCTTCTCGATAGAATAGTCGGTCCATCCCTCTTCGACAAACGTGCTCCAAACGAGATAGTTGACCGTTGCAGGATTCACCGGACCACCGTTTTCACCGGTGTTGCCCACCTTGTCCCAGTTCAGGGCAACGATGTCGCCGCCATCGGCTGCAGTGAGGTTCTCGACAGAAGTCGGAACATCGGGACCGACATAGACAGTCACCTTTTCACTCTTCAAGCCCTTGCCCGACTCATTGTAGGGGATGGCCTGGTAGGTGTGGTCGCCGACTTCATCAGGCTCATCAACATAGGTCACGGTAGCACCAGGAGCCACATCCTCAACGCTGCCGACAACGCTGCCGTCACGCAGGATGTCGATGCGGGTCAATTTAGCGGTCAAGGGGTCGCCGTTAACGGCAATATTGGGGGCCGTAATGGTGACCTCGGCGCGCAATGCAGCCAGTTCATCGGCGACAACGCTGATAACGGGTGCGGCAGGTGCCGTAGGCTCGGCGCCAAAGTCAATGCTGATGGAATTCACCATGAGGCGATAGGCATCGGCATCGCTGATGGCATGGATGGCCAGATAATACTTGCCGCTCTCATTCACCGAGAACATGCCCTCGAATTCTTCGCCCATGTCCTCACAGGTGGTGACATCGGTGGGCCCGATGACCGTGGTGGTCATAGCCTCGGCTGCGGGCTCGGCGCCCGACAGCACCTCAAAGCGCTCGTCAATGCCTGAATTGCGGGCATTGACAACCACTTCGTAGTTCTTGTTGGCCTCCAGCAAGACGGGCAGCATGACAAGGTAGTCGTCGGCCGCATTGTCGGCGCTGTAATAGTAATTGGTCAGGTAGGTATCATCCCAATTCCAGGTGCAACCGTCCTCATTGGCATCGATCACCGTGAAGAGGTCGAAGGTCTCGGGCTGGGTCAAATCGGCGGTATAGGGCACATTGAGCGTGACCATGACTTTCACGGCCACAACCTCGCTCTTGTCACCGGCGCCCTTCTCGTTATAGGCCACAGCATAATACTTGTGTGTGCCAATGGTCAAGTCTTCGCCATTGTCAGCCCAAGTCAAGGCTGTGCCGGGAGCTACGTCCTCGAAGGTGTGGATCACCTGGCCGTCACGCACGAGTTCTACCTTTTCCAGATTGCCCGACAAGGGCTCACCGTTGCGTTTTACAACGGGTGCCGCAAAGTTGATGGTCACCTCGAGCTTCTCTTCGGTCTGGACGGCAGTCAAGTCGGTGGGAGCGGCAGGAGCCTCCATCTCATAGACGTCAACCATCACATTGTCGACAAAGAGCTTGTTCATGTCGGCGGGCGAGATGGCGTGGAAACCGATATAATAGGTTCCTGTCTCGCTCACGGTAATCTTGGCCTCGAGCTGCTGGGGCTCTTCCTCCCAGGTCACGTCGGTGGGCTCAACGACCTGGATGGTCATGCCCTCGGGGGTGGCCTCGTTGCCGGCCAACACCTCGATGCGCTCGTCATAGCCCTTATTCCAGGTGTCGAACGTCAGGCGGTACTGTTTGCCGGCCTCGAAGTGGAAGGCGGGCGAAATCAGCCAGTCGTCGGCATCAAAACTCTCGTTGTAGGTGTAACGTGCAAACCAGTTATCGTCGCTGTTATAGGCGAAGTCCCATGTGTCGTGGTCACCGTTGGCATCGATGATGGTGAATGCCTCCTGCTCATCGGTGGTCTGGAAGGTGTTCAGGTAGGGATAGTCCTCGATGGGCTTGAAGGGGTCCTCGCGGCTGATGGCCACGTCCTCAATCCAAACGTCGAAATCCACATTCTCGTCACTGCCGTTGGCAAGCAACTCGACGAGCGAGGTGAATACCCCACCCTCCTCGTCAAAGGCCATTTCATAGGGCACCAGGTTGTCACCGTTGTAGCCCATGGCATAGATGGTCTGGCCGTCCAGTTCGCCCAGCACCTGCATGCCGTCGAAGGTCACGGTGCCGTCGTTGATGACGCCATGCATCCACGCGTCAGGGTAGCCGGCGAACAGGCCCTGCAGGTACACATCATCGCCATCAAAGCCCAGGTTGACCTGACCGCGGAAAGGCACTGACGAGCCCTCGTAGTAATGACCGCGGGTGTACCACGTCTCGGTCTCCAGGCCAGCCGGCGGCGTCACCGTCACCACATCAAGGGTCACAAAGTCGTGATCGAAGGTATAGACGCTCTCATAGTCGCCAAAGTCGGAGAAGTCAACATTGCCGTCGCTCTCATAGAACACGCCGATAATGTTGTCCTCGTTCGAACCATTGAGCGTAATTTGGTCACCGTCGATGGTGAAGGTAATCGCATCATGCGCATCGTCCTTGAAGTAGAAGCGGTCATCCCTCACGCCCCAATAGAGGACATGAGGCACTGCAAAGTACCCGCTGTGGCCCACCAGCTGTCCCGTGGGGATGGTGATGGTGTTGCCGTCCAAGGTGCCTTTCACCCAAGAGTTTGTGCGATAGGTAGAGATGATGTCCTTGATATAGACATCGCCATTGTCGCAGAATACGACATGCACCTGACCGAACTGCTCGGTGAGCAGCCTGGAGTCGCCGTCAGGGTCATAAATCAGCGCATTTCCCGAGCGGTTATAGATTTTTCGCTGACCCTCGGCGGGCTTGATAATCACACCATAGTCATCGCGCACTTCCCCGGCACGTCGAGGCGCCCTGTTGTTCTTCAGGCTCGGACCTGCGGCAGGATGATGGGCCATACGCTCGATGGCCGTTTCCTTCTTGTCCTTCACTTTGGACACAGAAGCGGCTTCTTGAGCCTTGGTTTTCACTACGGCGTCCCGCTTCTTATCGGCAGGCGCCGTCGGCGCGGTCGCCACATCGGTTTGCGAGGCGCGGGCGTCAACATTCTTTGAGGGCAGGTTCTTGACTTTCCTCAAGCCGTCATGCGTGGCATTGGCCAATCGGGTGGTCAAGTCAACGGGCTGCTGAGGCGAATCTTGGGCCCTCGCTTGTGATGACCACAGCAAGAGCATGGCCACAGCAAGCAAAAACATGGTTTTCTTCCCCATAATGTAGATGATTAAATGAAACTTAAATTAGATTTTTGCTTGCAAATATAGCAAAAAATATTCATCATGCAAAACAGTTCAACGATTGTTGTCGCCAACCGTTCAGCCAATGGACCTCGCCACGAAAATGTAGAGACGCAAAATTTTGCGTCTCTTTTCTTGTCGCACCATGATGGTGTGTCATAATTCATCTGCTACAACTACATCCGCCCTGCGAGCGGCGCGATAGCACAATCGCAATACCAAGTCGCAATTATGACACAGGATCAACAAATGAGCATTGGGGAGTTACTTGGTCAGTTCAATGGCCTGTTTGCCGGACATGTGTTCAATGTCGAGGCGCAGCAGCAGCACGTGGTCCAGCGACTTGTCAATCTCATGCTGCAGCCCAGACTCGTCGTTGGGCGAATAGCGGCGGCCCAACAGGCGCAGAGCCTGCACTTTCTCGTCGGCATCCTCAATCATCTGGATGCGGCCGAAGGCAATCACGCTCCTGAAGTGGGTTGTGAACTCAGCCGGCCTGATTTCGTCCTTATCGATGACGCAAAACGAGCAACGGTCATCCCGCTTGATGGCATCGACTTTGTGGCCTTCCACTGCCGAATGGAAGATGATGACCCCATCGGCATAGACGTAGCTGAGCGGTACAGCATAGGGGTAGCCGCCGTCGCCCGCAAGCGCAAGCACGCCCGAGGTGCAACGGCCGAGGATACGCTCACATTCTTCATTGGATAACTGCTGCCGATTACGGCGCATGGGTCTGAATGCTGTCATGATGAAAATAGTGTTAGCGGTTATTTCATCCGTTTCTCGAACACGAACAGGCCGTCGTTGGGGTCGAACTGCTCAGGCATGTTCGGGTCACGATGATGCGCGTTGAAAAACTCGATGGCGTGGAAACCGCAGCAGTTGATGTAGAAGTGGATGTTGCGGCGATCGAAATAGGGGGTGCAGGTCTCCCACACTTCCACCTCGGGGTGCATCGTCTCGATGGACTTCCAGATGACTTGGCCAATGCCTTTACCCTGTGCCCCCACTTTCACGTAGAGAAAAGCCAGCTCGCCATGATGCTTCGTGCTGTCAATGGCGATGATGGCACCGCCCACACGCTGGCCGTTGGCATCGACAGCCTCATAGGCCTCGGCGCCCTCGGCCTGCATCGCCTGGTAAAAGTCCCCATCGGGCAATACCTGCCATTGGTTGGAGTTATCGACATCGTCTTTGATATGGCCCTGGAAGCCACATTCGAAGGCCTCCTGCATTTCTTCCTTGAAGGCGATGACACGCTCTTCGGTGAGCCTGACAAGTTCAGTTCCTGCTTCCATTGTATTGCGTTTTAAGTCGTTATTGTAATCTTCTTTATTAACGACAGGTCACCACTAGACAAGGCCTCAAAGTTGGCCTCAATCTTCTCGATGTCCCAATCCCACCACTTTAGTTCCAGAAGATAGTTGATGAACTCATCGTCAAAGCGTTTTCTGACAACACGGCAGGGATTACCAACGGCAACGGAATACGGAGGAATGTCTGAGGCCACCACCGAATTGGCTCCGATAATGGCTCCGTCGCCAATGTGAACGCCAGGCATAATGGTGACATGCTGCCCGATCCATACGTCGTTGCCCACAACGGTATCACCCTTCAGCGGCAATTCGTCTTTCACCGGTGCAATGGCACTGCCCCAGTCCCCGCCAATGACATAAAACGGATAGGTTGTCACGCCGTCCATCCTGTGATTGGCACCATTCATGATAAACTCCACACCCTTGGCGATAGCGCAAAATTTACCGACGATCAGCCGATCACCAATAAAGTCGTAGAAATGTGTTACATGCTTCTCGAATTGGTCAGCACCATCCACGTCATCGTAATAGGTATAGTCACCGATGATGATGCGCGGATTCTTCACCACGTTTTTGATGAAGCAGAGGCTTGGAATCTTAGGATTCGGGAAAGCCTCATTGGGATCAGGTCTGTTTTTAATTTTCATAAATACAGATTAATCTTTCTCAAGGGCAAAGTTAGCTTTTTCTCGCGAAATACCTGTTTTATCTTGGTTTACTTCGCGGCAGTCTAGCAACCGGCAGCCATGAGTATCGCTATGAGATTCTTGTCTATGGGCTTATTCATGTGCCCATCAGGTCATTCTTGTTGCTTCTCATTGCGGTCCTTGTCAAGGTAATCAAGCAGGTTTATGGTGCCGGCGACGCTGTCGATGCCCAGCGCGGGGACCGACTCTACCAGGCGTGCCGTGCCGCTGGCTTTATCGACATAGAAATTCACCAGCGCGCCTGTATAACTGCGGAAAATCACCTTGTATTCCGTCTCGGTCTCCTCCCCCATCGTGACCGACATCATGGAGGGGTTCTCGTCGGCCACACTCCAGTCATACTCAGTGTGGCAATAGTTGTTGACACCCTCGTAGGCCATTTCGGCCGTGATGCCAGTGGCCTGAATCTCATTCGTTTTGCCGTTATGGCATGAACATAACAGCAAGACCATCAATGTGAATGTAGTTACAATATATTTCATGATTCCTGGTTTTTCTTTCTCGAGGGGCAAAGGTAGCGATTTTTCGCTAACCGACAAATATCTTGAGAAATTATGCCAAAAATCAGTATTAATTGAAATATTTGCTCTAACTTTGCGGCAGTTTAGTTATTGCCCGCAATGCAATACTACCATTCAACTCACGTCATTTAACCAATTTATTCAGATTATGAAGAAATCATTTTTAAGCTTACTGCTGATGTTTGTTTCGGTGATGGTTCTTAATGCCCAGAGTCTGACAGCCCATCAATGGGGGACTAAACTGACCGATGATGACGGCAAAGATGTGCTTGTGGCTTTGGCCTTTGATAAAAACGGTGCCTGCGAACTCCTCGTCGGTGCTGAGCATCAGATAAAAGAGGATGGTGTGCCCATCACCATCACGGGCAGTGTGACCGTTCCCGGCACCTACACCCTGAATGGCAAAGACTTGACAATGGACCTTAACAAAGGTCAAGCCGAGGTTGATTTTGACTATGAAATCAAGGGCATGGACGCCAAGACCAAGAAGCTGATGGACAAGCAAATCAGGAGCGATCTCAATGGCTTGAAAGGCGAATTCAAGAATACAATGCTCAACGGCATGCCCAAGATGCACAACATGAAGATCGTCAAGCTCACCAACAAGGAACTTACCCTCCAGATTGATAATGGTAAAGAAATGCCATTCTATGCATTATAACAATCGATAAATCACCACCACATCACGACGGGGTGCAGAGCTACGACAGTCTGCACCCCGTCGCTTTTTATCGTGATTCATTCCATGCTGATTAAGCAGTCTTCATTAGCCATTCCGAATGTGATTTGTCTTTGTCCCCGGGCTGCAAAGACAGCGATTTTGTGCCGAGCAATCATTTTCTTATCAATTCAGCGGGATAAAGATAAATATTTTCCATATTTTTGCAGCAGCAATCATAGCGGCAGTTCAAGTCATTGTCCACTATGAATCGCTAACCAATTAACTAACGACAATTAATCTATACTATACAAAATGATGAAGAAATCTTTTTTTACCTTGATTCTGATGTTCGTGGCGTCAATGGCTCTTCATGCTCAGAGCCTGACAGGCAAACAGTGGTGTACAATGATTGCCCAGGAATATGGACCGGAGGCTGCTATAGCTTTTACTTTAGAGGAAAACGGGACTGGTGAATTCATCTCAGCGATTGAGGGTGAGATAGAAGATTCAGAAGTTAACTTGCTCTTTAATCTCTCGGTAAATCTTGTCGTTCCTATCACCTACCAACTGGATGGTAAAGACTTGAATGTGACTTTTGACAAAGATAAAGCCGAGGTCGAACTAGACTACAGAATCGTTGGAGATGAGACTGAGACCAAGGCCGAGTTTGAAAAGGAATTTACGGCTGAAATTGACAACACAAAACTCCAAATGAAAGAAGGTCTGCTCTCTATAATCGCCAATCTGACCAATATGAAAATCGTGTCGCACGAAGACAAGAGACTCATTGTCAAGGATAATGATGGCAACGAGATTACATTCTACTGCGAATAATCAGCAAAACATCATCTACATAACGTGGGGAATAAAATAGGCTATATGGCATAGCCTATTTTTTATTACTGCATCAAACGCTGTCAGGATTGTATTTGAGGGCATCTGAGGGCCAGCCGGTAACATTCCTGCCCGAATCAAGGCGACGTATCGCACTGAGGTCATCATCGGTCAGTGCAAAGTCAAAGAGGTCAATATTCTCAATCATCCGCTCCTTGTGGGTGGTCTTGGGGATAATGATGACACCGTGCTGGAGCAAAAACTTCAAGGCTATCTGGGCGGCGGTCTTTCCATATTTCTCGCCGATTGCCTTGAGCACCGGATTCTTAAAGATGCCGTGCTTACCCTCGGCCAACGGGCTCCATGCTTCCAGGGCCACGTTGTAGGGCTGCAGGTATTCCATCATCGCTCGCTGCTGATAGAGCACATGGGTCTCGCACTGGTTGACAACAGGCATGACTGTAGCGTCCTTCACGATCATCGGGAAGGTGTTGGGATAGAAATTCGATACGCCGATAGCCTTGAACAAGCCTTGCCCAAAAAGTTCCTCGAGCGTATGCCACATGACAGCAGGCTTCCCGACAGGCCAGTGAATCAGCATCAGGTCCACATAGTCCAGGCCAAGTTGCTTCATGGAATGATCGACCGAGCGCATCGTCTCGTCCCGAGTATAGCAGGAATCACATATCTTCGTCGTGATGAACAGTTCTTCACGCGGAACGCCACACGCCCGAACGGCATCCCCCACCCCGCTCTCGTTATAGTACATGGCCGCCGTGTCGATGCTCCTGTAGCCAACCGAAATGGCATCCTCCACAACCCGCTGGGTTTCCCTTTGGGGGACGTCATAGACACCCAGGCCCACCATCGGCATCTGCAAGCCGTTGTTCAATGTCTTATATTCCATATCACTTCTACACCATCAAAAAACTCCGTCACAAAGATAGTGAAATTCAGTGCAAGTTGAATGAAATGCCAAAATAATTTGAGCATTTCTGAAACGCAGGCTAATATATCCAAGGTCGGGCAATAATGAGTGAGGTGGACGAAATTATCGTCCACCTCACTAACTCTTTAGCATAATGCCTACCTGTATTACCAGTTGAGGGGCTCCTGCAGGATGATACCGTCGTTCATGGGGTTGTCGGCCTCGGTGAACGGGGTGGCCTTGTACTGGACGCAGAGCATCGTCAGGTTCTCGCTGCCGGTGTTCTTCAACGCGCGCTTGCCGTCGGGAGACACGCGGATGACGCTACCCTCGCTGACGGGGAAGATCTCGCCATCGACCTGGTACTGGCCCTCGCCACGCAGGATGAAGTAAAGTTCCTCGTGGGTCTTGTGAGTGTGCAGGAAACCACTGTCCTGTCCCGGAACGAGCGTCTGGAAAGAGAACTCGCTGGCTGCTGCTCCAACGGCCTGTCCGCCGAAGACCTTACCCTGAATCGTGAAGTCCGGGCCCATAGGCAACTCGTGCTCGATAATCTCGCTGATGCGGCCAACGTTGATGGCGGCATAATTTGCACCCTGTGCAATCTTTTCAATCTGTTTCATTGTGTAGTAAAATGTGATTAATGTTTTTTATTTGATGAATAATTCTTGCGGTCATTCAAGATGTCGGCCAGGTTGGCCAGCGACCATTCAATCAGGCTGTTGATGTGCGGCATGAGCGACTTGCCTCGCTCGGTGATGCTGTACTCCACCCGGGGCGGTATCTCGGCATAGGCCTGCCTCTGTACCAGCCCGTCGGCCTCCAGGTTGCGCAGCGCCACGGTGAGCATCTTCTGCGAGATGTCGGGTATCGCCGCAAGGATGTCGGAATACCGCATCGGCGTGTCCTTCCCGTCGAGCGTGTACAGTATCAGCATCGACCATCGGTCGCTGATGCGCGACAGGATATTGCGTATCGGGCAATCAGGAAAGTATGGATCAACAATAATGTCTCGTAACATATTTTGTTCTGATTATCAGTTTTACTAACTTTTCTATTGTTTCGGTTGCAAAGTTACTACCATTGGTTGACATGACAATGAACTCACTTTTATGATTTGTTAAGACTTGAACGCATCATTCACTACCCCGCCCTGAGTGGCTACCTATTTCAATTTCCCTCCCGAAATATAAAAAAGCAAGAAGAGATTGCCACCTGGGGCGTTTCCCTCCTTGCCATAGATTGTTTTATCAGTGTCATTCAGCGTGAACAAACCCGAGCGTTGCGAACCGCAAGTGGGTAGTCCGCTTGAATCCCGTCATGAACATGCGCACATAACGGATGTAAGAGAAATCATTTATCGAACCGATTTTCCTCTCATACTCATTCAGGGGGATGGTGAACTGGTACCACGTTGCCACCTGGGCTTGGCCGTTACGCGTGCGCACATTGGCGACATGCTTATCGGTGATATAGTTTGAACCCACGCGCATCGAGTCAGGAACGATGGCGATGCGGTACTGGAAATAACGTTCATTCTCGTTAAGGGAGAAATTCAGGTCGATGTCCTCGATATCGGGTATTGAACGCGACGTCTGATGCTGCCTGTCGTTTGCTTCCGCAGGGGACAACGAGTTACCTTCGGTACCAACGTAATGCTTGTACCGTTCGATGATACTCGCTTTGCTCTGATCATAATAAGTGTGGAGATAGAACGCATAATTATCACTGGCGGGGTCGTTGATCGGCGAGAACGGATCTTCTCGCATTGAGGCAACTGTAGATGCCGGCAACTTTCTTTTCAGATCTTCAATGAATTGAGCATAAGACGGATGCACGAACTCTTCGGCTGTTAACAGTCCATCAAAGCCGACGTCCTTGTGGATGCGTGTGCTACTGCTGTTATCAAAGGCATATGTCACTGGAGCCTGGGAGGGGACTTTGCCCCAGACCGTTTGTATGGCGGCAGTGGATTCGCCATTGTCGGGCAAGCCGTTCTCGAAACTCATGAGACCGTCCTTGAGGATGTCCTCACTCACGTCGCCCAAATTGAAGTAGAGGAAGCCACCATCATGGTTACCCAAATCGGGATCCATGAAGGGGTCAAGCAGCCAGAACTGGAGACAATTGACGCCCGCCGACTCAAAGTTGTTGTATTGTCTCGTCAAGAAGCACATGATGCCGCCCCAGCGTCTCTCGGGATAAAGCAGGTGGCCGTACTCATCCACATTGGTAGCATCCAGGTTGTACGGTCCGCGCTCACTCGGATAGAACGACAGGTTCAACGTCGGGATTACCGACGACTCACCATCTTTCAACTCATGGTCAGGGTACACCTCATTGATTGACACTTCACGGGCATAAGGATAACTCAAGCCATCAAGGTCATTCTTGATGTAGTCCGGAGCATCGGGCGAATTGCGTTGAGTGAATACTGGGTCAATTGTATACCACGCCAGCAATGCGCGGTTCTTGCCATAGGTCACGTCGTTGACCAACGAAGCCTCAGGGAACAGTAAGGCATCTGCCGGTACCGATGACAGCACCCATCGGTATGGACTGCTGAGATTGATGAGGATCTCTGTGGGCTTGGGGTCGGGTTCGTCAATAATGGCGTTACCCGAATCAGTGCAACTTGCCAATATACCAATTAACGCTGAGGCCAAAAGGATATTTACTATTCTATTCATAACACAAAACTTTTAATGTTAGACAAAAAATAATTAGGTAATGAAGTACTCTCTATCCTAGACGAAACAGTATAACCAATTAATAAATTCTGATAAAGCGACCATTCACGCAAAAATAGTCCCTTTACCTATATAAACGGAATAAAGTTAAAAATATTATATGAAAAAAAGGGTGTTTTGAGGGCTGTTGAGTGAATTGATTTACAATTCGATATAGAGAAGGATGATGTCCTCGTAGTGGCCGTCCTTCATGCGGAAGCCCTTGGGAATTCGGCCCAATTGGGTGAAGCCCAAGCGTTCATACAGATGCAGGGCGTGGACGTTGGCAGCCACAACCGCGTTGAACTGCATCAAGCGGAAACCCAGACGGGCAGCCATCACCAACGAGTCCTTCACGAGTTGCTCGCCAATGTGCAGCCCGCGCTTGTCCGACCTGACGGCATAGCTGGTATTGCCGATGTGCCCGCATCGGCCCACGTTGTTGGGGTGCAGGATGTAGAGGCCGACCACCTCGCCTGTCTCGCTATCCACAGCGACACCGGTATAGGACTGGCTGGAGAAGAAGCCGTGAGCCTCCTGCTCGGTCAGTTCCTCGACCTGAGGGAAGGCGACGCCCTCACGCACGACCTCGTTCCATATCTCCATGGCCCGGGACGCGTCCTGTTTCTGATATGCCCTGATTGTAATCATGTGATGATAATGGGGGTTATTCAATCTTCTCGATAATCATCTCACAGGAGCCTTCCTCCAATGAGTTGTACTCGTCATAATGGATGTGGCTCCCGACCTCCTCATTCGCCATGGCCGTCAACTGCCTGGCCAACGAGAGCAAGCCCTCCCTGTTGGCCGAAATCACCACCGTGCTACCGCTATCCACCCTCACTTTGATGGCGTGACCGTCTTCCCACTTAATTTCCATAATGTCCAGTATTCACTTTCAATGACACCTGCAAAGTTAACGATTTTTTCAAAAACTACTCGCTTGTTATTGGCGTTTACTTAGCAGCCGTCACAATGCCTGCACCCAAATAAAGGAAAACCGCTACCATGATGGCAGCGGAATTCTTTCCCTTGGACATCTTCGTCGTCAAGAACTAAGCTTGTTCAGAACTCGAGGGGGATGGTGAGTTTGACGATGATATTGCGGCCCATGTTCAGCACACCCTGGCGGCCGGTGACGGGATTGACGTCGGCATATTTAAGGCGGCTCAAGTGGCTCTGGTAAGCCTTGTTGGTGAGGTTGGTTCCCATCAGGCTCAGGCAGGCCACACGCTGGCCCTTGACCATGATGTCGGTGCCAATAGCGGCATTCAGCAGACAATAGGCCGGCGTGGCAGTCTCGGTGTCATCGGCGCGGTAATAATGGTCCTGCTTGAAGTTGTAATCCACGCCCAGCGAGATGAAGGCATTGTTCAGCACGCGGCCGTCGTGCAGGATTTCCCACTTGATGTCGCTCTGCCAACGCGGTGCCGGAGTGAACGGCAGATACTTGGATTCCTCGGGCTGGTGCAACTGCACGGCATTGACAAGAGAAAAACTCGTGCCCAAGTGCAGGAAATGCCAGGGATGAATGTCCAGCGCCAACTCGCCACCCAGCAACTGGGCATCGCCGCTGTCGTAGCGATAGGTCATGAACTCATCGTCGATGACCTCGCCCGAGCGGTGGATGAAGATGTAGTTGTCGATGCGGTTGCTGAACAACGACAACTGCGCATCCATCCATGACGTGGTCAACTCGGCACCCAGGTCGAACTGCAGGCTAAACTCGGGCTTGAGGTCACGGTTACCCACCTCGTAGCGCAGTGAGCCCTCGTGCACACCATTGCTGGCCAACTCGCTGATGTTGGGGGCGCGGAATCCACGGGCGGCATTTGCCCTCAGGTCCAGGTGCTCGGTAGCGTGCCACACGGCGCCCACACTGGCGGTAAAGCCGCTGAAGTCACGCTTGAAGGCCTGGAAACGCAGGTCGCCGTCATCCATCAGCTCACGGCTGTCGAGATGGCGGTTGTCAAAGCGCAGACCTCCGTTCAGGGCCCAACGGCCGACGTTAGCCGTCGTAGTGACGAAGGCGCCGAAGTCAAACAAGCTGTAGTCAGGGATCAAAAACTCGTCGCCCTCGTTGAGCGAGCGCTGCCACATGCCGCTCACACCACCGGTGATGCGCCAGTCTTCGCCCAGGCGCCTTGTCACGTAGTGGACGTTGTAGTTGACCGTGTGCAGCTTGAGGTAAAGTCCGTATTCATCCGGCTCCTCAAATTCCTGGCGACGGTTCTGCTGGTAAGCCAGCACGGCATTGAGGCGGCCATCCCCCAGATAGAACGCGTTGTCAAACACGGTCTTGTAGTGATAAACCTGCTGGTATGGCAGACCGTGGTGATAGGTCTTGGTGTCGGCATAAGGCTGTTCGAGTTCTCCCGTCAGCGGGTCACGCTCGCCCTCGGCGATACTTGGAGTGAGGTGGAAATAGGAGCCCGTCAGGCGCGTATGGCCCCAGGCTCGGTTCACGCCCAGCATGCCCGAGAAGGCACGCTCGCGAAACTGCGTGTTGGGGACGTAGCCGTCGCCAGGGGTCTTGTAGGCATGGGCGAACTTATCGCCGTAGCGCAGGTTCCAAGACAGGCCCTTCTTGTTGCCGCCGAAGTTAAACGAGTAGTTCACGAGGCCGCTGTTGGAGTGGTATTCGGAATTCACATTGACGCGCATCTTGCCCAGCGGCACAACGGGGTCGGTGTTGAGTTTGAGGACTCCCGCCAGGGCATCCGAGCCGTAGAGCAGGCTCGCGGGTCCCTTGAGCACCTCGACCGAGCTCACGGCGTTTCCGTCAATCTCCACGCCGTGTTCGTCGCCCCACTGCTGCCCCTCCTGACGCACGCCGTCGGCTACGACGACTACACGGTTGTATCCCAATCCGCGGATGACGGGCTTGGAGATGCCGCTGCCGGTGCTCACCTGTGCCACACCGGGCAGTTTGGCCACCGCATCGACAATGTTTGTTGCCGGTGACATGCGCAGACTGTTACGGTCAACGACAGCTGCAGGCATCGACATGTCCTGCATCTTTACTGCACCGGTCGGACCGGTGACAACCACTTGTTTGAGTTCTATGTGGCGAAAGAACACATCGGTCGAGTCGAGCACGACCGCTTCTTGAGCTGTCATCGTGCCCACGCACGCCAACAGCAGAAGAATCCAAAAGTATGATTTCATTCTGTGATTCTTTTAATGATTAAAAATGGATGTAGCTATAGCCGGATAATCTGTCGCAGACTATCTAGCAAGGAGTGATGAATCACAGAATAAACGGGGGAGCACGCAACGACGGATGGGCCACAACCCTGACAACAGGATCGCTGGCCAGGAAAAACTCCAGATGAACTGTTACTTGCTTCACCACAAGGGTGGCTACCGTGCGGGGTACATCTATCTGTGTGCTGAGGAAACGGCACGACAAGCACTCATCAACGTGATGGATGCCAACGGTAAAATGCCCCGAATGGTGAGTCGCAGTGTCGCATTGGTCGCAATCGACAGCCCTGGAGAAGTCGTTGATGGTATGTACATGAAGCGAAGCCAGCAACACCATCGGCACATATACCGACAGTATTATCCAGGCAAACAGTTGCTGCCTGCGAGTGACACCGTTATGTGCTAATCCTCGTTTCATGCGCCGCAAAAATAATTACAATCCTCAAAATACAAATTCTAAAGTGCCATTTTTCAGATTATTTAAGAATTCCATGCTGGCAAATCCCTTGATTCTCACCTATTAATTGATGATTATACAAAATGAGCCCCAAAAGCTGTTTTGCAACTTTTGGGGCTCCCATTAAGTGTCGTGAGAGATTACTTCACGAGGACTTTGCGGACGGTGCCGTTGCTGTAGCGGATGATGTTGACACCTTGCTGCAGCTCACTGTGCTGACGACCCTGCACGTCGTAGATACGCGCATCGGCAGGCATGGCGCTCATGACTTCCTCGATAGCGGTAGTCTGGACGCTCACTTCGTTGCTGGGCAGGCTCTCGCCCTGCTCATAGACTGCGGTCACATAGTAGGTGGCATCGTTGCCGGCCATCTGACTCGTGTAGCTCGTCTCGGGAGCAGCGACAAAGGCGATGAACTCGCCGTCGCAATAGACGTTGTAACCCGTTAGGGTGCGGGGAGCCTCGCTGGTGGCTGCGGGAGCGAAGGTGAAGTCATCAACCATCAGCATCACGCTGCGGCGGATGCAACGCACGGCGAAGTAGGTGGTACCCTCGGGCACGTCGAACGTATACTCACGCCAGCCGTCACCGACGTAGATGCGTTCCTCGTCGTTGAGCTTCACGAAGCTGTCGTGGTGGTTGTCGGTCGTCGAGGTATAGACGTTGATCCACTCCGAGTCGAAGGTGGCAGCCTTGGCCCAGAACTTGATGGTCTGTGCACGGCCGTCGAGGCGCGGCGTAATCAGCCAGTCGTCGTTCTCGTAGGGGTAGTCCACGCTGGGAGCAGCCATGTACTGCTCACCGCTGTGAGGCATGAACGCATTATCCATGTTGTCATCTACCCAAGTCTGAGTCTCGGTCGTGTTGAACACCTGGAAGGCCATGGGAGCGCCCTGGTTCTCGTAGGTGACGGGGATGCGCGGCGTCACGAGTGTCGTGGCCTGGTCGCCGTCGTAGAGGGTCCAGTCGCCTACGCCGTCGATGGCGAAGGCACGATAGGACTCGAAGTCATCGGTCACATAGGCCAGTTCGCCCTGTGCCGGCTCAACCGACTGGCAAGCTTCCCACATCAGGGTCACGTTGCCCTCACTGGTGGTAGCCGAGAGATACTCGGGTGCGGGCAATTCGTTGGGACGAACCGAGGTGGCGATGATGGCGCTCATGTTGTTCTCGGGCATCATGTCGTCGGCCCAAACCACCTCGACCTGCCAGTTGATGGACTCCATCTCGGCATCGGCAGCAGCTGCGGTATAGGTTGCCAGACCGGTGGTTGAGAAACCGGCGGCAAGAGATTGCTCGGTGACGCTCTGATAGAGTTCGCCGTCGCGGTAGATGTTCACGGTGTAGTTCTGAGCCTCCTGTGAACCGCGGTTCATGATGTCATATTTCATCTCGAAGTTCTCGCCCACGTTGACACGCTTCGGGTCGATGGTGAAGGCGGTAACGGCGAGATCATTCTCGACGCTGGCCTCACCGATGCGGATGTTGTCCACATACAGGTCACGACGTGCGCCCATCTGGTCGCTCAGAGCCGAAGCCAACAGGCCGATGTTGGCAAAGTTGGCGTCAGCATTCTTGGGCAGAATCACTTCACACTCAACCCACTGGTCGGTCCTCTCGTTGAGGAAGAACTGGGCGTTCTCGACATCCTGCCACTCGCCGCCGTCAAAGGAGACTTGCACCTGGATGTTGTCGTCGATCTCGCCATCCCACTCGGGATCATACCACGCGCTGCGGCCATAGTGGAACATGAACTTCATGGTGGGCACGTTCACGCTGTTGAGGTTCAGCATGGGCGAAACGATGCGGCTGTGCGTGTCGTAGTCGGCATACTGGCTCTCGGCAACGAGGAAACCGCCGTCGTAGTCAGGAGCCTCGATGAGCGGCTCACCCGTCCAGTCGTCGTAGATGTCGCCCGTGGCATAGAAGTCAAAGTCGTTTACCTCGCCGTCCTGGGTCCAGTTCTCTTGCTCACCCCAAGCGAACGATGCGCTGTAAGGCAGATCAAGGGGCTTGCCGGTTACCAAGCTGTTGCTCTGCACGGCCTCACCCTCATTGCCGTTATAGAGCGGCGTGATGGTGTAGTTGGCGTTAACCTGGCCCTCGGTGACGGGAATGATGTCGGTATAGGAGGTCTCGCTGATGCCCTCGGCAACCACGCCACTCGACTCGCTGTTGCGCTCCACACGATAGGTGATCGCGCTGAAGTCAACATAGCCGCCGTTGACCGACTGCGTGGGGGCGTCCCAAGTCACGGTGATGCTCATGTCGTTGTTCAGCTTGGCCACCGCATTGGTGGGAGCCACGGGCATATCCATGCCGACAAAAGCGGTCACCTCGACGGCACTGCCCTCACCCTCGCTATTGCGGGCAACGACACGGTAGGTGTTGAAACCGTTCAAGACCTCGGTATCCACATAGGTCAAGGCCTCACCGGGAGCAGGATTGTCGAAAGTCTTCTCGAGTTCACCATTGACATAAACATCGATGGCGGTAAGTTCGTTCAAGGCCTCGCCAGCGGCGTTTACCGTGGGAGCCGTGAAGGCCAGCGTAGCCTCGGTGGCACCAAGGTCGGCAGGTGTCAGCACAACGCCGGTCACCTCACCAGGAACACCCTTGGACGATTTCTCGATGAGCTTCACGTTGTCGATTTCGACGCGGTGCTGCTCGGGCTCACTGTAGGCATAGAAAGCCAGGCGATACTTGCCGCTGGTGGCAGCATACACCTTGACCGTCTTGTCGCCCGAGTCGCTGCGGACCACACCGGGGTAGTCGGCGAGCACCTGGGTGAACGAGGCGGGATCGGTGCTGGTGCCGAGCAGGACACGCAGGTTCTCGGTCTTGGACAGCACGCCCATGTAGAACGTCAGTTCATACACATTGTCGGCATCCAACTCAAATTCCGGCGAGATGTAGTAATCATCACCTGGGAGGCCGGTCTGGTAGTCGAGCATGTAAGCAGCCATGCCATTGAGGAACTCCCACGTGCGGCCACCGTTCTGATCCACGATGGTCCAGGAGTCAAACGCTTCCTGCGTGTCGAAGGTCTCTTCGAGCAGGACATCACCGGGGTTTGCCCACACCGACGATGCGGCAAACACCATCAGGCCCATAAACAGGGCCCGCAAAGAAATACGTATTCCTTTTTCCATAAGAATTAATGTTGATTAAACGATAAAATAAATCACCGCAAATATACTGATAATTGCCGAGTTAGACAACACAACCATCAATAAAAAACCATAATTGTGCAAGATTGGACACAATGTTGCATAGAAGTTATCCTTTGAAATCGCTTCTTTGGCGCCATTGTCTGTTAAAAAAGGGGGAAAATGGCTTTCTCGTGTAGTTTTTTCCCCATCTTTGCGTCTAAAGGGTAAACAACAACCAATTTATTCAAGACAATTATGGAACAGCAAAAAACAATGAATGGCGACAACAGCCTTTTTGAGAATCTTAAGATGAGGATTTCCAAGAGTACCACAGCAAGGACCATTATATTCGTGCTTTTCTTGCTGGCTGCCGGTGTGATGATTATCTTAGAGGCCACACGACATGCCAGTGTTACGGTCCTACTCATGCATTCAGTTCTTTATGTACTTTGTATCATCGTGGGATGCTCGTGGATGAACAGTTTCAACAAAATGGCCAAAGCCGACGATGCGCCGGGTCTATTGGCAGCCTATGGCAAGTACAAAAAGATGGAGAAATGGGTAATCGCCTACAGCGCCCTTGCCGCTGTACTGTTAATCATTTCAATCATCAGGTCGTCATCCGACTTGATGCTCATCATTCTGCTCCTGTCATCCACTCTTTTTTGCCTTACGAAGAAAGATACGACCGACATCGAGCAACTGCGCGATTTGTTGCCAAAGTCTTGACTCCCGAGATGGGAACACCTGGCCGGAAACACGCCGAGCCTAATGTCAGGGAACGATATAGCAGTTAGCCCTTTTATGGGTTTCCAATGCCAATTTCGCTAATGCGGCGAGCCTTTACCTATATCATTGCAAAAAACTGTCGCGTAATTGCAGGAGTTGGATTAAATGCATACCTTTGCAGGGAAGGAACCATTTAACAGGATATGACTATGAAACATTTATCGTTTTTTTCAATCGTCGCACTATTGTGCCTGATCGGGCTCAGTGCTTGCGACAGTCCAGTGCTTGACCTCGACAAGTATCACCGTAATGCCAAGCAAGCCGTCGAGACCCTCTTCAACGAGTTGCCCAACAAGACTGACAAGAAATTTCTTAAAGAAGCCGTTAAGTTCAAGGAGAATGACAAACTCAGTGACTATCAGAAAAACGAATTCTTTAAACAGTTGACACAGAAGAAATTCAAAGTCACTGCCAAGAAGGTCAAGGTGCGCGACGGTTACACCGAAGTGGTGTGTGACCTCACCCTGAGCGACGGCACCGTGAAAAAGAAAAAATTCCGCCTGTACAAGGAGGACAACGTGTGGAAGACACAGATCGGTTTCTCAGAGATAAGGGATGCCATTTTCAAGTGAGTGCGCCACCTGCTAACGTACTGAAACCAAAATCAGAAATATGAAGAAGTTTATCATTTTAGCCATTCTGATGACAATGTTATCGATGCAAGACATGATGGCCCAATCCCTTGAGGGCTACAAGGAGATTAACCTGAAAGAGGAGTTCACCGACAATGCGTTCACGTTCTTTTCGCGGGCACCCATCCTGCTGTCGGGTGACGAGACTGAGCACAACGCCATGACCATCGGCTGGGGCAGTCTGGGCAATTACTTGGGTTACAACCGCTTGACCGTGAGCGTTTATGTGGCTCCTGCACGTTACACCTACGAGTTCATGGAGCGGTTCCCGAGGTTTACCATCATGGAGTTTGACGACGAAGAGGTGGCTAATTACATGGGCAGTCACAGTGGCCGCGACGGCGACAAGGCAGCCGCTCTGGGCCTGCACGTGGCCTATACTCCCAACGGAACGCCCTATTACACCGAAGCCAAGACCGTTATCGAGTGCGAGATCATTACTGCGTTCCATCAAGAGGAGAAAGACTTCCGCAACGACACCCCGCGTAATTTCTACAGCAGGTTCAGCGCAGGCATCCACGCCGTCTATATCGGCGAAATCATCGGCGCCTGGAGGAAGTAAGTTTCCTTGAGGAATAAAAAAACTGCGGCCCCACTACAATCGCATGGTGAGGCCGCAACTTTTTATCTCTTCTTGAAGATCAGGTTCATCGTTGCGGGGTCGAGGGGGTGCATGGTGGGTAGCTTCAGGCTTTTCACCATGTGCAGGGTGCCCTGCTTATACTTCTGGAAATGCGCTGTCTTGAGGTGCGCCTGGTAAGCGGCATCCGAGGCGTAAATCTCCAGGATGCGGATTTGGGTGGAGTCCTCGGCGCTCTGCATCGGGAATAGGCAGATGACACCAGGCTCACGCTCCACACTCAGGCGGTCCACCTCGTTGGCATACGACAGATATTCTTCCAGATACTCAGGATACACCTCGATCTCGGCTATGCGGACAATCATCGTCTCGCTAGTGACGGGACTTGCAAATTCCTCATCGGTCACCTTGCGCAACTGCACGGCATGCTCTTCACCCTCGACAATCTCGGTGACGGTCATGCATTCGGCAGAACTCCAGGGTGTGGCTCCATTCCAATGGCGCACATTGGGTGCAGTGGTGACCACGTCGCCTTTGCGCAGCAGCTGCTTGGGCTTGCCTTCCTCCTGATAGTAGGCCTCGCCGTCGAGCACCATCAGCACTTGAGTGGCATTGGGATGGTAGTGCCATGAGTTGCGGCTTCCCTGCTCAAAGAGGAAATTGGTGGTCATCTGCCGTTCACTGCGGCTGAGTACCGAGATGTGGACGGTACCCGTGTTGAACTCGGCAGGTGCCGTAAATTCGGCGGGGAAAATGGTCTGTGCCTGAACTGCGGTCGAAAGGCTCAGCACGGCAACCAGCAACAGGAATGATAGCTTCTTCATCGGTGTATGGTCATTTAAATAATTGTTGTGCGTTCTTGTACAGGAACATCTCCTTGAAGGGGGCCAAGTCGGGCTCGTCGGTGAGGTACTGTTTCATCCTCGCCAGGCCCTGTGTGAGCACCTGCGGGGCGACGTAGGGATAGTCGGAGCCATACAGCAGATGGTCGGGTGTGGTGATGGTGAGCATCATGCGGATGGTCTCGGGTGAATGGGCTCCCGCCAGGTCATAGTAGAGCGCGGCGAGGTTGGCCTCCCAATCGATCTCGCCCACCATCTTGTTGGCCTGCATGACGGGCGTGAGCGACTTCATGCGAGGCACAGCCAGCGGCAGATAAGCCCCGCAATGGGGGACCACGACCTTCACGTCAGGATAACGGGCCAGCACATTGCGGCTGATCATGTTGGTCACGGCGCGGGTCGTCTCGGACAGGTATTCCTGCATGGCGAGCGGCGTCTGGGCCATCACCTCATGGTTGACGGGATTGGGACGATGCGGGTGCAGGATGATAACGGCATGCCGCTCGTTGAGCACGGCAAACAGCGTGTCCAACTCCTGCGCACCCAGATATTGACCCTGGACGTTTGTCGCCAACTTGATGCCGTCGGCACCCAGCGTGTCGAGCGCATAGACCGCCTCGCGGATAGCCGCATCCACATCGGGCAACGGCAGTGCGGCGCAGAACATGAACCGCCCCTGATGCTCGCGCTTGATGCGGTAAGCCTCCTCGTTGGTTGCCCTTACCACAGCTGCCGATGACGGCTGCGGGGCCGCCAGCGTCAGCACCGAAGTCTCGATACCTGTCTCGTCCATCCATCGAAGGTGATTATCCAAGTCATATTTTGGCAACGGAAAACCCTCCTCCATGAGCCGACCCTCGGTTTCGAGAGCAGTCACAAACCCGGGGGTGATGATGTGGCTATGCACATCAATCACGCCCTGAGCCTGTGACAGGACTGCAAGCATTGTAGTGATGATAGTTAATAGTTTGCGCATTTTTTACTCCATACTGTGTTCCCAGCCGCCGCGGGTATCAATGCCAGTGGCATCGGCCAGTTGCTCTAATCTTACCACCTCCTCGGCCGTCAACTGAATCTTAGCGGCTTCGGCGGCCTCGATGACGTGACGCTCCTTGGTTGCACCGATAAGCGGCAGCGCTCCCTTGGCGATGGCCCACGCGATGCCTATCTGTGAGCACGATGCGCCGTACTTCTGACCGATTGCGGTCATCTCATTGGTCAGAGCCTCCAACTGGGGCAGCACGGGGTTATACTTCTTGCCACGGTCACTCTCCTCGGGCAGCGGGTTCTCCTTATTGTACTTGCCGCTGAGCGCACCTTGCTCCAGCACCATATAGGCCCAAAACTTGATGTCGTTCTTCTTGCAGTAGTCAAGCACACCACCCTTCTCGCTGGAGCGGTAGAGCAACGAGAAATGGTTCTGGACAGCCGATATCTTGAAGCCAGCTTTGCCCAGGATTTCGTTGGCACGTTCAATCTCCTGGATGTTATGGTTTGAAACGCCCACACGATTCACCTTACCACTCAACAACAAGGGAATCAGTCCGGGTGTCCAACGTTCCACATCCATGGGATTGTGAATCCAGTAGATGGCGATGTAATCGCAGCCCATGCGCTCGATGGATGCTTCGGCCATCTTCTCGACGCTGTTGTCATAAATCTCGGCAAGTTGAGGTGTGAACTTGGTCGAAATCAACACGTCGTCACGATTCACCCCCTTGGCAAGCGTGCCGAGGATGCGTTCCGATTCGCCCATACCGTAGACCGTGGCGGTGTCCCACAGGTTCAGTCCGGCCTTCATCGCTGCCTCGAACACGGGTTTCAGATTCTCAACATCGTTATTGGAACCGAACACGGCATCTCCGCCAAAAGCGCCTGCGCCCCAAGCCCAGGTACCCAACGCAATCTTTGTCTTCATCATAGTGTTTCTTGATTAAAATGAATGTTTGTTTTCTGGATGCAAAGGTACGGCGAAATCCAAACTTAAGGCCAAATCGTTTTACTGATAAATCAACCTTTTTTACTGATTATCAAAAATAATCAATTATTTTTGCACCTGAGATGGAGAAAATTTTAAAGGTCCATAATGTCAACGACTATGCCAGGTATATCGATGCGCCTGTGCTGCATCCACTCGTCTCGGTTATCCACTACGACGAGTTGGAGCATTGCCGGCACTCGTTGAACAACTACGATGTCTATGGGCTGTTCATTGCCGACGAAACGCTGGAGGAACTGACCTATGGCCTCACAACGTATGACCTGCACCGCCACGCCCTGATGTGCGTCTCACCCGGGCAGATAGGCGGCAAGGCAGACATCGGAGAGGAGATACAGACCAAGGGATGGGCCTTGCTGTTCGACCCCGTGCTGATTCACGGAACCGATCTGGAAAAGCGGATGCCGGCCTACAGCTTTTTCACTTATAACACCAACGAGGCCCTGCTCATGGATGAAGAGCAACGGCAACTCATTGTATCGTTGTTGGAAGCGTTGAGGAATGAGTTGCGCAACAGTGATGACGGCCATCAGCAGCACATCATCGTGTCATTTATTGAACTGGTGCTTGAACATGTGGCACGCTTCTATGCCAAGCAACTGTCATTGCAAACGGCAAATACCAATGACCTGCTGACAAGGTTCGAGAATCTGCTGAACCGGTATTATGCCGAGGGCATCTATCGCACCCACGGGCTCCCCACGGTGAAATACTGTGCTCAGGAGCTGTTTCTGTCGCCCAATTACTTCGGCGACTTGATTCATCAGATGACCGATGACACCGCAAGCAATATCATCCGCCGTTTCGTCATGCAACGCGCACAGAAACTGCTCATTGGCGGTGAAAACATCGCCCAGACAGCCGAACAGCTCGGATTCGACTATCCGCAACACTTCACCCGGGTGTTCAAGAAATTCTACGGCGTCTCACCCAGCGCCTATCTCAAGCAACGGTCCAAATAAGTATTCATTAGTAATAGTGCTTTTAAGCCCGTAGGGCTGCAAGGGTATAGGCCGGGGTGGAGCAAAGCGGAACCCCTGTGTATGGGCATGGAGAAAAATAACCCCGTTAGGGGTGACAGATTGTCCAGGACTTACTGCCGCCCCAATGGGGCTTGAATGGGTGTATTCCATTGCAGGGGTTACACTCGGCTTCGCCTCGCTACACCCCTGCCTATGACCTAACCGCCCCTAACGGGGCTTCACGGGACACTAATGAAAATCTATCGCGTCTCACCCAGCGCCTATCCCAAATAAGTTATTTGCCGGTCACGATGGTGTTGATCCAGTCGAAGAGTTCGTCGAGGGCGTAGTCGCCGCTGTGAGGACGGTTCCATGCCAACAGGAAGTTCACGTCCTTGCCCGCATTCTGGAGTTTTAACGCGAGGTTGATGGGCACGGGGAAGGAGGTATCGCGGTCGCGGGCTCCATGGCGGATGTACCAATGGGGAGCCACGTCGGTCACGCCGTCACCGATGAAGTTCATCGGGTTCAGCAGGCGCACGTTTTCGCGGATATCATCGCTCACCACCGAGCCGGTCTTGGCGGCGCTATAATCGGTAAAGTTGACTTTGCTGCCGCTCTTGTTACCGAACTCATCGTTCTCGCCCGATGCACGGCCTCCTGCAACACCCTGGGTGTCAAATGCAGGGGCGGTCTTCAACGGCTGGGTGGATACGACGTAATTGAGATAGGTCGGCATATCCAGGTCGATGATATAATCGCCAGGCTTGCCGCCACCAGGGCCACCTCGTTGCATCATCGGCGGCATCTGTCCCCCACCCTGACGCACGCCGCCATTGATCGGAGGCATTCCGCCCATGTCCTCCTTGCTGAACGTGAAGCCGAGGCTATCGGGGATGTCGGCACCGGCATTCTTGGCGATTTGTGCCGCTCGGATGAGTTCACGCTTGATGTAATCCAGGTAGTTGTCGGCAGTGAGCAGTGTGCCGTCGGGCGTGTGCAGGTTCAGGCTTGCCAGATAGGCGGGGAACTGCGCCTTGAGTTCGTTGCTCACTGCCAACACGGCGGCATCGCCCTGCTGACGGCTGTCGGTGCCGTTATAGAGCCACTCATAGGCCATGTCGGCATGGTCCAGGTCGATAATCGGGCAATAGCAGACCGAGGCGAACACGTCGTCGCGCTGCTGGGCGGCACCCATGGCACGCAACAAGGGCTCGTAGGCTGGATTGTTGCCCGTGGCGCCCATCAGACTCGACATCGCACCACCGGCGCTGGTGCCGTCGGTGATAATCTTCTCAGCATCACCGAGCATCACGTCGTCAAACTGGCGCAGGTAGCGGATGGCGGCTTTCAAGTCCAAGATGGCGGCAGGAGCACGGCCCGTGTAGATGGTCTGTCCACGCTTGATGCCGGCTTTTTTGTCGGTTTTAGTGGCAACTACTGTCGAGTTGCGGCCACGACTACCAGGAATGGCCACCACATAGCCTTCACGCAATGCCCTGCCCGTGGCATCGCCGGCCTTGGGCTGCTGGGTAGGTGCTGCCATATAGCCGCCTACATAGGTGCGTAGCAGTATGGGCGTCTGTTGCGTCGCCCCGTCGGGCACATACACGTTGATGGTCTGATAAGTGGAGTCTTCCACGTTGGTCACGAAGAACATGCCCTCATAGGCCGTATAGTTCACCATCTGGCCATCGGGCATCGTCAAGGTCCTCGTTTCACCAATTGTCGGGTCAAACGCCAGTTGCGGCTGTGTTTTCACCGCCTTGGTTTTAGCGCTCGCGCCAGCTACCACAGCAAACGCCAGCATCCATGTCAATATCCTCTTCATGTGATTATTAAATTGATTACTTGCTCCAAAAGTAATCAAAAAAACAACATAGGCGGTTCTCTGAACCGCCACTTTTTTCATTTTCTTCAATACTAACAACAGTAAGTTTTTGTATTTTTGTGTCTTTCAAACGATAAATCATTTGGGTTATGGAATACGTAAAACTGGGAAATTCTGACTTGCGCGTATCGCGCATTTGCCTCGGCTGCATGGGCTTCGGCGACCCGACCATCGGCCAGCACTCATGGACCATCGGCGAGGAGCCGACACGAGAAATCATCCGCCGCAGCCTCGACCTGGGCGTGAACTTCTTCGACACTGCCATTGCCTATCAGTTAGGCACGTCCGAGCAGTATGTGGGGCGGGCTTTGCGTGACATGGCACGGCGCGATGACGTGGTGGTCGCTACCAAATTCTTGCCGCGTACCGACGAGGAGATTGCTGCCGGCATCAACGGCCGCCAGCATGTGCTGAACAACATCGACAGCAGCCTGCAGCACCTAGGCATGGATTATGTTGACCTGTACATCTACCACATCTGGGACTATAAGACGCCTGCCGAGGAGATTCTTGAGGGCATGAACGAGGTGGTCCGTACGGGCAAAGCCCGCTATATCGGCATTGCCAACGCCTATGCCTACCAGTTGGCTAAGATGAACGCGCTGGCCGAGAAACGCGGCTGGGCGAAGTTCATCAGCGTGCAGAACCACTACAACCTGATCATGCGCGAGGAGGAACGCGAGATGCAGTCGCTGTGCCGCGAGGACAACATCGCCCAGACGCCTTACAGCGCACTGGCGTCAGGCAAACTGGCCAAGCGTCCCGGCGAGACCTCCGCACGTCAGGAGAAAGACGCCTTCATGCATTTCAAGTATGACGCCACGGCCGAGCAGGACAACCGCATCGTGGAGCGCGTTGTGGAACTGGCCGACCGCTACAGCGTGGAGATGACGCAGATTTCGCTGGCATGGCTGCTGACCAAGGTGGAGTCGCCCATCGTGGGAGCTACAAAACTCCACCACATCGAGGGCGCCGTGCGCGCGCTTGACATCAAACTGACGCCCGATGACATCCGCTACCTCGAAGAGCCCTACGTGCCCCACAACCTCTCGGGCGTGATGGCCGTCAACAAACCCGTCATGGACACCGAGCCCGTCTGGGTACAGGCAGCCAAGAGAAGCTCGCGAAGCTCGCTGATTAAAGGTTAGAGGTTAAAGGTTAGAGGTTACAGAGGCGTCCGCACTCCAGATGACGGAATGCGGACGCAAACTAATCGATTTTTTTTTTGATTTCTTGCGAGTTCTTGCGAGCAATCGCAATCGTTTAGCGCCTTGGCGTCTTAGCGTGGAGTCCAGGCGACGGATGCCCCTCTACACTCTACACTCTAAACTCTAAACTGCTCGCGCTAGCGAGCTCTCTACACTCTCCACTGCTTGCATTAGCAAGCACTCTCCACCGCTCACACAAGCGGGCACAACGATGAATAATCACTTAGGAGCCAAATAATGGTTTTTAATTATCAAAAAAAGTAAAAAAAGTCTTGTACATTTAAATACAAAGCAGTATTTTTGCAATCGCATAGAGTTTGGAACAAGCCCAAATGATGCACAACTATTTACTGTTAAACCATCAACTTGACTACAAATATTCATTTTAAGTTTTTTTTAATTCATTTATTACTAACCAATTAATTGATTCATTTATGAAGAGATTATCAGTACTTTTAGCAGGATTGGCAGTTGCCATCACTGTTTCGGCCGGTGTTCAGCTGAAGAACGTCCGTCCCGACACTAAGAATCACAAGTTTGTGGCTCCTACCACCAAGATGGTGAAGAAGTCAACCAACCGCATCAACGCTATCGTTAGCGAGCAGCCCGAGGGCGAGTTCAAGACCTACAAGCGCGCTGGCGAGAGCATGGTCAACAGCATGTTCGGTCTGTCTCTTACCGCACAGAGCGGCAAGTGCTACATCGTGTATGGCGAGGATGGCAAGATCTACATGAAGGATCCCGTTAGCGGCTACACCCAGGGCGCTTGGGTAGAGGGTACTATCGAGGGCGACATCATCTCGATTCCCCTGGGCCAGCCTATTTACTACAGCGACTATTATCAAGCTGACGTTGTCCTGAGATGGGCCACCACCTACACCTATGAGGACTATGATGAAGATGGTGAGCTGACCACCTACATCGGCGTAGAGTATGACGAGCGTGCTACCGAGGTACAGTATCAGGTTGACGGTGACGTTATCACCATGCTTGGTTCTGACGGTGACATGAACGCCGATTTCCCTGACTGCTACTGCGCTACCGGTCTGACCGGACAGTGGACCGATGACGACAGCTGGTGCGGCAACATGGACTGGAATACCGTCCTGACCTGGACCGAGAACTACGTTCCCCACGGTGTCCTGATGGATCAGCCCGAGGGCGAAATGCTTACCTACTCCCGCGGTGGTGAGTATGTTGCCTATGACGACTACTATGGCTACTACTTCGATACTGCCTCTGGCAAGATGAACATCGTTTGGGGCGAAGACGGCAAGGTTTACCTGCAGGATCCGTTCGCAAACGTTGCTACCGGTGCTTGGGTAGAAGGTTACCTGGATCAGGACAACTTCATCAGAGTGCCCATGGGTCAGTACATCTATGAGAGCATCGCAGGTGAGTGGGGCGCTGCCATGGCATGGGGCACCCTCGAGGTTGATGAGGAAGGTTATGTAACCGAGGTTATCAACAGCGACGTTGAGGAGGCTGTCTTTGCCTTTGATCCCGAGGCTGGCACCATCACTCTGCTTGACTGCACCACCGAGGTTCCCGTTGACGACGAGGGTTACGTGATCGCCCCGACCAGCATCAGTGGTCTGATGTGCTACTACACTGATGACCTGAGCATGGTTGAGCTCGACTTCGGCAGCACCATGAAGGAGCTCCACATCGCTCCCGCTGTTCCCGCTGATCCCACCGCCGACGACTGGTATGACTGCGGTGACGAGAGCGGCTTCTCGAAGTTCTACTTCACCCTGCCCACCGAGGATGTTGACGGCAACTACCTGGAGCCCGAGTACATCAGCTACAGCATCTTTGTTGACAACGGTGACGGTCCCGAGCTGTTCGCATTCAGCGGTGAGGACTACACCTTCGACCTTGCTACCGACGAGGTAATCACCGAGGTTCCCTACGATCTGTACACCAACGCTGTTGACTTCAAGAGCTACTTCGTTTACATGTATCGCACCAACGCCGAGGGTTACGAGCCCCTGTTCACCGAGAACATCGGTATCCAGGTTTACTACACCGTTGACGGTGTTACCAACGCTTCGAACATCGCTTGGCTGTACCCGACCGGTACCAATGTTAACGAGCTGAACGCCGGCAAGACTGTTGCTAACGTACGCTACTTCAACGTAGCTGGTCAGGAGATGGCTCAGCCCCAGGGCATGACCATCCAGGTTACCACCTACACCGACGGCACCACCAGCGCTGTTAAGGTTGTGAAGTAATTCAGCAAGCAATTAGCTGTCAGTCATTAACTGACGGCTTAAGCTAAACGAATTGTGGGGACGCAAGACATTGCGTCTCCACTTTTTTTTGGAACGATACAGCAACTCCCCCTCTTTGATAAGATTTGGGCCATTTTCTATATCATTGCCTTTTTTTAGCCCCCTGATCAAGTATGCGGCCCAAACCCGGCCGAGGCCGATGCGATCCATCAGAGTCAACGGCTATACCGATTCCGTCTGTTTTTGTAGTCACTGCGACACAAGATTTCGGGCCACGACTTGCATATATGGTGATAAATCTGTAATTTTGTGGTATGGATAAAGAAAAGACTTATGAACTACTCGTCAAGCAGGTCGAGAGCCTGATCGAGGGCGAGAACAACCCTGCGGGCCAGCTGGCCAACGCCGCAGCACTGATGCACGAGACGATGCAGTGGTGGTGGACCGGGTTCTACCTGGTCAAGGACGACATGCTGCAGCTGGGGCCATTCCAGGGGCCTGTGGCGTGCTACCGCATCAAGCGGGGCAAGGGCGTGTGCGGCACAGCCTGGCACGAGAACCGCACTGTCGTCGTTGAAGACGTGGAACAATTCCCCGGGCACATCGCCTGCAGCAGCGAGTCGCGCAGCGAGATCGTGGTGCCCCTGCACGACAGCCAGGGAGGCGTCGTGGGCGTGATCGACATCGACAGCAAGGACTTGGCGACATTCGACGAGGTGGACGCCCGATGGCTTGAGGAAATCGCACGCGTCATCGAGCGACATGTGAAACTTTAATCAACCAGGAATCAGAAACTGCAAAAACGCAATGAGCTACGAACCGCTTGCCGAACGCTTGCGTCCACGCACGCTGGACGACTACATCGGGCAACGCCATCTGGTGGGGCCTGGAGCCGTCATCCGCCGCATGATCGAGAGCGGCAACATCTCGTCATTCATCCTGTGGGGACCGCCGGGAGTGGGCAAAACCACCCTGGCACGCATCATCGCCGAGACGACCCAAGTGCCCTTCTACACGCTGAGTGCCGTGACGTCGGGCGTGAAGGATGTGCGCGAAGTCCTGGACCGCTGTCAAGCCGATGCCCGCAGCGTGTTCACCAAGGGACGCCCCATCCTGTTCATCGACGAGATTCACCGCTTCAACAAGTCACAGCAGGACTCCCTGCTGGGGGCTGTCGAGCGCGGCACGGTCACACTCATCGGCGCCACGACCGAGAATCCCTCGTTCGAGGTCATCAGGCCCCTGCTCTCGCGCGCCCAGGTGTATGTGCTCACGCCCCTGGACCGCGACGACCTGCTACAGCTGCTGGATCACGCCGTCAAGACCGACAAGATGTTCAACGGACGCGAGGTGCGCATCGAGCAGACCGAAGCCCTGTTGCGCTTCTCGGGCGGTGACGCACGCAAGCTGCTCAACATCCTGGACCTGATCATGCAGTCGTTGCAGGAGGGCGAGCCCTTTGTCGTCACCGACGACATCGTCACCGACCGCCTGCAGCAGAACCCTCTCGCATTCGACAAGAACGGCGAGATGCACTACGACATCATCTCGGCCTTTATCAAGTCGATTCGCGGCAGCGACCCCGATGCCGCCGTTTACTGGCTGGCCAGACTCATCGCCGGGGGCGAGGACCCCAAGTTCATCGCCCGGCGCCTGTGCATCCTGGCTGCCGAGGACATCGGCCTGGCCAACCCCAATGCCCTGCTGCTAGCCAACGCCACCTTTGACATCATCAACAAGATTGGCTGGCCCGAGGGCCGTATCCCCCTGAGCGAGTGTGCCATCTATCTGGCCACGAGCGCCAAGAGCAACAGCGCCTATCTCGCCATCGACGATGCGCTGGCCCTGGTCAACCAGACGGGCAATGCCCCCGTGCCGCTGCACCTGCGCAACGCTCCCACTGGCCTGATGAAGCAATTGGGCTACGGCAAGGATTACCGCTACGCCCACGACTACCCCGGCCACTTCGTCGTCGAGCAGTACATGCCCGAGGAACTGAACCACCCCCAAATCTGGCACCCGCAGGACAATCCTGCCGAGAATCAGATGGCCGCACGGCAACAGTCGCGCTGGGGCGAAAATGCCGGGCACGGACCCAAAAAGAGCTAAAGTATCGCTTGAAACATACCACCGCAATCAGCTATGGCACAAAGTAAAGAACTCGGAAAAGCCGGCGAACAGGCAGCCTGTGACTTCCTCATCGGCAAGGGCTACACCGTGCGTGAGACCAACTGGCGCCTGGGGCATCTCGAGATCGATATCGTGGCCCAGGAGCCTAAAGCCAACAAGCTGCACATCGTCGAGGTGAAGACCCGCACGCGCACCGAGCATTTTGACCCCATGAGCGCCATCAACGGCAAGAAAATCCGCAACCTGGTCAATGCCGCCAACGGCTACATCGAGCTCCACCGCCTGCCCATGGCCGTGCAATACGACGTGATGATCATCACCGGCACGCCACCCGACCTCGACATCCAATTCATCCCCAACGCCTTCCAGCCGCCCCTGCGCACCATCAGGTGATGGCCCACGGGGAGGCCTCTCCCGCCCGTCCTGGTAAGGGAGTGACATGATACAGAATCACGCGCTATGCGCGAGAACCTTTTGCTCGGCGGAGCCAAATCATAAAAAAATCATTAGGTTGTCCGGTAAAGCGCACAGGGGTTCCGTTCGGCTTCGCCTCACTCCACCACCTGCCTATAATCTGACAGCCCTACGGGCTTATCAGTAAGGTCCGCACATAAAGCAGCAATTAAAATGATGATGTTCAGATATTTATTGAGCATGGTCAATTATTTATCGGACACCAATCAAAAAAAAACACGAATAGCGATGATTTTACTTGCCGGCATCGCGCACCTGGCTCGGGGCCATGCCGTAGTGCTGGCGGAAGACGCGCGAGAAATAGGCCACGTCCTGGAAGCCGCATTGCTCGGCGATGTCGCCGATGAGGCTGTCGGGGTTGTCCCGCAACAGGCGCATGGCTTTCTCCATGCGCAGCTGGGTGACGTAGGCCGGCACGTTCTTGCCTGTGAGGGTCTGGATCTTGCGGCGCAGCTGCGTCTCGCCCATCTTGAACGACAGGGCAATACGGTCAAAGTCGAGCTTGGAACCGCTCGACATCTGCTTCTCGACTTGACGGGCGAACTCGGCCAGGAAGTGGGCGTCGGCAGCGTCTCCGCTCTCGGTGCTGGTCACGCGGGACGACTCGACAGGCTGTCCGCCGGCAAATGCTTCACGCATCACGCGGCGACTCTCGATCAAGCGGCTCACCCATGCCCGGAGCTCCTCTCGCACGAACGGCTTCACCAGATAGGCATCGGCGCCGGCTTTGATGCCGCGGATGCGGTCTTTCTCGCCGATGCGGGCACTGAGCATGATGACCGGTATGTTGCAGGACCATGCGGCCTGACGCAGCTGACTGCAGAAATCGATACCGTTCATCTGCGGCATCTTCACGTCGGTAATGATTAAGTCGGGCCTCAGTTCGCCGGCCTTGGCCAGTCCCTGCTCACCGTCACCGGCATAATGAACCTCGTAGTCCTGCTCGAGCGTTCTTCCCACCACGCGGGCCACATCGATGTGGTCCTCGACGACAAGCACCACGGGGCGGCCAGTGGCTTGGCTGTCCCGCAACCCGCCGTCAAGCGTTTCGAGCTGCTGGTGGCGCAACACCCTGTGCGCCACGTTGCGCAAGGGCTCCATCGTCAAGTCCAGCCGCTGCTTCACCTCATTGCCGTGCTTGCAGGGCAGTGTCACGGTGAATACCGCGCCACGCTCCTTCATGCTGTCGACGGCTACGGTACCGCCCAGCGCCATGGTCATGTCGCGCACCACGGTCAGTCCGATGCCGATGCCGTCAACGAGCTGCTCGGCGGCAGCACTGCGGTAGAACGGCTCGAACACATGCGGCAGGTCTTCCTTGCCGATGCCCATGCCGTCGTCGGCCACTCGTATGATGAATTTGCCGACGCTCACCCTCGTTGTGACGATGATCTTGCCATAGTCACGGCAATAGTTGATGGCATTCTCGATGAGGTTGCCCATGATGGTGTTCAGATAAGCGGGCACCAGATCGATGTCGGTGCTGCTCTCGCGGGGGGCATAGACCAGTTCGATGTTGCGCTCCTGGCATTGGTCGCGATAACTCTCCAGCACCATTTTCACAAACGTCACCGCATCACCATGGCGCCAGTCGGGCTCCTTGATGGCACTGCGCACACTACCCACCTCAAGGATGCGGTCAACCAGCATCAGCAGGTTATTTCCTTGACGCTCAATCACATCAGCATTCTCGTGAAGGATCGACATCTCGGCACCCGACCGAGCGGCCTTGCCGTCCTTGACGATGTCAATGATGCCGTCGATGGCACCCATGATGGCCGAGAGCGGGCTGCGCAACTGGTGCACCACGTTGGTGAAGAACAGCGAGCGGGTCTCCTCGACCTGGCGCATTAGCCGCTGGGTGCGGCCGCGCACACGATTGGCATACCACAAGGTCCCGATGACGGCAGCAGCCATGAGCAACAACAGGATCTGGGACCAAATCTGCATCTTGCGCGTGCGTTTCAGGTTGGTGATATCGCGGTTGAGCACGTCCACCTCGTCGCTTCTCACACTGAGCTCATAGTCAATGTGTTGAGAATGCATCTCGTCGCCCTTCATCAAGCCATGGATGCTGTCCTGAAGCGAGGTTCCCATGATATAATGATTCAAAGCCTCTTGCGGGTTACCTGCCAGCAGGCACAATTCGTAGTGCAGCATCTGAACCTCGGCCTGATACTCCTTGCTGCCGATGCGCAGGGCCTCGGTTTCGGCTTCGACAAGATAGTCGTGAGCCAGTTTTTCCTCACCCAACAGGATGTTCACCCTGACGAGCGCCAGACACGACTTCAGCCAATACCAGACGGCAGATTTTTCCTTCAAGGCATCATAGGCCAGCTTGTATTCCTCGAGGGCACGCGAGAAGTGACGGCTGTCCTCCTCCAGTTCGCCGAAGTGCTGATGACACATGGCCACGCCCCTGCTGGTATTAGCCTTCTGGTTGAGTTCCATAGATTTGCGGTAATACATCCACGCCGAATCAATTTGCCCGATCATGCGCTTGACGTTGCCCAGATGACCATAGTTCAAGGCTGCGCCATGGGTATCGTTAAGATCCAGCTCGGTCTTCAAGGCAACACGCAGCACGCTGTCGGCAGCCCTGAAGTTGCAGAATTCCATCTCCACATTGCCGATGCCGTTGAGCGTCGAGGCGCGTAATTGCATCACCTCGTCGAGGTCACGGCCGCTATAGGCATCGACCAGTTTCAAGGCCTTGATATAATGGCCGTTAGCCGTTGTCAAGTCGCTGATGCGGCGATAACTGGAGCCCAAGCCGTTCAAGGCCGCCACCATTTCGATGGTATCAGCCTGATTGGTGGCAATAGCCAGGGCGGCTTTGTGACTGTCGATGGATTTGTTGTAGAGCGCCTGATCGTGCAGCAGGAGGCCCAAATGCCTCAATGCCAGCATTTCACCCATGAGATCATTCTGCTCATGGGACTGACGGGCCAACACTGCCAGCGAATCCACATCCCGGATCTGAGCGATCGTGCTGTCGAGCTGGGCATAACGCTCGTCATGGGGGCTGACCGAAGGCTTGCCTTGACGGCACGACGGCATGACGGCCAACAGCATGGCCACCACACACAGCATCACGCGCCAAGTCTTTAAAGCAACGCTCCGGTTATTCATCTGTCAAGCACTCTCAATAAAAAACATGAATTCAATGCCACAAAAATAATAAAATTCTGCTACTCTGCAACCTTTATTTAAAAAAATTTATTGTTCAAAGGTTATATTTTACGGTTCTATGGTGATATTATCTGCAAGAATGACGTTTTAAGGACTTATTTCTCGTTTTTTTAGGCACACAACAAGCTTCTTATCGATAAAATGAGTAACTTTGCAGTTTGTATGACAGAGAAGAAGAGCATTTACCAACTGGCAGCCGAGGCCGGATTACCGTTCGGGCTATATTTGGCGTGTGCGGGAGTGGCATCGGTGTTCACCGACTGGTTCCCGCCATTGGCCTTTGTGTTCCTGGGACTGCTTGTCGCCACGCCGATGCTGGTGTATCGGTTCCAGCGCCGCAAGTTCATCGAGGACGACGGCTTCACCGAGTATGCCGCCCTGTGGATGATGGGCATCATGCTGTTCATCCTGGGAGGCGTCGTGGCCAGTTTCATCGTCTATATGGTGCTGCAGTTCGGCCGGCCCAACTTCATGTATGAGCAGGCCCAAACGCTCATCAACGCCTACAAGGACATCCCCGAGATGCGCGACAGCGAGATGCTGCAAGTCATCCGCCGCATGGTCGATGAGAACCTCTTGCCGCGCCCCATCGAGGTGGTATTCAATGCCTTCTGGTTCATCGCCTTTGGCGGGTCGATCTTGAGCGCCATCACCGCTCTGGTGGCACAACGTCCGCTGCCCCGCCGCCGCAAGTAGAAACATCAACCGTAATATTAAAAAGGTATTATATATTTGATATGGATATTTCAGTAGTGGTACCCTTGTTTAACGAGGCCGAGTCCCTGCCCGAACTGGCGCAGTGGATCGAGCGCGTCATGGACGAGAACAACTTCACCTACGAGGTGCTGTTCATCAACGACGGCAGCACCGATGACTCGTGGAACGTCATCAAGGCACTGCACGACAAGAACCCGAGGATGAAAGGCATTGCCTTCCGCCGCAACTACGGCAAGTCTCCGGCGCTGAACACCGGTTTTGACCGGGCGTGCGGCGATGTCATCATCACCATGGACGCCGACCTCCAGGACAGCCCCGACGAGATTCCCGAGCTCTACCGCATGATCAAGCAAGACGGCTATGACCTGGTGAGCGGCTGGAAGAAGAAACGCTACGACCCGTTGAGCAAGACCATACCCACCAAGCTGTTCAACGCCACCGCCAGGCGCGTGAGCGGCATCCACAACCTGCACGACTTCAACTGCGGTCTCAAGGCCTATCGCCGCGATGTGGTCAAGCACATCGAGGTCTATGGCGACATGCATCGCTATGTGCCCTATCTGGCCAAGATCGCCGGTTTCACCCGCATCGGCGAGAAGGAGGTCAAGCACCGCGCTCGCAAGTACGGCACGACCAAGTTCGGTCTCGACCGCTTCGTGAACGGTTACCTCGACCTGCTCACGCTGTGGTTTCAGGGCAAGTTCGGTGTCAAGCCGATGCACTTCTTCGGTCTGCTGGGCAGCTTCATGTTCCTGCTGGGTTTCATCGCCGTGATCGTGGTGGGCGGACTCAAGCTCTACAACATGTACAGCGGCAACAGCTACCGCCTGGTCACCGAATCGCCCTACTTCTACCTGGCCCTGACGTCGATGCTCCTGGGAACGCAGCTGTTCCTCACGGGCTTCCTGGGCGAACTCATCATCCGTCACAGCAACGACCGCAACCACTACGAGATCGGTGAGGAGATCATGGGCGACACCGTCACCCCGGCAGCAGCCATCGAGGCACGCCGCCACGACACCGACCTGGCCGAAGCCATCAGCAATATCCAACGCCAAGCCACCGTCGAAGCCCAATGAACCGCCTCCTGCACATAGCACTGCTTGCCCTGCTGGCTGCGGCGGCGCTGACGTCGTGCAACGACAACAGTTGCCGCGAGAACGGCAGCAGCCTGCCGCTGGCGGTGTTCTATGTCAACGGTTCACAACAATCGGTGAACGGACTCACCATCATGGGCATCGGCGCCCCGGGCGACAGTCTGCTGGCCGAAGCCACCGCCCAGAGCGAACTGTACCTGCCCCTGAGGGCCACGACCACGACCACAAGCTACAAGATTTCGCGCCAGGTCACCCCTGAGCGTCTGGTCAGCGACACCGTCACCATCGACTACCAGCCAGTCGAGTACTTCCACTCGGTCGAGTGCGGCGCGATGTTCAACTTCGACATCAAGAACGTGCGCTACACCAAGCACGGCATCGACTCGGTGGTGGTTGTCACGCCTCTCGTCACCAACTCGACCCTACCCGCACTACGCTTCTTTCTCAAGCAGTTTGACCAATGACACGTCGCAGCACATATCTCCTTCATGGCATCAAAGGGACGCTCCTTTTGATGACATTCTCGCTGCTGTTTGCCTTCAGTGGCATGGCACAGGAGCCCGACAAGCGCCACGTGACACCGGTCAAGCCCGAAACCAACCGCGTGCAGCCGCCGCCCAAGGGCACCGACGAGATAATCATCCAGCAATACATCAGCGGCGACAGCACCGCTGCCATGCAAGAAGCCCGCAAGGACTCGCTGCGCCGCATCTACCACCACTACCCGCTGCTCACCGACCTGACGCTGGGCATCGACATCGCCGAGCCCCTGTTCATGGTCTTCGGGCAGAGCTATGCCAGCTCCGGAGTCCATGCCACACTCAACATGTGGAACCGCTTGCAGCCCACGGTCGAACTGGGTCTGGGATGGGCCAAATCCACGCCCGACGACATGAACTTCACCTATCGTGCCAAGCCCTCGCCCTACTTCAAGGTGGGCGTCAACTACAACTTCATGTTCAAGAACTCGCCCGACTACCAGGCACTGCTCGGTATCAGGCTGGGCTACAGCACGTTCTCCTATGACGTGACCGACATTCATCACGCCAATTCCTATTGGCAGGAAGACCTCATGTTCGATATCAAGGGCGAGCGTTCACACGCCCTGTGGGGCGAAGCCGGCATCGGGCTCAAGGTCCGCCTGATCGACCGCTTGTCGATGGGTTGGATGATACGCTACCACGGCGTTTTCAACTACGGCAAGAGCGAGCACTCAAGACCCTGGTTCATACCAGGTTACGGACCCCGCACCGGTTCGTTGGGCTTCTCGCTGACGATCAACTACACCCTGCCCCTGCATCGCGACAAACACGAGGTCGCTGCGTCCCAATCCGAAGCCAAACCCTGACACATCTATTCTGCGATATGGTTATCATCAACAAGAGGAAAATCGGCCCCAGCGCTCGCATTCCGCGGCTTGTTCCACCGGCACAGCCCGGCTGGTACAAGCGATTCAAGCAGCTGGCAGCCCGAGCCGACAAGCATTTCAAGGCCAAGACCATGCGTTGAGGCAAGCACCGCGCCTGCCGGCTCGCTCTTGAGCCGCGGCGAGAATTGGGGTCGCCATTGATTTTTTGAGGAATTTATCATCATTTTTCAAAAAAATTTTGTCAGTTCAAAAAAAGTTCGTAATATTGTACTCTGAAAAGCGGGAAAAAATGCGCATTTTAAGTGTATTATTCTCTTTTTCAATGTATTATAAACTTTCATGCACCACATTGGCGAATGCCGATGGCAGGGGTTTATGGTTACAGATTAAAAACAAAAAAAACTAACAATATTAATTAACATTATTACTAACAATTTAACTCATTTACTATGAAGATTAAAAATTTACTTCTTTTTGCTGCAGTGGCATCGCTGAGCGTTTCGGCTTTCGCTGATGACCTCGCAACTGGTGAATTGGCAGTCCTCGCCGACGGCACTCCCGCAATGGTAGGCCAGACCACCACCGACCACCTGTTCGTTCGTGGTGACTATACCGACATGGGTGATGTTAAGACCTACGAGAACACTGTTTCGTTCAAGGCCGGTACTCCCCAAACCGTTTGGTTGTGGCTCGATGACGACGCTATCTATCAGAATGAGAAGGTTCAGGCTCTGCCCAAGACCCTCATCAAGGACGGTGGTACTCCCTACAATGAGATCACTTATAACTCGTTCCAGTGCGACCTGTACTTGCCCATGAGCATACAGATGATCAAGACCGAGAATGAGGATGGTGACGAGATTATGTTCGTACAGGGTGACCGTATGCCCAACTCGGCTGAGTTCACCTTTGGTGAGAAGGAGTTCACCAAGACCATCGACGGTATTGAGTATCGCGTTTACTCGCTGATCTGCTCGAACAAGCAGAACAACGGTACCCACTTCTCGGCTAAGAACGCTACCCGTTACACCAACAACGGTGCCCTGAAGAAGGACGACGCTGCCCTGATCGGTATCTTCCTGCAGAACAACAACCAGGCTGAGGTTGAAGGCCGTCTGGCTGACATGATCATCGCTAACCAGGAGTTTGGTCTGCGTGAGCCCTTCACCGTAGAGCCCAAGTGGGAGCCCAACGACTACCGCTTCATCTATGGCACCGGTGGCAACAACGAGACCCAGCGCTTCCAGCTCTACAACCGCGTTGCCCTGTTCGGCAGCTCGAGCGTAGTTGAGGATCTGGCTCAGAAGACCATCAACAACGTGAAGTATTACAATGTTGCCGGTATGGAGAGCAACATGCCCTTCGACGGTGTTAACATCAAGGTGACCACCTACAACGATGGTACCACCAGCACCTGCAAGGTGATCAAGTAATATTACACTTCACTTGACAACAATAAAAAAGCCGTGGGCAATGCCCGCGGCTTTTTTCGTTTTACCCTGCAGTTCATGTTCAACAAGCGTCACTTGGCTATCTTGCGGGATAGCGTGAATTGACCGCGTGCACCATCCAGTTATCGGGGAAATGCGACGTCTCAGGCTGCTGCTCGGGGGCAGTGCCCTTGATGCGCTCGTCATCCATCACCAGCAGACCGATGGCACGTGTCATCAAGATGTCGTCGTGCTTGCCCGGTCGAGCCTCGTAGTGCCCGTTGTGCTCCTGATAGTCACGCATCTCGTTCACCGCATCGATGTCACGCTCGATGTAGCTGCCGTCACGCACCGACCTGATCAGTGCCGTGATGGCGGCGCGCTTGGTCTTGACATTGGTGTGGAAGCCCAGCTGCTTGCCGTCGCGCTTGTACACCAGTCCGTAGCAGCGGTGCACCCGTTGCAAGATATACTCGCTCTCGCCCGCACGTGCCGCCTCGTTGATGAGCGTATTGCTCTCGATGACCAACGGTGCCGAGTTGTAGTACAGGGCCAGCTGCATCGACTTCCATCCCAGCTGGTCGTGGTCGATGTGGCCGCGCCACTGGGCGACGATGGCGGGTTGTCGCGAGGTGTCGGCCATGCGCCACACGGCAATCACCGAGTAGTCACTGCCCTCGCTGCGGCCGCCCACATCAACCACGACGACATAGTGCACCTTGACGGCTCGGCCCACCTCGGGATACTCCCACACCTTGAGCAGACCGTTGCTGGCTTGCACCAGATGCACGTTACGCTTGGCCTCAAAGCCGCTGTCCCCGTCGGCCTGGATGTCGCCTTTCAACACCGGGGCCAGCGTGCAGTTCCTCTCCATGGCGTCGAGGTGTTCCCTCGCGAACGGATTGCTGCCCGTCGTGGCAAAGGCCTCGCTCGCCGTGCCGGGATACTCGGCCATCATCAGTTCGTGGGTGCGATATTCCTTGCGCTTGGTGTGATACCAGTTGATCTGCTCCAGCGTGCAACCGTCTTTCCACAATTGGTGCTCATACTCGTCCATCTCCTGCCACAGCGCCAAGGGGTCATCAACGGGATGGCGATAGATGCCTATCTCATGCCACGGCACGAACACCGGTTCCTTGTCGCTGTGTTCCCCGCAGGCACGCAGCCACTCGTCGTGAAAGAAGTCGCCCACGCCGTTGGCTGTGGACTCGAGCACAACGACGGTCTCGGGTTTCAGCGCCACGCTGCCGCACACGCTGCGCACCACGTCGTCGGGGCTGTGCATCGCGCTCTCCTTCCAGTAAGCCACCTCGCTCAGGTGGGCCATCGCGATGTCGTAGCCACGTGCCGCATCCTCGCTGCGCGCGCTGCCCGTGAGCACGAGGCAGTCGCGGGACTCGATTTGCTGCACGTTGGGCTGTCCCTCCAGTTTGCTGAACTGCGGCATCGGTTCGTCGTCATCAAGCAGTTCCTTGGGGTAATGGCGCAGCAGCAGGTTGTACATGCGCTTCAGGCTCTTGCTCGTCACGTGCAGGTGGCCGCAGATGAGGCTGTTCCATCCCTTGTGGCGCACCAGTTGCATCCAGGCCATGTACATCTGCACCAGCGTTGAGCCGCCCCACTGACGCGCCTTGAGCAAAATCACGCGCACGGGGCGTCCGGCAATGCGCTGCTCTTCCATCACCGCCAGCAGGCGGCGCTGCGGACGGTTCAGAATCAGGGGGACGTTCCTGGCCGTCATCTTGTCCTTGATGGTCGCGCAACGCACACACCAGTACTCAAAGTCCTCCACAATGCGGCGCCGCTCCTGTTCCAGGGGGTCCAGCGACAAGTAGTCGGGGCTGCGGGCAAGCACCGCCGCAGGGATGAGGTTGCCGCCCGCTTGCACGCGCTCGCCGCAGCACCCCACCCCGGTCAACGGATCGTAGCGGTCCTCGTCGAGCTGGGCCTGGCGGCGCGCATTCTCGTCCAAAATCTCATTTAAATATAATGTGTTTTCCATGTTACATTTCTCAAACTATTAGTTACCAACTGTCATCCGCACACTGGCCTCCACCCACGACTGAATCGGGATTGCTCGCGAGGGCTCGCAAGAAATCAAAAGAAAACCGTTTAATTATCATCCGCCTCCGACAATGGAGGCGGATGCCTCTTTAACCTTTAACCTGCTCGCGCTAGCGAGCATCTCTCTACACTCTACACGCTCGCGCCAGCGAGCTCCTCCACCGCTCACGCAGTGAGCGTCCTCCACTGCTCGCGCCAGCGAGCAAATCTAGCGAATATAAAGGAGTGTGGGAAGCAGCAAGGTGCCGCTTCGGGCTGTTCCCGTCACCTGCAATCGGAGTGTGCGGGCACGCACCGCCATGGGTGCTGTCGCCAGCGGCTGGTCGATGTCGCCACTCACGGTGACGGCACTCACCTCGCAATTCTGCGACAAGATCCCGCGCTGGCCGTTCACCTTGAGCGTCAAGTCGGTCGCCTGGCCGCTCACATGCCACACCACGCGCCCCAATGATTTGCCCAACAGCGGATTCAACGCGATGGGATGGCTGCACCATGCCACGGACATCGACGACGCCTGTTCCTGCTCCAGATCGAGCAATGTGCCGTCGGCGGTCACGGCCACGGCATGACGCGGGTCGCAATAGAGTTGTGCGGCATCGACGGTGCGCTCGCTCATCGCGCCGCTCGTCATCACCGCCACGGGGTTGCCCGAGGCGGGCAGCAGCCACAACTCGTCATGGGCAGGACACCACGCCAGCGCACGGCAATCCACGCCACGATGCACGACACTCACCTGGGCTCCCGAGAGGCGACACAGGTGGCCGTGCCGCGAGACGAACCACACGTCGCGCCACGCCTCAACGGGCGTGACACCGGCTGCGACAACGGTGCGGTCAACCAGACGTGCCTCGCCTAGCGTGCCGGTGGCACTCTGCGGGATGGCATAGATGCCGTCGTCGGTGAACACATACACCGGATAACGGCCAAAGCCGCCCGAGTACAAGGAACGCGTCACCACGGCGACGGCCAGCGGTGATGCCCCAAGCACGCTGCGGCGGTGCGACTCGACAAGGGCATTGCCGGGCGCACTCACCACCACATCGCCCTTGACGGTGCAGCAATACAGGCGCCCGCCGGCGCTTGTCGAGCACACCACGCCCTGCTGCGACGGCAAGCGGCCGATAGCGGCACACTGTGCGACTGTCAGCGTCAAGGCCTGGGTGGGCGCTTCAAAGTCATCGCCCGTGAGATGAGCGGCAGCGGGTGCCGTGGCCACCAGGCGCCACGACGAGGCGGCCAATTCCTGGCTGATGGCAACCGACGAACGGCGCGAGAGGCCCATCTCAAGCAGGTACTCTCGGCCGCCGGTAGTGCGCGTGAGGCAACGGTAATCGAGCACCTGGACCGAACTCAGCAGCGTAGCCTCGCGGGTGACCAGCACATCAATGCTCTTGATGAGCGGCAGCCACTCGGCGGCGATGTCGCTCGTCACTGTGATGTCCAGCCCATAATGGGCCAGCGACATCGTCGTCGTTTCGGTGCCCGTAAAACCCGAGCCGCCGCTCTCGACAAGCGCGGTGACGCGGCTGGCATTGGCCACGGTAAGGTCGCCCAGACGCACCGGCTCACTCATCCACAGGTAACTGTCGTCATGCAATCGCACGGCCCAGCGCGCCAGCAACGGAGCGCTGTAGCGCCCCATGGCCGCGATGTCGGCCATGGCGGCGTTCCATGTGTTGCGCAGCAGGGCGGTGAGGCCCGTGACATCGGCACTGGTCAACGGGGCGTGCCACTGTTGATAGGGTTCGGCAAAGGTGTAGGCAGGCAGTTCAATCGACACGCTTGATGTCGTCTCGCCCAACGTCACACCAGGCAGCGCGGCTGCGGGATCGAGCACCCGCCACACGCCGTCGTGTTGTCTCAGGTAGGTCATCCCGGCATCCGTGACAATAACGATGAGGTCTCCGATGACGTGGGCGCCCACAATTTCGCCCGGGACGGTCGTCACGGCCACATTATCGACCTTGACGGTTTGGCCGACTGAGGTCACGCGGTGGCCACCGGTCAGCAACAGCAGGCGTTCGCCGGAACCGATCGTTCCGACCACCGTCGGGTCACCTGTCACTTGCAGCGACTGTTCACACTCGCGCACATTACGCGCCAGCGAGGCAGCGCCGCGACGTGCCGCCTCGCCGTTGACGAGGGGCACCATGCCTCCGGGAACAACCGGAGGCGCTTGCGTCAATTGATGTTTCTTCATGGTTCTTAAATGCTCGCGTTGCGAGCAGGTTAATTGTTATTCTTGCTCGCGTTGCGAGCAGGTTAAAGGTTAATGGTTAAAGGTTAAAGAGGCATCCGCAGTGATGCTCGCGTTGCGAGCAGTGGAGGGCGCTCACTGAGTGAGCGGTGGAGGTGCTCGCTAGCGCTAGCAGGTTAATGGTTAATGGTTAAAGGTTAAAGAGGTATCCGCTTCCGTTGTCAATGACGGGGTGCGCATGCCAATTAAACTATTCTTTTGATTTCTTGCGAGCCCTAGCGAGCAATCCCAATTTAGTCGTTGGTGGGGCGGCCACGCCAAGGCGAGGCCCTACAGCGGATGCCAGCTTGTTTTAGTTGTTTTTTAACTTAGCACCTTAGCGTCTTGGCGTGGGGCACAGCTGAACTATCGTGTGCAAAGGTATGTTGCGGGGATTGCTGTGCGCCAGTGCAAAAAGCACAGCAGGGAACAAAAAACAGGACAGGGCCCGTAACGGGTCCTGTCCCTTTTCACTTTTATAATCTTTCTAGACTGTTAAGTCGGTGCAAGATTACTGAGCCATAACCATGCTAATCAGCAAGGTGACGTCGGTTACGTTGATAGTACCGTCACCGTTCATGTCGGCGTTGTCAGCATTGATAGTCGAGAAGTTCTCGCTCATCACAGCGCTGATCAAGGTAGTAACGTCGGTGATGTTAACAATACCATTGTCATCAACGTCACCAGGCATGCCTCCCTCGAGAGCGGGGATAAGGATCTCGGTTTGAACAACGTTGGACTCATGCTTGCCATAAGCCTGAGCAATAGCCATAACGGTTACGGTCTGATCCTCTTCGGTACGTGCGATGGTATAGGGGCTCTCAACATATTCGCCATTAACGGTCATCAAGTACTGAGCACCTTCCTCAACCTCGAGAGTGATAACAACAGCCTCGTCAGTTACATCGTAGTTGATCACGGGATCAGCGGTGGTGCCAACCATGAAGAAGTCACCGTCGGTGAAGTTCAGCACGTTGTTAATCATCGGATAATAGCTCAGGGTGTACCACGAACCATTCAAACCAGCCCAACGCTGCCAGGTCATTGAATCCCACTTGATAGCGTCAGCTTCCACGGTACCAACAATAGTGTCAAGGTTCCAGAACTCATAACCATCTGACCAATCATATGCAGCATATGCAGACTGAAGGTCCTCAATATCACCAGTACCAACAACCTGCGGATAGAGGTTCATCGTGCCATCCTCGTTGATGTTGATCTCTACGCCACGATAGCCAAACTGATACAAGTTCCATACATAAGCGGTGTCAGCATCCTGGAACATGTAAACCTTTTTGTTGTAGGTATCACCAGCGCCCTGAGAGTTCGTAGCGGTATAGGTGTGAAGACCATTCGGAGTCATCAGGTAGGTGTTGTAAATGAAATCGGTTACGCGGCCAGCAACGGTGTCATAAGTTACGTTCTCACTACCATTTCTGATTGTTCTGATCTTTTGGTAGTCAGTCTCAAAAACAACCCATCCACCAGGAATGCTGATGGTACCATCCTCATAAAGGGAACCCTGCAGATTGGCGTACAGATCGCCATCCTCTTCGAATAAGGCATCGGCATTGAGGAGCTCAACGAAATACTCGGTCTCGGTAATGGTCGTGGTCTTACCACTTGTAGTGGTATCAGCCTCAAAACCGCTCAACAGCTCACCAGCTTCCATCTCGACAGTCTTGTTGGCATAGTCAACATCGATGACGAAGGGGATACCAGTGAAATACATGAAGCTGTTGTACTTGTTATCACCGATCTTCTCGAGAGAGCCATCCCAGCCACCCTGGCAGTAGTTACCAGTCAGTACCAGAGCTCCACTATCGTTCAAATCATAGGCTACTAAGAAAACAAGCTTCTCAGCAAGAACATTGTCCTCAGTTACGCGACGAGGAGCCTTCCTCATCATCAGGTTGTCGTTGGGAGTCAGGTTCCTCTCAGCGAAGAACTTCTGAACTGACATCACATTCTTTTGGCCCTGCATCACAGGAGCAGTGAACTGGTTAGCCAGCGTGTTGCTCTTCAGTACCATGGCCTTCTGGGCTTTACCCTCGTCCATCTTGGCAGTGTTCACGTGGGGCACAGCAGCCATCGAAGTCAACGCTGCGCTCACAAACAAAAGTGCTAAAAATTTCTTCATAAATCTGTTAGATTTAAAAAATGTTAATAAAAAGTTGTTAATTAAATATGTAAGTTTTTCGTTAAATTCCAGATTTCAAGACTGGTCTTCATAGAATACCGCTTTAAGATGAATGTCTGTTTTTTACGATGCGACAAATATACACCCTTTTTCTGGATTCCGCAACATTTTTACTCAAAAATTACATTTTATCCCACATTATTAATAATAAAACGCTTGTTTCCCCATCCCTTTGCTATTTGGGATATGCTCGCTGGCGCGAGCAGGTTAATTGTGATGCTCGCTGACGCGAGCAGGTTAAAGGTTAATGGTTAATGGTTAAAGAGGAATCCGCCTCCGTTGTCAATGACGGGAGGCGGATGCCAATTAAATGATTTTTTTGATTTCTTGCGAGCCCCAGCGAGCAATCCCAATTTAACCGTGGGTGGGGCGGCCACGCCAAGGCGAGGCCCTACAGCGAGGATGCCACCTAAGAGCTAGGCGAAGAGCATACCTGTGGCAACAGCGTCGGCAGCAGGCTGGCCCAGGCTCAAAGACACCATCGTCAGGGCGAAAGGCGCAGCAGCAGCGGGACCGTTACCAGTCACCACATTGCCAGCTACAGCCACCTGAGCGTCAAGCCAGTTGACATCGGGCGTGGGCACCTCCATACCGGGGTAGCACACGGCATCACGGCCGTTGAGCAGACCCAGGGGCTCCAGCACCACTGCCGGCGAAGCGCAGATTGCAGCCACCTTGCCGCCGCGCTTGTCCTGAGCCACCAGCTCGCGGCACAGCAACTCGTGAGCCGCCAGGTTGGGCGCTCCGGGCACGCCACCGGGCAGTACCAGCCACTCGGCATCGCTGTAGTCGTTGTCACTGTACAGGCTGTCGGCCATCACGGTCACCCCATGGGCTCCCGTCACCTCCAGACCCTCGTTGATCGACACCGTGGTCACGGGCATCCCCGCACGGCGCATCACGTCAATACTCGTCAAAGCCTCGACCTCTTCAAAGCCATCGGCCAAAAAAACATAACTCGTCTTCATCTCTATTTTTATTATTAAGTTAATACTCGTTTGTTGTCAACAGCAGAGTCAGGCAATTTAACCTGTTCACACCTCAAAATTACCCCCTTTTGGCGAGAAATCGGGCCATTTTCAAAAAAAAATGACATTTTTTGAAAAAAAAGTGCGATTTTTTTTGGTAGTTCCAAAAATAGCAGTACCTTTGCATCGCTTTTGACAACTCATGGGCAGTTAGCGCAGTTGGTTCAGAGCATCTGCCTTACAAGCAGAGGGTCGGGGGTTCGAATCCCTCACTGCCCACCCAAGACGGTTCAGCACTCAGGTGCCGGGCCGTTTTTCTTTTCTCCCCCACCACTTGTTCAAACATCTTTAACAACTGTAAACAACTCAAACAACAATCTTTTTTAATGTCAACAACATCATTCATAATAAAAGCTGTTCATGTTGTTTGATAGAATCATGTTGTTTGATAAAAAAAGTAAAGTTGTATGAAAAAGTGGGGCTGTTTCAAAAATCCTGTGTAACTTTGGGGTTTGAAACAAAAAAAGCAGACATGACTATGAACAAGAACATACTGGCCGTTGTGCTCATCATCGCCTGCGCTATCACGGGCTCGGCCCAGGTGCGCCTCGGCGTGCGCGGCGGCGTCACGCTGAGCAAGCTGCGCTTTGACCGCAACATCATCGACAGCGACAACCGCGTGGGCTACACTGCCGGCCTCGTGCTCGACCTGAACATCCCCGTTGTGGGACTCGGCGTCGAGGCATCGGCCATGTACACCCACCGCACTAACCGCCTCACCGACGGCAACATCCTGTTCAAGCGGCATTTCATCGATGTCCCAGTGTATGCCCGCTACCGCATGACGCTGCCCAGCATCGAGCACGTGGTGGCCCCCATCGTGTTCACCGGGCCCTCGCTCTCGATCTTGTTCGACGAGAACGCGCCCACGACCTACAAAAACAGCAAGACCTGCCTCTCGTGGGACGTGGGTGGTGGCGTGGACCTGTTCAGGCACCTGAGGGTGACGGCATCCTACGGCATCGGCATCTCCAAGGCCTTGAGCTACATCGACCAGGAATACACGGGCAACAAGGTGCACGGCAAGGACAAGTACTGGACACTGAGCGCCGCATGGATGTTCTGAGGACGCCCCTAAGCGGCAAAAGCCAACGACAACAACCAAAAACGATAATATGACAATGAAAAAGATAACACTATTGATCGCCACCTTGCTGCTCGCCAGCATTGCAGCAACGGCACAGACCTCATCGCGATGGGGTATCACCGCCGGTGTCAACTACAACGAGGTTCACTTCAAGCAGACCGACATCATGCCGGCCAAGCGCATGTGGGGCCCGCAAGTGGGTGTCACGGGCGAGATGAACTTCGGCGGCATCGGATTCGGCGTCGAGGGCGGGCTGCTCTACTCGCTCAAGCAAGGCAAGCTCGACTACGGCGACCGCACGGCATGGTCCTCGATGGGCTATGGCAACGAGACGGTGTCGATGCACTATATCGACGTGCCCCTGCATCTCAAGTTCAAGTACCGCCGCCTGAACGGCCTGGAAGACACCTTCAAGCCGATGGTGTACGTGGGACCGCAGTTCTCGTTCCTCCCCTACGCCAGCCACAAGAAACTCAACTCCTACCCGCCCGTCAACGTGTATCTCGACATGGGTGCCGGATTTGAGCTCTTCAATCGCTGGCAGCTGCGCGCCGGCTACAACTTCTCGATAGGACAGTCGTTCCATACCAAGATTCTCGACGACAATGTCGCCAAGAACCGCACCTGGTACATCAACCTCACCTGGTTCCTGAAATAACCTCCTCCTGAAAAAGTCCCTAAGGTCGTTAAAGTCATTATAGACCTTAATGACCTTAAAGTCCCATCAAGTGAAGAAGAATGAAACGTTATGCGGCCATAGTGATAGCCCTGGTGGTTCTAGCGACCGCCATGCTGTGCTCGCGTGACCGCAAGCGCTACTTCTCGCACGAGGGCGTGGTGTGGACCACCGACTACCACATCACCTACGAGGCCAACCGCGACCTTAACGACAGCATACAACTCATCCTGGGCAACCTGGACATGAGCGTCTCGCCCTACAACAAGGCGTCGCTCATCAGCGCCATCAACGAGAACAGCACGTCGCGCGTCGATGCCTACCTCAGGCTCCTGATCGACGCCTCTCGCACCGTCAACCGCGAGAGCGGAGGTGCCTTCGACCCCACAGTGATGCCGCTGGTCAACGCCTGGGGCTTCGGCTACAAGAGCGGCACACCGCCCACACAGGCGCAGCTCGACAGCATTCTGCAATTCATCGGCATGAGTAAGGTCACCCTTCACGGCGACACCCTCGTCAAGCAAGACCCGCGCGTGATGCTCGACTTCTCGTCCATCGCCAAGGGGCTGGCCTGTGACGAAATAGGACGCATGCTTGCCCGCAACGGCGCCGTCAACTGGCTCGTCGAGATCGGCGGCGAGGTGGCAGCCAGCGGTGTCAACAAGCGCGGCAAGCCGTGGAGCGTGTCGGTTGATATGCCCACCAGCGAACAACAGGGCCAGACAGCGCACGAGAGTGCCCTCACCCTGGCACTGGACAGCGGGGCCGTGGCCACCAGCGGCAACTACCGCAAGTGGCGTGAAGAGGGCGGCACCAAGATATCACACATCATCGACCCGCGCACGGGCGACAGCCGCGCCGGCACCCTGCTGAGCGTCACCGTCGTCGCGCGTGACTGCATGACGGCCGACGCATGGGCCACAGCCTGCATGGTGATGGGAGAAAACGAAGTGAAAACCATGATGCAACGCCGCACCGACCTGGGCGTGATGACCATCAGCGCCGATACCCTCACCGGCAACCTCATCGTCTGGAGCAACGCCTCCTTCGCCGCCCGCATCCCATAGCCCATAGCCCCATTGGCGCTAAAACGGTTTAGTTTAGGCGGGTGTTACGCTTCGCTTACCCCCGCCTAAACCATACCAGCCCTAACGGGCTTCCTTTTAAGAGTCAATAAGATTATTGGGCGATGATGAGTTCGATGCCCAGGTCCTCGAGGCGCTTTACGTCCTTGGGGGAGACACCGGCGTCGGTGATGATGATGTCCACGGCACTGATGTCGGCGATCTTGGCAAAACCGCGACGGCCGAATTTGCTGCTGTCGGCCAGGACGATGGTCTTCTGGGCCGCCGCCATCATCTTCTGGTTCAGCGAGGCCTCGCGCATCTCGGTCGTGGTGATGCCGAAGTCCACATCGATGCCGTCAACTCCCATGAACAACTTACTGAACGAGCACTGCTCCATGATGCGGGTCGCATACTCGCCCACCACCGACAGGCTGCTGTGACGCAACATGCCGCCCAACTGGATGATATCGATGTTCTCGTGGGCCGACAGGATGTTGCTCACCGGCAGCGAGGCCGACACGACGGTCAGCTTGTGGATGGGCACGATGTTGCGCGCCAGGGCGTGAACTGTCGTCCCCGAGGCGATACAGATGCTGTCGTTGCGCGTGATCAGGCGGGCCGCCTCGCGCCCAATGGCGTGCTTCTGGTCGGTAGCCAACTTCTCCTTCTCGTTGACCGAGCGGTTGTTGATGTAAGGATTCACCAGCACTGCCTTGCCGTGGCTGCGATACAATTTGTCGGTCTTCTCCAGCTCGGTAAGGTCCTTGCGCACCGTCACCGCCGACACGTCGAGCCTACGCACCAGGTCAGCCACCAGCACCGAGCCGTGCTTGATGAGCTCTTCCATGATCATTTCGTGCCGTTGTTCTTTCGTCATGATGGTTGATGGTTTTTATTTTGACACGGCAAAAGTAGAAAAAAGAAGATTAACGACCAAGAAAAAAGGCGAAAATCTTTCATTTTTTATCAAAACGAAACCAAATTCAGCTAAATTAGACCTAAATTTTGGCATCAATTTATTACGAAACGAAACATATTAACAAATGAAACGAAATACCATTTTCGGCAAAACAGACCACCCAATTAGATATTATTTATTTGATTTTCAATATTATAAGATGAAGTATGAAAAACTTTTACAAAATAAATACGAAATTATTTTGTCAATCCAAAAACATGTTATAACTTTGCACCGAAACTAATTCACAGAATTGGTTTTGCTACCTAAAAAACTGTGTTTATGGTAACAAACGACATCTACAACAAGGAATATGACGTGATCATCGTCGGTGGCGGCGCTACGGGCGCCGGAACGGCGAGGGATTGCGCGTTGCGCGGCCTGAGCGTGCTGCTGGTCGAGCGCAATGACTATAGCACGGGGGCCACGGGTCGCAACCACGGCCTGATGCACAGCGGCGCCCGCTATGCCGTGACCGACGGCGAGAGCGCATCCGAGTGCATCAGCGAGAACATGATCCTGCGCCGCATCGCCCGCCACTGCGTTGAGGAGACCGACGGACTGTTCATCACCCTGCCCGAGGACGACTTGCAGTACCAGCAGACCTTTGTCGAGGCCTGCCAGCGCGCCGGCATCAGTGCCGACATCATCGACCCCGAGGAGGCTCGTCGCATCGAGCCGGCGGTGAATCCGCAGCTCATCGGCGCCGTCCGCGTCCCTGACGCCGCGATCGACCCGTTCCGCCTCACCGTGGGCAACCTGCTCGACGCACGTCTGCATGGCGCCGAGACGCTCAACTACCACGAGGTCGAGGGGCTCATCATCAACCAGAACCGCGTCGAGGGCGTGAAGTTACTGAATAAGCTAAACGGCGAGCGCATCGAGGTGCGCAGCCGCGTCGTGGTCAATGCAGCAGGCATCTGGGGACAACGCATCGCCCAAACCGCGGGAGTGAACATCTCGATGTTCCCTGCCCGCGGTGCCTTGCTTATTTTCGGCCACCGCGTCAACAATATGGTGATCAACCGTTGCCGCAAGCCCGCTAACGCCGACATCCTCGTGCCCGACGACACGGTGTGTGTCATCGGCACCACCAGCGACCGCATTCCCATCGAGACGGTGGACGACATGCGCGTGACCCGCGAGGAGGTTGACGTGCTGCTCAAGGAGGGCGTGAAAATCGCGCCGTCGCTGGCAACGACGAGGATCATTCGCGCCTATGCCGGCGTGAGGCCGCTCGTCGCCAGCGATGACGACCCCAGCGGCCGCAGCATCAGCCGCGGCATCGTGTGTCTGGACCACGCCAAGCGCGACGGTCTGGAGAGCTTCATCACCATCACGGGCGGCAAGATGATGACCTACCGCCTGATGGGCGAGATCGCCACCAACGCGGTGTGTGCCAAGCTGGGCAACACGGCACCCTGTGTCACCGCCAACCAGCCGCTGCCGGGATCGGAAGAGGACGGCCCCAACCAGGGCGACCTCACGAAGCGCTACAGCTTCGGCCAGCGCGCCGCCATCGGCCGTCACGGCTCGCTCGCGGCCCGCATCGAGAAGGACAACGACATCGACAACGCCCTGGTGTGTGAGTGCGAAGGCGTCACTGTGGGCGAGATCAAATATGCCGTGCATCAGCTGCACGTGCACAACCTGGTGAACCTGCGCCGCCGCACACGCGTGGGCATGGGAACCTGCCAGGGCAAACTCTGCTCCTGCCGCGCTGCGTCGCTGATGGGTGAATTCAGCCACGATGTGAAACGCGCCCAGGAAGACCTGGCAGCCTTCCTCGACGAGCGCTGGAAGGGCATGAGGCCCGTTGCGTGGGGCGACACCCTGCGCGAAGCTCAACTCACAGCATCGATCTACGAGGGTCTGTGCGGACTGGACACCGCAGTTAACTTACAAGGAAAGGAGGACGTGCAATGAGAATGGATACCGTCATCATGGGCGGAGGCCTGAGCGCACTCGCTTGCGGCATATCTCTGGCCAAGCGCGGCAAGCGCGTGACCATCGTGGCCAGCGGACAATCCACGATGCTGTTCAACGGAGGCTCGATGGAGCTGCTGGGCTGCATTGACGGCAAGCCCGTCGAGAAACCCCTGGAGGCCATCGCGACGCTGCCCGGGAGCCATCCTTACAGCAAAATCGGAGCCGACCGCATCGCTGCGTTATCAGAGCGCGTGAAGTTGCTGTTCAGCGATTCGGGCATCGAGATGACCGGGTCGGCCAACGCCAACCACTGGCGCATCACCCCGATGGGCGTCGCAAAGCCCGCATGGCTCACCCTGAACGACCACCTGCGCATCGACGACCTCAACAACCTGCCCGCTAAGCACTTGGCCCTGATGTGCGTGCGCGGCTTCTTCGACCTGCCCAACGCCATGCTGGCTCAAGGCCTGCGCGACCTGGGCTTTGAGGTGGACATGATCGAGTTCACCACCGACGACATCACATCGCTGCGCCGCAGTCCCAGCGAGATGCGTGCCACAAGCCTTGCCAAACGCCTGGTGAGCAATCACGCACTGCAACGCGTGGCCGACCAACTCAACAGCCTGGCCGGCGAGGCCGATATGGTACTGATGCCCAGCGTATTCGGGCAGACCGACAGCAGCGATTTCCAAACGCTGCAGGCCATGACCCGTAAGCCGCTGCGCCTGGTTGCCACGCTGCCGCCTTCGGTAGCCGGCATGAGGATGATGACACAGTTGCGGCACTACTTCAGGATGCTGGGTGGCACCTACCTGATGGGAGACACCGCAGTGAGCGGAACCTTTGAGGGCGACAAACTGACCAGCGTCACCACTGCCAAACTCGGCGACATGCCGTTGAAGGCCGACAACTTCGTCCTGGCCACCGGCTCGTTCGTCAGCCGCGGCCTGAGGGCCGATTATGAGCGCGTCTATGAACCCGTGCTGGGTGTGGACCTGGATGTCGACAACGACCGCGAGCACTGGACCTCCTTCGGCGTGTTGCAGCCTCAAGCCTACTTCGGCTACGGCGTCGCCACCGACGAACAGCTGCGCTGCCTCAAAAACGGCAAGCCCATTCAAAACCTCCGCGCCATCGGCTCGGTCCTGAGCGGACACGACTCGGTGAAAATGGGTGACGGCACCGGCGTGTCGCTGATGACTGCCATCGCCGCAGCCGACCACATCCGAGAGAACAAATGAGCGCATCCATAACCATGCGTCACACCATAGTCGATTAAATTTCGACTAAAGGTTTAGATATAGATAGATAACGATTTGATTGATGATTTTTTAATGGGATATCATGGCTGAAAGAATGCAACTTTGCAACATCAGCGAGAACAACTTTGAGCAGTGCACCAAGTGCAGCATCTGCACCACCGTCTGCCCCGTTGCCGCTGTGACTACCGACTATCCCGGTCCCAAGCAGGCTGGCCCCGACGGTGAGCGCTACCGCTTGAAGGACCCCGCCTATTTCGACAAGGCGCTGAAGCTGTGCCTGAACTGCAAGCGATGCGAGGTGGCATGCCCGAGCGGCGTGCACATCGCCGACATCATCCAGCACGCCCGCATGCGCGCCACGATGGGCAAGAGAGCCAGCCTGCGCGACACGATGCTCGCCAACACCGATCTGCTGGGCACCATGGCCAACCTGGTCGCCCCCGTCGCCAACGCCACACTGGGACTGTCGCCCACCAAGCTGGTGATGCACAGCGTGATGGCCATCGACAAGCACCGCACCTTCCCCGCCTACAGCCGCCAGAAGTTCACCACCTGGTTCAAGCGCCATGCCGCCAAGGAGCAGGACGCGTTTGCCCATCACGTGAGCTATTTCCACGGCTGCTATGTCAACTACAATTTTCCCAAGCTGGGCCAGGACTTGGTCAAGTTGATGAATGCCGTGGGCTATGGCGTGCACCTGCTCGACAAGGAGCAGTGCTGCGGCGTGGCCCTCATTGCCAACGGATTGTACAAGCAGGCCATGCGCCAAGGCCGCACCAACATCGACAGCATCCGCAAGTCGGTAAACCGCGACCACCGCGTGGTGCTCACCACCAGTTCGAGCTGTACCTTCAACATGCGCGACGAGTACCCCTCGATGCTGGGCATCGAGAACGAGGACGTGCGCAACAGCATCAACCTTGCTACACGATTCATCTACAACCTTGTGGATGAGGAGAAAATCAAACTCATCTTCAAGCAAAACTATAAACGTCGCATCGCCTATCACACCGCGTGTCACATGCAACGCATGGGCTGGCAGCTGTACAGCATCGAGCTGCTGCGCATGATCCCCGGTCTTGACCTCGTGGAACTCGAGCAGAACTGCTGTGGCATCTCGGGCACCTACGGTTTCAAGAAGGAGAACTATGAGCGTAGCCAGGCCATCGGCGCCACCCTCTTCAAGGATATAGCCGACGCCAAAGTCGAAGCCGTCGCCACCGACTGCGAGACGTGCAAGTGGCAGATCGAGATGTCCACCAGCTTGCCCGTAGAGAACCCCATCAGCATCCTAGCCGACGCCCTCGACATCGAGGCCACCCGCCAAGCCAATTTGATTAGTGATTAGAGATTAGAGAGTGATATCTCTGTTAATGACACTTTAACAACATTTATATATCAACCAATAACTTACAACTAAAAACTTAAAGTAATTATGGCAAGTTTTTTAGCACCCCCGGCCTATAAGCCGGAACAGACCGGCCCCGAGGCCGATGCCAAGTATAAGAGACTGCGTTGGCAAGTCTTTATCGGCATCTTCATCGGCTATGCCGGCTTCTACCTGGTGAGAAAGAACCTCTCAATGGCAGTTGCGCCTCTGGGCAAGCTCGGATTTAACGAAGCCGAACTCGGTGGTGCCATGGCAATGAATGCCCTGGCCTACGGTATCTCCAAGTTTGTCATGGCCAGCGTGAGCGACCGCAGCAATGCGCGCCGCTTCTTGCCTTTGGGCTTGATTCTGTCGTCCATCGCCATGTTATTCATGATTGTGCCCGTTGTGGCTATCGGCCCCGAGAACAAGGGATTGGCCATCACCCTGATGGGCGCCTTTAACTTCCTCGTGGGTTGGTTCCAGGGTATGGGTTGGCCTCCGTGCGGTCGTGTGATGACCCGCTGGTTCTCCATCAAGGAACGCGGCACGTGGATGAGTGTGTGGAACTGCGCCCACAACGTGGGTGGCGCCCTCGTAGGCCCCATGGCCGGTTATGGTGCGCTGTGGTTCGGTCACTGGTTCTTCGGCGCGAACGAGAAACTCTACTTCCTGATCGGTACTTATGCCTTCCCCGCCGCTGTGGCCATCCTGATTGCCATCATCGCCTATGTGCTGATTCGTGACACCCCTCAGTCCTGCGGTCTTCCCTCGATCGAGAAGTGGAGCGGCTCTGCTTCCAAGAACTATGACGAGAAGAAGAGCGAGCAGTCGCTCAGCGTGAAGGAAATCTTCCGCACCGTGCTGTCTAACAAGTTCTTGTGGTACATCGCCCTGGCCAACTCCTTTATCTACATGGTTCGCTACGGCTGTCTCGACTGGGCTCCCAAGATTCTCGACACCCAGGGTGCCGACCTCAAGAGCGCCGGTTGGGCGTATTTCGCATTTGAGTTCGCCGCCATCCCCGGCACCATCTTCTGCGGTTGGTTGAGCGACAAGGTCTTCAAGGGCCGCCGCGCGATGCCCACGATGCTGTTCATGGCCATCATCATCGCCGTGATCGTCGTCTACTGGCAGTTCATCAACAACTTCTGGGTTGTTGTCGGCTGTCTGATTGCCATCGGTTTCCTGATTTACGGTCCAGTCATGCTCATCGGTGTGCAGGCCCTCGACCTGGCTCCGAAGAATGCTGCAGGCACCGCTGCCGGCCTCACCGGTTTCATGGGCTATGTGCTCGGTACCAGTATCCTGGCCAACACCGTTCTGGGCTATGTGCTCAAGATGGCCAAGGGCATCGACGGCTATAACTTCACCAATTATTTCCTCTTGCTCATCGGAGCCTGTGTGCTTGCCATCTTCTTTATGGCGCTGACCTTCAAGGAGGAGCAGTACCTCGTGGCCGACCGCAAGGGCGAACACATCGAAGAGAAGAAATAACAATTCATCATCATAATTATTATTCATTAAAACCAAACTACTTATGTTTAAACATCTCGTTAGAGTAGGTCTGTTGAGCGCCGTTGTGCTCGCGACCTTCACCTCATGTGAGGAAGAACAGCAGTTCACCAATGAGAAGCTTGACGCCAAGCGTGTCGAAGTTCAAGTACTGAACAGCGACCTGGCCAAGGTTCGTGATTATGTGCCCCTGTATGCCGTCATCGCCCACCGTGGCTCCACCTTTTGGGCTCCTGAGGAGACCGAGGCATCGTGGCGCTGGGCCCGCGAAATGGGTGCCGACTACCTCGAGAGCGACGTGCAGTGCACCAAGGACGGTATCGTGCTTGCAAACCACGATGAGAACCTGAAGCGCACCACCAACATCGAGAACGTCTTCAGCGAGAACGTTCCCGCCAGCCGTGTGGACTTCTACATGAGCCTGGGCTTCTCGCGCGCCGACGCCGAGGCACAGTATGGCCGCGACATGGCCGCCTTCCGCCCGTTCTACACCCTGAGCTACTACTATGCCGAGCTGCTCATGCTCGACGCCGGCAGCTGGTTCAACGAGAGCTCGCTGGAGCAGGCCCGTCCCACCTTCAAGGCTACCGAGAACGGCCGCTTCGAGAACGGTCACATCGTTTACAGCAACGGTCTGTACATCAGCGCCATCCAGGACCAGATCGCCTATGCCCAGGGCAAGCGTCTGATTCGTGACGCCAATGGTCGTCGCATTCTCACCTATAAGGTGAAGGACGAGTACCGTGGCATGACGCTGGAGCAGATTTACAACAAGATCAAGGAGAAAGGCCAGTACAACGCCAAGTACATGGACTTCATCGAGTACGACTTCGCCAACGCCTACGAGGCTGACCCCGAGGACACCGGCAACCGCCCCGGCATCTATGTCGAGTTCAAGGAGAGCTGGCTCAACCCCGGCAACATGGAGCAGCGCGTGTATGACGTCCTGGCCGAGCAGGGCTGGAACATCATCACCAACGATCCCGGCGATCAGCCCTTCTACAAGAACGGCAAGGTGAACGTGGGCAACACCCGCGGTCGCGTCATCCTGCAGACCTTCTCGTTCGACGCTCTGCGTCGCGCCAACGACGTCTTCAAGGGTCGCATCCCCATGTGCTACCTGTTGTGGATCAGCGAGCCTGCCTACGCTACCGATATCGCCTATGACACCCCCACCGGCTATGCAGCCTTCATCAAGTGGGCTCAGGACAATGGCGCTCACATCATCGGTCCCGCCATCAGTGGTGCTCCCAACAACTATCCCGAGATGAACGCTCCCTGGCAGGCCTACATGATTCGCCGTGCCGGTATGATTAACCATCCCTACAGCTTCGACAGCTGGGCACAGATGTGCAAGTATATGGGTTACTACAACTATGAGTGGGAGACCGAGTTCGACGACTTGCTCCGCCTGGATATTCCCGCTACTCCCTACTGCACGACCAGCTATCCCAGCAGTGTACCCGTGTACATGGACGGTTTCTTCACCAACCGCACCGAGATGTCGTTGCGTTACATGATCGAGAACGGTTTCCGTGGCAACGCCCAACTGCCCAACCCCTTCCACGCTGGTCAGAAGTATGACAACTCGCAGGCCAACGTCATCGTTCCCGATGCCGTTGCTACCCTCGAACGTCTGGGCTACTAATCAGGTGTAATAAACATTAACAACAACATTAAATGATACAATTTAATATGAAAAAATATATTTTGATGCCTGTTCTGGCAATCTTCGCGCTGACCGCAGCTGCTCAGGACTTTGACACCGACCCCACCCTGGAGCTTGAGAACGCCGAGAAGGAAGTGAAGTTCACCGTGGGTGCTCGCATGATGGCCGACGCCGCTTACTATCGCAGCGATTTCACCCCTCTGCAGAGCGGCGCTTCAATCACCGATGCCCGCATCCGCACCTCGATGACCTACAAGGACTGGTACTTCTATGCTGACTTCGGCTTTGGCGGCGGCAAGTTCTCTCAGAAGAACATCTTCCTGCAGTACAGCCACCTCGACAACAACGACAACACCCATGCCGTGAAGGTGGGTTACTACAACGATCCCGCCGGTTCGATGGCCCGCAACACCTCGCTGGGTAGCTACCACTTCATCAGCCGTCCCGGTTCGTCCTACGCATTGGGCGAGGGCCGTGAGCTGGGTATCACCTACAAGTTCAACAGCAACCACTTCATGGCCTATCAGGGCGTGTTCACCGAGAACCAGTACAACAAGATTGACGCTGGCTTCAACGGTATCACCCTTGCCGGCCGCTACCTGTTCCGTCCCATCGCCGACGAGAACCAGACCATGCACGTGGGCGTCAGCGCACGTTGGGCACACCTGGGCGGTGGCGAGGTTTACAACAACGTGCTCAAGAAGAGCCTGCACCTGGGTCAGTCTCTCGAGACCCTCGTTGACGAGGATGAGCAGTTTGTAAACGCCGACCTCGACTGGGCCAACAACGTGTTCAATGCTGGTGCCGAAGCGCTCTACCTCAACAACAAGTTCTTTGCCCGTGGTGAGTTCTTCTACAAGCATGTCACCAAGAAGCGCGACAGCTACTCGCTCTACATCGACGCCCAGAACAACATCGACGGTTGGGGCGACATCGACTGGTGGGAGAATGCCAACAAGCTCAAGAACAACAACTTCCTCGGCGGTTATGTAGAGGCTGGCATCCAGCTTCTGGGCAACGGCTACAAGTATAACATGCAGGAAGGCGTGATGGGCGGCATGGACGGCAAGTCACTCGAGATCGTGGCTCGCTACAACTACACCGGCCTCAACAATCTCACCGACGGTGAGTACTACAATGCTGGTCGCGGTCACTACTATGCCAACGGTTATATGGAGGATTGGCCCGGTACTGGTGCTACCAGCGTCGGCGGTGGCGACATCCACAGCTTCACCCTTGGTCTGAACTACGCGTTCAACCGCTACGTGCTGTGCATGTTTGACTACACCTTCCACAAGCTCGACAAGCCTTTCCTGCCCAACGATAAGAACTTCCACGTGGCTCAGGCCCGTGTACAGTTCACCTTCTAATTGAAGAACTCTGGATCTTGAAAATTATCTAAGTAACATCTGATTACCATCACAGATTTTTAGTAATATAATTTTCCCATCAATCACTTTATCCCGCCTCACCCGCGATTGGGCCAGGCGGGATTTTTCTTTGCTAGGCCATGGTCTGGTAATACTTTTAAGCCCGTAGGGCTGCAAGGGCATAGGCAGGGGCGGAGCAAAGCGGAACCCCTGTGAATGGGCATTACGAGAAAAAAATAGCCCCGTTAGGGGTGGCAGGTTGTGCATCAAGGACTTACTGCCGCCCCAATGGGGCTTGAATGGGAGTGTGTTCTATTACAGGGGTTGCACTCGGCTTCGCCTCGTTACACCCCTGCCTATGTCCTGGCCGCTCCTAACGGAGTTGCTTGCCGAACACCAGTAGGGTAATGCAAAACAGGCACCGCCCAATGTGGCAGTGCCTGTTGTTGTGATAGAGTGCGTGGTGGTTTACTTGATGACCTTAACAGCACTGGAGGTGCCGTCGCTGTAGGTGGTCACCTGGATAGTAAGACCCTCGGGCTGAGCCATCTCCTGACCTGCCACGTTGAAGTAGCGCACGCCGGCAACCGTCTTGCCGTCGGCAAGCTCATTCACTGCACTGGGCTTGGGATAAACTTCCAGATAAACAATGTCGGACTTGTTGCTTACGCCGTCAACGGTATAGTTCAGCTGGATACCGATGCGCCAGTTGAACATGGGATTGTCGCCCTCGTTGGTGCGATAGAAGTAAACGCGGCGCAGGTAGAAGTCTTCACCACTGAAGCCGTAGGGAATCTCGGTCATGTCGGTATCGAAGCCGTTGAGCGCGCCGTAGGTCTCGACATCGAATGTGAACAGCTGATCGTCATCGGTGAAGATGCTGTAAGTCAAGCAGTCGGAATTCAGCGGGTTTCCGTCAACGTCAACCAGGTTGATGTTGAAGTCAAAGCGGGTGTAACCGCTCTCATCGCCGCAGTCATAGAACTCGAGCGCCTCGGGGTTGGCAGGAACGGCGGCAACCGTCTCGCCCATCGGTGTCCACTCCGACTTCCACTCGATTGTGGCCACCGAACCGTCGTCGCTCCACAGGCCGGCAAGACCGGTAGCAACACAGTTGTAGGGGTAAGGGTTGTCCACACTGCCATCGCTTCCCAGCATCGTGATGACACCGGTCTCGGGGTCAATGGCATAGGTCACCTCGGTAGCACGCTCATCGGCAATGAAGTCAAGCCAATAGAAGTCATCGCCCAGGTCGATGACATCGGTCGTGCCCCATGACAGGACTACGCCGTAGCCATAATCCTCGTTATAGGCGATGTACTGTCCCAGTGGCACCGAGATCGTCGAACCGTCATCGTTCAATTCACCCTCTACCCACACACCGGTGCCTTCGCCATAGCACATGATGTCCTGGATGTAAACCGTATGGCCGTCGTCGGCATAGACCACTCGCACACGACCCGTCTGGTAGTCGGTGTCGTAGCCATAAAAACTCGAGAGCAGATACTCGCCACCGCGCAGGTAGTTCACCAGCGTGCCCTCGGGCTGCTCGGTGATGATGTCAACGCGCGACGGAGCCTGCACCTTGGTGCTGGGCTGCATCTTGTCCAGCGGGCGGTAAGCCTGTCCAGCCGATTTCACGATTGCCGATGCACTCAGCGCAATCACAGCACTCAATAAAAGTAAAGTAAATTTCTTCATAAGCTTGAATTGATAATAAATTAATGTTAATAGGTTATTGTTGGTCATATTTTGGCGCAAATATAATCAAAATGCTGAAAATATTTCATTAATTGCTGAAAAAATGCTAGCTTTGTGACCTCAAATAGATAATAACTGAATAGAAAAACTGCAAACTATGAAACATCTCATCAAGACTTCATTATTGCTTTTGGCAATGTGTATGCCGCTGTCAGTCATAGCCTATGACTTTGTCGCTGACGGCATTTACTACAAGACAGACCTCTGGGGCGACTACGCTATGGTGTGCGACCAGGGCGAGGACGGTGGGCTGTACCGTGGAGACGTGACGATTCCCGAGGCTGTCACCAATGATGGAACACGTTATCCCGTTCTCAAAATCGGAGCTTACGCCTTCAACAACTGTACCGAACTCACCAGCGTGAACATGCCCGCCTCGATCAACGAAATCGGCGATCATGCGTTTGAGAACTGCAGCGCCTTGTCAAACGTGACGATTCCCTATGCGGTCACCCTCATCGGGCCGAGCGCTTTTAAGGATTGTGCATCAATCACCCAGATTAACATACCCGCCCGTGTCACCGAAGTGAAGATCTGGGCCTTCGAGAACTGCACCAGCCTTACCGACGTGTACTGCCACATTGCCGACCCGAACGCCATTAACAGTTTAGCATTTTCGCTGGAATCTGAAAATTACGCCAACCGCACGCTCCACGTTCCCGCAGGCTGCGTCGATGCCTACAAGGAAGCAGGATGGAACGAATACTTCGGCAACATTGTCGAGATGTAAACGCGAACGGCCACACAGCAGGCAACGCAGTGGAGCCACCACATTGAGGGTAGCCTCAACTTGGATTCCTGGTGAGAAAGCTTACACTTTTTACCAGAAATTCTTATCTTTGCACTTTCAACCTTAATAACGACAACCGATGATGGAAACCTTAAACGACTTTTTCAAGATATTGAGCGACTACCTGTGGGGGTGGCCCATGATCATATTGCTGCTGGGCACACACATCTTCCTCACCTTCAGGTTGGGCGTCCCGCAGCGCAAACTGTTGACGGCTATCAAGTTGTCCATCAGCAAAGATAAAGGTTCTACGGGCGATGTGTCGCAGTTCGGCGCGCTGGCAACGGCGCTGGCGGCGACCATTGGCACGGGTAACATTGTGGGCGTGGCGACGGCTGTCGCCCTGGGCGGTCCTGGTGCAGTGCTGTGGTGCTGGCTCTCGGGCGTGTTCGGCATGGCCACAAAATACGGCGAGGGACTGCTTGCCATCAAGTACCGCGTCAAGACCAAAGACGGTCGCATGCTTGGCGGCCCGATGTATGCTCTGGAGCGCGGCTTGGGCTGGAAATGGCTTGCCGTGCTGTTCGCCCTGTTCACTGCGCTGGCATCCTTCGGCATCGGCAACACAGTGCAGGCCAACGCCATCTCGACCATCGCACAGGAGTCCTACGGCATCCCCGTCTGGCTCACCGGCGGCGGAGTCTGCCTGCTGACGGCGCTCGTCTTGTTGGGCGGCATCAAGAGCATCGCCCGCGTGTGTGGCGCGTTGGTGCCTTTCATGGCGTTTTTCTACGTCCTCGGATGCATCTATATCCTGTTTGCCAACGGGCAGTACGTCTGGCCCGCCATCAAACTCATCTTTGAGTCGGCCTTCACGCTGCAGGCTGCCGGAGGCGGCTTTGTGGGTACTACGGTCATCATCGCGGCGCGCATGGGTATTGCCCGCGGTCTGTTCAGCAACGAGTCCGGTCTGGGTTCGGCACCTATCGTCGCCGCAGCGGCCCAGACGCGCAACCCTGTGCGCCAGGCCCTTGTCTCATCGACGGGCACCTTCTGGGACACGGTGGTCATCTGCGCCTTTACGGGCCTGGTCATCGTCAGTTCCATCCTTGCTCATCCCGACATCAGCGCCAGCGACGGCGCCGCGCTCACCAAGGCGGCCTTCTCCAAGATTCCCTATGTGGGCACGCCGCTGCTGTCCTTCGGGCTGCTGACGTTTGCCTTCACCACCATCCTGGGATGGTGCTATTACGGCGAGCGCGCCGTCGAGTACCTCAAGGGCAAGCGCTGGATGCTGGGCTACCGCATCCTGTTCGTGGTGATGGTCTTTGTGGGCAGCGTCATCAGCCTTGACATCGTGTGGAACGCTGCCGACTGCATGAACGCCCTCATGGCGATTCCCAACCTCATCGCCCTGCTGATGCTGAGCGGTGTCATTGCCCGCGAGACCAAGCACTACCTCTACGAGAACCGCCTCGACCACCATGCCCCCGACCAACCGAATGATTTACCAAAAGACGAAGAACAAACCCTATAACTGAACAATATGGATATTTTTGATTATACCGACGACCTTGAGTTTTTAAGGGATTACTATCATCTGCATGGCAAAAACTTCGATTGGGCCATCATTGAGGAGAAAATCAGTTCTGACCCTGGCGAGAGCAGGCTTAAACCAGGGCTTATCATCGAGGGCAGTCGTGCCTGTGTCGATTTATACGAGCGCAAACTCAAGCGTATTCATGACGGTCTTGACAATTCCCGCAAACCCTATCGTGCCAAAAGGGAAAGCGCAGGCAATGACGGTAAATATGCCGTGCTGGTATCCCTTGAAAATCCTGACATGAGCATCATCCTTCCAAGCAGTTTTGTCTTAGACATCCACCGTCAATGCTGGTATGGTGAATGGATGGATGATGGTGAACACATCATGGAAATATAAATCCACTTGCAACAAGAGAGACAAGCAACTCATTAATAGAGGATTATGTTTTAGATGAAATAATTTTCCCGAAAAAGCCTTGCTAGTTCGGGAAAAAGCAGTACTTTTGCAGCCGGGTAAGTCCTACACGGCCAGCTCCCTCCCAATCCCCCAGGCCTTGACCGGAGCAAGGGTAACGAGGTTGTAGCGGCGCGCTGTAGCTCACTTGCCCTTTTTTTTGTATCCCTAATACACGAGTGCACGCCACCAGACGGTAGCATGCACTCGCGCTATATTGTTTAAGACTGTCTTACGAGCCAAAGGCTCGCACTACAGGACAGAGACCTTGATCGCAAATAGTGCCGGCTTTAGCGGAGCATGTCGCGGACCTCGTCGAGCGAGCCGTCGTTGGGTGACGGTGTCACGCCCAGCAGGTAGCACAGCAGCGGATAGACACACACGTTGCGGAAGCGGTCAGGCTTCTCATACCCCACCTTGAAGTCGGGGCCGATGGCACGGAAGCCCACCTGCATGTCGGCTGCCGTGTGGTCGAAGCCGTGGCTGCCGCGTTGCTTCTTGCTGGGCTTGTCGGCAAAGAGCCAACCCACGTCGGGCAGTACCACGACGTCGCCCATGTTCTTGTTGGTGCCATAGCCCAAATAGGCAGGGATGTCGGCCTTTTTCCAGGCACGGATATGGTCCACACCCTGCAGGGCGTCGTAGATGGAATCGATGTACTGCGGTGCGCTGGCATAGATGAGCGTGGGATAATCGTTGCAGAAACGCTCATACCAGTGCTTGGGCAGCACGTCGTCGATATCTACAAAGCGCTTGGGGTCGACACTGGTCATGCCATGGTCGCCCGTAACGATGAAATTCACCTTATCGGCAATGGGCAACAACTGGATACGGGCCCACAAGTTACTGAGCAACAAGTCTAACTCCTCGAGGGCACGGCGTGTCATGCGGTTCATCGGGCCGTAGTTATGTCCACTGCGGTCGGGCTCTTCAAAGTAGGCCATCACCAGGTGGGGACGGTCTTGCTCGGGCAGTTTCAACAGACGGATGATTTCGGCGACACGGTCGGGGTAGTCGAGCTGCTGGGTCTGGTAGTCACGCCAGTAGGTGGGATGCTCGCCGTTCACGGCCACATCACTGCCCACCCAGAAGACAGCCGCCGTCTTCACGCCCTGATGCTTGGCGGTGAGCCACACGGGGTCGCCGCCGTAGTAGCGACCATCGGCACGTGTCTCCTTGTTGCCCAGCGAGAACTCCACGCCACGCTCCCGATCCCAAAAGGTGTTAGCGATAACGCCGTGATGGTCGGGCGTGAGGCCCGTCGCCAGCGTGTAGTGGTTGGGGAAGGTCTTGCTGGGGAAAGACGGCTGCATCACCGCCTTGACGCCCTCGCGCGCCAGCTGGTTAAGGAACGGGACATCGTAGGTGTCCAGATAATCCCAACGCAAGCCATCCAGTGAAATAATCACCGTGTAGTTGTCACGGCCTGCGGCCTGGCCCGCAAGCGTCATCATCGACAGCAATGTCAACAGTAAAAGCAATCTTTTCATCGTCTATTAGTTTTAAAGTCAATCAATGCCACAAAGGTAACTAAAATCCTGCACCCCACCAAGTCTCCCCTGCCCCATTCTCCCGCAGTCCTGTCCCGCAGTCCGAGGCTAAGCCTCGGATTACACGACAGGGGCAAAACGACTATACAAGTGACGACAAAGGCAAAATGGGAAAGACAAGGGAGCGGCCAAATGGTCGCTCCCTGCAACAAATTCATGAAATGAAATGTAATGCTTAGTAACTGGACTCAGATATAGTCTCTCTCACAGTTACTCGGGCTTCTCATGCGAGAAGTAAACACCGTTAGACATCTGCGGGTTGCCGTTGTGGGTGTAACGCACACCAATCACACTGAGCTTGTCGCCCACTTCGATGCCCTCTCTCTCGAACAAGCCCTTGCGGTTGTCGCCGGTAGCACCCCAACCGGGATAGCAGCCATAGACATACACGCTGTTGGTCTCATCCTCCAGGGTCACGTTACCATAAGCGGGATTAGCGATATCCACGATGGTACCAGTGATCATGTAGTAGGTATTGGGATCATCCTCCTTGTCGAGGAACTCGTCGATCGAAACCGGGGTCACGGGGATTACCGACTCAAGGACAGCGCCAGTCATCTGGGGATCGCCCTTGTACTCGCCGCGCTTGCCCACGAGGGTAACGACGTCACCAGCCTTCAGGCCAGCAGCCTCGAAGTCACCCTTGGCACCGATGCCATAGACGTAGGTCTCACCCGACCAGTCACGGATGTAAACATTGCCATAAGTAGGATTGGCCACCTTGGTGATCACACCGGTGATGCGATACTGGGTGTCACCCACTGGAGCCTCCAGGAACTCGGCTACGGTAGCAGCCACGATAGCGCCCTTCTGGTTGATGGTAACCATAGCGGAATACTCCTTACCCTGGTCGTCGGTAGTCTTGAACACAACGGTAGTGCTGCGGTCGCCACCGTTATTGGCATTGGCATGGAAGGTTACCTCGGGCTCTGCGCCACCGGTTACCGATACGATGCCCAGCCAATTCTTGGCCTCGTCGGGAATCTCAACCGAGATGCCGTTGTTGGTCTTGCAGCTCAGGTTAACGGTCATGTTGCCACCCTCCAGAGGAATCGTAGCGTCCTCGGGGTCATAACCCTCGACCTTGACGAGCGACTTCTGAATCTTGACAACGGTCACGTCAACCAGCTCTACAGTACCGTTATACACGGTCTTGGGACCTTCAACGGTGACGATGTCACCCTCATCGAGACCCAGGCTCAGGAAGTTCTTGGTGCCACCCTTAGCGTCAAGCGTACCATAGATATAAACCTCACCCGTCTCGTCAACCAGATACCAGTTGCCGTAGGTCGTGTTAACGATCCTGGTCACGGTACCGGTCACGCGGTAGGTCTTGCTCTCGGGGCCGGCAATAACCTCGGCACAGGTAGCCTCCTTAACGACTGCGAGGCCTTGAATCACGTTGATGGTCTGGCTCTTGTCGCCACACTTCACGTGCAACACAGCGGTGCGACCGTCGGGGGCAGCGGGAGCAGTAAAGGTCACCTTGGTCTCACCGGCGCCACCGTTCATCGGGCTCACGGTCAACCAAGCGGGAAGTTCAGCCTCGTCAAACGACCAACCTTCCTTGGCGTTGAGAGTAATCGTATTGGAACCGCCAGCCTCGTTGATGCTCACATAGGAAGATGAAACCTTAATCTCATCGAGCAGAGTAATTGCATCGTCATCGGAGCAACTTGCCAACAAAGCGACCAGTGCAAAAAACGAAATAAAATATTTGAGCTTCATAATATTGTCTTAATCTATTAGGAATTAGTTGAAGATGTACTTGATACCGATAGAAGCGTTCCAGCACTGACCGATGGAGTGGTTGGGAACGAAGGTCTTGGTGTCACCATGGATAGCGCTCGGAGTCGAGAAGGTGGCATATCCCTCAGCGTCAACGCCCTCATACTTGAGGATGCGGGGATCGCTGCCGATATCGGAATTGAGGAACTTGCTCACACCCCAGCTCGAGTTGAAGATGTTCAGGACGTTCTTCACGTCGAGGAGCAACTGCAGGGTGTGCTTAGCGCCACACACGTTCAGCGAGAAGTCATGCTTGTAGCTCAGGTCGATGCGATGAACCCAAGGATTGTACAGGCTGTAGGCCTCGGCATACTGACCCTGATGGTTCTTCAGGTAGCTGTTGGCATGAACGTAGTCCATGAAGCGGGTCTTGTCGTCCTCGCTCACGAAGCGGAACTCGCGGTTAGCGACCTGATCGTCGGTGGGGATATACAGAGCGTCGTAGTTGTAACCGTCACCGTTCATGTCGTTGGCCATCATGAAGGAGTAGTTAGCACCACCATGCCAGGTCTCATAGATCAGACCATAGTGGTTACCGCTGTGGTCATGACCGGTAGCCGACAGGATGAAACGGTCAGGAGTTACATACTGCGAGTTGTGCAGCTTGATGTTGTTGGGACCCTCGATGGTGGGAACATAGGTGAAGGCACTCTCGGCAGCGCTACCGGGCATACCGGTAACCTCCTTCTGTACGGTGTGGGTGTAAGCAGCCATCAAGCTCAGCCAATCGGTGGGCTCAGCATTCAGGGTGATGTTGCCAATCCAACCATAACCACGGCTGGTGTTCTCCAGGACGAATGCCTTGGTACCCATGCGGTAACCGGCAGGATAGATGGGACGGTTGTCAACACCGTTGAAGCGGGCAAAGCCACCCACGCTGGGGATAGACCAGTCGCTGATGCTGGCTTGGTTGATGTTCTTGTTGAAGATACCCTCAATGGTCACGCTGAAGGGGAAGCTTACGGGGATGCTGTAGTCAACAGCCAGCGAAGTCTTCCACACCATCGGCATCTTGAACTTGGGATCCACGCCATTGACTGCCGAGGGAACAGTACCCATGTCGGAGGTCACGTTCTCGGGATAACCCATGCTGATGAGCATGTTGCGCAGAGCGTTGATCGTAGCCTGGCCGTTCTCGGTCACCAGACCGCCGGCGAACTGGCTCATGTCGATGAAACGGTTACCGTTGGCATCGGTGGTGTAGGCACCAGTGTAGTTCTCAAAGCCACGGGTGGGCTTGCCGGTCTTGGCGTCCCAAACCTTGGTGTTGGCGTTGAGCTGAGCCTGATACTGTACCAGACCGCCGTTGGTGGGCATGTTGGTGAAGAATACGAGGGGCAGACGACCCGAGAAGAGGCCCGTACCACCACGCACCTTGAGGCTCTTGTTGCCGAATACATCCCAGTTGAAACCAACACGAGGTTGAACAATCAGGTTGCTGTTGGGCCACTTGCCAGTGTCGATGTGGCGAACGTTGCCCTTCTTGTCATAATAGTCAAGAGCCAGGATGGCGTTGTTGGTGATTAGGTCACCATTATTGAAGAACAGACCGTCGAGACGCAAGCCGTAGGTCAGCTTGAAGTTCTTGGTCACGTTCCACTCGTCCTGAGCATACAGACCAGCCTTGTTGAACTGCACGCGGGCAGCAGGCTTGGTCTCGCTACCGTAACCGTAGGTCAAGCAGACAACCTCGGGCGTAGCGCCGTTGATGAAGTCGTCAACGCTGTTGTAGCGGTAGTAACCGGTACCATTGCGCATGTACTGGTTGTCGGCCATCTGATGCTCGAAGCTCAGACCGCCCATGATCTTATGGTTACCATAGTACCAGGTCACATCGTCACGCAGGTTCCAAATGGTGTTGTGAACGGCGTTGTTCCAGGTGAACAACTCATAACCCAGGGCCATATAGTTGTCCTTGTTGCCAGCGGCATCGGTCATGGTGATGTCGATGAAGGGGAACTCGCTCGAGTTGCTGGCGCGGATATCGTCCAGCTTAGACAGGGTAGCCAGGAACTGGTTCGACAGGTTGTCGGTCAGACGGCTGTTCAGGTCAAACGAGAAAGAGTGTACCAGGTTGTCCATGCCATACATCGAGTTGGCAAACGAGAATGAATTCTGTGATACACGGTAGCTTGCCATGCGCGTGCCACCATCCATCGAGGTACCGTTGGGATTGCTCCAGTAGCGGTTCTTGGTGTAGTTGTAGCGCAAAGCCAAGTGGTGGTCTTGGGTAATGTTCCAGTCGATGCGGGCAAGAATCTTATAGTTGTTCTCGTCGGCGGGGAACTTGGTCCATGAACCAGTTTCGTAACCATACTCGTTCCTTACATAATTGCTCACACGCTCCAGGTCGGCATACGTGGTGCGCGAGATGTACTGATTGGGAACAGCGACACCGTTCTCCGAGGGGCGCCAGGTGTTGACGATGGTCGGCTTCTTGGTCATCTCACCATTGACGAAGAAGAACAGCTTATCCTTGATGATCGGGCCGCCCAGGGTAGCACCGTAGGTGGTCACGCGGTCCTTCTCTCGGGCCGTAGCGATCTGAATACGCTCAACGGCGTCACCACGCAGGTTCTCGTTGCGGTGGAAGATGTAGGCACTGCCACGGAACTTGTTGGTACCACTCTTGGTGATAGCGTTCACACCACCACCGATGAAGTTGGTCTGACGAACGTCGTAGGGCGAGATAACAACCTGCAACTCCTCGATTGCCTCGATGCTGATGGGGTTACCACCACCGGGCAGGTTGTCGCTCAGACCGAAGTTGTTGTTGAAGTTGGCACCGTCAACGGTGAAGTTGGCGGTACGGCCATCGGTACCGGCGAAGCTCATGCCGTTACCACCGTAGGGCGACAGACGGGTCACATCGGTCAGGTTACGGGTAACGGTGGGCAGATTGCTGATCTGGGTGCTGTTGATGTTGGTAGCCGCACCGGTCTTCTCGGCGCGGAACTTGGTAGCAGCAGCAGTAACCACAACCTCACCCAGGGCGTTGGCGTCAACACTCAGGTCAAAGTCGAGATTCGAGGTCTCGGCCAGTTGCAGCGTCACGCCTTGCACGCTACGGGGCTCATAGCCGATGTAAGACACGCTGACAGTGTAGGGACCACCGGGGCGCATACCTTGGATGGTGTAACGTCCGTCGATGTTGGTCACGGCGTTGTACTTGGTGCCCGAGGGCGTGTGCAACGCAGTAATCGTGGCGCCAATCATCGCCTGCTGGTTTTCATCGGTCACAACGCCCGACAGCGCCGAGGTCGTCACCTGGGCACTCGATGCCAATGCCACAAAGAACATTGCCACTAATGCCAAAAGCTTAACTGTTCTCAACATACAAATGATTTGTTTAAATTGATGAAAAAATGATGAATTATTAAAAAATTGATTTGTTTTATTCGTTTTTAAAAATGATTTGCGCCACATTAGTGGGGTCTCCCCCATCCATTGTGGCGCATAGGTCGCTTAAAAGACTCTCTTGCAACGGGTTATGAAACTGGCTTGCCGCCTCTCCGCTACAAGAAACTATCCTGAAAGGTATGCCAAATATGTTATGAATTGACATTAATAATAAAACCTCTTCAAATTTCGCCGCAAAGGTAGTCATTTTTTTCCACCCTGCAAACAAACTTGAACAAGTTTTTATTAACAATCAAAAAAACTGCTTTGCGCTTAATTAACTTCACAACCGAGAAGTGAACAAATCTATTAGCAACCTTTTGCCGTTCAACAATTAATTATTATTTTTGCAACTGGAAATTAAAGTATTATTATTAATCCTTAAAACCTTTTCTAGTTATGAAACATGTGTCTGCTTGTTTACTGTTCATCCTGGCCCTGCTGTTGCCGGCTACCGCTTTGGCCCACGACTTTGAGGTCGACGGCATCTACTACAACATCAACGGCAACGAAGCCACCGTTACCTACAAGGGCCCTGATTATGACACCTATAACGATGACTATATCGGTGATGTCATCATCCCTGCCACTGTTACCTATAACGGAATCACCTATCCTGTCACTTATATCGACTACAACGCCTTTAACAGTTGCTCACGGCTGACCAGTATTGTCATCGGCGACTCTATCACTGCGGTCGGTTATAACGCATTCCAGAGTTGCAACGGACTGAAAAGCGCCGTCATCGGCAAATCGGTCAAGGTGCTTGAAGGGCGCTCATTCGCCAATTGCAACTACTTGGAAAGTGTCACCTTCGGTCCTTCGCTGCAAATCATTGGAGAAGGTGCATTCTTAAATTGCCGGAGCCTGCTCAGCGCCACCATCCCCGAGGGTGTTACCATCATCGATGCCGAGGCATTCTCGGCATGCACGAGCATGACCAGCGTCAGCATCCCGCAATCGGTCAAGATCATCAATCACATGGCGTTTTCGGGGTGCATCAGCATGCCGACCATCACCATCCCCGACTCGGTCAAGTTCCTCGGACACAACATGTTCTACAACTGTTATGAGCTCCAGAGCGTGTATATGCCCAACTCGGTCACCGAGATGGGCTCCCTGGCGTTCTACGGCTGCCGTAGCCTCACCGATGTCACGCTCTCCAACTCGCTGACCGACATTCCCTCTTACACATTCAGGGGGTGCACAAGTCTCAAAACCGTCACCATCCCCAACTCTGTAAGAACGATCGACGGCAATGCATTTAATGAATGTATTTAGAGACCTCAAACCAACCATGAACAGCACTAAACAACCAAATGTAAAACACTGAATTACAGATACTTTTAGGCTTTAACACTTCGGGGCGTATTTTTGGTTGCTTCGGAAATTCCCTATATTTTTGTCACGTATTTCTACCGCAGGGAATTTACGGGGCTATATTTTTGCCACATCGTGAACGTAGTTGACAAAGGTTGCTGACGGATTACAATAGATGACAGGTTCTTGACCCGTTTTGAGAAAAGCGACATCGTGGCAAAAGGCGACATCGGGAGTCGAGTGTTTACTTGTGATGACCATGCGTAGAGGTACAACAAAGAACATGTTGAACCAATAAATATCGCAAGTATGTCAAAGACCAGAAAATGCGCACATTGTGGCAAGGTTTTCACCACAAAGAGCGGAATGCAGAAGTTCTGCTCGGAAGAATGTGCCGAGCAGGCAAAAGAAGCCAGGAAGAAACGTCAGCGTGACTTCCTTCGAGCCGTTGAACCGGTAATGGAACTCCAGCAGCAGGAGTACCTGACCTTCTCCAAAGCAGCCATCCTGTTAGGTTGTACCCGTCAGTATGTCTATAAACTCGTTGAGCAGGGGAAACTTCCTGCCTCACGGCTGAGCAGCCGGATGTCACTTGTCCGCAGGAGTGACATCGAAAAGATGTTTGATAACAATCCCTACAATCGTGTCATACCATGTTCAAAGCCAAAGAGGGCTGCTGACAAAGTACAACGAACATCTTCCAAGAAGGATAGCAAGAATGTACAGCCGACAGATGAAGTCCTTGAATACTATTCCGGCGAAGAGGTGATGGAGACCTACAAGGTCAAACGGTCTTGGTTATACACCACAGCCAAGCGTCACCAGATCCCCGTATGCCACATAGCAGGACGCAACTACTACAGCAAAAAACACGTTGATGCCATTTTCGCCCCACCCTCCGACATTGAAGGAATCATTGACTGGCTTTCATCCCAGGAGGTAGCCGAGCGTTACGGCATGAACCTCAATGCTGTTCGTTCATATGCCCATAACCACAAGATACCGAGTAAGCGTGAGCACGGACGCACCTACTACTCCCAAAGCCATTTTGACGAGCTTCGCCGCACCGACCTCGTTTCCGACGCCCGCTACTGCTCATCCGCAGAAGTGGCAGAGAAATACGGCATTTCCAAAGCCAACGTAGGAGTCATCGTAAAGATGCACCATATCACCAAGGTCAAGGTGGGACGGAACAACCTGCTTGTCAAGGAGGAGTTTGATAAAGTGATGGCAGACCGACTGGCGCAATTCGGTTCCTACAGGATACTATGAGCACATTAATTCCGGCAAATTTAACGATTACTCGCCAATAACCAAGTTATTCCGCAATGATTCACAAGTTACGGCAAGTTATCAATGTCACGCGCGCATCATTCCACTACTTTGCGCCTGAAAAGTGGCAACAGCCATCATCAATCAAGGCAACCGAAAACGAATCAATGTATAACATATAATAAAGATAATAAAGTAAAGTACTATGAGCAACATCTGCAAGACCGTGACACTCCGCACACGGAAGATCAAAGGCGGAGAACAGTTGTCCTTCTATTTGGACTATTACCCCGGCTACAGGGACGAGAGCACAATGAAGGTCATGCGCCATGAATCCCTCGGCATCTACATCTACGCCAAGCCTAAGAATCAGAGAGAAAGGGATTATAACGACCGCATGCGCGAGAAAGCCGAGGCTTTGCGCTGCCGCCGCTTCGAGTCCATCGTCAACGAACGCTATGACTTCTTTGACAAGGAGAAGATGAAGGGCGACTTTCTTGCTTACTTCAAGATGAAGGCCGATAAGAAAAACTGCAAGTGGCAGCATGTCTATAAACATTTCAACCGATTCTGCATCGGCAAATGCACATTTGAGGAAATCAATGTCGATCTGTGCAACAGATTCCGTGAGTACCTGATGACCGCCCCGCAGACCATCCACACAGAACACAGGCTGCACATCAATTCCATCGCAGGCTATTGGTCAACATTCAGGGCAGTCCTTCATACCGCCTACAGGGAACACAAGATTATGGAAAACCCTAACGGCTTCTTGGAACGAATTGATACCATCCCGACAGTCAAGGAACACTTGTCACGACAGGAACTTGTCAGGCTGGCGAACACTCCATGCGAATACCCTGTATTAAAGAAAGCCTTCCTTTTCGCCTGTCTTACTGGACTGAGGAAAAGCGACATCAAGCAGCTCGAATGGACACACATACAGCCATATGGTGACGGCGGCATGTATGTCACCCTACGGATGCAGAAGACCAAGGAACTGGTGAACAACCCCATCAGTGACGAGGCATTGGAACTGATTGGCGGCAGCGGAACAGGCAAGGTCTTTGAGGGTTTCACCGACAAGATGACGCAGACACCGCTGAAGAACTGGCTGAAAGCGGCCGGCATCACGAAAAAGATCTCGTTCCATTGCAGTCGTCACACTTTCGGCTCATTACAGGTGGATGCAGGCACAAGTGTCTATACCGTCCAGCACATGCTGGGTCACAAGAATGTCTCGACCACGCAGATCTATGCGACCATGGCAGACGATTCCAAGCGCGAGTCCGTCAACCGCATCACGCTAAAGCCGTTCAAAGGATGCCGATTGTGCTGATCACAAATTCAGCCTACCCAGCAGTACAAGTTGTTGAACAGCATACGGATTGGGCAAGCCAGAATCTGTTGTGTGATAAGCGTGAATAATTTGGAAGTAATTTTTGTTCCAAAATGTTTCCATCTTTATAAAAAACAACTACCTTTGTAGGTGGTAAGGGTGAGCCTTACTATTACATTTTGACAAAAAGCGTTATGCACGCCTTGTAATTGGAAATGTGAGAAACTTTCAGTAGGCAAGGGAGGCATAATGGTTCATGCTTATAGCGTGGACTGTTATAGCTATATCTTCCTACAAAGGTAATTCTCACAACCTCCAATTAAAGATGTGGCTAATCAGTTCCACGCTTTATGACATTTTATACCCTTATGGAACTGGAGGGTAAAGAATGAAAATATGAAAAAGTTATTAGTTCTTTCTTTTTTAGTATTGTTTTCTGCTTTGATCTCCGGAGCAAAAGAAAAAATCCTTTTAGATTATACCGAGGATGGCATTCGAACAGTTCAAACTGATTTTACAAAATCAGATTATTTGTTCTATGCCGTAAGGGCAAACAAAAGTAATTCAGATGTATCATGGGCAATTGTTCTCAGAATGACAACATTTGATGTTCCTATTACTGGGGTTGAAAAAGGTGCTCCTCTTTTAATCAGATTGGGAAATGATGAGGTTCTTGAACTTAATTGCGCCGCAAAGGCAAGTGATGATGTTGGTGAAGCCGCGTCATATAATTGGAGATATGACATATATCCTACTTTTTATATTTCTAAAACGGATTTGGATAAAATTGCCCAATATGGCATAAAAAAAGTCCGCATTCAGCTAATAGATAAAGACGAAATGCAATCTGAATGGAATTTTACCAAACAAAAAGACATAGATAAGATTAGTCGAAATTTCATGGATAAGATTGAAGTTGTTGAGGCTTTGATATCAAAAAGTAATGATATAAGGGAAGACTTCTGACTCTGTCTTTTTGGTATAGCTCCATACTTTTGTGGAAACTTAAACCGCAAGATTATGGAGTTAAATTTTAAAAGTGTGTAGAAATTTTTCCCAACTTGAACGCATCGGCTGCAATCCAGGTGGACAGCGGCAAGATGTTCAAGGAGGACGTGGACATTGTGCAGGTCTTTATTGACGACAAACTGTCCTATGTACCTTGGGGCGGTGACAACATCCCCTACAACATCCTCAACCTGATTGAGAGAGATGAATCGTTATCTCGACCAAGTTTGCAGCATTAGTCGCCACGCAGTGACGGCGTTTTGTCAAACCCTTGCAACATGCGAGATGTTCTACACCTAGGTTTCCTACAGCAGTGGGCTGGAGTAAAACATCAATCAAATATGTACGTTTCTATATTAATTATATACGAGAGGCGTTGCTTTTCCCTTCATCTTTCCCTGATCATTATCCATATTCCGTTTTTAATAAAAGATGATGGTTCTGTTTGTACGGATTCTTTTACAATTAAGTCAGTACTATTTTTCATGGATTCAAATTGCATATATTTTTGGCTTATTGTCATCTTATTACCACTAATTTTATCTTAGGGCGAGCATTTTAGCCTTACTTATCTCCCTCGCAGCTTTATTGATGTCAGCTGTCTGCTCCTTGCCATCTGATTCGGCTTTAGTATGCAGTCCAGCCATAATAATAGAGCCATCATCTTGATAGCCAAAATATATACGAAGACCACTACCTAATTGACGCAATTCATAGACAGATACGTTTCTTTTTACTTCACACTTCTTAATTAGGTCATCATCTTTCCTGATAGGGAAGAGCATATCTTTTCTTAATGCAGCTTTGAAACGTTCAAAAGCTATTTGCTGCAATTCTACTGGTGCGTTGTTCCAATTCTTCTCGAATGAGGGAGTTATTGTTATGCCATGTTTTTCAAATAATCCCTTGAAACGAGTCAATCCATCTGCTCCCTGATTAGCTTTTTCGAACAACCACCTCTCAATAAATGATATATCTTCCTGTGCATAATAGTTAATAGCACTTATGGTATTTCCACCCTCGTTAAGAATGTCAAGAGTATCATGTTCTAAGTATTCAGCAAGTGGTATCGAGAGTAAAGGCCAAGACATGCGATGTGCTATCATCAAATTAATAGCATCTTCTCCTTGGAATTTGTAACCTTTTTCAAGTAATTCTTCCTGATCTTTTTCACTAAGAGCATTTTCATGCGAAGCTATAAGATTCTGTGTGAACAAAAACTGTGCTGCAGTACGCACATCTCGATTGGCACAAGACTCAATTAGGCGTGATAATGTAATCCCACATATAATGATTGAGTTTGGCGGAACAGCTGTAATGATGGGACGTGTCAGCTTTAAGTCTGGTTTTTTGGCAAGAAGAGTGGTCATACAAACCATCTGTTCAAATGCAGCCTGTATATCTCTGTCGCTTTTTTGCGGCAATACATCATTTAGAAAAAAAGTTGTCATCATTCATGCTCTTAAGTAGCTCACCTGCATTTATACCAAACTGGTCAAACATTCCATTTGGCCACTGACTGAGGCTTCCGTCATCAAACAACTTGGGAGATTCAACTGTGGTTAGTTTTTCGTTGTCAAGCTCAAACCAATGAGTGCTGACTTTTTGAGCAAAACCATGATGTTGCTTTGCGTATATTCTGATTCCATCGAAAAGATGGTCACTATGAGTTTCCACTACCGCCTGTGCGCCCGCTTCTACAGCAAGGCAAATAAGACGCGCAAGTTCTGTTTGACCTTTAGGATGAAGATGAGCTTCTGGATTCTCCAATAATACAACTGAGCCTTTTTCTATAGTGCTTATGAAAAGAGCTACTATGATTGGGAGTGTATAACTAAGACCGAATCCTACATTCTTTGCTCTATGACCATTAAATTCCGAATAAGATGAATCACTTGTTTTGATGATATTTGACTTGAATCTCACACCCGGAGAAATGGTACCCAGCCATGCTTCAAGGTTGAATTCAAATGTTTCGCCTTGTGAATTAGGATGAATAAGAGATTTGTCAAGAATGGTATTCCAATAATGATCTATGCAATTTAAAACATTGTCACCTCGATCATCTAATTGATAGTCAGATGCGATGGGTATAGATGTGCGGGGGCCGAAACGATCTGCGGACACATAAATAAGATTTGGGAAACCTCCTCCAAAAATGCCACCATCCCCTGCAGTATAACTAATTGAATCTGATACATCTATATCGTCTATCTTGTCATAGATGGCTTCTATTTCAAATGGTTCTTTTGCATAAGTATTCTGCAACTCGTCAATTGTTCCATGCCCCTCAAGTAATGGATTATATCTATTCTGAGCAACATTTCCCAATATGCGCAAAGCCTGGATTACTGTACTTTTGCCACTACTATTCAGACCCGTAAGAACTGTGAGTTGTGAAATAGATATGGTCTCGTCCAGAAATGACTTGAAACCACGTAGTGAAACTTCCTTTATCATACAAAATATTTATTCATTAATTCTTCTAATTTTTCAAATCTCATCTTTACTGACAAGTGCTTCATACTGTCACGTGATATGGCTATTGTAAAATACGGATCATCAAGCAGCTCACGATACTCTTTCATAAACAGCCCTCTCCTTGAATAGAGCTTATTAAAACTATCTTCACTGATTGTTGGCAGCAAGACACCCCACGCTTCGAAAAGCGACTTATTAATTGGCCGACGGCGCATATCTCCTGTACTCTTTCGGAAAGCATGTCGCCCAAATAACTTATGTGCACGCTCCATCGCTAGTAAGAAGGTCTGGCGTATGTCGTCTATATTAACGCTCTCAATATCATCCATATTGACAGTTTTCTGCTTAACACATTTTTTAAGTTCTCGAGTGTCAAGTTCTGGAAGTGAATTCAGAATAACCATTGTATCAGATAACCATGTATCTATATTGACTGTCCGTCTGTATGTCGAAGGCTTTCTTACCAAAAATGATAAAAAACGGAGGATAAGCTCACGATCTTCGAGACGTTGTGCATTGATTGAGTCACAGGTAGCTCGTCTAAATGCTTCAGTCTTAGCCAACTCGTTTAGTAATCTGGTTGAAGGGCCTGTATAAAGAGCATTTCTTATTTCCTGAGAACTTAATGGCATGCCTCCCGTGTTGAGCCGTTTGAAAATATTACGTTTCACTTCTTCATGAGTGCCAGGATTGATAATAGTGAATGTGAAAACGGTCTCAATGACTCTATTGTAAAGGTGGGTTGGCAATTCATTCATTGTCTTCCCCTCTAATTTTTTCCAAAACTCCAGTTTAGTAAGTCTAATGCCATTACCTTTTTCAGATAGGTTGTTTTCCTTATCATCAAGATATTTCTTGCCTAAAACAAAATCCCGGAATGTACTAATGCGCTGAAGCCCATCAACAACTGTCCAGTTTGACTTTTCATCGGAAGAAACATAGAACATAGGAATAGGGATGTTCAAAAGAAGCGATTCTATTAGTTGAGACTTTCTGTCATCACTCCATACTTCATTACGTTGGAAGTCTGGATTTAGTCGAATACTACCCTGCTCTAAACGACGAAGGAGTGTCTCCATAGTAACGAGTTTAGTATCTATTGACACCTCCTCAGGGTCAAACGGATCATTCTCATCATCTTCTCCACCTTCCTCATCGTCCTCAATACCAGTAAGGCTTTGATTCATTTCATGTCGCAAGAGAACTTCAAGCTTTCTTTTTAATTCATCGAGTTCCTCGTCAAGTTCTCCTGTTCCATCAAAATGGATGGAATTATTATCATCGAAGTAAAAGAAGAAAAAACTCTTACCTGTCTCATCTGTCAAGTTGTATTTATTAACATCCAACTTGTTTAACTGCAACGGTTGCTCTTCACCGTGCTTTATTTTAAATTTTACTGCCATTAGTCAAATAGAATTTGGCGTCAAAGATACGAAAAAAAACGAAAAGCACTCATTTTTATCTTTAAAACTTTTTTATTACTTACTGTGCTCAATATGGTTTAATAATAAATAGAGACCAATAAAGCATGCGGTAGAAAAAGAAACAAAGTGGCCTGCCATTAGAAAAACAATGAAGAATTATGAATGCAACGTCGATAATGTAAACATCCTATGTGAGATAAGTTTCACTCTATCAAAGAAATGAAGCCATGGGTATTGACAAGAGTGATAAAAGGCTAAACAAATACTCAAGATATAATACACCCTAAAGAAAGAGGTACCTGATTCGTGAGACATTTATTTGGGTTAAACATGCCAAGAAGCAACAACGAATCTCTCGCTCACATAACTTCGCGATTCCCTCGACTCATCATTTATGACTTCTTTTGAATCAAATCAAATGTTGGTTCTATTTGAGTGGATAAATAGAACCAAATGGCCAGATAGTGCGAAAATGAATCGGAAAATCGGGGCAATCGTCAACAATAGACAAGAATCAGAGTAATTTCGCGATACGTTTTAACTGCATGTGTACTGACGAGAAACTATCGCAAGCATACGGTAACAAATAGATATTTGACAACAATACGAAAAAATCAAGGAGATGAAAACAACTCTGATTCGAGAGAGTGCAAATACAACGATGCACTTCAAAATGACCTTTAAAGCGACGCTGCATGTTCTTCTTGGCATTGCAGTTCTGTTCATCGCTATCATCCCGGCCAGGATGGTAAGTGGTATCTTTTCACAAGACACGACCATATTCATTATCTCGTTGACAGGCTTTATTGCCCTGCTGGAATATGTCGTGTGGTGTTTCCTCGACGCTCCATCGCGGGTATATGATTCATTCCAATCCTCCAAGGCTGACGGTTTGCTTCAAGACAGTCCTATCGTTGATGTGCCGATAAAGCCGACATTGGCGAACACAGAGATGGATTCCCAAGAATCAATTGAGAAGATTGTTGAGGCAGCTGAGGAGAACAAAACGGAGAACAATCATCTTGCCCTCTACAGGAAAGGATGTGATGATTACTATCAGAATGTGGCTGCACAAAAGAAGGAACAACTTGACATCATCGCCGCCTATCTGCACTACATCATGGCTCCTTTCATCAAGCAGGAGGAAATGGACAGCTTTTGTAGCGAAATCATGTCTTTCGCCATCAATCCAGACTATCTGCCGAAGCCATGGAAGGGTCTAAAAGGCACGTTGACCAGCTTCGATGTCCGTCACCTGATATGGAACATTGCCGTAAGATTGGGACTCGGCAAGGGCAAGCCCTATAGCGTGGAAACCTGCATCAATTTCATCCGCACCATGTTTCCTGACCTGTGTGAAGACCTTGACTCTTCCACATTGAAGAATCTAAGAGTAACATCCACCACTGAAAAGATCCACATTGACGAACCTGGCAATGACGGCATCTCATTCCATATACCGGAATAATTCAACAAAACCTAGTGCCAAAAAGTACAAAGATTCCTTATTTAATAAGGAGAGTTGGAAAATATGGTCAAATTCGAATGTTTTCCAACTATTTATCGTTGTCCGTTATAGCCATTATCATGCCATTTGTAATGCCTTTTGAGTCCAATAATCGTCAATGTTCATGTCTTTTCAAGTTTTAATGAGGTGATTCAGAAGTTACCGTGAGTTTCCATCGGCACGGGTGCGTCATTCCTGTCCTTTGCCGCCGGTCTCTAACCAAAGACCGTGAAAAAACATGGAAAAACAAGAACTTACATTCAACGACCTCCCGCAGGTCGTCGCCCAGCTTCGGGATGAGGTGATGGATAACCAAGTACGTGAAAACCGCCACAAGCCTATGACGGTGGAGGAAGCGGCTGAGTACACGCGCATCCCTATAGGAACGCTGTACATGAAACTCGGTGACGGGACGATACCGGCAACGAAACCAGGGAAACGCTACGTCCTCTATCAGGATGAGCTTGACAAGTGGCTGGAAGCGAACCGCAAGAACGCAGTGCCTCTTACTGCCGACGAGAAGAACGAGGCCATCCTCTCTTCGCACAAGCGGAAGCCGAACAAGGCGGATTGGCACGATTAACCTTTTTGTTCAACATCTATACAGAAACGATTATGAAGTCACTTGACAGAATTCCGTTTTTAGCGAACGTGCTCATCGTTGCATGTTCACGTCCGAATGCCGAAGTCGGCAAACTGGTAAAGGCATTGGTGACCTATGCCACCGATGGTAAACGAACCGACCTTGATGACATCCGTCTGGAAGCCTACTTCGATTTGATTGCACAAGACCTTGATTCACTGCGAATGGCTGCAGAGCAGAAAAGCCGCAAATGTAGCGAGAGTGCGAAGTGCAGAACTGCAAGGTATGGCAGTTCGTCTAATGGTTCTACAAAAAAAGCAAATGCAGCAAACGCAACGAACGTTACCACGGCAAAGCCAAAAGCGGTTGCAGACCTGTCCGCCGAATCATCAGCTACTAACGCATCTACCGATGTTGACATTGCTGTTGAATCCAGAGAATTAAGCAATGACAACCATCCCAAGGACACCGCCACAATTGGATGCACCACCAATTTCAGCGCAGCCGATGTCACTTCATCCTTTGAACAAATGAAGGAGTGTTACAAGAAGATCGGTGACAACGAATCGCAAGCCTTGGCTGTATGGCAGCAACTCAGTGATGACGAGCGAACGTCAGCATTCGCTCACGTTCAGCGATTGCAAGGTGACCTTTCCTCACGTTCCTATCTCTACGTCTATCTGCGAGACAAGGAATGGACGAAAGTTACTTCACCTGTCAACCAATGAGGATGCACAAGGTGACATCCTTGATTCCCTGGTAACCTGAGTGGAGGCGTCCGCCGAGGGGGATTTCTAAAAATCCCATAACACAATATGGACTTTTAGATTCGCTTTGCTCCCTTAAAAAGTCCCATTATGCTCTCCGAGGGGTAAGCCAATTCCCCATAATGCGGAACAGTCCAGCCCTAACAGATGTGATAGGTATTGGCAAGGGACTGCATCCGCGAGGGAGTGACTCTCTCCCTCGACCCTCCACTCAGGTTTCACCCGAGACCTGAATCATATCCGGCAACAGAATCAAGAGGATAAAAAATGAGTAAATCAACAAAACAAAAGGCATGTGCGGCTATCCATGTAGGAGCACCCGCAAAGTCTTTTTCCGCTGCCGAAGGCTATGAGCCGGAACGTCGCGGATGGGACGAGAAAACATACCGCCTCAAGAACAACGACACCAATAACCACTACGATTTCTCTCGCAAGCATCTCAACTTTGAGATCAATTGCGAGGGAAAGATAGTCCCCCTTGGCTCCAATCCCATACCACTTCATGAGCGTCTGAAGCATCGTCTTGACGAACTCGGTTTCAAACCGTACAAGGACAAAGGCAATCCTCTGGGCAATTCCGACAACAGTCCTAACTGCACCGTCGGCATCATCGTCAGCGGCGACCATGATGTATTGACTCGTCTCGCTTTTGGAGAGCAGGATGTGGATTTCACACTCCAAAGAAGCAATGCAAACGTCCAATTGATGCAGGGTATCAAGGACTGGGCTATGGACACCTACCTATGGGCATGTGAGCGTTGGGGTTCAGAGAACATCATTGGCTTTGATGTCCATTGTGACGAGACCACACCGCACATTCACATCCAGACCATTCCTGTGGCGAAGACCAAAACAAGAGGTCGAGCACCGGTCAAGTATGTGCATAAGAATGACTCTTCCAAGGTGCTTTCCCATAAGGAATGGAAGAAACTGTCTGAAGAAAACCGTTGCGACTTCATAAAAACTGAAGTCGAACGGAGGGAAAAGGAATGTGTATCATTCGCCCGTGTTTGGGGCGCAGACAAATACGAGGTAGGACGGACATACTATCAGATGCACACCGACTACCACGACAAAGTGGGCTACAAATACGGGCTGGAACGTGGTGATAACTTCTCCTCGCTGACTGATGAGGAACAGCGTGAGCGGGTCCACAAGGACAAAGCGGTGCTGGAAGCTGAGCGCCAGGCGAGGGTGTCCATCGAGCAATCCAAACTCGAGAAGGTAGAAATCGAACGGCGAAAGAACAGAATTGCTGATGAAGTTCTGGAAGCAGAACAACGTATAGACAAGGCAGAGAGGGAACTCGCCAATTTGGAGGCGTACATCAAGGCTACTGACGTCACGCGGGAAGACCTGCTTGTACCTTCACTGAACACGACCCCTCTTGTCATGGACACATACAAGGCAATCATTGAAGAACTCAGCAAACCGATTCCGTTTAATAGCCAGAAGGCATGGCGGGAGGAACGGAAGACGGCAATAAAGCGGATTCTCACTGATTTGCAGGACCACCTGTTCGAAGCCAAAGAAGCGCAGAAGAAAGACATCCTCAACTTGGGTCAGTCGCTTTATGATAAAGCGATGAAGGATGCAAGAGCCATCATCTTGCAGAACCAGCAACTCCAGAAGACCAACGAGTTAGTGGCGGCCGAGAATAGCCGGTTGAAGGAGAAAATCTCAACGATGGATGAGACGGCCATCAGCAAGCTGCGCAAGGAAAAAGACGAGGAAATCACCAGACTCAAAGCAGAGCGGGACAAGGCCTTGTCCAATGAAATCCATTCTAACAACATGGCATCCAGGGAACGCCAACGGGCAGACAATGCCGAGAGGCAACTCTATGAAATACTCTCCATCCCAGAAATCAAGGGACTTTGGGACACCATACAGCAAAACAGGAGAACCTTCTGGCAGCAGGTTGACAGGTGGATTGGCGATGCCAAGACTGCCATATACAATTTTGCCAAAAGCCATAGCCAACATGACTTCATGGCGGATGACAGAAACTTCATCAGCTGGGGTATCATAGCTGAAGCCTTGCGGAACAATCTCGATGCGGCCAATGCAGAGCAGCGGATGAAGGCTACGGAGCTGTTGTTGGACGATATCTCCTGGAGTGGCACCACTAATTTCATGTGCGACCTTGCGATGAAACGTACTGGACAACTCTGCGAGGAGATGAGCATCACCAAGGAATTGATGCAAGGTCTTCTACTGGCAGCAGGAGGCAGAGTGCCCATCACCCACGGTGGCGGAGGCACCGACAATACCCTCACCAACTGGGACGGTACAAAGAAACGCAATGGATGGGGAATCAGTTGATGCCACTTGTGACAAAACATGTTAGGTCTTATCATCAATTCGCAAAGGGGAAAAATTCGATTCGTTCGCTTTTGGATTAGGCAACGGACTAAATATCAATAATTTCAAAGAACTTTTACAATTGTTTAGGGTGGTGGACACTAGTGTCTGGACTAATGACGTATTGAAACATGAATACGACCTATCTTAGAGGAAGGATGTCTTGTGTAGTGTATTTAGCAATCTGTTTCCTCATCCATTGGTTGAAATCCTTTTGGTCAATGCCAATCTCTTTTTTGAGGAAAGCAAAGAAATCTTCTACAGTTGGTTTTGTGTTAAATGCTCGTTTCAACGCATCGTAACCACCTTTCTTGTAGAGTTCGTAACACACAATTTTCCCGACAAGATAAGTGGGTGCAGTCTGGTTATCCATAATGTAAAAGCTACTGTTGTAATTGGCAATATCATCATCAGGATGTGCCTCAAGCCAGTCCTTCATTCGTTGATAATGCTGGCGATAGGTGAGACCAAACTCTTCATTGCCTTGATGTTTCTGGTTCAAAACTCTCACCATGCACCGAGTCTCCGTAAACAATAAAATTATTCGTGTCGGTGCTGCCGCCAGTATTGCCTACATGGTCGCCCATTCCAGCCACATAGTCAAAACCTTTTATTTTGAATTCTTCATCCTGGTTCTGTGCAATATAATATGTGATACGGTTGGGAACGTTAGCGCCTAACTTGTCACGGAACATCGTCACTGTGTTATTTGCCTCACGAGCAATGTCTTCATTGAAGTCAAATCCAGGGTAATAGCAATAATCAAATACTCCTACCGCCTTGCGTGGCCAGTTGCGAGTATTATAATCAATCCAATTATAGAGTTTAAACTCACCGTTCTCATCTTTCTTGGCAATATGATTAGTGATGGCGAGCACATAGATTTCCGTATTCTCATTATAAGGCGTGAAAAACATAGAACGGATGACATAGACATCGTTCTCGGGACGGATTTCAATTACTTTATTGAGATACGAATAAAGGTCTGTTGACAGATAGCCGTCACAATTCACTAGGTCGGGGGACTTCCATTTGATTTTATCAGCATCATTCCACTGAGGAAAGTCGGTTGTCGAATCGTTATGCGCTTCAACAAAAGACTTCCACAAATCATATACCACCGCCTTGTTCCCAAGCCATTGAATGGATTGCGAAAAGGATCATGAAGATTGAGATTATTGATAGTCGTTTCATCATCTTGAATGTTTATTGTGCCACAATATTCAACTAATTGCATATAATAGACGCACTCAACACATTGCAAGTCCTATTTAGTCCACTCGTCCATCACTGCTCTTATTGATCTGAGCATTACGGAAGGATGTACTAATGCTATTAAATGTGTAACGCAGGCTTAACTTAACACCCCGCGTATCGTATCTGTTTCGGTTCCATTGTTTCACGTTGAAGAAGTCAATGCTCCAACGAGGGGTAACTCCCTCGGCGAAAAGATCGGTCAACTCGATGGCTGTACGCAGTTTGCCGTCAAAGAAAATCTTGCTCATTCCGATGTCAAATCTTAAGGTGCGGCCTATTCTCATGTTGCTGTCATACCATGGACTTTGATATGAGAATCTGCCGAACGCCTCAGCGGTTTTCCAGAATTGATAGCTCACATCGCACGACACGAAGATGTTATGCTGCCCAAACTCCCGATTGAACATTCCGTTTATGCTCGGGAGTTTTGTGAATTGGTAACTATATTCAACCTCAGGGTCAAGCCTTAATTTGCCGAAATTCGTTGAATAGGAGGCTTTGACTGCCACATTATTGCTGTACAGGCTGTTAATAGGCTGGTCTATGATGGCTCCGTTTTCACCGAACGGGAATGAACCTGTTACGATCATGTTGTTTATTCTCATGTAATCAATCCCTATCGTAATGTCCTTAATGTTGGCAAACAATGCTATCTTATGGGTTTTGATGTTTTTGAGATCGGCATTCCCCTTTTTATAATGCAGTGTGTCACTATAAACGATGGCAGGGTTAAGTTGTGAAATTGTTGGATAACCTACAAACATTGTATAATAAGTTCCAATTGAGTAATTGTCGCTGATGGTATATCTCAAGCCGACATAAGGGCGGAAAATGCTAGTGTTTTTATTGCTGCTTTGACCTTCTTGCTTCAATTCCGTTTTGTTGAAAAGCATCCTGGCACCTACATCAAGTTTCAACTTTTTAATTTTTCGACCCCAAGAGCCGTAAAGGGTGTTGGTATAGTCATTTCTGATGGTTGATTGCCCAACCCCATCATTGATGAAATCATACGAGTTATGGATCATGCTCAGATTGTAGCCCAATCCCCAGTCGCTTCCTTTATGAGAGAAGCGCCAGTTAGCTTCAGCGTCCAACAAATCATAAATGGAGTTGCTGGCAATATTCTTTTGCTTAGGGATATTATCTACAGTATTGAAGATGTCAACAAATTGGGTTTCACCATTGTTTTGACGTGAATAACTGAGGGTGGCATTAAAGAAGTGGCCGGTCGGGGAGAAATATGTGAATCCCGATGTCAGATTGTGCCCCGAGGACTTGCGATGCGGAATAGATTTATTCTCTTCAAGGGTTGATTCCGCGCCATTCATCAATAATTGGTGAATCTTCATTTCATTGAAATCCACA
>ONGE01000007.1 GCA_900317325.1 uncultured Prevotellaceae bacterium
GATGCTCAACCAGGGCTACGCCGCAGGTGGCCACCGCCTTGACAACATCTACAACTGCCAGTGGTACATCGACCAGATGACCAAGGCAGACGGCACGGTAAGGTGTACCACCCACGCCACGCTCAACGCCCTGATCTCGAGCAACGTCCGGCAGGAGGCCGTTCCCGACAGCGGCGGAGTGTGGGGCCTGCACTATGCGCAGGACGTGGACACCTACTTCGTGCTTGAGGTGATGAAGCGGGTGAAGTACCGCAGCGGCGGCCGCGAGGAGTGGGACAATTGGGGCAACGTCACCCGGCTTGTACCCATCAACCGCTTCGGCCCGCTGATCATCGACAGGGACAACCCTGACGATGTGGATGAGATGAAGATCGTTCCCGCCTGGCTCGACGAAACGGACGAGATCATCGGTCTCGTCCCGTTCCTCGAGTGCGGCGAGACGGGTGAGGGCGACAACGCCTACTCCAACCAGTCGCACACGGGCCGCCCCCATTCGTCAGAGAAGGTGGACCAGGACGTGCCCATCCAGTGGGGCGCGTTGCCCACGGTCAGCGCCGGGAAGCGGGAGAAGAGCGGAGCCGTCTTCGACAAGCTCTTTGTCGCCTTCTGGTGGGGCAGTTACATGATGTTCTCGCCCCGACACCCACATCCCTGGACAGACACCTTCGACCTCGATTACTCCTATTACGCACCGACTCCCAACAGCAACTCGGGCGTCCTCTCGGTCACCTGGAACCGCATCAATAGCGGCAAGACCTGTTCGCTGCGCATCAACAACGCCGCCTACGGTCAGGGCGTTGAGCGCGACACCTTCTATCCCGTCGACCAGAAGAAGAAATACACCTTCTCCTTCCTTGCCGACAAGATCCCCAACGTCCGCTCCGTCTTCCACATCGACGGCAAACGCTACCTTTGCGAGAAACTGACAGCCACCTTCACTGAAGACGGCATGTCCCACTTGATTAAAGGCAACTTTTTCAAAATCCAGAACTGATTTTTTTGTTTCAGCCAATAATCTGAACTCCCCAGGGCTACGGCCTTGGGGAGTTCTTTTATAGGAAACGCAAAAAATGACGGAAAAGGTTACACTAAAGAATACACTTTAGGTTACGGCAAAAGTCCGTAACTGCCTGAAAAATTCTTCTCGTGAAACACTTTGGGATACGCATTAGATTACACATTGAGCAGTGTAAAAGATTACACTTTTGAATACGGGAAAGGTTACGCCATTGATGACACCAAGGCGCAACCTCCCCGCTAGAATTTCTTTACCTTTTGCCGTAGAGCACATAATCCAATACCCTGCGGTTGGCGACATCTACTTTGCTTTGGTCAAAGTCAATGTAAATGTCTGTGACAGTGTTGTTTCCATGTCCAAGGGCATGAGCAATGATGTCCTTGGGAATGTCAAGTTCAACCGCAGCTATTGTTGCCCAAGTGTGACGTGCCCAATACGTTGTGAGTTGGGGAAATAGGGGAGAGTAGATCTTCTTTCCACCCAGACCAACACGTTTCATCGGGCCAACCTTCTGCAGGTTCTTGTTGATCTTGCGCGTGAAATCATTGTGGTTCTTGTAGTGGTCGAGGATATCAATCAACCAATTCTCGCCCCTGTGGCGCTCAATGATTTCAAGGGCCTCCGGCTCAACCTTGATGGAATAGAGGCGATTGGTTTTGGCTCGATGGAACGTAACACGTCCATCGACTATCTCCTTGAGCCGGCACAAGTCCACCATGTTGATGCCGATGAGCATGAAATTAAGTTTGAAAATGTCAAGGTAGTATTGCATAAACGGCTCAGCATGAAAGTTGAACAGTGTGCGTAACTCCTGCAATTTCAAGCTGCGTTTTCTCGTGGGCACCGCACGGATCTTGAACCTGCGGAACGGGTAGAAGGTTGTTATCTCGTCATCAATGGCTTCATTGAAGACGGCACGAATGTTACGCAGGTGAATGTTCCGTGCATTCTTCGAGGGTGCCGTTTGAGCCATGAATGTTTCAAACTTCGTGAGCCATTCCTTGGTAATGTCCTCGAAACGAAGCTTTTCCAAGTCCTCACCAGCAAAAGCAACCAAGCGACTGTAAGTCTGCATGTAAACGCCCCTGGTACTGGGCTTCTTGCTATCAGCAAACTTCAGGAAACGCACTGCAAATGAGGTGGCTTTAAACTCTTCATTCTCCCTGACTTCAACTCTTTCTGGCTTAAGTTTGTCAAGGACGCGCGATTTCACCTCCGATGCCTTCATTGTGTCCAGACAACCTTCATGAGCCAACGAAAGAATCGCAGTGTCAATCAGTTGCTTGGTGTGCGTGATGTGCAAGTTCATGAGCATTTCATCGGGATGATTGATGACTCGCAGCTTCTTGCTGTCCCATTGATGTGGGAGAACTTTTGCATCTAACGAGATGAGGGCAGTCACTCCTCGATGAGCGATCGCCACTTTGAGAACGCAAGGCTTGTTTGCCTTTGTTTTGCGCTCGTCCAAATAAAACCTAGTGTTGGCCATAATAAATAAGGACGCAAAAAAACACTTTGAAATATCTGGTTTTGGGCAAATGACTGCTAAAAAGTCGCTCGTCTAGTCGCTCGTCTGGTCGCTCGTCGAGTGCTCCAAAATGCTCCAAATAGTTCCAAAATGTTCCATAAATGCGGTTTTTTTTTGCCTGAATAATGGCCTATTCCTTTAGAAAAGGCTCTGAAGACAAAGGCTATGCCATTGACCTTCAGAGCCTTAATGGAAGCGTGATCCCGCCGGGATTCGAACCCGGGACCCACAGCTTAGAAGGCTGTTGCTCTATCCAGCTGAGCTACAGGACCATCCTGTGTTTGCCTAACGTTGACGTACGGGCAAAAAAATGCGGAGAGAAAGGGATTCGAACCCCTGGAGGTAGTTAGCCTCAACGGTTTTCAAGACCGCCGCATTCGACCACTCTGCCATCTCTCCGAAAGTGAATTTGACGTGCAAACTCACTCATTTGGGGTGCAAAGGTACTGCCAAGTTTCGTTTTGTGCAAATTTTTTGGCCGATTTTTGTATTTGTCTGTCTAAAATCAATGTCGGATTACGGGATTATTTCAGTAAGAATGATGTAATCTTGACTGCCGATCTCGACGGGATAATGGGCCGATGAGCGCCGTCCGACGACCCAGACGATTTCGCCGTCGGCTTCCAGCAGCCAAGCGTTTTGCCTGTCGAAGTAATCTAGTTTAAGATCGTTGAAGAGGTCGCTCACGAGTCTTGTCCCGTTCATGCCGAAGGGCTGGAAACGGTCTCCCCGCCGCCAGTGGCGCAGCACGATGCGATGGCAGTCGAGCAGCTGGGTGTTGAAGGCGACGCAGACACTGCCGTTACACATCCGTGGATTGAAAGGCGCGCCGCCGTGCTGCATTTTAAGGTGGATAGGGTTGTAAATCTCCCTTTCTTCTCCCAAGTCGATAGGGATTTCGGCATCAAGGTCGGGATTGAGCGGCATGACGTTGATCGTGTATCGGTTCACGGCGAGCACGTGGTCGCCAACAGTGAAATGCGCTCCGCTGCGTCCCTGCCTTGCCGCCTCGACTGCCTGGAGGCATTGATCACGATTGAAGCCCAGACGGCGGATTCGGTAGTAGAGCAGGGTGGGGGCGTACGGGTTCTCGCAAAAGTCCTCGATATCGATAGAGATGTAGTCATCGATGTAATCCTCGGCCACGTACTCCAGCAACTCATGGTCAACTATCAGGTTCTGCATCGTGTCAAGTATGCGTGCACGGGCGTTAGGGAATTGTTGCTCGATGAGGGGCAGAATGACGTTGCGGATGCGATTGCGACGGTAGTCGTTCTTGGCATTGGTGCTGTCGGTGACATAGTCCTGCCCGATGGCGGCGAGATAATCGATGATATCGTTGCGGGTCACACCCAGCAATGGCCGCCAGATGCCCTCGTTCAGTCGTCTCATGCCGGTGAGTCCCCTCAGTCCGGTGCCGCGCAAGAGGTTGAGGAAAAAGGTCTCCACCTGGTCGTCGGCATGGTGGGCAACGGCGATGAGGTCATACCCCTCTTGATCGCGTTTCTGCTCGAACCAGGCATATCGCAACTCGCGGCATGCCATCTCGACCGAGCCCCCGTGCTCCTGCTGCCATGCTGGCACGTCAAAGTCCTTGACGTCCAATGGCACTTCCAGCCGTTGGCAAAGGTCACGCACGAATCGTTCGTCGCGCATCGACTCCTCATCGCGCAGGTGGAAATTGCAATGCGCTGCGTGGCAGTCGAAGCCCGCCTCCAGCAGCAATCGCAGCAATGCCACCGAGTCGGCTCCGCCGCTCAGTGCCACCAGCACCCGCTTGCCGCCGGCGTCTTTCAATTCGTCGGGCGTGAACACCTTATTTAATAATTCCTCGTGATTCATTATTGCAAAGGTAGTGCTTTTTCAAAACTATGTAGTACCTTTGCACCATAATTCTCATGGGTCAAGTCAAAAAGAATAGCGACTTCTGGTATCATGTGGCGGCATTCGCCATGATTCTGGTGTGGGGCATATCGTTCCTCAACACGCGTGTGTTGCTGGATGCAGGTCTGACCCCGACCGAGATTTTCATTGCCCGTTTTGCCATAGCCTATTTGTCGCTGCTCGTCGTGTGCCGCTTCAAGGTGCGTTGCACCGGTTGGCGTGACGAGCTGCTGTTTGTCGTGTGCGGCGTTGCAGGCGGCTCGGCCTATTTTATCGCCGAGAACACAGCGCTCGAGTATACGCTTATCAGTGACGTGGCTGTGCTGGTGAGCACGGCTCCGTTGACGACGGCATTGATGGGCGCGTTGTTCTACAAGGACGAGCGCATTACGTGGATGACCTGCCTGGGCATGGTAATTGCCTTTATCGGCTCGGTGATGCTGGCGATGAAGAACGGCCTGGTGTGGGGCGACAGCATCATGGGCGACATGTTGGCATTGTTGGCCGCGTTTGTTTGGGCATTTTATTCGATGGCGCTGAAGCGGTTGAATCGCACTTACACCACATTATTCATTACACGCAAATTGTTCTTCTACGGTGTCCTGTCGGCATTGCCATTCCTGGCCTTCCAGGAAGCACCGATTGATTGGAACGCATTCAAGCGCCCCGAGGTGTGGGGCAATCTGCTCTATTTGGGTCTGATATGCTCCTTGGCAGCCTATTTTATCTGGGGCATCACGGTCAAGCGCATCGGAGCCGTGCGCGCCAGCAATTATTTCTATTTGAGTCCCATCATCTCGATGATTTCAGCCGCCATCTGGTTCGGTGAGCGCACGAATGCGATAGCCTACATCGGCTGTGTGCTGATCCTGGCAGGTGTGATCATCGCCGAGAAGTTCAAGCGCGCCCCAGAGGCTAATCAATGACAGACCTCATCCAGCGCTTGGTGGATAACCACAACAGATAGACTGTCCCGCGGAAGCAAAGTTCAATGGCCATGGCCATCCACACGCCGTAGAGTCCCATGCTCTTGACCATGATGGCCGACAGGCCGAGTCTCACAATCCACATGCTCACCAGATTGATACCGCAAGGCACCAGTGTGTATCCGGCGCCTGCAAACACACCGTAGCTGATGATGGCGGCCGCGAACAGCGGTTCGGCCCAAGCCTCAACACGCAGGCATCGAGCTCCCAGCTCCACGACCTCGGGGACCGGCGACATCAGGCCCATGAGCTCGGCGGCGAACACATACATCAACACTGCCATGAGGCCCATGATGACCATTCCCGACAGGACTGTGATCCATGCAAAGCTGCGGGTGAGACGCTTGCGGCCGGCACCAAGGCTTTGTCCGATGAGGGCGGTGGAGGCGTCAGCGATGCCGTAGCCCGACATGTAGCACAGACTCTCGGCCGTGATGCCGAATGAGTTGGCGGCCAACGCTATGCTTCCCAGGGGGGCAACAATTCCCGTGATGACAATCGACGCACTGCACATCATGATGTGTTGCAGTCCCATGGGTGCCGAAATGCCGACGGCCTTATGGAATGTCCTCAGATTGGGTTTGAAAGAACCTCGGTCAAGCGTCAGCCTGAGATCTGATGACTTGAACACGAGGTAATACATCATGAGCATGGCCACCACGAGTCCGGCACATGCTGTGCCCAGGGCAGCGCCCATCACGCCAAGTCCGGCTCCAGGCATGGTCATGTGGTGTCCCAAAATGGATATTTCTCGGGTAGGGAAGATGAGCAGGAAGTTGAAAAACACATCCAGCACGCACATCAGGATGTTGAGCGCGCTGGGAATGCGCATGTTGCCGCTACTTCGCAACATCGAGCCGGCTACGATATCGAGCATGAAGAACGGCACAAACAGCATGAAGGTGCCGAAATAGATGGTGGCGTTGCCACGGATGTGTGGTTCTGCACCCAGCCATACGGGCAGCGGTTTGCACAAGACAAGCCCAAGACCCGCAAGCAGCAGGCTGAATAACAGGCACACGACGATGGATTGTCGCACGACCTGGCGAGCATCGGCTTTACGTTTGGCCCCCAGCAGATGAGCGACCTGCACCGCATATCCGGCGGCGAAAGCGCTCAGCACACCCTCAAACAACCAGTTGGTGGTGCCCATCAGCCCGACCGATGCCGAGTCGTCGGCTCCTAATTGTCCCACCATGGCAGCATCAATGAATTGCATCACGATAGCCGATATGTTGGCCAGGATAGTGGGCAGACCCAATGCAAAGGTCAGCGACAACTGCTGCTTCAAGGACATGGGTTGCCCTTCACTGATGAGCCGCAGCAGCGCTCCTTTGTTTGATTGTTGTAGCCTCATGCTTTTCTTGTCGTGATGAAGTGGTCAGGATGTGCAAAGTTAATAAAAAAGATGTCCCACTCAATAATGTGGGACATCTTTTGTGCCTTTAGCAATCTGTGCTCAGCAAATTACTTGCGCTGGATGGTCACTGCGCGGTCGAGAGATGCGCACTTGGGACCAAAGTCGGTCAGCTCGCCATTGTTGATCTCAGTCTCCAGACGGCTGTCAGCAACACCCTTGTTGATGAGCTCTTTCTTGACAGTAGCAACACGACCCTTACGCAGGCGAACGTTGATCTTGTCGTTGCCGGTGTAGTTGTCGGCCCAACCGGTGAGCATGTAGTTGCGGTTCTCGTTCTTCATAACCTCGGCAACTGCATCGAGTACGTTGCGCTGAACGCCCATAACCTCGGTACGGTTGATCGGGAAGTAGATGGTTGCGAGAGGAACTTCACCCTCGGGCTTTGCCTCGGCTTTCTTCTCCAAGCACTTGCGCAGCTGGTCCTCGAGATCCGAGATCTTGCGGTTAGCGTCGTTCAGGTTGGCAACCAGTGCATCACCCTCGGGATCGGTGTACTTCCACTCGGGGCAAACAGCCTGAATGGGAGCATTCCACTCGCTCTTGCCGAACTTGTAAGTGAGACCGAGCAGGATGCCGGGATACTCATTCCAAGTCTTGTACCAGATGTCGGCACCATCAACGTGCTCTTGCATCAGGTCAAAACGAAGGTCAACGTTGAAGTCAATCTTCTTGGTAATGGCAAAGCTGTTAAGCAAACCAGCCTGCATGCTGTAGTTACGGCAGTGGTCAGTATCATCGTTACCACCATATACCCACTTACCGTCGGAAACGGGACGGGCACCTTCGCGGGCATATACCCAGTTAACTGCCATACCCACGTAGAAGATACAGTTGTAGAAACGATGGGGCTTGTAGCCACACAACCAGTTGGAGACATTGAACATCACGTCACCAACGAGACCGAAGTTATTGAAGTGCTGAGGTACATACTTGCCACCATCTAACTGACGGGGCCAGTTGCGATAACCCAGAGCACCATAGTTGCCGGTGTAGGTTGCACCCTTCATCTGCTCATAGTCGAGACCGGCACGCAGACCCAGAAGCGGTGAGAACCATTTACCTACAAAGAAATCAGCCTTGGCGCCCAGACGGTGGCCGAAATGCTCATGCTTGTCATACGGTGACATCATCATGCCAACACCGCCGTCGGCCATGATGAACCAGTTGTCACGCATGCGATTCAAGAGATAACCTTGAGTGGGATCCTCAACGTAAGTTACTTCTTGAGCACTGGAAACCGAGGGCATCAAGTACGATACACACAGGAGTACTAATAAAGCAAATTTTTTCATAATATATTTTGTTAAATGTAATTAACTGATAAGTAAGAGAATATGTCGCTTTTTACGGCTAAATATGCTCCTTTGAACTACAAAAGTAGTCTTTTTTTAATAAATAGATGTAAAGAAAACACATTTTTTTTTCAAGATTTTAAATCTCGGGTGATGAGTTCGGCTACATGGCTGGGGGTGAAACCGAATTTTTCATCAAGGACCTTGTAGGGTGCCGAGGCTCCGAAATGGTCAAGGCCGTAGATTGTGCCTGCGGGAACCACACGGCGCAAGGTGCTGGGCAGTCCGGATGTCAGGCCGAAGGCGGGGACATCAGCCGGAATCACCGTGTTGCGGTAATCGGCGTCCTGGTTCAGGAACAGACCTGTCGAGGGCACCGAGACCACTTGGGCCTTAATGCCTTTCTCCTTGATGATCTCGTTGGCGGCAACCAGCGTGGCCACTTCCGAGCCGTTGCCCACTAGCACGACGTCGGGCTTGTCCTGCTTGATGACGATGTAACCGCCGCGCTCTGCTCCCAGGGCGTCGGCATAGCGGTTGCCCGTTGAGCTGGGCAGGTCGTCGATGTTCTGGCGCGACAGGATCAGTGCGGTGGGAGTCAAGTTGTTCTCCATCGCCATCTTCCAGGCTACTGATGTCTCGGCGGCATCGGCGGGACGCAGCACGAGCATGCTGTTGCGGCCATGGTGATTCTGCAATTCCTCCATCAGGCGGATTTGTGCTTCTTGCTCTACAGGCTCATGGGTCGGTCCGTCCTCACCGACGCGGAAGGCGTCGTGTGTCCAGATGAACTTGACGGGCAACTCCATCAGTGCCGACAAGCGGGCGGCAGGCTTGATGTAGTCACTGAAGACGAAGAATGTGCCACAGGCGGCAATGACACCTCCGTGCAGTGCCATACCGTTGATGATGGCGGCCATGGCGAGCTCCGACACGCCGGCATGCAGGAAGGCACCGGCAAAGTCATGCCTCTTGAAGGCGCCACGCACCTTGAGGAAGCCGTCGGTCTTGTCGCTGTTAGCCAGGTCGGCCGACGAGACGATCATGTTCTCGACGTCCCTGGCGAGTGTGGCCAGCACGTTGGCCGAGGCGGCGCGGGTGGCGATGCCGGGCTTATGCTCGATGGCGGCATAGTCCACCTTGGGTGCCTTGCCGTCGATATAATCTTGTAGACGACTCATGGCTTCGGGGTTCTCTTTGGCCCATGCATCGATCTCTTTTTTGCGCTTTGCAACAAGTTCACGCTGCTCAGCAGCACGCTGAGCGTACAGTTCGGCCACCTCGGGGAATACCACCCAGGGATTCTCGGGGTTGCCACCCAGGTGCTCGATGGTCTTGCCGAAGTCGGCACCCGATTTACTCAACGGGTTGCCGTGGGTGCTGCACTTGCCCTCGAAGTTCTCGCCCTCGGCGGTCACGCAGCCGCGGCCCATGATGGTGCGGCCGATGATGATGGTGGGACGCTCGGTCTCGGCTATGGCCTTGTCAAGGGCGTCGGCCAGGGCAACGGGGTCGGTGCCGTCACACTCGATGACGTTCCAGTTCCAGGCCCTGTATTTCATGGCTGTATCTTCGTTGCTCACGGCGTCGCAGTCGGTCGAGAGCTGTACCGTGTTGCTGTCATAGAACATGATCAGATTGTTCAACCCCAGATAACCGGCGATGCGGGCTGCCTCTTGGGAGATACCCTCCTGAACACCTCCGTCACTGATGAAGGCGTAGGTCTTGTGGGCAAATACCTCACTGTAGTGAGTGGCGATGAAACGCTCGGCAATAGCGGCGCCAACAGCCATCACATGGCCTTGTCCCAGCGGACCGGACGTGTTCTCCACGCCATGCTCGACATCAAGTTCGGGATGGCCGGGTGTGATGCTTCCCCAGCTGCGGAAAGCCTTGAGGTCGTCGGTCTTGTAGCGGCCTGCAAGGTGCAGCACGCTGTAGAGCATGGGCGACATGTGGCCAGGATCCAGGAAGAAGCGGTCACGGGCAAACCACGAGGGGTTGTCGGGGTCGGTCACGATGTATTTGGAGAACAAGACATTTACATAGTCGGCGCCACCCATAGCGCCACCGGGATGTCCTGACTTGGCCTGTTCGACCATCGAAGCAGCAAGGATGCGGATATTATCTGCCGCGCGTGTCATCAATCTGGAATCAATCATAATATAAGAGGTTTTATTAATAATGCTTTTCAGAACTACAAAAATAGGCATATTTCGTGAAAGAGACAGCCGATAACAAAAAAAAATTTTAAAAATAAAAAAAGCGGCTGCTCCGTTGGGAGGAACAGCCACATTAATGTATCTGATTAACAGCCGTTAACGATTATTTCTCGGCTTTTTTGCTGGGCTTGCTGCCGATCAGTGCATAGAACAACATGTAGGCCAGCATGGCAATAATCAGCCAATAGCTCTGGATATGGCCTACTTCATCAGACATAAGGTTCTGGATGAGAGGCATCACGCCACCACCAACAACCATCGTCATGAACAGACCGGATGCAGCAGCGGTGAATTTACCCAAGCCCTCGGTGGCAAGGTTGAAGATAACACCCCACATGACTGATGTGCAGATACCGCACATGATGATGAACAGCACCTTAACGGGAACCTCTGCACCTTTGAGGGTCATCTTGATATCCTCGGGGAGGAAGATGGCGATCAGCAACAGAATGATAGCAAGGGTAGAGGTGAAAATCAACTGAGTGCGAGGTGAAATCTTTCCTGACAACACTGAACTGCTGAAGCGGCCCACAAGCATGAGGAACCAGTAGATGCCGGCAATGGCACCTGCAATGGGTGCACTGCCCAGGACACCGCCCTCGGCAACAGGCTCGGTGAGGTAGAACAAGAGCTGACCGGGGATGCCTACCTCAATGCCCACATAGAAGAAGATGGCGATGATACCAAGCACAAGGTGGCGATAACTCAATGCGCCTTTTACTCCATCAATCACATTCTGGGACTCGGTTTCGGGCTCCTGAAGTTTGGTGAAGTAAATGATGGCAAATGAGATGAGGAAGATGCCCATGGCGATGAACAGTAGTGGCTGAACCGACTCCATGGTTGTCTTCTCGGTCGTCTCACCAATCAGCATACCCACCAGCAGCGGCGTCAGGGTTGCTGCCAGGGAGTTGAGTGTGCCACCAGTCTGGATGAGCTGGTTACCACGATTGCCGCCACCGCCCAGCTGGTTGAGCATGGGATTAACTACCGTGTTGAGGATACAAACGCAGAAACCGCAGATGAAAGCACCGATGAGATAGATGACATAGGTGCTGATTTCGCTGGGGCTCATGGTGCTTGACAAATACTGTATTGCCATGCCGATGAAACCGAGTGCCAATGCGACAAGAGCGGTTTTTTTATATCCGATCTTAGTGATGAGAATGCCGGCGGGAATACCCATGAACAGGTAGGCGGCAAAGTTCATCATATTACCCATCATGCCGGCCCAATCGTAGTGGTCGTCCCAGATGGTACCAAATGGTGCAGCCATGTTGGTTACAAACGCAATCATGGCGAAGAGGAACATCATGGCGATGATTGACACCAAGGCTCCTTTTTTCTTTTCTGTTGTCATTTTTGTTCTAGAAATTGGTTATAAATGTTAGTTTTGTGATAATTTTTGGCAAAAATACGACATTTTTTTCAAAATGCCGTATTCTAGACGTTTTTTTCTGGAAAATCAGTATTCTCGGGGCCCGAAAATGGCAGTCCCGATGCGTACCAGCGTTGCGCCGTACTTGACGGCGATGGGCCAGTCGTCACTCATGCCCATGCTCAACTCGTTGAAGTACTCGCTCTCGTCAAAGCATTCGTCCTTCAGGGTGACAAAGGTGCGGCGCACCAGATCAAATTCCTGGGCCACCTGCTCCATATCATCGGTGAGCGAGGCCATGGCCATCACGCCACACACGTGAATGTGAGGCAGATTCTCGGTCAGCTCACCGGCTTCGGCAGCTTCCAGGACCTCATCAACGCTGAAACCGCTCTTGGTCTCCTCTTGTGCTACATGCAGTTGCAACAGCACATCCACGGTGCGGTCGATTCGGGCCGCCTCTTTTTCGATGAGCCTCAGCAGCTCGACGCTGTCAACGCTCTCGATGACACTCACGTGGGGCATGAGGGCGCGTACCTTGTTCTTCTGCAAGTGGCCGATGAAGTGCCAGCGGATGTCCTCGGGCAGTTGAGGCGCTTTGGCCACAAGTTCCTGGACGCGGTTCTCGCCGAAGAGGCGTTGACCAGCTGCATAGGCTTCGGCAAGCTCTTCGACAGGATGAAATTTTGAAACAGCCACAAGTCGCACTCCATCAGGAAGCTTAGCTGTGACTTTCTCAAGATTTTCTTTAATATTTTTCATGGGTGGTCAAGCGTTTTTGCTCTGAATGTTTTGGCGTGCTTCTCGGTCGGCACGGGTCTCGCCTAGGTCGGCAGGGAAAACGTCCATGAGCGGGGTCTCGGTGATCGAGGCGATCTCAAAGTCGGCCATGGTGTCGTGCATCCCCTCCATGAAGGTGGCCAAAGCGCCCTTGAAGTCGCTGGCCTGAACGAGCTGGAAGCTGGCTGTGCGTTTCTCGACGGCTGTTTTCTCGTCGATGGTGATGAAGTTGGTCTTTACTTTATACCAACGGTCACCCGACTCATTATAAAAAATGTCACTCAACTTGACACGCTTGACGGTATCGACGCTGAACTCACCCGAGATGAAAGGCTGCATCTTATCGGTGATGCGGGCCTCGGCCTCGGTAAATGACAGTGCATCAACAAGATAGGGCTCAGAAACAGTCTTCAGTACCCCGTTTTCCATCATTCGGTCATATTTTACTTTACATTCAAACCACTGTGACATAATTATTTAATTTTATGATTTTAAAGTGATAATTTAAATTTTATTCTAATTTTACTCTAGTTCTTGATTAGCTGACTCACGAATTGCTAATCGTTTATTGATGAGTGGTTTTTAACTCCATCAATAAACGATTACATTAAAAAGATCTTCTTGACATTTGCTCCTCCATGGCCTGGTTGATGAGCTGCCTGCGTGCGACGTAATATTCTTGAACAAACCGTTGCATCACTATATCTACGGGCTCTATTTCACGACCTTTCAGCAAGCTGGCGGCTTGACCGATTTCGAGTTCTCCGTTCTCGACATCGCCCTCAAAAATACCGGTGCGGGTCTTGCCGATGCCGATAAGATCAAGTAGCTCTTCCTCGCTGGCACCGCGATTCTCAGCTTCCAGAACGCTGGTCTGAAAACCGTTTTTCACCAAACGTGTGGGAGATAGTTTCCTGAAGTGCAGCATGGTACTGCCTTCATCAAGGTTCAGGCACAGGCGCTTGAAGTTCTCGTGGGCCGAGCTCTCTTCGGTCAATGCGAATAAGGTGCCTACCTGTACGCCGTCGGCACCCATCGACTCCACTGCAAGCATGGCGTCGCCGGTGGCGATACCTCCAGCCGCTATAAGGGGCAGGTCTGTGGCACGTCTCACGGCTGGAATGAGGCACATGGTGGTCGTTTCCTCTTTGCCGTTGTGGCCGCCGGCCTCAAAACCTTCGGCTACGACAGCATCAACGCCTGCTTGTTCGCATTTCACGGCGAATGCCGATGAGGATACCACGTGGGCCACCATAATGCCGCGCTCATGCAGCCAGCTGGTCCACTTTTTGGGACTGCCGGCCGATGTGAACACGATGGGCACTTTCTGCTCGGCGATGACTTCCATCATCTCTGCTGCCTGAGGACGCATCAGCGGCACGTTGACGCCGAAGTTATAAGCGGTTGCTTGACGGCACTTGATGATATGATCACGCAACACCTCGGGGGTCATGGAACCGGCACCGATCAGTCCCAATCCGCCGGCATTGCTCACGGCGGCAGCAAGTTCCCACCCGCTGCACCACACCATACCGCCTGAAACCACTGGATAGTCGATTTCAAACAGTTCGGTGATTCGGGATAGCATTGCCATAATAATCCTATTTTTAGATATTAGATATAAAGACCAAAAACCTGGGAACTAAAACAGCATCAAATGATGCCGAATGCCACGTCCATCATCTTGGTGAAGCTGTTCTGGCGCTCCTCGGCTGTAGTCACCTCACCGGTTATCAGCGAGTCGCTGATGGTGCAGATGCACAAGGCGCGGGCACCGCTGCGGGCGGCGTTCATGTAGAGTGCAGGTGCCTCCATCTCGACGGCGAGCACGCCCATCTTCTGCCACTGGTCGGTGTCGGGGCTGTCATCATAGAAGGTGTCTGAAGAATAAACGTTACCCACCTTGTAGTTGTAACCGAGTTCCTCGGCCTTCTCGACGGCTGAGCGCAACAGGCCGAAGTCGGCAATCGGGGCATAGATGCCGGGCAGGTGGAATTGCATGGCGTAGGCACTGTTGGTGCAGGCGCCTTGAGCCATCACCAGATCACCGATGTGCAGGTCGGGGTGCATCGAACCGGCCGAGCCCACGCGGATGATGGTCTTCACATCATAGAAATTGAACAGCTCGTAACTGTAGATGCCGATTGAGGGAATGCCCATGCCGTGGCCCTGAACCGAGATGCGTTTGCCTTTATACGTGCCGGTATAACCCAGCATGCCACGAACCTGGTTGTAGAGCGTGGGGTTCTCGAGATAACGCTCGGCCATCAACTTGGCGCGCAAGGGGTCGCCAGCCATAATCACTGTGGGTGCAATCTCGCCATATTTGGCGCCGATGTGCGGAGTAGGTGTTTTGTCTGCCATATTGTTAATATTTTAAATGTAGTCTAACTGCAAAGGTAAGGAGTTTTTCCCACATTTGACAAATATCGACCTATTATTTTATTACCAATGAACAAATAAAACCGCATTTGGAAATAATTTCGTGAAGTTTTGGCCCGATATTGAATAATACGTATTTTTGCAAGACGGAATCAATGTCAATCAATTAAGAATCATAATATGAAAAACGAGTCTGGAAAAAAGCGTTTCTCATTCAAGAAGAGAGTACTTATTTTTATGGGAGTGCTGTTGGCTTTACTCGCAGTTGTCCTGTTGATCCTGGCGTGGCCGTTGGTACATCCCAAAACATATTCTCCTGCCCAGGTCGCTGCCGATCTGGATTCACTTGTCGTCTATATCGAGCGCGTTCATCCTGACCCTTACCGGCAGTTGAGCAAAGCGGAGTTCTATGGCGCTGTCGAGCAGGCCAAGCAGCGCTTGTCGGCACGGGGAAAAGTGACTCCGATGGAGTTCTACTACGAGGCCTCTCGTCTGGCTGCGATGTTCAAGGAGGGGCATCTGTCCGTGCAGTCAGATGTCTTTATTGAGAGGGATATGAAACTGTTTCCTTATTTCAGGGCTTTCCGTCTTGAGCCGGGCAGCCACCGCCTGTTCTTGAGGACTGATGCCGAAATCGGTGGACACGGGTTCAAAGCTGGTGATGAGTTGCAAGAGATCAACGGGAAATCGGTTAGCGAGATTATTGACGGAGCGCTCGAGGGCGTTTCGGGCGAGAGCGACGGGTTCCGTTGCGCTTTGATTGACGAGTATTACTATCTCCCTGATATATTGAACATTTGGATAAGTCAAAACATGCCTGCCGATGTGTATCGGGTGAGGATGAGAAAGTCAACAGGTGAACAGATGAACCTTGATGTGGAATCGGTTGGCTTGTTGAAGTGGTTTGCATTGAATCGTGAACTGCCTGTCGAAGAGTCGTTACAAGTCAAGGCGCCGTTTGAGAGCAAAATGCTTAATGATTCCACGCTGCTGTTCAGCTTTAATGAATGTGTGATCGAGGGCCTGGAGCAATTCTTGAGTGATATGTTCGCCAAGGCCAAAGCTGATGGTGTGCGTTACCTCATCATTGATAACCGATATAACACAGGTGGCACTACCGAGGCCGGTGATGAGTTGTGCCGATACCTGACCGACAAGCCTTTCAGCTCTGTTGAAAAGGTGGTGATTCGGTTTTCTGAACCGATTCGCCGTTTAGAGCGCGAGTTCTTGAATGGCGTTATGCCGCCACGCGACACCCTGGTGACGCAACTTGACGATCCTGCCAGCCGGAAGCAACCTTATGGTGACGACGTGCGTTTCGATGGAAAGGTCTTTCTGTTGAATAGTTACTTGACGTTCTCGGCGGCTGCCGATTTCGCTTCTCAATTCGCTTATTACAAGATGGGCACCATCGTGGGAGAGGAAACTGGTGGAATGACGATATCATCTGGCGACATCATTACCATGAAACTCCCTAACACAGGACTTGGCTTGGTATTACCGTTCAAGTTGTTCTACAATATCGGCGCCGACGAGAATGCGCCTGTCCAGGGTGTGAAGCCCGATGTCGAGGTTCCTTCTTCAGGAGCCCTCGACATGGCACTGGATATGATAGCCAGCGGGAAATGATCCCATCTCGGATGATTGCATCTTGAGGGCAGCAAGCGTCGGCTTGCTGCCCTCTTGCTTGGTTTAGTACTGAGGCATAAGTTTGCGGTTTAACCTCTTTTAACAATTCTGTCTCATCTTAAACCTCTTGCATTAAATAAAATGATGTACTTTTGCATTGAATCACTGCAAACTGTGTAGATGATGTGTGTCAAAGCGCTTAATGCTTTGGTATATAGCTTCTTCTACAATCATTGAAAATTATTATCGTTTTGCAGGTTTCTTGTTGTATAGCGATTCTCCATGTTGTTGTGGTCTGAATGTGTTATACGTGTAAATATATGGTCTATGGCCGGTTAGGTGTAATCGGTCGTTGACTCTTTGAATAAGAAGTTCAAGATGTCTAAAGAATTATCTGCGATAATCAAAGGTATTGCCATATTGCTGATGTTGATCTATCACCTCAGCAATATACATGGAATCCAAGGTTTAGACAATGTGTTTAACCACACATTGTCAACCGCCTCATATCCAGTGTGCTACTTCTTGATTATAAGTGGATACGGACTGTACTATGTTTACAGGCAAGGACGTTTGTCGATGAAGTATCTCGTTAAGCGTTCGTGCAAGCTGTATATCGCTTTTTGGATCGTTCTGCTGATTTTTGTTGTTGGATTGGCTTCGTTCTTTTATCCAGGCCGATTCTCTCTTCAATGGGATGATCTGATACCCAATTTTCTCGGGTGGCGTTGGGGATACTGTCATTTTACCTGGTTCTTGTTGCCCTATATCCTGATGTCGTTTTCGGCTAAATGGGTTTTCCGGGCTATCGATTATTTAGGTAACGTGGTATCAGTCCTTTGCTCATTTTTCATTTATTTAGTGTGTGGTTTCTTGATCAGCCGTTACTTCGATTCTTGGCTGCAATGGCACATGGCGGTTTATCACGTGGTGTTGTGGGCTCAGACCTTGTTTACCTTGACGATAGGGGCTGTGATGGCGCGCTTGGTTTTGTCGGGCAAGAGCCTTGTCTGGGACCGATTGAATGGCAGGAATCTGGTGGTTCTCCTGTTGTTGGTGTTGTCGTTTGCCATCCGTGGGCAAGTACACACATCGGTCTTGAATCCGTTCCATGCCACTTTGGTGGTGTGGTTGGTTTTGCATCTGAGAATCAGCGGCCTGCCCAAAACTGTTCTTACCGAACTTGGCGATAAGTCAATGTTGATGTGGTTTGCCCATGGTTTCTTGGCTGTTGCCATGTTCACGGAGTATATTACACTGCTGCGATGGCCGGTACTGATATGGATTACTTGGGTAGTTGTTAGCTATCTGGTCGCTTGTCTGCTCAAACCACTGGCCGATGGCGTTGCAAGGGCTGTCAAGTTGTCTTGATTCAGATAAACGTTTAATGACTAAAAGCAAGCGATAATCAGTAGATGTCTAAAGAGCAATCAGCAATAGTCAAGGGCTTCGCGATATTGATGATGTTGTTATATCATCTGTCTTGTATCCCCAAGATACAGGACTTGGATATATTCACCTCAACGTTGTCGTCCATTTCTCATCCCATTTTGTATTTCCTGGTCGTGAGCGGTTACGGCCTGTATTGTGTCTATAAACAGGGGCGGATGACATGGAGCTACTTGTTGAAGCGTTCGCTCAAGCTGTATTTGGCCTACTGGGTCGTTTTGTTGATTTTTGTCTTTGGGATTGCCACTTGGATGTACCCTGACCGATTTCACTACAGCCCGACCGGGGTTGTGCTCAATTTCCTGGGCTGGAGGTGGGATTACTGCAAATTTACTTGGTTCCTGCTGCCATACGTCTTGATGAGTCTGTCCTCTAAGTGGGTGTTTCGCATCATCGACCGGTTTGGAATTGTCGTGTCGTTGATTGTTGCCTTCTTGCTCTATATCCTTGCCACATTCTGCATCGGCCGCTATTATCCCACATGGTTGCGCTATCACTATGTGGCCTATCATTTTGTCTTGTGGCTCCAGACCCTTTTGGGGCTGACGGTCGGTGCATCGATGGCGCACATGGTGACCGAGGGAAAGAGTATCGTCTGGGACAAGTTGAAAGGCAAGAACCTGCTGTTGCTGGCCGTGTTTGTTGTCTCGGTTCTCATCAGGCGACTGCTGCCGTTCCCTGGCATCCATCCGTTCCATGTGGTCCTGATCATCTGGCTGATTTTGCATTTCGACTGGAAGGGGCCCGTTAAGAGAGTGTTTGTCGAACTTGGTGACAAGTCGATGATCATGTGGTTTGTACAAGGCTTTCTGGCAGTTTATATGTTTGCCGAGTACATGGTGCAGCTGCGATGGCCGTTGCTCATCTGGATCGTCTGGACAATCATCTGCTACGTCGTCGCTTGCTTGTTGAAGCCTGTGATTAATGGATTGGCGAGACTTTTAAGGCTGAGTTGATGCGTTGTTCACGAAATAATGTGTACCTTTGCGGCCAAAATTTGTGAAAGTCGAGTGCCATGAAGCATGTTGCGATGGCTGAGACGCATTATACTTTTTCGTAATTCAAAGAATTAGAGATGATTAAGATTAATCCAAAGAGAAAGTTGTGGCAGGAGGTCCTGGCCTATGTTCTGCTCACAATCGGTAGCCTGTTGTTCGCCATTGGTGACGTGATGTTTGTGAACCCTTATCTGATGGCGCCTGGTGGCACTTATGGTTTGTCTAACGTGTTCAATACGCTGTGGCCGTGGAAAATCTCGTTCTACGCCATCTGCATGGATATCCCTCTGTTGATCATCGGCACCTGGATTCTGGGTCCCAAATTCGGTATCAAGACGATTGTATCGACGGCGTTGATATTCTTGTTCACCTTTGTTCTCGAGAGCTGGTGGGGTTACAATCCTGTCATCCTCGATGGCGCTATCGTTAGCTCGGTTGACCCCACGATGGCCAAGTCGATGGTCGAGATTCCTCACCACGGTGGATGGTTCCGCCCCGACTATTTCCTCAACACCGTTGTCGCCGGCATCATCTATGGTGTAGCCATCGGTCTGATTTTCCGTTCGGGTGCGACCAGTGGCGGCTCCGACATCATTTCGATGGTTATCCACAAGTACACCAAGATTTCGTTGGGCACACTGGTTATGATTGTTGACGGCATCATCACTTTGAGCACGCTTATCGCCTTTGGTGACGTGCGCCTGCCTATCTACTCCGTCATCATCATCTTCATCGAGGGTAAGGTGATTGACCTTGTGGTTGATGGTATGAAGAGCTACAAGACGATGTTCATCATCACCGACACGCCTGATCCCATCCGTGACTATATCATCAACGATATCAAGCGTGGCGGTACGCTCATCACGGGCAGCGGTCTCTACAAGGGAACCGAGCGCAAGATGCTCTACGTTACTCTTGACCGTTCCGATATGATCAAGCTGCGTTCGGTGCTCTACGATATTGATCCGCACGCGTTTGTCAACATCATGGAGAGCAATGAAATCTTGGGCGAGGGCTTCCGCCGTCTCCCTCACGAGTGATTGTAGCTCCTGATTTCTTTTTGAATTCCATACTCGCGGCTCATGGGGATTACCCCTTGAGTCGCGTCAGTTTTTGGGGATCGCCTACGATCCACAGGATGTCGTCTGCCTTGAACGCCAGATCGCGGGTGGGGTAGACATACTCGTCGCCGCGCTGAACGGCCACCAGCAGGGCTCCGTAATCTTCACGCAGGTGCGTCTCCTCGAGTTTCTTTCCCACGATGGGCGACTGGCTGCCGATGGAGAAATGGACGAACTTCACTTCCTTGTTCTCGGTGTCAATGGCATCGTTCTGTGCCTCGACAAGGGGCAACAAGCGCTCGATTTGATCCTCGGTGGCGATGACACCGATCACATCTCTCGGGAAGATGCGCATGTCGCCCGACGGCACCGGGTAAACCTTGCCGGCGCGCTGGACGCTTGCCAGATTCACACCATAACGGGTTCTCAAGTCAAGGTTGCGTAGCTTCTCACCGACGAACGGACAGTCACGTCCCACTGTCATGTAGGCCAGATGCAGGTCACTCACCAGGTTGTTGTCACGTCCGGTGCGGCGGTTCTCGCGCTCGTTGATGTTGCTGATGAACCGCTTCTCGATGTTGACCATGCGTTTACGCAGCGGCGTGGGCACAATCGTTATAAAAATCATGGTGGCAATGACAATTATCACTGCGGCGATTACCGATGGCGCACTGGAATAGATACCGTCCAGGATTGAAGCGACAAATCCGGTTGACAATACGAGACTGATGATAATCATCACGACAATAGGGACATAGGACACCCTTCCGGAGGTTTCGACCAGCTGTTCATATTCTGCCCGCTTGATTGAGGGGAAGATGATCGATACGATAAATGGTCCCACGATAACAAAAGTCGCTATCAGGCAAGCAAGTCGTCCCCATACGTCATTGCCTATCCACTTCATCAAGAATGGCATCAGGTAGCTGCGGCACACGGCAATCAAGGCGATGATGACCGCCGAGTAGATGACCAGGCGCACCACGTAACGCTTGATGATTGAACCCCACATGCGCACCGAGTCGCTCCGTTCGCTCTCGCTGGCATCCTGACTGTAGCCGTTGAGCAGGCGTGTCCAGCGTTTTGGTAATATCTTGAGAAGCGCATTGTAGCATGGCTCGGCCTGCTTGATGAAGAACGGAGTTGTGAACGTCGTGATGACCGACACGGCCACGATGATGGGATAGACGCTCTTGTCGAGCACGCCGAGTCCGGTGCCCAATGTAGCGATGATAAACGAGAACTCACCGATCTGTGTCAGCGAGAAACCTGATTCCATTGCCAGCTTGAGGGGCTGGCCTGTGGCTAACATGCCGAAGGTGCCGAACACGATCATTCCCACGATCACCACAACGGCCAGCAGGGCGATGACACTCCAGTGCTGGGTCATCACCGTGGGATTGACCATCATGCCCACCGAGATGAAGAACACGGCACCGAACAGGTCTTTGACTGGTGTGATAAGGCGCTCGATGCGTTCGGCCTCATTGGTGCCGGCAAGGATGGAACCCATGACAAACGCTCCCAATGCTGCCGAAAATCCCGAATTGATGGAGAACAGTACCATGAAGAAGCATAGTCCCATGGCAATGACCAGCATCTGCTCGTCGCTGATGTAACGCTTGAATTTCTTGAACAGCGTGGGAATCATGAAAATACCTACTGTGAACCAGATGATCAGGAAGAACGACAACTTGAGAATGCTGCTTACCATCTCTTCGCCCTTGACGCTGTTGTTCAAGGCGATGGATGACAGAATCACCATCATCACTACAGCAAACAAGTCCTCGACGATGAGCACCGCAAACGTCATGGGCACGAAGCGCCGCTGACGCATGTTCAAATCGGTCAGTGCTTTGATGATGATAGTGGTCGAGGACATAGAGATCATTCCGCCAAGGAAAATGCTGTTCACCAATCCGTAGCCCAGATACCTGCCGACGACAAATCCCAAACTCATCATGCCCAGCACAATAATCAGGGCCGTGATAATCGCCGAACCGCCCACATCGATTAATTTCTTGAAACTGAATTCAAGTCCCAGCGAGAACAGGAGTACAATGATACCGATTTGAGCCCAGAACTCGATATTTGCCTCAACAACGATTGTCGGCAGCGCAGTGAAGTGAGGGCTGGCGAGAAAACCGGCCACGATGTAACCAAGCACGACAGGTTGCTTAAGCATCTTGAAAACGACGGTGGCGATGGCTCCCAGAATAAGAATAAGCGCCAAGTCGCTGATCAGACTGTTGATATCAAGTGTTTCCATCCGTTATTAGTATGAATAAGCCTCTAACCTTTAACCTTTAACCTTCCATCACATGTTTATCTCGTTGGTGATGGTGATTGACACAGCATTGCTCTTCTCCTTGATGGTATTGAACATCAACGGCACGTTCACGCCGCCCTTGCTGCGCACCATGAAGTTGACAATCGTCAACTCGTTGTCGTAGTCATACTTCATGAACTCATCACTGATGTGGATGTCGTTGTCCTTGAGGATGTCTCTCACCGCCTGGATGTCCTCAAGGATGCCGTGCACCTTCACACGGATGATTTTGGACTCCCACAGGAAATTGTGACGCAACTCGATGCGCTCGATGTTCACCAGGATGAAGATGATGAGTAGGGTAGCGATGATGCTCACCAGATACATTCCGGCACCCACCGACAGGCCGAGGCACGCGGCCATCCAGATGCCGGCGGCAGTTGTCAAGCCTCGCACCGAGCCTTTCATCTGGATGATGGCTCCTGCGCCCAGGAAACCCACACCACTCACTACCTGAGCGGCAATGCGGCCCGGGTCGCCGTTTTTCAACCCCAGATATTCTTGTGGGATATAGATGGAAATGAGCATAGCCAGCGTGGCTCCCATCGAGATGAGGGCAAAGGTGCGCATTCCGGCGATTTGCCCTTTGCGGCGCCGCTCAATGCCGATGGTGGCGCCCAGCAACATGCTCAGCACCAGTTTGGCGATAGCCCCAGTGAGATTCACTTCGGGGCTGATGATATCTTGATAAATGTTCTCCAGCATCATGTGTAGATTTTTTGGTTACTGACGCAAAATTAACGGTTTTGGCTTGTCTGTGCAACCATTTTGCTTAAAAATCGCTATATTTGCACCATTAAATCATTAAATATCCGTCTGCTATGAAACGAATTGTATTATCGCTCGTGTTGCTTTTTACATTGTCGGCCATGCACTTGCAGGCCCAGATGCTTGTCGGGTCCTATAACATCCGCCTCAAGGTCAGCAGCGACAGTGTCGCCGGTAACGTGTGGGCTAAGCGCTGTCAGGTCATTTGCGACCAGGTGAATTTCATGTCACCCGACATTTTCGGCGCCCAGGAGGTGCTGCACACCCAGCTCATCGATTTGCTGGCACACCTCGACGGTTACGACTACATCGGCGTGGGGCGTGACGACGGTAAGACAGGTGGCGAGTATGCAGCCATCTTCTACAAGACCGATCGTTTGAGGTTGCTCGATCAGGGCAATTTCTGGCTCAGCGAGACCCCTGACCGGCCGGGCCTGGGTTGGGATGCAGCCTGTGTGCGTATTTGCACTTGGGGACGCTTTGCTAGCCAGACGGCGACCAACGATGAAGCCTTCTACTTCTTCAACCTGCACATGGATCACATCGGCGTGACAGCAAGGCGCGAGGGCGCTAAACTCATCGTCAGGAAAATCCGCGAGATTGCACAAGGCGCTCCGGTGATTGTGACGGGCGACTTCAATGTGGACCAGAACGACGAGATCTACAGCATCTTCACCGAGTCGGGCCTCTTGAAGGACAGCTATGTGTCCACGAGGCTGCGTTTTGCCGAGAACGGCACGTTCAATTCCTTTGAGACAGAACTTTATACCGATAGCCGCATCGACCACATCTTCGTTTCGCCTGCCACGCGTGTTGACTCCTACGGTGTGCTCACCAACAGCTACTGGTCGCACGACGAGGAGTCAGCCACCCAACTGAAAGGCCATGACGCGCCCCAAGAGATATCCTTCAGCCGCTATATCCGTCGCCAGCCCTCCGACCACTATCCTGTCTTCGTCCGCCTCGCCCTGTAACTCACAGCTGGAATCACATCACTGGACATTAACTTAAATTAAACGTGTGATTGTGGGGCGGTGTGGCAAAAAAGTATTAACTTTGTCGATTCGATAGCAAGAAACTGGCAATGATTAGTTCAATTATTGACGAACATACTATAGAACGGTTGCGCTCGTTTATCAACGGCGTGAACCGCATTGTCATCACGTGCCACAAGTCGCCCGACGGCGATGCCCTGGGTTCGACGCTGGCATTGTGCCACGTTTTGCGCCGGCTGGGCAAGGATGCCGTGGTTGTCACGCCCGACATGCCTCCCAAGTCGCTGGAGTTCATCCCTGGGCTGCGTGATCTGGTGGTGTTCACTAAGCATGAGCTGCGCGCCCGCCACGTGTTGAATGAGGCCCAGCTGCTGTTTTGTCTCGATTTCAACTCGATGAAACGCATCGACCGCCTGGCCGAGCTTGTCGAGCCGCTCAAGGTGCGTCGTGTGCTCATCGACCACCATCTGGACCCCGATGACTCATTCGACATCGTGATTTCTCACCCCGAGGCATCATCGACCTGTGAACTTGTCTTCAGGGTGATTATGCAGATGGGCCTGCTGCGCATGATGGATCGCTTGGCTGCCAGCTGCCTGTACGTGGGCTTGTTGACCGACACCGGCGGCTTTGCTTACAGCTGCGACAACCCTGAGTTTTACGAGATACTGGCCTCGGTGCTGCGTCGTCGCATCGACCGCATTGGCCTCTACAACAAGGCGATGAACACTTTCAGCGCCGACAGTTTGCGCCTGCAAGGCTACGCTATCAGCGAGAAGATGCAGCTTTTCCCCGAGCAGGGCGCCGCCTTGATCACCTTGAGCAAGGAGGAACTGGAACGCTTCAACTACAACCGTGGCGATACCGAGACGCTTGTCAACAAGCCGCTTGCTGTCCCCGAGATCTATTGGAGCGTGTTCCTGCGCGAAGATGCCGACAAAATCAAGGTGTCGTGCCGCAGCCAGGGCGACTTCTCGGTGAGCGACATCTGCGCCAAGTACTTCAATGGCGGTGGCCATTTCAATGCTGCCGGCGGTGACTTTGTCGGCACGCTCGACGAGGCCGTGGCCGCTTTCCACCAGGTGCTCGCCGACCTCTTCCCCGACCAAAAGAACAATAACGACGAACAACCAACACAAGAACAAGAATAATGAGAAGATTTTTCAGACACAGCATGTTATTGGGCTTTTTAGCAGCCCTCATGTCACTTGCTGCTTGCAACAACGACCAGAGTTATGCCGACCGCCTCAATCTGGAGCGCAACGCCGTCAATGCCTATCTTGCCAATCACCGCGTGGTGATGTCGATACCCGAAGACTCAGTCTTTGAGGTGGGCGAAGATGCGCCCTATTATCGCGTCGATGTCGATGGCAATGTCTATATGCAGGTGCTTAAAGCCGGCGACCGTAAGAACGACAAGGCCAAAAAAGGCGAGCCCATCTATTTCCGCTATACGCGCTACGACCTTGCAATTTGGTATGCCGACGGTATATGGAGTGCAACCAGCGGTAACGAGAACACGATGGATGCTCCGTCGTGCTCGTTCAACTATTCCGACTTCACGCTGCCCTCATCCTCGCAGTGGGGTTACGGTCTCCAGTACCCCTTGATGTTCCTGGGTGTGGAGTGCGAGGTGAACCTGATCATCAAGTCACAGTACGGCTTCACGAGCGAGATCTCTTATGTAACGCCGTTTTTCTATCATGTGCGTTACTACCACAGCATGATCTAATGTCTATCCTTTAACTTTTACTTTAACTTCTAAAAAGCAATATGTCACTGATTAAATCTATATCAGGAATTCGCGGTACCATCGGCGGCAGGGCCGGTGATGGACTCACACCGCTCGATATCGTCAAGTTCACATCGGCCTATGCGACCTTCATGCGTCGCAACTCGCCGGTGCAATCCAATGTCATAGTTGTCGGCCGTGACGCCCGCTTGTCGGGCCGCATGGTGCTGAACACCGTTGTCGGCACACTCACCGGCATGGGCTTTGACGTGGTTAATATCGGCCTCGCCACCACTCCCACTACCGAACTTGCCGTTGTCGGTGAGCATGCTTGTGGCGGTATTATCATCACCGCCTCGCACAATCCCAAGCAGTGGAATGCCCTCAAGCTCCTCAACCACAACGGTGAATTCCTCACCGATGCCGAGGGTAAAGAGGTGCTTCGCCTTGCCGAGGCCGAGGACTTTGACTATGCCGATGTCGATTGTCTGGGCCGTGAGCAGAAGAACTACACCTGGCTGCGCCGTCACATCGACCATGTGCTGGGTCTGGAACTCGTCGACGTGGAGGCCATCCGCAAAGCCGACTTCACTGTTGCCGTCGATGCCGTTAACTCGGTGGGCGGTGTTGCCATCCCACAGCTGCTCGATGCACTGGGCGTCAAGAAGGTGGAGAAACTTTTCTGTGACCCGACGGGCAACTTCGGCCACACTCCCGAGCCCATTCCCCAGAACCTGACCGCTATCAGCGATTTCATGCGACAGGGCAAGGCCGACGTGGGCTTTGTCGTGGATCCTGATGTGGACCGCTTGGCTATCGTCATGGAGAACGGCGAATTCTTTGTCGAGGAATATACCCTGGTTGCCGTGGCCGACTATGTGCTGGCCCACACCCCCGGCTCGACGGTGAGCAACCTGTCGTCATCACGCGCCCTGCGTGACGTGACCAATAACCACGGCTGCACCTATACCGCAGCTGCTGTAGGCGAGGTGAATGTCACCACCGAGATGCGCCGCACGGGTGCTGTCATCGGCGGTGAGGGCAACGGCGGTGTCATCTATCCCGCCAGCCACTATGGCCGTGATGCTCTTGTGGGCGTAGCCCTGTTCCTGTCGTTGCTGGCCAAGAGCGGCAAGACTGTCAGCCAGTTGAAACAAACCTATCCCCAGTACAGCATTGCCAAGACAAAGCTCGAGCTGAAGCCCGAAATGGATGTTGATGCCATTCTCAAGGCCGTTGAAAAGCATTACCAGGGTGAGCAGATGACCACCATCGATGGTGTGAAGATTGACTTTGCCGACAGCTGGGTTCACCTGCGCAAGAGCAACACCGAGCCCATCATCCGCATCTACAGCGAGGCCCACACCATGCAGGAGGCCGAGCGCCTGGGCGAGGACGTCAAGCAGATTGTACTTTCCCTGATATAATCTGATTCTGGTTCCTAAAGGAACAAAACCCTTTAGGAACCAGAAGATTAAAGATAAAAAATTAAGATTAGAACTTAGAGTCCTCCTAATTCCTAATTCCTAATTTCTAATTTCTAATTCCTAACAATGCCTCTGTCTGCCGACATCAAGTTAAAGAAATTCATGGTCAATCCCTTTGAGGAATGCACCCATGTCTTGTCCGACGGCACTGGCGAGGCCGTCATCATCGATTGTGGTGTCTTCCATAAGGGTGAGCGTCAGCGCCTGCTCGATTATCTGAAAGAAGAGCAATTGCGGCCGGTGCGCCTGCTGTTGACCCATGCCCATCACGACCATCTCTACGGCAACGACTTGATTCATGAGCATTACGGCTTGCTGCCCGAGGTTCATAAGGCCGACCTGCCCTTGATGGGCGGCCACTTGATGAATCGCATCAACGAGTGCTATTACGGGAAATATCCTTTTACCATCCCCATTCCCGAACACTTGCTCAACGACGGCGACATCATCCCGTTCGGCAACCATGAGCTGCGCGTGATACACACGCCAGGCCACTCGCCGGGCTCAGTCGTCTTTTATTGCGAGCAGGAGGGCATTGCTTTCACGGGCGACACCTTGTTTCGCTTGGATATCGGGGCGACCAATCTGCCGTTCGGCTCCTTCGAGGACATCATGAACAGTTTGGATTACATTACCCAGCTGCTGCCCGACGACACGGTCATCTACCCGGGTCATGGCGGGAAGTCCACCATTGGATATGAGAAAGAAAAGAATCCCCACCTCAACGGCGGTGTCTTTTATTGAGCATCTGCCGCTGCTTGTCGTGACGGGGTGATGGTGATGACCGCATACTCCGAGTCGGTGCCGATGCGGAATTTACCGCCCCAAATGCCAATTCCCGAACTGACGTAATAGTCGGTTTTGCCGCGTTTCCACTGACCGTAGTCACATTCATACATTTTTTTAGTCACCCAGTTCAGGGGCCATACTTGTCCACGATGAGTGTGGCCGCTCAGTTGCAGGTCAACGTGGTTCTCGGCCGCTTCATCGAGATGGAAGGGCTGATGGTCAAGCAGGATGGTGTAGTTACTGCCCGTTGTACCCTGCATCAGTTGCTCCACACTCTTGCGGCGTCGGTTGCTGCGGTCGTCGCGCCCCACGATGGTCACGTTGTCCATGATCACGACACTGTCGCGCAACAGGTGGATGCCGGTCTGATGAATCAGGTCGATGGCCTTGTCGATGCCCGTGATGTACTCGTGATTGCCCAGGCAGGCAAATGTGGGGGCTTTGAGGCGTTTCAACTCCTCGGCGGTGCCTTGGGCCAGCAGGGGACGCACGTTCCCGTCAATCATGTCGCCCGCGATAAGGATCAAATCGGCGTTCTCGGCATTGATCAGTTCCACCCAGCGCCCGATTACGGCACGACGATTGTGGAAACCCGCATGCAGGTCGCTCAGCATCACAATCTTGAGCGGCCGTTCAAGTTGCTTGTCGGTAGTCAGGTGTATTTCCTGTCGTTGCTTGTTGTTGTAATGGATGTTGCCGGCGATGAAGGTGGTGAGCATCACTCCCGTCAACACCACTGTAGTGATGGCATTATCTTTGAGCCAGGAGGCTGGCACCAGGTGCACGAGCCGGCCGATGTCCAGCACGAGGAAGGCCATCAGCAGGTAGAACATGATCACGAGCCACGAGTTGCCCACTTCATACATCGTCGTGGCCATCCCCAATGGCAAACTGTCGCTCTTGAACTGCATCACCATGCAGGCCAATGCGGCCAGCATGAGCAGCATGATGATGACCTTGACAGGCGTGGAAAAGGGCAGCACCCGCCACACGTGCCACGATACATAAGTTTGCATGACCAGCATGACGGTCAGCGCGACGATGAAGAATTTTGCCATATTGTCTGGATTTTTGGGCGACAAAAATACAAAGATTCATCATATATTGAGCACAGTACGGTTATTTTAACTAATTTTGTGCTTTGATAGATTGAAGCCTGAATGAAAGAGAAAGATTTATTGCAGGTAGTGAAGCAACGCTTGGGCATTGACGAACTCAACGCCATGCAGCGTCAGGCACTGGATGTGTGGAAATCGGGCGGGGGAGACCTCGTGCTGTATTCCCCCACCGGGACGGGTAAGACTTTGGCGTTTGCACTGTGTGTGCTGCAGGCGCTCCAGCCCCCCATGCAGCAGTTGCAGGCGGTGGTGATGTCGCCCTCTCGCGAACTCGTGATTCAGACGGCCGATATCATGCGCCAGTTGGCTGTGGGCTACAAGGTCACGCCTTGTTACGGCGGTCACACCGTCAGCGACGAGAAAGCCTCCCTGGCAGTCACGCCCGACATCATTGTGGCAACACCCGGACGACTGCTCGACCACTACAAGCGTGGGCACATCAACCTGCGCGGTGCGCGACTGCTTGTGCTCGACGAGATGGACAAGTCGTTGGAATTGGGGTTCGAAGACGAGATGCGTCAGCTCATCAAGCAGATGCCTCACTTGTCGCGTCGCATCCTGGCCTCGGCCACCGTGCTCGACGTTGTGCCCGACTATGTGCGGCTGCACAATCCTTTCGTCCTTAATGTGTTGGAAAAGGCTGCACAGCCCGCCGAACGCATCAAGGTGTGGCAGGTGATGTCCGACGATAAAGATAAACTCGTGACCTTGCGCTCGCTGTTGCTGAGCCTGGATGGCGGCAAGACAATCGTGTTTGCCAACTATCGCGAGAGCGCTCAGCGCATCCATCAGTACCTCGTCAAGGGCGGCATTGATGCCGGTCTGTATCATGGAGCAATGGAGCAACACGAGCGTGAACAGGCTGTCGCGATGCTCAATAATGGCAGCGTGACCGTGCTGGTATCGACCGACCTGGCCGCTCGCGGTCTGGACATCGATACGGTGGAACACATCATCCACTACCATGTGCCAGTGAGCGAGCAGGCCTATATCCACCGTAACGGCCGCACGGCCCGCGTGGATGCCACGGGCAACGCCTATGTGATTACGGCACCCGATGAGTCGTTGCCCGATTGGGTGGTCATCGACGAGGAGTTTGTCCTGCATCCGGCCGCTGCCTTGCCGCGGGCACCGATGACGACCTTGTATTTCCAGGCTGGCAAGAAAGAGAAACTCTCGCGAGGCGACATCCTGGGATTTATCGTGGCCAATGCCGGAATCGAAGCCTCGACGGTGGGGCGTATCGACGTGCGCGACCATTATGCGCTGGCTGCAGTGCCGCGGGCTCGGGCTCGCGAGGTGCTGCAATGTCTGCAAAGCGCCAAAATAAAGGGCAAAAAGGTCCGCATATCTATAATATTCACTAATAATATACGTTAGATTAATAGTCATATACCTTAAACTTATAGCTATAGCAACACTATGAAACCTTTAAAAAGAAAACGCGACATTTATTTCCTGAAGCTGCTATCGCGCAGTTTCCCCAATGTGGCAACCGCTAGCACCGAGATCATCAACCTCGAGGCTATCTTGAACCTGCCCAAGGGTACCGAGCATTTCCTGGCCGACCTGCACGGTGAGTACCTGGCCTTCCAGCATGTGCTGCGCAACGCCAGCGGTACTATCAAGCGCAAGGTGGGCGAGATTTTCAACGACTCGTTGAGCACCCGCGAGCAGAAGGATCTGTGCACCCTCATTTACTATCCTGCCGAGAAGCTGGAACTGGTGAAAGAGGCTATCACCGACAAGGTTGAACTCAACGATTGGTACTTCATCACCATCAACAGGCTGGTGAAAGTGTGCCGCAACGTATCGTCAAAATACAGCCGTTCCAAGGTTCACAAGGCTCTGCCCGAGGATTTCTCCTACATCATCCAGGAGCTGCTCCACGAGCACAGCAGCGATCCCAACAAGCAGGCCTATGTCGACGTGATCATCAAGACCATCATCTCGACCCACCGTGTCGATGAATTCATCATCGCCATGTGCAACCTGATTCAGCAACTCACCATCGACATGCTGCACATCCTGGGTGACGTCTATGACCGTGGCCCCAGCCCCGACAAGATCATGGATGTCCTGGGCAGCTTCCACAACTTTGATATCCAGTGGGGCAACCACGATATCCTGTGGATGGGTGCCGCTGCGGGCAACGATTGCAGCATTGCCAATGTGCTGCGCATCGCCCTGCGCTACGGTAACCACGGCGTGCTCGAGGACGGTTACGGCATCAACTTGCTGCCGCTGGCCACTTTCGCCATGGATACCTATGCCGGCGACCCCTGTGAGCGCTTCCTCCCCAAGGACGGCAGTGCCAAGGATCCCGAGCGTGCCCGCACCGCCCAGCTCGTGGCTCAAATGCACAAGGCTATCAGCATCATCCAGTTCAAACTCGAGGCCGCTGCCATCAAGCGTCGTCCCGACTTTGACATGAAAGACCGCCTCTTGCTCGACAAGATGGACCTCAAGAAGGGCATCATCAAGATCAAGGGCAAGGAATATGAACTGCTCGACACCAATTTCCCGACCGTCGATCCCAAGCACCCCTACAAGCTCACTCCCGAGGAGGAATCGATTGTCACCAAGCTGCACCAGTCGTTCACCGAGAGCGAGAAGCTGCGCAAGCACATGAAGTGCATGTTCCGCAACGGCTGTCTCTACACGATTGTCAACGGCAACCTGCTCTATCACGCTTCAATCCCCCTGAACGAGGATGGTACGCTCAAGGATGTCACCATTCGCGGCGAGAAATTCCACGGCAAGGCACTGCTGAAGCGCGCCGGTACTCTCATCCGCACGGCCTACTTCGGCTGCGACGATCCCGAGGAGCGTGCTTTTGCGCTTGACTACCTGTGGTACTTGTGGTGTGGTCAGGACTCTCCGGCATTCGACAAGAGCAAGATGGCGACCTTTGAGCGCTACTTCATTGCCGACAAGGATACCCACAAGGAGGTTAAGGGCGCCTATTACACCATGCGCGATAATCCCGAGGTGGTTGACGCCATCCTTGACGAGTTCGGCGTAGTGGGCGAGCATCGCCACATCATCAACGGTCACGTGCCTGTCAAGACCATCAAGGGTGAGAATCCCATCAAGGCCGGTGGCAAACTCATGGTGATTGACGGTGGCTTCTCCAAGGCTTACCAGCCCGAGACCGGTATTGCCGGTTACACCCTGGTTTATCACTCGCGAGGCTTTGAACTCGTGCAACACGAGCCGTTCTCGTCGATCGACGAAGCCGTGCGTCTGGGTCAGGATATCAAGTCCACTCGCAGCCTGGTCGAACTGACCAACCATCGCATGCTCGTTAACGATACCGACATCGGCACCGAACTGCAGGCTCAGATCGAGGACCTCAAGGAACTCCTTGACGCTTACCGCTCTGGCGATATCAAGGAACGCAACATCCGTCCGATCACCAACAAGCGCTAACGCCCGCTTCTGTTGTGAGAATATTTGACAAAACCGCCCGACTGGTAAAGTCCGGGCGGTTTTGCTGTTAGTTCTGAATCATCCTCCATGGCTTGGTAGGGGCTCGCCTTGGCGTGGCCGCATTTTTCAGCAATGCTAAACTCCGAGCTGCCAAATTATAAAGGTGTCCGTTATCCCGCGAGTATTCCATGATGGGTTTCGTTCATGTCATTGCCTTTTTTATCATTGTCAATAAACCATAAAGTGTTTTTTTAGTCCAAAGAGGTGTTGATTTTAAAATATTTACTATATTTGCGTGTTCAAACGACATTAATTCACATTATTCATTAAATATTAGCAAAAATGAAAAAGACTTTATGTTTATTACTGAGTGCAATGTTGATGCTTGGCATCTCGGGCTGTGATTCAATGAACAATGCTACCAAGGGTGGTCTGATTGGTGCTGGTGGCGGTGGCGCTTTGGGTGCTGGCATCGGCGCCCTCATCGGTAAGGGCAAGGGTGCTGCCATCGGCGGTGCTATCGGTGCCGTTGCTGGTGGTGTGGCTGGTACCCTCATTGGCAAGAAGATGGACAAGCAGGCTCGTGAGCTCGCTCAGATCGCCGGTGCTCAGGTTGACACCGTGACCGACGTGAACGGCTTCGAGGGCATTAAGGTGACCTTCGACGAGGGCATCCTCTTCGCTTTCAACAGCTCCAAGCTGGGTCAGAAGGCTGAGAAATCACTCACCGACTTTGCCAAGTCGCTGATCAACAATCCTCAGACCGATGTGCAGATTTACGGCCATACCGACAATGTTGGTACCCGCGCTGCCAATGAGAAGGTATCGAATGCTCGTGCAACCGAGGTGAAGAACTACCTGACCAATGCCGGTGTACCCAAGGCTCGCATGACCAGCAAGGGTTTGGCTTATGATTATCCTGTTGCCAGCAATGAAACCGAGGCCGGCCGTGCCCAGAATCGTCGTGTTGAAATCTACATCACCGCCAACGAGGACATGATCAAGGCTGCTCAAGACGGCACTCTGGAATAATCACTGTTTCCGGTAAGTTTTAAAAAAGAGACATCTCTTGCATGAGATGTCTCTTTTTTGTGCAAGTGGTTTATATATAGCGACTTCAGTGTTCCGCTGGTTTAAGTTTTGGAAAACTATTTTACCATGTTGAAAAATTAAAATACTGATTTTCAGTTAATTAAAAATTATTTTGAAAAACTTTAGAAAAATTGCCTGAAATTTTGTTGTTCAAAAAATTCATATTACCTTTGCGAGGATTTTGCCGATTTGGCAGAACCCTGCATTTTTTATCCTTAAAAACTTAAGATTTACAACAAAATAGCAATGGAAGAAAAAACCTACACTTATCAACAAGCTTACGAGGCTTCGTTGAAGTACTTCGACGGCGATGAACTTGCCGCCAGAGTATGGGCAACGAAGTATGCCTTGAAGGACTCGTTCGGCCATCTGTATGAATTGACGCCCGACGACATGCACCGTCGCATCGCGCGTGAGATCGCCCGTATCGAGAACAAGTATCCTAATCCCTTGAGTGAAGACCGTCTGTTTGACCTGATGAGTCATTTCCGCTATATCGTGCCTCAGGGTAGTCCCATGGCTGGCATCGGCAACAATTTCCAGGTCGGTTCGTTGAGCAACTGCTTTGTCGTCGGCCTCGATGGTGAGCCCGACAGCTATGGAGGCATCCTCAAGATTGACGAGGAGCAGGTGCAGCTCATGAAGCGTCGTGGCGGTGTGGGACATGACTTGTCGCACATCCGTCCCAAGGGCTCGCCCGTCAAGAACAGTGCTTTGACCTCGACTGGTCTGGTGCCGTTCATGGTGCGTTACAGCAACAGCACCCGCGAGGTGGCTCAGGACGGTCGCCGCGGTGCCTTGATGCTCACCGTAAGCATCAAGCATCCCGATGCCGAGTCGTTCATCGATGCCAAGATGGAAGAGGGTAAGGTGACCGGCGCTAACGTGTCGGTGCGTATCGACGACGCTTTCATGCAGGCTGCTGTCGATGGCAAGCCTTATCGTCAGACTTATCCCGTCGATAGTGACAAGCCCGTCTACGAGCAGGAGACCGATGCGGCTAGGCTTTGGGCCAAGATTGTTCACAACGCTTGGAAGAGCGCCGAGCCCGGCATCCTGTTCTGGGACACCATCACCCGCGAGTCGGTGCCCGACTGCTATGCCGACCTGGGCTTCAAGACCATCTCGACCAATCCCTGCGGCGAGATTCCCTTGTGTCCCTACGACAGCTGCCGCTTGATCGCCATCAACCTGTACAGCTATGTGAAGAATCCCTTTACGCCCGAGGCCAGCTTCGACTATGAGCTCTTTGCCGAGCACGTGGCTTGTGCCCAGCGCATGATGGATGACATCATCGATCTGGAGATGGAGAAGATCGAGAAGATTCTCGACAAAATCAAGTCCGACCCCGAGACCACTGAGGTCAAGACCACCGAGATGAACCTGTGGAACAAGATCCGCACCAAGACCCTCAAGGGCCGTCGCACCGGTGTGGGCACGACCGGCGAGGGCGACATGATCGCCGCTATGGGCCTGCGCTATGGCACCCCCGAGGCCACCGAGTTCTCGGTGAGTGTTCACAAGGCTCTGGCACTGGCTGCTTACGGTTCATCGGTACAGATGGCCAAGGAGCGCGGCGCATTTGAAATCTATGACGCCAAGCGCGAGGAAAACAATCCCTACATCAATCGCATTCGCGAAGCTGATCCGAAACTCTATGATGAAATGAAGAAGTATGGTCGCCGCAACATCGCTTGCCTGACCATCGCCCCGACTGGCACCACCAGCCTGCTGACGCAGACCACCTCGGGCATCGAGCCTGTGTTCATGCCGGTTTACAAGCGTCGCCGCAAGGTGAATCCCAGCGACAAGGACGTGCATGTTGACCTGGTTGACGAGAACGGTGATTCGTTCGAGGAGTTCATCGTCTATCACCACAAGCTCATCACTTGGATGAATGTCAACAACATTCCCGTGCGCCGCGACTACACCCAGGAGGAACTCAACGACATCGTCGCCAGGTCGCCTTATTACAAGGCTACGGCCAACGATGTGGACTGGGTCAACAAGGTGCGCATGCAGGGTGAGGTGCAGAAGTGGGTGGATCACAGCATCAGCGTGACCATCAACCTGCCCAACGACATCAGCGAGGAAATGGTGGGCAAACTCTACGTCGAGGCTTGGCGCAGCGGCTGCAAGGGCTGCACCGTCTATCGCGACGGCTCGCGCACCGGTGTGCTCGTGGCCCTGAGCGACAACGACAAGAAGAAGGAAAAGGAGAAAGAGAATGCCGAGAACAATGCCGGTCGCTACATCGCCGAGGAGGAACACATCCTCAAGCGCCCCGTAGAACTCGAGGCCGACGTCGTGCGTTTCCAGAACAAGAAGGAGAAGTGGATTGCCTTTATCGGACTCATCGATGGCCGTCCCTACGAGATCTTCACCGGTATTGCCGACGATGATGAGGGCATCTTCTGCCCCAAGTCGGTCACCAAGGGCAAGATCATCAAGGCCGTGGGCGAGGATGGCGTGAAGCGCTACGACTTCCAGTTCATCAACAAGCGCGGATTCAAGACCACCATCGAGGGCCTGAGCGAGAAGTTCAACCCCGAGTTCTGGAACTACGCCAAGCTCATTTCGGGTGTGTTGCGTTACGGTATGCCCATTCCCCAGGTGCTTAAACTCGTGAGCAGCCTGGAGCTGGACAGCCAGTCCATCAACACCTGGAAGATGGGTGTGGAGCGCGCCCTCAAGCGTTACATCCACAACGGCGAGGCCGCAGCCGAGAAGTGCCCCAACTGCGGCCAGAACACGCTGGTTTATCAGGAGGGTTGCCTCATCTGCACCAACTGTGGCACCTCCCGCTGCGGTTAAGCTCCCGAGACACCTGTTAATGTAAAGCAAAAGTCAACTGTAAAGGCGCGTCCCACGATAGGGCGCGCCTTTTTATTGTCGTCGGAAACTAAAAGATCGTTTCTTGAGACTCAACCTATAGGATGAATGGCATCAGCCGCAGTCCCAGCAGTAGTAGGGATGGGTGAAGTCGAGGTTGTCGAGGTCGTTGCGGTTGATGAAGATGAAGCCGCTGCCCATGTCACCCCACATGACCACCTCCTTGTTGTCGATGCTGGAGAATTGGGAATCGAGTTGGAACAGCAGGACATCGTGGCGATCGATGTCACGTCGGGCGTCTTCCTGGGTGAAGACGGGATAGCCGAGCATCTGGTGGCAGGGACGTCGCATGCCCATATTTCGCTCAAAATACAGGCAATCGTCGTTATCAAGGTACTGATACCACATCTGGTCGTTATGCTCAACACCAGTGATTTCCTTGATGATTTCAAAGAATAGACGGTTGAAGCGTCCGTCACTCACGCCCATGGGGGTCGGCTCTACCACCACGTCAATAGCCACTTCGCGCTTTACAGGGGTGAGCGCCTCATCTACAGTGTCGTGTGTGGGTACATCGGCGAGCGTGCCATTTTGCAGCACTTGTTCGTGATAGACAACCTTAAAACCACTGCCGTCCTCGTCATAGTTGCCGCGGCAGCCGTACATGCGCTCTGTATCCAGGCTGATGAACCACTGCAACATCCCGTGCTCGGACAACGGGGCTTTCAGACCAGCCTCCGAACAGTTCACCTGCATGACCATGAGCATGGGTTTGCCTTGACTGTCAACCGGGTATTGCAAGTCGGCTGGCCAATAGGGTTTGCCGCCAATTTTGCTGCCCATGATTGATGGCTCACGTTTCTCGTTGAGCACAAGGCGATAATGGTCTGTTGTTGTGCGCCGAGTGATTTCCTCGGCAATGCGCAACGCGCGTTCACTTGCTTGATTCATAACAACTCCTAACCTTTAACCTTTAACCTTTAACCTCTACTCAGCGTAATACCCTTCAATATTGTTGATGCAAGGGCAGGCACGGCTGTCAAGGATGCGGATGCGCCACTCGCTGGCCGTCTTCTTGTGGAAGCGCACGATGCGCTTGTAACCGATGGTCGTCGTTTTCTCATCGACCAGCACAGGTACCCACTTGCCACAACATGTCTTGTACTCGATGACAAATTCCTTGACGCGCTGGCCCAGCGGAATGTATTCTTGCAGCATGATGCGGTTAAGCGTGACATCTTTCTTGGTTTTGATCTCGATGTCGGCCGCGGTGACGCCGTCGCTGGCTGCCCAGTAGGTGTCCCAATCGCCGTCACCCATCAGCGAGGCATTGAACTGCTTGTTGCGGGTGTCGCTGGCGGTGAATTTGGCACCCACGAGAAGGTTGGTACCCAATTCGTTGGCGATGCGTTCATGCCACTGCACGGCGGTGGCCGAGTCGATGGGGTGAATCAGACCCTCGCGGTTAACAGGGAAATTGAGCAGGAGGGTGCCGTTGTGGCCCACACTGCGGTAGTATAAGTCGGTCAGTTGGTCTACGGTCTTCACTTTGTCGTCCTCGTTCTCGTGGTAGAACCATCCCGGGCGGATTGACGTATCGCACTCGCTGGCGCACCAAGCATCGCCGTCGGCATGGCCCGATTGGAGTTCCTCGTACTGCGGATAGCCGGGATAGACCTCCTTGATGCGCAGGAAGGACCAGTTCGTCGGGTTGGCAAAGCCTTTCTCGTTACCCACCCAGCGGCATCCGGGACCGCCGTCCGAAAAGATGACGGCTTCGGGTTGCAGTCGGTTCACGATGCCCCAGGCCTTGGGGTAGTTATAGTAGGTGCTACGGTCGATTTCGCGTTTCTCGCTGGCGCCACCGTACCATCCGTCGCCACCGTTTGCTCCGTCAAACCACACCTCGAAGATGTCGCCGTAGCGGGTCATCAGTTCCTCCAGTTGGTTGTAGTAATAGGTGACATACTCGGGTGATCCGTAGCTGGCCTGATGCCTGTCCCACGGTGAGAGATACACACCGAATCTGATGCCATACTTCTTGCAGGCGGCTGCCAACTCGCCGACGACATCCCCCTTGTAGGGCGATGCAGCGACGCTGTAGTCGGTGTATCGGCTGGGCCACAGGCAGAAACCGTCATGGTGCTTGCAGGTGAGAATCACGCCTTTCATGCCGGCATTGACAATGGTCTGCACCCATTGCTCGCAGTCGAGTCTAGTGGGGTTGAATGCGCTGGCCGGTGTGTCGCCATAGCCCCATTCCTTGTCGGTGAACGTGTTGGGCCCGAAATGGATGAATGCATAGGTCTCCAGTCGCTGCCATGCCACCTGTTGCGGTGACGGCACCGGCCCGCAAGCCTCAGGAGCCTGACTGTTGTCGGCCGTAGCTGTGCCGACGGTGATCAGCAGTCCTGCCAATACGGTGATGATGCGATTGATGTTCATCGTTGATGCTATGGGTTGTTGATTATATCAGTTTGACGGTGTCGCCCAGTGTGACTTTCTGCTGCTTGTAGAGCAGGCCGAGGGCTTTCTTGAAGTCCTTCTTGCTGCACTGGAACACCTTGTTGATGTCGTCGGGACTGGCTTTGTCGGTGAGGGTCATCTCGCCGTTGTTGGCCTTGAGGTAGTCCAGAATGCGGTCCGACAGGTCATCGACGCGCATTTTCTCGATTTTGGACAGGGTGAGATCTACCTTGCCGTCGGGACGCACCTGCTTGACGAAGGCGGTGAGGCGATCGCCCACGTTCACGTCCTGATAGGTCTCGTTCTGGTAAATCTGTCCCCAATGGGCACCCTCCACAATCACGCGGTAGCCCATGTCGCTGCGCTGCACTACCAGCACCTCGACGCGCTCACGGTGATAGTAGTCGGGCTCGGTGTGGTTCAGGAACTTGGCGAGTTTGGCGCTGGCGACAATACGGTGGCTGGCCTCGTCGAGATAGACGCGCACGATATAGCTGCGGCCCACCTTCATGTCAACACGTTGCTCGCTGAAGGGCACCAGCAGGTCCTTGGCAACCAGACCCCAATCCAGGAATGCACCCACCTTGTTCACCGCTTTCACACGCAGCAGGGCAAAATCGCCCACCACGGCATAGGGCTGCTCGGTCGTTGCCACGGGACGGTTCTCGCTGTCGTTATAGACAAACACGCGGATGGTGTCACCCACCTTCATCTCGGGAGTGAGGTAGCGCTTGGGCAGCAGCACCTCATGGGTGTCGTCGTCAATCAGATAGGCGCCGAAGTCCACCATGCGGTTAATGCTTAACTCGTTGTATTCTCCAATCTTCATATTTCTTTGAACTTTGACTGTAGCTGTGAGGGTTGCAGATGCCAACTAGAAGCAAAAACTAGGGATCAGAAACCGGAAACTTTTTGCAAAGTTCGTTAAAAAAATCCATTTCTCTGACGGGTTTTAGATAAATTTGTACTACTTTAGCGAGATAAACAAGAAACCATAAGGAGAATTTGTCATGAAAACAAAGGTTTTTGCATTCGTTATATTGTTGTCAATCACCGGGTTGATGTTTTCTTGCGGAAAGATGAAATCCGGAAAAACCGATGATGCCAAGCCTGCTGTCATCGTTAAAACCGAACAATTGAGCGATAACTCCAGTTTTGCCATGTCCAATGGCGAACGCTGCACCATTGTGGCCGATGCCACCATCGATTATCCGGTCAGCGCTGGCGAGGGTGTGCCGATGGACAGTCTGCAGCGACTGTTTGCCGCCTATGTGCTTGAATCGGGCGATTCGTTATCGTTGCAAGACGCCATGCGTCAGGTGGTCTCCAACAGCATGCACCAGTATGACTTCATGCAGGAGCCGGTTGCTAAAGACGAGGCCGATGAGAGTAGCGACTTGGCAACGCTCAAGTATGCCACCAGCACCCGCGTGACACCCATCTACAACCGTAACGGGGTGGTCACCTTTGAGCGCGTGGATGTGGTGAAGAAGAATGACAAGGTGACCTCGGTGACGCATCGCTACTACAACTTTGATGTCGAGAGCCAGACGTTTATCGATGTGAACCGCCTCTTCCGTGATGACGCCGTGGCCGACGTCTGTCAGTTGCTGCGCCAGCAGTTGCTCAATCAGAACAACGTGTCGGGCAATGAGCAGTTGAATGACCTGGGATACTTCAATGTGGAGAACATTATGGTGACGCGCAACTTCTACTTCGATGACAAAGGCGTGACCTGGAGTTATCTGCCTAACGAATTGGCCGTTGAGGCCGTAGGCGAGCCCAAAATCACCATCCCGTACGCTGATCTGAAGTCGGCATTGTGTGACGGCAGCATCATTGACCGCTTGAAATAATCACGATGGAACATATCTTGAAATACTTCCCTGAACTCTCTGACGCGCAACGCCTGCAGATGGAGCAACTCGAGACGCTCTATCCCGAGTGGAATGCCAAGATCAATGTCATCTCGCGTAAAGATATTGACAATCTGGAAATCAACCACATCCTGCATTCGTTGGCGCTTGTCAAGTTCGTGCAATTCACACCAGGCACTCGGGTGATGGACCTGGGGACGGGTGGGGGATTCCCCGCCATTCCGCTGGCTATCTACTATCCGCAGGCGACATTTCATCTGGTGGACCGCATCGGTAAGAAGCTGAAAGTTGCACAGGACATCGCCGAGCGCATCGGCCTGGCCAACGTCACCTTCCAGCATGGCGATGTCAAGGAGGTGAAGGGAAAATTTGACTTCGTCTTGAGCCGTGCTGTCATGGATCTGGGTGACATGGTGCCCCTTGTCAAGCGACTTATCGACAGCGAGGATCGCAACGCCGTTCCCAATGGCCTGCTCTGCCTCAAGGGCGGTGACCTCACAGCCGAGGTGCAGAAATACAAGAATCAGGTCCTCATCGACGATCTCTCCCGTTACTTCAACGAGGATTTCTTCAAAACCAAGAAAATCCTCTACCTCCCCCTTTAACCTCTAACCTTTAACCTTTCATTAACCATATATGAACGCTACAATGATGACCGTCAACCCGTTTGGCGAGAATATGTATATCCTGTGGGACGAGGCTTCGCACGAGGCCGTGGTCGTTGACCCTGGAATGATGCGTGACGGAGAACGCGAAATGGTAACCAAATTCATTGGGGACAACAAGTTGAATGTGAAGCATGTCTTGCTCACTCATCTTCATGTGGATCACATCACTGGGGCCCGTTGGCTTGCCGACAAGACCGGAGCCGACGTGTGCGGCAGCGCTCTGGATAACCCATTGGGACAGGAGTTGCCCGAACAAGTAGCTCATTTCCGCATCAATGTCGAGGTGGAGCCCTTGACCGTTGACCGGAACCTGGCTGACGGTGACACATTACAATTGGGCGATGAGACCATTCAGGTGCTGCAAGTCCCCGGCCACAGCCCTGGCGGACTGGCCTTCTACCTGCCTCAAAGCGCGTTGCTCGTCAGCGGTGACACCATCTTTAACGGCAGCGTGGGACGAACCGACCTTTGGGGCGGAGACATGGCGCAGCTCATCAACAGCATCCGCGAGAAAATCCTGCCCTTGCCCGATGAGACCGTCATCGCCTCGGGCCACGGCCCCACGACCACCGTCGCCGACGAGAAACGCTTCAACCCCTTCCTGTAGTGAACAGTTAATAGTTAACAGAGAACAGTTAACAGTTAAGAAGATAAGAGATAGCCAAAACATCGACTATCTCTTTTATCTTACTAGTCGGCGGATGCCAACTATTCACTGTTAACTCTTGACTTTTTACAGGGCAATGGCCGCGCCCAGCATCCAGGTATTCTTGATTTCGGGACCGTAGCCTTTCTTGAACATGTTGCCGGGGGTGTAACGGCAGTAGATGGCCAAACCGTCAAACGACAAGGCTCCAATCACGTCAAAGGTAATCTTGTTCTGCTTGATGCCTCGATAGGAAATGTCATAGTTGGTCTTGTTGACTTTGTAATGTGTGTTGCACTTGGCATATACGTTCCAATTCATGCTGGCTCCAAGCACAAGGTGAAACTCCTTGCCAAAGTCCTGTTGGAAGAGGAGCGGGAACTGGATGGCCCTGACACTGAGGACCGAGGAACGGTCAACGGTGCCCTCTGGATAAGACTCAATGCCCACAATGTTGGTCGCTTCATCCATGACAAAACAGTTGGGGCGCTTGAGCGAGAAACGCTTGTTGTCATAGCCCACGCCCAGCGAGAAATGCTGACCGTGCAGGGTGTGATAGTTCACACTGGCAATATTCAGAACACCCCAGTTGAAACTGTTGTTCACGAGGTCATAAGAAGTTTTGAGTCCGACACCAAAGTAGATTCCCTTACTCTCGATACTCCAGTGGTAGTTTGTCTTTTTGTTTTTCTTGAACGGGAAATTAAGGTCCCAATCGATGTTCTGGCTAGTGTGGATGCTGTCGTTAGCAGCGTGTTCCATCTGATAGGTGTAGTTGTACTCGTCGTTATCTTTCATTCCCTTCACCTTCACGATAGTGCCAGAGGGCGTTTCGGTAATGATGACTTGCTGTGGTTGTTCAATAACGGTTACCGTGTCGGGCGTTTGTGCCGAAAGCGTAGCGGATGCCATGATGGCAGCGATGATGAATGAAAATTTTTTCATAATGTGTTCATTTATTTGATTGTTGTTATTTACGGATTAATTTCTTGATTCTCTCGGCACCAGCTTCGCCTTCCATATAGATGAGTGTGACGACGTTTTTGGGCGATTTGCGTGCCAGATTCTGGTTGAGGAAGAAGATATAACGGTTGCTGCGCTTGTACTTGGGCAACGTATAGAAGCCGTAGTACAGTTGCCCGTTGCGGTACTCCACTTCCTTGTCAATGGCTTTGGCTCCATCTTTAACCACCAGATTCTCGATGATTTCGGCCTGCGCCTTCTCGGTCACGCTGATGCTGTGATAGATGGTGAGCCCGATTTCGTGGGCTTGACTGCCGGTGACGATGATCTCGGTGGCGCCGGCCGCTTTCTTGTACCGCCCGTCAAACAGGTGGTTGATGTTCAAGCCGGTTTGTGCCATGGCTGCCATGGTCGTCAGCATGCATGCCAGAATGATGATTGTAGTCCGTTTCATATTGTCGCGTTGTTTATTCGTTGTCAAGTTCAAGGGCCGCACCCAGACTGGAGAGCTGATCGGTCATGGCATCGGCAGCATTGTCCATCATGCTCAAGTCATTAGCTATCAGTGTCATGACCTTGTCATCGTCTTGCACAACCATGCCGTTGACATAGGCAATGCACACGCCAGTCGATTGTTGCTGGTGCCATAAGGCATATCCACCAGCTGCAATCACGATGGCTATCGAAGCTGCGATGCCGATGAACTGGCGACGGTGGTTTTTCCCTGCAGTGCGTGCCTTTTCATGGCTGTGGGCTGCAAAGTAGCCCATCGTGAAGCGCGCCTCGTCAATCACCTCGCTGCTCCAGGGGCAGTCGGCGAGGGCTTCGCGCAGCATCTGTTCTTCCTGAACGCTGGTGTCACCGTCGAAGTAGCGCTCGATGAGTCGCTCCAGCTCGGCTTGGTTGTTTATGTGATGATTCTTGTTCATGATTTCTTCTCCATGTTTCTTGATTGGTAAATCTCACGCACGCGTCGGCGTGCTCGGCTCAGTTCCACGCGCACGTTGGCGGCGGTCATGTTCATGCGGCTGGCGATGTCGTCAAACTCCAGACCCTGCATCTCCCTCAGGTCAATAATCAACCGCTGGTTGTCCGACAAGTCGTTGTCGATGATATGGCGAACTTGCAGGTAGGCTAGGCTGCGGTCGTTGTCGTTCACGTCTTCGATAGGCTCGGTAACTTGGTCAAGTGAAACATCACTGTTGTGGCTGTTCTGGCGGGCCTTGTCAATGCTGGTAGTGCGAACGGCCATCATTCCGGCCCCTCGGGCATGGCTGGAGCTCTCATAGCGCCCTCGTTGCTGCCACAGTTTCACAAAGGCATCCTGTACCGCGTCGGCAGCATCATCGCGGTTGCCCGTGATGCGTTCGGCCAGCGAGAGCATCTGCTCCCTCAAGGCAGTAAATGCCGATGTAATGCGGTCGGTTTGCTTCATTGACAATTATCGTTTCTATTCAATAAACGCAGAAAGACGCTTTTTGTAACAAAGAAAAACGGAAATTCCATCATTTTTGGAATTTCCGCCTTTCTATTCCGTAATATCCGTTTAATCAGTAATATCCGTTTCTCTCGATTAGAGACCCAAAACCAGACCCATGGTCCATGTGTTTTTGATTTCGGGACCATAGTTCTCCTTGAAGAACTTGCCGGGGGTGTAACGGCAGTAGATACCAAACTCATTCCAGGTGAGGCTACCCATGACATCAAAGTTCACCTTGTTCTGCTTGAGGCCCTTGTAATGAGTGTCGTGGTCGGTCTTGTTCATTTCGTAGTGGTTGTCCACGCGGGCATAGGTGTTCCAGTTGAGGATGCCGCCGACAGCGAGGTCAAGCTTGCCAGCGATGTGCTGACGGAAAATCAAGGGGAACTGAATGGTCCAATAGTTCAAGTTGGACGAGCGGTTCTTGATGATGTCGACGTTTTCCGAGGGGTAAACCGACGGGATAACAACGCCATGGTCATCACGCACGAGCATGCCCGGACGCTTCATGCTGTAGGAACGATGGTGGATACCTGCACCCAGCGAGATTGTCTGTCCGTGCAGCGAGCTGTATTTAACACCGAAAAGGTTGAGTAAACCCACCTCAAAGCTGTTGTTGATGGCATCCCAGTTGTGTTTGACGCCCATACCCAAGTAGAAACCGTCGGTGAAGACTGCCCAGTGCTTGTTGAGCTTGGTATCTGTTTTTCCAAGTAACGATGTTGAATTGTTGTCATCCTCGGCAGCGGCTACCGCAGCGGCAGGGGTCTCGGCGTTTGTGGCTTCATTATTAACTGCAGCGTCATTAGTGGCTGCACTCATCTGTGCCATGGAAATCATGACTGCGAAAAGTAATGCAAATTTCTTCATTTTTAGTTGTTTATTCCTTTCTTGTGAAAATTGTTGTCAAAAATTTGGCCGCAAAGGTACTTCTATTTGTTGAGTTGTGCAAATTTTTGGTTTCATTCGGGATTAATGGCCTTGGCAAAACGCACTTGACTCTTGTATTCGGGGAAGTTGAGGGTGAGGATCACACCGTTCTCGACGGTGGCATAGGCATCGTCGTCAATCGGCTCCATCGTGGCATCTATCCAGCTGAGATTGTAGTTCCCCGTGAACAGGGTGCGGGTGATGTGCCCTTTCTTCATGCCAGGTTGCCACATGGATTTCTTGACCTGTGCCCCGTCAATGTAAATAATGTCATAGCCGTCATCGGCCCTGACAATGGCAAGCGTGTAGCGGCCGCCCAAGCGCAACCATTCCTCCTCCATGTCACGGTCGAGATAGGTCCAGTAGCCCTCGACGGGATCAGCGCTCTGTTCGAAATAGGCATCCAGTGTCTCGAGGGTCCATGCTGTGGTCGTGGCCACGACTTGTTGATCGTTGTTGATGGTGAGTACGGCACGTTCGATGGCCACGCGGGCGCCAGGACCAGTCAGATAACCCACACGAACTGTGCCGATTGGCCTGGAGATCGGGGCTTCCAGCACTTGATTGAGTTCATCTTTACCGACCGAAACGATGACGTTGCGCTCGTCAACATCAACGCTGAGGTTGTTCAGGTCATCCTCGAGCGATACGCCTTTTTTCAAGATGACCGATGCCTTTACAGTTTTCTCACCGTTGCTCACTTGTACAAGGGAAACTTGCATGGTGCGCTCGTCGGTGATATCATCATAGGGGGTGCTGTTGTCGCAACTCAGCACCACAGCGCAATAATTGCCCTGGTCATCATCGTTGAAGACGAGTCCCCATTGCGTGTGGGTGACGGCACTCTTGGCACCGGTCATGGGATTCTTGATCGACATGGTCTTGCCCTGTTTGTTGTTCAGGTTGGCCAGGCGCAGCTGGTAGCGGTAGGCCGTGCTGTTGATGCCCATGGTGTCGATGGTGACGGCGGTTGCCATGGTGGCGTTTTCCTCGATAAGGTATTCGCCCTCGATGGTCTTGTAGCGTCCGGCCATCCGCATGCCGGGGTGCGGGTATAGACTGCCAAAGTCGTTTCTCACCGAGTTATAATACGACCTGCCATCGGCCATGAATGTGCTCATAGCCACCAGTCCTGCTACTATAGCCAGTAATATCTTTCTCATAATATATAGTCAAAAAAACAACAGCTGATAGCTGACCTACTCATGATGATAAGGCTCATGCCGCAAGATGGTAAAAGCCCTGTACAGTTGCTCGACAAAGATGAGTCGCACCAACTCGTGCGGGAAAGTCATCTTGCTGAGGGATATCTTCTCGTTGGCGCGGTCATACACTTCTTGGGAAAAACCGTAAGGTCCTCCCACGACAAACACCACGCGCTTGCAGCCGCTGGCCATGCGTCGTTGCAGCCACTGGCTGTAATCCATGGAGGTGCGTTCGGTGCCGTGCTCGTCGAGCAGCACGACATGATCGCTGGTGTCAAGTGCAGCGAGCAATGATTTGCCTTCGGCTACCTTTTGTTGCGCCTCGCTCATGTTGCGAGTGCTCTTCACATCACCGATGTACTGGATGTTGAACTGTACATAGTGCTGCAATCGCTTGACGTATTCCTCGATGCCTTGACGCACGAAACCAACCTCGGTCTTACCGATCACGGCGAGCGTAATTTTCATATTGTGCTTTTGTTTGATTGATTATTGCCACAAAATTAGCTAATTCGTCAAGAATTACCTAACTTTGTGGTCGGAAATTGATAAATATTGGAATGATATGAAAACTCGTGAAGAACTGATTGATGAGCTGATTGACTTGGCATTTGCCGAGGACATCGGTGATGGCGACGCTACCACATTGTGCTGCATTCCCGACGACGAGATCGGGCGCCAGCGACTGATCGTGAAAGAGGAGGGAATCCTGGCAGGTGTGGAAATCGCCCGCCGCGTGTTTGAGAAGTTTGACCCGGAGCTGAAGATGGAAGTCATGATCGGTGACGGTGCCCACGTGAAACCTGGCGACATCGCCTTTGTCGTAACTGGCAAGGTGCGCTCTTTGTTGCAGACCGAGCGCTTGATGCTCAACATCATGCAGCGCATGAGCGGCGTGGCAACGACCACGGCACGTTACGCCAAGTGCCTTGAGGGTCTCAAAACTCGCGTCCTGGATACCCGTAAGACCACGCCAGGCATGCGAATGCTCGAGAAAGAGGCTGTCAAGATTGGCGGCGGTTGCAACCACCGCATCGGCCTGTTCGACATGATTCTGCTCAAGGACAATCATGTGGACTTTGCCGGCGGTATCGTGCCTGCTATCGAGAATGCTCATCGGTGGTGCAAGGAGAACGGCAAGGACCTCAAGATTGAGATTGAGGTGCGCAACTTCGACGAGTTGCAGCAGGTGCTCGACCACGGCGGTGTGGACCGCGTGATGCTCGACAACTTCAGTGTCGAGAACACCCGCAAGGCCGTTGAACTGATTGACGGTAGGGTAGAGACCGAGTCCAGTGGCGGTATCACCATCGACACGCTGCGTGCCTATGGCGAGTGTGGTGTGGACTACATCTCGGTGGGTGCCCTCACGCACTCCATCAAGTCGCTTGACATGAGTTTCAAGGCGTGCTGATGAGCGCCTCACTCACATTGAATGATATCACCCCGCTCTCCATCCCTGGTGTGGAGAGCGGTTACCCTATTGTCGTCGCTGGCCCGTGCAGTGCCGAGACCTTGCAGCAGACGCTTGACACCGCCAGGGCTTTGAGTGCTGCAGGTGTCAAGGTGTTCAGGGCAGGAATATGGAAACCGCGCACGATGCCCGGCGGCTTTGAGGGCGTGGGCGACATCGGTCTGCAATGGCTTGCCCAAGTGAAACGCGAGACTGGAATGATGGTGGCTACCGAGGTGGCCACTGTTGAGCATGTACGAGCTGCGCTTGATGCGGGTATCGACATCCTATGGATCGGGGCTCGCACGACAGCCAATCCGTTTGCCATTCAGGACATCGCCGATGCCTTACAGGGACACAGCGACGTGGCGGTGCTGGTAAAAAATCCGGTTAATCCCGACCTGGACTTGTGGCTGGGCGCTTTGCAGCGCATCCGCAATGCCAGCATCACACGCCTGGCGGCTGTGCATCGCGGCTTCAGTTCTGCTGGCCAACACCTTTACCGCAACGACCCTCAGTGGCACATCCCCTTTGAGTTACGCCGCCTTGCTCCTGGCATGACCATCCTGTGTGATCCGTCACACATCGGTGGTAAGCGAGAGTTTGTTGAACCCTTGTCTCAACTGGCTCTTGATGCTGGTTTTGACGGCCTGATGATTGAGTGTCACTGTGATCCTGACCGTGCCCTGAGTGACAGCGCCCAGCAAGTGACGCCTGGCGCATTGAGCACGATTCTCAAGAAGCTCGTTGTGCGTTCAGGGATTCCTGTTGAGGACGAATTGGGGCTCTTGCGCCAGCAGATTGATGACTGTGATCATGAACTGCTCGCTGTCCTGGCGCGCCGCATGAGCGTCTCGCGCGAGATAGGACGTTTCAAGAAGGCTCACAACCTGCGCGTGGTGCAACCTGCCCGCTATCAGGATATCATGAAAGCTCGTATAGAAGAAGGTGATTCATTGGGTCTCTCTTCTGGTTTTACCCAAGCGATCATGCAGACGATTCACGAGGAAAGTGTCCGTCAGCAACTGGATCTTCTTAATGAGAATTCAAAATGAAAAGAGTGATTATTATCGGGGCTTCGTCGGGCATGGGCATGGAAGTGGCCAAACTGTTCCTTGACGAGGGTTGTCGTTTGGGTGTTGCGGCCCGACGTGAGGACCGTCTGCAAGCTTTGAAGCAATTGGCACCCGACAGGGTGGAGGTGCAGGCTATTGACGTTACTGCCGATGATGCGACTTCACGCCTTAGGGCACTCATTGACCGTCTCGGTGGCATGGATTTGTTTTTCTATGCCTCAGGTATCGGCAAGCAGAACCGCACATTAACGCCCGATATCGAACTTAATACAGTCAACACCAACGGCATGGGCTTCACCCGCATGATAGGGGAGGCCTATCGCTACTTTGCCGAGCGCGGCGAGGGCCATATCGTTGCCATCACGAGTATTGCCGGCACTAAGGGTCTGGGGCCCGCACCGTCCTATTCGGCTACCAAGGCATTCCAGAATGTCTATCTCCAGTCCCTTGAGCAGCAGGCCAATGCCCGCAACTTGAAAATCCGTTTTACGGATATCCGTCCCGGCTTCGTTGATACCGACCTGTTGGCAGACAATATCCGTTATCCCATGATGCTCAAGCCCGAGAAAGTCGCCCGTCAAATTGTCAGCGCCATCCACAGTCATCGCCACATCAAGGTCATCGACTGGCGCTATGCCGTGTTGACCGCCCTGTGGCGCCGTCTCCCGCGCTCCCTGTGGCGTCACCTCAAACTGTAACCCGGTTTCCTTTCTCCTTTCTCCTTTCTCCTTTCTCCTTTCTCTCCCTCTTGCCTCTCTTGTCCTGTAAACCGAGGCTGCGCCTCGGTAGTTACACCGTGCGTTCAGTCATTTTTAGTCTTGTCCTTGTTGATTGTCACCAGCGCTGTTACTTGTCATCCTTGGTGATGACGCGGGCAGCGGTGTGGAAATGGGTGGCGTAGTAGTTCTGGCGCAGGTCATCAACAGCAACGCCGCGAGACGATGATGCGTGAACGAATTTGTTGTCCTTCAGGTAGATGCCCACATGGGAGACGTGCCCGTCGCTGCTGGTGATGAAGAAGACGAGGTCACCCTCCTTGAGATCGTCAAGATCAATGGGTTCACAGTTCTGCTCAAGCATCTTGGCGGAATTGCGGTGCACCTTGATACCATAGACTTCCAGATACACCTCCATGACCATGCCCGAGCAATCGGTGCCCTCGCCACAGGTGTGTGCGGCATAGACATAGGGGGTGCCGAGCCAGCGCTTGAGCTCCTTGTACAGTTTCTTGTTGTCTTTCCTGCCCAGTTTGATGTCCAGGCGCGCCCATTCATCGCTCACCAGGCCGTGGCCGCTTTGGGGAATGGGCTTTTTCTTGTCGTCGGTTTTTTTTGAGGCTGAACCCTTGTCATCGTCGGATGAATTATTGCGGTTGCGGCGTTCATGGTATGGGCGATAGGTGTGTGTGTTATTGTTGGTGGTACGGCACGATACCACTGGCAGCGACAAGAGTATCGCCGCTGCCAGATAAAGTATCGATTTGCCTTTATGACTCATCAGTCTTTGGTTTCCTCGGCAGGTGTTTCAGCTTCTGCTTCTTTTTCCTCTTCTTCCTTTGCGGTGAAATCTGTGATGCCAGCACCAACGAGGATGTTATACCAAGCGATGATCTTCTTGATGTCGCTGTTGTGTACGCGCTCAGCATCCCAGTTCTCCAGAACACCGGCCATGAACTCGTGCATCTGGTCGGGAGTGGCTACTGTCTTAACGTCGATGGGTTTGTTCTCATATTTCTTACCGATATTCTCAAAAACCTGTGCCAGGGAGATGTCATCGGCAGTGGTGAAAATCGAAATGTCACCCAGCGCCATCACGCGTTCACGGGCATGAACAGGGAAACGTTTGCCGTCGGCAAAAGACTCAACCAAGATCATATTCTTGCCATAGGAAACAAGTTTGTAGAGTCCGGGACGTCCCGAGATAGATAAAATTTTCTTCAGCATAGTTTAAAGTTGTAATAATGTTGATTTAAAGCTATTGTTTGTTGTTTGTATTCTGTAACAGTCGTGTGACTTGTGGCAGCAGGGCCGTGTCATTGTCGTTGATGATGACCTGTTCGCCGTCCATCACGCTTTCTTCGATGAGCTGTGCAGCCATGCGTTCTTTCACTTGTTCACTGGTGAGTCCGCTGCGGGCCATGACGCGGTCGATGCGCACATCGTCGGGCGCAGTCACGTGCCACACTTCGTCCACCAGATGGTCAAGTCCTGAGGTTCGCAGCAGGGCAGTCTCGACAAAGGCGGTGTCGGCACCTAGTGCGGCTTGCTCTCCTGCCCATCGTTGCATGTCTCGTGCAGTAGCAGGATGAACGATGCCGTTGAGACGGGCCAAGGCGTTGTCGTCGGCAAACGCCACACGGCTCAGGTGCTGACGGTTCAGCGACCCGTCGTCAAGATAGGTGTCCTTGCCGAAGGCTTCGACAAGCTGATCACGCACCAGGGCATCGTCGGTCATGAGCGCTTTGGCACGGGAATCACAGTCATAGACCTCATGACCCATGACTTGAACCATACGCGCGACAACACTCTTGCCGCTGCCTATGCCACCGGTGATTGCAATCAACTTCATGCCTTGTCAATGCTTCTCGATAATGTATTCTACACTGTCGTGAGAGAATGTCACATCTTGATAAGCGGCCGGCACTTCGCCAATCATCACCTTCACCTTGTTGTTGTGTGTCCCGAAGTCCACCGAGTTGTAGTCCACCACGGCAGTGATGCCTGCTTCCTCGGTGATGCGGCTCACGGGCGACATGTATTGCACCTCCACATCGCTGGGGAAGAGCAGCATTTTCACGCCTTTAGGAGCATTGCGGACAGCAATCTTGATGCGGCGCGTTTGTGGCTTCAGCTTCTCGATGGGTACCATGATGTTGATGGAGCGTGGCTCCACCACGGCACCGTTGATGGGAGCGATTGTCACATTGCGACGCAGGGTGTCGGTCAATTCAAGTTCCTCGACATGGTAGGTATAGACCTCGTTGATTTCGCTCAACGTCTTGGCGTCGCTGAAGACGAGCACCGAGTCCTGGCTCTGGATCAATGCACCGTATTGGGTGTAGTCCTCGCGGGGTTCCACGATGATATCGGCCCTGACGGGCACTTTCTTGCCGGGCAGGTCGGTGAACTTGATGTTGATCGATTCTGGCAAGACACTCACAATGTTGGCATGCTTGTTAAGGACATGTGCAAGTGCCTTCTTCAAATGACTCTGGTCAATCTTGAAGGAACTGTTGCCGTCGCTGTAGTCGCTGAAGCGCAGCGTGAGTTTAGGCGTCTTGTGGAACAGATAGGAAAAGAACCTGTAGCCACGGTCGCGAACGGTGACTGTGAGCGTGTCAGGAACCTTGGCGAGCAGATGCACATTGCTGGGCAAACTCATCTCGACGGGCACTTCCACATCAAGCTGCACGTCACTGTTAAAGGTCAGGAAACTCCAGAACACGGCCGAGATGACCACAAAACCAAGGTAAAGCAATATCGACCTCGTGCGAGGCGATTGCCTTAGTCTTTCCTGTAGTTTGTCCCAGAGTTTCATTGGTGATAATATTCGACTGTCGTTGATTACGGGTTATTTCGTGTTAAGGTCGCTACCGTCGGGCATCGAGATAGCGCTCTTGTCGAACTTGATGCGCACGCCGTCGGCCACCTCGAGGAGGACGGTGTTGTCCTTGATTTCACGAATGCGGCCGTAGATACCGCCGATGGTCACCACCTTGTCGCCGTTCTTGAGGCTGTCATGGAACGCTTTGATCTTTTTCTGCTTCTTCTGTTGCGGAGCGATAATGAAGAAATAGAAGATGGCGAACAGCGCGACAATCATGAGCAACGACATCATTCCGCTGCCACCGGTTTGATTGCCTGTGCTTTGCAATAAAATTGTGTAAAGCATAATCTTGTTGATTTAGAATATTAATAATGTATTTCTTGTCTCGATGATCAGGGCTTGATGATTTTGCCCTCGTGGCGCAAACGCTTGATGGCATTGTTGAGGATGCCGTTCACGAACTTGCCGCTGGCAGCGGTGCTGAAGTTCTTGGCCAGCTCAATATACTCGTTGAGCGTCACTGCAGTCGGGATTTTTTCAAATGCGAGGGCCTCGGCCAGGGCAGTGCACATGATGATGCGGTCCATGAGCACGATGCGGTCCTTGTCCCAGCGACTGTCCTGTACCAACTCGTCGATCAAGGCATTGTTCTCGGGCATCATGGTGACGGTGGCCTTAAACAGTTCCTTGCCGAATTCGCTGTCTTCCTCGTCCTTGAACATGGGCAAGATGGCATCTTCATCACCCTCGGCGATGCGGCGGAAGGTCTTGCACACGAATTGCAACGTCAAGTCCACATCGTCCTCGGTCCAGAACAGTGAACGCTGCTCGATGGCGTCGGCCATGTTCTCGTCGGGCACGATGACCTGCTTGAGGAGCTGTTGCCACAGCAGGCTGTCGCCGATGTCAGTGACCTCATCGTCGGCCATGTAGTCGTTGTACAAGTCGCTCTTGATGACCTTGTCGAGCATCAGGCGCTCAAAGATGGGATCGTCGTTCCATGTGATGGAATGGTCTTGAGCGTACTGCTGCAACTGCTCGTTGGCGGCCAGGGCGGCAACCAGCCGGTTGTTGACAAACTTCATGTTGGGGTTGAGGTCTTCCTCGGTGGGCATGTACTTGTTGCGGGCCTCGTCGAGTTTTATCTCCTGGATGTGCGTCAGCTCTATCGGCAGACGCATCAGGTAGTGATACAACTCGTAGGTCTTGTCAAGACACGTGTCCAGGTCCTTCAGGGCACTGGCAAGCGTGCGCTCGGGACGGGTAAGTACATAGGAGTACAGATTCTGTACAACTTTGGTCCTTATTAAAACTCGATTTATCATAAGTGTGATCGTTTGAACTTGCAAAGTTACTCAAAAATGGCGATTTCACCAAGAAATGGGCTTATTTCACCTCTTGATTGTCATTGATGCGCTGTCTCACCACTTCATAAATCATGATACCGCCGGCCACCGACACGTTCAACGAGTTGATGTGACCGAACTCGGGAATCATCACCTGGGTGTCGCACAATTTCATGATTTCGGGAGAAATGCCCTTGTCCTCCGAGCCCAGCACAATGGCAACGGGGCCCGTGTAATCTCCCTTGGTGAACGGCATCTGGCTCTTGTCGCTGGTGCCCACGATTTTGAAACCACTGTCGCGCAGCAGTTTCACGGCGTTCACCAGGTTGTGCTCGCGGCACACGGGCAGATAGTTGAGCGCTCCGGCCGAGGTCTTCACGGCATCGGCGTTGACGCTGACGCTCTCGCGGTCGGGGATGACGATGGCGCTCACACCGGCGCATTCACAGGTGCGTGCCACAGCACCGAAGTTGCGCACGTCGGTTACTCCGTCAAGCACGACGACAAACGGGTTCTCGCCCTCGTCAAACAATTGCGGGACAAGGTCCTCGACGCGGTAATAGGTCACTGCAGCCAGCAGGGCAAGCACACCTTGATGGTTGCGGCGGGTGATGCGGTCGATTTTCTGCACGGGAACGCGCTGCACGGGAACGCGCAATTGTCGTGCCCGGTCGATGATTTCCTGGGCGGTGTCGGCATTAAGCGTTTTGCTCAACAGTATCTTGTCGATGTCCTTACCGGCATCGAAGGCTTCAATCACGGCATGCACGCCGTAGATGTATTGGGTTTTGTCAATCATTTTATTATTTATGTTTGTGCTTGATGAGTGATTTTGCGTTCTCGATAGCAGCCTGATTCAGGTCCTTGCCGCTCAGCATGCGCGCGATTTCCATCACGTGCTCCTGCTCGTCAAGGCTCTGGACGCGCGTGAGGGTTTCCACCTCATTGTCGGCCTTGAATACACGCAGGTGGTGGTCTCCGTTTGCGGCCACTTGGGGCAAGTGGGTGATGGCAATCACCTGGATGGTGTGGGCAATGTCGGCCATCATTTCGCCCACCATGTTGGCCACGTCGCCGCTCACACCGGTATCCACCTCGTCAAAGATGATGCTGGGGAGCCTCATGTGACGGGCGATGATGGTCTTGATGCACAGCATCACGCGGGATATCTCGCCACCTGATGCGGTATCCTTCACGGGCGTGAGTTGCTGGTTCTTGTTGAAGGCCATCATGAACTCCACGCTGTCGGTGCCGCTGGATGTGAGGTCGGTTGTGTTAAAGGCGACATCAAAGGCGATGTTCTTCATACCCAACGGGTTGGCCAATGCCAGCAGCTCTTTGCCGAATCGTTTGGCGGCATCCTGACGCTTGTCCGAGAGCTGCGAGGCCATTTTCATCGCCTCGTCGCGGCAAGCGTTGACTCGTGCCTTGAGTTCCTCGACGATGTCGTCGTTATGCTCGATTTCGCCCAGTTGGCGTTCATACTCATGCTGGATCTCGATGAGCCCGTTCACGTCCTGGGCATTGTGCTTGCGTTGCAGTGTATAGATGTTGTTCAGTCGCTCGTCGATGCGGGCCAGTTCGGCTGGGTCGTCGTTGAGGGTGTCCATGATGGAGCTCACGCTCTGGGCAATGTCCTTGAGCTCGATGAGCGCCGACCGTACGCGCGATGACATTCCCTCCACTTCGCTCAGGTTGCGCTCGGCATCCTCCAGCCTTTGCGCTACAGCCGTGAGGCGTTCGAGAATGCTGTTCTCCTCGCTGTTGAGGTCACTCTCCACGCTCCACAGAGCTTCTTTGAGCTCGGTGATGTTGCTCAGTTTGCTTTGCTGGGCCTCGAGCTGCTTGTCCTCGTCGGGTTGCAGCTGCATGGTCTGCAGCTGGTCAAGTTGGAAGCGGATGTAGTCCTCGTTTTGGCGCAACTGCTCCATGGCACGTTGAGTCTCGTCAAGCGCCTTGACGGCTTCGCGATAGCTCTTGTAGGCTGTGCGGTAATTGTTCAGCAACTCACCATTGCCGGCTATGCTGTCAAGGATTGAGAGTTGATAGGCTGGTTGTGACAGCAGCATGTTGCTGTGCTGGGAATGGATGTCGAGCAGTTGAGTCGTCAGCTCTCGCAGCACGGTCAAGGCCACTGGGGTGTCGTTCACGAATGCGCGTGAGCGACCCGTCGGCGATAGCTCTCGCCTGATCAGGCACTCATGTTCGTCCCAATCGATGTCGTTGGTCTTGAAAAACGGTTCCAGATGATAGCCGCCGATATCAAAAGTCGCCTCGACAACGGTCTTGGCCGATGTGTCGCGAATCGCCTTGCTGTCAGCCCGTTCGCCCAGGATGAGCGACAACGCTCCCAAGATGATGGATTTGCCGGCACCGGTCTCACCGGTGATGATGGTCAAGCCATCGGCAAACGGGATATCGAGTTTGTCGATGAGGGCATAGTTAGAGATGTGCAGTTGCTTGATCATTACACATCAGGCCGATTAAAGAGTGGGGGTCTTCTTGATATCTTCCAGTTTGGTGTTCTCGCTGGGATAGACCTGATAAAGCATTTCGTACACCGATTCCTTCTCGGTCATGTTGGCCTTGCTGTAGATGTTGATGAGCTCGTCGAGTTTGGAGTCTTTGAACATCGTCAGGCACACCGACAAGGGGGCCACTTGATAGATCTTACCCAGGTTTTCCAGCGTGTGGGTGATGGTCGCGCGGCCTTTGTCAACAGTGACGACCATCTGGTCCAGGCCCAAGCGATGATACTCGTACAGGATATCACGGATGGGCGATGTCTGGGTGTCGGTGAAGGCACTGAGCACGGCGTTGCGGTTGGTGTTGTCCTCAAAGGCTTTCCATCCGCTCTCGCCGGTGCTTTGAGCCATTCTCACGATATTGGCGGCTAGCTCATAGTAGGGGTCACCGCCCTTGAGCTCAAACGTGTCAAAGTCCAAGGCGATGATCATATAGGCCCAGAAGTTGAGAATAGCCGTCAGGTTATCCTGCATCTCCATCTCCGAGAACACGAGTTGTTGACCTGTCTCGAAATTGAAGTCCACCTTGGCGTCCTTGAAGTTGATGATGGCTGTGGTGTAAGAACTGTTGTAAACGGGGCGTGATGACTGAATCTGCAGGTCACCTTTCATCAGTCCGGAGGAGTTGTCCCACGAACTGATGGTGAACATGAGTTTGCAGTGGATTTTCTCATTGGTGCCGAAGATGGCGTTGGTCCACTTCGTCGTGTTCATGTAGTCGGTCACCTTCTCCTGGAGTTCGTTGAAGATCTCCCTGCTGCCGTCGGTAATCTTGTCACTGTTGACCTCCACCTCGCACAAGAGCTCGGTAGCCTCGTCATCGGCAAAGGCGTTGAAGACGCCCAGGAGCGCCACCAGCACCAGCATTAATGTCTTTTTCATTTTGTCAAATACTTGTGTAAAACGTCAACAATGTCGCGAGCGACGTCTCGTTTGGATTTGCATGCGCCCTCGATGACCTCTCCCTTGTCGGTGAAGATGGTCACCTTGTTGGTATCGACCTGGAAGCCGGCATTCTTGTCACGCAGTGAGTTCATCACGATGAAATTCAAGTTTTTACGTCCTAGTTTGCCTTGTGCGTTGACACTCTCGTTGTCGGTTTCCAGTGCAAAGCCCACGCTCACTTGGTCGGGGCGTTTGGCTTCTCCCACGGCTCGGGCGATATCGGGGTTGGGTGTGAGGCGCAGCACTGGGGTTGCGTCTTTTTCACGTTTTATCTTCTTGTCGGCGACATTCTCGACCCTGTAGTCGGCAACAGCGGCACACAGGATGATGGCATCGGCCTGGGGCAGAGCCTGCATCACGGCATCGTGCATCTCTACGGCGGTCATCACGTCTATGCGGTCGATGTTGGCATGGCTGGTCTTAAGCGAGACAGGACCGGCGACCAGCGTCACTTGCGCTCCACGGCACGCACATTCCTCGGCCAGGGCGAAGCCCATCTTGCCGGACGAGAAATTGCTGATATAGCGCACGGGGTCGATCTTCTCGACAGTGGGGCCGGCGGTGATGATCACGCGTTTGCCCTGAAGGTCCTCACCTTGGGCGAAGAACGCGTCAAGGGCCTTGACGATGTTCTCGGGCTCCTCCATGCGGCCCTTGCCGATGAGGTGGCTGGCCAGCTCGCCCTCAGCAGGCTCGATGATGTGGTTGCCGTAGCTGCGCAGCAACTCCAGATTGCGCACCGTGCTGGGGTGGCGCATCATGTCCAGGTCCATGGCTGGAGCCACGAACACGGGTGCCTTGGCCGACAGATAGGTCGTCACCAGCATGTTGTCGGCAACGCCGTGAGCCATCTTGCCGATGGTCGATGCTGTGGCCGGGGCGATGATGAGCGCGTCGGCCCACAGTCCCAGGTCCACATGGCTGTTCCACTGGCCCGTGTTAGCGGTGAAGAACTCGCTGATGACGGGTTTGCCGCTCAGCGTCGATAGCGTCAAGGGCTGAATAAACTGCTTGGCGTTAGGGGTCATGATCACCTGCACCTCGGCACTGGCCTTGACCAGCAGCCGCGTGAGCGTGGCGCACTTGTAGGCAGCGATGCCGCCCGTGATGCCCAGGATGATGTGCTTGCCTTTCAACATGTTGTCGTTTGTCTTTTGCTTGATAACCGCTGTTCCCGGTGGTTTATCGTTTCTTGTATTGGATGTAGAGCTTGGTGATCACCTGCTTGGTGTTCTCGGCAAAGTCGCTCTTCATCATCCAGTCATAGTAGCCCAGATCCAGCTTGGTGAACACTTCCTCGACGGTTTTGCCGCGGTGCTTGCCGAAGTTGAACACCGGTTGCTTGTTCTCGTTGAGGATGATGCGGCCCGCCAGGTCCACGTTGCGGTTGTGGCTCGAGTATTGCGACAGGAAGTCCACGTCGTTCTGCAGCGGCTCGGCACCGTTGGCATAGTGGTCAAGTTGCGCCTTGAGCACCTCGAGTGTCGTCTTGGCGTCGTCGGCTGCCGAGTGGTGGTTCTCCATCGGATGGCCACAATAGAACAGGCATGCTGCCTCCAGGTCGCGTTTCTCGCGCTTGTGGAAGATGGTCTGCACGTCGATGAACTTGTGCTGTGACGGGTCGAACACCACACCGGCTTTGCTCATCTCCTGAGCCAGCAGCGGGATGTCGAAGTGGTTGCTGTTGAAACCGGCAATATCGCTGCCCTCGAACACGCGGGCGATGTCGTGGGCACGCTCCTTGAACTTGGGCTCGTCCTTCAGGTCCTCGTTGGTGATGTGATGAACATCGATGGCCTGCTGAGGAATCACCCGCTCGGGGTTGAAGCGATAGGTCTTGCTCTCCTCGTGACCGTCGGGGTACACCTTCACATAGGATAACTCGATGATGCGGTCCTCGGTAATGTTCAAGCCCGTCGATTCCAAGTCAAAGACCACAAGCGGCCGTTTCAGGTTCAGTTCCATATCAAATGAATTGACTTATAGCTAAAAACTGAAGTCTATCGTCTAACAACTTTTAAATCAAATCATCATCGGCATCTGCAGCACGATCAGGTCCTCACCGGCCTTCTGCTCGCTTGGCGAGAATACACCTGCACGGGCGGGATCGAGCAACTTGAGGTACACACCGTCACAGTCGATGTTGTTCACCACATCGATCACGTCGGCGCTCTTGAAACCGATGTTCATCGGCTCGCCGTTGTATTCACATGCGATGGTCTCCTCGGCCGAGGTCGAATGGTCAACGTCCTGTGACGTGAGAACCACATGGTCAGGACTCAGGTCCAGGCGCACCAGGCCTCCCACGTTGGCAAACACGGCAACCCTTCGCACTGCGTTCAGCAGCGTCTGACGGTCAACGGCCATCGTGTAGGGGTTGTCCTCGGGAATCACTGAGTTGTAGTTGGGGTAACGGCCGTTGATGAAGCGGCACGACAGCTGGTAGTCAGCGTTCTCAAATGTAGCACTGCTCTCGTCGATGGTGATCTTCACGGGGTCATCGCTGTTGCGGTCGATGATGCCGGCAAGGATGGCAGCGGGCTTGGCGGGCAGGATGAACGAGCGCGTGAAGTCGGGACGCACGTTGGTCTGGCGGTAACGCACCAGCTTGTGCGAGTCACTGGCCACATACACGATCATGTCGGGCATGATGTCCCAGTAGATGCCCATGAACTGCGGATGCAGCGGGTCGTTGCCCACAGCGAACAACGTGTGGCCGATGCCCGATGCGATGCTCTTGGCGGGCAGCTCAAACTGTTTCACATCGCCCATGTTGACGGCCTTCTCGGGGTACTCGTCGCCGCTCAGAGCCACTGCGTCATAGTAACCGTTCAGGTAGGTCACCTTGACGGCGAGCGTCTCGTCGTTGATCTCAAACGACAAGGCGGTGTCAGGCAGCTCCTTGAGCGAGTTGATGGTGCGCTTCACGTCAAGGGCGAACTTTCCAGCGCCCTCCACGTTTTGCACCTCGATGTTGGTGGTCAGGCGGGTCTCCATGTCACTGCCAGTGACAATCAGGCGGTCGCTCTGCAACTCAAAGAGGAAATTGTCAAGAATGGCATACGCGTTCTTGCTGCTGTTCACTGCTTTGCTCACGGCATTGAGGCGGGTGAGCAATAATTTACTTTGGACGTTGAATTTCATACAGTTATATCTGTTATTATGTGATTATTTGTTTTGTTTTATCTTTTAACCTACAAAGATACTGCAAGTCGCGTTTTATGCCAAACAAAAATGGACTTTTTTGATATTATAATGTGACGTTGTTAATAAAAAAACGGAAAAAAGCGTCATCGATTGCCTCGATAACGCTTTTTAAGATTATTAAGTCTTCGCTTGTGGTCAGATTAGTCCAGCTTGTGGATGATCAGACCCGAGCGCAGCTTGGGCTCGAACCAAGTAGCCTTGGGCGGCATGATCTTGCCGCTGTCGGCGATGTCGATGATCTGCTTCATGGTCACGGGATAGAGGGCAAGAGCCATCTTCATCTCGCCGCTGTCAACGCGCCGCTTCAGCTCGCCCAGGCCGCGGATGCCGCCCACGAAGTCGATGCGCTTGTCGGTGCGCAGGTCGGTGATGCCCAGGATGTCACGCAGGATGTAGTCACTGCTGATGGTTACATCGAGCACGCCGATGGGATCGTTGTCGTCATAGGTGCCTTCCTTGGCGGTCAGCGAGTACCACTTGCCACCCAGGTAGAGTGCAAAGTTGTGCAGCTTGGCGGGATGGTAGATCTCGGTACCCTTGTCCTCGACGATAAATTTCTCGCCCAGCTTCTCCAGGAACTGCTCCTCGGTGTAGCCATTGAGGTCAACAACCACGCGGTTGTAGTCCATCACCTTGAGGTGTGACTGGGGGAAGCATACGGCCAACAGATAGTTGTACTCCTCGGTGCCGTTGTGGTTGGGGTCGGCCTTGGCCTTCTCCTCGCCCACGTGGGCAGCAGCGGCGGTGCGGTGGTGACCGTCGGCGATGTAGAGGTAAGGAATCTCGCCGAACTCGCGGGTGATCGCATCGATCGTCTCCTTGTCACGGATGACCCACAGGGTGTGGCCGATGCCGTCCTCGCTCACGAAGTCGTACTCGGGCTCGGTCTGTGCGGTGCGGGTGATGATGTCTTGCAGGACGGTGTTATCGGGGAATGCCAGGAACACCGGCTCGATGTTGGCATTGTTGATCTCGATGTGGTGCATGCGGTCGGCCTCTTTCTCGCGGCGAGTGAGCTCATGCTTCTTGATGTGGCCCGTGAGGTAGTCCTCGACGCTGGCGCCGACAACAAAGCCGTACTGAGTGCGGCCATCCATGGTCTGGGCATAGATGTAGTAGCAGTCCTGGTCGTCCTGAACGAGCCAACCCTTGTCCTGGAACTTCTTGAAGTTCTCGACAGCCTTGTCATAGACCTTGGGCTCGTGCTCACCGGTGCCGGGTTCGAAGTCGATTTCGGGCTTAATGATGTGATACAGACACATCTCGTTGTCGCCGGCTTCGGCACGTGCCTCCTCGCTGGAGAGGACATCGTAGGGCTTGGATGCAACTTTTTCTACATAAGCTTTGGGCGGTCTCACGCCACGGAACGGTTTTACTTTAGCCATGATAAATGAACGGTTTTAAAAAGTTAAAAAAGTTATTCTCAGTTTTAAGTTGTTAATTTTGAGTTTTTTGTCCCAAGTCCCGGGTTTTAGGTTCCGGGTCATTGGTTTTTTGTTGACGTTTAGGTTTGTCTTCTTTGACACCATGCTTGGCGCGCTTGGACTTGCGGGCACAGGTGCTGCACACGCCATAGACATACAGGCTGTAGTGGTCGGTGTTGAAGGCGTTGAAGCGGCGCGCATTCATGAAGGCGGCAAAGTTGGTGTCCTTCACCTCCTTGACCTTGTTGCACACGGTGCATATCAGGTGGGTGTGGGGCAGGGTGATGCGCTCGTACTGGGCCTGCATCCCCTCGAACACATGACGACGAAGTATCTTAGCATCGATGAGCAACTCGACGGTGTTGTAAACCGTGGAGCGGCTCACGCGAAAGCTGCCTTCCTGGTCGAGCATCTGCTGCAACTCCTCGATCGAGAAGTGCCCGTTGGTGTTCAAGATGCGGTCCAGAATGGCGTACCGCTCGGCTGTCTTGCGAAGGTTGTGGGCGTCAAGATAGTCGTTGAACTTACGCACAACGGGGTTGGTGCTGTCAGCATAATTCTCGATATGTGAATCGGTCTTCATCGGTGTGACAAAAGTACAACCAATTTTGCAATCAAACAAAGTTTTGCAGCAATAAAACGCCAATCACCAGTTTTTGATGACTTGCTCGACAGTCAACTGGCTCACGTCGTCGGCCATGAGGTCACACAAGGGGGCTACCTGTTCACGGTTCAGGGTCGTGGCGATGCCGATGACATGGGCTCCCGACGCACGAGCGGCAATCAGTCCGTTGCGTGAATCCTCGAGCACAATGCAGTGGGCGATGTCAACGCCCAGCAGCTCGGCGCCCTTGAGGAAACACTCGGGATCGGGCTTGGCTTTGGTCACCATGTCGCCGGTGATGATGTGGTCGAACAGGGTGGGGAAATCGGGGAATTGGCCGAACAGTGACTGCATCTTCTTGCGGTCGCTTGACGTGACAATGGCCATGGGGATTCCGGCCTCGCGCAGGCCCTTGACCAGCTCGAGCGCTCCCGGGAAGAATTCAAACCGCATGTTGCGTTCAAATTCCAGCAGCTTGTCCATAATCTGCTGCCGCACGTCATCGCTGTCGAAGTAGCCCAGAATCCTGGACAAGTGGAAACCCTTGATGTAATTGGCGAAGTCGGGCACACCAGTCGGGTAATCCTTGCCCATCTGTTCCCAGAAGATGCTGTACTGCCCCTCGCTGTCAAGCAACACGCCGTCGAGGTCGAAGAGCACGCCGCATCGTTTTGTATTTTCACTCATTTTGTGTTTGGTGTTATTTTTTGAGATGCAAAATTAGTCGTTTTTTAGTAATTCTCTGTAATTTTGTGCCAATAAAAATCTGTCACAGTTATGATACAGGAAATCCAGCTCAGGGTGGACCCGAGAACAGCTGCAAGCATGGGCGAAATCGCTCGCGTGCTCGCCAAGCGTCATGACATCGCACCGGACGCCATTCACGGAATCAGAATCTTGAAGCGTTCGATCGACGCCCGCCAGCGACAAGTGGTGGTCAACCTCAAGGTGCGCGTCTATATCGACGAGCCCATGACCGACGACTATCTGGTGCCGCCCATCGACTACAAGCCCGTCGACGGCCAGCAGCAGGCGGTTGTTGTGGGCATGGGGCCCGGTGGACTGTTCGCGGCCTTGAGACTCATTGAGTTGGGCATCAAGCCCATTGTCCTGGAACGCGGCAAGGATGTGATGAAACGCCGCGTGGATGCGTCGCGCATCCAGCGCGAGGGCGTCGTTGACCCCGAGAGCAACTACTGCTTCGGCGAGGGTGGGGCGGGAGCCTACAGCGACGGCAAACTCTACACCCGCAGCAAGAAACGCGGCTCGGTGGAACGCATCCTGGGCATATTCGTTCAGCATGGTGCCCGCGAGGACATCCTCGTCGATGCCCATCCGCACATCGGCAGCGACAAGTTGCCGGCGGTGATCAAGGCGATGCGTGAGACCATCCTGCGATGCGGTGGTGAGGTGCACTTCGAGACCCGCGTCACTCGCCTCATCGTTGAGGATGGCATGGTTACGGGCGTTGAGACAGCAGCGGGTGAGACCTTCGCTGGTCCGGTGATTCTGGCTACTGGCCACTCGGCCCGTGACGTTTATCAGATGCTGTATGACAGCGACATCACGGTCGAGGCCAAGGGGTTAGCCGTGGGTGTCCGCTTGGAGCATCCCCAGCGCATCATCGACCGGATACAGTACCACACTGTGCTGGGCCGCGGAGATTATCTCCCTGCCGCCGAGTATAATTTTGTGACACAGGTCGATCATCGGGGCGTGTATTCGTTCTGCATGTGTCCCGGCGGCTTTGTCGTTCCTGCCGTGAGCGAACCCGACGGCCTTGTAGTCAACGGTATGTCGCCCAGTAATCGTGGCTCGCATTGGGCCAATTCGGGCATGGTGGTTGAGATTCACCCCGAAGACCTGCCCGAGCGCTTCGAGCAATACGGTGCCTTGGCAATGATGCGATTCCAGCAGGAGATGGAACAGCGCGCCTTTGCCGAGGCCGGCAATACCCTCATTGCCGGAGCGCAGCGCATGAAGGATTTTGTTGATGGCAAGTCGTCACGCAACCTGCCACCGTCATCCTATCTGCCTGGTGTGCAGACGTCAAGACTGGACTTGTGGATGCCGCCCTTTGTCGCCAACCGGTTGCGCAAGGGATTCAGGCAATTTGGCCGTAATGCTCAGGGCTTTCTCACCAACGATGCCATCGTCATCGGTGTCGAGACCCGCACTTCATCGCCCCTGCGCATCCCTCGTGACAGCGAAATGCTTCACCACATTACCCTTGAGGGCCTCTATCCCTGCGGCGAGGGAGCGGGCTATGCAGGCGGTATTGTCTCAAGCGCCATCGATGGTGAACGCTGCGCCGAAGCCTTGGCTGCTGCGCTTTCAAGTGCCAGTAACACATAAAAAATGAAAAAATCGACATTTTTTTGCCTGTTTTACACAATATGGCGCGCATTTTGCAGTTAATGATGCATCAGTTTTTTAATTTATACATGTTTTACAAGGTTAATCACATTGTATTATGAAAGAGAAGATGATTGTTTCGGCAGCCCTCATCGCTTTGAGCGTATTTTCACTGGGCTGGTTCATCAAGGCCGGTATTGATGATTTTGCAAGCAAGGACCGCAAGGTCAGTGTCAAGGGTCTTGCTGAGCAGGAAGTGCAGGCTGATAAAGTAACGTGGCCCATCGTCTCAAAGGAGGTGGGTAACGACCTGCCTGGCCTGTATGACCGAATCGGTGCCACCCAAGCCAAGATCAAGAACTTCTTGATTAAGGGCGGTGTCAAGGAAGAGGAAATCAGCCTCAATGCTCCCCAAGTGGTCGATTTGACTGCCCGCGAGTATGACTCGTCGAACAGGGGCTTCCGCTATATCGTGACCTCGGTGGTTACTGTGACGAGCAAGAACGTGGATCAGGTGCGCAAGCTTATATCCCGTCAAGGCGATCTGCTGAAAGAAGGTGTGGCCATCACTGGCGACAGCTACGACAACCAGATTACTTATGAGTTTGTCGCGTTCAAGGAGATGAAGCCCAAGATGATGCAGGAGGCCATCAAGAATGCTCAAACGACGGCCGAGCAGTTTGCCGAGAATTCCCACTCCAAGCTCAACAAGATTGTGAGTGCCGATCAGGGCCAATTCTCCATCGAGAACCGTGATGAGTACACGCCTTGGATCAAGAAAGTGCGCGTCGTCACCACCGTCACCTATTCGCTCAAGAACTGACAGATATAAACCTGTTCAATCATAAAACAAATCACGGGAGCTTAATCGTTCCCGTGATTTGTTTTATCAAGTTGTGAATTAAAGGTTTACTTGAACAGGAAAACCTCACTGATGGATTCCTTGCGGTTAACATGCTTGATGGTGTTGGCAAACAGCTTATCAACGCTCAACACGCGCACCTTGGGGCAGCGGTCAACGTCAAACGGGATACTGTCGCTGATGACGAGTTCATCAAGGCCGCTCTCCATCACGCGCTCACTGGCAGGATCGCTCATCACGGCATGCGAGATATAGGCACGAACGCTGCGGGCTCCGTTCTCCTTCATCAGCGAGGCCGCTTTGCAGATGGTGCCGGCGGTATCCACCATATCGTCAATAAGGATGACGTTCTTGTCCTCCACATCGCCGATGATGGTCATGTTCTCGACCACGTTGGCCTGGAGACGCTGCTTATGGCACAGCACGAGCGGAGTGTTAAAGTACTTGGCATAGGAATTGGCGCGCTTGGCACCGCCCACGTCGGGCGAAGCGATAACCAAGTTGTCGAGATTGAGTGACTGGATGTCGGGGACAAACATAGTCGAAGCATATAGGTGATCAACCGGGATGTCGAAGAATCCCTGAATCTGATCGGCGTGAAGGTCCATGGTGATCAGTCGGTCAATGCCGGCAGCAATCAGCACATTGGCAACCAACTTGGCGGCAATCGACACACGGGGCTTGTCCTTGCGGTCCTGGCGTGCCCATCCGAAATAGGGGATTACAGCAATCACCGAATGGGCCGATGCACGCTTGGCAGCGTCAATCATCAGCAACAGCTCCATCAGGTTCTCACTGCTGTTGAATGTGGACTGGACAAGATAGACTTCGGCTCCACGAACAGGCTCTTCATAGCACACTTCAAACTCTCCATCAGCAAAGTGCAAGATGTTGATTTTACCCAGTTCAACTCCCAGCTCCTTTGCAATTTTCAAGGCAACGTAACGTGAGTTGGTGCCCGAGAAAACTTTTAATTCAGCCATAACTAGAAATCATTAATCTGTTTACTTGTCGCAAAGATAATATAAAAAATCGGCTTAGCCCTACTTTTAACGACAAATATTAAAAAAATATAATCAGCCCTCATCTACACTTGAGATAAGGGCCTTGGTGATAACTTGGCGGTGAATGGAATAGCCTGTTTTCACGCGTTGGCGAGCGTGAGAATCATCTCGCAGGTGTCGCAGTGACAAGTGACCTTGAGCAAGGTCTTTCCGGTGCGCAGGTACAGATTGCGCGGTAATCTGCCGGCATTGCTGCCCTTGAGGCAGGCTCCCAACTGGCGACGCAGGCAATAGCGCGTGTGCATCAGGGGGGTAGAGGCATTGGCAACTGTTCCAGACTCCAGGGCGGGAACAATCGTTGTCACGCCGTGGTCGCGGTACACTTGTTCGGCAAGTCGGTTGGCGACGTTGTCGGCTGCAACAAGCGAGGTGCTTGGATACTTGGCGGTTTTGTCTTCGGGGTGGCGTTTTTCAACGGGACGCGTGATGGCGTGTGAACGGTCAAGGAGTTCTATGGCCTCGCGGCGCAATTGCGACAGCATCGAGGCGGGAATGAACAGATTGCCGGGCACTTCAGCGTCTTGCAAGCGATAAATGGTGCCGCCCAGTTTGGCGAGTTCGGCAAGCTGGCGTTCGCCTTGAGGCTTGGCAGCCTCTTGAAGTTCGCAGGCCATGGTGTGGGTCACACGGTTGCCGCGCTCATCGGTGAGAGTTAAGGCAAGCATGCCGTTGGTGTAACGCAGTTGTGCTGTGATGCCGATGGTGCGTGTGGCCGACGGCTTGGCCAGCTGGTCATTGAATGCCTTGTCGGCTGTGCGGTAAATGCGCGTGCCGCGAGAAATGTCGGCCTGCTCGCGCAGCTGCACGGTGCCGCCGCTCAAGACCCTGTTCACCCTGGCGCCCGAGAATTGTCCATGGGCATCGGTGAAACTCAGTCCGTCGCCATTGGCCAAGCGGGCGCGGGTCTCAATCTTGAGCGTGTTCCCGTGGCAACCGAGGGCGCGGCCCAAGTATTCGCCTTGTGACTTGGGTGTGTCGATCGAGGCCATTGAAGTCCCGTCCTTAGGGTGGCGCTCGTCAAGGAAATAATGGGTGAATGCACGGTTGAAACTCTTCTCCAACGCCGGCTCAAAGGTGAATTCCTCCTTGCCGAACGAGGATCGGCGATATTGGCCTTCTTGTCGCTCGATGACCTTGTCAAGGGCTTTGCGATAGTAGGCCACTACATTTTTCACATAGCCGATGTCCTTGAGGCGTCCCTCGATTTTGAATGATGAAACACCGGCTGCGATCATCTGCTCGAGGCGGTCGTGACGTGCCATGTCGCGTAGCGACAACAGGTGCTTTCCTTCGATAAGGGTGCGTCCCTTGTCATCGACGAGGTCATAGGGCAGACGGCACAACTGGGCACACTCGCCTCGGTTGGCGCTACGGCCCTTGAGTACTTGGCTGATGGCGCATCGGCCGCTGTAACTCACGCACAGGGCTCCGTGGACAAATGCTTCGAGAGAAACCTTGGTCACGCGGCGGATGTCGGCAATCTCTTCAAGCGTGAGCTCGCGTGCCATCACCAGTTGAGAGAAGCCTAACGCTTCGAGAAAACGTGCTTTCTCGGGGGTGCGCAGGTCGCATTGCGTGCTGGCATGCAAGGCGATGGGCGGCAGGTCAAGCCGCAGCAATGACATGTCTTGGACAATGAGGGCATCGACCCCGATGTGGTAGAGGTCGTGAACGAGCCGTTCCACCTCCATCAATTCGTCGTCATGCACCAGCGTGTTGACAGTGGCATAGATGCGTGCCCCATAGCGATGAGCGTAGTCACAGGCGCGACGCACGTCGTCAAGCGTGTTGGCGGCGTCGGCGCGTGCACCGTGATGCGATGCGCCCATATACACGGCATCGGCGCCATGGTCGATGGCGGCAATGGCGATGTCGGCGTCTCGGGCGGGCGCCAGCAATTCTATGAGGGTCGGTTTGACCATTGTCTTGTGAACTTGCGGCCGAGCCGCAGCATGGACATTATATGTTTAATGTGAACGAGTCGGCATCGCGCCAGGCCGGGAATTTTTCCCTGAACTGCGACAGTTGGGCAGGGGAGAGGTCGGCTGTGATGATAGGGCTGTTCATGCGCTGGGCGATAACTTTGCCCTTGAAATCTATCACCAGTGATGAACCCTCGGGGTATTCCACTCCTGTGGGATCGGTGCCGCAGCGGTTAACACCGCACACATAGCACTCGTTTTCCATCGCACGGGCGGCAAGCAGGGTGCGCCACACTTTCTCGCGCGATTTCGGCCAGTTGGCGATGACCACAAGCAGGTCGTAGTTGTTGTTCACGTTGCGGCAGAATACCGGGAATCGCAGGTCATAGCACACCACCAGCTTGATGTTGAAGCCGCGGAAACGCACGATGGGTGCCTTGGTAAGGCCTCGGTTGAACACCTTGTCTTCACCACCGAACGAGAACAGGTGACGCTTGTCGTAATAGGTTTCGTCACCATTGGGCTCGATGATGAATGCACGGTTATAGAGCTGCGCTGCAGTGTTGGCTAGGAAACTGCCGATGATGCCCACATGGAACCGGTCGGCAAGTCCGCGCAGCGTGCGCAGCGTCTCTCCGCTGTTCCACTCGGCAACGGCAGCAGCCTGTTCTCGGTCACCGGTCAAGAATCCCGTTGTGAACAGTTCAGGCAGGACGACCAGATCGGTGTCGTCGGGCATGTTGCGCATGTTGCGCTCCAGCTGTTTGATGTTGGCTTCGCGGTCGCCCCAGACGATGTCGTCCTCGATGAGCGTGACGCGCAGGTTGCGTGAAATCACTTCAGTTGATAGTTATTTGGTTAATACTGATTGTAGTGAAAAGTCAGATCTCTCTAATCTTTAATCTCTAATCACTAATCAAGACAATGCGGGCAAGCCCGCATTGTCTATTCTTCCAATCCTGTGACGAACTTCTCGGGATATTTCCCCATGCCGTTTTGCTTGAAGTACTGCTTGATGCGCGTCAAGTCGGCCTCGGCATCATCGCTCAGTTCAAACACCTTGTCGATGCACACCACCTTGTTCTTATAGTCGAAGTAGGCCAGTACAAGGGGCACCTGGGCATCCCGAGCCATGAAGATGGCGCCCTTGTGCCATTTGGGATTGGCGCTACGGGTGCCTTCGGGGGTGACTCCGATGGCCAGCTTGGGGGTGGTGTTGAAGGCTTCGACAATCGACTGTGTGAGGTTGCCGTGTTGGCGGCGATTGACAGGAATGCCACCCAAACTGCGCAGCAAGGAGCCCATCGGGAAGAAGAACCAGGTGTCCTTCATCAGGAAGCCCGCCTTCATGCCCACTGAATGGATGCCCAACTCACCCAGGATGAAATCCCAGTTGCTGGTGTGGGGCGCAATCATGATGATGCACTTGTCGGGCATCGTCAGGTTGACCTTGAATGTCCACCCGGCTTGCTTCAATATCCAAGCTGAAAGGTTCATGCAAGATTGTATTACTTCTTCGAGGGCATGAGGTCATTCATGCGCTTGGCGATGTTGTTCACCTCGGCACGGAAGTATTCGCTCAGTTCCTTCTCACACTGCTTGAAGAACGCGCGACGAGCTTTGTTGTACTCCTTGCGGTTGGCAAAGTCCTTCACCTTCTTGCCGAACTTGTTGTTCACGCGGTTAACGGCCTCTTGCTGCAGCAGGGCGGTGTCGATGATCACGCTGTCCCACTCCTCGATTTTGTTCTCGCCGAATGCTGATTCTGCAAAGATGCACTCACCTGCGATGTCGCCACAGGCATTCTGGATAGCTTTCTTAATCTGTCTTTTACTTGCCATAATTGTAATGTGATTGCTAATTAAAAGTATCTAATAATCCGCTAAGGTACAATTTTTATCTCAAATATGGATGTAAAATCGGTTAAAAAATGCCGAAAACCGCCAAAAATGGAGGTTTTTTGATTTTTTTAGAAAAAAAGTGCTCAAAAAATTTGCCAGTATCAAAAATGGCAGTAATTTTGCATCGCTTTTCGACGGAGATATCGTCTAGTGGTCTAGGACGCCGCCCTCTCACGGCGGAAACCAGGGTTCGAGTCCCTGTTTCTCTACCAAGCAAAGCCTTCACCCGATTGAGCGAGGGCTTTATTATTCGACGGAGATATCGTCTAGCGGTCTAGGACGCCGCCCTCTCACGGCGGAAACCAGGGTTCGAGTCCCTGTTTCTCTACCAAGCAAAGCCTTCGGCCAATCGCGGCTGGGGGCTTTGTTTTTTTATTGTTTATTCTTGTTGGTTCTCAAATCATAACCGTCTCCACAAGAAACGGATGACAACAGCGGTCAACAGGATGATAATAGCCAAAATGAAGATATTTATTATCCATGAGGGCGAATCAAAGGCGAACACCGAGGCACAAATCGCAATCATAAGGATGACGGTTGTCAAACAGCATTTGAAAAGTGTCTTTATCGTTTCCAGCATGATCAGAGTTTTTGACACAGGTACAGAAGATGCTGACTGTCGCCTGTGGTCGTGCCGAAGATGTAGCAATCACCGCCGTCTTGCAATCGCAAGCGCTTGCGCAGGTCTTGGGCGCTCATGGGGAAGTTGCGAACCGCGATGTTGGCTCGGGTGATGCCGTTCATGGCCCTGGACAATTCTTTCTTGTTCATTGTCGTGATGGCTGTGATGGAGAATCGGCGACCGGGAAAATCCATGACTTGTTCACTTGAAACAAACAGGTGGCTGTCGGCCGACAGTGCTTTGACGGCATAGCGCTCGGTGAGCACGCCGAAGCATCCTGCCTTCATGATGGAGGCATTGGGCTCATACAGGTAAGACGCATCCTCATCAGTGGCCAGGGCAGGGGAGCAAGTGTCCTGTGAGGGCGTGTAGATGAGCGATTGTTCATCGTTCACACAATGGATGGTAGGTTCGCCCTCATGGTCGGAACTCAGCAGAATGAGCATCTCCTTGCATTCGTTGGCAACGCTCACGAGATGGACTTCGGCAACGCTGGTGCCCAGGTCACTCACCGCCTTGTGCCAGTCGAGCATGGGCGACAGCTTGATAAGGACGTGATGAGCCGCCGCCAGCAGGCTGTCCCGCAACTCCAGCACATTGGGCGTGCAGTCATTGATGGCATAGGTGCGGCTGTTGTTGCTGTCACGACGAGCCGGATCCAGATAGAGCAGGGTAGAGGCGGGATGCGTGTCCAGGTTTTTCAAGAAATCCTCGGCCTCACCATGAATGACTCTGGCATGACTTAAACCCAGCAACTCAAAATTGTGGCTTGCCGTCTTGCACAAGTGCTCTTGCCGCTCGACATACACGGCTTGATGACAGCATCTGGCCATGAAGGCAAAGTCCACGCCGAAGCCTCCCGTCAAGTCGATCAACGTCTCGCGGCAGGGCATCGGGATGCGTTCAAGAATGCCACATTTATATATAGCGGTCTGCTGGCTGCTGCATTGTTCCATCGACAGGTGCGGCGGATAGATGATGCCGTCGATGGCCGCCCATGAGGGCAACTTGCGGCGTGCCGTCTGCCAACCCTGGATCTGATCCAGGGCACAGGGCAGATCAACGTCACCACTGCGGCGTGTCTGTAATGCCAGCGTGCGCACGTCATCGTCACGGTGCCGTCTCACAAACTCTATTGTAGCCTCGTTCATCATTTTCAAACGACAAAGATACTATTTTTTCTGCAGTCTCGTGTTTTTCGTCGCTATATCAAACTAAAGCCCTATGAAAAAATACCATATAAATAATAATGTAAAAAAAATCACTTCTTTGTCGGTGGTTTTCCCGATTATTGTTTTTATATTTGCAGGGTCATTAAGATAGTATAATGGCAATCGTGATTGTCATTAGTTTTTTAACCTTTTAACATGAATCTCATGAACATTACTAACATTCTTAGAACCGGTGTTCTGGCAACCCTGGCATTTGCCGCAATCAACGCCACGGCTACTGGCATCGACGAGAATGCTGCACGCAACGCAGCAATGAGTTTTCTCCAGCGTAACAAGACCGCCACATTCAAGGCTCCATCGACGACTGCAGTAAGGCTGGCCCATGCCGAGGCCATGACTGCGGGTGGCAACGCTTACTATGTGTTTAACATCGATGGTGGCGGTTGGGTAATCATCGCCGGTGATGACCGCGCCAACTCGGTCCTGGCCTACAACGACAAGGGCTCCATCGACATGAACAACCTGCCCGACAACATGAGGGGCTACATGAACATGTACAAAAATCAGATTGAATTCATGAAGGACTACAAGGGCGAAGTGGTGCCCTTAAAAACTCCCAATCGCAGGGAGCCCATCGGACCGCTGATGAAGACCGACTGGGCCCAGGGCAACCCCTTCAACCTGCAGTGCCCGATGCTGTCAGGCGGCCTGAGCATCGTTGGCTGTGCCGGCTTGGCAATGGCTCAGATTCTCAACTACTGGGAGTATCCCAAGGAGTGCAGCGGCCTGCCTTCCTATCGCAATGAGTACAATGCCACTTACCTGCCCAGCTTGCCCGCTACCACCTTTGACTACGACCTGATTCTTGACCATTACAGCATTTGGCGCAATGATACATTGTTCCTGTTGCGTACAACCCAGGAAGAGAAGGACGAAGTGGCCAAGTTGTGCCGTTATGCTTCACAGTCCTGCAGGATGAATTTCTCGCCCGACGGCAGTGGTTCCACTGTCACCAAGCAGAAGCATGGCTTTGTGGAGATGGGCTTTTCCGATGATGCCAAAATCGTAGGTATCTACGCTTGGCCCACTCGCGAGACCTGGAACACCGAGGACTATAGCGACGAGGATTGGGTTGCGCTCATGACCGCTCAGCTCGAGGCTCATCATCCCATCCCCTACTCGGTGGAGAACGACGATGGTCACGCCTTTGTGATCGACGGTATCGATGCCGAAGGTCTGTTCCACATCAACTGGGGCTGGTATGGCAAGTGTGACGGTTGGTTCCAGTATGGCGCTTTCGACGTGACTCCCTCGGGAACCACCCTGCATTACAACGACTACGCGTTCATGATCATTGACCTCTATCCCTATGAGGGTTATGTTTCGCCCAACGATCCCAGTGGCGGCGACATCATGTATGGTGACCTCAACGATGACGGTGTGATCAATATCACCGACGTGACCATGCTGGTCAACATCGTGATGTCGGAGAACCCCGATTCGACCAGCGTTCCCGCTGCCGACTTTGATCAGAACGGAGTTGTAAACATCACCGATGTGACGATGCTTATCAACTATGTGATGAGCTTGGCCGAGTAACGGTGAAAACCAGTTTCACAATAAGGTGAAACTGTGGGAACAAGGGGAGATGCAAGCAAATTGCGTCTCCCTGCTTTTGTGGTATTAAGTAGCCGAAATTCAACCTTTTATGATTGTTGGCTCCAAATAATGCCATTCTCGGCTCATGTTTATTTTAGGATAATTCATCTCTATTTGGCAAAATATGTTTATCTTTGCCATTTGGACAAGATTCTTGATACAATGACAACCGGTAATATAATACGTTTCGTGTGCATCCTGCTCTTGTGGCTGGGCTTGTGCTGGCTCTTGCTCACCAGGGCGGCGCGCATCGACTTCATGGTGATTTTCACCATTGTTGCTTCGGGTATCATCGTGTTTGTCCCTCTCTACAAGAAGTATGTGAGAAAAAAAGACTAAGACATGACAATCAAACCATATATCAAAGAACACTGCCCGCTACTGGCACAAATTGACTCGCCTGCCGACTTGAGAAAGCTCAATGTTGATCAGCTGCCTCAAGTGTGCAACGAGTTGAGGCAATTCATGATACATGAGCTCTCGAGCAACCCGGGACACTTTGCATCGAGCATGGGAGCCGTCGAGATTGTGGTGGCGCTGCATTACGTGTTCAATACTCCCGACGACCGCTTGGTATGGGACGTTGGACATCAGGCTTATGCCCACAAGATCCTGACGGGACGGCGAGACCAGTTTGATGACAATCGTAAACTTGACGGATTGAGCGGATTTCCCAATCCTGCCGAGAGCGAATATGACACTTTCACTGCTGGTCATGCTTCCAACTCCATATCGGCTGCACTGGGTATGGCGATTGCCGCCGAACTTCAAGACAATCGGGACCGCAAGGTCGTGGCAGTGATCGGTGACGCGAGCATCAGTGGCGGCTTGGCCTTTGAGGGTATCAACAATGCCACCACCAACCCCAACAACCTGATTATCGTCTTGAATGACAACGATATGGCGATTGACGCCAACGTGGGTGCATTGAGTTCCTATATGAGCGACCTGCACACGTCGCACCGCTATAACAAGTTGCGCTACAAGACCTATCAATTCTTGCGTCGTCACAATGTCATCAACGACAACCGCAAGGGACTGATCATGCGTTTCAGCAACGCGTTGAAGTCTCTTTTCTCGGGACAGCAGAATATTTTTGAAGGTCTGAATATACGTTATTTCGGACTCTACGACGGTCATGACGTGAAGCGCCTTGTCAAGGTGTTCAGGGAAATCAAGGACATGACCGGCCCCAAACTGGTACACGTGCGCACCGTCAAGGGCAAGGGCTTCGCTCCTGCCGAGGCCGATCCGGCCACATGGCATGCACCTGGCAAGTTCGATGAGGAAACCGGCGAGCGTGTCAAGGGTGGCAAGGGAGGACCTCTTAAGTATCAGGATGTGTTTGGAAAAACACTGGTTGAACTGGCCGAGAAGAATGACAAAATAGTGGGTATCACTGCTGCAATGCCCAGCGGCACATCGATGTCGCTGATGCTTGAAGCAATGCCCCGGAGAGCCTTTGATGTGGGCATCAGCGAGGGTCATGCAGTGACCTTTGCCGGTGGACTGGCCAAGGACGGCATGCATCCCTATTGCGCCATCTACAGCACGTTCCTGCAGCGTGGCTATGACTCGATAATCCACGATGTGGCCATTCAGGGCCTGCCGGTGACCTTCTGCATCGACCGCGGAGGCATCGTCGGCGAGGATGGTGTGACTCATCACGGACTCTTCGACTTGGCTTATCTGCGTTGCATCCCGGGAATGACAGTCGCTTCGCCGATCAATGAACACGACCTGCGCAACCTCATGTTCACTGCACAGCTCGAGGGCATGGGGCCATTCGCCATTCGTTATCCGCGTGGCAAGGGTGTGCTCACCGATTGGCACAACGAGATGCAGGCGCTGCCTGTGGGCCGCGGACGTTGCCTCAGGCAAGGCCAGGGCGTGGCTGTGCTCAGCATCGGTCACATCGGCAACGAAGTCATCAAGGCACTCGACCATCTGGCCGAGGAAGGTGTTATGGCTGGTCATTACGACATGATTTTCCTCAAGCCCATCGATGAGGACATCCTCAAGGAAGCCACCTCGCGTTACGATGCCATCATCACCATCGAGGACGGCACCGTGGTGGGTGGATTGGGATCGGCAGTGGCCGAGTGGATGGTGCGCAACAACTGCAAGACACGGTTGCGCATGCTCGGTGTGCAGGATGAGTTTGTGCATCAAGGCACTGTGGCCGAGTTGTATCAACGTTGCGGCATGGACGCGCAATCGCTCGAGCGTGCCGTCAAGGAAATGTTGACACAAGATAAATAACCAACTCAAGATATAAGTAAAGATATGAGAATCGTTATTGCAGGCGCTGGAGAAGTCGGGACGCATCTGGCCAAGATGCTGAGCGACGAGGAGCAGGACATCATCGTCATGGACGTTGATAACAAGAAACTCGAGCCGCTCGAGAATTACAATCTGCTCACCCATCAGGGAAGCGCTATTTCATTCAGCGACTTGAATGCGATCAAGACCGGCTACTGCGATCTGTTCATCGCAGTCACCAAGAGCGAGGCCCGCAACATCCTGGCCTGCTCGATGGCCAAGAACCTGGGTGCCAAAAAGACGGTTGCGCGCATCGACAATGATGAATTCTTCAATGCAAGATGGAAAGAGCATATCACCAAACTTGACATCGATCACCTGATTTATCCCGAGATGCTGGCGGCCAAAGAGATTTCCAGCGCACTCAAGCGCACTTGGGCCCGCAACTGGTTTGAACTCTTTGATGGTGAGTTGATTGTGGTGGGCGTGAAGATTCGTTCCAATGCCCGCATCGTCAACCAGCTGCTCAAGGATGTCTCCAATATCAGCCACTATCTGCATGTGTCGGCCATCAAGCGCAACCGCGAGATCATCATTCCTCGTGGCGATGACCGCGTGCTGGAGAATGACATCATTTACATCGCTACCACCAGGGATCATATCGACGAGGTGCGTGAGGCTTGCGGTAAGGTGCAGACGCCTGTTGATAACGTCTTGATTGTGGGTGGTAACGACATTGCCGAACAACTCGTCAAGAAGATTGGCAAAACGGTCGACATCAAAATCATCGAGAGTGATCCGGCTCGTTGTGAAGAGTTGTCCCAGCGTTATCCCAACTGCAGGCTGGTGCAGGGCAACTTCAGCGATTCGGAACTCTACGAGGAGGAGAGTATCGGCTCCTATGATGCCTTTATTGCCCTGGGCGATAACAGTGCTGTGAACATGATGTCATGTATGATTGCCAAGACCAATGGCGTTCCCAAGACCATCGCCCAGGTCGAGGACATCCAGTTCATCAACGAGGCCGAGGCACTCAACATCGGCACCATCGTCAACAAGAAGCTGCTCGCCTCGAGCCGCATCTATCAAATCATGATCGACTCCGACGAGGACAACGCACGTTGCCTCGCACTGGCCGATGCCGAGGTGGCCGAGGTCATCGTCAAGGAAGGTGACAAGGTGACGCGCACCGAGGTGAAGAACTTGAAGCTCAGCCGCGATTTCACCATCGCAGGACTGGTGCGTGACGGCAAGGGTTATCTGGTTGACGGCAATACCAGGATCATGCCGGGTGACCATGTCGTGGTATTCTGTCTGCAAGGAGCGATGCACAAACTCGATAAATATTTCTCATAGTATGCCGCGTCGAGCCAACCAACATATCAATTTCGCCATCGTGCTGCGTGTGCAGGGCTGGCTGCTGCTCATCGAGGCGGCTTTCATGTTGCTGCCACTGGCCGTCTCGTGGTTCTTTCACGAGGCCACCGCGTTGAGGGCTTTTATCTACAGTACAGCCATCACAGCCGCTGCGGGAACCATCATGGCATTCGGCATCAAACCGCGCTCGAGCTCGATGCACAAGCGTGAGGGACTGATGCTCACGGCCATCATCTGGGTGTTCTTCTCGCTGTTCGGCATGTTGCCATATCTGTTCTCCGACACCTTCAACAACGTGACCGACGCTTTCTTCGAGACCATGGCGGGATTCACCACTACGGGCTCGAGCGTCATCAGGTATGTCGAGGAGATTCCGCGTGGCATCCTGTTCTGGCGTGCGATGACGCAGTGGATCGGCGGCATGGGAATCATCTTGTTCACCCTGGCTGTCATCCCCATGCTTAATCAGAAAGGTGGCATCGCCCTGTTTAATGCCGAGGTGACAGGCATCACTCACGAGCGCATGCGTCCCCGTGTGAGTCAGACGGCCAAGGACTTGTGGGCCATTTACATCGGCCTCACGGTATTGCTCACGATACTGCTGTATCTTGGCCCGATGGATTGGTTCGATGCCGTGTGTCACGCCATGACCACCACATCGACGGGCGGTTATTCCACCAAGAATATTGGCCTTGACTACTGGCAATCCAGCTATGTGTTCATTGTGGTCATCATCTTCATGTTCATCGGCGGTATCAGCTTCTCGATCATCATTGCTGCCATGCGCGGCAATTTCAATCGCATCAGGCACAACAACACCCTGCGATGGTACTGCATGACAACCTTGATCACTACTGTGGGCATTTTCTTGTACATGATCTATATGGGCTTCCTTGATACCCATCAAGACCGGTTCATCTATGGCGCGTTCGACACGCTGTCGGCAATCACGTCAACCGGTTTCTCGACCTTTGACTACGAGAATAGCGGCGAGTTCGTCACTGTCATCCTGATGGTGATGATGTTCTTCGGTGGCATGGCCGGCTCAACATCTGGCGGCGCTAAAATAGACCGTCTTATCGTGCTCCTGAAGCACACCGCCAACGAGTTCTATCGTGTGCTGCACACCAACTCGGTGCGTTCGGTGCACATCGACGGCAAGCCCGTCCCCAATCATGTGGTGAGCAAGGTGAACACTTTCTTCACCGTCTATATCCTGATTATCATGGTGGTGGCCTTGTATCTCACCTTCTATGGCATACCCGTGTTTGACGCGATGTACACCTCGATGTCGGCCATCAGCAACGTGGGTATCGGATACGGCGTGACCGGTTCGGGTGGATCGTGGGTTGCCCTGCATCCTGGTGCCAAGTGGGTGCTGGCGTTCGAGATGATGGTCGGACGTCTCGAGTTGTTCACCGTTCTGGTCATCTTCACCCGTTCGTTCTGGAAGAAAGACTGACGCATTCAAGGCGTTTACCTGATAAAAACCTATGGTTTTATAGTAGCATGGCTGTTTCGCCATGCTTTTTTTTGCCGCTGTTCTTGCAGATATCAGTGTAATTATGTAATTTTGCTTCAATTTTATAGCGATGAATATTCAAGAATAACTTTTTTTAATCCTTCTTTATTAACCTGATAATCTTTTAAAATGATGAAGAAACTATTATTACTGCTGTTTGCTACGGTTGTTGCTTTTTATGCGACGGCCGATGTGATGAGCTTGCCATCTACTCATCGTCATTTCAAGTCCAGCAAGATTGCCGGTCCGTGCCTGTCGCAAGACCAGGTCAATGATCTCATGGCAAAATCCGATGCAGGACCGCGGCGTGTCATCACGTCGATGCCCGAGGGCGAGTTGAGGACCTACGAGCGCACGGGTGGTCAAGGCATCTATGGCATTCAGGACGATGTTGCTCTGGATGTGCAGAGCGGCAAGATGGATATCGTGTTTGCCGACGACAACGTGGTTTACATGAAGAATATCCTGTTCAATTCCAACATCAACTGCGGTTCTTATTGGGTTCAGGGTGAGTTGAGCGACGATGGCACGACCATCACAGTACCCATGGGACAACCCATCTACTGGAGTGACTATTACCAGACCGAAGTGCTGCTGTGCATGGGCTCGACCGAACTCGTTTGGGTTGACGGACAGCCCGATCACATCGACTTCACGATCGACGAACGTGCCACCGAGGCCATTTATGTCATCGATGGTGACAAGATCACCTTGCAGGGAACCGAGGGCTCAGAATCACTCGATCATGACTGGGACCGCTGGAATGCCTACGGTCTTGCCTGCTATTGGGCCGATGACCTGACGTTCGGTGATTACTTGGAATGGAACACCGAACTCACCCGTACCGAGACGACCGTGATTCCTACTGTCATCTACAACCAACCCGAGGGCGAGATGGTGACCTATAACCGCGTGGGTATGTCGATCTTCTCCGGCTACTTTGGTGTTCAGTCCTCGATGATTGATGGCAAGATGAATATCGTCTATGGTACCGACGGTAAGGTTTACATCCAGAATCCCCTGTGGTGGAACCGCAGCTACAACACCTGGGTATGGGGTGACTTTGACCCCGAGACGGGCATCATCAGTGTCCCCGTTGGCCAGTATCTGGCCTACAATGATCAAGTCGAGTATGGCGTGCAGCTGTTGTGGGGTAACAGTATCTTGTATGAGGGCGTTGACAGCCAGGGTAATACCGGCTATTTCTTCGAGTACTTCATCGATGAGGATGCCACCGAGATTCTTTACAAGGTTGAAGGCGACAAACTCTATCTGCTCGGTTGCGAGGGCGATCCCTATGCCGAATTCCCCAACTATTATAATGCTACGGGTCTGCTGGGCCACTTCAGTGACGGTTCCAACTTCACCTGTCTGGAGTATGCGGCTCCCGGCCAGCCCTACGGTTACCTGCTGAATATCGTTCCTGCCGTACCTGCAAATCCCACTGGAGTGGAATGGCATGACATCGGTTCGACCGAGGGCAGCACCAACCTGCAATTTGTCTTGCCGACCACCGATGTCGATGGCAATATCCTGGAGCAGGAATTCATCAGCTACAGTATCTTCACCGATGACGACCAGATTTACACCTTCGACGCCGATTCTTATGGCAGTCTGCAGGAGGATGCCACCGAGATCCCCTACGCGTTGTGGTCCAACTATTACAACTTCACTCCCACTCAGGTGAGCTTCTTCCGCACCAACCACAGCGATGATCCCATCTTTGAGCACCGCATCGGTATCCAGGTATATTATACTGTCAATGGCATCAAGAACGCGAGCGATATCGTCTATATCAATGCTGGCGATCTCCAGCCCGCAGTTCCCGCTAATCCCGAGCCCATGTACTGGTATGACTATGCCGAGTACGGGGACAACTACGGCTACTTCTCCTACAGTCTGCCCAAGACCGATGTCGACGGCAACCCCATTGACCAGTATTACTTGAGCTTCAGCGTTTACACCGACTATGACGAGCCCTATACCTTCAAGGTCGAAGACTATCCCAATGATCTGACCGAAGACCTGACCGAGATTCCCTCATCGATCTTCTTCACCAGCTGGAATATCTCGTCCTACAGCACTTACCTCTACTACGACGAGGCTCCGCTCTTCTACTATCGTGTCGGCATTCAGGCTCATTACACGATCGACGGCGTGAAGAATTCCAGCGAAATCGTTTATCTGGATATTGCTCCCATGCCCGATACCAGTGTTGGCGAGCTCAATGCCGGTAAGCAGATTTCTGAGGTGCGTTACTTCAATCTGGCAGGACAGCAGGTGGCTCAGCCCAGCGGATTGACCATTCAGGTTACCACCTATAGCGATGGCACCACCACTGCCACCAAGGTGATGAAATGATGACAATCGTTTAACTTGATCTTCCTGCTGCAACGCAGCAGTCTTATAGCCCGGAGGCACCCATGTGTCCCGGGCTTCTTTTGTTCTGCTCAAATGACTAAGTGAATCGTTGTTTTTTGAGTTCATCATGCCATCAACCTTATTGTTTTTGTGATTAACAAAAAAAAGTGTTATTTTTGCACACGAAACCAATTCTAAGTCAATTATGAACACAAAACATTTGATTACAGTGATATCGGTCGTCATGATGACCGTTATGGCAAGTGCCCAGAGTAAGGTGTATTATACTACCGAGATTACACCCGAATCATTGGTCAAGATTTATAAAGCGTTAGGTGTGGAACCTACGGGCCGTGTGGCTGTGAAAATCAGCACCGGTGAGGCTGGCAACAACCATTACCTGAAACCAACTCTCATCCGCAACCTGGTGGAAGAGGTGAATGGTACCATCGTGGAGTGCTGCACCGCTTACGGCGGCTCACGTCAGGAGGTTTCCAAGCACTGGCAGACGATCCATGAGCATGGTTTTGACTCCATTTTTGCTGTCGACATCATGGATGAGTTTGGCCAGATGCGTATCCCCGTCAAGGATCGCACCCACATCAAGTATGACATCGTGGGCGACCACCTGGCAGGTTACGACTGGATGATTAACCTGGCCCACTTCAAGGGACATGCCATGGGCGGTTATGGCGGCGTGTTGAAGAATGCTTCTATCGGCGTGGCCAGCACAGCAGGCAAGGCTTACATCCACTCGGCAGGCTATACCGATGACGCCAGTGACGCATGGAACCACATCGAGGACCAGGACGGCTTCCTCGAGTCGATGGCCGCAGCAGCCCAGGCCGTGCACAACTACATGGGCGGACATGTCATCTACATTAATGTAATGAACAACATGTCGGTGGATTGTGATTGTGACGGCTCGCCCGAGGCCCCCAAACTCAAGGACATGGGCATCATGGCCAGCCTGGATCCCGTGGCACTGGATTGGGCCTGTGTTCAGATGGTGTTTAACCACAAGGGCCGCCCGGGTGACGACAACGCTCCGCTGATTGAGCGCATCAACAGCCGTCACGGCACCCACACGATTGATTGGGCCGAGCACATCGGCCTCGGCTCTAAAAACTACGTCATCGTCAAGCTCTGATAACACAGGGCAATCCTGTCAGGCAATGTTATGCAGCAAGTTGAGTGCGCTGTGGGCAAAAACTGAAATATTGGTAAAATCTTCGGTGAAAAAGGTATCGGCACTTCTTGTGAACGGTCATAATTTTGCATCGTGAACTAATATTTCAATTTAATTGCTGTCATGAAAAAGTTTTTATTGATTTTTATTGCTGTGATGATTCAGTTTGCGACAGTCGCCAGCGCAATGAGTGCCGGTGAACTGCGCACGCTTGTTGTTTATTATTCTTACAGTGGTGTTACCCAGTCGCTTGCCCAGAGCATTGCCGGCACTTGCAACGGCGAACTGCTCGAGGTGGTGGATCATGGTAATTATCCGCGTCCCGAGAGCCAGACGACTTACAGCTATGCCAACGAGGAGCGCCGCCAAATCAATAACGGAGTTTGGCCCGAAATCAATACCTCTGTCGAGTCATTTGACGCGTGGGACGCCGTGATCATCTGCACCCCGTTGTGGAATGGCAAGATGGCCAACCCGATGCTCACGTTCCTGCACAATCATGCCGATAAACTGGTGGGCAAGCAGGTGGCATTGGCTGTGACCAGCTATAGCAGCGGCATATCTAATGTCGTGGTAGATGCCCACAACACCTTGCCCGAGGCGATCTTTGTAGGCAATCCGCTGCACATCGATCGCAATGGCAGATCCACCATGGCTCAAACGGCCGCAAGTTGGCTGGAAACATTGGATTTTGAATTGACTGAAGAGCCCTCGGTCATCAAGATGCGTGTAGTTGTCGGTGACAAGGTTTTCACGGCTTCGATGGTCGACAATGCCACCATAGCTTCTTTCAAGGAGCTCTTGCCTCTCACGATGAACATGAACGAGCTCAATGGTAATGAGAAATACTGTTACCTGAGCGAAAGCCTGCCTACCGATGACTTCAAGCCCGATACGATTCATGCGGGCGATATCATGCTCTACGGCAATTCATGTGTGGTGTTGTTCTACAAGACTTTCGCCACCAGCTACCGGTATACCCGCATGGGCGCTATCGACAATCCCGCAGGATTAGCCGAAGCTCTCGGTTCGGACAATGTGGAGGTCAGGTTCGAGATGGTTGAGCCTGTCGAGGGTGATGTCAATGGCGACGGTGAAGTCAACATCAGCGACGTGACAAGCCTTGTCAGTTTGATTCTGGAAGACAATGGTGACACGTTCTATCCCGCAAATATCGACGTCAATGGTGACCAAGAACTCAACATCAGCGACGTGACCGCATTAATCAGTTTAATTCTGACCCTTTAAGCTATGAAACAAAAACTATTATTAACCGTCATCACCATCGTGGCACTGGCTGCCATGGTTGGCAATGCGCAAACAAATAATCAATCTATGAGTGACAAATCTAAAACTCTGGTCGCATATTTCAGTGCGACAGGTACTACAATGGAGGCCGCTTCCAAACTGGCCAAGTTGGCCGATGCCGACTTGTTTGAGATCGTTCCCGAGATCCCTTACACGCCTGCCGACCTCAACTGGCGTGATAAGTCCAGCCGCTCGACGCTCGAGATGCAGGACAAGTCCAGTCGCCCGGCAGTTGCCAGCAAGGTGGAGAACATGGCCCAGTACGACACTGTATTTGTGGGCTATCCCATCTGGTGGTATATCGCCCCGACAATCATCAACACGTTCCTCGAGCAGTATGACTTCACGGGCAAGACCGTGATCCCGTTCTTCACTTCGGGCGGCAGCGGAGCCGGCGAGACGATGAAGTATCTGCGTCCCTCTGCACCCGGAGCCAACTGGGTTGACCCCAAAAATCTCAACTACATGAGCGAGAACGAAATGAAATCCTGGATTAATTCCCTTAAATAACCAAATTCAATGAACAGTTTTATCTACAACATTCCTGTAAAGGTCTATTTCGGAGAGAATCAGTTGCAGCACCTCGGCGAGGAACTTGCAAAGTTTGGCAAACGCGTCCTGCTCACCTACGGTGGTGGATCCATCAAGCGCACGGGTCTCTATGACGCCGTGGTGGCCGAGGTGAAGAAAGCCGGCATGGAGCTGTTTGAACTCTCGGGTATCGAACCCAATCCCCGCATCGACAGCGTGCGTCGTGGTGCGCAGATGTGCAAGGAGCATGGTATCGATGTGTTGCTCGCTGTGGGCGGTGGTTCGACCATCGACGCTACCAAGTTTATGGCTGCCGGAGCCAAGGTGGACCATGACCCGTGGGATTTCTTCAACGAGAAGTGGGCTCCCATCAAGGAGGCTCTGCCTATCATCAGCGTGCTGACTCTGTCGGCCACCGGAAGTGAGATGGATGCCGGCGGTGTCATCAGCAACCCCGAGACCAACGACAAGATCGGTCGTGTCGAGCATCCGACGTTGCTGCCCAAGGTTTCCTTCCTTGATCCCACCGTGACCTATACCGTGAGCCCCTATCAAACGGCCTGTGGTGCTGCCGATATGCTCTCGCACATCTTTGAGGTCTATTTCAATGTGAATCAGGATTTGTATATGCTTGACTGCTTCATGGAGGGTTTGATGAAGACCATCATCAAGTATGCCCCCATCGCCATGAAGGAGCCTGAGAACTACGAGGCGCGCGCCAACCTGATGTGGACTTCGTCATGGGCCATCAACGGCTTTGTTGACGGCGGCAAGCGTCAGGCATGGAGTTGCCACCCGATGGAGCATGAGGTTTCGGCCTATTATGACATTACCCACGGCTTGGGTCTTGCCATCATCACACCGCGCTGGATGGAATACTGCCTGAACGAGAAGACAGTGGGCAAGTATGTGCAGTATGGCGTGAACGTCTTCGGCATCAACCCCAATCAGCCTGCCATGGACATTGCCCGTGAGGCCATCGAGAAGACCAAGGAGTTCCTCTTCGGCACCTTGGGCTTGACCAGCACTTTCACGGCCTTGGGTATCGGCGATGAGCACATTCCCACGATGGCCCGCAAAGCTTGTGGCGGTGCAGTCTTGCCCGGTTTCATCCCCTTGAACCAGCAGGATATCGAGATCATCTTCCGCAACTGCTTGTAATAAACAGTTATTGTCATCGCTATCAGGCTGTTTAGTGCTTGATTTGATGCTAGAAAACGCTTTTTTTATAGAATTTAACAGTTATTTTATTGATTTTTTATATAAAATTTGTTGTTTTCCACAAAATGATATAACTTTGCAGAATCAAAAGAAGGGGTGATGTATGACTGTGTGCTTGCACTCAGTTATAAAAGGAAATATTTCCGGCTTTCACATCAATTCTATTCAAGTTAAAAGTTAATAAATTTGGAGAAATGTTATTTGCAGGGGGTTCGTTACGCGGGAGCGCAGCGAACCTTTGTTTTAAAACCACCCTTTGATTTTGCAGGAGTATACCGAAAACTGTCTGCCTGAAACTGTCAACTGAGAAAAAAGTACTATATTTGCCCCCATGATGAAGAAAGCATTAGTAATGATTGTGGCGTTGATGGCATTGGCCACCGCCATCCAAGCACAGAATATGAGTAAAGAAGAGATTGCGCGTCGCATCGACAAAGTGTTCGCCTCTGTGTATAGCAATCCGCTTGAGCCGGGAGCCGCTGTACTGATCGTGCAAGGCAACGACACGCTCTACAGCCGCTGCTTTGGCGTGGCCGACATGGAGACCAAGGCACCTGTGACCTTTGCAACCAACTTCTGCATCGCTTCGGTGTCCAAGCAGTTCTCGGCAGTGGCGTTGCTGCAGCTGGCCGAGCAGGGGATGCTGTCACTCAACGATCCTTTGTCTAAGTTCTTCCCTGAGTTTCAGGCCCCCTTCTTCGACGACATCACCTTGCACCACATCATGAGCCATACCTCGGGCATCCCTGATGCACGGCCCCGTAGCGACCGCAACTTTGTCCTCTACAGCAACGATGTGACTTCGGTGCAGTATATGCGCACGCTCGATCACTTGAATTTCGAGCCGGGCACCCAGTATGAGTACATCAATCCTACTTTCCAGCTGATCTACCAGGTTGTGGAACGCACAACGGGCATTCCCTTCGAGGACTACATGAACAGGAGCGTTTTTGAGCCTGCCGATATGCAGACCTGCTGCTACTTTGAGCCCGACCGCGATATAGCCCAAATGGCACATGGCTACCAGCGCGACGAGAAGGGTGTTTGGAAGGAATATGACTACGGTGAGGAAAGTTTCTTCGGCACCAAGGCCGACGGCGCCCTGTATTGCTCGATCAACGATTTCATGCATTGGGAACGCGCGCTCCGCGACAACCGCGTGTGGACCGCTGCCAGCAAGCGCTTGGCTTATCTGCCCTGGATTCAGATTCCCGCCGATGCCGAGTATGGTTACCAGCCTCACACGGGCTACGGCTACGGCTTCTTCGTTCAGGACATGCCTGGCGAGCCCACCCACGTCTATCACCTGGGCGACAATGGCGGTTTTACCATCTATGCCGGCAAGATTCCCGAGCGCGACCTGAATTTCCTCTTCTTCTCGACCCGCCCCGACATCGACCGCCTGGGCATGGTTAACCAGGTTTACCGCATCCTCGGTTTCAACTTCTAGACTAGTGATTAGCAACGACCAACCGGTCGGTGGTCATCCGCTGCATGTATTGCTGGATAATGGCTTGCATGTGGCGCTCCATCTTGTTGCGCGTGTCGGTGGGCATCACACCCAGGACATTATTGGATAGGGTGGAGTCGCTGCGGAACTTGTAGGCGGCAGTGACCTGCTTCCCGTCGAACTGCAGGGCATAGTCTCCCCAAACGTATTCGTAGCTGCTGCTCTCGGGCAGCCAGTGCAAGGCAAACCCGTCGTCAACCGGTGTGCCCAGCATGTCGCACCCGAAGGCGATGTAGGGCTTGTCATAATGCAGGTAGCCGAGCACGGTGGGCATGATGTCGATCTGCTCGACCACGCGTTCCTCGTCATAGCCGTGCAGTGACGCATCACCAGGGGCATACAGGATGATGGGTACACAGTAGTTGCCAAGGGTGGTGCAGTAGAAGGGATCGATCTGCTGGCTCACGTGGTCGGCTGTGATGACAAACAGCGTGTTCTTGAACCACGGCTGTCGACTGGCGGTCTCAAAGAAGCGTTTCAGGGCATAATCGGTATAGGCGATGCACTGCTGCAAGGGGCGCTCACCTTGCGGGAAACGGCCCTTGTACTTCTCGGGAATGGCAAACGGATCATGGCTCGAGGCGCTGAACAGAGCCGTCATGAACGGCTCCTGCATCTTGCCCATCTGTTGGGCATAGAACTGGAAGAACTCCTCGTCCCAGATGGCCCAAGTGCCGTCAAAGTCCTCGTCTCCGTTGAAATTGGGGTCGGCATTGTACTCGTCGCGGCCATAGTAACGCTGGAAGCCAGTGGCGCGTGCAAAGGCGTGGAAACCCATCGAACTGTTCTGCGCTCCGTGGAAGAAAGCGGTTGTGTAGCCCTTGTTCTCGCCCAATTCCCGCGCCAGCCCCGACATGGCATTAAGCGATGCAGGGGTGAGGAACAGCGGCTCGACGAAGTTGGGCAGCGATGACAATACCGACGGCATGCCTTCGATGCTCTTGCGCCCATTGGCATAGGAGTACTTGTAGGTCATCGCTCCTTGTGTGATCAACGAGTCAAGGAAGGGCGTGAAACCCTGATAGGTTCCGTTTCTCAAGGTTTTGTTGTAGAAACCGATATGTTGCTTACTGTAACTTTCCAGAATAATGACCACGACGTTGCGAGGTGTAAAGGCAACGCTGTCGCTGGGCTGGTGGAGTGGGGTAAAGAGGGCCTGTGCCTCCTCGTCGCTCATGTAGTCGGGAACGACAAAGGGCGTCTTCTTCATTGTCCTGAAGATGGAGAACGGCGTGTTCAGCACGATTCCCGTCTCGGCAGGGCGGTTGACATACTGGTTGGCATTGCTGATGGTGATGGGACGCGTGGCCTTGGTGAAACCGCCGCGTATGGCGCCGATGCACAGCGGGATGGCCAGCACCAGCGATACCACCTGAACAATATAATACTTGCCTACTGAACCGCAATTTTTCCCGTTGCCCGCGTCACCTGCGTTATATCCGTTAATTCGGTTATATGCGTCTCCCCCCGGCTTGAACAGCTTCCAGAATGCCCAGGTCACCAACGCGGCCAGCAATACCAGATACCAGTGACTCAAGAACTGGCCACCGAATATCTTCAGCATCTCTCCAGTGCTCTCGTTGCTGAATTCGGCGAAAATAGACGCCGTGGTGCGCTTGCCCGTGAAGGGGAAATAGACACAATCCATCAGGTTCATGTACACCGCAATGCTGTTGACCACAGTATATATCCATCGTGCCACCCTGTAAAAACCTGGCCGTTCCTTCCAGTGCAAGGGCAACAGGAACATCACCAGGATCACGGCGTTGGTGTAGAGGATGGCCGGTGTGTCGAACAACAGTCCGGCACCGAACAATCCCAGACCATGGCTCCAGGTCAGCGTGTCGGCATACAGCGACCAGTTGAGCATGGTGAAAACACCGCGGCACAGGGTGTAGGCGATATAAACCACCAGCAGGTTCCACAACAGCCAGCACACGGGCAATGACGGGATGGATAAATGTCGTTTCATGCCACAAAATTAGTAAAAACTCCTTGTTTTTAACTACTAGCGGCTCAAAATCTTGCGACTCTACGCGACTTGCACTACTTTTGCAGCATAAAATGAAAACCAGGTCAAAAAATATCAAACGATTAGTCGCCCTGCTGCTCGTTTTGGCATTAGCAGTTTGGGTGTCAACGCGGTGGCATGTGTGGTTCGGCAACCCCGAGGAACTGGCAGTCGAGCCGTTGACGGCTCCCGGCCATGTGCTGCTCACCTTCGGCGATGAGAATGAGTTGTCGCGCAACGTCAGTTGGCAATGCGACACGGTAGTGAAGCCCTCTTGGCTGGAACTGGCTTGTGACAGTGACACCATACACATCGAGGCACAGGGCGAGGTGTTCGAGTCCCGAAAAGGCAAAGCGGCCTACTATGTGGCACGTCTGCGCCAGCTGAAGCCTGGCACGCATTACCGCTATCGTGCTGTTGTAGGGTCTCACCTTGGCGTGGCCGAAAAATCTTCGCCGTGGTATAATTTCCGGACCTATGCTCCAAATCGTGACAAGTTCTCATTCCTCTTTATCGGTGACGTTCAGGACACCATTGGCGGCATCGCCAACCGGCTGCTCATGGAGGCTTGGGCTCGCCATCCCGAGGTTGAGTTCCTCGTGTGCGGCGGTGACTTGACCGAGCGTCCTGCCAACCAGTATTGGGCCGAAACCTTCAATGACCTTGACAGCATCGGACAATCGATGCCCATCCTCAACGTGACCGGCAACCATGATTATTTCAAGGGTGTGATACAGCGTCTGGAACGCCGTTTCCCCTTGATTTTCTCCTACTTCCTGGACTCTAAGGTGGATGACAACATGGTCTATACCTTGAACTATGGCAACACACAGCTTTTTGTGCTGGACAGCAACCGTGAGTTCTTCTACCTGTGGACCCAGCGCCAGTGGCTTGAAGATCAATTGCAACAGAGCAAGGCCAAGTGGAAGATTCTTGTCCTGCATCACCCGCTCTATTCCATCAAGGGTTCCAACAACAACATGACGCAGCGATGGATGTTCGACGACCTTGTGCGTCAGTATGGTGTTGATTTGGTCTTGCAGGGCCACGAGCACGCCTATGACCGCATGATTGGAAGCACCTATAAAAACGGTGCTCCGGCAGTTCCTGTTTACACCGTCAGCCATTGCTCGCCCAAGAATTATCGCATCTTGTTTGACGAGCGCTTCGACAAGTTCGGCATCTCCAGCCGCTATTACCAGACGGTGAGCGTGAGCGGTGATACCCTGACGATGGCATGCTACGATGCCAACACCCATGCGCTGTACGACTCGCTGATGATTCATGTGTCGCCCGTTAAAGCGCATCTTGTGATTGATTTGGGTAAGGATATCCCCGAGAATTTGGAGTACACCCCCGATCCTTCAAATAAAAAAGATCTCAAGTTTGCCGAGCGCATTCAGGAATACGTCAACCGCCATCCCGAGAGAATGCAAACCAAAAACTGAAGGCCAATGGCAATAAGCTAACACCTTTTTTACTACCTTTGCAGCCAAATTCAGAAAACACTATGGCAGAAAACGCATTATTACAACGCCTTGATGGCCTGGATGCCCGATTTGAGGAAATCGGCACGTTGATTACCGACCCCAATGTCATCGCCGACCAGCGGCGCTACGTCAAGCTCACCAAGGAATACAAGAGCCTGGAGACCCTGCTCAATGCCACCCACCGCTATCGCAAGCTGCTCGAGGACATCGAGCAGGCCAAAGCCGTCCTTGATACCGAGAGTGATGAGGACCTGCGTGCGATGGCACGTGAGGAGATTGACGAGGGACAGGCCCAAGTGCCTAAACTCGAGGAGGAAATCAAGCTCTTGCTCATCCCTGAGGACCCCGAGGACAGCAAGAACGTGGTGCTCGAGATTCGTGGTGGCACGGGAGGCGACGAGGCTGCCTTGTTTGCCGGCGACCTGGCTCGCATGTACACCCGCTATTGCGAGACCAAGGGCTGGAACGTGCAGATGTCCAGTTGCAGCGAGGGCGCTGTGGGCGGCTTCAAGGAAATCGTATTCAGCATCACGGGCGACAACGTCTATGGCACACTGAAGTATGAGTCGGGCGTGCACCGCGTGCAGCGCGTACCCGTCACCGAGACTCAAGGCCGTGTCCACACCAGTGCGGCCAGCGTGGCTGTCCTTCCCGAGGCCGAACCGTTCGACGTGCACATCAACGAGGGCGAGATCAAGTGGGACACCTTCCGCAGCGGCGGTGCCGGTGGCCAGAACGTGAACAAGGTGAACAGTGGTGTGCGTCTGCGCTACATGTGGACCAATCCCAACACGGGTGAGCAGCAGGAGATTCTCATCGAGTGTACCGAGACACGCGACCAGCCCAAGAACAAGGAGCGCGCCCTGGCACGCCTGCGTACCTTCATCTACGACCACGAGCATCAGAAGTATGTCGATGACATCGCTTCGCGCCGCAAGACCCTCGTCTCGACAGGCGACCGCTCGGCAAAAATCCGCACCTACAACTATCCGCAGGGACGCATCACCGACCACCGCATCGGTTACACCATCTACAACCTGCCCGCCTTCATGGACGGCGACATCCAGGACTGTATCGACCACCTCATCGTTGCCGAGAACGCCGAGAAACTCAAGGAAGCAGAGCTTTGATGCTCGCTGTGCTATTTAGAGTTTAGAGAGGCATTCACATTCCGTTTGACAGGAGTGCGAATGTTTCTCTTATTTGCAATTCTATGCGAGCAGACAATATTATCTTACTTAGTCTGTATCCTCATGGCTGAAGCGACCCTCTGCGGGTTGAGATTTTTGAATTGTTGACTAAAAGCAATTGTCTTAAGCTAATACAAAAGCTAATAGCTAAAAACTAATAGCAAAATACCCCAATTACTTTGTTTTTATCTGCTTTTTTATTATTTTTGCGACAAATAACATTATTCACCCTCTAAATTTCAATGAATATGAAACACAGCAATTTACTCCTTAGAATGGTCGTCCTGGTGGCGGCCGTGATTTGCGCTATTGGCGCTGATGCAGCCGAAGCCTATGCCTGCTACACGTCGTCGAACACGACACTGACATTCTATTACGACAACCAGCGCAGCAGTCGTCCTGGCACGACCTATGACTTGAAAACAAGCTGGAATGCGCCGGACTGGTATGTCGACGGCACGAAAGACTATGTGACCAAGGTTGTCTTTAACTCGTCGTTTGCTGCGGCTCGTCCCACGTACGTTTACTTCTGGTTCTGTGGCATGAAGCGCTTACAATCCATCGTTGGCGTAGCATATCTCAACACCAGTGAAGTGGTCAACTTTGGCTACTTGTACCAGAATTGCAGCAGTTTGACCAGCATTGACGTAAGCCATTTTGACACGTCCAAAGCCACTAACATGGATTGCATGTTCGATCGCAGTGGTGTGACCAGCCTTGACTTGAGCAATTTCAATACATCAAACGTGACC
>ONGE01000008.1 GCA_900317325.1 uncultured Prevotellaceae bacterium
TTCACCCGTTGCCCGTCCTCTGATCGAGGCTCTGGACTACGCGCAGCGCACCAACACCATCGGCTCGCTTCGCAGTGCCGACGTGTCAAGGTCAATCACAGCGCCGATGGCTTTGGCGCAAAGCCAACCGCAGGTGATTGTCCAGGAGAGTAAAGACTTGAAAGAGATCATCGCTCGTCTCAACGAGCGATTGGACGAGCCTTTCGTCACCGTCAACACCGTGACCGGTGACAAAGGCATTAAACAGGCGCAGGACGAGTACCAGCGCCTCATGAACAATAAATCACCGAAAAATAAAAGAAAATGATTGTTTAGCAATAATTTTTGCTACCTTTGCAGTGGATAAACACTAACTAAAGAATGATGTGATATGGATATGACAAAGAAACTGGTGATTATGTTGCTGACAATGCTCGCGATGACCGCTTGCAACAGCGAGAAAGATGAACCTAATATTGAGGAATATTCTCAGGAAATGTGGGAATGTCCCACCGATGGCGTTTATGAAGGGGTCATTGTAACGATGATGTGTACTGATAAGGATTTTTGGGAAGCCAATGTCGGCGTCTGGTGTGAACTCAAAAAGGCTCCTGAAGATGCCTATGGAAAAAAGGCTCCCGTTCCTAGGTGTAACATCTATTTCCTGCGCAGTGATTTTCCGAACACCACTCTAGAAGACGGGCAAGAGGTTAAGTTTCGCATCTTGAAGTATGGCGGTACTCGTGATTTGCCATTCGTTTACTTTTGGGATCGAGTGTATTTTACATGTATCGTAGAACCTGTACAGTAATCCTCGTCTTTTCACAGCATACGCGGTTGAGCAACTTTTCCAAAATTATAAAAGTCTGGCGAGTACCAGCGCCTCATGAACAATAAATCACCGAAAAATAAGAGAAAATGAGTGTTTATCAAAGAATAATATATACCTTTGCTCACTGATTTCAATAGTTAACTGCCAAAATGAATAATAAGATGAAACACTTGATGGTTTTATTTGTAGCCTTCCTTTCTGTCTTGAGCTTAGCCGCTCAGGAGGAAGGGGTGATTCAAGCAAAAATGATAGTAAACGGGTACTTTTTCAAAGACGACATAAAGTTGCCTGAAAACGCGACCCCGGATGTAACACTAGTAAACGACGGGCAAAAGAACAGGCTTATCGCCTATACTTATGACATGACTCTCCCTGAAGAACTGGTCAATCAAGCCATTCCTGTAGAGAAGGTCTTTCATGGAACCCTTTTTCTTGAGAAATATCAGGAGCAGGCCGAAATGATGCGCATGACGACGCAGGCCGATGGACTATCCAAGCCTGTGGTTGGAGAGCCGTTTCCACAATTCAGTGAAACCGATATTGACGGGAGGACGTGGACAAACGATGGCGTGAAGGGAAAGGTCATGGTTCTGAATCTATGGTACTCCGGATGCGGGCCATGTCGCAAAGAAATGCCGATTCTATCAACGTGGAAAGAGATGTTTCCCGATGTGCTCTTCTTTTCCGCAACCTATCACGATGAAGCCCTCACACGCAAGATCACGGGACAGCACAACTTCAACTGGACCCACTTGATTGAAGCCAAGGACATGATGTCATGGGTTCAAGGTGAAGGCTTTCCGTTGACTATCGTGGTAGATAAGAACGGAGTCGTCCGTCATCTCGTTCATGGAACAAATGAAGAGAAACGCGCATCTATTCTCGAATGCATCAAGCAACTTGAGAAATGACACGATAGCGCTTCCTTCGTCTTTTCAAGGCATACGCGGTTGATTTACCTTTGTGGCAAATCAACCGCTATTCTTTATGATACTTACGATAAACGGAAAACAGGCAGCACTGAAGAAGGGGTCTTCGATTGAATATGTATCGGAGAACCGCATCTTCACTGATGCCGATGACTACAGCATGGAGATTGAGTTGCCTCTGGCAGACTGTCCACAGAACCTTGACATCTTCGGACCCGCAAAGACGTCGATGCAGGCGACATCTTCTTCGATGCGGTGCTGCAGGACACCAACTTCTTCAAGCGAGGTGCCGTCGTGATCACGGGCATCTCGCAGGAATCAGTCAAGGTGCAGTTCCTGGAGAAGCGTTCCTACCAGAACTTCTTTCCTCGCTTCGATGAAACCTACATCGACGAGCTCGACCTGGGCAAGTGGCCCAGCATCTATCCCGACAATTCGCCTACCGGCGGCGGGGCCCAGCCACGACCCGGGGAAGAAGTGACCTACGCATCCCCGGCGCAGCTCTGGGGCAGGACGGAGGACTACACCGCCTTGCCGTGGGTCAACAACTCCAGCGGCAACCTGCAGAACTGCGCCAAGTGGAACGCCACCGCCAGCAAGTACGAGTGGAAGGTAAACCCCGACGACGAGGACGACACGGACTTCTCCCGTGGCCTCTCGTTCCAGCCGTACCTGCTGTGGCTGACCAAGAAGATCTGCGAAGCCCTGGGCTACGCCTATGACTTCTCGTTGTGGGAGCAGAGCGACTACCGCCACCTGCTGCTGATGAACACCACGCCATACGCCAACAGCAACCGCACATGGGCGAGTGCCTTGCCGCATTGGACGGTGAACGAGTTCTTCCAGGAACTGGAGAAACTCCTTCTGTGTGAGTTCGACATTGACCACGCACGCAGCACGATTGCCTGCACTGCGACCGCGGATAACATCGAGGCGGCCGGCACCATCCACATCTCAAAGGTCGTTGACGCTTTCACTGTGGAGGTGACCACCGACGAGGAGAAGAGCGGCTACAAGGCGATGCTCAACCAGGGCTACGCCGCAGGCGGCCACCGCCTTGACAATATCTACAACTGCCAGTGGTACATCGACCAGATGACCAAGGCAGACGGCACGGTGAGGTGTACCTCCCACGCCACGCTCAACGCCCTGATCTCGAGCAACGTCCGGCAGGAGGCCGTTCCCGACAGCGGCGGAGTGTGGGGCCTGCACTACGCGCAGGACGTGGACACCTACTTCGTGCTTGAGGTGATGAAGCGAGTAAAATACCGCAGCGGCGGCCGCGAGGAATGGGACAATTGGGGCAACGTCACCCGGCTTGTTCCCATCAACCGCTTCGGCCCGCTGATCATCGACAGGGACAACCCCGACGATGTGGATGAGATGAAGATAGTTCCCGCCTGGCTCGACGAGACGGACGATGTCATAGGCCTCGTTCCGTTCCTCGAGTGCGGCGAGACGGGGGAGGGCGACAACGCCTACTCCAACCAGTCGCACACAGGCCGCCCACATTCCTCGGAGAAGGTGGACCAGGACGTGCCCATCCAGTGGGGCGCACTGCCCACGGTCAGCGCCGGGAAGCGGGAGAAGAGCGGAGCCGTCTTCGACAAACTCTTTGTCGCCTTCTGGTGGGGCAGTTACATGATGTTCTCGCCCCGACACCCGCATCCCTGGACGGACACCTTCGACCTCGATTACTCCTATTACGCCCCGACCCCCAACAGCAACTCGGGCGTGCTCTCGGTTACCTGGAATCGCATCAACAGCGGCAAGACCTGTTCGCTGCGCATCAACAACGCCGCCTACGGCCAGGGCATTGAGCGCGACACCTTCTATCCCGTCGACCAAAAGAAGAAGTACACCTTCTCCTTCCTTGCCGACAAGATCCCCAACGTCCGCTCCGTCTTCCACATCGACGGCAAACGCTACCTCTGCGAGAAAATAACCGCGACATTCACAGAGGATGGAATGTCGCAGTTACTCAAAGGTTGCTTCTATAAAATAGAGAGCTAAAGTTCTCCCTCAAAGTTCTTGGTTTCTTCGTGAACATCGTTATGAACTTGGATGTACTTATTAGTGGTAGCAACATCACTGTGTCGAGCTTGGTCTCGGGCCACAACGATACCTGCATTATTCGCTAGATCTCGAATACCACTATCTTTCAAAGAATAGAACTGATAGCAGTCTTCCCATCCAAGTTCTTCACGCATCTTCTTCCAACGGCGATTGAACTGGTCTGCGTTATATCGTTCACTACGAGGCACGAAGCCACGCCCAAACAGAAAGAACTCGCCAGGCTGCTCAAGCACTTTCAAATCAATCATGAGTTTGCAGATGCGGCGGTTAATACCAACGTATCCATCCTTGTGATTCTTGCTGAAATCGCCTGAGACAAAGATGGTCTGGTCTTTGATTGACACATCCTTGACACGCAGATGACTTAGTTCATTCGGTCGAATGAAGGTATAGTATTCCAACTCGCAAGCGAGCAGGAAATGAGGGTCTTTTTCAAGGAGGTGCTGGCGCATCTTTGCCAGTTTTTCTTTGCTCAAGTCCTTGCGGAACTTAGCGCTCTCCTTTAATATTTCGACATCCTCTACAGGATTATCAGTAATGTACTTTCGCTTCTTAAAGAACTCACTCAAACCATAGAGCCAAGAACGATAGTTGTTGCGGGTGCGGGCACTCGCATCACGATCGAGCAGGAGCCAGTCGAGGAAGTCTACTATTAATGTTTGGTTGAATTGATAAACATACCTTGGAGGAACCACCAAGGTCTCGAAATACTCTCGCAGAATATTCACGCTGGAGCGGTATCTCATCTTCGTTTTGTACCTGTCACCTTTCTTATCAACATATTCCAGATAACGGTCAAGACAATCTGATAATAAAGTAAAACCGCGGCTTTCTTGTGTGTTCACCCAGGGATTCCAACCTTGGCGTAATTGCCGTGTCACAGCCTCGATAATCTCAGCTGCGCGGCGTCTCTTTTCTGATACTCTAGGTATGCCATCGAGTTTGAATTTCTTGCGCCTCATCTCTCCAGTTGAAGGATCGAGGGCATAGAAATCGACATACCAACTTTTGCCTTCGTGAAGTTTAGGATACGTGAAACCTATTAATTCTGTTGCCGTATTCCTTTTGGTAATGCACGACATTTTTTTAACATTTTTTACCAGTTTCAACCACTGATAGAAAATGTTTACATTTATAGCTCTAAAAATTATCGTCCCTATGGCGTCCCGATAATTTTCAATAAAAGAGGGTAACTGATTGATTTTCAATCCGTTACCCTAATCTCTGCGGAAAGGGAGGGATTCGAACCCACGGTACGCAAAGCGTACAACGGTTTTCGAGACCGCCCCGATCGACCACTCCGGCACCTTTCCAGTCATGCTTGCGGGATTTCTCTCCCAAAGCGGGTGCAAAGTTATGGCAAATTTTCCACCCGTCAAAATATTTTTATAGGTTTTTTAATCCCTCGATAGTTTTGATGGGGTCATCGGCTCCAAAAACATAGCTTCCGGCAACGAGGATATCTGCACCAGCTTCAGCAAGTTGCGCACCGGTGACATCGTTCACGCCGCCGTCAATCTCAATCTCGGCATGACTGCCGTTGAGCGTGATGAGTTGGCGCAGTTCGCGCACCTTGTTCAGAGTTTGCACGATGAACTTTTGGCCTCCGAAGCCCGGGTTGACCGACATGAGAAGCACGAGATCCACATCACAGATGATGTCTTTGAGCATCGACACGGGAGTCGCGGGATTGAGCGATACACCGGCTAGCATACCTGCATCGTGAATCTGCTGCACTACCCTATTCAGATGAATACATGCCTCTTGATGCACGGTCATGATGGCAGCGCCGCAGTCGCGCACCTGGGGGATGAACTTCTGTGGTTCAACAATCATCAGGTGAACATCGAGAGGTTTTTGACACAGGCGTTGCACGTGTTTGATAACAGGGAAGCCAAAGGAGATGTTGGGCACGAACACGCCGTCCATCACGTCGAGGTGAAGCAGGTCGGCATTGCTGCGGTTAATCATGTCGATGTCTTTGGCGAGATTGCCAAAGTCGGCGGAGAGCAATGAGGGAGAAACTTTCATAGTAGTTAGGAGTTAGGAGTTAGGAGTTAGTCCCAGCGGGGCGCTTGCGTATGGCCTGATAGGCCAGGAAGAGGACGATGAAAATGGCCAGTGCGTAGCCAGCCCATGACAAGTAGCGGTTGTAGTGCTCGAGCTGCGCAAGCAGTTCCTGCTCGGGGAAGTGCAAACTGAGCCAATAGCCTAAACCGGCAAGCACCACATTCCAGATGCCAGCTCCTAACGAGGTGAACAGGACAAAGGTGCCAAAGTTCATGCGCGACAAGCCGGCGGGAATGGAAATCAACTGACGAATGGCGGGAATGAGACGGCCCAGGAAGGTCGAGATGGCGCCATGGCGGTCGAAGTAGGCCTCGGCCTTCTGCACTTTCTCGGCATCGATGAGGCACATGTGGCCGATGCGGCTGTTGGCAAAGGCATAAACCACGGGGCGCCCGATGAGCAACGACAGCACATAGTTGATGACCGCACCGATGAGTGCACCCAGGGTGGCGATGACGACAATCATGATGATGTTCATGTCGCCGTTACGAGCCGCAAAATAGGCGGCAGGCGGAATCACCACTTCGCTGGGGAACGGAATGAATGAGCTCTCGATGGCCATCAGCAGCAAGATTGTGCCATAGGTCAAGTGTTCCTTGTACCAGTTATATATGGTCACGATGTCGTGAGGCATATACATCACAATGGCCAGCACTGCAGCCAGCAGCACCAGCAGGATAATTATCAGTTGAATGGTATCTTTCTTCATAATCGCCACAAATTTAGATATAATTCCCGATTTACAGGCCAGCAGTGATAAAAAAGATGATGAAAACTTTGTTGTCGAGGGCTTAGTGACTGCTGTTAGATTAGCGGTGACGGCAAAATACAGGGCTAAGCAATTGGCGTTGTCGCTCAATGTTAAAAAAATGTTATTTTCGGTTTGAACGGCCAATGTTTTAAGGGCTCCTCTACCTTATATAAAATATATTTTTTGTACTTTTGTGCGTTATTTTGAAATTTCATTTAATTCAATTAAATAAACGTCTAAAAAACAGAAAGTTATGAACATTTCGCACATCGAACACGTGGGAATCGCCGTTACCTCGCTCGAGGAGGCTATTCCTTTCTACGAGAACATGCTGGGCTTCAAGTGCTTTGCTATTGAAGAAGTTGCTGACCAAAAGGTAAGGACCGCCTTCTTCCAGGTGGGTCAGACCAAGATTGAGCTGCTCGAGGCTACTGCCCCCGAGAGCGCTATCGCCAAATTCATCGAGAAGAACGGTGGCCGTGGTGGCATCCAGCACATTGCATTTGCCGTACAGGACGGCGTGCAGAACGCACTGGACGAGGTACAGGAGAAGGGTGGCCGCGTTGTTGACGCTCATCCCCGTCGTGGTGCCGAGGGCCTGAACATTGCCTTCCTGCATCCCAAGACCACCTGTGGTGCTTTGTTGGAACTTTGCGAGAAACCTGAGTAAATAAAGAAATAGTTGCAGGTTTCAGGTTGTGAGCCACGACTCATTTCACCATTGGAACTCATGCCATAAGCTAAACTGGCTGGACTTACAACTGAAAACTTAAAACTTAAAAACCATAAAATAAAATGGGAAAACAACTTGATAAGATTCAAGAGCTGATTGAGCGTCGCGAGAAAGCGCGCCTGGGCGGTGGCGAGAAGGCTATTGCCAAGCAGCACGAGAAGGGCAAATTCACTGCCCGTGAGCGCATCAATATGCTCCTTGACGAGGGCAGCTTTGAGGAACTGGACATGTTCGGCGTTGTAACCGGTTTCGGTACCGTCGGCGGTCGTCTGGTTTACGTCTTTGCTCAGGATGCCACCGTCATCGGCGGTTCGCTGGGCGAGACCATGGCATTGAAGATGTGTAAGGTCATGGACCTTGCCATGAAGCAGGGCGCTCCTGTTGTCGGCCTGAACGACTCGGGTGGTGCCCGCATCCAGGAGAGCGTTAACGCCCTGGCCGGCTATGCCGAAATTTTCCAGCGCAACATCAACGCTTCGGGTGTGATTCCTCAGATCAGCGCTATCCTCGGCCCCTGTGCCGGTGGTGCCGTTTACTCCCCTGCCCTGACCGACTTCATCATCATGGCCAAGGGTATCTCCTTCATGTTCCTGACCGGTCCCAAGGTCGAACGTGACCCAGGAGCAGCTGGGTGGTGCCGGTGTTCACGCCAGCAAGAGCGGTGTGGCACACTTCGCCGCCGAGACCGAGGAAGAGGCTATCGCCATCATCCGTCAGCTGTTGAGCTACATGCCCAGCAACAATATGGAAGAGACTCCCCGCGTGGAGTGCACCGATCCCATCGACCGCGTGGAGGATGCCTTGAACAACATCATCCCCGAGAGCGCCAACGACCCCTACGACATGTATCAGGTCATCAGCGCTATCGTTGACAACGGTGAGTTCCTCGAGGTTCACAAGGACTTTGCCAAGAACATCATCGTGGGCTTTGCCCGCTTCAACGGCCAGGCTGTCGGCGTTGTCGCCAACCAGCCCAACTGCATGGCAGGTGTACTCGACGTGAACGCCTCGAAGAAGGGCGGCCGCTTCGTACGCTTCTGCGATGCCTTCAACATTCCTCTGGTAACCCTCGTTGACGTGCCCGGCTTCCTGCCCGGTACCGGCCAAGAGTACAACGCCGTGATCATGAACGGCGCCAAGTTGCTCTACGCCTACGGCGAGGCTACCGTGCCCAAGGTAACCGTTACCCTGCGCAAGAGCTACGGTGGCTCGCACATCGTGATGAGCTGCAAGCAGCTGCGCGGCGACTTGAACTACGCTTGGCCCAGCGCCGAGATCGCTGTTATGGGTGCTGCCGGCGCTGCCGAGATCCTCTACGCCAAGGACAGCAAGAACTTCAAGACCCAGGCCGAGGAGGCCAAGGCTGCCGGCGACGAAGCCAAGGCCAAGGACCTGCTCGAGCAGGGCAAGAAGTTCATCCAGGAGAAGGAGGACGAGTACAACAACCTCTTCTGCACGCCTTACAATGCAGCCCGCTATGGCTACATCGATGACGTGATCGAGCCGAGGAACACCCGCTTCCGCGTGATCCGCGCCCTGGAGGTACTGCGCACCAAGAAGTTGACCAATCCCACCAAGAAGCACGGTAATATTCCCTTGTAATCATGAGTAAAAGAACATTGATACTCGTTCTGTTGTGCGCCATCCTCGCACTGCCCACGTTGGCCCAAGGCCGCAAGAACGTGCGCATCAACGAGGTGATGGTGCAGCAGGACAGCACGGGCGGCAACGGATGGGTCGAGTTCTACAACTCGTCCTACAGCTCCACTGCCGTCGAGCAGATGTTCATCACGACCTTGAGCCGTGAGGAAATCCAGAGCGTCTTTGACAAGAACAAGGGCAACAAGAAAAAGCCCAAACAGATTCTTGTCGAGCTCTGTGAGGCCCAGCCTATGGACATCTACGAGATTCCTCGTGGTGATGAGCGTCACACCAAGATCGCTCCCCGCAGCCACTTCGTCATGGAAGCTGACGGTGACCCCAAGTCGGGCACCTTCCACATGCCCTTCACCTTCACTTACGGTAAGGACAATTACATTGCCTTGTATGACGTGAATGGTGACCTGGTTGATGACGTAACGATTCCCGCTTCGCTGAATTACGGTGAGACCTATGCCATCAAGGCCGAGGGCCGTCTGCCCAGTGTCCTTGACGACGGTCAGACCGAATGGACTGTCAAGGATGGCAAGACCATCGAGACTGCAATCACTAAGGGTAACTACAACATCCGTGAGGTGAACGAGAACATCGAGGCCTTCCACATCAAGGATCCTCATGGCTACTGGATTGCCCTGCTCGCCATGTCGGTAGTGTTCATCGCTCTGGCACTGCTCTACATCCTGTTCAAGTTGTTCGGCAAATTTGCCAGCAGGAACCTGAAGACCGAGGATGAGAAGCAGTCGGCTGCTCCCGAAGCAGTTAAGGCTGCTGCCGTTCCCGCTAGCGGCGACCTCGATGGCGAGAAGATGGCTGCTATCTGCTTCGCATTGTATCAGCACCTGAATGCCCACGACAACGAGAGCGGCGTTTTGACACTCGCTCCGCGTGACAATTCGACATGGGCCAACAAGGCCGGCCTGATGCGTGAAATACCCGTTATCAAGAAATAATCACCATTAAAAATCATTCACTCAAATGAAGGAATACAAGTATAAGATCAATGGTAACGAGTATAATGTTGCCATCGATAACATTGAAGGCAACATCGCCCACATCCAGTTGAACGGTGTGGCCTATGACGTTGAACTGCCCGAACAGCCCAAGGCTGCTCCCGCCGTTAAGCGTGTCGCCGTGAGCGATGCTCCCGCTGCCGCTCCCAAGCCTGCTCGCAAGGCTGCTCCCGCCGCAGCTGGTGGTCACGTGATCGAGTCGCCGCTTCCCGGCGTCATCAAGGACATCTTTGTAAAGGTTGGCCAGCAAGTGAAGGCCGACGACGTGGTGTGCATCCTCGAGGCCATGAAGATGGGCAACGAGATCCATGCCGGCGTTGACGGTACTGTCAAGAGCATCGAGGTATCGAAGGAGGATTCGGTACTCGAGGGTAACACTATCATGGTAATCGGATAATTAATTTAGTTGATAGTCCAGAGTTTCTAGTCCCTAGCAGGCATCCGCTTCCTAGAGACATAAAACTAGAAACGAGAGACTAGAAACCAGAAACTAGTTAAATCCATGGTACTGCTTGACAATTTCCTGTTTACCAAGTTGTTGGATTTCTGGCACTTTACCGGATTCTACAACTTTGATTGGACTAACCTGATCATGATTTTGGTGGGTCTGTTCTTCATCTACCTCGCCATCAAGCATGATTTTGAGCCCATGTTGCTCGTGCCCATCGGATTCGGTATCCTGATCGGTAACATTCCTTTCCAGCCGGGCAACGAGATTGGCATCTATGAAGACGGATCGGTGCTTAACATCTTGTATCAAGGTGTTCGCAACGGATGGTATCCACCACTCATCTTCCTGGGCATCGGCGCGATGACCGACTTCAGTGCACTGCTGGCCAACCCCAAGCTGATGCTTGTTGGTGCAGCAGCCCAGTTCGGTATCTTCGGCGCCTACATGATTGCCCTGGCTCTGGGCTTCATGCCTGACCAAGCCGGCGCTATCGCCATCATCGGTGGTGCCGATGGTCCTACCGCCATCTTCCTGTCGTCAAAACTGGCTCCTAACCTGATGGGTGCCATTGCCGTGAGTGCCTACAGTTACATGGCGCTTGTGCCGGTGATTCAGCCGCCCATCATGCGCCTGCTCACGACCGAGAAGGAGCGCAAGATGCGCATGAAACCTGCCCGCAAGGTCAGCCAGCTGGAGAAGATCATCTTCCCCATCTTCGGTCTGATTCTCACCTGCTTTGTTGTGCCTTCGGCTATTCCCCTGTTGGGTATGCTCTTCTTCGGCAACCTGTTGCGTGAGAGTGGCGTGACCAAGCGTCTTGCCCACACTGCCAGCAATGCGATGACCGACATCGTGACCATCCTGCTGGGTATGACCGTGGGTGCTTCGACCCAGGCATCGCAGTTCCTGACCAAGGAGACCATCTTTATCTTCTTCCTCGGTTTCTGCGCCTTCATCATCGCCACCTGCTCGGGTGTGCTGTTCGTGAAGATCTTCAACCTCATCTTGCCCAAGAGCAAGAAGTTGAACCCGCTTATCGGTAATGCCGGCGTATCGGCAGTGCCCATGGCAGCACGCATCAGTAACGACCAGGGCCTCAAGGCCGATCCCAGCAACTACCTGCTCATGCACGCTATGGGTCCCAACGTGGCCGGTGTGATCGGTTCGGCTGTTGCCGCTGGTGTCCTCCTGGGCTTCCTGGGATAATAGACATTAGACTGTAGAACGTCTTATAAGAATTTGAGAATAGTTAATAGTTGTGGCTCATTGCCCGCTATTAACTATTCTCTTTATATGTCTATGTGATCAGATAAATGTGTAGCCAACAATAAATCATCAAAAAAAAAGCAGAATAAGTGATTTTTGTTTTAACTTTGCAAAGATTATTGATACATCATCAACAATTCAAAAAAAACGAGGAAAGATGAAAAAGATAGTATTGATGACCATTTTGTTAGTGACGGCTTTCACCGTCGGCGCAAAAGAGAAAACATTAATCGCCTATCTTTGCGGCGATTCCACTTGCTCCTACATCCTGAACAAACCCAGTGGTGCCACAGTCATGACGCTGTCCTGTTATGAGCCATACATGTTCAGCCTGTCATCGCCTCAAGACGGTTGGTGGAAAATCAATGACCTGTGGAATGCAGCCGATGATGAGGATACGACATCGCTTGTGGGCTCTGACACTGGTGAATATTGGATTCATTTTTCGGTTCTCGGCCTCGGCACGAGCAACTATGGCGGACAAGAACTGCACCTGCGTGCCGCTCCTGACCAGAATGCCGACATCGTTTTCACCTTCAATCAGGAACTCTTGCTAATGCCTCTGGACTTTGAAGGCGACTGGGTAAAGGTTATGGTTGACGGCTGCGACATCGTCGGCTGGATAGAAAACGAGTGGCTGTGCAGCAATCCTTTGACCAACTGCTGCTAACCCATATTCCTGTTTAATCGTACATCTCTTTAATATTGACAATTATGAAATATCTTCGACTCATCCTTCTCACGGCTTGCATGATCACCGCACTTGCAGTAGCTGCCGAACCAGCCGACCCTGTCATCTCATCGATTCAGACCGCTTACCAGCAGGCAAAAGAATCCTCGAAGAAGAATAAGGGTATGGGCAACGAAATGGTTACCACGCTCAACTATACCGTCCATAAAAACGGAAAAACCACCGAGACGCTTCACTTCTTCTACAACACGGTCCGGGGCACCTATTGGCTTGCCGAAGGTGATGACCGTGATCCTCATTTCAATTATTATCCTCTCTATTTCGTCACCCGCAATTACAATATCGGGAAAAAGAAATACTACGAGGAATTCCTTTACGACGCAAACCAGAGGCTGATATTCGCCCTAACACAAGACTATGATGAGAATGGCAAGCGCTTTGACCGCCGCTTCTATTTCCAAGACGGAAGCATCTACCACGTCATCGGTCCCGAGCCCACTCCCTTCATGGTGGATAATGTCATCTATCAGGCAAATGAACTGAGACTTGCCTTTGACTGGATCATAAGAAATCCCAAAGAATGAGATAATAACGTGGTCAAAACCAATAAGCGGTTGATTGCAAACAGCAAATCAACCGCTTATCTTTATGAAAATGAGAGTTAGTGCTTGAACATGCGATCGATGGCACGCTTGTCCTCGCGCTCCTTGATGGACTGGCGCTTGTCGAACTGGCGTTTACCACGAGCTGTGGCAATGACCAACTTGGCCAGACCGCGCTCATTGATGAACAGGCGTAGCGGGACGATGGCAATACCGGGCTGCTGGGTATCACGTGCAATGCGACGGATTTCCTTGCGGTTCAGCAACAGTTTGCGGTCGCGATGGGTTGTGTGGTTGTTGTAAGACCCATAGCTGTACTCGGCAATATACATGTTCTTCACCCAAATCTCACCATTGATGACCATACAGTAGGTATCGGTCAGGCCACACTTGCCCTGACGGATGGACTTGATTTCGGTACCAGTGAGTACGATACCCGCCGTGAAGGTCTCGATGATCTCGTAATCAAACGTCGCCTTACGGTTCTTGATGTTGATCGTATTGTGATTGTTGTTCGCCGCCATCGTTCTTTATTTAATGATAAACAAATCCAGGATGAGTTTAAGCACCATGGGGAGTCCCAACAGCAAAGCCGATGAGATGACAACAAATCTGGGCACCTTCTCCTTCTTGACAAAGAGATTGTCGGTTCCGCGATAGACCATCCATGGCAGATAAATCATCAGGAACAACACTGGCGTGAAGTCGCTGGGCAACAGGTTACGCACAATCATCAGCAGCACCAGGAAAATGAGATTGAACAAGATGAAATCGTCCAACCTGGCAGCAGCGCCCTGGGTCTTCACCAACTCGGGGTAAAAACCGCTCAACAGATAGGTGATGGCGTAGTAACTTATCAGATATGTCGAGAACATGACAATTCCTGTCATCAGCGAGGAACTGAACGAAATGGTGCGGTCATAAATCATCGGCACGAAGCACGTTAATCCCAACAGACACAGCAGCGGCAGATAGGCACTGTACAACACTTTGCCTGCCGGAATGTTGGAATCATTGATGACCTCCCAACCGTATTTTGGAGAGGTTATGACACAAAATATGTTCTTCCAAATGCTCATACTCAAAAAATGCGGGTGCAAAGATACACAATTATTTACAATTATAAACTCTCTCATCGAAATTTAATTTACATTAGCAAAAAATGTGCCTGATTCTTGACATTGAAAGGAAAAATGATTACTTTCGCACCTGGATAACCATCAATAATGTTTACTATGGATGATAATATTAGAGGCTCGCTGGGACCTTTCACTCCTGAAATGATTAACCGTTTGGCACCAGATGAAGTATTCGTGTTTGGCAGCAATTTGGGCGGTTTTCACGGTGGTGGCGCGGCCCGCGCCGCGCTCAAGCTGTTCGGTGCCGTGTGGGGACAAGGAGTTGGTCTTCAAGGGCAGAGCTATGCCATTCCCACGATGCAAGGCGGCGTTGAAACCATTAAGCCCTACGTTGACGAGTTTATCGAGTTCGCCAAGTCCCGTCCCGACCTGTTCTTCTATGTGACCCGAATCGGGTGCGGCATCGCGGGATTCAGGGATGAAGATATCGCCCCCCTTTTCAAGGAAGCCCTCACACTCGGCAACGTGGCACTCCCTAAGTCATTTCACGAGTTACTGGAAGAGAATCACTGACAACGTGGCAGCAAGACTATTTGACACCTGACTATGCTTTGTCAATTGTCAGACCATAAACCCAAAATATGTTCAATTAATAATTTTAAACGAGTACATTATGAAAAAGAGTATTTTAGCTATCGCTGTTGCCCTGCTCACCCTGGGCGCATGCAGCACTCAAGGCGGCGAGAATCAGCAGGATACCGCTACCGATGGCATCGACAACGGCAAGGCCGCCATCGAGAACATCATGACGCGCACCAGTATCCGTAAGTACAAGGATCAGCCTGTCGAGCAAGAGAAGATTGACATCATGCTCAAGGCAGCTATGGCAGCCCCGACCGCTGTGAACCTGCAGCCGTGGCATTTTATCGTCATCACCGACAAGAAAACGATTGGTCTGCTCTCAGGAAAACAACCCACTAACGCCCCCTTGCTGATTGCCGTTTGCGGCGACACTGACAAGACCATGACGCCCGACGGGAAAGCGAAACTGCCCGACTTCTGGGTACAGGATGTATCGGCAGCTACCGAGAATCTGCTCTTGGCCGCTCATGCGCTAGGTCTGGGTGCCGTTTGGACAGGCTGCTATCCGGCGATGGAACGCGTGGCTGAGGTTGCCAACGTGCTGAATTGCCCGAATAACATCGTTCCCGTCGTATTGGTGCGTATCGGCTATCCCGACGAGTCTCCCGAGCCCAAGGACAAATTCAAACAGGAGAACATCAGCTACAACAAGTTCGGCGGCAAGATGGAGTAATCACCGTCGTTGCTTAGATTGAACAAGAAACTCGCCTGTATTCGAGGCGAGTTTCTTGTTTTATTTGACTTGTCAATGACTGGTCATGAGAACAGGAAGGTGTGGTACATCTGAGGATAGTAAAGATTGTCAGGCGCCATGGCCACCTTGATGATTTCATAATAGATGAAGTAGAGATTCAACAAGGCCATCAGCACAAAGGGAATCCACTTGCGTTCCCGCCACAGGAAATGAAGCGTGTAACACACCATGACGAGAAATATGCCACGCAAGAGGTCGCCGGGACGACGCAGGTACAGTGTCGTATTGGCAAACACATTAAGGAATGCGATGTGCAACAGCGAGAAGCGATAAGCGGCGCTCACGAACTTATCGTCACCCGACATTTTCTTGATGGACGGATAATACCAGATCATGATCAGGCAAGATGCAATCGGGAACAAGCGTGCAGGTCCCATCCATGTCCTGAAGATGTACTCAAGATTGCCAACAGCGAACAAGTGGTAATAATGACCATAGCCGAGAAGGCTTGCAAACTCACCCAGCCGTTCAAAAATCCATCGTATCCACTGCGGGAACTGCCCCAATACGGCACAGCCCAGCATGATAGCCCACAGTATCCACACCTTGATGTGGGGAACCTTGATCAAGGGTATGAAATACAGGGGGATGAGCAGTATCGACATTCGGTGAATAAGCATAGCCGCCAGCGAGAGCAACAGATAGATCCAGAACTTGCGACGGACTATCAACTCCACCATAATGACAAAAAGACACTCGACAACGGCCTGCCTGATGGTGTTCATCCACTGGATGTAATATGGCCCCATAAACACACACAGGGCTATCCACGGCAAGAGCACCTTGCGGTGCCTGAGCGCATAATACAACAGGCCTATCTGCAAGGCAGCCCAAAAGCCGAAATATACCGCGAAATGAGCTCCAGTTTTCGCTATAGCGATTGTCAGGAAAGAGAAGCCGGGCTCGAAGTTCTCACGGGAATACTCTCCGAGCGACTGCATGCTCAAGAAGTAATTATAGTACATGTTGTAGTCCCATGCCGTGAGCCACCTGACCGATGACACCGCGACATAGACCAGAAGAGCAACCAGTATCTCCCAGGAATACAACGGCAACTCTCTCCCACCCTGCGCCAGCAACCGCTGTTCACGATTGCTCACATGCCATCCCAACCATGCCAACAACAAGGCAGAAACCGTATAGACAATCAGGCTGAGAAGCATAGCAGATAAGGTTAAACAGGTTACTACATCATTTCACAAGCGACATGTTGATCTGCAGACCGTAGTTGCTGCTCGTCGTCGGATAGGAATTGGTCGAGACAAGCGGCGTGTTGGCCTGGTAATCGAAGTAAGCGCCCAACGTGATACGCTTGCTCAACACATAGTTAGCGGTGAAGTTGACCGACCACGTGCGAGTGCCGTTCTGAGGTTTAGCTGTAGGTTTACTGAAATCGCCTTGTGAGTCGTCCTCCGAGATCTTCCACTCACGGATGAGCGAGGTGTTGTTCGACATCTTAATGTTCAAGTTGAGGGTGAGGTCATTATTCACGTTCTGCTGCTTGGCCTTGATCTTGAGCACTTGGTTAAAGTTAGCAATCTTGTAGCTGCCACCCACAGTGAACGACTTGCTCGACGCCTCGACCAGCTTACCTGCTGAAGGGTTGAGCGAGAGTTTGCGTTGAATGTCATATTGCAGATTGAGCGAGAGATCGTTGAGGAATGTCGCATCAAATCCAATGACAGGTGCAAACTTCTCGTTCAAATTCACCGTAGCGATATTGTAAGGCGACGTGGGTATAGGATATGGGATATTACCGCTTCTGACAGCGTCCTTAGTGAAACCGAGGCCATCACCAATAGTTACCCAGTCGCTATAGGAGTTATAAGAACCGACCTCGTAGGTGCACTCGTAATTGTGCTTGAGGTTGAAGGACTTGAACACGCGTTTGAAGAATGGTATACGCATCAAGCCATCGTAGGTGATACGCCAGTTGGGAAGGATGGACTTCAAACCCGGGAAAGGATTCAAATCCACTTTCTTGGCATCCTTGCCCGAATAGGCGGCCATAAAGGCCGGAATCAGCACATCGCTGCTGAAAGGATTGACAGCTCCATATTCTATATTGTAGGTGCTGCCGGCCAATTGCGTTCCCCTCAGGAAGCCACGATCAGGATAGGTTTTACCCATGTATTGCTCCTGCAACCTCTGGGTAACGACAGGTATGTTGCTCAAGAACTTCTCAAATACCTCGCTCTTGTAATTGTCATTCATGTCAATACCCTTGAAAGCAGTTGCGAGGGCCATGTGAGTCTTGATGTAGCTACCGCCGTAGAGAATCGACGGATCAGCAAACATGAACTGAATCTGACTGTCTCTTTTATCGGTACGGTTGCCTTTAAGCGTGATCTTGAGGCCAGATATTGGCTCAAGAACAATCTCGGCATTGAATTCCTTGGCGTTAGAGTAGATGGCAGGAGTTGTCTGGCTCTCATCACCCATCAGCCAGTTACGACTCATGGCTTTTTCAATATAGGATTGACCTGCAAAACCAAAGGCAAAGTCCAGACCAGGTGACATCACATCATAGTGTGTGCTCTGGCCGAAGATGTCACCGATTTCGGGAATAAACTGCGGAACCGTGAGCGATGTCGTGTGCTTCCATTTCACGTTAATGCTGCGCACACTCATCATTACACGGCTCAGGTACTGGGCCGACTCGGTAAAGAAATTCTTGGTTTCTTCTTTTTGGACTTCAAGGACTGTGAATTTGAGATTCTCCTCGCCCAACGTTTGAATTTCAACGTTGTCCTTGTCCTTTACCTTGTATTCAATCTTGAATGGTTTGTCATCGGTTGTGGTGGCTGTCACCTTGACGTTCTTCACACCCAACTTGTGATTGATGACCAGTGCCGAGTCGGGGCTGAGCTTCAGGGTGCGGGAGAATTTCTTGGGCTTCTCCTTCTTAGGCCGTTGATTATTGTTACCGCGCTTGGAGTTCTTGCTCGAGAAGCGTTCATCCACTTTCTTGAGATAAGGAATCTTGCTATAGAACTGCTCAAGACTGAAACGGCCTTCGAGATTGCGTGTCGTCTGATTAATGATCGTGTTTCCTGACGAAATGCCATCGATAACAGTTCCGCGATCCCATTTATAAGTGGTATTGTAGGTGGCACTGGCCGTAATCCAGCTCAAAATCGGAATCTGATTGAACGGAGCCTTATAGTCGGCTTTGAAAGTCTGATTATAAGCCCACGGAGTACCCAAGCCACGTATTGACATCATCACCGAGTCTCGCCAGTCACGGTAAAAATCGGGGTGGAGCTTGCGACTGACTTGTCCCACAGGTTCCAGAATGTGGGCAGTGGTGTTGCTGTTGAACGACAACGTGAGCGACTTGATGGGATTCCAAGCCAGCGCAAACTGACGATCCCAAAGGAAGTTCTTGCTGACCGCTACAGGCAACTCGACATCAATACCCGTCTCGTTGCGTGTCTGTTGCTCATAATAGTAGCGCGAGATGGTCGTCTTGAACGATATGTTAGAAGGCAGCCAATGCAACTCCCAGTCCCTGAAGAACTTCATGTTCTTGTTCTTCTCATTGATGAAATGGGAGAAGGGCTTGAACGGCTTGGCGTAGGGTGTCCAGCTGTAATTCATCGACCCACGATAGTCGTTAGTGTTCTCATAGACATTGTCCGGGTCATTGAGGTGCTGCTTGCTGAAGGAGTAGCTGAACGAGAAGTTGGCAGGATCCCATGGCATGGGATTCTTCATTGTCTTCACGTCGAACTTGAGGTCCGAGATGGAGAAATTCTGTGCTATGCGATTAGTCACAGCATATTCCATGATACTGTCTTTCTGGTGTTTGGTCTCACAGGAGGCAACAGCTTCCTCGAGTCTGACATCCTGATCAAGAGGATTATACTTGGGTGTCGTCTTTTCGTTGCTATAAGAATAATAGACCGGAGCACGCAGTTTCACCTTCTCGGGGATGAAACGACCCAAATCACCCTGCACAGCAATATTGTACTGGTCAAAATTATCCAATCGACGGTTCGAGAGGCTCTGGTCCACGGAACCGAAGCCTTCGGTCTCCTTATGGAATCCCATATTGACGGTAGCTATATCACTCATGTTGAGCGTCATGGTGGCACGAGCTGCCCAACCGCCCTCGGAATCAAAGTCGGTCACACGCAACTCATCGACCCAAACGACACAACTCTTGGTCGTGGGTGAATTGTTGCGGACACCGATGAGCATCACCCTGACCTTACTCAATGAGGGATTACCCACCACATATACCTTATTATTGGGATGCTCCTCGTCAATATCGAGATAACGCGTAGTGTAGCCCACGCCCGAAATGCCCGCCATCTTGTCGGCATTGCGGTGCTTCTTGGCATTGATCAGAACATCAAGATTGATGTCGAGCATATTCTCCTCGGGCCAAACAGTGAGGCGGTCGCTCGTTCTGTTGGTGCTGTACTTGCCGGGAGGAGTTACGGTCAATGGAATTTCATACTCGTAGTAGTTGTTCTTCACATCGGAACCTAAACGGACGAACAATGAAATATCACCGTTTCGCAGGTTGGTTTCGTTGCCGATGGTTGCCTCGTTGTGAACAAACATCTGGAGACGCTTGTAGATGCGCAGATCAAGATCAGTGTTGCGGTAAACGCCACGTGCGTCACCTGCATCAAGGTCCTCAACCGAAAGCTGCATCGACTGCTCATTGAGCTGGGTAATCTGAGACTGACCGCTATCGATGATACGAGACACACCGGGCGGGAGAACATAATTCACCGGCTCACGTGAGTTGTTCTCCTCAATATTAACGGTGTTAATGCTGATGGTGCCATTAGCGGGCTGATCACCACGCAAATTGAGGTTATACTTGTAGTTGCGCCATTCACCACGCACGAGTTCCAGCGAGGCAAAGCGCAAGTGGGTCGTTGCACGGAATCCTGTCATGAAAATGCGCATGAAGCGAATCGTCGAGAAGTCCTGAATGCTGCCGACCTTCTTCTTGTAATCGGAAAGGGGAATCGTGAACTGATACCAGGTTGCGGTCTGTGGCACACGGTTGCGCGTTTGCACATTGGCCACCTGCTTGTCGGTGATATAGTTCATACCCACTTTGAGGGAGTCGGGATGGAGAGCTATACGGTACTGGAAATAGCGCTCATACTCATTCAGGGTATTGTCCTGGTTGATATCCTCGACATCGGGCGTCGATCTTGAAGTCTGATACTGACCATCGCTGACGTCGCTCTGTGACAACGAGTTGCCATCAGTTCCGTTATAATGCTTGTAACGGTCGTTGATGGAATACTTGTTAAGATCGTAATAATCATTGCGATAGAAAGCGTAATTATCTCCAGCAGGATCACGGAACGGAGAGAAAGGATCGTTTTCCATTTCTGAGATTGTCGATGCAGGCAGTACCCTTCTCAACGCACTTAGATAATTTGCATAAGTTTTATGCTGGAACTCTTCTTCATTCGACAAGCCGTCAAAACCAACGTCCTGACGGATACGGGCTCCAGTTGCGTTGTCAAAGGCATAGGTCAATGACGTCTGTGTGGCAACCTTACCCCAAACTGTATTGGTGACAGCAGTGGAGTCGTTATCATTTGAAGGAAGACCGTTCTCATAACTCTTGAGACCATCCTTGAGAATATCCTCACTCACTTCACCCAAGTTGAAATACAGATAGCCGCCATCACGGTTATCTAATTCCTCATCCATGAAAGGATCCAACATCCAAAATTGGATGTATTCGATATTGGACTGCTCAAAGTTGGTGTTATCGATTTTGCGCATAATACCACCCCACCTTTTCTCGGGGAAGAGCAGTTTGCCTTCAGAATCGACGTAGGTTGTATCAAGGTTATACGGACCACGTTCTTGGGGGTAGAACGAGAGATTCAACGTCTGAATAACAGATGACTCACCATAGTTGATCTCTCGGCCGGGGAACACCTCGTTAAAGAGCACCTCACGAGCATAGGGATATGATAATGCGTCTAAGTCATTCTTGATATAACCAGGCGCATAGGAAGAATTGCGCTGAGTAAACAAGCGGTCAATATAGTACCATGACAGCAACGCACGATTCATGCCGTAAGTCACATTATTACTCAATGAAGCCTCAGGGAACAAAGCGCCTTCAGTCGGATCAGAGGGTGCCGATGCCAGTCCCCACGAGTAGGGTGCGCGGATGTCTATACCTGACTGAGTTGATTCAAAATCATCAATATAGGAGCTACCGGAATTGGAGCCAGTCTTGGCTTGATGGGGAACCAACTGGGCAAATTCACCCAGGAACGAGATGCTTGACGGAGCAACCGCGTTAACTGTGGGAATCTTGTTAAGAAGATTGGTGAGCCACATGAACTGATTGTTATAAGAAACATTGGCTCCCCAAATCGTGTTGTTGACCAATTCACTACCGATGGCCACCTTATCACCGATGGCCTTCTCGCCGTAGTGCATTACAGTGGCTCCGACATGGAAGTTCTTATTGAACGCATAGTCAAGGTCTAAGCCCAACAGCGTCTTGCGTTGCATGCTGAAGGTGGACTGGTTCTCACACGTGGCGCTGATGTTGGTTCCGGCATCAATAATGCTCTGGTTCAAGATAGTGACAGTACCCATGACGTAGTCAACGCTATAGTCACTGCCCTCGTTCAAGGTCACACCGCCTGCTGTAACGGTCACAGATCCTTTAGCCACATTAGTAGCATTCAGCTTGATGACGTTACCTCCTGAACCGGACTGATATTCACCGGCAAGAACAAATTTGTTCTTGTCACTGAATTGTTGAGCCACAATGAGGGTTGAGTCATAGAGTTCGGTATAGATATAGTCTTTGGCGATTTGGTCATTTTTGAACTGCTTACGGAGGTGTTCACCGAACGGTTCTACTACAGGGAAAATGATCTTACCGGTAGAGGACTGCACAGTGTATTTCTCAATATAATCAAATCGACCGTCGATGTTGGGCTCCTGATTGGCGTCCAAGCGGTCGAGGTTCATTACCTGCAACAGTGGCTTGCCGTTGATTTCACCAGCGGGGATATAAGTCAACTCATTACCGGTTGTGTCGCTCAAGTACTTGATATTGAGCTTGAAATGATTCTTCTGAATTGAAACTGCACCCAATGCATAGACGTTCTTCATGGCCAGGTCCCACATACGGAACTCGGGAGACGATGTCGTTCCCTTCAGCATTTTAACATAGAGCGACTGATCATTAGAAGTGACATTACCCGAGAACTCACCCACCTGATAGGTGTTGCCACGGTAGGTGTACTGATAAGCCACAGCAAGAATCTCATCGCTGTTCAGCGCAGTCTTGAGCATAATATAGCCCAGATCGGCGTTAAGGGTGTAATCTGAAGAGGTCAACAGGCGAGCACTCTCAATTTTCTCATAATCCTTACCACCCTCAAAATCATATTCTTTCAACGGAGCCAACGCGGTCGAAGCCTTGCTCATGTAACGGGCATCGGGGTAAGAGTTCCTGATTTCTTCCATCAGAGTGTTGGAAGAGTTATCAGGCATTGAGCCAGTTTTACCGATCCAGTGAGGGTTATTGATATTCCTCTCTTCACTCTCACCCAGGTCCATAAAGGCCATGATGTTGCGCGACTCATTATAATTGCTGCGCTTGTTGGTGATCCAGACCTCGATGCGCGTGATTTGAATACCGGACGCGCTCATAGGAAGCTTTGAGCACCAATTGTCGTAATTGTCCCTGAAGAAGTGTGAAAGGAAGAAGTTGCGGTTCTGGTCATACTTGTCGGCCGTGATATAGAACTCAGTGGTTTGTGAGCCGCCCTTGGAGTTCACCGTCTGGGACACACTGTTCTGCTGTGAAACGAGTGCTGTTGCCGTCAGTTTACCGAACTGAAGTTTAGTTTTGATACCGAACAAGGCTGCACTACCATGGATGAGCGACGAACCGGTAGTCATGCTCACATTACCGGCCTCGATGTTCTTGATGATTTCATCTTCCTTGCCTTCATAGGCCAGTTTGAGGTTCTTGGAGTCGAAATCAAATGTCGCGCCAGTGTTATAGGACATGTTGAAGCGCATCTTATCACCTACAGTGGCAGTGATATTGGCCTGAATCTTCTGTTCAAAGTCAAAGTAGGTCTTCCTGCGTTGTGACACTGACAATGAAGGATTGTCGGTAGAATTACTCTTGACACCCATATTGACAATGACCGAACCCGTTGTCTTCAACTGAACGCCACCAGGACCAAACACTTTCTCGAGCGGTCCCATGCCGAATTGCATATCCAGGAAATTAAACGGGTCTTGCTCTTTATCCTGAGCACTCTCGGCATTCTTTTGACGGTAGTACTCCATCATCGAACGCCTGAAGTCGTTGTTGCTGAAGTCGTCGGCCGACATGATATAGGGAGTCACGATATCATAATCGCCCAAGCGAGTGTGAATCACATAGCATCCGGTCTCAGGGTCGAACTCGACTACCGAAGTGATATTTGAAGGATCCTTGAGGTCGGCGGCATATTCTCCAAGCCCCTGCACATCATCATAGGAGCGAGGAACTGTAGGCTTGACATTGAAGTGCAAGTCAAGTACGGGAGCCTGCTGCTGTTGAACCGAAGGCCGTGTATCGGGAGGTGGTGGCGGTGGAGGTAATGTGCTGGTCACATATTGCGCCAGCATGTCAAAGCCCGCCCACATCGCGACGAGCATGCCTATAATGACAAGAAATATTATCTTTTTTCGGTTCAGCATCTGATTTTTTAATCAACTAGTCCAATTACGCCACCGCAACATGATCCTTGCTCTTGTTATCACATCATCTTGAGTGACATCTTGATCGCCTGCTCTACAGTCAGTGTTGGATGGCTGGAAAACAGCGACTTAAGGACTTTCTGCGATGCCTGTTGGGTAAAGCCCAACATAACCAAAGCAGCCAGCGCCTCGTCAAAGACCTCACTTGTTGCAGTACTTGTCTGATTTAATAACGTAGAATCTGATGGTTTTATTTTATCTTTGAGGTCAACTATTATTCTTTGTGCCGTTTTTGCACCCACGCCTTTAACTGCCTTGAACATGGCAACATTGTTGCCGGCGACGGCCTGAGAGAACTCGTCAACACTCATCGAGGACAAAATCATGCGTGCGATGTTCGGTCCCACACCCGATACCGAGATGAGTTGCAAAAATGCCTCGCGCTCGCGTTTAGTGGCAAAACCGTAGAGTAGATGAGCATCTTCACGAATGACCTCATAGGTGTACAACATCGCTTCATCCTGTCCTGCAGCCGCAATCACATCATAGGTTGATAAAGAAATATTCAACATGAATCCGATGCCATGATTATCAATCACGACATAGGCGGGATTCAGTTCAGCGACGCTTCCTTTTATATAATCTATCATAATTAAGGGTTGTTGATAATCAGATCAATAATACAATTCACATCCGACAGCAATATCTCGCTGTCACGGTTTACATCGGCCCTGAGTTTCAGGGCTGCATCCATTTCGGCTCCAGTCCCTACAATAATATCGACAAGGGCCATGACATCGGCAATATTGACTTCGCCATCGCCATTCACATCGCCACGCAGCATTGTGTTTTCAACGACATCGGCGATGGCGGCGGCAACATCAAGTTTACCACTCCCCCACCTCGATAAATCACCGTTCAGGACGTTGCTGTCGCGCTTTGAAGAACGAGCCAACACCTGACGCACATCAGATGGCGTCAACAACTGATTGGCTTGCAACATCAAGGCCACAGCACCCGAGACCATGGGGGCCGACATCGAAGTGCCCTGATTGATGTAATAAGGATACTCAACGCCGTCGACGACTGCCGACTGAGGCCAGTATTGCCTGTTAGATTGCTCATCATAACGATTGGCCGAAGAGACGAGAATCATTCCAGGTGCACAGACGTCAGGGCGGGTAATCCCGCGCTCATCAGGGCCAAAAGACGAAAAAGATGCGATATCCTCGAGGGTATAACCATAATTAACATGCAAGTCGCCATTGCTGTCGGTCCAGAATCTCCTTGAAGAATAAGCGCCCACCGAGATGACATCGTCGATTGTCGCCAGATCACTGATAGAACCAGCAGCAGTGCCACCTGAGACGCCCTCGAGACCGAAGGTGTAGAAGTAAGCGTCCTTTGTGCACCATCCGGCAAGATTAACAGGTTCATCGGCCACATATTGCAATCCAATCAAATGACCGGCCTTGACCGATGTCACATCAAAGTCCCATACCGAATGGAAACGCCCATCCTGCATCAAGTTGCCATCATCGTCAAATCGTGGTTCGAAGGCATTTGCAAATCGTACCACACCCGTGTAATACACAGCAAAATCTTGATCGTCTTCGCTTGATAAAGAGTAAACACTGTCCTCGGGCAAAACGGTTAACACCGGCGAGGCATATTCCAAGGCTCCACTGGCTCGGTTGATGATGACCAGGCGCGTGTGATGCACTTGCGAGCCATCACTCCACATGCTCACATATCCTTTGCGCTCAAGTCCTCCATAATAGTTGCGCAATAGAGTGGTCACAGTATCCCCCACCCCGATGATATTGTCATGGAAGCATATAGGGGCATTTCCATCATTGCCAGCCGATACCACGCAGATGCGACCCGTGCCCGACAATTCAGCAAAAGTGCGGCAGAGGAAAGACGAGCCGTCGTTTGGCCCCTCATTGGTGCCTATGCTCATGTTCACCACACACGGCTTGCCTGCCCTATCGGCATAATCGAACACATACTTGAGCGCATTGGCGATATTCACATCGGTCAGCTCTTTCTCGGGAATGCCGCAAGCCACCAATTCGGCTTGCGGGGCAACGCCAAAATAGCCGTTATCTTTATACCCTCCTGCAGCAGTGCCGGCGGTATGCGTTCCATGAGAAGAGCCGACGTAATCGGTAGTCAAAGCCTTTATCTGGTCAGCCGTCTCATAGCACGAGCCCGGCAAAGTATCGCCTTGCACTATAGGCCGAGTCCCGGAAGTGTCACACGGCAAATAGGCCGCAACCACCCGAGACCTACCATCTTCACCGCACAGATTCACATGATTGAAGTCAATACCCGTATCAATCACACCCAAGATCACGCCTTTGCCGTTCAAGGGTGTGACCATGCCATGACCTGCCTGTACAGGATCAACATTTGAACTTGTGCGGGCTGTATCATTGCACAGACTCAGAGGCCGTGCCAATGAGACATGACGCACTCCAGTAAGATGTGACAACTTGCCAACCGCATGTTCGGGAATGGTCACAGTAACAATATTCCCAAAGGCAGCATTCACTTGAATGCCTGATTGACGAAGAGAATCTATACAATTCTGATTCTCAATGGTGATAAAAGCCTGATATGCAATTGAAGTATGAGGATTTGCAGAGCGTGTATCACTTCTACCGCCATACTTCTGCAACAGTTTGGACGAAGCCGTTAACTGGCCTGTTGCCCAAGCCTCGGGCATGAGCAATAACAATGAAAGGCATATAACGGCTAGTCTTTTCACCAGACTATCAATCCATGATAATATCAATGATCATGTTAAGGTCGCTCACACCGATTTCACCGTCATTGTTGACGTCGGCACGGCGACGGGTAGCATCGTCATATCTTCCACCCAAGATTATATCGATTACCAGATTGATATCATTCACGTTGACCTCGCCATCAAGATTGACATCACCGTTCTTGTCCTCGATGTGAAGCACATAGCGCATGCCGGCATTGACATCAAGTTTACCGTATCCCCAACGGGTTAGGTCTCCAGTCACTACCTGGCCGTCTTTATATGACGTGTTCTTGAGCACTTCGCGCACATCGGCTGTACTCAAGTTGGGATTGGCTTGCATCCACAAGGCAATCGCACCAGTCACCACTGGCGCCGACATCGAAGTGCCCAAGTCAGGACAATAGGGATACTCCACTCCGTCAACAAAAACCGATGGTTGCCAGTATTGGATATTGGGAGCCTGTGTGTCGTAGCGGTTGGCAGATGAGATGATTACACTGCCAGGAGCACACACGTCAGGACGTGCGATTCCGTTCTGATCGGGACCATAGGAAGAATAATATGAAATCTCGAAAGGCTTACTGAAATGACGGAAATATTCTGTGCCGTCTCGCAAGGGCACATATTGCTTTGTGTTATAGGAGCCTACCGAGATGACACTGTCGGTGGTTGCTAAGTCATTGATGGAGCCTCGGGGAGTACCTGCCGATACCCATGGCAGTCCGTATGTTCTGAAATAAGCATACTGTGAAGTCCAGATATCCAGATTCATCGCGGCACCATAATATTGGAATCCCATAACATAATTCGGGGCCTTGGCTTGCATGTCAATCGTCATGACTGAAGAAGCATTACCATTACTCAGGATAGAACCTGAGAAATTAACAGTGCCATTATAATACTGTCCCAATTCGGTGTCAACTTCAGTATCAAAATCATATGTCACACCGATTGCTGTTGTGCCCAGAGAACGTGACTGATACACAATGTCGCCAGTATTAGTGTTCACGACAATCAATCTGGTATTATACGGCTTGCCATCTTTGCACCATGCGTTGACACATCCTGAGCGTTTTGCACCTCCGTTATAGCCACTGAGCAGAACAGTAACAGAGTCCTGCTTGGTGGGGATGTTTTCATGGATGCAAACATTCTCGTCACCATCATTGCCTGCAGCGACCACAAACACATGACCGGGACCGGAATACTGCTTAAACACCTGCGACAGGAAGGAAGTGCCATCATGTGGACCGACATTGGTTCCCAAACTGATGTTAACAACATACGGTTTACCCACACGGTGAGCATAGTCATTAATGAAACTGATGCAGTGAGCCAATCTCACGTCATTCAGTTTTCCCTCAGGCATACCGCACACAACGATATCGGCCTCAGGAGCGACACCATGCCATCCGTTTCCCTTGTAGCCACCAGCTGCAATACCTGCAGTCTGGGTGCCATGTGTTGTTTTAGGGTCATCGGTGGTCAACGGTTGGATGGTCTCCAAGCGCTCGAAGCTGGAACCGGGCAACTGAATACGGTCAATCATGACGGTTCGACCTGTGTTATCAAAAGGCAGATAGACTGCCTTCACACGAGTATTGCCATCACTGTCGCAAAAATTGATGTGGTTGAAATCAAAACCACAATCGATCACTCCGACAATGACATCTTTTCCAGTATAAGGCATTTCAAGACCTACACCATTCTGCACGGGATCAACATGAGAATAATAGCGGGCACTGTCACTATAGGTCACGATCGAAATCGCCGGTGATGCATAAGAGACACCTGTAAATGATTTGAGATCGTAAGGCTTAAAGCTGTTGGGGACTTGAGCTGTGATGAAGCCATCATACCTCGCTGTAATCGTCAAGCCAGCATTGCGAAGTTCAGTCAAATCAACTTCATCGGTCACCGACAAGAAAGCGTCATAATAGCTGTCATTAACATTCTGGGCCTCAAGATTGAGAGCGGTTAAACACACAATGACAGACAATAATGCAAAAGCAATATTATTCATTTCAGATAGAATTTTAGCTAAACATGCTCACCAAATAAAACCGGTGAGCGTAAAACAACGACTTTTAAGGTACAAAATTACTATTTTTTTCGTTTACACATTATAAAAAGTATATTTTTTAACACTAAATCGCTGTATTGCAGGCTAAATAAAGAAGCGCGGGCGACTGAATCATCAGACGTCCGCGCTAGTTTATTCAAATTACCCGAGCTTACTTCAAGCTGTTCACATAGTTGCGCAGCGATTCATTTTCGGGATCATACTCAAGCCACTTCTGGTAGTAGTTCTTGGCAGTTGCCTTGTCACCCTTAGTGAAGTAGTAAGTAGCCAAGTAGTTATAGGCATACTTGTAGTAGCGTGCGTAATCTGCCTTATCCTCCTTTGCGTCAAGGATCGAGAGCAATTCATTGTAGGCAGCAAGTGCAGCACCAGTGTTGTTGTCACCTTCACGAACCTTGGCAATCTTTGCTTTCTGGTTCACAATCTGAACATTGCCGGGAACCAGCTTGTCAACCTCGTCAATGTACTTCTGAGACTTGGCAAGCGCATCGGCCTTGGTCATCTCATCGACACCCTCATTGTTGGCGATACCCAGATAGTAGTTCGACAGAGTGAACAGGTCATTGGACTTATTGAGGCCGGCATCAACCAGACGCTGGTAGTATTCGGCAGCCTTAACAAAGTTCTCGGCATCGGCATAGCTTTCACCCATGAAACGCATCAAGTCGGCATTGTTGGGATTGAGCTGAAGGGCCTTCTCGTAGGCGCTCACAGCCTCCTCGGGATAGCCTGCGGTTTTCAGAGCCTCACCGAAATCGGTGTAGTCACGAACCTCGTAGTTAGAGCCCTTGGGCACGGCATTGGCAAAGAACGAACGACCTGCTTCAACTGCCTCATTCCAGTTCTTAAGCATTACCTGGTTGTAGAGCTGCATACGCTTCATGTAGAACACCTTATCATCATTAGGATTCAGGTTGTTCACCAGACTGGTGGCAAGATCGAGAGACTCCTTATACTTCTCACCGAAGAACAGCAGCTGCACATAGCGAACCTCGTCCTGAGCAAAGTGGTTGGGGTTCTTGATGTACTTGCCGTACTGCTCAGCAGCCTTGGCTCCCAGGTTGTCAGCATAGTACTTCTCGGCGAGTTCACGCTGTACCAGTGCCGACTGAGGCACCTTAGCCTGAAGCTCTTCAAGACGGCTGATTGCCATTTCGGGGTTCACGTTGAAGTAAGTGTTGGCATACTTCACATAAGCCTCGATGTTGTTGGGATCCTTGTCGAAGGCCAGCTCATAGATGCCGGCTGCATTACCCCAATCCTTCTTGTCGGCCTTGGTGTCGGCCTCAAAGATGTAGCTGTCGGGGTCATCGGCGTTCCACTTACGGGCATTCTTGATGCACTTATCAATGTCCTTGGCGTAAGCAACGGGATCGGCATCGTAGAATGCACGAGCGATTTCCATCTCCAACTTGGCGTCTTTCTTCGACAACTTGCGTGCCTTCTCGAGCAGGGTCTTTACATCGCCACGATTCTTCATTGCGATTGCAGCCTGTCCCACGTAGTTGTAGGGATTAGCTGCGTTAGCAGCGATACCTTTATCAAAGTTGGCGGCAGCCTCGGCCACATTTCCCTGATGCAGGGCAATCTGACCCAGATAGTAGAAAGCCAAAGCCTTGTCGGTGCTGGCAGAATTCAGGTTGCGCTCCAGCAATTCCTTGGCATTGTCAAGTTTGTCAACCTTGTAGTACTCAATACCGTCCTTGTAACCCTGTGCGTTAGCTACCAGGGATGCACCCATCAACATGAGTGATGCAAAAAAGAATTTACGTTTCATTGCAGTAACAATTAAATGTTAATATTTATGAGTTAGTTTTGTTTGATTATTCTTGTTACAAATTCCGTGCCAATTACATCGATTACTCAACTTCAACGTATCTTACGGGTTCAGCAGCAGGCAAAATACCTGTTTGAAGAATGATTTTTTGACCAATGACGCCTGTCAGGAAGGTGTAAAAACCATGATCCAGCATACCGTTGTAAGAAGCGTCAATAGCCCAGATGGAACGCACCAGCGGATAGTCGCCACTGTAGATGTGGGCTTGATAAGGCTTAACGCCTTGGACCTGATCGTCGCCACGCAGCGGCATCACCTTGATGCGGTCGGTGAAGTCGATGACACTCACCTCATTACTGTTTTTCAACTCTTCATATTTATCAGCAATAGGTATCTCGGCCGACTTGAGGTCGCTGGTAATCCAGCTGACGCCTATGAAACCGATAACGTTCTTGTATTGCTCCACCGCCTCAAACACATCGCTGCTGGAGCCACGCGCATAGACGTTGGGGCCGAAATTACCTCCATTGAGGAATTTATCTTTCATATAATGTACAACACCCGTTCCCGAGCCGTCGAACATCACCTTGATCGTATCGTTCTTAAGTTTGGTGGGGAACACCTCACCCCAGCGTTTCACTTTGCCGGAGAAAATGTCGCGCAAATCATCCATCGACAGCTCATCAATGTCGTTCTGCTTATTCACTATGATGGCGATAGCGTCAACAGCGATCATCTTGGAACGATAGCCGCGCCCGATCTTCTTCAGGCTCTTCTTTTGTTCGGCTGTTAAGTCATGTGAGATGATGATGAGATCCACCTTGTTGTGGAATAGAGAATCAAGCGCGTCATGCTCATTGATATACTCAGGCATGATGCTGGCCTCGGGGTACTGGAACTCAAACACCGCGATTTCCTGCTCAAGCACGCTCTGGAACGACTCGTCACACATGATGCGAGCCAGGCCTCTTGTGCTGGTACTCTTAGGACGGCGATCCCCACAGGAACCGAGAACCGTCACCAGTACCAGGAGCACAATCAATGTCGATATCTCAAATCTTCTCCTCATTGTTGTTACCCTCCATTCTTTTGAGCCTTTCACTATAAGTCTCGTACTCTTCTTCATCGTCATAACGGCGCATACCATAGGTGTGCTCCCCCTTGACCTCGCGGTAACCGCGATAGATGCCATAGGCTGCAAACACCAGGGCGAAGAACCAGCTGAGATACTTCGGCAAGCCAAAAAAATTAGTGGCCAGCAGTGCCGCGACCCCCAGGTAGAACAGCACCATGAAGATACCGAAGCCCATCTTCAAACCTTGCACAAAGCCTGTCTGTCTGTTGCTCATAAGTTATTTTATCTTTATTTATCAGCCCATAAGGGGAAACTTTCTGCCCTTAGACTACAATTCTTCAAAAACGTTTATAACTATCAAACGACAAAATTAACAAATAATCCTGACTTAGGCTGTTAAATTAATAAAAATTTGTGCCGACAAAAGGCAAAATAACAATTCGAATTGATTCAATAGTGACACTTATCCCTTGATTTCATTGTCAGTCATGCCCTACTCAATTTATCAAAAATATGCATAATACATAAAAACAGCTTGAATTACATATTATTTGAAAATAAACTTTGTACATTTTAAAAAAATTGCCTATCTTTGCATCACCTTAAATCAAACTTTTATTCATACTATTTTTTCCTAGGGCACCTTCGTTGTGAAACGAAGTGCTTTTTTTATCATTATTATATATACAAATTACGGGAATCTGACGACTCCCGTAATTCAATATTCTTATACAAGGCCTTAATTGACGAAGGCAATACAGCTATTAGTAGTTGCGAGCAAAAATGACGCGGCGCTTGCTGGGAGCACCAGTGTAAATACACTTGCCTTCCTCTTCAACACTGTCCAGAGGAATGCAGCGAATGGTTGCCTTGGTCTCTTCCTTGATCTTCTCCTCGGTCTCGGTGGTGCCATCCCAATGTGCCAGGATGAAGCCGCCCTTCTCGATTTGAGCCTTGAACTCTTCCCAGGTGTCCACCTTGTAAGTCATGCGCTCACGCTGATTCAAGGCCTTGGTGAAGATATTCTGCTGAATCTCCTCGAGCAATTCCTTGACACGGTTCTCGATGCCGGCGAGTTGTTCACTGCTCTTCTCAAGCGTGTCGCGGCGCATAACCTCAACTGTACCTGCCTCGATGTCACGAGCACCCAGCACGAGACGTACAGGCACACCCTTGAGCTCATAGTCGGCAAACTTGAAGCCTGGACGCTTGTTGTCGGCATTGTCATACTTCACCGAGATGCCCATGCCGCGCAGGTTGTTGACGATGGGTTCAACCACCTTGTTGATTTCGTCAAGCTGGTCGTTGGTCTTGTAAACAGGAACAATCACCACTTGAATAGGTGCCAGATGCGGAGGCAGCACGAGGCCGTTGTCGTCGCTGTGAGTCATGATCAGGGCACCCATCAGGCGGGTTGATACGCCCCACGAGGTGGCCCACACGTCCTGCAGCTTGTTCTCCTTATCGATATACTTCACGTCAAAGGCCTTTGCAAAGTTCTGGCCCAGGAAGTGGCTGGTACCCGACTGCAGGGCCTTGCCGTCTTGCATCATGGCCTCGATGGTGTAGGTCTCGAGAGCGCCAGCAAAACGCTCGTTGGCAGTCTTGATACCCTTGATGACGGGCAATGCCATATATTTCTCGGCAAAGTCGGCATAGACGTTCAACATCTCGATGGCCTTAGCCTCGGCCTCTTCCTTGGTAGCATGGGCAGTATGTCCCTCTTGCCACAGGAATTCAGCAGTGCGCAGGAACAGACGTGTGCGCATCTCCCAGCGGAACACGTTAGCCCACTGATTGATCAGCAACGGCAGGTCGCGATAGCTGTTGATCCAATTGCGGTAGGTGTTCCAGATAATCGTCTCGCTGGTGGGTCGGATGACGAGTTCCTCCTCAAGACGTGCCGAGGGGTCAACCACAACGCCCTTGCCATTGGGGTCATTCATCAGGCGGTAGTGAGTAACCACGGCGCATTCCTTAGCAAAGCCTTCCACGTGGTCGGCCTCACGGCTCAGGAAAGACTTGGGAATAAGCAGGGGAAAATAAGCGTTCTGTACGCCTGTAGCCTTGAACATGTCATCAAGCTGGCGCTGCATCTTTTCCCAAATGGCATAGCCGTAGGGTTTGATGACCATGCAACCACGCACGGCCGACTGCTCGGCCAAGTCAGCCTTCACTACCAGTTCATTATACCATTGAGAGTAATTGTCGGCTCTCTTAGTTAAATCCTTTAATTCTTTTGCCATTGTGTCTATTATTATAATTGTCTTGTTTTATCACTTATCTTTAGCCATGTGGCTCATGTTGATTTTGCCTTTCTTGGCCTGCTGAATCATCGTCTTTTCGGGGACAATATAGATTTCGAGACGACGGTTGCGCTTGCGGTTCTCCACCGAATTGTTGTCCACAATGGGATCGGTTTCACCCAGGGCATAGGGCACCACATAATCCACACTGCCATTCTCTTCAAACCAATCGAAAATGGTATTCACACGCTGACGCGTGAGATTGAGTGTGTACTCCGGACTACCGGTGTTGTCGCTATGCATCACCAGCAGCAGTTTATAAAAACCGGGGTTCTTGATCATTCTCAAGAATGGCTTGAGTTGGGTCTGTCCAAGTTGGGTCAACATAGTGTCGTTAGGTTCGAACAGCACGCTGGCCGGAATCGTGACGACGATGACCTCGCCATCTCGCATGACTTCAACATCATACTTCGACTGTTTGAAGCCCACTGCTATGTCGTATTGGTAATCCTGAATCTTGTCGGCTTGCTTTTCGTTCTTGATTTCAGGTGTGACAAGATTCTCGTCGAGCGACATCTCGTAGATGTCGTCAGTGTCACTCTTGGCATTAACATGCTGCGGGCACAATAACCCAAGCATCGCTACTGCCAAAAGAATCATATTTGATACACGTCGTCGCATGATAATTCTACAAATATAACTATCAGTTCAAGTCAAGAAGGCCTTGCGGCAGGTCCATGACCATCACTTTTTTGTCCAAGTCAAACTCCACAATCAAGTCATCGCTTGCAGGCACCATGAGTTCTTCTCCATCACGATCAATGATAAAGATGGCGTTCTCGGTCTGCTCATCGACATCGGCAATCTCTCCTACCCTTGTGCCATCACTGTCTTGCAGCTCATAGCCAATAAAGTAGTCCAACGGATAGCCATCGGCATCATTCTCTTCGCTGGCTTGACGAAACTCGGTTTTCAACGCATAGATGTCATGGTTGACCAGGGCTATCGCTTCTTGCTCACTGTTGATGCCGTCAATGGTGAGGAGAACGGTCTCACTGCTCTTTGACCGGCACGAATTGATGAAAAACGGCACATAGATGCCATCCACCTCGCTGACCAGACACGAGAGCTCACGCAGGGCATCAACGTCCACATCGATTGTTGCCGAGATTTCTCCGGCTACACCATGCGGCTTGTTATAATGACCGATTGCTATGAGTTCCTCGCGCGTGATCATTTCTTTTTCTTCTTCTTTCCGGTGGGTTGCGCTGCCTTCACAACTTGATACTCATGCAGATGATGTGTGGCGGGATCAAGCCTGATCACACCGTGGCTATAATAGGCCAGATCCTTGAAAATCTTTGCATCATCCACATCCTCGTTGTTGATCTGGAAAATGAGTTTCTTCATGTGGTTGGCCAGCAACATGGCCAAGGCGTCACGCTCTTCTCCCTCGGGATAAGAGGCAGCACGCTCAATCATTCGCTCAATGTTCTTGCCATAGTGCCTCATCCTGATCGGTTCCAATTCATATTGGATGGGGGCCGGCTTCGTGTCAAGATTCTCCTCGCGGATGATGTCATCGAAGGGGAAATCCACATCAAGCTGAAACCCGCTCATAATCATGAGATGGTCCCAGAGTTTATGCAGATAGTCGGTCTCGGAACGCAACTGAGGGAACATGTTGGCCATGTTCTGGACAATCGTGTAAGCGCAATGAGTGCGCTCGTCGCGGTCTTCGATCGAGAGGCAATAGTCCACCATCTGCTGTATATTGCGCCCATATTCGGGGAGCACCAGCTTCTTGAGTTGTGAGTTATAAGTCAACATAATCTGCAAAAATAATACAATTTTCTGGAATGCTAAAAAACATTCTCGCTATTCACGATGCCATCGTTATAGATTGAGCACCGGATTCTTGGGCTTTGTCGCCTGAAATTCTTTTAGATACAGGGGCGTGCTGTAAGCCACATCAATGAAATTCTGCTCTCGCCACGACTTCTCGGCAAGTGCCAGCATATCAACAGCCACGGGCTTGATACCATCGATGAAACGCACACCGCCGCCAGTGAACACTTGGCGTGCCTTATCGCTGCCGTTGCCCATCATGATCAGCGTATAGCCCTGTTCCAACAATGCATCAAACGAGTGCTCGTCGAGTATCATTGCCTGAGGTTCCAGGACTGCCTCCAATGCCGGGTTGAAGGCTGCAGTATACACCTCCATGCGACGCGCATCAATCATGGGGACATAGAGCACTTTATCCTCCTCGACGAAGTGGTTGAACATCGTGCTCACCGCCATCAGCTGCAACGTGTTGACTCCTATCAGCGGAACTTCAAGGCCAAAAGCCAGGCCCTTGGCTTCGCTCAAGCCGATACGCAGACCGGTATAAGAGCCCGGGCCGATGCTCACTGCAACAGCATCAAGTTTCAGCTCACGCGAGCGGGCGTAGTCCAGCATTTCTTTCACATACTGACTCAACAGCGTAGCATGAGTCTGACCCTCGTAGTTCTCACGATGATCAAGCACTTGTCCCTCGCTGGTCAGCGCCACCGAGCACACGTCAGTCGAAGTCTCTATGTTCAGGATGTTAGCCATCTTCTCTTTCTAAAAAACGTGCAAAGGTACAAAATAGTTTGCAGTTAACAGTTTTTTAGCCATCAGTTTTTTGGCTCAGCTGCTCGGCCGAGCCTGTTCATGCTAAGAAAACAAAGATCTAAATCTTTATTTATCAGGATATTATTTTGAAAATAACAATGCAGCTCACAGTGCAGCGATTAAGGCTGCAACATCGTCGGGACGAGTTGCCCAACTGGTGACGAAGCGGCAGTTCATCAGGTCTCCCACAGGGAACCACTGTTCAAAGACAAAATCCTTCTCCAAGCGCTCAATAGTAGCCTTATCAAGAAGGACAAACTGCTGATTGGTAGGAGAATCACTGTACATCTTGTAACCCTTGGCCATGAAAGCGTCACGCAGCCGCATCGCTTGCTCCACAGCATGACGAGCGATCTTGAAGTAAAGCCCGTCCTGCATGAGGACATCAAACTGGATACCCAGCAGACGCCCCTTGGCCATGAGTGCCCCGTGCTGCTTGACGGTGGTGAAGAAGTGGGCCGGCGCCTTCATACCAGAGAACACCACTGCCTCGCCACATAATGCGCCACACTTGGTGCCACCCAGATAGAACACGTCACACAGGCGAGCCAGTTGCGGCAGGGTTATGTCACATCCCTCGGCCATCAGGCCGTAGCCCAGGCGCGCACCATCAATAAAAAGGGGCAACTCAAACTGCTTGCAGACGGCATAGATGGCCTCGAGTTCAGCACGAGTGTAGATAGTACCCATCTCGGTGGCAAAAGTGATATAGACCATACCCGGGAATACCATGTGTTCGTAGGCGATGTCGCTAAAGAAGGCCTCCAGCCACTCACGCAGTTCATCGGCATCCATCTTGCCGTCGTGTGAAGGCAAAGCCAACACCTTGTGCCCACCGAACTCGATAGCGCCCGACTCATGTACATTGATATGCCCCGTCTCGACCGACAACACGCCCTGATAGCCGTGCAGCACGGCATCGATGACGGTGGCATTGGTCTGGGTGCCGCCAACGAGGAAATAGACATCGGCATCGGGCATTTCACATGCGGCGCGCACCTTGTCACGTGCCGCATTGCAGAAATCGTCAAGTCCGTAGCCCGTGGCGCGCACGTCATTGGTCTCGGTCAGCCGTTCAAGGATGGCAGGATGGCATCCGTTATTGTAATCACTTTCAAAAGAAATCATATGTTTAGTTATTAGTCCTTAGTTTCTAGTCCTTAGATTCCAGTTTCTTGTTGTTAATGTCTTGCAAAGGTAATTAAAAAGCATTATCTTTGTGGCATGAAAAAGGATAAAAAAGCGATTATCTACCAGTTGATGCCCCGATGGTTCACCAATTGCAATGAGAAGTGTGTACCCAACGGCACAATCAAGCAAAACGGTGTGGGCAAGTTCAATGACATTGACGACGGGAAACTGCGTTCCATCAAGTCGCTTGGCGCCACCCACGTGTGGTACACCGGCATCATTGAGCATGCCACAGCCACCGATTATTCCCGACAGGGTATCACGCCATGCAACGCTCATGTGGTCAAGGGCAAGGCCGGTTCTCCCTACGCAATCCGTGACTATTACGACGTGTGCCCCGACTTTGCCGTCAAAGTGAAAAACCGCATGGCTGAATTTGAGGCACTTGTCGAGCGTACCCACCGCGCCGGCCTCAAGGTGATCATTGACTTCGTTCCCAATCATGTGGCACGTGAGTATGAGAGCGATGCAAGGCCTGCTGGTATCAAGGACCTGGGCGAGGGTGACAACCCGATGATGTTCTTTGACCCGAAGAACAACTTCTATTACATCACCGGACAGGAGTTTTCGCCCCGTGGCGTTGATCTGGCCTCTGGCGGCAATGCTTATCATGAATTCCCAGCCAAAGCCACTGGCAACGACTGCTTCACGGCATCACCCGACCGTGACGACTGGTATGAGACGGTGAAACTCAACTACGGCATCGACCCCTGGAACGGCAGCACCCATTTTGACCCGATTCCGCCCACGTGGCAAAAGATGCTTGATATCCTCAAGTTCTGGACGTCAAAACAAGTCGACGGTTTCCGCTGTGACATGGCGCACATGGTGCCGGTAGCCTTTTGGCATTGGGCCATCCGCCAAATCAAGGAAATCAACCCAAGCATCATCTTTATCGCCGAAATCTATGATGTCTCATTATACCGCAGCTACATCTACGATGGCGGTTTTGACTACCTCTATGATAAAGTGACTCTCTACGACACGCTGCGAGGCATCATGTGTAACGGTTGGCCCGCAAGCGACCTCACCCGTTGCTGGCAGACGGTCGAGGGCATCGGCGACCACATGCTCAACTTCCTCGAGAACCATGACGAACAGCGCATCGCCTCGCAACAGTTCTGCGGCGAGCCCTGGCATGCTTTGCCCGCACTGGTGGTAAGTGCCACGATGTCTCGTTGCCCGTTCATGGTATATGCCGGTCAAGAGCTGGGCGAGAAAGCGGCCGATGCCGAGGGATATAGCGGCATGGATGGCCGGACCACCATTTTTGATTACTGGAGCATCCCTACCCTGCGCCGCTGGCATCAGGGCAAACCGTCGACCGAGGAGCGACAGCTACGAGCCATGTACCGCAAAATCTTGCGCTTATGCAACAGCGAGAACACGTTAGTCAATGGCGATTTCTTCGACTTGATGTATGTCAATCAAGACACGCTGGATGCACAACACCAGTATGCTTACCTGCGCCACTATAAAGGTGAGATGACCTTGATTGTCGCCAACTTTGACGATCAAAAGGTCGATTCAGTCGTCCGCATACCGCAGCATGCACTTGATTGTGCTCAAATGATTCATGGCAAGTATGAGTGCAAGGAGTTGCTCACTGATGAATCACAAAATGCAGTTCTGACGAGTGACACCAAGCTTCCCGTGCACATCGCCCCGCATCAAGCGGTCATCTGGCGTTTTACCTTGAAGCATTAGAGGTTTTCCATCACACAACTAAAACGACCCCCAAAGTGCGTTTTCAGCCTTTGGGGGTCGCTGTTTTATGTCTGTCGTTATCAGAACATCTTGTCGGGGTACATGCCCGAAGCATGCAGCTCGGCAAACTTGTCAACGACGCCTTGACGGTCGGCAGCATAGGTTACACCGAACCATTTGCTCTCGGTCGTGAGCACCTTGACTTGTGCCGTGCCGGCAGTCACCATCTCATTGACTACTGTGGGAATGAAGAACTCTGATTTGGGCTTGCCGATGTTCTCCTTGAGGAAATCAACGAAGCACTTCTCGCTGTGCACAAAATAGTCGGGCGTGAAACCCCAGAAGTTCATCGACACAGGAGTGTCAAAGTCCAAGTGCTGCACAACACCGTTCTCGTCGGTGAAAGCAATGTTGTGGTCCTCATCGTAGCCGATGCTCGTGCGCTCAACGACACCCGTGAGCAGACCGTCGCGTGTCTCACACACGCCGCGAGCCACGGTGCCGCTCTCGCTCAAGGTATTGCCCACCTTGAAGCCAACCATGCTGTAATGGCCCTTGCTGTCCTCGGGCAGCGATGACAATTCATCAGCCATGACTTCAAAACTGTTGCGGCCATAGTAGTCATCGGCATTGATGATGGCAAACGGTTCATGAATCACGTCTTTACCCATGAGCAGAGCATGGTTGGTGCCCCACGGCTTCACCCTATCCTCGGGGCAAGTGAAGCCCTCGGGAAGATCGTTCAATCCCTGGAATACCAATTCAACGGGTATGTGACCCTCATATTTGGACAGGATCTTCTCACGGAAGTCGGCTTCAAAGTCCTTGCGAATCACAAAGACCACTTTACCGAATCCACTCTTGATGGCATCATAAATGGAATGATCCATGATGGTCTCGCCGTGAGGGCCCAGACCGTCGAGTTGCTTGAGGCCGCCGTAACGGCTGCCCATACCTGCGGCAAGCACAAATAATGTCGGTTTCATTTTTTTAGTATTAAGTTCTAAGTTTTAAGTTTATAGTCCTTTTGTATAGCTGAAAGCTGTGCCACACTAATCTCTAATCAGCGAGCTTGAAATCAAAGATGATGATGCGGCGATATTCCTCGTCGGGACGAAGAATCGGTGACGGGAAATTGTCGTGATTGGGTGCATCGGGGAAACCTTGGCACTCAATAGCGATAGCATCATAGTCGTGATACTGCTTGCCGCTCTTGCTCAGCGGACATCCTTCAAGCCAATTACCGGAATAGACCTGAGCTGCAGGCTGGTCGGTGCTGATTTCCAGCATACGGCCCGACTCCTTATCGGTCAAGACTGCTGCCAGATGCAAATCGCCATCCTCATGGCCGTCGATGACCCAGCAGTTGTCGTATCCCTTGCCATAGTTCAAAGCGGGGAAGTCCTGCTTGATGTCACGGCCAATCACCTTGGGCTGCATGAAATCCATCGGAGTGCCTGCCACAGGAGCGATTTCGCCCGTGGGGATGAGGTCGGCATCGGTCACCAGATAGTGCGAGCAGTTGAGCTGCAGCACCTGATTGAGAGCGGTTCCACCCTTGTCCTCACCTGCCATATTGAAATAGGTGTGGTTGGTGAGGTTGAGCGCTGTTGGCGCATCGGTCACGGCACCCAGTTCAATCTTGAGCACATTGTCATCGCTCCAGGTATAGGCCACACGGGCAGTGAGGCATCCAGGATAATTCTCATCGCCGTCGGGGCTCTCCAGCGAGAAGACAACTGTGTCGCCATCCATCTCGCAGTCCCAAATCTTGTTCTGGAAACCCACATTGCCGCCATGCAGATGATGTTTCTCCTGATGATTGCAATTGAGTTGATAAGCCTTGCCGTCAATCTCCAGATGACCTTTGCAGATGCGGTTGGCGAAACGGCCAGGCACCTTGCCGGCACACGGGCCATCAAAGAAATAGTCCTTCAGTTCCTTGTAGCCAAGCACAACGTCGGCAAGTTTGCCATCGCGGTCGGGGACCTTGATTTCCAGAATACCGGCGCCCAGCGAAGACAGCTTCACACTGGCGCCGCTGGCGTTGATGAGCTCATAGGTGGTGATTTCGCCACGCTCGGTCTCAAAAGTGTCGATACGGATACTCTTCATGATCAATCCTCCACCCTGTGAGCGCCGTCACTGATGATGACATTGATCACCTCAGGCTCGTGCCCATATTTAGCATTGAATTTCTCCTTTGCCGTTGCAATGAAGTGGTCGTAACGGTCCTCCTTGACCAGATTGATGGTACAGCCACCGAAACCGCCGCCCATGATGCGGGAGCCGGTCACGCCGCACTCGCGAGCCACATCATTGAGGTAATCCAGCTCCTCGCAGCTCACCTCGTAGTCGCGCGACAGGCCATCGTGGGTCTCGTACATGCAGCGGCCAACCGTCTCATAGTCACCACGTTCCAGCGCGTCGCACACGTCGAGCACACGCTGCTTCTCACCGATGACATAGCGCGCACGGCGATAGTCCTCGTCGCTGATTTTGTCACGCACGTCGGCCAGCATTGTGTAGGTGGCATCGCGCAGGGTTCCTACGCCCAAGATCGAAGCCACATTCTCACACGATGCACGGCGCTTGTTGTAGGGCGAATCCACCAGTTCGTGCTTTACCTTGCTGTTGAGCAGCACGAGTTTATAGCCCTCGGGATGGAAGGGGAAATACTCGTGTTCCAGCGAGCGGCAATCGAGGCGCATCAAGCAATCCTTCTTGCCGAAGACGCTGGCGAACTGATCCATGATGCCACAGTTCACGCCGCAGTAGTTATGCTCGGTGCTCTGTCCGATCTTGGCCAGCTCAAACTTGTCGATCTTGTTGTCGTTAAACAAGTCATTCAAGGCAAACGCGAAGCAAGACTCGAGGGCAGCCGATGACGACAGGCCGGCACCCAGGGGCACATTACCCGCAAACACGGTGTCGAAGCCCTTGACAACGCCGCCACGCTTGATGGTCTCACGGCATACGCCGAAGATATAGCGTGCCCATTGATCCTTAGGTGCATCTTCCTCGTTGAGGCCAAACTCACAGTAAGCGTCCAGGTCAACACTGTAAACGCGCACCTTGTCGGTGCCGTTGATGTTGATCTCGGCCATGATATACTTGTCGATGGCGCCCGGGAAGACAAAGCCTCCGTTATAGTCGGTGTGCTCGCCAATCAGGTTGATGCGTCCAGCCGAGGCGTACAATACGCCATCGGTACCAAAACGCTTCTTGAATTGATCTTGAATTTTCTCTTTCATTGCATCTAATATATTAATGTTAAATAAATGATTCTGTCGAGTCAGTTATTGATTGTTGCGGTATAGGTTAATAGATTCCGCGACAATAGATGGAATGTTGCACAATGGCCATTCCAAACTGTCAAGCTGCTGAGTCGCAGCTACTTGTTGAAAACGCTGTTTTTATCGTTAAGGATGCGCTCCAGGTTCTCGGCGTTGATGTGGCCGTTGATGATCACCATGGCATCGGTCATGTCACTTGCGTTAGCAATCACGATTTCGCTGATATACTGGCCGTCACGGCGCACAAGAGCAGTCTTGGAGTCGTAGCCATTCTGATTGGCCATGATGACTTCATAGGAGTTGTCCTTGTAAAGATTCTGGATGCGTTTGCGGTACTTGTCGCGCACATTAGCATTGCACTTGCTCAAGTCAAGCACTTGCACCGAACTGATGCCGATGCTGGCTTCGGACAAGGTGGGAGACAGGAGTCGTCCCAGTCCCAACAGTCCACTTCCCACGTTGACATACTGGGCGTGCTTGGCGTCACGCATGTCGTTCATGATATCTTGGGCATTGTGATACATCATGCCACACGACGCCAATATCACAGTCGTCAACAAGAAAACAAATAATTTTTTCATATTATAGCACATTTTGGTTTCGGGTCACAAATATAATACTAAAACTCCGTTTGTGAGAGAAATGAATTCTTAAAAATGGCAAAATCGTAAAATTCACGTCCAAATAAATAAATTTTTCCATAAAAAGCACTGCCGCATGAAGATAATTTTCCTAACTTTGCAGACTTAAATAATAGAAATACAGAAATACAATTTTCAATTATACAAAATAATAGTCAAGATGGCAAAATTCAATGAATTCAACTTTGCCGGTAAGAAGGCAATCGTGCGCGTTGACTTTAACGTGCCCCTGAATGAAAAAGGTGAAATTACCGACGACACCCGCATCCGCGGTGCAGTTCCAACTCTGAAGAAAATCCTTGCCGACGGCGGCGCCCTCATCATCATGTCACACATGGGCAAGCCTAAAGGCAAAATCAACCACAAACTGTCACTGAGCCAGATCACCAGCGCCGTTGCTGCTGCACTGAGCCGTCCCGTACAGTTTGCTCAGGATAGTGCCGAGGCACATAACCAGGCCGCCGCTCTCCAGCCCGGCGAGGTACTGTTGCTCGAGAACTTGCGCTTCCACCCCGAGGAGGAAGGCAAGCCCGTGGGCATCGAGAAGGACGATCCCAACTATGATGCAGCCAAGAAGGAGATGAAGGCCCGCCAGACCGAGTTCGCGAAGACGCTGGCCAGCTATGCCGACGTGTATGTGAACGACGCTTTCGGCACCGCTCACCGTCGCCATGCCTCGACCGCCGTCATCGCCGATTTCTTTGACAACGACCACAAGATGCTGGGTCTGCTCATGGAGAAAGAGGTGACCGCTATCGACAACGTGATGAAGAATGCTCAACACCCCTTCACCGCTATCATCGGCGGCAGCAAGGTATCTTCCAAGCTGTCGGTTATCAAGAACCTGCTCGACAAGGTGGATAACCTGATCATCGGCGGTGGCATGGGCTACACCTTCATCAAGGCACAGGGTGGTCACATCGGTGACTCACTGCATGAGGACGACCTGATGCCCGAGGCACTGAACGTCATTGCCGCTGCCAAGGAGAAAGGCGTGAACCTGAGCCTCTCGGTAGCTACCGTTGCCGGCGACAGCTTCTCCAACGACGCTAACCGCCAGACGGTTGACATCTACAACATCCCTGATGGTTGGGAGGGCATGGATGCCAGCGAAGCATCGCTCGAGAACTGGAAGAAGATCATCCTCGACTCCAAGACCATCCTGTGGAACGGTCCCGTCGGTGTGTTTGAGTTCGAGAACTTTGCACACGGCACCGGTGAAATCGCCAAGTATGTGGCCGAGGCTACCCAGAACGGAGCCTACTCGCTCGTGGGCGGTGGCGACTCGGTAGCTGCCGTCAACAAGTTCGGCCTGGCCGACCAGGTATCCTACGTTTCGACCGGTGGTGGTGCCATGCTCGAGGCCATCGAGGGCAAGACCCTGCCCGGCGTAGCAGCCATCCTGGGCGAGTGACACCCGAACTTTAATAGACTTTCATAACCGCCTTTTGAGGCGGTTTTCTTGTTTTAAATTTGTATTAAAAAAGTATTATGATTAAATTTGCATCGGTAAAAAATAGTTACACATTTACGACATCTTCACACCGCTATGAAACGATTACATTACTTACTTTTGCTATTCTTGTTCACGATGAACGCAATTCCATCCCATGCCACTTATTACATTGTAGGCAATGAGCCGATTGGATTGGGGTTTTCTCCCGATAAGGGTCGTGCCATGACCGCGCATGCCGATGGCACCTACACTATAGAGTGTGGTTCTTTTAACGGGTATGCGCGCTTTGTATTCGCCGATAGTCTTGCCGAGGCAGGTGATTGGGACACCTTTCATGCTTCGATGAGGATCGGTCCCGAGACACTTCAGAACATTTCATGTGGCGAATGGATTTCCACCCAAAAGGCCAGTGGTCAACGAAATGACAGTGGCTATCGACTGTATGGCTCCGGTGGTTACAAATACCTGATTACTTTTGATCCTGTTAATTGGCGTTTCAGGATTGACCATGCTGGAGAATGTGATTTCATTAAGGACGGCATCTGTTATAACATCATTAATGACCAGGAAGTAAGCGTGACGTATTATCAAAAAGGATACTATAATAGTTGGCATTATACTGGGTCTATCACAATTCCTGAGACGGTAAGCATGTATGGCGATGCTGATTACAGAGTAACAGCCATCGGAGACAGTGCATTCTATTATTGTCGTAACCTTACAGAAATTATTTTGCCTCAAACCATCACATCAATAGGTGTCGAAGCGTTTTATGCTTCAGACATCCAAAGAATTGATATTCCTGATCCGGTCACTTTCATAGGAGAGCGTGCATTTGCAAATAATCCTGCACTAACCGAAATCAAACTTCCAAGTAATCTTACTTCAATTCTAGAAGGCACTTTCTTCTATACAGGCTTGACAACTATTGATATTCCTAATACTGTTCGTTTCATCGGAGATGCAGCCTTCCATGACTGTTATAAACTTGAGCGCATCAGTATTCCAGAATCAGTTAACAGCATTCGAGATTTTACTTTTTATTTATGCGGATCATTGAAAGAAGTATCATTGCCCAACCATCTCGCCCACATTGGGTATGGTGCATTTGCTGGCTGTAGAAGCCTTCGGGAAATTGAACTTCCCGCTTCAGTCACATATGTTGAACTGGCTGCTTTCTATGAGTGTGATTCCATAGAGACTGTACGCACGCCTAGTTTGGAGGCATGGTGCAACATCGTTTTCGATGACTTTGAAGAATATGTTTCAAATCCGCTGTATTTTGCCAAGCATTTCATTGTTGGCGGTGAGGAGCAGTCGCCCCATCTGGTTATACCCGAAGGGGTGCCCGTGATCAACATGTGCTCGTTTAAAGGTTTCGAAAACTTGACCAGTGTTATCATCCCCAATTCGGTGAAAGAAATCTGTCAGAGTGCTTTTGGCCTATGTCCAAACTTGCAGGAAGTATCGTTTGGTGATAGTGTAAGAATTATCGGTAATTACGCTTTTGAATGTTGTCATGCTCTTCAGGCAGTCTGTCTGTCCACTAGATTGAGTGACATTGGCTATTTTGCGTTCTACCATTGTAAAAGTCTTGTCGGTTTGGAACTCCCGGATGAGGTCACCAGTATAGGTACTGCCGCATTCGCTGAATGTGAGGCACTAAAATACGTCATGTTGGGCAACGCTTTGACGACTTTACCACGATCAATCTTCTGCTACGACCACAACCTGACAAATGTGAGATATAACGAGGCTCTGACCACAATTGACGATTATGCATTTTACCAATGTACAAATTTAGAGTCATTAGATTTGCCGGATCATGTCGCATATATCGGCGAAAGTGCCTTCGAAGATTGCAAAAGCCTGGGTAGCGGATTAAACGCCCAGTCGTTAAAAGCTATCGGGACTTGTGCTTTTAAGGGCTCTCACTTGCCATCGGTTGAGACCAGCGACGGCTTGGAAACCATCGGCAGCAGTGCCTTCGAGAATTGCGACAATTTGTCGAATGTCATCATCCCCAGTGCGACACAATCGTTGGGTATGCGTGCTTTCTACAATTGTGCAAATCTAACTGACGTCACGCTGGGCGACAATGTGCTGGATATAGAGAAATACGCTTTCATGAATTGCACATCGCTTACCAACGTGGATTTGGGCAATGGCATCGAGAGCATTGGTGACAGCGCATTCATGGATTGTTCGGCGCTTGTCGAAATAACGATACCCCACTCGGTAACCACCATCTATAAAGGTGCTTTCCAGAATTGTGTAGGACTGACTCAATTGAGTTTTGCCGAAGGTGTTCAAGCCATCAGAGGCCACGCTTTCTGCAACTGCAAAGGTCTTACGGGAGTGGTTCTTCCCAATTCTTTGCTGACTATTGGAGACTATTCATTCGCCGACTGTCATGCATTAGAAAGCGTTTCATTCGGTAAATCCCTGGAAAAGATTGGCCAATATGCTTTCACCAATGATTATTCATTAACCGAAATCAAGCTCCCGAACACAGTCAAGTCAATTCAAACACATGCGTTTTCCTATTGCAGGCATTTAACGACTGTCTCGTTGGGCAAGTCATTGGAATCAATCGGCGCAAATGCTTTCTTCCAAGACAATGCATTAATGCAGATGTCTTGCATGGCCAAGACACCCCCATCTTTGCAAACCATCACAAGCCAGATGCAAAACACGACTGTTCTATACGTACCAATCAAATCTCTAGTACTCTATCGGACTATCCTGCCCTGGAGATGGATGAAACACATCGTCGGTGTGATTGATGCCGACGTGAACGGCGACGACGAAATCAACATTGCAGATGTGAACATGGTCATCGACGCCATCATGAGCAATGAGAGCAGCGATTTGCAGGATGTGAACGGCGACGGCGAAATCAATATCGCCGACATCAACGTCATCATCGACGCCATCTTGAACGAGTAAAGATTGTACATCAAGACAACCTTGACTACCCTATTGACAAGTGTTGACAACATGATTGTTGTATTGCATTGTCAAAATGTTGTCAAGGTTGTCTGTTTTTTTATATTGGTGATATACAGTTATTGTAAAAAAAGCAGTACCTTTGCACATCAGTCAATTAACAATCAGTTTTCCTTAAATACTTCAAAACGAGACAATGGAACCTTTATTTGAGAAACTCAAAAGCAACGCGATTGCCAAGAGGCAGCGCATCGTTCTTCCCGAGAGTACCGAACCCCGCACACTGACAGCTGCCGAACGCATCATCGCCGACGGCATTGCCGACATTGTGCTCATTGGCGACAAGGCCGAGATCCTTGCCAAAGCCGCTGAACTTGGTCTCAAGAACATCGACAAGGCCCAAGTGATCAACCCCAACGACGCCGAGGGTGTCGAGAAATATGCCCAGCTGTTCTACGAACTGCGCAAGGCCAAGGGTGTGACCATCGAGGACGCCCGCAAGAAGGTGCTCGACCCGCTGTACTTGGGTTGCTTGCTTATCAAGGCCGGTGATGCCGACGGACAGGTTGCCGGTGCCATGAACACCACGGGCAACGTGCTGCGTGCCGCCTTCCAGGTACTGAAGACCGCGCCCGGTATCAGCACCGTGAGCGGCGCTTTCCTGATGCTGTTGCCCGAGGGCTCTCCCTACGGCCACAACGGCGTGATGGTGTTTGCCGACTGCGCAGTTGTGCCTGATCCCGATGCTCAGCAGCTGGCACAGATTGCAGTGAGCGCCGACCGCACTGCACGTGCTCTTGCCGAAATCGACGATCCCAAGATCGCCATGCTCAGTTTCTCGACCAAGGGCAGCGCCAAGCATGAGCGCGTCGATAAGGTGGTTGAGGCTACCCGCATTGCCAAGGAGATGAACCCCAACCTGAAGATTGACGGTGAACTCCAGGCCGATGCAGCCATCGTGCCCAGCGTGGGCGCCAGCAAGGCTCCCGGCAGCGACATCGCCGGTCACGCCAACGTGCTCGTGTTCCCCGACCTGGGCGTGGGCAACATCGCTTACAAGCTGGTTCAGCGCATCGCCGGTGCCAAGGCTGTGGGTCCCGTCCTGCAAGGTCTTGCCGCTCCCGTCAACGACCTGTCGCGCGGCTGCAACGAGGACGACATCTACCGCACCGTCATCCTGACCTGCAACCAGGCCATTAATCGTTGATTAGGGATTAGAGATTAGTGATTAGAGAAATATTAAAAACCAAAGAATAATGAATATCTTAGTATTAAATTGCGGCAGCAGCTCTGCCAAGTACAAACTCATCGAGATCAAGGAGAACAAGACCCTCGCCGAGGGCGGTGTAGAGAAAATCGGTCTGCCTGACGGTTTCATCAAGCTGAAATTTGACGACGGCAGCAAGAAGAACATCGACCTGGGTCTCACCGACCACAAGGGTGCCATCAAGGCCATCCTCGATGCCCTCGTTAACCCCGAGTATGGTTGCATCATGGACCTGAAGGAAATCGACGCCGTGGGTCACCGCGTGGTGCATGGCGGCGAGAAGTTCAGCCGCAGCGTCCTCATCACCGACGAGGTGAAGGACATGATCCGCGAGTGCTACGGCATCGCTCCGCTGCACAACCCCGTGAACATGGCAGGTATCGAGGCCATCGAGGCCGTGCTGCCCGGTGTTCCCCAAGTGGCTGTGTTTGACACCGCTTTCCACCAGACGATGCCCAAGGCTGCCTACATGTATCCCCTGCCCATGGAGTATTACACCACCGACCATGTGCGCCGCTATGGCTTCCACGGCACCAGCCACCGCTTCATTACACAGCGCGTGTGTGAAATGCTGGGCACTACCCCCGAGGGCAAGCGCATCATCTGCTGCCATATCGGCAACGGCGCCAGCATCAGTGCCATCAAGGACGGCAAGAGCATCGACACCACGATGGGTCTCACCCCCACCGAGGGCTTGATGATGGGTACCCGTTCGGGCGACGTCGACCCCGGTGCCATCCTCTTCCTCATGGAGAAATACAACCTCACCCCTGCCGAGATGCTCAACATCATCAACAAGAAGAGCGGTGTGCTCGGCATCACCGGACTGAGCAGCGACATGCGCGACGTGGTTGACGCTGCTGAGGAGAAGAACGACAAGCGTGCACAGCTCGCTCTCGACATGTATGAGCTGCGCATCCTCAAGTACATCGGCGCCTATGCTGCCGAACTCGGCGGCGTGGATATCATCGCCTTTACCGGTGGCGTCGGCGAGAACCAGTACCAGACCCGCAAACGCGTTTGCCGCAACCTGGAGTATCTGGGCGTGAAGATTAACGAGGAATTGAACGACACCCTGTGGCGCGGCAAGGAAGGTGAGATCAGCACCCCCGACAGCAAGGTCAAGGTCGTTGTCGTCCTCACCGACGAGGAATACATGATTGCCCGCGACACCGAGGCCATCATCGAAGGCCGTGAGCCCTAAGGCATTAAACTACGAATTACACAAATTAAACTAATCGTTTATTGAATATAGAGACGCAAAATTTTGCGTCTCTACTTTTTTTATGTACCTTTGCACGTTAATTCAACGACAAAGACTATGTTAAAGGATAAGATAGAAGCGCTGAAGGCGCAAATTGCTGAGCTCAAGGCCGAGAACGAGGAGGCTCTTGAGGCATTGCGTATCAAATATCTGAGCAAGAAGGGTGAGATCACCGCTTTGTTCAACGAGTTCCGCGAGGTGGCTCCCGAGGAGAAACGCGAGCTGGGCCAGAAGCTCAACGAGCTGAAGAACCTCGCTACCGACAAGATCAACGCCCTGCGCGAGGCCACCAAGCAGCAGGCCAAGGAGCAGAACAAGATCGACATCACTCGTCCCGCTTTCCCGGCCGAGTTGGGTACCCGTCATCCGATTTCGGTGGTTCGTAAGCAGATCATCGACATCTTCTCACGTCTGGGCTTTACCATTGCCGACGGTCCTGAGGTTGAGGACGACTGGCACGTGTTCAGCGCGCTGAACTTCGCTGCCGACCATCCCGCCCGTGACATGCAGGACACCTTCTTCATCGAGAAGAATGACCAGGATGTGACCCGCAACATCGTGTTGCGCAGCCACACCAGCTCGGTACAGGTGCGCACGATGGAACGCCAGCAGCCGCCCATCCGCATCATCTGCCCGGGTCGCGTTTACCGCAACGAGGCCATTACTGCCCGCGCTCACTGCTTCTTCCACCAGATCGAGGGTCTGTATATCGACAAGAACGTTACCTTTGCCGACCTGAAGCAAGTGCTGCTGCACTTTGCACAGGAGTTGTTCGGCACCGAGACCGAGATTCGCTTGCGCCCCAGCTATTTCCCGTTCACCGAGCCCAGCGCCGAGATGGACGTCACCTGCATGCTGTGCGGTGGCAAGGGCTGCGGTTTCTGCAAGCACACGGGTTGGGTCGAGATTCTGGGCTGCGGCATGGTGGATCCCGCCGTGCTTGAGGCCAGCGGCATCGACAGCACGGTCTATAGCGGCTATGCCTTCGGCCTTGGCGTGGAGCGCATCACCAACCTGAAGTACATGGTGAAAGACCTGCGCATGTTCAGCGAGAACGACGTTCGCTTCCTTGACGAGTTCAAGAGCGCGCACTAGTCATTTGCCGCCTCGCGGCAAATGAGGTTAAAGGTTAAAGGTTAAAGGTTAGAGGTTAAAGATTATCTACTAACGGCTAAGGACTAAGGACTAGGGACTAAAAACTAAGAACTAAAGAGACGCAAGATGTTGCGTCTCTACATTTATAAGAGAGATGACCATTAAGGAGAGATACGAGGGGATACTGGAGTATTTCAAGGAAAGACAGCCCAATCCCGAGACCGAATTGCAGCATGGCGACCCGTTTGAGTTACTGGTTGCTGTGATGCTGAGTGCCCAATGCACCGACAAGCGGGTGAATATGGTGACTCCACCCCTGTTTGCTGCCTACCCCACTCCGCAAGCTATGGCCGGTGCCAGCGTCGAGGACATATTAGAATATGTGAAAAGTGTCTCCTATCCCAACAGCAAGGCGGCTCACCTGCAACAGATGGCCCGGAAATTGGTCGAGGACTTTAACGGTCAGGTGCCTGACAACATGAAAGACCTGACTTCGTTGCCCGGCGTGGGACGCAAGACTGCCAATGTGGTGATGGGTGCAGCCTTCGGCAAAGCGACCATCCCTGTCGATACCCATGTCTATCGGGTGTCGCATCGTGTGGGGCTCTCGCAGGGCAAGACACCAAACGACGTGGAACGCGACCTCATGCGCCACATCCCCGAGGAGATGCGCTTCAAGGCTCATCACTGGATACTGCTCCACGGGCGCTACGTGTGCAAGGCCCTGCGGCCCGATTGCCTGAACTGCGGAATCCAGCAGTATTGCAAGCAGTACAGCAAGTAAGTGTCCCATATCGCCGACAAAGTGTCCTATACTTCACAAAATGTCGTTCTTTTCATTGGTTGATTAAACCTATTATCAGTTTTGACGTCTAAAGTGCGTTTTTTGCGTTTTGTCCAAAAAGCAATTAATACTGAGTATTATAACGATTAAACGTTTTATATTAAAGAAAGAGATTATGAAGAAAGTTTTTGTTTTGATTGCTGCTGCAATCGTGTGCATGAGCGCAAGCGCTCAATTTCAAATTGGTGGTAAGGTAGGTTTTGACTTGACCAACTTCTGGGGTGAGAATGTTGATCATGGCATGAAACCCAGCTATCAAGCCGGTCTTGTAATGGAGTACAAGTTCAATCCTCACTTCGCCATTGCTCCTGAAGTTGTGTTTGCTTCCCAGGGTGGTAAAGTCAATTCTGTAGAGGTAGATTTGTTCGATTTGACAATTACCGGTAAGAAGAAATTGACCTATAACACCAATTACATCAATGTTCCCTTGATGCTCAAGTACTACGTTGCCCCCAGCTTCAGCATCGACTTCGGTCCTCAAGTAGGCTTTAACGTATACAGCAAGGCAACTGTTGATGGCGAGACTTTCGACCTCAAGGAGAGCACCAAAACCGTTGACTTCGGTCTTGGCTTGGGCGGCACCTATAACCTCACCGATAACGCCTTTGTTCAGGCTCGCTACACCATGGGCATGACCAAGGTCTTTGACGGTGACTTGAACAAGGAGAAGAACGGCAACGTCCAGATTGCTTTCGGTATGAAGTTCTAATTGCTTTAACTGAATACAAAAGAGAGAAAATAATTTTATAAAAGCGGTGGCTGCCCTGGACAATCCGGGACAGCCACTTTTTTTCTCACCGTTAAAAGCCAATTCTCAATCCTGTCTTCCATAACAGCCCATTTTTCTAATGAATCATGTGCTGATAATCATCGACAGAAGGAATTCTAAATTTTTATATAAAAATATAAAAAGTTCTTAAAATATTTGTACAATTCCAAAAAACGGTTGTACATTTGTACGTGTGTTTTTCATGGTATTAGATTTAAGGTTTGTGGAGGCTGTCGTGAGACATCTTCCACTTTTTTATTTCTTACGGTTTTGAGGTGCGATTTTGCATCTATAACTGCATGAAAACTTTCCCTTCACCATGTTATTGAGTTTAGTGCGGATGAGCTGCTTGCGAATGGGCGAAATGCGGTCGATGAAGAGCGTCTTGGCCAAGTGGTCACACTCGTGTTGCACGACGCGCGCCAGGTAGCCCTCGATGTCCTTGTCATGCTCCTGGAACTGCTCGTCTTGCCAGTGCAGGTGAATCTTCTCGTGGCGATAGACGTTCTCGTGTATTCCAGGCACACTCAGGCATCCTTCCTCTCTTGAAATCTCAGGAGCAGTCTCATCAACGGTAATTTCGGGGTTGATGAGCAACATGCGACAATCCTTGAGTTCAGGAAAATCCTCGGCAAGGGGATCCACATCGATATAGACAATGCGGGCATTCACACCCACCTGAGGTGCAGCAATGCCTATGCCTTGGGTGTGATACATGGTCTCCTTCATGTTCTCGATGAGCTCCTGCAGATTGGGATAATCAGGAGTCACAGTGGCATTCTCGGCGCGAAGCACGGGATGACCATAGATATAAATAGGTAAAATCATGATTCGATATTATCAGGTTGATTGAATTTGCTTTGCAAGTAATCGTTAAGGATGATGGTGGCTGCGATGGCATCGACACGAGACTTGTCGCGACGGTCACTCTTCTTCATTCCCCCATCAAGCATTGCCCGATGGGCGATGGTACTCGTGAAGCGTTCGTCATACATCACTATCGGCATATCGGGCAATTCCTTGCGCAACCGTGCCACAAAAGGCGTGATGTACTTCATACTCTCGCTGGGTTCACCATTGAGCTGGGTTGGCTGACCAATCACGATGCGCTCGACTTGCTCTTTAGCCATGTAGTCCTTGATGAACTGCATGAGCGTGTGAGTGGGCACTGTCGCCAGATTGCCGGCCACAATCTTCAACGGATCGGTAACCGCAACACCTGTGCGTTTACGCCCGTAATCGATGCCCATGATTCGCCCCATCGTCCTCAACAATCGCTATAAATTTATCCTTGCTGCATCGTGAGCAGGAATTCCTCGTTGTCACGGGTGCGGTCCATGCGCTCCTTGACAAACTCCATCGCCTCGACCGAGGTGCGGTCGCTCAGGAAGCGGCGAATAATCCACATCTTGTTCAGGGTGTCCTGCGGCAGGAGCAAGTCGTCACGACGCGTACTCGAAGCCATAACGTCCACAGCCGGGAAGATTCTCTTGTTGGACAGCTTGCGGTCGAGCTGCAACTCCATGTTACCGGTACCCTTGAATTCCTCAAAGATGACCTCGTCCATCTTAGAACCGGTCTCAGTCAGTGCGGTAGCGATGATGGTAAGACTTCCGCCACCCTCGATGTTGCGCGCTGCGCCGAAGAAACGTTTAGGCCTCTGCAACGCGTTGGCATCAACACCACCCGTCAGGATCTTGCCCGAAGCAGGTGCTATGGTGTTATAAGCGCGAGCCAGACGAGTGATCGAGTCCAGCAAGATGACCACATCGTGACCGCATTCAACCAAGCGTTTAGCCTTGCTTAACACCAGGTCGGCGATTTTCACATGACGGTCGGCAGGCTCGTCGAAGGTTGATGCAATCACCTCGGCATTCACGCTGCGGGCCATGTCGGTCACCTCCTCGGGGCGCTCGTCGATGAGCAGGATAATCATATAGGTCTCGGGGTGGTTCTCCGAGATGGCATTGGCGATCTCCTTCAGGAGCATGGTCTTACCGGTCTTGGGTTGTGCCACGATCAGTCCGCGCTGTCCCTTTCCGATCGGCGAGAACATGTCCACCACGCGTTGTGATACCGTGGGATGGGTCTTGCTCACAAGATTGAATTTCTCATCAGGGAAAAGAGGCACCAGGTGCTCAAACGGCACGCGGTCACGCACATAAGCGGGCGTACGGCCATTGATGAGACGTATCTCGCTCATCGGGAAGTACTTCTCGCCCTCCATGGGCGGACGAATCGTTCCCTCGATGACATCACCGGTCTTGAGGCCATAAGCCTTGATTTGTGACTGCTGTACATAGATATCATCGGGCGAAGTCAGATAGTTGTAATCGCTGGAACGCAAGAAACCGTAACCCTCGGGGGCAATATCAAGCACGCCTTGTGCCTCAAGAATGCCGTCAAAATTGTAGGGCTGATCCAGATAAGGATTCACCTCGGCAATCTGCTGCTGTTGCTGCTGCTTGATTTTACGTTTCTTGTTTTTGCTTTCCTTGACGACTTTAGGCTCCTGGATCACGATGGGAGCAACGGCGGCCTCTTCGGCAGCGCGTTTACGTTCCTCCTCGGCCCTGCGCATCGCCTCCTCTTTCTCCTCTTGGGTGCGAGGCTTGAAAGTGAAACTGCTACCGGTGTTGAAGAACGAATTCAACGAGACATCTTCACGCTCGCGACTGGAAGTCCCCGCATTTTGTTCTTTGACCTCGGCTGCCATTTCTGACATGTCATCATCCATCGGCATTGGTTCATTCTCCTCAATATAATCATTAGAGAACTGGAAATCATCTTCCATTGCCATAGGTTGTTCCTGATTCTCCATATTGTCGAACGGCAACACAGGCTGTTCTACCACTTGCTTGGTCTTGCGGCCACGCTTACGGGCAGGCTTCTCAACCTCTTGAGCGGCAACTTCGGGCTCGGCAGGTGCCTGTTCGGGCTCGGCAGGCTGATCGGCCTGCACTTCCATGGCAGCCTCACGGGCAGCCTTCTCGGCAGCCGAAGGACGACCACGTTTACGCTTTGGAGCCTCAACGGGTGCCGGAGTTTCTTTCTCGGCAGCAGGCTGCTCGGCCTCGGCGGGTTTCACTTCTTCTGCTTTCTCGACGGGAGCCGGTTTGTCTTCTGACTTATTTTGTTTTTTGGAACTGCTTTTTTCAGTATTTATGACGGCGTCATCTTTAATCACCTCGTTACCGTTGGCTTTGGCAGCGGGTTGACGAATGCGCTCACGGCGACGACGCGAGGGAGCCGGTTCAGGGGTATTGGCGGCCTCAACCTCGGCCTGCGTGTCAAGGACCTGGAAAATGAGTTCACCATGATCCACCGAGTCGGGTTTCTTGATGCCCATAGACTTAGCGAGCTCGCGCAGTTGCTCGTCGCTCATAGCATTTAATTGATCGATGTTATACATATTCTAAATAATAAAATTGAGGATGGTGCATCACAATAAAAATGCTTTATCAAGATTTTGCACCAAATCGTGCACTCCCGCGCACGTATATCCTAAATTAAAAATTGATTTACCAAAAAACTTGAGCAATGGCATCAATTCTGCTTGCCTTTAATGTATATCAACAACACCTGATGATTGTCAACACAACTCAAATAAAGCGTACGGGGAAAAACGGGATAATTAGAATTGATGTTTTGCCACAAGACACCTGTTAGAGGTTGTTTTGCGTTGCAAAAGTAGTGTTTTTTGGTGATATGAACAAAAAAAGCGCAAAAAAAACACTAATTTTGCGCCCTGGAAAACAAAAACATGGATATTGACCGTAAAAAAATAGCTGAACACGTCAACCTGCCTGTCATGAAACTGGTGGGCAATGTGGCCGATGAATTGCACCGTGAATGCTATGTCGTGGGTGGATATGTCAGGGACATCTTTCTGGAGAGGCCCAGCAACGACATGGACTTTGTGACGGTTGGCAGCGGCATCGAGGTGGCAAAGGCAGTGGCCGGTCGCATTGGTCGCCGCGCTCATCTGTCGGTGTTCCGCACCTATGGCACAGCGCAGGTCAAGACGCGGCAATGGGAATTGGAGTTCGTAGGCGCTCGCCGCGAGTCCTACCACCGCGAGAGCCGCAACCCCATCGTCGAGGACGGCACCCTTGACGACGACCAGAAGCGTCGCGACTTTACTGTCAATGCCATGGCCATCTGCCTGAACAAGGAGCGATACGGTGAGTTGCTGGATCCGTTTGATGGCATCGGCGACATGGAACGCCGCATCATCCGCACTCCTCTCAACCCCGACATCACCTTCAGCGACGACCCGCTGAGGATGATGCGTGCCGTACGCTTTGCCACACAGCTGGACTTCGATATCTATCACGAGACTTTCGAGGCCATCAAGAAAAACGCGCATCGCATCCACATCATCACCCGCGAACGCATTGCCGAGGAACTGATGAAAATCATGCGCAGTGCACAGCCCTCTCGTGGCTGGCTCTTGCTGGACCAATGTGGACTGCTGCCACTGATTTTCCCTGAGCTGGCAGCACTCAAAGGCGTTGAGACCGTCAACGGACGCGGCCACAAAGATAATTTCATGCACACCCTTCAGGTGCTTGACAATGTTGCTGCAGCCAGCGATAACGTGTGGCTGCGTTGGGCCGCGTTGCTGCACGATGTGGGCAAGGCCCGGACCAAGCGTTGGGATCCGCAGCAGGGCTGGACATTCCATAACCACAATTTCATTGGCGAGCGGATGATACCTAAGATTTTCGCCAAGATGCGTCTGCCGCTCAACGACCACATGAAATATGTGAAGAAACTCGTGGGCCTGCACATGCGTCCCATCGCCCTTGTTGAGGACGAGGTGACCGACAGTGCCGTGCGTCGCCTCCTCTTTGATGCCGGAGACGACATCGATGACCTGATGACCCTGTGCAAGGCCGACATCACCAGCAAGAACCAGAACAAGGTGCAACGCTTTCGCGAGAACTTTGACCTGGTAAAGCAGAAGCTTGTGATCATTGAAGAGAAAGACCGGGTTCGCAACTTCCAGCCACCTGTCGATGGTGAGGAAATCATGACGACATTCGGTCTGGCGCCCTCACGCCCTGTAGGTTACATCAAGGACGCCATCAAGGACGCCATTCTCGACGGCGACATCACCAACGACTATGCCTCGGCCTACCAGCTGATGCTGGCCAAAGCCGCCGAGCTGGGAATAGAACCCGTCCACAAGGGCCAACTGTGCTACACCACAATGGAAACGCCGGTAGGCACCCTCTTCATCGGAGCCTCCCATCTAGGCATCGCTGTGATTGGTTGGAATCAAGAAGAGATCAGCAAGATTTCCAAAAAGCTGAAATTGCAGCCTGTCGAGGCCGTCACTCCGCTGCTTGCCGCCTGCGTCAAGCAATTGGGTGAATACTTTGATGGCAAGCGTCACGAGTTCTCACTGCCACTGCACCTGACAGGCACCGACCACCAACTCAAGGCTTGGAACGAACTGCGACAGATTCCTTATGGCCAGACCATTTCTTACGGCCAGCAAGCCACCCGTTTGGGCAACCCAAAGAGTTCTCGCGCTGTGGCTCAAGCCAATCACAACAACCCTGTTGCCATCGTCATCCCCTGCCACCGAGTCATCAACGCCGACGGCAGTCTTGGCGGCTATGCCCCGGGCCCCGAAATCAAACAGACACTTCTTGCCCTGGAACAGAAGAACAAGTCAAGGATTGACAAGGAGTAGTCTAAAACGTTTTATCTTTTTCTTTTCAGAGTAGTCGCCACCAATCTCAAGCCAGTGTCACTGGCACGAAGATTGGGAGCGCAAACGCCGCGGAAAGAGACACGACACAGGTTGGTTCCCTGGTTCCAGCAACCGCCGCGTTGCACATGTCCCTGGCTCGAATAGTTGCCAGCGGGATCGGTCTGGAATTTATCTGTGTAGAAGTTCAGCCAATCGCTGCACCACTCCCACACATTGCCGCTCATGTCATACAATCCCAGCTCGTTGGGCATCTTTTTCCCGACTGAATGGCTGGTATCCATGGCATTCTCGTTATACCAGGCTACTTCATCAAGCTCGTTGCTGCCGGCATACATGTAGTGATGGGTGTTTTTCCCTCCTCGGGCAGCATATTCCCACTCGGCCTCGGTGGGCAAACGGAATGTGATGCCGGTCATGTCGTTCAGCCTCTCGATAAACTGCTGGCAATCGTCCCACGACACCATGTCAACCGGGAAGTTTCTGCCTTTGCAATGGCTCGGGTTCTCCCCCATCACCATCTCCCACAAATCCTGAGTCACCTCATACTTGCAGATGTAAAACGGAGAGAGTTTCACCCTGTGGGCCGGATATTCAATTTCCCAAGCCTCGTCCTCTTGCTCACTGGTGGCCCCCATCGTGAAAGTGCCACCCTCGACATAGACCATATCATTCAGCAATTTGCTCAACAGGCCTTCTTTACCCTCGGGCAAGTCAGTCAAGTCAGGTTTATCAAGTGGTTGCACAGACTCGCTATCGTCCTGCACACCCTGGTTTTCATTCACCGTCTGGAGCGCATCGTCAACGACGGTGACTGAAGAAGTATTCTCAGGTGTTGATTGTTTTTCCTCCTGCTTAACGGCATCGGCCATCTGTGTCGTCGGGCTGACTTCTTCCTCTGACATGACGATGACTTGTGCCACCGATGCCTGTCCTCGTCCATCGGACGGGATTTGATGGATCAATGACTCGTCAAGTTCTGCTACAAGAGCGGCAAGTGCAGCGGTGTCGGGCACTTGCGGGGGAACATTCCAATCCATCTTGAAGGTGTTGTCGGTGCAACAACTGGCCTTGGCGATGGTTTTGTCGAACTGACGGTATCGCACGGACTGCTTCTTGCCGTTATTCTGGTTTTTCCAATTCCATAGTTTATCCGTTAACCGACTGTCAACATAGCCATATCGACAGGTTGTCGAATCGGTGCCTGCCTTGCCTTGGCCGCTGAAAATGAGCGCCAAATCGCCCTCGGTGTTATACTGGTAGGACTGCGTCTTGTTGTTATTGAAGACTGTTTTGTCCAACCTGTAGGAACGATCATAGTAGTCGGTCCTGAAGACATTGCGGCCTTTTTGATGCATGACCTTCTTCAGGTAGTCGATATCACGGGAAAAAGTGATGATGCTGCCGTCGCTTCCTGCCAGCTCAAGGATATCGCCCACCTCGTTCCACTTGGTCACATAGTTGACAATGTGGCCGTTGGCATCGGTCTTGGAGAGCAATGACAACCCGTTTTCGGGGTCAAAACAATAGGTGTATCGCTCGTTGAGTCCCGTACGAGAATCGTAACGTCTCACCAGCAAGCCCTGGTCATTAAAAATCAGCACCTCTTTACCCTCTAGCAAATCGGGAGAGTCTGCCATTACAACCTTTCCCAATAAACCGTCACAGTCGTTCATGTAGGCCGATGTGGGCAAGAACAACAGATTATTGTACATCGAGCGGATGCGGTTCTTGTCCACGCCCGTGAGTTCATCGCCCGAGCAGCAGAACCGCTGCAGTTCCTCAAGAGTCACCATGGGCGAGAGATAACGTTGTTTCACCTTCTGCCGCAGCAAATCCTGGACTTTGTCAAAATGAGGCGAATCGGGATAGCTGATCAGATAATTGTTATAGACACCGATGTTGTCACGTTCTTTGGCATCACTGAAGGCATAGTTCATCTCGAGTGACTTCACGCTGTCCAAGTATTCCGACTCAGGGTACAGGCGCACGTATTCCTGACACGCCGCCACCGTGGGCTTCAATTCATCAAGGGCACGACGGTGCAAGAGCTGCTCAACGGCATGGTTGAAACTCGATGAGGGATAGTTGGCAAGATAGGCCTTGCACGCGGCTGCATCAGGCCCCAATGCCTCAAAGGCCAGACTGTCGCGCCGCCACTCGATGGCGATTCGGTGAGACTCGTTCTGGCGGTCATACTTGTCCAGGTAGCGTTGGCAGTCGGCAAGCACGTGGCTGCGCTTGACTTTATCGTAAGCCAGCTGTTCACGTTCCTTGAGGATGGTTTGCATTTCCGGGTAATCATACAATAATTCGACCAACCGGTCATACGCCCCCTCGGTATTGATCTGCCTCACCGTATCTATCAGATTCTTCTCGATATCGGCCTTGATGCCGGCCACCGACATCTGCAGATTCTTGTGAGACAGGAAACGGTCGGCGATATCGCAGGCCGACGGCGTGGAGCAGGCTTTTTTCAGTTCAGCATAGGCGCTCCATGGGTCATAAGGCACAACATTGGTCAGTTTCCCACGACCCTCGCGTGTGTTCATCATCACGGCCTCGCTCAGTTGCCACACAGGCGCCAGCTGGCGGGAGATGGGTACCATCGGATTCAAGCTGCCGTCGGTCTTGGACTTCTCTTCGATTTCCTGCCAATACTTGGCTACTTTATCCAACTTTTGACTCTTCAACGCCTCAAAAACCTTGACCATGTGTTTCTGGTAATAATTGTCACCCAGGCACAGCGCGGTCTGCGAGATGCCGGCTCCAGTCACACACAACCATATACTCAAGAATAGAACCGTTCTTTTCATTACCTAAAAATATTGCCAAATAATGTTGCAAATATAAATAAAAAACCTCTTAAGCATGCGATTATTGAAAAAAATAAATGTAAATTTGCAACATACTAACAACCACAAACCGAGACCATAAAATGAAAATGAAGCATCTTTTCACTTGTGTTATTGCAGTAATGATTGCCGTTACAGCAACGGCTCAACCAGGCAGGGCCGATTATCGTGTGGTGCCGCTGCCCTCAGAAATCAACGGCATCAAGGGCGCCGACTTCAAACTCACCGAGCGCTGCCTCATCAATTACCCGACAGGGAACCGCGACCTGGAGCGCAACGCGATCATGCTGAGCGAGTATATCGAGGAACTGACCGGAATGCATCTTTCGACCCGCCCCACCCTGGCATCGGCCGATCAACCCAGCAACATCTCCCTGCTGCTCGACCCCACAATCGCGGGCGATGAAGACTACAGCATCACCGTCACTCCCCGCAGCGCTGTCATCAGCGGCAAGACGGCGGCCGGTGTTTTCCACGGCATCCAAGTGCTGCGCCAATCACTGCCCACAGGCCCAACGGCGCTTGTCAACCTGCCTGCCGCCCAAGTGAAAGGCAGTCCGCGGTTCGGCTATCGTGGCATGCACCTGGACTGCTCGCGCCACTTCTTCGGCGTCGAGACCGTGAAGCGTTACCTCGACATCATGGCATTGCACGGCATGAACCGCCTTCACTGGCATCTGACCGATGATCAAGGCTGGCGCGTGGAAATCAAAAAATATCCTCGCCTAACCGAGGTGGGCGGATGGCGCGAAGGCACTGTGCTGGGCCACAACTCACCCGTGTATGACAACACCCGTTACGGAGGCTGGTACACCCAAGAGGAAATACGCGATATCGTCAATTATGCGGCCCAGCGTTATATCACCATCATTCCCGAGATTGATATGCCCGGCCACATGCAGGCCGCATTGGCAGCCTATCCCGAACTGGGATGTACCGGCGGTCCTTACAAGGTGTGGGGACAATGGGGCGTGTCGGACGACATCTTGTGCGTGGGCAAAGACGAGACACTGCAGTTTGTCAAGGACGTGCTCGATGAAGTGATGCAACTCTTCCCGGGTGAGTACATCCACATCGGCGGTGACGAAGCGCCCCGCGTGCGTTGGCAGGAATGCCCGCGTTGTCAGCAGCGCATCCACGAGGTAGGAATCGTTGCTGCGGGCAAGCAAAGCGCCGAAGCGCGTCTGCAGGGCTGGTTCACGACCAAGGTGCAGCAATACCTGGCCTCTCACGGCCGGCGCATCATCGGGTGGGATGAACTGCTGGGATGCGACGTGGATACCACAGCAACCATCATGTCGTGGACAGGCGCTGAGCCCGGTGCCCGTGGTGCCATGCTGGGCCACGATGTGATCATGACCCCCAACACACCCATGTATTTCGACCACTATCAGACCCGCAGCTACTGGAACGAGCCGACCGCCTTCGGCGGATGCGCCACATTGAAGATGGTCTATGACTTCGAGCCCATCGCTACTGATCTCCCTGCCGAAAAGCGTCATCACATCCTGGGTGCTCAAGCCAACGTGTGGACCGAATACATCACCTGTGAACCGCAAATCCAGTATCAGATCCTGCCCCGCATGGCGGCTTTGGCCGAATTGCAATGGCTACAACCCGAGTTGAAAGATTACCAGGATTTCAAGGCCCGCTTGCCGCGATTGGTCAACCTTTACAGGCACTATGGCTGGACCTATCGCTCCAAGAGCCTCATTCTGGAAGATGAGGACAAACCCGAAAAATGACCCGCAATCAAGAATTGATTCATAACCATTATTGTCTAACTCTTAAAAATCAGTACAGGATGAAAAAAAGATTATTACTACTGTTGATGGCGATTGGCGCCGTCGGCGCGGCACTTGCTGTCACTGCCGACGATGTGCGCATCTACATCAATCCAGGCCATGGCAGCTGGGGGCCTAACGACCGCCCCATGGCCACAATCCCCTATCCTATGCTGCCCTCAACAGGCCGGCCCGACACGTGCGGCTTCTACGAGAGCAACACCAACCTGTGGAAAGGATTCGAGATGCGTGATGCATTGAAACGCATGGGTGTCAAGGACGAGAATATCACCATGTCAAGAACCGCCAACGGCCCATTCCCCTATGTTGCCGGAGCAAGCAATGAATACCAGTACAACAAGAAGGTATCGGTCATTGCTGCCGAAGCCGAGGAAGGTGATTACGACATGTTTGTGTCGATTCACTCCAATGCGCTCACCGACGGTTCTACAACCAACTACCCGCTTTATATCTATCGCGGCACCAACGCCAGCGAGTCGGTGAGCGGCAGCAAGGCGATGTGTCAAGTCAGCTGGCCCCGCCACTGGATGGATGAGGTGGACCCCACCTACTGCAGTTCACGCACCATCAACAAGACAAACCCCTATATCGTGGGCGACGTCACGTTCTATAACGGAGGTTCCTCAAGCACCAACAGCGCTTCGGGCATCAGCTATTACGGCTACCTGGGCGCTTTGAAACATGGTGTGCCCGGTTTTCTGGTCGAGGGCTATTTCCATACCTATCAGCCAGCACGCCACCGTGCGCTCAATCAAGATTACTGCCGTCAAGAAGGCCTCCGCCTGGCTCGCGGCGCTGCCGATTACTTCGGCATCAGCGGCGAGAATGTGGGTTACATCATGGGCAGCGTGAAGGATGCCGTGAACAGTCTGGAAAACAGTCTCTACACCTATTCCAGCGGCACCATCGATGCCCATGCTCCCATCAATGGCGCTGTAGTCAAGCTGTATAAAGGCGGCGCACAAGTGGCCACCTACACTACCGACAACAATTACAACGGCATCTTTGTGTTCAGCGGCCTTGCCCCGGGTAACGATTACACCATCAGCGTGACCAAGGCTGGCTATGAAACCCTGGCCAATCAAGGCAGTTACACCGTGACCGCCAACGAGACCACCTATATGGTACTTTACCTCACAGCCGACGGAACACCCATCACCGACGAAACGCCGATCGGCATCTTTGCCTATGACTTGAACCGCACTACCGACGACAACGGCAACTACGTCTTCACCTTCAAGTGCAATGCCCGGGCAGACGAAGCTTACCTCGTGTTCACCGACAGCGTGAGCGGCGTTGAAGCAGGCCGCATCACATTGAATGAAGTCACCGAGGGCGTGAACACCGTCACACTGGCACCTGAGGAATTGCCTGGCGAGAACGGCCAGATTCTGGCATGGGCAGTCAATGTTGTGGGACTCCCCATCACTACCATCCAGCGGGTAAACAGCAATTATGCCACCTATACCCGCGCTACAGTAGCCATCGACCGCAGTCCCGAGAGCGCCCACTTCGGCACTATCTATGTGGGCGAACGCGTGAGCAAGGACAATACGGCTAACGGCTTGTATGTTTGTGATGTGAATGGCCGTCCCCAGAACAGCACGGTTTATCGTGGCGGACAGATGCTGAGCAACCTTTGGCGCATCTGCGTGGACGGCGAGGGCAAGGTCTATCTCCCCGACTGGGCCGACGCATCCTCGGGCATCTTTGTTGCCGACCCCGACAACCTGGCTGGGTCGTTTACCCCGTTCTTCGACGGCACCCGAGCCAGCAACGGACTCATCTCCAACAACGGTGTCGGCGTTGGCTGTTCGGTGCCTTGTGTGTGGGTACAAGGCAATGGAGCCAATGCCAAGCTTTATACCGTTCTCGAAGATATCGCCGGGCCGTCAGGCAGCAAGAACGGTGTAGGCGTCTATAACATCGGACAAAGTGACGGCAGCCTGCTCTCGTCCTGGAATCAAGCTCCAAGCAACTATATCGATATCGGAGCGCTTGAGGTCAACGGCAACTGTAACATCGTCGCCGATAACCAGGGCCGCGGCTTGTGGGTAGCACAATACCGCAGCAGTGGACAGAACACAGCGGCTGTTCCCTCACTGGTGTTTGTCGATGAGCAGGGCAACGTGCAATTCAATTCCGGAAGGGACCTGCCGTCGTTGACAGGTTCGTCAATCTCGGGCTTTGCCATCAACAACGCTGGCAATCTGTTGGTCATCAACGATGGTGATGGCGTGTTGCAGTTCTACAATCTCAGTTGGAACGGCAACATTCCGTCACTGACACCTACCGGCACCACCTATACCGCTGATGCACGCACTGGCACCGCCATCCATCAGATGGCCTTTGACTGGGGCGGCAACCTCGTGTGTGCCGGCAAGAACATCGGTATCTACTCCATCCCCACCGATAACAATCAGAGCACCACGCCGGCCAGAAGCGCACTGAGCGTCATCAAGACGGAGGTTGCTGTGGACACCACGCTTGTCAAGGGCATCTTTGCCTATGACCTGAACAGCACCGAAGCCAATGACGGCGGCTATACCTTTACCTTCAAGGCCAACACCGATGCCCGCCAAGCCTACATCATCTTTACCGACAACGCAACGGGCCAAGAAACAGGCCGAGTGGCATTGAGCGATGTTGTTGAGGGCGAGAACACCGTCACGCTCACCAAGGACCAATTGCCAGGCGACGAGGGTCAAGTGATGAACTGGGCTGTGAACGTGGAGGGAGACGCCATTACACGCATCACCCGCTTGAACGACAACTATGCCAACTATAACCGTGCGACCGTTGCCATCGACCGTTGCCCCGAGAGTGCACACTTCGGCTCCATCTATGTGAACGAGTTCAAGGGCAGGGAAAATGCAGGCAATGGCATCTATGCGTGCGATGTGAACGGACAGCCCCAGAACAGCACCGTTTATAACGGTGGCGTCGTTTGGGCCAACAATATGCGCATCGCAGTTGACGGTGAAGGCAAGATCTATATTCCCGAATGGGGCGATGCCACCTCGGGTATCTACATTGCCAATCCCGACAATCTGGAGGGAACTTTCACACAGTTCTTTGTGGGCAATCGTGACGGAAACGGTCTGATTACCAACAACGGTGAGAGCGTCGGTGGCTCGGTTTCGGGCTTGTGGATTCAAGGAACCGGCGCCGACACCAAGTTGTATGCTTATCTGGAGGATGTCGCCGGGCCTTCGGGCAACAAGAACAGTGTAGGCATCTACAATATCGGCCAGAGCGACGGCAGCCTGCTCACCACCTGGAATCAGGCTCCCAGCAACCTGCTCGATGTGGGTGGCACCTTGCCCAACAGCAACGGTTACATCATCGCCGATGCAGGTGGCCGCGGCACATGGGTCATGGAGTACCGCAGTGTTAATCAGAACAAGCCTGCCAATCCATCGGTCATCTTTGTGGACAATGGCGGTAATGTGGTATACAACAGTGGACGCGATCTGCCGACACTGAACGGTTCGCTCATATCGGCCATGGCCATCAACAACTCAGGCGACATGATGGTCATCAACGACGGCGACGGTGTGTTGCAGTTCTTCGACATCACTTGGAACGGCAACACCCCGGTATTGACCCACAATGGAACGTCGTACACAGCCGATGCCCGCACCGATGCCAACGCCATCTACCAGATGGCCTTTGACTGGGGCGGCAACCTGGTGTGCTCAGGCAGCAATATCGGCATCTACTCCATCCCCACCGATAACAACCAGAGCACCACGCCTGCACGCTCATCGCTCACGATTACCAAGGGAGCTAACTATATTTTGGGCGATGTGAACTGTGACTGTGTCGTGAATGTGACCGACGTCACAATGCTGATCAGTCACCTGATGGGCAACAATCCGCAGCCCTTTGACCTGAATGCCGCCAACTTCAACCAGGACAGCGACATCAACATTACCGATGTGACCAGCCTCATCAGCTATCTGATGACAATGGAATAGACATTATATATAATAACACTAATGACCGAAACAATATGAAAAAAACAATATTTCCGCTCCTGCTGATTGTTGCACTGGCAGCGAATGGTCAGCTGTTGAACGTACAGTCGATTGAGCCATTGAATATTCAGCAACAAGAGAACCTGACCACTCAAGCCGTGGCCATCAGCCCACGGGGAGATTATGTGTTGCTCTCGACCGACACCAAGCAGGGACTGGTTAAGTGGGACCTGACAACCGCCACGGCCTCGACCCTAACCGACGATGAGGGCGCTGGCAGCGATGTCCGCATCAGCGATGACGGCCAACAAATCGTATATGGTGAGGTGACCTACAAGGACAAGCGCCGACGTCAGGCTGTGAAAGCCATTGACCTGTCTTCAGGCAAAAAACAGACCCTGGTCAAGGCCACGCGCCATCTCGATGGCTTTGCAGTGAATCAAGAGACTGCCGTCACCATCACCGACGGCAAATTGAAGACCCACGCCCTCAAGAAAGGTGCCGACCTGTCCTCGTCGCGTCCAGTGTTGACAAGGCACCACCTGAAACTGTATATCACACGCGACGGCGTTACCACGATGCTGGCGCCCAACGGAGCCGACAAACGCTACATCTGGGGTTCGCTGTCGCCCGACGGCACTCGCGTGCTGTACTACGTGAGTGAGCAAGGAGCCTTCGTGTGTGACGTTGATGGCACCCATGTCATTGCCATGGGTGACTTGACCGCACCGCGATGGTGGGATGACAGCATCGTCGTGGGGATGGACGAGACCGACGACGAATACTCGATTGTCGCATCAAGGATTGTTGCACGCTCGCTCGACGGACAGGAGCAGGTGCTCACGGGCGACAACGTCATCGCCACCTATCCCCTGCCCTCGCTCCAATCAGGCAAAATCGCATTCTCGACACCCGACGGCAAAATCTACCTCATCAACGTGAAATGAGATCCGCCTGAACGAGGTCAATAAACAGAAATCCCGTCGCACGTTCAAGATGCGACGGGATTTCTGTTATGTGATGAAGACACTTGCGTCAGCCTCCCGCTTGCAAGAAGATGGGGAAGAGACTCTCAAGCACGATGATGAGAATACCGGCAATATAGCCAGCCAGGGCAAGCAGCGAAACGCGCTTGAAGTACCAGAAAAACGGAATCTTCTCAATACCCATAGCCACTACACCGGCTGCCGAACCGATAATCAACAACGAACCACCCACGCCGGCGCAGAAGGTCAGCAGATGCCAGAACAGTCCGTCCTCGACAAAGGTCAGCAGATACGGATCGGTGGTTCCCGGAGGCGCCATGGTCTCAAACATCTTGATACATGCCGATACCAGAGGCACGTTATCGACGATAGACGACAGCACACCGATGATCGAAGTCATCAGCACGGGCTGGTGAATCTTGGTGTTCATCTCATCGGCAAGCGTGTTGAGCACGCCAACCTCGCTCAGGGCCGACACTGCCATCAGGATGCCCAGGAAGAAGAGGATTGTGGGCATATCGATGGTGTGCAGGGCCGATGATACACGGCCACCCATCTTGGAGTCGATCTTGAAACGCTTGACCCATATCTCGGTGATTCCCCAGATAACACCCAGCGACAGCATGATGCCCATGAAGGGGGGCAGTCCTGTAACGGTCTTGAACACGGGGACAAACAGCAGACCCGACACTCCGATGATGAGCATCGCTTTGCTCAGATGAGGATGGCGCTCATGCAAATCAGGATTCTTGTCGGCCATGCGGGTGATCTTCTGCATCTTGCCCTCCTTGATGTAGAACTGGGCAATCAACACAGGCACCACCATAGCAACAATACTCGGCAAGAGCAGATTGACAATCAGTCCCACCGAAGAAACCTTCTCGTCCATCCACAGCATGATGGTGGTAACATCACCGATGGGCGAGAATGCACCGCCGGCATTGGCAGCAATCACGATGAGGCCGGCAAAGAGCCATCGATCCTTCTGGTCGCTGAGCAAACGGCGCAACATCATCACCATGATGATGGTTGTCGTCATGTTATCGAGCACTGCCGACATCACGAACGACAACGAACACATGATCCATAACAGATGACGCTTGCTCTTGGCATTGATATTCTCGGTAATGAACGAGAATCCGCCATAGCGGTCGATAATCTCAACGATGGTCATGGCACCGATGAGAAAGACTACAATCTCGCACGCGTCGCCCAACTGTGTCACAATCGCCTCGTGCATGTGCGGATCGTTACCCCAAATGGCGTAAATCGACCAGAGCACACCGCAAGTGAGCAAAGCAAACGTGGCCTTGTTGATGTGGAGAGGATGTTCCAATGTGATGAGCACATAGCCAATCACAAAGATGATGATCATTGCCGCAATCATCGCCGAAAAAACTTAGTTTTCAAATAATTATCTTAGAAACTCCAGCCTGTCTGGAGGTTTCCGGTTTCATCACGTTCTATTAATCTTCGTTACCTGAGCCTGTCGGAATCACGCAACAGTTTCTTGTCCCTGGACATGCTCTTGTGAGCCAGCATGAGGAAAATGATCGACAATACAGGCAAGAGCAGATACCACTGCCAGGTCATGGTCACACCGTCTCTGGTTCCAACAAGATAGGCCTGAATGCCGATGGCAACCAGCATGGCCAGACCGATGATGATGTCAACGAAGCAGACCGTCATTTGACGTTGCAGATTCTTAAAGAGGAAAATATCGATGATGGCAAGAAAGCAGATAAGCACGATAAGCATCAGCATCAAGGGGTCGATGTGTGTCACACCCACCTTGCCAGCCTCAAGCGCTCCATACACGAATTCTCTACCACCGAGTTCAAAAGTCAATGCCGGGAAGAAGGCAAACACAGCCATCAAAATAACGGCAATGAGCAGATAAACAGATTGAATGCGTTGAATAACCATAATGTTGTAATGTTTTTGTTGTAAATTGTGCGGCAAAAATACGGAAATTTTTCTACAATCATCATAAAACAAGAAGAAATTTCGTTCCTAAGCACATTTATTACTATATTTGCATACTATTTGCAAGGTCACATAGTATAATTTGCTATTCATGACACTACAATGACGATACAAGAGATAGAGAACCTCCACAAGCAAGTGGCTCGGTGTATCGAGGGCGGTGAGACTTACGACGCATTCAACCACCTCGACACGCTAGTGAAGGAATCCGGCCGTGGCAACCTGAATGATGAACTGGAAAGGTTGCGCATGTCCTATACTTTCATGCTCAAATATCTGGAACAAGGCGTGAAGGACCCGGAACGCGAGCAGATTCTCATGGGCATCAATCAGTCGTTGCACACCATCAACGACCGTTGTTACATCGGCTTGAAAGAGCCTATCAGCCCCGATGTGTTCTACGCTCGTCGCCGGGAATTGGGCAACACTTCCCTGATGGAGATCATCGAAGACTACCGCGAGGCACTCCGGGAATTACACCTAGTGCAGTCAGTTCCTGCAGACCAAAGTGACAATCGTGCCATTTTGTCACGTCTCAAGCAAGTCGAAGCCCTGGAGACAAAACTCTTCAATCGCGTGTGGTCAACTTTCCCGATTTCGACCGAGGATTCCAGCAGCCTTAAACTGTGCATCAGCGGGGACATCCTGCCTGTGCACACACGCTGCTTGCTTGTCTCGGCTCTGCTGCTAGGCCTGATGATGTTCTACGACGAGAACAAGTTGTTCAATCTGCTTGAGGCCTACAGTCAAAGCGACGAGCCACAAGTGCAGTTGCGCGCGTTGACGTGCGCCATGCTCACTATGCTGGCTCACCCGAAACGCACCGCTATTTCTAAGGGGGTTAAAACCCGCATCGCCGCGCTGCTCGACACTCCAGAGTTTGAGCAAGACGTGTGGAACATACAGGTGCAGTTGGCCCGTTCCCGCAACACCGAGAATGTGAAAAAACGGGTGCAGGGCGACCTCATCCCCAACATCATGAAGATGCGCCCTGACATCATCGACAAGCTCAAGGACAAGGATTCACAAATCATCGACCTGAGTGATATCGAGGCCAATCCTGACTGGCAACAATGGCTGGATCAGAGTGGTATAGCCCGTCGCATCGAGGAGTTTAATGCCATGCAGATCGAGGGCAGCGACGTGTTCATCGCCACCTTTGCCCACTTGAAGTCCTTCCCCTTCTTCAAGACCCTGAGCAATTGGTTCCTGCCCTTCCATCCGGCCCACTCGATGGTGTTGGAGAGTTTGGGTGCAGGAAAACAGAGCCTGGCCGACGTGGTACAGCATGCACCCTACCTGTGCAACAGCGACAAGTTCTCATTCTGTCTGTCGCTGGGAGCCCTGCCCGACAGTCAACGCAGCATGATGTCGGCTCAACTCGAGGAGCAGAACGCCGCGCTCAACGAGGCCCAGCAAGCCGAGCTGCCCGACAACCGCAAGCGACGCGTGAGCATCATCAACGCATTCGTCCAGGATTTATACCGTTTCTTCAAACTCTTCTCGCGCCGTCGCGAATTCATCGCGGTGATGGACAACCCGGGACTCGACATGACCGATTGCCTGCCGTTAGCCCAAATCACCCGCAACGCGCGTGTGCTGGAGTTGTTGGGAACGCTCTATTTCAAGAATGCGTTCTACGACGATGCCATCAAGTGCTTCACCCGTCTCGAAGGCATGGACAACGTCAGCGACGACCACATTTATCAGAAGATAGGCTTTGCTTATCAGAATGCCGACAAACCGCGTGAAGCATTGAACTATTTCAAGCGACATGAACTGCTCCAGGAGAACGATGAGTGGAACATGAGGCACATCGCCGCTTGTTATCGCCAGTTAGGAGACTACGGCAAAGCGCTGGACTATTATCGACGCGCCGAGGCCCTGAACCCCGACAATGTATCGCTCACACTCACCATCGGCCACGTGCTGCTCGAGAACGGCAATACAAGCGAAGCCTTGCAGCAGTATTATAAGGCCGACCTCATGAACGGAGTCAAGCATCGCGCCTGGCGTCCCATCGCATGGTGCTCGTTCCTGCTCAACGAATATGACCGCGCCCTGGACTACTATGACCGCATCGCACAAGAAGACACGCCCTCGGCCCAGGATCTGCTGAACCGAGGCCACGTGCTGCTGTGCCAAGGGAATACCCAGGAAGCCATCAGCACCTATCGCGAGTCATTGCGTCTGATGGACGGAGACCGTCAGAAATTCCGCCAGGCATTCAAGGGCGATGCCGTGGAACTGCGACTTCACGGCATATCCACCGTTGACCAATCGCTTATCCCCGATGCCGTGTGCTCGCTGCGTGATAACTAACTGCAAACCATCAGCTGACAATGATTGACCACAATACAGTACAACAGATTCTCGACACCGCCGACATCGTGGACGTGGTGAGCGATTTCGTGGCACTCAAGAAACGTGGTGCCAACTGGATTGGCCTGTGCCCCTTCCACAACGATCGCCGACCGTCGTTCTACGTCTCCCGGTCCAAGGGAATCTGCAAGTGTTTTGCCTGTGGAGAGGGCGGCAGCGCCGTCAACTTCATCATGAAGCACGAGCAGCTGAGCTATCCTGAGGCCCTGCGTTACCTGGCGCGCAAATATCACATCGACATCCAGGAAAAAGAGCTCACCGATGATGAGAAACTGGCTCAGACCGAGCGCGAAGCGATGCTCATGCTCAACGAGTGGGCATGCTCCTATTTCGAAAAACAGCTCCACGAGACCCAAGCCGGCCAAGAGATAGGGCTTTCCTATTTCAGGGAGCGTGGTTTCAACGACACAACCATCAAGGAGTTCAGGTTAGGTTACTCCAGCGAGGGATATGATGACTTCTACAAGGCCGCTGTTGCCCAGGGCTTTAATCCCAAGCTGCTGTTTGACACGGGACTGTGCATCGCCGATGACCGCGGTGGTGGCCGTGACCGTTTTCGCGGCCGCGTGATGTTCCCGATCATGAACATCGCCGGCAAGGTCATTGCCTTCGGCGGCAGGACGCTCAAGAAAGACAAGAACATTGCAAAATATGTCAACTCTCCCGAGTCCTCGATTTATTCCAAGCGCAACGTGATTTACGGGCTCTATCAAGCCAAGCGCGAAATCAGTAAAGCCGATAAATGCTTTATTGTCGAGGGATATGCCGATGTCATCTCGATGCATCAAACAGGATTCAAGAATGTGATTGCCTCGTCGGGCACCGCGTTGACCGAGGGGCACATCCATGCCATCCGCCGTTTCACCAACAACGTCACCGAGATGTTTGACGGTGATGCCGCCGGTATCAAGGCGGCCATCCGCGGTGTGGACATGTTGCTGAAAGAAGGCCTGAGCATCAAGGTGTTGTCGTTACCGCCCGAAGATGACCCCGACACCTTTGTCCGCGCCCACAGTTTTGCCGAGGTCGAAGAGTACATCCGCGAGAATGAAGCCGACTTCATCAACTTCAAGTCCAATGTTGTTCTCAAGGACGCGCAGAACGATCCCATCAAACGCACTGCCGCAATCACCGATGTGGTCAAATCCATCGCGCTCATTCCTGATGAAATAGCCCGCATGGTCTATGCCAAGGAATGCAGCACCTTGTTCGGCTTTGACGAGCAGACGATCCTGCGCCAGATCAAGCAGTACCGCGGGAAATACAAGGAGCAATGGCGCAAGGAACGTGAACAGCAACAAGCCCGCGAAGCCCGTGAGAGCCGCAACAATCCACCTGCAATTGCCGAAGGGCCGGAAACAGATGGAGAAACGCCGCCACCACCCACATTCCCCCTCGATGATGCTCCTGTTTACAATGAGCCGCCCGCAGTTGCACCCGCACGACGCAGCGTCAGCCAGACCGACAACATCAACGTTCAAGAGCGCGAGGTCATCAGGCTCGTGGTTAACTACGGAATGTGCTATCTCACCGATACTGAGTATGACGACGGCAGCGTGCGTCAAACTACCGTGCTGGAGCACATCAACAACGAGCTCAATCTGGACCAGATGAGTTTCACCGACCCGCTGTACAAGCGAATATTTGAAATCGCCAAGCAGTATATCGAGCCATTCTACAAGGATCTGGCAGAGTTCAACGTCGGGCTTCAGGATCGCATGAACGAGTTCATCCGGCAAGAAATGGCCGAGCTGGACGACAATGAGCTGAGTGCCACTGACAGCACAACACTCATCAACGCCCAGGAACTCAAGGAAAAAGCGATCAGGGCCAAAGCGACTGTTAAGTCAAATCAAGAGACACAGGCTTTCAGCAGCGGTTACCTGCAACGCATCTTGTGCTCGATCGATGATGATGCAGTAAGGCAGCTGGCCTGTGACCTGGTCACCGACAATCTGCCTCAACTCAGCAAGATACACACCAAGTTCGCTGTCGTTGTCGAAGAACAAGACCGGCTGCAGAGCATCGTGCCCGAGCGGTTGTACAACTGGAAAAACGCCCTGCTGGTGCAAAAAATCAACGAGACCAAGAATCAGATAGCACATGCCGACCCCGCCCAACTCCCTCAACTCATGAAATACCTTCAGGAGTTATACGAAGTGAGACACAGGCTAGCCGAGATCCTAGGCGACAGGGTTGTCAATCCCAATTGATGGCCAAGGCTTGTTTTAGGTGGTCAGCATCTTTTTTATAGTCGTTTGCATCTGTTATTTAACAATAATTACTAAATTTGCAACGAATATTAGTGCCTATTTGAGCGCTAGACTTAAACCATTACTTTAAGCAAGATACTACAATATTTTGACTATGAAACTAAAATATATCTTTGCTGTTGCAGCTATCGCTTTGGGTGTATTCTCATCTGATGCCCAAACAGGTCTCCCCCAGACAACGATTGGAGGTAACAAGTACTATTATTATGAGACTCAGTCAGGAGAGAGCATTTATGACATTGCTGCCCGATTGGGTGTCACCAAGGACGACATCATCAAGAACAATCCCGATGCCGCCGACGGCATCGTTCCTGGCATGAGGTTGTATTTTCCCGTTGACGGTAAGGCCGTTCCAGCCCCGGCAACAAGTTCCTCTAGCACAATTCACGTCGTTGAGCAAGGCGAGACCCTCTATGGCTTGGCCAAACGTTACGGCGTGACCGTCGAGGAGTTGATTGCCGCCAACCCAGGCTCGGACAATGGCATCAAAATCGGCCAGAAGCTGAACATACCTGAGGGCAAGAGCGCTTCTCCCGGCATCAATGCCAACCAGCAGGTGCAGGACGCCTTCAGCCGCAACAACACGATGCTGGTATCCGTCCCCCAGGGCGGCGACCCTGTCTATCACAAACTGACAGACGGCGAGAATATCTTCACCCTTGCCAAGCAGTACAACAGCAGCATTGAGGGCATCATCACTTCCAATCCCGGCATCAGGCCCGAGGAATACAACACTGGCGCCACCATCAAGATTCTGCCCAATTCGGCTCTGCCGTTCATCTATGAGCGCACAGCCTACCGCAACTACAAGCATGAGGCGCAACGAGGCGAGACCTACGCCTCGATTGCCGCAGCCAACGGCATCACCGAGGAAGCCTTGAAGGCCGCCAACCCCGACTTGAAGAAAGTCAAGAAAGGCAAGACCGTCATTGTCCCCAAGCCTTATGTTGAGCGTGTCACCGGCGAGATGGCAACCATCCCCGTTGACGAATTACGCGCATATTATGAGCCTCGCCTCAATGACCTGTATGACAACCTGGTGCGCAGAAAGCTTGAAAGCGAGGTGAATATCGCCATGATTCTGCCCTTCCAGCTCCACAAGAGTGCCCCGCCCAAGCAGGCCTATCTTTATACTGATTTCTACAAGGGTTTCCTGATGGCACTGGACAGCACGACCACCGTTTCGGACAAGCAGATCAACCTAAAGGTCTATGACACTCAGCACAACCTGAATGTCACCGACAGCATCCTCGCCCTTCCCGAGCTCAAGAGCATGAACATCATCATCGCTCCCAGCGAGCCTCAGCAACTGGCGAGAATGAACGCCTACGGCAAGGCTAACGGCGTTCCCGTGCTCAACTGCTTCACCACCAAGAACGAGGACTACCTCGACAATCCTTACGTCTATCAGGTGAACACGCCCACCAACGAGTTGATGCATCGGGTGATGACTTGGTTCGACGAAAAGTTCAACGGCTACAACGTCATCTTCCTCGAGGCAACCGATGCGGGCGACAACAAGGAAATGTTTGAGCACATACGCCACCACATCAAGGGCAAGAAATACTCGACCTCATCCATCAAGGTGAGCGGCGACCTCACCTATGACAACATCTCCAACCAGATGAATCCCGGATCAAAGTATGTGTTCATTCCCTCGTCGGGCGACAAGAACCTTCTGAAGAGATTCATCAAAGCCTTGAAGCAGGTCAAGAGCGAACGATTTGACTGTGACCTGTCGCTGATCGCTTACCCCGAGTATGTGCTCCATCTCAAGGATTATCAGACCGATCTGCAGGATGTGGACACCTATATGTTCAGCCGCTTCTTTAACGCCAAGGGTTTCCGCACCCGTGACCTAGAATCGGCTTACAAGGCCAACTTTGGCGGCGAACCCTTACAGGCAGTGCCCAACATGGCCATCTACGGCTTTGACGTGGGCATGTATCTGCTCAAGTCCCTCGGTGTTGACGGCATCATTGATGACGAGACCCCGTTGTACAAGGGCATTCAGACCAGCTTTGACTGGGAGCGCGGCGACAACTGGCGCGGCTATACCAATCAAGCCATCGAGATTGTTCATTTTTCGACCGACCATCAAATCACGGTACACGTGAAATGAGACGATTAGCCCTCCTGCTGACTGTACTGTTGCCTTCGCTGCTCGCCATGTCCCAGACGCATTACGAGGGGACTATCGCTGTGGGCGGCAAAGGCGGCGTATCATTGTCAAGAGTCAACTTCAACCCGACCGTGCAACAGCTGTTCCTGCCGGGCGCCACTGCCGGTGTTATGTTCCGTTACATCGAGGAGCGGAACTTCGGCATCCTGGCCGAATTCAACTTGACTCAACGGGGCTGGAAAGAGAATTTTGAGGAATCGGACTATAACTACAGCCACCAATTCACCTATCTGGAGCTGCCCATCATGACTCACATCTTCTTCGGCAACCGGCGCGTCAAAGGGTTCTTCAACTTGGGTCCTGAAATCAACGTGATGCTGGGAGACGGCATCAAGTCCAATTTCACCTATACCGATGCCGAGAACATGGACTATTTCATCAATGACACCCGCCACATCGAGCAGATGACCATGCAAGTCAACAACAAGCTGGATTACGGCATCTGTGCAGGAGCGGGCATGGAGGTCAATTTGAATCCCAAACACTCGCTGTTGCTCGAAGGACGCTTCTATTACGGGCTCACCGACGTGTTCCCCAACCACAAGACCGACATGTTCTCCAGTTCCAATTCGATGAGTATCACAGTCACGCTGGGTTACTTCTATCGACTGAAATGAACCGATCAATAAAACGGCATACAGGCCGCCGGGCGCAAGCCTCTGGCGGTCTGTTTTTCTTGAACAAGTCCCTTTATTCACCGATTATCGTGGAGTTGAAACATGAGGGAGAATGAGCATTCCACAAAATAGCGGGATTTAATAAATATTATTACTATTTTTTTTATAATGTGGAGAATTTGGATTACTTTTGCACACGACTGCAAAAGCAGCCTCCGTCTTTTACGAAAATGAATCTCAGTTTTGTTTTTGTAGCCGACTTGCACTACTTTTGCAGGTACTTTAGACAAACATGATGAAATACCTTAGTCTGCCTGACAACGCGACACGCATCCTCCCTTTCTATCTGGCAATGGAGGAGTTTGCCGCACGCATTATTGGAGAGGATGACATCTTCTTCATGTGGCAGGTGGACCCCACTGTCATTTTTGGCCGCAATCAGTTGATTGCCAACGAGGTGAACGTGGATTATTGCCGCGAGCACGGCATCGCCTTCTACCGTCGTCGCAGCGGCGGCGGTTGTGTGTATGCCGACAAGGATAACATCATGTTCAGCTACATCACGCGCAGCGACGAAGTACAGACGACCTTCACACGCTACACCAGTGCTGTAGCGGCAATGTTGCAGCAGCTCGGCCTCAATGCAACTGCCAGCGACCGAAATGACGTGCACATCGACGGGCGCAAGGTGAGCGGCAACGCGTTCTATCACATTCCAGGGCGCAGCATAGTGCACGGCACGATGCTCTACGACACCAACATGGAGCACATGCTCAACGCCATTACGCCCTCTCGCGAGAAACTCACGAGCAAGGGCGTGGAATCGGTCCGCAGCCACATCACGATGCTGAGCGAGCACCTGTCGATGGACATCGAGGACTTCAAGCGCCACGTGCGCGAGGCGATGTGCGACGGTGAGATACTACTGACCGCCGACGATGTCGCCGAGGTTGAGCGCCTCACACTACCCTATCTGGAGCCGTCATTCCTGTGGGGCAACAACCCGCCCTATGAGGTCGCTCGTGGCGGGCGCATCGAGGGTGTGGGCAGCATACACGTGAATGTGAAGGTCAACCACGACAAGGTAAGCGACCTTCACTTGACAGGTGATTTCCTGCCCCTGTGTGACGCACGTGAGGCGATGCTGGAAACATTGCGTGGCGTGAGAATTGAACCAGATGACCTGCGTGCCGCCCTTGACGGCAAAGACGCCGGTCGCTGGATACTGAATTTAAAAAACGAGCAATTGATCAAGCTGTTGGCGAATACCGATCAGGCTTCAGAGATTGTTCCTGGAACGTAAAACTATAGAACTTATAATATTAACCAATTAAAAACCATTTTAAACCGTGACTGAAGAAATCAAAGTTACCTGTCTGCATGACAGGCACGTGGCGCAAGGCGCTCTCATGTCCCCCTTTGCAGGTTACGACATGCCCATCCAGTATGTAGATATCACCACCGAGCACAACGCTGTTCGTCAGAAGGTGGGTGTTTTTGACGTTTCTCACATGGGCGAGGTGGAAATTACCGGCCCCGATGCCGCCAAGTTCACCAACTACATCTTCACCAATGACATCAACGCCATCAAGGCCGGTCAGATTCTATACGGCATGATGCTGTACCCCGACGGCGGTACTGTTGACGACCTGCTGGTTTACCGTGTTGACGACAACGATTACTTCCTGGTCATCAATGCAGCCAACATCGACAAGGATGTGGCTTGGATCATGGAGCAGGCCAAGGACTTCGACGTGAAGGTTGACCACCAGAGCGCACTGTACGGCCAGATTGCTGTTCAGGGTCCCGATGCCGAGAAAACCATGGGCGCTGTGCTGAATATCGACACCACCGACTTGACGTTCTACACCTTCAAGAAAATGGAATATGACGGCAAGACCATCATCGTGAGCCGCACCGGTTACACCGGCGAGGACGGTTTCGAGGTATATGCCGACCCCGCTATCATCTGCAAGATGTGGGATATGCTCATGGAGGCTGGCGTTCAGCCCTGCGGTCTGGGTTGCCGCGACACCCTGCGCTTTGAGGCTGGTCTGCCCCTGTACGGCGACGAGTTGACCCCCGAGATTTCGCCCATCGCCGCTACCTTCGGCATGTTCGTGAAGCTCGACAAGGAAGGCGGCTTCATCGGCCGTGATGCTTGCGCCCAGCAGAAGGCTGAAGGCACCCCCAAGAAGCTGGTGGGCCTGGAACTTGAAGGCAAGGCAATTCCCCGCCATGGCTACGAAGTACTCGACGGCGAGAACGTCGTGGGCTATATCACCACCGGCTATCACAGCATCTCGCTGGACAAGAGCGTAGCCTTTGCTCTGGTTGATCGCGCCGTTGGTGCCCTGGGCAACACGCTGAGCGTACGCATCCGCAAGAAAGTGTTCCCCGCCACCGTGGTGAAGAAACGCTTCTATACGCCCAATTACAAGAAGTGATCGATTTTTGCGCTGCAAAAATCGAGGAGAATGGAGAATGTTTAATGATTCTATTCTCGACTAAAAAAAGAAAATTCAAAAAATAAATATTAACTAACTAATTAATTTTTTATAACACAATGAGTAATGTTATCGACGGACTCTATTACAGCGAGTCACATGAGTATGTAAAGGTAGAAGGCAACTTCGGTTTCATTGGTATCACCGACTATGCACAGCACGAGCTGGGCAACGTGGTTTATGTTGACATGCCCGAGGTTGACGATGAGGTCACCGCAGGTGAGGAGTTCGGCGCTGTTGAGAGCGTGAAGGCCGCCAGCGACCTGATGTCACCCGTCAGTGGCACCGTTGTCGAGGTTAACGAAGCCCTCGAGGACGAGCCCGGTCTGATCAACAAGGATGCCTTTGAGAACTGGATCATCAAGGTTGAGTTGAGCGACATGAGCGAGCTCGACGGCCTGATGGATGCTGCCGCTTACAAGGCCATGATCGGCGAGTAATTCCGAAATTAAACAAAGCCAATAATGTCCTTAAGGACACGACATTAACGACCTTAAGGACTTTTGAAACTTAAAAAACAAAAACCGTCTATTAATCAATGAGTTATAAGTTTTATCCGCACACCGACGAGGAGATGAAAGCCATGCTCAGCACGGCTGGAGTCAAATCGCTGGACGACCTCTATCAGGACGTGCCTCAGGAGCTCCAGCTCAAGAAGGAGTATGAGCTTCCCAAGTCCATGAGTGAGATTGAGGTGCGCCGCTTCTTTGACGACCTGGGCATGGGCAACATCACCATGCGCACCTTCCTGGGAGCAGGTTATTATGACCACTACAGCCCCGCCGTCGTTCAAGACCTCGTGAAGCGCAGCGAGTTCCTCACCGCCTACACGCCCTACCAAGCCGAGATTTCGCAGGGCACCCTGCAATATATCTTCGAGTACCAGAGCATGATGGCCGAGCTGACCGGCATGGAAGTGTCCAACGCCTCCATGTATGACGGCACAACCGCCACTGCCGAGGCTATGATGATGGCTGTCGCCAACGCCAAGAAGCGCAAACGCATGCTGGTGAGCGAGACCATCAGCCCCTATGTGCTGCGCGTTGTCAAGACCTACGCTAAGTACCAGGGTGTACAGATCGACATGATTCCCGCCGTGGGTGGCGTGATGGACCATGAGGCCCTCAAGGCCGAGCTCGAGAAGGATGACGTGGCCGGCGTTATCGTTGCCACGCCCAACTTCTATGGTATCCTCGAGGACTACACCGGTGTTGCCGAGATGTGCCACGAGCACAAGGCACTGCTGATCATGCACTGCGTAGCCACCGCACTGAGCGTTGTCAAGTCGCCCGCCGAATGGGGCGCCGACATCGCCGTGGGTGACGGCCAGAGCCTGGGTATCCCCCTGAACTATGGCGGTCCCTATGTGGGCTTCCTGTGCACGACCAAGAAACTGATCCGCAAGATGCCGGGTCGCATCGTTGGTGCAACCAAGGATGCCGACGGCAAGCGCGCCTTCGTCCTCACCCTGCAAGCCCGCGAGCAGCACATCCGCCGCGAGAAGGCCACCAGCAACATCTGCTCTAACCAGAGCTTGATGGCGCTGTATGTAACCATCTACATGGGTCTGATGGGCGCTAAGGGTCTGCGTGAGGTGAACGAGATCAGCTACAGCAACGCCCACTATCTGGCCGACAGTCTGGTCAAGACCGGCTTGTTCGAGATGGCTTATCCCGATAAGCCCTTCCTCAACGAGTTTGCTGTCAAGACCAAACTCAACATCGACGAGTTGCAGGAATATTGTGGCGAGGAATACATGCAGTGCGGTCTCAAGATTGCCGATGACACGCTGCTGATTGCCGTGACCGAGACCTACAGCCGCGAGGATTGTGACGACCTTGTTGACGCATGTGTAACCTTTAACGAAGAAAAGGAGGGCAAGTAAGTTATGAATAACACTTTTTACGGTAAACTCATATTTCCGAGAACAGGTGTGCCGAGTACAAGATGAGCGACCTCCCCAAGGGCCTGATGCGTGAGAATGCACCCCTGCTGCCCGAGGTGGACGAGTTGAGCGTCGTGCGCCACTACACCAACATGAGCAACAACAACTTCGGTGTGGACACGGGTTTCTATCCCCTGGGTTCCTGCACCATGAAGTACAATCCCAAGATCAACGAGGAAATCGCTGCCCACCGCGAGTTCACGGGTCTGCATCCCCTGCAGAACCCCGAGACTGCTCAAGGCGCTCTCGCTGTTTACTATTTCCTGCAAACCAGCTTGGCCGAGATTTCGGGCCTGAAGGAGTTCACCTTGAACCCCTTTGCCGGCGCCCATGGTGAGCTGACGGGTCTGATGATCATGCGCGGTTACCACCTGGAGCGTGGCGACGTGAAGCGCACCAAGGTCATCATTCCTGACAGTGCCCACGGCACCAACCCCGCCAGCTCGGCAGTTTGCGGCCTCGACGTGGTGGTAGTGAAGAGCCGTCCCGACGGTACCGTCGATGTGGACGACTTGCGTCCCCTGCTCGACGACACCATCGCCGGCATGATGATGACCAACCCCAACACGCTGGGTATCTTTGAGCACAACATCGGCGAAATCGCCAAGGCGGTTCACGATTGCGGCGGCTTGATGTACTACGACGGCGCCAACCTCAACCCCATGCTGGGTAAGGTGCGTCCCGGTGACATCGGCTTTGACATCATGCATATCAACCTGCACAAGACCTTCTCGACACCTCACGGTGGCGGTGGTCCCGGTAGCGGTCCCGTCGGCGTACGCGAGGGTCTGGAGCACCTGCTCCCCAATCCCCGTGTCGTGAAAGTCGAGGAAGAGGATTACGACTACTTCAAGCTCGAGTGCAGCGACAAGTCCATCGGCAGCATCAGCGGTCACCTGGGCAACTTCGGCGTGATGATGCGCGCTCTGGCCTATATCCTGACCCTGGGTCGCGACCAACTCAAGTGGGTCGGCCCGCTGGCTACCCTCAACGCCAACTACATCAAGGAGTCGTTGAAGGACGTTTATGAACTGCCCATCGGCGGCGTTTGCAAGCACGAGTTCGTCTATGACGGCCTGAAGGACAAGTCCACCGGCGTGACTACCCTCGACGTGGCTAAGCGTCTGCTGGATTATGGCTTCCATGCTCCCACTATCTACTTCCCCTTGCTGTTCCACGAGGCCCTCATGGTAGAGCCCACCGAGAACGAGAGCAAGCAGACGCTGGACGAGTTCATCCGCATCATGCGTGTGATTGCTCAGGAGGCTAAGGACGATCCCGAGATGGTGAAGACCGCACCGCACAACACGCCCGTTCGTCGTCTTGACGACACCCAGGCTGCTTTGCACCCCATCGTAACCTGGCGCGAGCTTGTTGCTGATAGTCAAGCTGCTGAATAATCAGCAACTTTCCTGATTAGTGATTAGAGATGAGTGATTAGCGAGGGAATACCTCCAAACGATCAACCAGTCTCTAATCACTAATCTATAATCGTTAATCACTAATCTTTTATCTAGTATGTTTGACATTATCATTATAGGTGCCGGTCCTGGCGGTTACGAGACCGCTGCCGACGCTGCCGCACACGGCCTGAACGTCGCAATCGTTGAGCGTGACCAGATGGGTGGTACCTGCCTGAACCGTGGTTGCATCCCCACCAAGGCCCTGTGCCGCAATGCCGAGGTCATCAACCTGATGCGTGAGGCTGAAGTCTGGGGTGTGAAGACCGGCGAGATGGCTTTTGACTATGCGCCCGTGTTTGAACGCAAGGAGGCTGTTGTCAAGCAGTTGCGCGAGGGCGTGGAGATGCTCATGAGTGCTCCCGGCATCACCGCCATCAAGGGCGAGGCCGTCCTCAAGGACGCTAATACCGTCGTTGTCAACGGTGAGGAATACCAGGCCAAGAACATCATCATCGCTACTGGCTCAGCACCCCGCGGCCTGCCCATCGAGGGCGCTGACCTGGCAATGACCAGCGACGACATCCTGGCGATGGAAACGTTGCCCAAGAGCCTTTGCATCGTGGGTGGCGGAGTCATCGGCATGGAGTTTGCCGCCGTATTCAGCACGTTTGGTGTCGAGGTAACCGTCATCGAGTACTGCAAGGAAATCCTGCCGCCGTTTGACAAGGACGTGGCCAAGCGCCTGAAAACCGTCTTGAGCAAGCGCGGCATCAAGATCATCACCAGCGCTGCCGTGAACGGCATCACGCAGGGCGAGGACGGCATGACTGTCACCTACGAGCTCAAGGGCAAGCCCCAGAGCGTGACCTGCGAGAAGGTGCTCATGTCGGTAGGTCGCCAGCCCGTCCTGCCCCAGGGCCTTGACGCTGTTGGCGTTACCGTGGGCCGTCGTGGCATTGAGGTGGACGACAACATGATGACCAATGTGCCCGGCGTATATGCCATCGGTGACGTGAACGGTCGCATGATGCTCGCCCATGCCGCCAGTGCACAAGGACAACGTGCCCTGCATGCCATCCTGGGCAAGGCCGACGAGATCAAGCTCGACATCGTGCCCAGCGCTGTGTTCACCGTGCCCGAGTTGGCCATGGTGGGCCTCACCGAGGAGCAGTGCGCCGAGAAGGGCCTTGACGTGACGGTGAAGAAGTCGTTCTTCCGCAGCAACGGCAAGGCCGTCGCCATGAATGAGACCGATGGTCTGCTGAAGATGATCGTCGATAACACGACGCGCCAGATCGTGGGTTGCCACATCTGCGGCGCCCATGCCGCCGACCTCATCCAGGAAGTGGTCACCGCCATGAATGCCGGTGCCACCGTTGACCTGCTGGCCCGCAGCATCCACGGTCACCCCACCCTGAGCGAGGTGATGCTGACCGCCGCCCGCCAGTTCTAGCACAATACTTACAAGCCAATGGCTTGCAATACCACAACACGCCACCCACTCTTGATAGCTGCGGGTGGCGTGTTGTGATAACATGGGCTTTTAGGCCCACAGAAAAGAGAACTACTAGTTGCTCATGATATAATTAATCATGGCGACGATATCAGAGATGTTGACATTGCCATCACCGTTAAAGTCTGCACTTTCCAGATTAATTAAACTAGGATCCTCATTTAAGACGTAACTGATGAGTGCAGTGACATCGGTGATGTTGATCTCGTTGTCATGGTTCACATCGCCATCGTGGTAAGGAATGTAAACCATTTCGGTGGTGACCTTGCTCCAGGCGCCCTTGTCATCACCTACTATCCATGAGAGAGCGTGCTCACCAGCGGCTAAGTCGATCACATTCACACTTATAACGCCGTTGTTGCCATCCAATGGAGCCGTTATAGCATGCTGGATATCACCGTCAAACCAGTACATGCAACGCACGATGGTTGCCTCACTCGGAGCGGCAGGCTTGAGGAAAAACCTGGTGACGCTAGAGCTCCATTTCCCGTCACTATCCTGAACACGAATCGTAAACGAGTGAAGGCCCTCCCTGAGAGACGAGATATCGATAGACACTGATCCTTCGGCTATTGATTGGCTAGCGGTAATGTTGCCGTCAAGCCAACATTCGCGCTGGACAATGCTTTTCTGTGCCATTGCCGCAAATGCTGTTATCGCAATGGCGACGAATACTAGACTTCTAAAAATATTCATAATCTTCATGTTTTAGCAATGAATATTTATCTTACCTCGGCCTCGTAATGTATGTTAAGAATTGAACCACTCTCTACATTGAGTTGCAAGTCCTTTACTACAGGCGTGCTGGGATACTTGATCCAACCCAAGCCACCTGACGGGCCGATGAGTGTGCCGTCGGTAGCGACCCACACATTGGGCTGCTGCAACTGGTAGGTGCGGTCGGCCGAATAATCCGCATTCTCTCCATCGGCAAAAATATCTGCAAGATCCACCTGATAACAGTTGGTGAGTGTGGCTTGTGGATTCACATTGGCTTCATCCACGTAGATGCAGTTGGTCATCATTGCGCCATTAGCCGTGTAGGTTCCTGAACCAGTGAAAATGCAGTTGGTGTATGAATTGGCATTGTTAGTTGCATTTACACCTCCACCAAATTTATCACGCACCAGGCAATGGTCAATATAGATAGAGTTTGGGGATGCATAATTACCGATCCATGAAATACTCGAGTTAGAAATATGCAAATTGGTGGCTAAGTAATTTGCACTTGAACCTTTTGTGATTGCATCACCTATATAGCATTGATTGATTTGAGAATCTGTGATTGCAAAAGTAGTAATTTTGCCAGTCACATAACAGCGGCTGATTATCGTATTTGTCATACCATACACACTCTCAATGTCTCCTTGTACATAAAAGCCTTCTAATATAGCATCACTTATACCTTCAAGCATCAATTTGCCATTAATTAATGTTTTATCTGTCCCTGTAGTCTCGTCCATCTCAAATCCTGCACCATAAATTGATAGACTCTTTGATAATCGACTTGTTGGAGCATTAAAAGTACCTGCTGATAAGGTAATCACATCGCCATTAGCAGCAGCGTTGTATGCCAACTGAAACGCATTGGCACCAGTGTACACAGTTGCTTGGTCGCCATGCTGCAAGATGGCTGTCGGTTCATCGTTCTGTGCATTTGTCATCAAAGCAGCACAGAAAACTAAGAGTAAAAGAATGGTCTTTTTCATAAATCCTTTGGTTTTATTATGGTTAATAAAGTGAATAGCAAAGCAAGCGGCACATCATGCCATCAAGAATCATCAATTCTATCTCTTTTCAACCCCAAAGATAAAGAAATAAACGCTATACCGCCACCAAAAGGGCGGGGAAAACACCATCACTTTGGATATTTTACCAATTCCTGTGGTTTAATTCAATATGGAAGCTTGCAATACACCGACATGCTACCCATAACCCTTGATTCAAAACCGAAATGCAAAAACTTTGTAGAGGAAAAGTGGAGACAAGTGCGTGGGAAGTAGAAAGTTTTTTGTAATTTTGTAGTTTAGAGTAAATGTGAGATGATGGAATATAGACTGCATAGCGAATATGAGCCGACAGGTGACCAGCCGCAGGCTATTGCCGAACTGGCCGATGGCGTGAACGACGGCGTGCCCTACCAGACATTGCTGGGCGTGACGGGATCGGGTAAGACGTTCACGATGGCTAACGTCATCGCGCGCACAGGACGCCCCACCCTGGTCTTGTCACACAACAAGACACTGGCGGCGCAGCTGTATGCCGAGTTCAAGAGTTTTTTCCCCGAGAACGCGGTGCATTACTTCGTTTCCTACTACGACTACTATCAGCCCGAGGCCTATATCCCTTCGACCGACAAGTATATCGAGAAGGACCTGGCCATCAATGACGAGATTGAGCGACTGAGGCTCTCGACAGTGACGGCGCTGCTGAGCGGGCGCCGCGACATCGTGGTCGTGTCGAGTGTGTCGTGCCTCTACGGTATGGGCAACCCCGAGGACATCACCGCCAATGCCATCGAACTGAAGGTGGGTCAACAAATCGGGCGAGACGAGTTGCTGCACCGCCTTGTGGATGCCTTGTACTCGCGCAGCGATACCGAGTTGAGGATGGGCACTTTCCGCGTCAAGGGCGACACGGTTGACGTGTTCCTGAGCGACGAGGACATCATGCTGCGCATCATCTTTTGGGGCAATGAAATCGAGCGCATCCAGATTCTTGACAGCGAGACCCAACTGCCCACCGAGGATGTGGAAGGATTCAAGATTTTCCCGGCCAACATCTTCGTGACCACCAAGGAGCGCATGCGTGCCGCGATGGGCCAAATCGACCTGGACCGCGAGAACCAAGTGGCCGCTTTTGCCCGCGAAAACCGCTTTGCCGAGGCCAAGCGGCTGAACGAGCGCGTGACCTATGACATGGAGATGATGCGCGAGGTGGGTTACTGCTCTGGCATTGAGAATTATTCCCGCTATTTTGACGGCCGCCGTCCTGGCATGCGCCCATTCTGCCTGCTGGACTACTTCCCCGACGATTTCCTTACCATCATTGACGAGAGTCACGTGACCGTGCCGCAAATCCGCGCCATGTACGGCGGCGACCAGTCCCGCAAGACCAATCTGGTCCATTACGGCTTCCGCCTTGAGGCGGCTCTGGACAACAGGCCGCTTAGGTTTGAGGAATTTGAGACGTTGACACATCAGACCATCTATGTGAGCGCCACACCGGCCGACTACGAGTTGAATAAGAGCGAAGGCATTATCACCGAGCAACTCATCCGTCCGACGGGTCTGCTCGACCCGCAGATCATCGTGCGCCCCTCGCAAGGACAGGTTGATGACCTTGTGGAAGAGATTCAGCTGCGCATCGAGCGTGGCGAGCGCACACTTGTCACCACGCTGACCAAGCGCATGGCCGAGGAACTGAGCGACTACCTGAAGAGGTTGGACATCCGCACCGCTTATATGCACAGCGACGTCGAGACTCTGGAACGCATCGAGATCATCGACAACCTGCGTGCCGGCGCCATCGACGTGCTCGTGGGTGTGAACCTGCTGCGTGAGGGACTTGACCTGCCCGAGGTGTCGCTGGTTGCCATCCTGGACGCCGATAAGGAAGGCTTCCTGCGCAGCCGCCGTTCATTGACCCAAACGGCAGGCCGTGCCGCCCGCAACCTGAATGGCACCGTCATCATGTATGCCGACAACATCACCGACTCGATGCGTCAAACCATTGATGAGACCGAGCGTCGCCGCACGTTGCAGCTCAAGTATAACGAGGAGAACGGCATCACTCCCACGGCCATCATCAAAGCCCGCACAGCGATTATCGGTCAGGACACCGACATGCACCACCCGACGATACCCAGCCGTCACAACCAAGGCATCATGCCTACCGCATCGGTACCCGAAATGCGTTATACCGAGGAATTTGACAACAGTGCAGGTGTCGCTGCCGACCCCGTTGTCGCCTATATGAGCGGCAAGGATATGCAGGCCGCCATCGACCGCCTGAAGACACAGATGATCGAAGCCGCCAAGCGCATGGACTTCCTCGAGGCTGCGCAATACCGCGATGAAATCCTGAAACTGGAGGAAATGCTGAAAGAGAGGAGTTAAAAAGTTAGGAGTTAGAAGTTAGGAGTTAAGAGAAGCAAGATTTTGCGTCTCTACAATAGACAAGCATGAAGAAGGATAAGGGACATAGCGACCACCACATCAATGGGCAATGGCTGCCGACGACCAAGAAGGAAATGGAACACTTGGGCTGGGATCAGGCCGATGTCATCCTTTTCTCGGGCGATGCCTACATCGACCATCCGTCGATGGGCTCGGCTGTTGTCGGTCGTGTGCTAGAGGCTCATGGCTACAAAGTCGCTATCGTGCCGCAGCCCAATTGGCGAGACGACTTGCGCGATTTCAAGAAACTGGGCAAGCCGCGGCTCTACTTCGGCGTATCGGCCGGAGCCATGGACTCGATGGTGAACCACTATACCGCAGCCCGCCGCAAGCGCAGCGACGACGCCTACACCCCCGATGGCCGCGCCGGAGCGCGTCCCGACTACCCCACCATTGTCTATTGCGACATCCTCAAGCGCCTCTTTCCCGATGTTCCCGTCGTGGCCGGCGGCATCGAGGTCTCGTTGCGGCGACTGGCTCACTATGACTACTGGCAGGACAAACTACGGCCTTCCATCTTGATGGATTGCCAAGCCGACATGCTGGTCTATGGCATGGGCGAATTACCCAATATCGCCATCGCCAAGGCCTTGGCTTCGGGCAAACGCATCGAAGAACTGACCGACATTCCACAGACCGTAGTGCGTCGTCCGCTGGATGAGCTTCCCGCCTCTAAGACCGACACCGATGTGGTTTTACACAGCTACGAGGCATGTCAAAAGTCCAAGAAGGCTCAAGCCGAAAATTTCAAGACAATCGAGGTGGAGAGCAACCTGTGGCACGGTCACAACGTGTGGCAAGCCACCGGAGATATCGCAGTGAAGGTGAATCGCACCAACCCGCCATTGACCACCGAGCAGATCGACGCCTCGTTTGACCTGCCCTATACCCGTCTGCCCCACCCTCGTTATCAAGGCAAACGCATCCCTGCCTACGAGATGATACGGCACTCGGTGTGCATGCATCGCGGCTGCTTCGGCGGTTGCGCCTTCTGCACCATCAGCGCCCATCAAGGCAAATTCATTGCCTCACGAAGCAAGGAGTCTATCCTGCGAGAGGTCAAGCAAGTGGTGCAAATGGAGGACTTCAAGGGCTACATCAGCGACCTGGGCGGTCCCAGTGCCAACATGTACGGCATGCATGGCAAAGATTTGGAGCGCTGCCAACGCTGCCAACGCCCCTCGTGCCTTCACCCGCAACCCTGCAGCAACCTCAACACCGACCACAGCCAACTGCTGGACATCTACCATGCTGTAGATGCGCTCCCCGAAGTGAAGAAATCGTTCATTGGCAGCGGAGTGCGCTATGACTTGTCGATGCACCGCACTGGTGATCCCCGCATTGACAAAGTCAATGCACGGTATAACGAAGAGCTCATCCGTTTCCATGTGTCGGGAAGACTGAAGGTTGCCCCTGAGCACACCAGCGACGACGTCCTGATGCTGATGCGCAAGCCCTCGTTTGAGCTGTTCAGGCGATTTAAGGCGCTATTCGACCGTGTCAATGTGAAATACAACCTGCGCCAGCAGATTATCCCCTATTTCATCTCGTCACATCCCGGCTGCAGTGAAGCCGATATGGCCGAGTTGGCCGTCATCACCAAGGAACTTGACTTCCGCCTGGAACAAGTTCAGGACTTCACCCCGACACCGATGACCGTTTCGACCGAGGCCTATTACACGGGCTTGCACCCTTATACGCTCAAACCCGTCTATTGCGCCAAGACCCCGATGGAGAAACAGGCCCAGCGACTGTTCTTCTTCTGGTATGACCGCAAGAACCGCGCGGCCATCACTGCAGCGCTGAAACGCATCCACCGCAGTGACCTGTTACGCAAACTATATCCTTGACTTCACCTTGTGTACCGCAAAGATGAGACGCAAGATTTTGCGTCTCTACAAAACAAAATGACAATCGCATGATGAAATCTGTCAGAGTATTTATTGCCACCTTGCTGCTTGTGTCCTGTCTGAGCGTTCATGCAGGGGATGACGGCTTGCGGTACACCACCGACGTGCTGTGCCTCTTGCCCGATGCCACAGCGCTGGGTGTAGCCTTCGCCAAGCACGATACCGAGGGCATGAAGCAACTGGGCCTGAGCACTGCCACCTGCCTTGCCGTCAATTACGGGCTGGAACTCTGCATACGCAAGGACCGCCCCGACGGTACAGGGCACCATGCTTTTCCCAGCACCCACACGGCAGTTGCTTTCAACGGCTCTACTTTCCTGATGAAGCGTTACGGCTGGAAATGGGGTGTGCCGGCCTATGTCGTTTCCAGCTTTGTGGCATGGGGCCGTGTCCACTCCGACCGCCATGACTGGTGGGATGCCCTGGGCGGAGCCGCCATCGGTGCCGGCAGCGCCTTCATCTTCACCCGCCCCTTTGTCAAGGATGTGGATGTAGCAATAAGCCCGACCACCTTCGGTGACCGGGCCTATGGACTTACAGCAACTATTCAGTTCTGATTTATTTCACAAAAATCTTGCGGGTAGTGCCATCGCTCATCTTCACGATGTTGATGCCCTGCTGCATGGTGTCATGACTGCGACCCATGATGTCGTAGAACTCTACGGGAACAGCATTGGGATCGGCAACAGTCTCTTCCACACCATCGCTGATTCTGAACTTGAAGACATCGGCATTATCCACATACATGTCGGTGAAGCCGTTGACATAATTGCTCAACGGGCGGCTGATAAAGGCCACAACACGCAAGTTGTTCCAATTCCATGCCTCGGGGATTGAGAACCTATAGACGTTCTTATAGCGGCCGTCGGTCCTGTTGAGCGGTTCACCCATAACCGAAGTGAGTGCCATGCGGAACACACCGTTGTGTACATAATCAGGAATCCAGGTACCAGCATTCAATTGAGGAGCCACCAGATTGTCTTCGACAAGATAAACGGTGAGACGGGAATCTTCACCAAGCATCAGATTGAAATCGGGGGAAACCTTGCCTTGTACCGATACAGTTGCCATGCGGGTTTCCTCGTTGAATGAGCAGTCGGCGTTAATCTCGGCAAAAGTCGGAACCGACTCGGTGATGTAATCAAAGAAGTCACCCAGATAGCCGGCAATGAGTTGATGATACTCTTCATAGTATCCCAATCCATTCACGATATTCACATCATCGTCCCAGCCCGTGCAACGGTCAAAGGCGCCAGAGGGATAGCTGATTGAACCGCCTGTCATATAAACCATGATTGAGTCGGCCTGATTGGAACGGAAGGGATCAACACCCGAACCCAGGTTGCCGTGAATGCCAACCCAGATGATGTCGTCGCGCTGAGACGTGAGGATGCTGAGCATGGAATTACCCAGCGGGCAATAGGTGCAATAGGTCGAGGTGAGTTGCTCCACGAGATGTTTCTGGCGGGGATATCCGTTCTTGTAGGAAAGGAACTCGACTTCCTGAGTGATCGGCGTTTCAAGATTCACACCGTCAACAGCAACCAGCGTGACTGTCAGCACATGATTGCCCGACTCAAGTCCATCAGTCGGAATTTCACCATTAACGGTGCAATAGCCATAGCTGAACGGAGTATCGTTGGTGATAGTGGTCACCTGCTCACCGTCAACCATAACATCCAAGGTCAGGCCACCGGCATCAATCTCCTTGACGCCACGGTTGTTCACATCCAGGGCAAACGGCAGCATGTCACCCTCCTGAACTACAGGATTGGTACGCAGGCCATAAGCCTTGATCAGATAATCGGGATAACTATCCTTTTCCACGACACACTGCAGGCTCAAGTTGCCGTTGCCAGTGGTGCCGACGGCTTTCCACCTGTACTTGTTGCCGGTCTTGGTATAAGTGTAGGTATCATAAATATCGCCCACATTCACAAAGGACAGGGGCTTGACATTGACCGCTTGCTGGTAATAGAAACCAACCAACAGTTTCTCGTCGGGCTGAAGATTGAGCTCATAGGGCTCAGGCAGTTGGAACGTGTTCCAACCGGCAGCGTTCATCTCACAATCCCAATCGGTGCGTTCTCCATAGGTACTGCCTTGGACTGGCATCACAAAGACTCGAGAGATCAGCGTCGCCTCGGCAAGGCCGACACGAATTGCCGTGATTTTTCCTCCCTGATAGATTTCCAACTCTTCGGGTTCAAGAATGACCGCAATGGAGAGGGTTCCTGAGTTGCCTACCGAAAAGCCGCTCTCGCTGATGGCGTCATTCGCATAATGACCCATGATCTTCTGGATTGGTTGAGCCCCCAAAGCGACGGGAAGCATCAACACTGCAAACAATGAAAGTAAAAACTTCTTCATATGCATAACGGTAATTATAAGGTTTGTTGAATTGATTACTGATTCAGAATCAGGTCAATGACAGCGTTAACGTCAGCGATATTCACCTCGCCATCGCCGTTAACGTCGCCAGCCCTGTCACTTGATTGCGACAGTATCATATCGATGACAGCATTGACGTCGCTGATATTGACCTCGCCATCACCATTCACATCACCGAGAACGCCAGGATTGGGAAGGTCTCCCTTGATGAAGTGCAGCGTGATTGTCGGACCAAAGGCTTTATGAACATAGGTGGGCGGGAAAAAGCCCTCCCTTGAGAACAGTTCAATCGTCAACTTAACGATGCACTCGCCATCTTCAGCAGGGAACCACTCGCTCATGATGTCTTGGACATCGCTCATGAGCTGGCCTTGGCCTGTCTCAAAAGTGCCCACCTCATCCTCCATGTTGCAGGTTGTGGGGAAACAGATCTGATAGATACCGTTATCGATGCGCTCGATCGTGTAGTGCATCTTGATGTAGTCGTTAGAGCCTGCCGCGTTCATCACAGAGACTCCAGAGTAGATCACGACGTTCTCCTCGCCATACACAACCTGGTTGCGAACAAGAATAGCGCCATTCGGAATGACCTCGCCCTCATCGTCAACAAATACATAACTCTCGTCGATTTCTTGGGCCTGCAAGGACCAAGTAGTCAGAGTTAAAGCAAACAATAAAAAAGTAAAGAATTTCTTCATACCAGTATTATAGTTAGGTTAATTGACAAATTTATTTTTGACCACTTGTTTCACGCCCTTGTCGTCGTAGAGGAAAGTGACCACTGAACAATGCTCAGGCACCCATGCGGGGTCCAGCACGATTTCATAGTTCTTGAGTGCCACCTGGCCGTGATCCACGCTCACGTTGTCACCCCAAGGGTCGTTCACGCTGGCACGGAACACATGCATGTGGTTATAATGTTCGTTAAGACTGCCGTCAGGCATCAGCTGGAAATTGTCGATGCTGTCCTCGAGCAGCCATAGCTGCAGCTTGCCGCTGACAGTCGCTGAATCCAGACCGATTGTCTGAACCTCGATAAAGGCTTTACGGCTCTCGGCGTCATAGTCTATAGCTGTGTAGAAAGTAACTGGGGCCTTATTGGCAATCTCGAAGTTGACTCCGGCGCCCCAGTCGGTGTAACTGAACGGCATGGGGCCATAGAGCCTATCCACCAGTCCGACGGGCTGCGATGACAGCCCCCATGTGCTGAAATAGTTATCACCCACCTCGGTATAAAGCGGAGAAAATTCGCCCTTGTTCTTGGAGAAGGGGCCCGAGTGGATGGCAACAGGTATTACAACCGAGTCACCATATTGCTCAACGAGTCGTTCAATCTCCTCGGTGGCACGGGGACAATTCACACAATACTGTCCGGTATAGTCCTCGATAAGGACAGCGCGTCCCACCTCAGGCGGTTCCACGTAGGTCAAGCGCTCATCAACGTCCACATTGTCACAAGCAGCAAACAACAGCGCCGTGAACAGGGTGAAAAATATAGAATTGTACTTTTTCATCTTTTTAGAAGCTGTAGTTATAAGACAACGTGAAACCTCGTGTGGCCGGCACCCAGCGGCAAACACCACCCGAGCAGTTGAAACCGGCGTTGGTGCGACCGTAACCAGCCTGCAAACGGTGAGACTTGAGATTATAGGTCACCAATGCTTGATAGTAATGAATCTTGGTCTCGCCACAGTTCCACATATCGCTCACAGTGAACATCCAATGTGGAGCCCAAGACAACTCGGCCAAGCCGAAGGCCCAGTCGCCATCATCGCCCTTGCAGAACTGATACTGCAACTCGCAACGCAGGGTCAACTTCGGAGAGAACTTGTACTTGCCATCGGCAATCAGGATGTTGCTCTTGATCATACCGCCATGGCCTTCAATGACCGTCATGTTATAACGCTCGTTCATGTACATCAATATCAGCTGGAAGTCGCGGGTGAAGCGCTTCTCAATTTGCACATCGATGTCCTGATAATAGGTCTCACCCGTCTTGAAGAAGCTGGACTTGTAGCCGTCACTGCCTATAACACGCTCGTCGGCAACTGGGTTTTTAATTCCGTTTTCATCAAGGCCCCGCACGTGCGACACGTTGAACTTCAGTTTTGTGCCATACTTGCCACCGAGGGTGGTTCCTTTCTTGAACGTGTAACCGAACTCACCCTGGAATGCCCATTCACCGTCGGGATTGGTGGCATAGGGATACTGCGCCGCCAAAGCGTAGGTCTGGTCATGAGTGAATGCAGGCAGATGGTTGATGAAACTCGACGTACCCGACATGCTGCGGCGGCTGCGGAACGACATACCCTCGCTGCGCTTAGCCTGCAACAGGACGCTCATGCCTTTTTGAGAATAAGATGCACTGAGCATGGCCACGTTACCCTTGCCATAATGGTAACCGTTGTCAAATGAGGGGTCCTGAGATTTCTGGGCATACTCGGCCAGCAGGCTGAAACCCTTGTGGGTAAAATTGACGCGGGCATCCCAAGCATTAACAAACTCCGGTATCTTGAGACGATGGGTCGCATCGACAAAGATAGCGTCATCACCAGGTTTCTCATACTTGTTGACCCAAGAGCCACCCAGCGTGATGTGAGAGCCATGGGCCGCAAGAGGCTTAATGAACTGTTCCAAATCCAATTCAAGGTCAGCACCGCTCACGAGCGCATCATTGTGATGCCAATAACGACGCTGCTTGCCGCTCAGGGCTTTCACGGTAACGCCATCCACCGGTCTGAAGTTGAGACGCACACCGCGCAATGCATTGTCAATGCCCAGAGAACGCTCTTCATAGGTGCGCAGAATAAAACCCGAGCCGAACTGCTCATAATAGTCTCCCAATGTGATGTCCAAATTGTCGATGTGTCCTTTCACATAGAAATGAGGAACACCCCACCCCTTGAAATCAGGCTCATAACCGGGCATCGGATACTTCAGGAACTCAAAACGAGCTCCGGCTTCCACATTCTTGCTGCCCAGTTTCAAGTCCAAATAGGTATTGGTCAACACCTTGTCATCGTAATGCTCGGTACCGATCTTCTCATCGTCTTGCGGGAAAAGGACATCGCTATGGACGCTACCGCTCACTGTCACCTGAGCCACTGCGGGCAAAGCAGCCGACAGCAGCGCTGATAGCGCCAAGTACCTCAAATTCAGCCTTTTCAGGTTCATTTTTCAGGATAATGAATTATTGAGCAAGCAGATTTCGCACCTCCTGGATGAGTTCTTCCTCGGCACCATCGGTGTAGCCACTATGCTTTGAGACAATTTTACCGTTGCCGTCAACAACGACAACAAACGGTATCATCTGCCCACCTAACGCCTTGAGCAAGTCGCTGTTGGGGTCAAGCAAGACCTCATATTCCCACTCGTTCTGATCAACCAGCGGCTTCACCTTATTGATGTTCTGTGCTTGATCGATGCTCACGGCATAAATCTTTACACCGGTTTCCTCCTGCCATTCGTCATAGACCTCGGCGATAGCCGAGAGTTCGCGGTTGCAGGGCTTGCACCACGTGGCAAAGAAGTCGATGATGAACGGTTTACCGTCATTGCTCAACGTCTCGCTTTGAACCGTAGCACCGTCAATGCTCTTCAAGGTCACAGCAGGAAGCTGAGCTTGAGCAACACCAATACCAGCCAAAAGGCAGATAGCTAAAGTAACAAAATACTTTTTCATCATTGTATTTAAATAAGATATATGTTTAATCATGCAAAGATAGTGCAGGCCTTGCGAAATGACAAGAAAAAAGTAATTTTTTTTTGCATTATGCTCGACTTGCACTATCTTTAGCCACAAATGCTTACAATTATTTGAGCACCTTGGTGGTGGTCACGTTACCGTTAGCATCGGTAGAGCGAATGATGTTCACACCATCCTCCATTTGTTCCACTTGACGGCCGTCAATAGTATAAATCTCAGTTTTAACGACCTGAGCCGGTGCTTGAGCCTCGTTGATGGCAGTCGTCTTGCCGGAGATGTCAACACACATCACGAACATACCGCCACTACCGGGAATCTCATTCCAATTATCATCGTACTCTGAATCCTGGGTGTAGAAAATGTAGGCGTTGTTCTGGTCATAGGTCACCGAGAATCCACTGGACTTGAATTCGTCCTCGCAAATCTGTTTTGACCATACGGTATTGCCCTGATCATCAATCTTTACCACCATGAAGTTGGCGCCGTTCCAGCTGGTGCTGTTACCGTAGAGAATCACCCAACCGTCCTCGACGGGAATCACCTTGACAGGGGTAAAGCCCCAAACATCGTTCATCTCGAGCGAGATGCCATAGGTGTTGTCGCCGGTCCAGAAGTAGTTGTCCTCATCATCCACAACATTGGCATTGATGTGATACTCGCTACTGGAGTAAGCCCATTCCCAAGCCACGAGAGCCCTGTCGTCCTTGACACCCATGGCAGCTACGCCTGCATCACCGTCGATGTGTCCGGTAAGGCTGACAGCCTCAGGCGAATACTCACCGGCCTCGTTCAGGAAGTTGACGCACTGATAGCCGTACCAGTCGTTCAACACACGGTAAGAGATCATCAGCACACCATTGCCGTCGAGTTCGATGAGGGGTGTGGGCATATACATGCCACTGGTGAGGGGACGCTCCTCGATGGTCAGCGCTTCGCGCCACTGGTTCGTCACATCAGCACCCACGAGTTGCGCGTCAAGTCCGTAAATCGGATTATCATAGACCAGAAATGCCCTGCCAGCCGACGCAGGGTTAATTGTCATAATCTTAGAATCAATGCACTGCGGAGCCTCACAAATCATTGCGCCATCGGCATCGAGCGACATGACAACCCATAAGGCTTCATTAACCTGAACCGAGTCGGGCATCGTCTGGTTGGGGAACCAGGGCGAAGGCGACCAGTTGTCCTCGTTAGCCTCCTCCATGTAATACTCGGTGTGATTAACAGCTACATAGATATTGGAGCCGCTCGCGCAAATCACGGGGGCAACATCCTCGACTATAAACGCGTTCTCGTGTAACTTGGGGAACGAGAACATGATGCCGTCGGCGTCCCAGACAGGATTGCCCTGCATGTTGTAGCGATAGAAATAGGTCTCGGCCTTTTCCTGCATGTCGGGGTCGTTGCGCACATCGGTATAGGCCAAGAGGATATCGCCGTTCTCGGCCAGACACAGACCATAGTCAGTGGTCCATGAGCGGGTGGGCTTGTCACACACGATGATGCCCTCGTCACCGAACATGGCATTGCCATCGGCATCAAATACCTGGAGATGGAGCTTATAGGAGAACACGCCATCGGTGTTCTCGGCGCGCAGCCAGGTGAGGATAATCTTGCCGTCATCGGTACGCATGGTTTTCATCTGTACCTGTCCGTTACTTCCATCCTTGTCGAGGTGGGTTGCCTCGGTGTCACTGGGTTGCCAGTTGGCCATCATCGTGCCTATTGCAAAGACAGCCATCACAACTAATGTAAACAATTTTTTCATAAACTTGAATTTTAATTAATTATACATAAGGCGAATCTAACTCGCCGCTTATCATCACAAACATGTCACGAGATGGAAGTCAGTGTGTTAGGTTTCCATCGCAATGCCGCTGCAAATATAATTATTATATTTTAAATGAGTATAATAATCGGCCGAAAGTACTGACTATTATCGTGATGCACGATAATAGAGAACGGCAGCAATAATGATATAGACGAAGTTAGGTATCCACATCGCGATGCGAGGACTGGTATAGCCCGAAACGGCGAACGTCGATGTGACAGTCATGAACAAGATGTAAGAGAAACTGAGCAAGAGGCCCAAACCGATGTTGAGGCCGATGCCTCCCCTCACCTTGCGGGACGAGAGCGACAAGCCGATGATTGTGAGGATAAATGCCGCCGCCGTCATGGCGATGCGACGCTCATATTCAATTTCAAAATTCTTGATGTTGGCGACACCGCGAGCTTTCTGCTTATTAATGTACTCCTTGAGTTGCGGTGAAGTCATGGTCTGCTCATCGTTCTTAGAGATGAGGAAGTCACGCGGGTCGATATTGAGCATGGTGTCCATCACACTGCCCTTCTTCATGGTTTCTTTCAAGCCTTTGAATTCACGAATCGTATATTGGCGAACGGTCCACAGGCCCACCGAGTCATACTTGATGGTCTCGGCCGTGAGACGCGACTTGAGCGTATTGCCGTCAAACTCCTCGAGCGAGAAACGGAAACCGCTGCGCGTCGTGTTATCGTAGCGCGCCATATAGGCCATCACACCCGGCTTGACCTGCAGCTGGATGTTGTCGCCATAAATGACCTCCTTGTTCTTGACCCACTTGTTGGTATAGGCGATGCGTTCAACGTTGGCCGGCGGAATGATATAAGCGGCCAGCAGGTAACTGCCCAATGCGATCACCGCCGCCGAGAAGATATAAGGCACCGTCAGGCGATGGAAACTGATGCCATTGGAAAGCATGGCGATGATCTCGCTGCGATCGGCAAGTCGTGATGTGAAGAAAATCACTGAGATGAATGTGAACAACGGGCTGAACTGGCTGAGCACAAAGGGGAGGAAGTTCATGAAGTACTGGAAAACCGTCGCCTTGAGCGGTGCTGTCAACACAGCATCCAGTTTCTCGTTGATATCAAACATCACCACAATGGCAAACAGCAGCAGAATCGCAAAGAAGAACGTGCCCAGGAAATGCTTGATGATATAGCGGTCAAAACGCTTCACGTAGTACCACGGGTAGCGCTTGCGCGAATCAGGAACCGACGGCTCGACAGCCCCGGGAACCTGAGAGGTCTCGGAGTTCTCGGAGAGTTCAGAGATCTCAGAGGGCTCGGAGTACTCAGAGTTCTCGGAAATCTCAGAGGGCTCAGAGGGCTCAACAGGCACTATGTTCTTGAGTTCGTCTTCCATCATTCCTGATTCCTATCTTGATTACAGGCGTTGCTGCACGTCGTGGAGCATCTGTTTCTTCCAAGCGGGGAAATCCCCGGCGATGATGTGCTTGCGGGCTTCACCCACCAGCCACAGGTAGAACGCCAGATTGTGGATGCTGGCAATCTGCATGGCAAGAATCTCTTGAGCGATGAACAGATGACGCACGTAGGCTTTACTGTACAACTGGTCAACCACCGAGGGGCCGTCTTCCTGCAAGGGGGAGAAATCGTCGGCCCATTTCTTGTTACGCATGTTCATGATGCCGTGGCGGGTGAAGAGCATACCGTTGCGCCCGTTACGGGTTGGCATCACACAATCCATCATATCCACACCACGGTCGATGGCTTCAAGGATATTGGCCGGAGTACCCACACCCATCAGATAACGGGGACGATCCTGAGGCAGGATGTCATTGACGACTTCGATCATTTCATACATTACCTCGGTGGGCTCTCCCACGGCAAGACCGCCGATAGCGTTGCCGTCGGCACCCAGGTCGGCGACAAACTTGGCGGATTCCTGACGTAAGTCTTTATAGGTACAACCCTGCACAATGGGGAAATAGGCTTGACTGTGGCCGTAACGAGGCTGCGTGTTCTTGAAATGCTTCCATCCACGAGCAAGCCAGTTGTGTGTCAACGTCAACGACTTGCGGGCATAGTTGTAGTCGCTGGTGCCCGGCGGGCACTCGTCAAGTGCCATCATGATGTCACTGCCGATGGTGCGCTCGATATCCACCACCTTCTCAGGAGTAAACAGGTGCTTGCTGCCGTCGATGTGGCTGCGGAAAGTGACACCCTCGTCGGTCAGCTTGCGATTATCGGCCAGCGAAAACACCTGAAAGCCGCCACTGTCGGTGAGGATGGGACGATCCCAGCTGTTGAACTTGTGCAGGCCTCCGGCTCGCTCGATGATGTCCATACCGGGCCGCAGGTACAGATGATAGGTGTTGCCCAGAATAATCTGCGCCTTGATGTCATCTCTCAGCTCGGTCATGTGTACAGCCTTGACAGCCCCTACCGTGCCCACAGGCATGAAAATGGGGGTCTCGATCTGGCCATGGTCGGTCGTTATGAGTCCGGCACGCGCATTGGTGCCCTCGGGTGTGGCTATGAGTTGATAGTCCATTCGGTCTCTGTTCTTAAAAATCGTGCAAAGTTAGTGATTTTTTTAATTTTCGGTCTTTAGTTTTTCCCTTTAGAGACAATAAAAGACACGAATTTCGCTAATTTAACGAGTTTCACGAAGAAAATGCATCGTGTCCGTCGCTTAAATCAGCGAAATCCGCATCAATCAGAGTTGATTAAATTATTTGTATTTCTCCATTTCCTTGCGGGCCTTCTCAAGGTTCTGAGCAGCCTTGTCGTAGTTCTTGATGGCCTTCTCGAGATCCTTTTGGGCTTTGACGTTCTGCTTGGCGTGCTTCTCGTCAAGTTTGAGTTTCTCGCCGTCCTGTTTCAGGCGCTTGTCGTCGGTGAGACCTTTGGACTCAGCCTTGGCATGTTTCTCCTCGAGTTTGGTTTTCTCGCGCATCTGATTCTCAGGGAGCTCGCTGTATTTCTTCTGAGCCTCGATTTTCTTCTTCTCGGCATCTTTCATCTTGTCAACGGCCTTGTTGTATTTCTCGGTGGCCTTCTGACGCTTCTCCATCTCTTTTTGCTGCTTCTTAGCCTCTTTTTCAGCCTTTTTGGCTTCTTTTTCTTGCTTCTCGGCAGCCTTCTTGGCCTCCTTGGCCTGCTTCTCCTGCTCCTTATAGGCCTCCTTCTGCTCCTTAGCGGCATCAGCGGCAGCCTTAGCTTGCTTTTCCTGTTCTTTCAAAGCCTGCTGGGTCTTCTTGTCCTGTTCATCCAGCTTCTTGAAGTCGGTCTGCTTGAGGGTGTTACCTTTCTGGTTATAGGTTTTCATACGCTCTGCCTCGGCATTCTTGATGATCTGTTGTTGCTGAGGATCAGGGGTCTTCGGCATCTGGGCAACGGCCGTAGTTGCAAAGCATAAAAGCATTGCCATTAAAATCAACTTTTTCATAATTGTCCTATTTTTTAATTAAACGATGTTATCAATACTGCAAAGATATAATTAAGACATGAAATAACAAAAAAAAGTTTAAACGGCTTCTCACAAAAAGCTGCGGGGGCATGCCGTTGCATCAAAACACACCCCCGCAGTGATAGAACAAATAAGCTCACATATTATCAATTAGCAAGCATGTAATTGAGCAGCATTGTAACATCGCTGATGTTCAACTGCGAGTAAGTCCCGTCCATCACATACTGGATGAGCGTTGTAGCATCGGTCACAGTGAACGGAGCATTGTACTTGGCTACACGGCCCACCACCGTCAGCACGCCTTCACCGTTAGCAATGGTCTTGAGATCCGAAGCACTGGTCGTGTAATAGTACAAGCCCAGATTATAATTGCCAGGCTCAAGATCGGCAGGCAAGGTGATCTGACCGTTGACTGTGCTACCCTGCTCAAACGAGTTCTTGCTGATGGGCACAGCATTGCCGGTGCAAACCTTGTTACCGTTCATGTCCACAAGACCGAACATCAGATTGAACGTATTGTAGGAGGTCCTGAACGAGAAATCCTTGGCCTGGGTGTTCATGTCACCACCCAGCACAAGCAGATTGTTGTCGGCATCGAGATTCACCGAGTTGATGATGCAGTAGGCAGGAGGCTCTACACCGATGAGCATCTCATGGCCGCTTCTGAAGTTCAGTTCATCACCATCGCGATGGGTCATCTTCAACGAAGTGGACAGATACCAGCCATCGCAGGTACCATACCAGCCCAGGTTGAAGTGGAAATAGCCCTCGGCATTATAACCGTCGCAGATGAAGGCATGTCCACCGGCACTGGGATCACTGGCCGAGTAGAGAATGGGCCTGCCGGCATCAAGCTCGGTTTTGATTTTTGCTTCCCACTCGGCAGTGGTATAGCCGCTGCCACCCCATGACCCCCAAGAAGAGCTCTTGGAGATATCCTGAGCGTTGGAACTGTAGCCGAACCACTTCATGGCGGACAGCTGATCCCAAGTGTAGGCACCGCTGCCTTCAGGGCTGTAATCCATCTCCACGGCCTGGCCGCAATAGCGAGATAACTTAGCTGCCTCTTGAGCCTGTTCATCGGTATAAACGTCCTGAATAAGCATGCTGTTGTCCCAGTCCCAATGACAATAGCTGGGCAACATGAGTGAATAGTCAAAGGTCGTTGCAGGCAGGGCAGGAACATTCTTGCGGATACTGTAGCAATAGTACGAATCTATAGCGCCGCATGACGTGGGATACTGCCAGTATAACATGACTTGAGCCATTGCAGTGGCGACACAGCCCACCACGCAGTACTCGTTCTGATAAATGGGGCATTGCAGATAATAAGGCATCTCCTGACCCCAGTTTGACTTGATGAGCGGCTCAACACCACCGGCATCGTTTAATGAAGGAGCCTTGAGAACAAGATCGTCGGCCTTATAGGTCTGGAGGAATTCAATCTCCTGCTTGTAGCCGTCGAGGAGGTCCTTGAGATTGGAAGGCAGGTTGTTGAAGTCGATGAAACCTTGGTCGCTGTAACCCAGCACCCGGGCAGCGCGATCCTCGCCAGCGATGATGACAAAACCGCCTCCATTGATGTTGAAGGCATAGAAGTCGTTGGCACCAGCTACCTGGCTGGAAGGCTCTACATGGGCCAACTTGAAGTCGGTCAGTGAGGGAGCCTTGAGGGAACCAGACTTTGATTGTACATGTTGTCTGATGAAATTGGCCGCCGATTGGCGAGCTGCAGTCGCATCCACATTGGCTGCTCCGGCCTGCATCGCGAACATCGCGAATGCAGCCAGAAGTCCACAATTAAGTAATCTCTTGATAATCATAGCTTAATGTGATTAAACGAAAAAACAAGTAAAGATTATGTTAATTAATACGCATTTTAAGATTACAAAAGTAATATAAAAACTAAAAACAATAACAAATCATCATTCATAATTTTTATTTTTTTCTTTTGTAAAGGTATTCATCGCCAATGAAAAACCTGTTTAATGCTTGTATTTCAGACCGATAAATCCATCACTACAAAAAAAATACACCGAGAAGAAAAAAAAGTTGCTGATTTGCGTTTGTAAACCGATTTTATTTTGTAATTTTGACGCCCAATTAAAAACACAACAGCAATGGGCAAAAGTCAAAGCAATCACAATAAAAAAATGGATGAGCATCAGAGTTATTTCAACCCCGACATCAGTGGCGTAAAAAAGTCTGATGACTATCTCAAGCGACAAGAGGCCGAGCAGGCCATCGACAACGAGAACGTTACCAAGTGGCAGCGTTTCACTGCGTTTTTCAAGAACGGGAATTTCAAGTTCGGCATGGGCATCGTCATGCTGTTCACGGGCATCTACCTGCTGATCTCGTTCCTGTCGTTCTTCCTCTCGTCGGGGATGAGCGACCAGGACCGCATCACCAATTACTCGATGATCGAGAATGCTCAGGTTCCTGACAAGATACGCAACGCCGGTGCCGCTGTGGGCGCCTCGTTGAGTGATTTCTGCATCTCGAGTGGTGTAGGCGTGGCCGCCTTCATCATTGTGGTGTGGTTCATCGTGCTGGGCATGAGATTGTTGCGCAAGAAGAAAGTACACTTCTTCTCCTATACCTTCATCTGCCTGTTCAGCATCTTCACCTTCTCGATGGTTGTGGGTGCAGCCACCTACTTTGTCAAGCCCATCACCTTCTTCCCGCTGGGCGGTTACTTTGGCTTCTATGCCAACAAATGGCTATTGGGACTGCTGGGTGTCTATGGCATGGTGGCTGTGAACCTGGCGATTCTCATGTTGTGGATCTTCCTGACCTACAAGACCTTCACTGCGTTGTACCGCCAATTGCAAAAAGGTATCGAGAAAAAACGCAGTCACAGCAAGGAAGAAGCCGAGAAAGTGGTGAACCAGCAAGGCCAGTCCACCTTCCTGGGCAGCGAACAACGAGTGAGCGACACTGCCAGCCAGGATGACGAGGACGACAAACCGGCCCCCGCTCCTCGCAAGCGCCGTGCCCGTAACGAATCATCCGGCAACAATAACGGTGAAACTGCCCGCCTGAAACCCATCACGGCGAGCAGCGAAGTGAGCAACCCGCATGACCCCACAGGCGAGTACCGCCATTACCGCTTCCCCACCCTGGACCTGCTGCAAGACATCCGCATGAACCCCAACAGCGTGGACAAGCAGGAGCAAGACGAGAATAAGGAGCGCATCCGCGACACGCTGAGCAAATACGGCATCGAGATCAAGGAAATCATGGTGCACGTGGGTCCCACGGTCACCCTGTTCGAGATTGTGCCTCAAGACGGCGTGCGCGTGAACAAGATTCGCGGTCTGGAAGATGACATCGCCCTGAGCCTTGCCGCCCTGGGTATCCGCATCATTGCGCCCATGCCCGGCAAGGGCACCATCGGCATCGAGGTCCCCAACCGTGACCCGCAGGTGGTACCCATGCGCGAGGTCTTGGGCTCCAAGGCTTTCCAGGAGAGCCGCGCCAAGCTGCCGATGTGCCTGGGTTGCACCGTGAGCAACGAGGTGTTCATCGCCGACCTGACCAAGATGCCGCACTTGCTGGTTGCCGGTGCCACCGGTAAAGGTAAATCGGTGGGTCTGAACGCCATCATCACTTCGTTACTGTACAAGAAGGGCCCGTCGGAGTTGAAGTTTGTCCTTGTGGATCCCAAGCGCGTCGAGTTCAGCGTGTATGCCGACCTCGAGAAATACTATTTTGCCAAAGCTCCCGGCGAGGAAAAGGCCATCATCACCGACACCGACCGCGTTATCAAGACGTTGAACTGCCTCGTGCAGGAGATGGAAGACCGCTACAAGGTGTTTGAGGAAGTGAGGGTGCGCAACGTGAGCGACTACAACGAGATGTGGCGCCGTGAACTGCGTGAGATCCGCGACGAGCATGGTGAGAAGAAATATCGCTACATGCCCTACATCGTGGGCATCATCGACGAGTTCAGCGACATGATCATGACTGCCGGAAAGGAGGTAGAGACTCCCCTGGTGCGCATCGCCCAGAAAGCCCGCGCCGTGGGTATCCACATGATCATCGCCACCCAGCGTCCGTCGTCCAAGGTCATCACCGGTCTGATCAAGGGTAACTTCCCCGGCCGCATCGCCTTTGCAGTTGCCCAGCGCATCGACAGCCAAATCATCATCGACCGCACCGGAGCCCAGCAGCTCATCGGCCGTGGTGACATGCTGTTCCAGATCGATGGCGAGCTGACACGTCTGCAGTGCCCGTTTGTTGATACCCCCGACATCGTCCGCATCAGCGACTTTATCAAGGAGCAGGAAGACAACGACCGCGACATCAACCACGAGGAGCCCTATCTGCTGCCCGAATACGTCGGCAAGGACGAGGGTGGCGGCAGCGATGCCAACGTGGGCAACGTCAAGGACCGCGACCCGCTGTTCGAGGAAGCCGTGCGCTTCATCGTCATGGGCAACACCGCCAGCACCTCATCGCTGCAGCGTCGCTACGAGATCGGCTACAACCGTGCAGGTCGCCTCATGGACCAGATGGAGCACGCCGGTATCGTGGGTCCCGCTCAAGGCAGCAAACCGCGTCAGGTGCTTGTCAGTCCCATGGACATCGACCAGCTGTTCTCCAATTAACATGACATCAAGTGCCAGCCTCAACGGGGTTGGCACTGTTTTTGCTGCCTCAATCGTCTAGAGAATAAAATTAAAGATAACATCAGAATGACAATGAAAAGATCCTTTATAGCTATCATCGCAGCCGTGGCCGCTCTTGCAGCACTGGCACAGACACCCAGCGCCATGCTCGACAAATGTGTGGCCGCCATCAACGCCAGTGGTGGCGTGACCGCCGATTACAGCATCACCACGTCCCAAGGCACGAGCAAGGGAACGATCGCCATGCAAGGCAACAAGTTCCGCGTCTTCTCACCCGAAGCCAAGAGCTGGTATGACGGGAAAACCCAATGGTCGTGGTCACCCGTGACAGGCGAAGTGAACATCACCTCGCCCACTGCCGATGAATTGCAGTTGACCAACCCCATGGCTGCTGTACAGCACTTCAAGGCCGCTTTCAACATGAAGAAGGCCAAAGCAAAGACAGCCAACACCTATGTCATCAAGCTCACGCCAAAGAAGAAAGACAACATCAAGACGTTGTGGCTCTATTTTGACGAGAAAACCTCATTGTTGCGCACAGCCCGCTTTGAGATGAACGACAAGACGGTATATAACATCCGAATCACCGGCTATCAGCACAAGTCGTTGCCCGCCAGCACGTTCACCTTCAACAAGTCACAAGTGCCCGCAGGAACCCAGGTAGTGGATTTGCGTTAGTCAATGTTCCTTACAGCGGTTATCCTGTATCCAAACAACCAACCCTAGACTTAAGACAAAGAAACGAATGTTCCATTTTTTAATAGGACCTGCTGTTGGAGCCGTCATCGGCTATATCACTAACGATATCGCCATCCGCATGTTGTTCAGGCCTCATCAGCCCAAGTACTTCATGGGGATTCACATCCCCTTCACTCCGGGTATCATCCCCAAAGAGAAAAACCGCATTGCAGGAGCCATCGGCAAAGCGGTGAGCGAGAACCTGATGAATCGCGAAGTGCTGGAAAAGAGTCTGCTGAGCGAAGAAATGCTCGGCAAGATCGGTGATGCCATCGACGAGTTTGTAATCACCCAGCGAGGCAACAACGAGACCATCGAGCAGTTTGCCGGCCATTACCTGCCACAACAGGACATCGAAACCATGCGCACCGACGTGACCGGCGGCATCGTCAAGATGATAACCGGCAAACTCGAGAACAGCAACCTGGGTGAAAGCATTGCCCGCCTTGCCACCCAACACGTCATGGAGAAGACGCGCAAGAGCGTGGCGGGACGACTCGGTGCCGACCTGTTCCTGCACCCTGTTGCCCAGCTTGTCGAGGGTGTCCTTGCCAAGCACATCAACGAAATCCTGCACAACAACTCAAGGCAGATGGTCGAGGGCCTTGTCAACGATGAATCGCAGCGATTGATGGGCATGACGATGAGCGAACTGATGACCGGCCACGACGAGCAGGCAGCGCAAATCAAAAGCGGAATCCTGAGCGCCTACCGCGTCATCATCACCGAGCACTTGCCCCGCATCCTCCAGGACATCGACATCAGCGCCATTATCGAGCAGCGCATCAAGGACATGGACATGAACGAGGCCGAAGCCATCATCCTCGACGTGATGAAGAAGGAACTGCGTGCCATCGTGTGGCTCGGCGCCCTGCTGGGTTGCATCATGGGCACCATCACATCCTTGTTCTGATAATGACAAATGTATTCTACATTTTTCATGTGAATTATTCAGTCTATTTATGCCGATTAATAAATAAATGAGTACATTTGCACTATTAACCGAGAACAAACTGTTGTTTTATTAACTTTATAAATTTTAATTCCAGTTTCATTATGAAAAAATTACTCTTTACTCTTGCAGCCATCTTGATGGCAAGCAGTGCATTTGCCGGTCACTGGGTAACCTTTGAAGCCGAAGACTTCGAGTACACCTCGGGTGATTTCTTTGTTGACAAGGACAATGTTGTTCTTGAAGGCTATGGCAGAATCGATGAGGACCACTTCCGTTTCTATGCCAACCACAACGTGATCGTATCTCACACTGGCGGCATCATGAAGATCGAATTCACCTGTATCGGCGAGGACGAGGGTCAATATGGTCCCGGTAATTTTGACCTCAACTCAAGAGGTGACTACTCCTTCGAGGGCAACATCGGTCTTTGGGAAGACGGTTACTTCACTGGCGCTGACTTCACCCCCTACGAGGAGAGCGCTTATTTCGGAAATGAAGCTGTAACTCCGCTGCAGCAAGTCAGCCTCGAAGCTGATTATCAGGTACGCTGCACCAAGATCAGAGTTTACGTTCTCGATAATGAGCCCGTCACCGTTGGTGCTCCCGTCTTCAGCGGCTACACCATTGACGGCGTCACCGGTTATGGCGTTGGCATCACCCCGACCACCGAGAATAGCGAAATCATGTACCGCGTCCTGATCTGGGATCCCGTTAACGAGGAGTGGGTCGTAAGAGACGACTGGAACCTCTATGATGGCAACGAGCGCGAGATCTGGTTCGAGAACAACGGTGAGAAGGTTCGCATCGAGGCTTACGCCTTCATCGGCGAGAACAGGAGCCAGGATGTAGCCTACGAGTTCACTGTAGCAACCGGTATCGAAGAGCTCATGGGTGGCAAGACCGTTGCCAGCACTCGCTACTTCAATGTAGCTGGTCAGGAGATGAAGCAGGCCGAGGGTCTGACCATCGTGGTTACCACCTACACCGACGGCACCACCAGTGCTGCTAAGGTTGTTAAATAAGCTACCGGCTGTTAGCAGAAGACATGAAGAGGCGCAATAAACTGCGCCTCTTTTTTGGTAGTCAATGAGATAGTCATTATATTTTTTTTAACTTTTATTTGTGCCTGTCATCAACATTTTCTACTTTTGCAACATCATAACCAACTAACATGCGGGCTCCTCCATCCCGCACGTTATCAATTGTGATTGTTTTTTAGGTACTTTTTATAACCATTAATTATTTAACAAAATGAAAAAATTTTACATGATTCTTGCAGCTATCGCTGCATTCACCGTGATGGCTCAGGCCCAGAACTTTGCCACTGTTAATGTAGGCAGCATGGACGATGCCACAATCTACAATGATTCGTATTTCAACATGGCACCGACCAACTTCTATCTGGCTCACACCGGCGTTCAGATGCTCTACACTCCCGACCTGTTGGCCGACATGAACGGCAAGCAGAACGTGAGAATCAAATCTCTGGATTTCTGGTTCAGCTGCGAGACTTTTGAGGACATCACCCGCGACGTGAAGATCTATCTTCAGGAAGTTGACGCTACCGAGTTTGCCGTAAACGAGGAAGGTGTTAAGCAATTCTTTGAGTTCGGCGAGCCCGTCAAGGAGATGACCATCCACTATGACATGCTCAATTACTATGGCGAAGACGTGAACTTCAACTTTGATTTTGAGCCGTTCGCCTTCACCCCGGGCAAGAGCCTGCTCGTGACCATGGTATTTGACGCTCAGGATGATGACAACTGCACCATGGGCAGCGACTACGCTCCCTTCTACACCTCGGGCATCCGTAGCCACGCTATGACCTACACCGACAACTGGACCAGCTTTGTTGACTTTGCCATGGGCAATGACTTCCCCAATGCCACCGCATTGATGGGCTGCGGCACCAATGTTGAGCTGCCCGTTACCGCAATCGGTTATAACTATGATGAGGGCACCACCCCCGTTGATCCCGTTATTGTAGGCGCTCCCGTCTTCCAGGGTTACACCATCGACGGCATCACCGGTTACGGTGTGGGCATCAACCCGACCACCGAGGGCAGCGAGATCATGTACCGCGTCCTGGTTTGGGATCCCGTTGCCGAGGAGTGGGTTCTGAGGACCGACTGGACCCTGTACGAGGGCACCGAGGGTGAGATCTGGTTCGAGAACAACGGTGAGAAGGTTCGCATCGAGGCTTACGCCTTCATCGGGAGAAGGTTCGCATCGAGGCTTACGCCTTCATCGGCGAGAACAGGAGCCAGGATGTAGCCTACGAGTTCACCGTAGCTACCGCTCTCAACGAGCTCATGGGTGGCAAGACTGTTGCCGGCGTTCGCTACTTCAATGTAGCTGGCCAGGAGATGAAGCAGGCCGAGGGTCTGACCATCGTGGTTACCACCTACACCGACGGCACCACCAGCGCTGCCAAGGTTGTTAAATAAGCTACTGGCTGTAAGCATTTAGCTTCTTTAAGCAGAATCATGTAGAGACGCAAATAGTTTTTGCGTCTCTACTTTTTTTACTTTTTCACCATCTTTTTATCGCAATAATTTGGCTACTAAAAAGGATTAAAGTAATTTTGCACATCATAAGAGAATCGTCTATCACTATTGTATTAATAAGTTTTTTTACTCAATTAAAAATTTTATCATGAAGAAGTTTTTTACTTTGATTTCTGTTGCCGTTTTGGCAATTGCAGCTCAGGCCAATGTCCTGACCGTTTGTGACGGTACTGCAACCAATTACCTGGTTCCCATCAATGGTTGGTATGTTGATCAGGAGGGTACGATGAGCCAGATGATTTATCCTGCCGAGATGCTGACCGAGATGCAGAACGGCATGATTTCTCAGGTGAAGTTCTATCCCGAGGAGGTCATCGAATTTGATGATTGTGAATTGCAGCTCTCTTTCAAGGTTGTTGATGAGAACGGTTTTGAGGAGACTACCGCTATTGAAGGCGCAACCGTTGTTTCCAAGATGGATGCTTTCTACGGCTACACTGAGTTGACATTTAATCTGTACACCCCCTTTGAGTACACTGGTGGCAACCTCATGGCCGAGGTTAAAGTAACCTATGCTGGTGAATACAACTGGGTTAGCACCTACTTCCTGGGCGTAGAGACCGAGAACAATGCTTCATTCTCGCACTACATGTCCTATGGCACTCCCTCTAATAAGCTCCATCAGTTCCTGCCCAAGTGCAGCTTCACCTATGAGCCCGCTTCGGCCCCCGTTGATCCCGTTGTTGCCGTTGGCGCTCCCGTCTTCCAGGGTTACACCATCGACGGTATCACCGGTTACGGTGTCGGCATCAACCCGACCACCGAGGGCAGCGAGATCATGTACCGCGTCCTGATTTGGGATCCCGTTACCGAGGAGTGGGTTCTGAGAACCGACTGGACCCTGTATGAGGGCACCGAGGGTGAGATCTGGTTCGAGAACAACGGTGAGAAGGTTCGCATCGAGGCTTATGCCTTCATCGGTCAGAACGTTAGCCAGGATGTGGCTTATGAGTTAGTAATTCAACTGGCTATCAGCAGTCAGCTTTTGGCTGATTGCAATAGAAATTATAGAGACGCAACATGTTGCGTCTCTTTTTTTGTGCCCCACCATACAGTTGGCAGAAAGGATTACCACACATCAGTAAAACATCGGAGATTGCAGCGATTAGACGAAACTGATTTCACATCTTATCTTCATTCTTCATATAGTGTATGGATTAAGACAAATCAGGCGGGCTCGTCGGTGAGTCCGCCTGATTTGTTTGTAGTGTTAATCGCTGATCGTTTAATCCACCTGCCAGGTGTCGCCTGCCATGATCACGTCCTCAAGGCAGGTGAAACCGTGCATAGCCTTGGCCTGCTCAACCTGTTCGGCCACAGCCGTTTCATAGGTGGGTTCCTCGACGGCACGGATGACGCCAAGTGCAACGGGCAGGTCGGTTCCATCCATCATCGCCAGCATCTGGTGCAGGAAGAAACTCTTGCAGTGGGCATCGTGCACGAGAATATCGTCCATGGTATAGCCGTCCTCGCCGATGGTCACAGCCTTGAGGCCGAATCCATCCTGCACGAGTCCGCGATTCATGTCCTTGCCGAAGATCATCTTCTCGCCATGAACGAGATGGATCGTGCGGTCGGGGCGATTCTCACGGTCGGTGATATAGTTGTGGATGCCATTGTTGAAGATCATACAGTTCTGCAGGATCTCGACAACCGAACAGCCCTTGTGCTGGGCTGCAGCCATCATCACTTCCTGGCTGATATCCAGTGCCACGTCAAGGCTGCGGGCAAAGAAGGTGCCGCGAGCGCCAAAGGTCAACTCAGCAGGGATGAACGGGTCCTCGGTGGTGCCATAGGGCGACGACTTGGACTTGAAGCCGCGAGCACTGGTGGGCGAGAACTGTCCCTTGGTCAAACCATAGATGCGGTTGTTCAACAACAACAGGTTGACGTCGATGTTACGACGCACCTCGTGGATGAAGTGGTTACCGCCGATAGCGAGGCAGTCACCGTCGCCCGACACCTGCCAAACGGTCATGTCGGGGTTGGCGGTCTTGAAACCGGTTGCCACAGCACCACCACGACCATGAATGGTGTGGAAAGCATAGGTGCGGGTGTAATAAGGCAGACGGGAGCTGCATCCGATACCCGAAATCACAGCAGTTTTCTCGGGAGGGATATTCAACTGTGCCATCGCCTTGAGCAAGACGTTGAGCACTGCATGATCGCCACAACCTGGGCACCAACGTACGGGCTGGTTGTTCTTGAAATCGAGAGGCTTGTGAGCCATGGGCTGATTGTTATTGTTCTGTTCCATTAGATTTCCTCCTCCATCATGATGTTTTTAACTCCGTCAACAATCTCCTGAACCAGGAACGGCTGTCCCTGCACCTTTCCGTCAACAATCTCCTGAACCAGGAACGGCTGTCCCTGCACCTTGTTAATATGGCAAATGTTCAGGTTAGGAATCTTACTCTGCAGGTAGCTGGCCAGTTGACCGGTGTTCAGCTCGGCCACGATGACCGTCTTGAAGCGGCTCAACAGCTCGGCAGTGTTCTTGGGCAACGGATTGATGTAACGAATGTGAGTCATCGCAATCCTGAATCCGTCCTCGTTCAAGCGATTGACGGCATCGAGGATGTGGCCATAAGTACTACCCCAACCCAGAATGATGGTATCGGCACCGGCGTCACCCTTGAGTTTGAGTTCAGGAATGTCATTGGCCACGTTGGCAATCTTCATGCGACGGGTCTCAACCATGTGGGCATGGTTGATAGGATCGTTGCTGAGCACGCCCAGGTTGTAGTCCTTCTCCAGACCGCCGACAACGTGCTCGAGTCCAGGCGTACCAGGGATAGCCCAGTAGCGGATGCCCAGAGCGTTGCGCATGAACGGGGTCCAAGTGGCTTTCAATGCCTCAGGAACATAGTTGGGCTTGATAACGGGATACTCGCCCTCCTCGGGGATGCGCCATGCCGACGAACCGTTGGCGATGAAGGCATCGGTGAGCAGGATGACAGGCGTCATGTGCTCGATGGCGATACGGGCTGCCTGGAAGGCCATCTTGAAGCAGTCGGTGGGTGATGCTGCAGCGAGAACGACCAGCGGGCTCTCACCGCTGCGGCCGTAAAGTGCCTGCTGCAAGTCGGTCTGCTCGGTCTTGGTGGGAAGACCCGTCGAGGGACCGCCACGCTGCACGTCCACGAGCACGAGGGGCAACTCGGCCATGACGGCAAGACCCAGGGCTTCGCTCTTCAGGGCCAAACCGGGGCCCGAAGTCGTTGTCACAGCCAGATGACCCGCAAAAGCGGCGCCGATGGCTGAGCAGATACCGCCAATTTCATCCTCCATCTGGATAGCTTTCACGCCCAAGTCGCGGCGCTTTGCCAGCTCATGCAGGATGTCGGTGGCGGGAGTAATGGGATAGGACCCCAGGAACAAGGGACGTCCGCTCATCTCCGAAGCCTTGATCAGGCCCCAAGCGGTCGCCTTGTTTCCGCTGACGTCGGTATAGGTGCCAGGTCGCACCTCATCGCTCTGGATGCGGTAGGTCGAAACCGTAGCATGAATATTGTGACCGTAGTTGTAACCGCCCTTGATGACAAGTTCGTTGGCGGCATATACTTCAGGCTTCTCGGCAAACTTGGCTTTGAGGAACTTCAACGGAGCCTCCATGGGGCGGTTGAAAAGCCAGCACACAAGTCCCAACGCAAACATGTTGCGGCACTTGAGCTGAGCCTTCAGATCCATGCCCGTGTCCTTGAGCGCCTCCTTGACCATGGTGGTGATAGGAGCCTCGATGACCTGAGCCTTGAGGTTCAATTCCTCGTAGGGCTCGTTGGTCGTGTAGAGCGCCTTGTCGAGGCCAGCCTGGGTGAAAGTGTCGATGTCGACGATTGCGGCACCGCCCTTGCGCAGGAATTGTGCATTCACCTTGAGGGCTGCCGGATTCATGGCCACCAACACGTCGCACTCGTCGCCCGGGGTGTGAACACCATGGCCGATGTGAACCTGGAAACCAGAGACACCGCCCAGTGAGCCTTGCGGAGCTCGCACCTCGGCGGGATAATCGGGGAAAGTGGAAATGCGGTCACCAAGTCCCGCACTCACGTTAGAGAAAATGTTGCCAGCCAACTGCATACCATCGCCGCTGTCGCCCGAAAAGCGCACAACGATGCTCTGACGGAACTGGACTTTTGCTTTTTCTGCCATTTTACTGAAAATAATGAAACAGTTCTTGTTTGAATTACGCCTTTTTAAAAACGCTGCAAAATTACAACTATTTTCCCGACATTGACCGATTCTGTGAATAATTTTACAAAAAATCACCCGTTGAAATCCTTATCTTGAGCGTTACAGGTCTGATATCGGCTTTTTTGTCCACGTCAAGCTTCACAAAAATGAACAAAAAAAAAGTAAACCTGACAAATAATTTCTTTGTTCGCTTGTAAAATAAAAATAACTTTTCTACCTTTGCAATAACTATTGCAACACCTTAACGGTGTTGACTGATAAAGGGTTTGAATTTGAATAAATCAGATAACTATTTTTCATTTAGTATTGTTTAACAAATTAATTCATTTCTATGAAAAAAGTCTTTACTTTTCTGACAATGATGGTCATGCTGTCTTTCACATCTCAGGCAGCTTACTATCTGGTCGGTAATCCACCTTTCGGCAACGGATGGAATCCCGCCGACGGTGTTCTGCTTACCGACGAGGACGGAAACGGCGAGTTCACATTCCAGGGCACCATCAATGGTGCTATCTGGTTTGTGATGGCCGATGGTCTGGCCGAAGCAAACGACTGGACCACGTTCAACAACACTATGCGCATCGGTCCCACAGGCGGTGATGAGACCATTACTGCCGGCGAATGGGTTACCACCCAGAAGTCGGGCGGCGACCATGGTGCTTACAAGTTCACGGGTTCTGGTGAAGTATACACCATTACCTTCATCCCCGCGATCTCGAAATTCATGATCAGCGGTAAAGTTGATGAGGTCCCCATCACCTCTTACACTGTTGCAGGCGCACCCGCTTCGGTATTTGGCTCGGAGTGGGATCCCGCTAACACCGATAACGACATGATGAGGGAGGCCAATGGCATTTTCAAACTCCAGAAACACAATTGCGAACTGGCAGAGGGCACAGAATTGGCTTTCAAGGTTGCAGCCAACCATAGCTGGGACGAGGCTTGGCCCAATGACAACTTCGTTGTTACCATTCCTGAGAGTGCCGCCTATGACATCACCATCACCTTTGATTCAGTAACCGCCATGGTAGACTGCGCGTTGTTGAAGAAGGGATCGATTGACCCGCCTGTTGACCCCCGCACCGGAGATTTGTTCATTTTGGGCGAAGTTAACGGCAACGCATGGGATCCCAGCGTAGGTGTCAAGATGGAAACTGAAGATCAAAACATCTTTACGGCCAGCATCACTACTAATGGTGAGAGCATGGACGAGAATGGCGTCGGCTACAGCTACTTCTCGTTCACAACCAAACTCTCCGATAACAGCGGTGATTGGGACGGCATCCATGATTACCGCTTTGGCTCAGGAAATGATGGTTTGACTATCACTCCGGATCTTATGGGTCAAGAGTTGCCCATATATAGCTATAATACCGACAGCTTCAGAGTTCTCGCCGGCAACTATGAAATCACCATCAACCTCGATGAAAAGAAAATGGTCATCACAGGCGGCGAAGTTTCTCCCTATAAGTTTGAGAAGGTTTGGTCGGTTGACGACGTTACCTTCATGCCCACCAACGACGTTCGTCAGGGCTTCGGTATGAAGAGCAAGTTCTATGTGAACAACAAGGCTGACCAGACCGTGCTGGTAATCGGCAAGAATGGCTTGACCAACACCACCTATCCCGGCGGCGCCAACTGCGGTATCACCCGCGACGAGGCCGGTAACCTGGTGATCAGCAACGCTGCCTTCCCCGGCACTTGGGAAGAGGCCACCATCAAGGTCATCAACCCCGAGACCAACGAGATGAAAGAATATGCTGTTCCCGCCGAGTGCGGTATTGAGGGTCGTTGTGACTTCCTGGGCTTCGCTCAGGGTAACCTCATGGAGGACGGTGTTCTCTACCTGACCGGTGCCACCAACAGCGGTATTTCCATCATGACCATCGCCGGTGGCGAAGTAAGCACCGACGATTGCTATGTAGCTCCTTGCGACGGACTTACTCCCAGCACCTCGACTGTGATCAACTACTTCAAGGATCTGAACGATGAGGATGCTCTGCTGTATGTAACCCGCAACGCTGCTCCCGCCAAGGTCATGCTTAACGAGATGGAAGCCACCGCATTCACCCTGCCCAACAAGGGTGCTTGCAACGGTGCGTTTGCATTCGTTTGGGACGAGAAGGAATTTGTGGTATATCCCACCCTGCCCAACTACCAGAATGGTTTCGCTATCGCCGAGGCTAATGCCGAGGAGCCCATTGTGGAAGTTGAATCGACTGTTGCTGCTAACGGCAATGGCTTCACCTCGAACTGGCTCAATGCCGAGGTTGACGCCCTTGGTGTTACCATCTATCAGTACTATCCCGGCGGTCACTTGAGCGTTTATCGCCTGACCAAGAACGTGGCCGAGGTAACCGTTGCTCCCACCATCACCTACGAGGTGACTGACGAGGGCGTTGTCATCACCGCTACCGGTGAAGGCGAGGTTCACCTGTACGTCAACGGTGAGGAAGTTGAGAATCCTTACACCTATCCGTTCGGCGACGAGGAAGTTACCATCGTTGTCACTGCAACTGCACAGGGCGAGGGCAAGCAAGTCAGCGAGCCCGCTACGCTCGAGATCACTATCCCCGCTAAGCCCGCTGGCGAGAACGGCTACGTGATCGAGAAGGTTTGGGAGGTTACTGACCTCTCGTTCATGCCCACCAACGACGTTCGTCAGGGCTTCGGTATGAACAGCAAGTTCTATGTGAACAACAAGGCCGACCAGACCGTTCTGGTTATCGGCAAGAACGGCTTGACCAACACCACCTATCCCGGCGGCGCCAACTGCGGTATCGCTCGCGACGAGGCCGGTAACCTGGTGATCAGCAACGCTGCCTTCCCCGGTGCATGGGAGGAGGCCACCATCAAGGTCATCAATCCTGAGACCAACGAGATGAAGGAATACGCTGTTCCCACCGAGTGCGGTATTGAAGGTCGCTGCGACTTCCTGGGCTTCGCTCAGGGTAACCTCATGGAGAACGGTATGCTCTTCCTGACCGGTGCAACTACCAACGGTGTTTCCATGTTCTCCATCGTTGATGGCGAAGTAAGCACCGACGACTGCTTTGCTGCTCCTTGTGACGGAGTGACTCCCACCACCTCGACCGTGATCAACTACTATAAGGATCTGGCCGGTGAGGATGCTCTCCTGTATGTAACCCGCAACGCTGCTCCTGCTAAGCTGGCTGTTGACGGTGACAGCTTCGTAGCCACCGCTCTGACTTTGCCCGGCAAGGGTGCTTGCAACGGTGCATTCCCGTTCGTTTGGGACGGTAAGGAACTGTTCGTTTATCCGCAGGAGCCCAACTATCAGGACGGCTTTGCTGTAGCTGAGGCTGGTGCCGAGGAGCCCATTGTAACTGTTCCCTCAAGCGTAACTGCCAATGCCAACGGTTTCCAGTGCAACTGGCTCAATGCCGAGGTTGACGAGGCTGGCGTGACCATCTATCAGTACTATCCCGGTAGCCACATGAGCGTATACCGCCTGACCAAGAAGGGTGGTAATGTTGAGGAGCTCATCAACGACACTAACAAGGTTGTCGCTGGTGTTCGCTACTACAACATCATGGGCCAGGAGATGAAGGAGGCCAACGGTCTGACCATCGTTGTCACCACTTACACCGACGGCAGCCACAGCGCTGTTAAGGTGATCAAGTAATTAGGCATTACGACATCAACAACAATAGGAGCGACTCCGTCAAGGGGCCGCTCCTTATTTTTGCGCTTGTCGATACTTATTTAGGAGTTCGATTGGAATACTATCTATCAATCAATGCGTTAGCGATTCCCCCTCTAAGCTTAGAGGGGGAATCCTCCCCCGCCTGGGGGGAGGTGCCCGATAGGGCGGAGGAGGGGGAGAGGGCGGGGGCATTGGTGCTACGAGATACACAGGTTATAATGGTGCAACTTGCTCCTCCGGCGCTCCGCGCCACCTCCTCTAACTAAGGGGAGGAGCTGAATATCAGCACTTTGTTTTCGTCAAAAGCACGTTATTTGCGTGTTCGGTAGGTGTCGTCGTCAAGGTGCTCGATGAAGCCCTCGTCGACCAGGAACGAGAGCATCGATATCACCTCATCACGGGGGAACGAGAGTGTGTTGAGAAACTCCTCAAGACGACGAGGCCGCAAACCTGCCATATACAGGATGCCCTGCTGGACATCATCGAGGACGTGGTCACCGCGCTTACGGCGGTCGATGCACAGGTCGCAATGGCCGCAGTCATTGGCCGATTGCTCGCCGAAGTAGCCCAACAACATGCGCTCGCGACAGCCTGTGTCGCTGTAGGCATAGTTGATGGTGGCCTCGACGCGGTCGGTCATTCGCTGCCGCAGGTCTTCATAGACGGCGCGCGGAATGAGGACATACTTGGGCTCCTCGCGGGAGGTCGTGTAAATAATATAAGGTGTACGCTTGCGCGGCACGTAATGGAGCACGTGCATGCGAGAAAGTTCGAGCAGAGAATTGTAGATGGTCTCTTGGTTCAGGCCGGTACGGAAAGCGATGACATCCTCGTTGATGAACACGTAATCGGCAAACAAGCCTGTATAGAGCCTGAGGATGGACTGCAGCACCTGATCGGCACCTGGTGTCACCGTGTTCAAGTCATAGAGCTGCTCCTTTCGGGCCAATATCATCACGCGGGACTGGGTCTCGATTTCCTCGACAAACTCGATATATCCTGCTTGGGTGAGAATCTTCAGGGCGTTGTGCGTCGGCAAGACAGGCAGGTCATAGGTGCGGCAGAAGAGGTTGAAATTAAAGTCATACATCCGCTGGAAGCCGTCACCCACACTCACATCAAGGAAATTGCCCACCAACTCATAGACACGACGGATGAAGTCCTTCTCGGGGAACGCCTCGGTGATGTGGCGCCGCAGGGTGCGCTGGTCGGTGTGTTTAACCAGCAATACGGCATAGGATCGGCCACCGTCGCGCCCTGCCCTGCCCGCTTCTTGATAATACTCCTCGAGCGAATTAGGGATATCGACATGGACCACGAGCCTGACATCAGGCTTGTCAATGCCCATGCCGAAGGCATTGGTCGCCACCATCACACGACACTCGTCGCTGGTCCACTTGTTCTGCTTGTCCTCCTTGTCCTCGACATACAGGCCCGCATGGTAATAATCGGCATGAATGCCGGCACGGTTGAGTTCATCACTGATTTGCTTGGTGCGCTTGCGAGACCGCACATACACGATGGCAGTGCCGGGCACCGAGCGCAGGATATGGATGAGCTCGGTGAGTTTCTCCTCGGTCTGGCGAACGACATAAGAGAGGTTGCTGCGCGCAAAGCTCATCGAGAACACATTGGGCTGCTTGAATTCGAGACAACGCTGGATGTCCTCGACAACGACAGGGGTCGCCGTGGCTGTCAGCGCCAGCACCAGTGCACCGGGAAAGAACTTGCGTATCTGGGCAATTCTCAAGAATGACGGTCTGAAGTCATATCCCCACTGCGAGATGCAATGCGCCTCATCGACGACGATGAGTTTGACAGGCATCTGGCGCAAGTGTTCGAGAAACGACTGAGACTGAAGGCGTTCGGGAGAGACATACAAGAACTTGCAGTTGCCGTAGAGGCATTTCTCGTAGGTTCGGTTCACCTCGGCTCGGGTAAGCCCGGCATAAAGGTAGGTGGCCTTGATGCGCAGTGAGCGCAACCGGTCCACCTGGTCCTTCATGAGCGAGATGATGGGCGTGACGACAAGGGCCATACCTTCGATGGCCATTGTGGGAACCTGAAAAGTGATGGATTTGCCTCCACCCGTGGGCATCAAGCCCAGTGTGTCGCGTCCGTCAAGAACCGACTCGATGATATCCTGCTGCAGCGGCCTGAAGGCGTCATAGCCCCAGTACTTCTTTAGGACATCAAGAATCGGCCTGACCTGGTTCGGCATCGTCGTGCAGTTTTATTGCCTTCACCATGAGTTGCACTGTGGAACTGGTGCGGTGACGAGTCTCCTCGATCGTGTAGCAGATATCCACAGGCTTGCCTGCCTTGAGTGCGTCGTTAAAGCCCGCCATGCCAAAGGCGATGGCGTTGTTCATCGTATTGCCGTTCTCGTCCTTGAGATCAAGTTTGATGTGCTCCATCTTCTTGCCCACCACCTTGCTCGTGCCGGCATCATACACCTTGCGGGTCACGAACAGCGGCTTGCTGTTGCCCGGGCCGTAAGGATTGAGCATGCGCAGGTAGCGCAAGAAGGCACCGTTGATGTCAGTGAACTTGATTTCGCAGTCGATATCCATTGCCGGAGTCACCTGCTCATCGTGAATGTGCTCCTCGACATAGGCGGTGAGACGACGGCGGAATTCAGGAATATTCTCTTCCTTGATTGAGAGTCCCACAGCATTGGTGTGGCCGCCGAAGGTCTCCAGCAGGTCACGGCAGGACTTGATGGCGGTATAGACATCAAAGCCGCGTACCGAGCGTGACGAGCCGGTGGCAATGCCGTCGGCATAATAGGTCAGCACGACCGAAGGCCTGAAATACAACTCGGCCAAGCGTGCCGCAACAATGCCGATCACGCCCTTGTGCCAGTTGCGGTCATAAATGACGATGGGTTTCTTGCCGTCAAGCACCTGAGCATGGCGATCAATGATCTCATTGGCCTCGATGGTCACCTGGCTGTCCAGCTCCTTGCGGTTGCTGTTATACTGGTCGATGCGCTTGGAAATCTCCATGGCGCTCTGCATGTTGCGCGATACCAGCAACTCGACCGACTCTTGGCCCGACTCCATGCGTCCCGACGCATTGATGCGGGGACCTATCTTGAAGATGATGTCATTGATGGTGAGCTCGTGACGGTTGAGTCCACAGGTGCGGATAATGCTGCGCAGGCCCACATTGGGGTTGTTGTTCAAGCGCCGCAAGCCGTAGAACATCATCACCCTGTTCTCGCCGGTGAGGGGCACGATGTCGGCTGCAATGCTCACGGCCACCAGGTCGAGCATGGCATCGAGGTTGTACATCGATCCCAGGCCGTTGCTCTTGGAGAACGCTTGCATGAACTTGAAACCCACACCGCATCCCGACAAACCCTTGTAGGGGTAGTTGTCATCGACCAGCTTGGGATTGAGAATCGCCGCAGCGTCGGGCAGGATGTCGTCAGGGACATGATGGTCACACACAATGAAGTCTATGCCTTTCTCCTTGGCATAGGCGATTTCGTCAACTGCCTTGATACCGCAGTCGAGTACAATAACGAGACTCACTCCGATTGATTCAGCGTAGTCGATGCTTTGCAGCGAGATACCATACCCGTCGTCGTCGCGTGTCGGGATATAGTACACCAGATCGGAGTAAATGTTCTGAAGATACTTATAGACGAGCGCTACAGCCGTGGTACCATCCACGTCGTAGTCTCCGTACACCATGATCTTCTCTTTGGCCCCTAACGCCTGATTGAGCCTGGCCACTGCCTTGTCCATGTTCTTCATCAAGAACGGATCGTGCAGCTGCTGGAGTGACGGGTACAGGAAGTCGTGAACTTCGTCCGCGGTCTTCAAGCCCCTGAGCACCAACAGCCGAGCGATGGCGGGGCAGTTGGGGAACTGGGCCGCCAGCTGCTCCTCGGCAATGCGTTCGTCGGATGTTAGAGGTAAGTAATTCCATTTACTTATCATTATGTTAGTTTTTTAATATACAAAAGCAGGGGCTCATTACCGCGGAGCAATGAGCAAGTGGAGAAGATATATATTTAGCTGGGACTCAATCAGTTGAAGAACCGGTATTTAAGAAGCCGCCTCTGTTGGGTTGCCACCAGTCACTTCGGTCCCGTATTTCTTGCCACAAAATTACTGCAATTGACACATTATTCAAAGAAATTAAACCATATTTTTCCCACACACATACAAATTTTATGGAATTTTAACAACTTTATCACGTCCAATCCGTGGCACCCATCATGGGCACAATTTCAAGCGCTACTTAACAAATGCATCATTAAGCCACTCATTAACAAATGGATAACTGTAAAAATGGGGCATTTTGACCGCAAAATGACACAAAATTGCATCATTCATTCATTATCAAGTATCATTATACATTATCTATTGCACGCAACAGAATCGCCGCAGCAAGGGGACCTGGCAGCAAAAGAAAACCGCCAACCGGTCATTATCAACCAGTTAGCGGAATTTCTGTGGAGGTCACTAGCGGATTCGAACCGCTGTACCCGGTTTTGCAGACCGGTGACTAAACCACTCATCCAAGCGACCCTTTGTGATTTTGCGCTGCAAATTTACTGCTGTTTTTTGACCTGTGCAACTTTATCGGCACATTTTTTCGCAGAATTTTTCTCAGGCTTCCTGCAAACGTCCTGCAATTTGCAACCGGCACAGGCAGTTAGCGTCGTTTTACGGTCATTCATGGCCCTCACTATTGAACGCGCTGCGGCAAACACAGCTGCCGCCACGATCAGCCCCGCCAGAATCCATTGCACTATATCATATGTCATAAAGCCCTACTTGGTTTTGAAGTTCTTTTTCACCATCGAGGACAAGCGGCCAGGAGTCAGGTCGGCTGGATACTCGGTGAACGGGAGCACCGTGTGACAACCGTTATTATACTCGCTGCACCCATACCCCGTATTGCCTTTGATCAGATGCCCCCTGCCGCACACAGGGCACGGGATCTCCTCGATGCGTTTCAAGCGGGGAGCGCGCGGCTTCTTTGGCTTGCCCTCGCCTCCCGCTGCAGCGGGCGATTTGGGCTTTGAAGGCTTAGCCTGCTCAACGGCAATGCTGCCGCTGCTGTTGTCGCGCAGCACGTTGAGCACGATTTCGCCGATCATCTGCTTGAGTTCGCCGATGAACTGAGCGGCACTGTACTCACCTCGCTCTATCTCACGCAATTTCTTCTCCCACAACCCAGTGAGCGTTGCACTTTTAAGTAATGGTTCATGGATTGTGTCTATGAGTTGAATGCCTGCCATAGTGGGCGAAATGCTCTTGCGCTCCTTGCGGATATAGCGCCGCTTGAACAACGTCTCGATGATGGCGGCTCGCGTTGACGGACGGCCGATGCCGTTCTCCTTCATGGCATCACGCAGTTCCTCGTCATCAACAGTTTTACCAGCAGTCTCCATCGCACGCAGCAGGGTGCCCTCGGTGTAAGGCTTAGGGGGCTGTGTGGTGCGCTTGAGCACCGACGGCTCATGGGGGCCGCTCTCCCCTTTCTCGAAATGCGGCATCACGCCATTGTCCTCATCTTCAGCCTTTTCGTTACCCTCGTCGGCCTCTTTGTCGCTGGGCTTGTTATAAAGTTCACGCCAACCGGCCTTGAGGATTTCTTTACCTGTCGCCTTGAAACCATAGTCTCCCACCTGGGCCATCACTGTTGTCGTATTGAACTCGCAATCAGGATAAAAGGCAGCGATAAAACGGATGGCGATAAGGTGATAGACGCGTTTCTCCTCGGGCGTCATCGCCACCGTAGCCGGATTGACGTTGGTAGGGATGATCGCATGGTGGTCGGTCACCTTGCTGTTGTCGAACACCTTCTTGCTCTTGGGCAATTTGTTCAGCGCCAGCACCGGAGCCGTCAGGTTGGCATAGGGCACCATAGCCTGCAAGATGCCAGGCACCTGGGGGTAGATGTCGTCGCTCAGGTAGGTCGTATCGACACGGGGATAGGTCGTCGCCTTTTTCTCATAGAGGGACTGAATGGTCTTGAGCGCATCATCGGCCGACATGCCGAATTTCTTGTTGCACTCCACTTGCAAGCTCGTCAAGTCAAAAAGTCGAGGCGGCGCCTCACGACCCTTTTTCGTCTCCACCGAGGTGACTTCAAGAGGCAACTTCCTGATAATCGCCACGATATCATTGGCCTCGCCCTCGGTCTTGAAGCGGCCTCGCGTGCTGTTGAACGTGACGCCACGGTATTTGGTCTTGAGTTCCCAATAATTCTCGGGAACGAAATTGTCGATTTCGCGCTGGCGGGCAACAATCATGGCCAGCGTGGGCGTCTGCACACGCCCTACCGACAACACGTCGCGCGAGCGCGAATACTTTAATGTATAGAGGCGCGTGGCGTTCATTCCCAGCACCCAGTCACCGATGGCGCGCGAGAGGCCCGCATAATACAGGTTATCAAATTCCTTGGCATCCTTGAGCTGCTCAAATCCCTTGCGGATGCTCTCGTCGGTCAACGACGAAATCCACAGCCGTTTCACAGGCTTGTCACAACCGGCTTTCTGATACACCCAGCGCTGAATCAACTCTCCTTCCTGGCCGGCATCACCGCAGTTGATCACCTCGTCGGCCTGCGCGATCAGGTTCTTGATAACATTAAACTGTTGCTCGATACCTTTATCGTTTTTAAGCTTAATACCAAAACGTTGCGGTATCATAGGAAGTTGTCCAAGACTCCACCATTTCCATTGGTCGGTGTAGTCGTTAGGCTCCTTGAGTTCGCACAGGTGACCGAAAGTCCACGTCACTTGATAGCCATTGCCCTCGAAGTAGCCGTCGTGCCTGTCATTGGCACCCAGCAATCGGGCAATGTCACGTGCCACACTAGGTTTCTCGGTAACGCAGACTTTCATTGAGTGAACAGTTAATAGTGAACAATTGTTAGATAATCAATTTTATTATCTGATATTTAGTTTGTTGTTCGGTTGAACTTAAAGTGATTATTCAATGATTATTCGCCAAGGTGTTGGGCTTTGGCCTCGTTCCAGAGTTCATCCATCTCGGCAAGGGTCAGCTCGTTGACGTGGCGGCCCTGCTCGTTGGCCCGTTGCTCAATGTAGTTGAAGCGGGCAATGAACTTGCGGTTAGTGCGTTCCAGTGCGTTATCGGGTCGCACCTCGTAGAGGCGGGCCGCATTGATCAACGAGAAGAACAGGTCACCGAATTCCTTTTCACGGTCCTCGACACTACCCTTCTTCAACTCGGCCTCAACCTCGTTGAACTCCTCACGCACCTTGTCCCAAACATCCTCGCGCTGCTGCCAGTCGAAGCCCACGTTAGCGGCCTTTTCCTGGACACGCTCGGCCTTGATGAGCGACGGAAGGCTGCGGGGCACACCGCTGAGCACCATCTTGTTGCCGCCCTTCTCGCTCATCTTGAGGACCTCCCAATTCTGCAGCACCTGTGCAGCCGATTCGGCCTTTTCCTCGCCGAAGACGTGCGGGTGGCGGTAAACCAACTTATCACACAGGGCATCGCAGACATCGGCGATGTCAAACTTGCCTTTCTCGTCACCGATTTTAGCATAAAACACGATGTGCAACAGCACGTCGCCCAGTTCTTTGCGGATCGTATCGTCGTCATCAGCCATGATTGCGTCGGCGAGTTCCATGGTTTCCTCGATGGTATTGGGACGCAGGCTTTCGTTGGTCTGTTTGCGGTCCCACGGGCACTTCACGCGCAGCTCGTCCAGGATGTCGAGCAGTCGCCCAAATGCTTCCAGCTTTTTCTCTCTGCTATTGTTTGGCATTGTCTTTATTGATGAAATGTTGAAATAATGTGCAAAAATAAGAAAAAGATTTCAAACACCATATTAAAAACAGGAGCGAATTGTTTGGTGGCGGGGCGGTTTATGTGTAATTTTGCAGCAAATTCGGCAAAAGACAGCAATGATCAACATCCACATTGACCCAAGGATACTGGAGGCATGCCCTGAGACCCGCATCGGACTCATCAGCGCAACCGTCGTGAACGCGCCGACGAGTGATGAATTGTGGGCCGAGATTGAGGGTGCCGCCGAGTATATCAAGCAACACTACGAGCTGCTGGAAATCAACCAGCGCCCGGCCATTGCAGCCACCCGGCATCTGTACCGAGCCCTCGGTAAAGACCCAAGTCGTTATCGCGTGTCGAGCGAGGCCTTGTGCCGCCGCATCATCCGTGGGTTGGGCATTTACCGCTTGACCACGCTGATCGATGTCGTGAATCTGGTGTCCATCAAGAGCGGATACGCCATCAGCGGACTTGACGGCGACCGCATCGAGGGTGACACGCTCACAATGAGCGTAGGCACTGCCGACGATGTGTATAACGGCATCGGGCGCGGGCTGCTCAACATCGAGGGAATGCCCGTTTATCGTGACGCCAAGGGACCAATCGCCACCCCCACGAGTGACGAAGAGCGCACCAAATTCACCGAGCAGACCGTCAGGGCGCAGATCAACATCAACGCCTTTGCTCCCGAGATGCCACTTGAGGAATCCGTGCTCTGGATGGCCGAATTATTGAAGAAATATGCCAACGCCACCGATGTGGAAACGGCAATCCACACGCCAAACGGCAAATAAAACAAACTAACATAAAATGGAAATACTCGAGATTCTAGAACGAAACATCAACCAGCGCCACATCGACCAGGTGGTCGAGACGCTGAAGGACGGCGGCCTCATCATTTACCCGACCGACACGGTTTACGCACTGGGTTGTGACGCCCTCAACAACCAAGCCATCGAGCGCATCTGCTCCATCAAGGAAATGAAGTCGGCCAAGACCAACCTGTCCATCATCTGTGACGACATTTCGCAAGTGGCGCAATACGCCAAGTTCGACAACACGCAGTTCAGGATGATGAAGGCCAATCTGCCCGGTCCGTTCACATTCATCTTCCCTGCCCTGTCCAAACTGCCGAAGGCCTTTAAGGGCCGCCGCACCGTGGGCATCCGTATTCCCGACAACGAGATTGCCCTGGCCATCGTGCGCACCCTGGGAGGACCCATCTTGACCACGTCGGTGCCCGGTGACGACGAGGATTACCGCTGCGAACCCGGTCTGATGGCCGAAGCATTCGAATCACAGGTCGACATCGTCATCGATGCCGGCCGTGGCCAACTCATTCCCTCAACCATCGTGGATTGCAGCAACGGCGACCCCGAAATCACACGTCAAGGCAAAGGTGAACTGGTAATTTAGAAATCAACAATTTATCGAAGCAATAAGCATACAACAAAAATGAGAAAGATTATCTTCTGCTTGACGGCACTGCTCATGCTTGCCGCTTGCAACAACAAGACCGAAAACCAAGACAACAATACCGCAGGTGGCAACGAAGAGGCCACACGCAGCGAAATGCCTGTCGCCAGTCCCGATGACGAAGGCCAGACAGAGTGGATCAAGCAGACCACCATCATGGGATCCAAACCCATGGTCATCGATTTCTTTGCCGAATGGTGCGGTCCCTGCAAACAGTTGAGTCCCATCCTTGACGAGATCGAGAAGAATCACAAGAATGAGGTCATCTTCAAGCGCATCGACATCGATCAGGAACCCGACATGGCTACGATGTTCAACATCCAGGCCATCCCCCTGTTGATGTTCGTCACCCCCAAGGGTGAATACCAGACGCTCATGGGCCTGCAAGACCCCGAGGTCATCGAGGCTAAAATCAGCGAATTGCTCAAGCGCAGCGGCAAATAAATGCCTGTTGAGGTTGTGATTTTGTTTTTTACGGCCCTTGCATTGGGGCCAAGATGAGCTGAGCCTCAACAAAATCCAAATAAATTTTGCTTTTGTGTTCGGCTTGCACTATCTTTGCGCCCGATTTCAGAAAAAGAGTTTAAGTCAATATATAACTACATCATGGAGATTACTGCACAACAACTTGCAGCAATGGTTAACGGCACGGTTGATGGCGATGCCTCGACCGTGATTAACAATTATGCTAAGATTGAAGAGGCCACGGCAGGTTGCCTGACTTTCCTGGCCAATCCCAAATACACGCACTTCGTTTACACAACGCAGGCTTCGGCAATTCTTGTCAGCAAGGATTTTGAGCCTGAGCAGGAAGTGAAAGCGACCCTCATCCGCGTTGAGGACCCCTACAAGACACTTGCCGACCTGTTGAACTTTGTCAACAGCCAGCGTCCCGAGAAACGCGGCGTTGAGCAGCCGATACATGTGGGCCAGGGCACTACCCTGCCCGATGACGTGTATGTCGGCGCATTCGCCTACATCGGCGACGGCGTGACCATCGGCAAGAACGTCAAGATTTATCCTCAGGTGTATGTCGGCGACGGCGTGACCCTGGGCGACAATGTCATTCTGTATCCCGGTGTGAAGATTTACCACGGTTGCCGCATCGGTAACCGCTGCATCGTTCAAGGCGGCGCCATCATCGGTGGTGACGGCTTTGGCTTTGCTCCTAAAGAGGACGGCACCTACGAGAAAATCTCTCAGGTGGGTATCGTCATCCTGGAGGATGATGTGGAAATCGGTGCCAACACCACCATCGACCGTGCCACGATGGGTGCCACGGTGGTCAAGCAGGGTGCCAAACTCGACAACCTCATCCAGATCGCCCATAACGTCGAAGTGGGCGAATGCACTGTCATGGCAGCCCAAGTGGGTGTCGCCGGATCGACCAAGATCGGAAAATACAACATGGTGGGCGGTCAAGTGGGCTTCGCCGGCCATATCACCGTGGGTGACAAGAACGGCATCGGCGCACAGACCGGCGTTGACAACAGCATCGGCAGCAACGGCAAGTGGCTGGGTGCTCCCGTGCAGCCCGCGATGGAGTTTGCCCGTCAAGTCGTTTACCTGAAGCGCCTTGGCGACATGTACAGCGACATCAAGGATCTGAAAAAGAAAATCAACAATTAAAGCTATCAGTTTTTAGCCGTTAGCTATTAGCGGGCGACCGCCAACATGTTGACTGCTAATTGCTATATGCTAAAAGCTAAATGCTCTAGAAATAATGAAACAGAAAACACTGAAGAACGCCTTCACCGTTAGCGGCAAGGGTTTGCACACGGGGCAGATGTCAACCGCCACCTTCAAGCCCGCCGATGTGAACACCGGCTATGTATTCAAGCGCATCGACATGGAGGGTCAACCGACCATCCAGGCACTCGCCGAGCACGTCATCGAGACCACTCGCGGCACGGTCATTGCCAGCAAGAGCAACAAAGAGGCCCGCGTCAGCACCATCGAGCACGCCATGGCAGCCTTGTATGCCGCCGGCATCGACAACTGCCTGATTGAGGTGAACTGCGGCGAGGTGCCCATCCTGGACGGCAGTGCCATCATTTGGTGCAAGGAGATTGAGAAAGCCGGCATCGTCGAGCAGGAAGCCGAAAAAGAATACTATGTCGTGAAGCAGCGCATCAAGGTCGTGGACAAGGAGACAGGCTCATCGCTCATCGTACTGCCTGATGATGATTTCTCGATCGACTGCATGGTTGAGTATGATTCTCCCGTACTGGGCAACCAGTTCGCGTCATTGACCGACATCCGCCAGTTCAAGGAACAGATAGCCGGCAGCCGCACGTTTGTGTTCGTTCGCGAGGTGCAGCCGCTCATCCAACTGGGCCTCATCAAGGGCGGCGACCTGGACAACGCCATCGTCATCTATGACTCGCCCATGAAGCAGGAAGACCTGGACCACATGGCCGACGTGATGAAGGTGCCGCATAAGAATGCCAATGAATTGGGCTACCTTAACAATAAGCCGCTGGCCTTCAAGAACGAACCTGCCCGCCACAAGTTGCTCGATGTGCTGGGCGACCTGGCGCTCATCGGCCGCCCCTTGAAGGGCCGCATCGTAGCCACCCGTCCTGGACACACCATCAACACCCAGTTGTCCAAGAAAATCCGTCAGGAGCTGCGCTACCAGAATGTTCAGGCACCCGAATATGACCCGAACAAGGAACCGCTCTACGACATCAACCAGATACGCAAGATGCTTCCTCACCGCTACCCGATGCTGCTTGTCGACAAGATCATCGAGAAGGGCAAGAAGCATGTGGTCGGCATCAAGAACGTCACTGCCAATGAGCCCTACTTCCAGGGACACTTCCCGCATGAGCCCATCATGCCTGGCGTGCTTCAAGTCGAGGCCATGGCCCAAGTGGGCGGCATTCTCGTGCTGAGCAGTGTCGAGGATCCCGAGAACTACTCGACCTACTTCCTGAAAATTGACAATGTGAAGTTCCGCAGCAAGGTAGTCCCCGGCGACACGCTGATTTTCCACTTGTCGCTGATGACGCCCATCCGCCGCGGCACCGCCATCATGAAAGGCTATGCCTTTGTGGGCGAAAAAATCGTCACCGAAGCCGAGTTCATGGCACAAATCGTCAAGAATCCCGAGTAATCAAAGAGTTGCAAGTTGTGAGTGCGATTACTGTCGCCTGAGAAATGAAGCGGCGAAAGAAATAATGCTCTCAGCTGAAAACCAAAAACTATAAGAATAATATGGATATCCATCAGTTTGCCGTCGTCCACCCTGACGCTAAAATTGGGAAAAATGTGAAAATCGGTCCTTTTGTGACCATCGATGCCAATGTTGAGATCGGTGACGGCACCGTTATCGACAGTGGAGCCGTTGTACGCAGTGGTGCGCGCATCGGCAAGAACTGCCACATCCATGCCAACGCTGTTGTGGGCGACATTCCGCAAGACCTTAAATTCCAGGGCGAAGACACCCTGGCCATCATAGGCGACAATACCGTCATCCGCGAGTTCGTCACTATCCACCGCGGCACTGCCTCCAAGGGCAAGACCGTTGTTGGCGACAACTGCCTGATCATGGCCTATTGCCATGTAGCACACGACTGCGTGGTGGGCAATCACGTCATCATGTCCAACTCGGCACAGCTTGCCGGCGAGGTTGTTGCCGGTGACTGGGCCATCATCGGCGGCGGTGCTCTGGTACATCAGTTCACCCAGATTGGCTGCCACGTGATGATTCAAGGCGGTGCCCTGGTCAACAAGGACATCCCGCCCTACTGCATGGCTGCTCGCTACCCCATTGCCTATGAGGGCGTGAACAAGGTGGGCCTGCATCGTCGCGGCTACACCAGCGAACAAATCGACGCCATTGCCGATGTTTACCGCACCATCTATGACTCGGGCCTGAACGTGACCCAATCGCTTGCCGAGGCCGAGAAACTGCCCGCCTCCCCCGAGCGCGATGTCATCATCGAGTTTGTGCGCGCCAGCAAGCGTGGCATTGTCCGCAAACCGTGATTTTCAATTTCTTGCAAGCAAGAAATTGAAGGTTAATGGTTAGAGGTTAAAGAGTCATCCGCACTCCTTTTCAGAAGTTATAGAGCATCCGCACTCCTTTTCCACAGGGAAGGAATGCGGATGCTTGTTCTACAGTTATGAATTGTTGCTGATTACTGGGCTGATTCGATGGACTGGAGCTTGTCGGCTTCGCCGAGCTTGTAGTAGATGTCGCGCAAGGCGTTTACCAGCTCGGGGTTGTTGGGGTTGATGGCATAGGATTTTTCCAGATAGGGCAAAGCCTCACGATAGATGGGGTTGACCAGGTCGGCAAGTTTCTTGCCATACAAGCGGCTGTTTTGGCGGGTCTCCATCGCCTTGTTATAGAAATAGCGCCCCACGTTGAACAATCCGCTGGCATTACTGTCATTCAACTCGATGCAACGCTGGTAATAAGGAAACGCCTCATAGATGCTCTCCTTGCTCTCGATCACCAGTCCCTTGAGGTTGAGCAACTCATCGTCGTTGGGAGTGGCTTCCAAGGCGTCGTCAAGCAAGTCATTAGCACCCGAGAAATCCTCACGGCTCAGGTAGCTGTTGATCAAGATGCGGATGTATTGCGGGTCACTGGTGCCGAACTTGAGAAAAGCCTCCCAAGCCAATTTCACCACTTCCTCTTCATTGCCCAGGTCACTCAGGCACACCAGCGCGTAGTCATAGACCTCCTTGTGGTTATAGCCCGAATGGCGGGCAATGCTGAACAGGCGCACGGCATCGATGGTATCGGTCATTTGCCATGCTGCAATGCCTTGGTAGTAACGCACCTCGGCCACGACAGTGTCGGCCTTGGCCCAGCGCGGGTCATCGGTTCTCGCCGCCATTTGGCAGTAGTAGTCCCAAGCCTTGTAGGCACCGTCCCAGTCCTTGACATTATACAATTCGCTGCCGGCGATACGATAGTTGTCGTGATGCTCGACAAGGCGATTGACCACATCCTTGCTGTATTTAGTCCTCACTTTGGGTCGCTTGGTCTTCTTGTCAATTACGGGCTGGCCTTTCTTGTCCAAAACGTGAATCGTGTCGAGATGGAGTGCATTGATGCTGTAATCATAGGCATCGATGAGCGAATGCCCCATCGCCTTCACGTCAATGTTCTTACCCACACGACGGTTATCCATGTATTTGTCGTAAAGTTCAATCTTGATGCGGTTGGCCAGCGCCCATGTCTCGGCACGGTTGCGCGTCTCGTCGTTGGTCAAGGCGGGTTTGAACTTATTGAATGCCTTGTTATAACTGTCGACTGTCATCGTCAAGCCACTGATATCTTTCTTGGCCTGTGCCAACAGCTGATGCTGGGCCGTGACATGAAAAGCCACAGCCACAACCGTGATCAATATGATAGCTATCTTTTTCACAATCGTCTTTTACCTTTGAAATCGGCTGCAAAAGTACAGTTTTTTCCAATCCTGTGCAACAATACTGACGAATAGCGATGCCGGCATCATCAAAACGGGTGTTGAAGACTCGCTCCAACACCCGTTTCTATTGTCTGATAATTAATTCTTTACCTTATTAATTCACGCCCAAGACCTCAAACTTGTAGAGGATGTCATCAAGCACTTTCTTGGCCTTGGTGTCATCGGGATTGGTATTGAGATCAATAGCCTTCTGCAAGAAAGGAATGGCCCTGTCATAGATGGGTTTGATCTTGGGAACCAGGTCCTTGTTGGTGGCAGTGGGATTATCATCGATAATCTTCTGAGCCTGCAGATAGAGGCAACGGCCAACATCAAAGAATGCGTTAGGATAGTTGGGATCAACCTCGGTAGCCTTGATGTAGAAAGGCAGGGCAGCGTCGATACCGCTCATCAGCTCGGTGGTGAAGCCCTTGATGTCATGCAGGGTACCATTCATGGGATCATTACTCAAAGCATTGTCGATGAAAGCGTTAGCCTTGTCGTACTCATTCTTGTCGAGCATACTCTGAACCATGTTGGCCAGTGCTGAGGTCTGGAAATCGACGATGTTGTTCTCGGTGTAACCCAACTTGCGGGCCTTGGAGAAGCTGTCATAAGCCTCGGCAAACTTCTGGATCTGATACTCGGAATAGCCCTGGAAGAAGCGCACCTGGCTCAATGTGCTGTCGGCAGCAGCAACACCGTTCTTCACGGCGAAGTCCGACGAAGCGATGTCGGCAAAGTTACCGAAAGCCTCAGCAGCATTAGCCCAATCGCTGTTCTGCAGATAAACGTTGCCGGCATTGGCAATGTCACCCATGTGAGCGGTGAGCATACCGATGATATCCTTGCTGAATTTGGTCTTTACCTTCTTGGTTCCGTCGCTGTTCAGCTTGGGCATACCGGTTTTCTTGTCCACCTCAACGATGCTGTCCAAAGGCAGAGCCTTGAAGAAGTAAGCATAACCAGTGCTCAGCATCTGGTTCATCAGATTCTCGTCAACAGGCTGACCCATTGACTTGGCACCAAACATGTTGTCAAAGGCAGTAAAGGCTGCTTTACCAGCAGTGTACCATGTGAGTACGTCGTTAGCGCTCTCAGGATTGGTAAGGGCGGGTTGAATCTGCTCAATCACCTCCATGAGTTCTTGAGTTTTACCCGATCCAACCTTCTTAGAGAGGTCCTTCACGAGGCTCATTTGAGCCGATGCGCCGAGCGCCATGATGGCAGCTGCGGCGAAAAGAATCATCTTTTTCATTTTTCTTAACAATTAAAGCTGTTTATAATGTTTATTCGTTCTCGTTTTGTGGGGTCTCGGAGTTCTCGGAGCTTTCAGTGTTCTCGTTGTTCTCAGGGACTTCGGAGACATTCTCCTGGAAGGCGTCGCGAACGCTCTCCTCGTCGGTGACCTCGGGCTCGGTATCCACCTTGCAAACGCTTGCTATCTCGTCGTTTTTCTTCTCAAGGTTGATGAGCCTTACACCCTGGGTTGCGCGTCCCACGATGCGCAGTGAGCTAACTCGTAGCCTGATGGCGATGCCGCTCTTGTTGATGATGACAAGGTCGTTATCGTCGTTCACATTCTTAATTGCAATAAGCTTGCCAGTCTTGGGGGTAATGTTAATGGTTTTAACACCCTTGCCGCCACGGTTGGTCACGCGATAGTCCTCGAGCGCGCTGCGCTTGCCCATGCCCTGCTCCGAAACGACGAGCACGTCGTCACGGGTGCCGGCACGCATGCAGATCATGCCGATGACCTCATCGCCCTCGCTCAAGGTCATACCCTTGACACCGGTAGCGGTGCGGCCCATGGCACGAACTTTGGTTTCGGGGAAGCGGATGGCGTAGCCCTTGCTGTTGGCCAGGATCACCTCGCTGTTACCCTCGGTGAGGATAGCGCCCACGAGCTGATCATCCTCGGCGATATTGAGGGCGCGCACACCGTTGGCACGGGGACGAGAGTAAGCACTCAGGCTCGTGCGCTTAACGATACCGTTCTTGGTGGCAAATACAATGAAATGTGACTGGTTGTACTCGGGATCGGTGAGCGCCGTTGCACGGACGAAGGCCATGATGCGGTTCTCGGCATCCAGGTTCAACAGGTTCTGGATAGCACGTCCCTTGCTGTTCTTGGTGCCCTCGGGAATCTCGAACACGCGCAGCCAGAAGCAGCGTCCCGTGGCGGTGAAGAACAGCATGTAATTATGGTTGGTGGCTTCGTAAACATACTCGATGAAGTCTTCATCGCGCGTGTCACTGCCCTTGGCACCCACACCGCCGCGTGCCTGAGCACGGTACTCCTTGAGCGGGGTGCGCTTGATATAACCGAAATGGGAAATGGTGATGATCATGGGATCATCGCTGTAGAAGTCCTCAGCATTCATCTCCTCACTGGAATAAACGATTTGGGTGCGGCGCTCGTCGCCGAATTTTTCCTTGACCTCGATGAGTTCCTGCTCGATGACCTTGCGGCACTCGGCGGGGTCGTCGAGGACGGCCTGCAGGTGCTCGATGGTCTTGCGCACCTCGGCCAACTCGTTGTGGAGCTTCTCCTGCTCCAGTCCGGTGAGCTGACGCAGTCGCATCTCGACGATGGCACGCGCCTGAACCTCCGAGAGGCTGAAGCGCTCGCACAAGCGCTGGATGGCATGGTCGGTCGAATCGCTGCTCTTGATGATGGCGATCACCTCGTCAATGTTGTCGCTGGCGATGATGAGTCCCTCCAGGATGTGGGCACGTTCCTTGGCCTTCTTGAGGTCAAACTCGGTGCGACGGATTACCACCTCGTGGCGGTGCTCCAGGAAGTAATGCAGCAGTTCCTTGAGGTTGAGCAGCATGGGCCTGCCATTAACCAGGCACACGTTGTTCACGCTGAACGACGACTGCAACTCGGTCATCTTGTACAGCTTGTTGAGCAGCACATTGGGGTTAAAGTCCTTCTTTACATCGATGACGATGCGCATACCGTGACGGTCGCTCTCGTCGTTGATGTCGGCAATGCCTTCGATTTTCTTCTCCTCGACCAGGCGTGCGATATTCTCAATGAGGTCTTTCTTGTTGACGTTGTAGGGAATCTCATTGACCACGATGCGCTCGTGATTGTGCTCGGTCTCGATCTCGGCCTTGGCACGAACGACAATGCGTCCGCGGCCCGTCTCGAAGGCGTCTCTCACGCCCTGATAGCCGTAGATGATACCACCCGTGGGGAAGTCGGGAGCCTTGATGTAGTTCATCAGGTCGCTCACCTCCATCTCGGGATCCTCGAGCAGGGCCAGGCATCCATCGATGCACTCGCCCAGGTTGTGCGGAGCCATGTTGGTCGCCATACCCACAGCAATACCCGTGGCACCGTTCACCAGCAGGTTGGGGATGCGTGTAGGCAGTACCGAAGGCTCGTCGAGCGTGTTGTCGAAGTTGGGCACGAAGTCAACGGTGTCCTTGTCCATGTCTTCCATCATGCTCTCGCCCATCTTGTCGAGACGCACCTCGGTGTAACGCATAGCAGCGGGGCTGTCACCGTCCACCGAACCGAAGTTACCCTGTCCATCTACCAGCGGATATCGCATTGCCCAGTCCTGGGCCAGACGAACCATGGCAAGGTAAACCGAGCTATCGCCGTGGGGATGGTACTTACCAAGCACGTCACCCACGATACGAGCCGACTTCTTGTAGGGGGCATTGGAGTAGTTGCGCAACTTGTCCATGCCGTAGAGTACCCTGCGGTGCACCGGCTTGAAGCCGTCACGCACATCGGGTAGCGCGCGCGAAACGATGACCGACATCGAATAATCGATGTAACTGGTCTTCATCTCGTTCTCAATGTTGATCTCTAGAATTCGATCGTTGTCCATTTGTATTTTTTACTTTTTAAATCTGTTTCGGGCACCGCACTGCAGACTCACTTCAGTCCCAGGCTAGCACGCGTGCCACGACATTAGGTTTAACCTACAAAAATACTCATTATTTCTTATACGGCAATCCGTTTTGCGCCACTTTTTGACTGAATTGAAGATAAAATGTTTAAAACGGGTGTATTTTTTCTACGAGGAGCGCGATTTGTACCATTATTGTAGTATTTTTGCCCATGAATATTGAAAGACAATCCCATGCAGAACTTTGCTGCCATCGACTTTGAGACCGCCAACGCCGAGCGCACCAGCGTGTGTGCCGTGGGCGTGGTTGTCGTGCGCGACGGTCAAGTCACCGACACGTTCTACTCGCTCATCCAACCCGAGCCCAACTACTACAGCTACTGGTGCCAGCAGGTCCATGGCCTGGGGCACAGCGACACCGACAACGCTCCCGTTTTTCCTGAGGTGTGGGCACAGATTGAACCGCTCATCGAGGGCCTGCCACTGGTTGCCCACAACAAGAGTTTCGACGAGAGTTGCCTGAAAGCCGTCTTTCGTTGTTACCAGATGGACTACCCTGACTATGAATTTCATTGCACCTGCCGGGCAGCCAAACGCCAGCTCAAGCAGTTACCCAACCACAAACTCGACACTGTAGCCGCCTACTGCGGCTATGACCTGCGCCGTCACCACCACGCCCTGGCCGATGCCGAGGCATGCGCCCACATCGCCCTGCAACTGCTGTAACCATTCTTGAAAGGGCACAAGAAAGAGGATGAACCAGCTATATGCCGGTTCACCCTCATGATGCTTTACGTTAAGGGATTTACTGCGTCAGGCTTGCAGTGATAGCCTGTACCTCGCGTGAAAAATCCTTCTCGATCGACATGCGCTGCTCAATCTGTATGCAGGCATGCAGTACGGTGGCATGGGTGCGATCGAGCTTGGCACCGATGCTTGTCGATGACATCTGCGCTTCCTTCTTGGCCAGGTACATCACCAGCTGACGGGCATCGCTGATCTCGCGCTTGCGCGACTTGCCGTAGAGCACGTCGGTGGGCAGGTTGTAGTAATCGGCCACGGTCTCGGCAATAGACTCAAAGGTCAACTGCTTGGGCGTCACCTTGACGGTGTTGCCGATGACGCTGCGCGCCAGATCGATAGTAATGTCCTGTCCCAGCATGGTGGCATGGGCCAGCAGTGCGACCATCACGCCCTCGAGCTCACGCACGCTGTCCGAGACATTAGTGGCGATGAAATCGAGCACATCGTCGGCAATTTTAAGACCATCCTGAGCCGCCTTCATGGCGAGGAACTTGCGACGCAACTCAAAGTCGGGCTTCTCCAGCTCAACAGTCATGCCCCACTTGAAGCGCGAGAGGAGCCTGGGTTCCATACCGTCGAGTTCACTGGGACGGCAGTCACAGGACATCACCAACTGGCGCTGATGCAGGTGAAGGTGGCTGAAGATGTGGAAGAAGGTATTCTGCGTCTTCTCTTTGCCCGCCAAGAATTGGATATCATCGAGCAAGAGGACGTCGATACTCAGGTAAAAGTTGATGAAGTCGTTGACTTTCTTCTGAATCACGGCAGTCGTGTACTGGCTCTCAAACACTCGGGATGAGACATAGAGCACCCTCATGCGGGGATAGTTCTCCTTGAGCTTGATGCCGATGGCCTGCAGCAAGTGGGTCTTGCCGACGCCCGTCGAGCCGAAGACAAACATGGGGTTGTAGGTCTTCACTTCGGGGTGCTCGGCAATAGCCTGACCGATGCTCACAGCGAGCTTATTGCTCATGCTGCTGCAGTAGTTCTCGAAGGTGTAGCGCGGATTGAGCTGCGGGTCGATCTCGTCGAGGGCATCGTCCTGGGCGAACGGGTTGGTTGCGACACGCGGCTTGCGTATTTTGAGCTCCTGCTTGAGCTTGTTGCTCGAGTTGTCCTCGGTCTGCTCGACAGCACTGGCATCGTCACCGCCCACCACATTATATTTATAGCGGAGCTTGACGTCATCGCCGAAAGCCATCTTCAGGGCCGAAGAAAGGATGTTGATATAGCGTTCCTCGATTTGTTCCACAAAGAACTGCGAGGGCACCTTGAGCGTCACACGATTGTTTTCCTGGTCATAGTCAACGGCAACAATGGGAGCGAACCAAACATCAAATTGTTCGGCCGGGAGGTTAGCCTTGATGGCGTCAAGGCAGCGGTTCCACTGTTGTGCAACGTTAAACATTTTACAAAAATTTCTTAGTAACGGTTAGTTTTTTCTAGTGCTTTTAGCAGTACAAATTTCGGCCAATATTTTCTATAAAAAAAGTGCTCAAAAAATTTGCAAATCTCATTTTGAACATAACAATATTGAAAAACAAAGAGTTACATCTCATTTCACATTTTTTTGTTTTTTGAGGCACTTGACAAATCATAAGCATCTATAAATCAACACTATAACTTTATTGTAATAAATTTCCAACTATTTATGCAGAAGCGCAAATCGCTGTCATTACACGGTTTCAAAAATCCAAAAACCGAAAACAGTAATTTTCAAAAAAAACTCTATTTGGATTGAGTCCAAATAGAGTTTTTTGACTGATTTTTTTGACTGTTTCAACCTGTCCGGGACAGTGCATCACTGTATGTGAACAGGTTATCATTTGTCAGAATACTTTCACGTTAATATACCTCTTAGGATTGGCCTTGATATCGGTCAACAATGAGTCGAGACTCGCGATAGCATGGTTGGCGTTATCATAGAGTTCGCGGTCATTCAAAATCTTGCCCAGGCTCGAGTTTTTGTCATTCAGCTGCTCGCTCAGGGCCTGCAGGTTGGCCAGTGTCGCGTTCAACGAGTTGATGGTCGAGTCAAGCGGCATCTGCTTGAGCGAGGCCGAGAAATCGGTCAGGTTGCCGGATGCGCCAGTCAGATTATTAGTGATGCCGTTCACATTATTCATCACGCCAGGCACACTGCGGTTCAGGTTGTTCAAGAGCTGGGTGAGCTGCAAAGCACTGAGCTGCAACTGACGGGTGATGGCGTCCACCCTGGTCAAGGCGGCAGCCAGCGCAGGATCGCCGGTCAGGCCGTTGACATTGCTGATGATGGAGTCCACCTTGGGCAGCATGCCGGTCACCTGTGGCAGGACATGGTCGGTCATCTTGTCCATGATGCCAGGCACATCGGTCGTGGGAATATAGCTGCCCGCCTTCATGGCAGGCCCGGAACCCAAGTTGAGCACCATCGAAGCGCCGCCCATGAGCCCCGACACCATATTAATGGTACTGCCCTCGGGCACTTTCATGTCGGGCACCATAGCCAGCATGATCGTGAGCTTGTTCTTTTCGTAATCATACTTGATTTCTCTCACCTGACCCACCTGGAAGCCGTTCACAGTGATGGGGGCCGCTTCGAGCAAGCCATCCACATTCTCCACCTCGGTGTAGAAATAGTTAGCAGGTTTCAACAGGTTAATACCTTTCAGGTAGTTAATGCCCCAATAGAGCAAAACAAGTCCCAAGAGCACAGTGAGCGCTATCTTGACATTCTTATTGAAAAACTTCATATTCGATGTATATGTTTTATCAGTTCAAATGGCAAAATTACAAATTTGTTCTATAAACAGTACTTAATTTTAGTGAAATTAACTGATTTTTATTTGCACCGAGGGTAGATTGGGGGCCAATTTGGCAAAAAAACACCCTTTTTGGATAAAAAAAACTACATTTTCGGTAATAATTACAAGTTTTGTCACTATTTTTGCAACCAATAAACAAAACGCTTATGAAATCTCCACTCGATTGTAAATACCTGTATGGCCTGATGGGTTATCCGCTGGTGCACTCGTTCTCGCAGGACTACTTCAACCAGAAGTTCAGCGCCGAGGACATCGATGCCCAGTACATCAACTTTGAAATCGAAGACCTGGGCCTGTTGATGGAAATCATCGCCGAATATCCTAACTTGAATGGCCTGAACGTGACAGCACCTTATAAAGAAGCAGTCATCGCCTATCTTGACTCGCTTGACGGCGACGCTCAAGAGGTGGGCGCTGTCAACGTCATCCGGTTGATAAGGGACAAAAAGACCGGCAGTCTGCTCGAACTGCGCGGGTACAACAGCGACGTCGTGGGTTTTGGCAACACGCTGGACAGCATTTTGACACCCGAGCGCACTCATGCAATGGTTCTGGGAACGGGCGGTGCCGCCAAGGCCGTGAGAACAGCGTTGGAACGTCGCGGAGTTGAGGTGCAGCTGGTATCACGCCGCAAAACCGAGCACACGGTGGTCTATGAGGAAATCACGCGTGCCATGGTCAACAGCTATCAACTCATTATCAATGCCACACCACTGGGCAAATACCCTGACGACAACCAGTGCCCCGATTTCCCATACCGTTTCTTGAGCAAGGACCATCTGTGCTATGACCTGATCTACAACCCGGAGGAGACGCTGTTCATGAAAAATTCCGCCAAATACGGCGCTCAAACCAAGAACGGCATCGAGATGCTGCTGTTGCAAGCGTTTGACTCCTACAGGATTTGGACCGAAGAGGACGACCTCTAACCCATAATCACATTTTCATGCCCTCCCCATCGGTTCTCTCCAGGATTCCAGTGGTGCGCATCCTCGTGCCATTCATCCTGGGCATTGCCGTTCACAAGCTGTGGCACTGCTGGTGGGCTCCCCTGCTGCTGATTCTTGCTGCAGCGGTTTGCTATTGGAGACTCTCGGCAAGTTCCCGCACGCCACAAGGTAGTCTGCGCTGGCGGGCCTGGTTCATTCTGCCACTGGCGATTTGTGGCCTCGCGCTGGGATGGTTGGCTGCTGATATTCACTGCCCTGCTCGCCTGGCCGACAGCCAGCGCATCGGCAGGAACCTCACGGGACGAGTTTCAAAGCTGGATTACACCGATTTCTCGATGCGGCTCATCATCGACGTGCTTGATCAAGACTTGCCACCATGCAAGGTACTTGTCTCGACCCGTGGTTGTGACTACACCATGCGGGCAGGCGACCTCGTGGTGTGGCCGGCTGAACTTCATGAGGTGGGCAATGCCGGTAATCCCGACGAGATGGACTATGCCGGCTATCTGCTTGACAGTGAGGGAATCCGCTACCAGCAGCACCTGACCGTGGGGCAGGTTGTGAAAGCAGGTCACCACCCCACCCTGCTCACCCGCTTGGCCAACATCAGGCGAGACTTGCAACTCAAGGTGTTCAATTCACGGTTATCACCTGCTGCGCAGCAGTTTGTCGTGGCATTGCTGCTGGGCGAAAGCGACATGATTGACAAGGGGACCCGACAAGAGTTTGCATCGGCAGGAGTGGCTCATGTCCTGGCCCTGAGCGGTCTGCATGTGGGCTTTATCGCACTCATCATCTGGTGGATGCTGTTCCCGCTGGATTACTTGAGGCTGAAGAAAGTGCGCTTGGTCGTCACGCTTGCTGCCATCGCCTTGTTTGCGGTCTTTACCGGTTTGTCGCCCAGCGTGTTGCGAGCCACAATAATGATCGGCTTCGTTTTTGCCTCACTCATCTTCCATCGGCGTTCGGCCTCACTGAACGCCCTGGCCATGGCCGCTCTGGTCATCCTGGTATTCAATCCGTCGGCCATCTACAGTGTGGGCTTCCAGCTGAGTTTCATCACCGTGGGAGCTGTGCTGATGTTTGCCCGTGTGCCCCAGGCGCTTGAAAGCCGTTACAAGATCATTAACTACATCACCGCTACCGCCATCACTTCGCTTGTGGCCATGCTGGCGACCGTGGCATTGAGTGCTCATTATTTCCATACAATCTCGTTCATGTCGGTGCTGGCCAACCTGCTCATCCTGCCCGTGCTGCCCTTATTCATGGTAGTGGGCGCCCTCTTCCTGCTCGTGACTGCAGCCGGGATGGAATGGAACCTGCTCGACTGGACGCTGGACGCCATCTACCGCAACATCCATTGGGCAACAACAGCCGTCAACAGCCTGCCGTTGTCTCACGTGAGCGGCGTTTGGGTGAGCACGACCGGAGTGGTCCTCTGGTTCGTGTTAATGGCCCTGGTCTTGTTGTGGCTCTACCGTCGTGAATACCGTTACCTGCTGTGCGCCGGGATTGCCCTGATTGTGCTGCTGGCCCATTCCCTGTGGATCGATGCCCACACGCCACGCCGCGGTGCAGTGATTTTCAACGCTTTCACGTCCACACCCATCCTGTATTATGACCACGGAACGGCAACAGTGTGGATTCCCGATGACGAGGAACCCGACTCGGCAGCTTTCACGCGCTATCATGCCGGTTTCCTGGCACGCCACAGCATTGACAAGTTGCTATTTGTGACCAACGGTGACACATTGAGGCTTGACGGCGCCCTGTTCAAGCCACCCTACGCCTTCGTGATGGGACGCCGCATCATGGCGGCGGGCAGCGGCCGGTGGAAAAGCATGGCCCCCACGAGTCGACTGGAGCTTGATGACCTCATCGTTACCAAGCGCTTCCACGGGAATGCCGCCAAATTGCAGGAGCTGTATCGATTTGACCGCTTGGTCATCTCAGGAGCATCACACGACACACGGCCGTTGCAGCACGAGTGCGACTCCCTGCACATCACGGTTCACGACCTTTCGTCACAGGGAGCAATCATCTATTGACCTTACAACATATAACTGCCGTCAGAGGCTAATTCCATTTCTTGGGAGACACACCGACGGCTTCCTTGAAGTATTTGCCGAAAAAAGACTGGTTGGGGAAATTCAATTCCTCGGCCACCTGTTGAACGGTGTAGCGAGTGCTGCGCAACATCGTCTTGGCATCCAGGATGACGTAATCCTTGATCCACTGCGAGGGGTGACGCCCGGTCTGCTCATGGACAATATGGGACATGTACTTGAGCGAGAGGCCCAACTGAGCAGCGTAGAACGACAGTTCGCGATGCTCGCGGTAATTATCGGCGACACATCGCAGGAAACGCGCCACAATCTCGTCACGGCGCGTGGTCTTAGCTCCCAACTCTTGCTGACTCTCGGAATTCTGCATCACGATGTTTGCAATCAGGTTCAAGCAATTATTGGCCGTCGCTTCACGGTTGGCGGCAAAGGACGGATCGCTCAGGATGGTCCTCAACATCTCGTAAACGGTTTTCATCATCTCTAAGTGAGACGGTTGCAGATGAACAAGCATCACCTGCAAGGCATAGAGCCGGTTCAGGTTGCGCTGATTCTTTGAAAACGGCGACAACAGTCCATTCTGAGAATAAGACAGAATCATGACCCGCGCATCATCGACATAGACAACCTTCTCGACAATGGTGCCCTCGGTGATGATGATACAGGTATTCTCGGCAGCAACATAATCACGGAAGTTCACAGTGAACGTCACAGATCCCTTATAGACAATCACCATGCAAGTCGTCGTTATTTTCAAAGGAAAGCGCTTGGAGTAACGTTCCATCAAATAGTCCGATATCTTGAAAGGCATGGCAAGATTATCGTTTACCAGCAGGGTGTCGTTCATTACCAGCGCCCGGCCGTTGCTGTCCATCATAGACAAATCCATAGTTTGAATTGTGTTCTCTTTCATAAGGATAGGGGTATTTAGGCACTGCAAAATTAGCTAATTTGGACAAAATATTCAAATTTTTCTCATAATTAATTTGAATTTATGGAGAATAAGACCATTTTTCTGCTCTTCGACAAGAAGCATCATGAGAAATATATGTGCCCCATTATGACCTCAGTAACGATTAATTGAGTAATTTTGCAGCGAAAAATGGAAACTGAAAACTGAATACGAAAAAGATATGGCTCACCTGCAACAATTCTACGCTATCGGACTGCTCATTGTGTCCAACATCTTTATGACGTTTGCCTGGTACGGGCATTTGAAGCTGCAACAAATCAAGGTCTTCACCGACAACACTCCACTCTATGTCATCATCTTGCTGTCGTGGCTGCTTGCCCTGCCTGAGTATTCGTGCCAAGTGCCCGCCAACCGCATCGGCTTTGAAGGCAACGGAGGACCATTCTCGCTCATGCAGCTCAAGGTGATTCAGGAAGTGATCTCACTGACGGTGTTCACGGTGTTTGTCACGGTATTCTTCCAGGGAGAAACACTGCGCTGGAACCACCTGGCAGGATTCATCTGCCTGGTGATGGCCGTGTTCTTTGTCTTCCACAAGTGGTAGGTCTCAGGTTAAAGGTTAAAGGTTAGAGGTTAAAGAGAGGGGGGCTTCTCTTAACTGAAGAGGGCGGTGACCAGGGTGATGTGCTTGGGCAGAGAGCCGTCGGTGCTCCATTCAAGTTCGATACCCAGCAGGTCACGCGTCATGGCCACGATGTCGAAGCCCACCGACTCCAACGAGTGGCGCAAGCGTTCGGGATGGCGACACGGTTTCCCCTCGGGGCGCGTGCACCCCTCGGGACACAAGACACACCTAAAGGTGAAACAGCGACTGCCCGGCATCTCCCGTTCCATCTCATACAGTTGCGGCAACCAGGTTTTCCACACTTCTTCCATCGCCTCACGCCCCATTGCTGCCGACTGCTCGGCGTTCTTGCAGGTGGCGCGCGTTGCCTCGTCAAACTCAATTATCGTGCCCATCAATTTCACCGACTCAAAGCCGTCGCTGACGGTGCATGGGTCGAAATCAAAGGGCGGACAGCCCCATGACGTGCCATAGCCGGGGCATTGCAAGCAATACTCCCTGATGCGCTCCACATCGCGATACCGTGCTATAAACTCGGCAGCGCCTATCGTTGCCTCTTTTTGTGTCACCGAATACTTCATGTCGCAAAGTTACTATAAAAAAACCATTAGTGTCCGGTAAAATGCGATAAAGTTTTACAAGCAGCTGAATAACAAGGCCATAATGGAGGTTTCACACGAAGAGGCTTGCCTTTAAGCCCGTAGGGCTGTCAGGTTATAGGCAGGAGTGGAGCGAGGCGGAACTCCTGTAAATGAGCGACACATACGATTAATAGCCCCATTGGGGCGACAGACTATTGGTCAATGATTTACTGCCGCCCCAATGGGGCTTAAATGGGAGTGTGTTCTATTACAGGGGCTGCACTCGGCTTCGCCTCGTTACACCCCTGCCTATGCTCTGACCGCTCCTAACGGAGCTTTACCGGACATTAATTAAAAAAACGAGAAAAGCGAGGATAGCCCATGACGGACCACCCTCGCTTCATCATTGACATGGAATTAATCAGTTCTTTTTCTCTTCAGCAACAGGTGCAGGATTCACAGCTGCCTTGGCAGCGGCAATGGAGTCCTGCTGGGCTTTGTAAGCCTTGGCAGCCTCGCTGTCGGGTTTCAGCCACGTGTCGAGCCACTTGAAGAACTCGCGCTGCCACAGGATGCTGTTCTGCGGCTTGAGGATCCAGTGGTTCTCGTCGGGGAAGAGCAGCAAGCGTGCGGGCAGACCCTTGATCTTGGCGGCATTGAATGCCTGGCAAGCCTGGGTGAAGACGATGCGGTAATCCAGTTCACCGGCAGTGCACATGATGGGGGTATCCCAGTTCTGCACATAGTTCTTGGGGTTGGCCTGGGTATAGGAACGCTGAGCGGTCGCGTTGTTCTTGTCCCAGTACGGGCCACCCAGATCCCACTGCACGAACCACATCTCCTCGGTCTCAAGGTACTGGGCCTCGAGGTTGAAGATACCGGCATGAGCCAGGAAGCAGGCAAAGCGCTTGTTGTGGTTACCGGCCAGGAAGTAAACCGAATAGCCACCGTAGCTGGCACCGACAGCACCGATGTGGTCACCGTCGATATAAGGCTCCTTCTTCATGTAGTCCACAGCGCTGAGGTAGTCACGCATGTTCTGACCACCGTAATCGCCACTGATCTGGGCATTCCACTCGGTGCCGAAGCCCGGCAGACCGCGGCGGTTGGGCAGAATCACGATGTAGCCGTTGCTGGCCATGATGCGCATGTTCCAGCGATAGCTCCAGAACTGGCTCACGGGCGACTGCGGTCCACCCTCGCAGAAGAGGATGGCGGGATACTTCTTGTTGGGGTCGAAGTTGGGCGGGTAGCAAACCCAAGTGGTCATCAGCTTGCCATCGGTGGTGGGCACCATGCGCTTCTCGATGCCGATGGGATCAACCTGGGCGAGAGCCTCGTCGTTGACATGGGTAAGCTGAACGGGCTCCTTGCCCATCTGGATGCTGCAGATCTCGTTGGGAGTCTGGTAGCTCTGGCGGCAAGCGATAACGGTCTCGTTGTCGGGGAATGCCATGCTGTTGAAGTCACACACGCCCATGGCGATGGTGTCCACCTTCTGGGTAGCGACATCCATGCGGAAGATGGGTTGCGTGCCCTGGAACGGGCAGATGAAATAGATGGCCTTCTCGTCGGGCGACCAGGCGATGTCATCCACGCTGTAGTCCCAATTCTCGGTCAGGTCTTTCTTGTTGCCGGCAGCATCCATGAAGAAGATGCGGTTCTTGTCGGCCTCGTAACCGTCGTGCTCCATCGAGAGCCAAGCCATCTCGCCCTTGCTGTTGATGATGGGATAAGTGTCATAGCCCATCATGCCCTGGGTGAGGTTCTCGGTCTTGCCGGTCTCCAGGTTATACTTGTAGAGGTCGCTGTTGGTCGAGAAGGCATAGTCCTTGCCCGTCTTCTTGCGGCACACGTACACCAGGCTCTTGCTGTCGGGCGTCCAGGCCAGCGACTCGATGCCACCCCACGGCTTCATCGGCGACTCGTAGGGCTCACCCTCGAGCACGTCCTTCACGTTGCCGGCCTTGCTGCCGTCGAAGTCGGCGACAAAGGGATGAGGAATGGTGGTCACCCACTCGTCCCAGTGCTTGTACATCATGTCGTCATAGAGTTTGCCAGTGGTTTTATCCAGGTCGGGATAGATGTCTTGAGCCGTCTGGCCATATTTCACTTGCGAAATCATGACCACGCGCTTCTCGTCGGGCGAGAAGACAAAGCCCTCGATGCCGTCCTCAACATCGCTGACGCAGTTGCGGCCACCGCCGTCGGCGTTCATGGTCCACAGTTGGGGCGTCTTGCCCTCGCCTTCATCCTTATAGATGAACGCGATCTTCTTGCCACCGTCGATCCACACATAGTTGCTCTCGCTGTTGGGCGTGTTGGTAATCTGGCGGGCATTCTGTCCGTCAACATCCATCACCCACAGGTCGCAGTTGCCCTTGTTGGTTGCGATGTCATAATAGGTCACGCCATAGAGGATCTTCTTGCCGTCGGGTGAAACCTGCGGACCGCCCACGCGACCCAACTGATTGAGGAATTCAGGAGTGAACTCTTTCTTTTCCATTGTAGCGGAAGTTTTCTCGGTGGCGGGAGCCTGTCCTGGAGCCGCAGCCTCCTGCTTGGAGCAGGTCGATGAGCTCAAGAATGCCAATGCCGCAACCGACATTACTGTTAACTTTGCTAATTTCATAATGATTACTGTTAATGATGTATTATTGCGTTAAATTTGGTTTCCCGTTGTTTCAACCCGCAAATTTAGTCATTTATTGCCAACAAGCGACAAACAATGCGTGTTTTTTAGCAATTAAACACTATATTTGCAACCACTAACCAATAACAGACATCAATGAAACTGAAGGATCTTATCGTTTTGATGGCCATTATGGGCTGTCTTTCCATCACTGCAAGTGCGCAATGTGGCATGTCGAGGCCAGTGAAGCGGCCTGTAATAGACAGCAAATGGGTGAATCCGCGAATCGGCACCGGCGGGCACGGCCATGTGTTCCTGGGGGCCAACGTGCCGTTTGGTTATGTGCAGCTGGGCCCAACCGAGCACACGCGCGGCTGGGACTGGTGCTCGGGCTACCACGACAGCGATTCGATACTCATCGGGTTCGGGCATCAGCACCTGAGCGGCACGGGTATCGGCGACCTGGGCGACATCGCCTTGCTGCCCGTGACCAGTCGCGACCAGCGCGAGGTGGTGTTCAGCCATGATGACGAAACGGTAAAACCCGGCTATTATTCCATCACGCTACGCGATAACGGCAAGCCCTATGTCAACGTGGAGCTCACCGCCACCAAGCGCACCGGCATGCACCGCTATGTGTTCACAGCCGACCATGATACCATCCTGCTGCGGCTTGATCTGGGGCAAGGCATCGGTTGGGACTCTCCCAAACAAATGATGATGGAGCAACGCTCCCCTCGCAGGATTGCAGGATATCGCTTCTCACAGGGCTGGGCTCGAGACCAGAAGGTCTTCTTTGTCATGGATTTCCAGCAAGATGTGTCATTAGAGAAACTGAATGGCGACACCACCGGCATTATCTCAGCGCAAAACTTTCCTTCTACGCCGCTCCTCGTCAAGGTGGGCTTATCGGCCGTGAGCATCGACAATGCCATCGCGAACCTGGAAGCCGAGAATCCCGACTGGCTGTTCAGTCAGGTGGTCAACAATGCTTGGCTTGCATGGGAAGACGAACTGGGGAAAATCAGCATCAAGACCGATAACGAGGATGACCGCGCGGTGTTCTACACGGCGCTATATCACACGATGGTGGCGCCGTCGGTCTTCAGTGACGTGAACGGCGAATATCGGGGTGCCGACGGCCAGGTGCACAAGGGCGACTTCACCAACTACACTACCCTGTCATTGTGGGACACCTATCGTGCAGCCCACCCCTTGCAGACGCTTATCCACCGCGAGAAACAAGCAGACATCGCCCAGACTTTCCTGCACATCGCCGAGCAGCAGGGCAAACTGCCCGTGTGGCACCTGATGGGCAACGAGACCGACTGCATGGTGGGCAACCCCGGTGTGCCCGTGCTGGCCGACCTGGTGCTGAAAGGCTTTGATGTGGACAAGGACAAAGCCCTCAAGGCGATGGTTACCAGTGCCATGCTCGATGAGCGCTCCATGGGACTGCTCAAGCAGTATGGCTACATCCCCTATGACCTGGAGCCCGATAAAGAGACCGTGGCACGCGGCCTGGAATATGCCCTTGCCGACTGGTGCATTGCCCAGGTGGCCAAAGCGGCTGGAGACCGAGATAACTACAACTACTTCAACGAGCGCAGCAAGTCCTACCGTCACTATTTTGACAAGCAGAGCCGCTTCATGCGTGGCAAGGATTCACAAGGTCATTTCCGCGATTTGGCCGAGTTTGATCCGTTATCCACCAAGCACCGCAACGATGACTACTGCGAGGGCAACGCTTGGCAATATACCTGGCTCGTGCCGCATGATGTACACGGGCTGGTGGACTTGTTCGGCAGTGAGAAGGCTTTTATCGCCAAACTCGACTCCCTGTTCACTGTCGAGGGAGACCTGGGCGAGGAGGCATCGCCCGACGTGAGTGGCCTCATCGGCCAGTATGCCCACGGCAACGAGCCCAGCCATCACATCATCTATATGTATAACTACATGGGGCAGCCCTGGAAGGCAGCAAAGCTCATCCGTCGCGTGTTGCGCGAGTTGTACCGCAATGGTCTTGACGGGCTGAGCGGCAACGAGGACGTGGGCCAGATGTCGGCATGGTATGTCCTGTCGTCCATCGGTCTATATCAGGAGGAGCCTGCCGGTGGCAAGTACATCATCGGCTCGCCGCTGTTCAGCGAAGCCACCCTCAATGTGGGTGACGGCAAAACCTTTACCGTCAAGGCTGTGAACAACAGCGACGAGAACATTTACGTCCAAAGCGCCACACTCAACGGCAAGCGCTACAACAAGAGCTGGATCGACTACCGCGACATCATCGCCGGCGGCACGCTGCAACTGGTTATGGGTCCCAAGCCCTCGAAATGGGGCACGAGCAAGAAGGCCCGCCCCTGAGCACGAGAGAAGCAACAGTGGGTATGTCATTGAATTTTGACACATCCCGTCTAATTATGGTAATGTCGCGGTTTGTGGCCCCATTCAGGGCCCAAGTGACGTAGCGCACCTGCTCCCCAGGCCACACAGATCCTTCGGCCTGTGCGCCCTGGGGTTATACCCATTCAAGGCCTCTGGCCTTGTGCAGGTCTTCGACCTGCTTAGACGTGCCACTTGCACTGATGACCACAAAGTGTCCCAATGCAGAAAACAGAAGCCAAGCAACAAAAAAAAGAGGGAGTGTGAAACTCCCCCTTTTTTAGTTACAGTGAGCTGTTGTCACTGATGATAGAATAATTACTGCAGTGACATCACATAGTTGATCAGCATCGTAACGTCGGTGATCGTGATGCCATTGTCATCGTTCATATCAGAGTTGTAGAAGTTGATGATATCGAAGTTCTCGCTCATGATAGCGGAGATCAGGATAGTAACATCGGTGATGTTAACTACTTGGTCATCGTTCACGTCACCCTTCAGGCCTACGGGAGGAACTTCAACCTTCTCGATCTTGAGCGTCATGTTCTCGAGGTTGAGGGTCATGTTATACTCACCAGCAGGAATCTTGAAGGCCTGACCGCCCTCATAGAAGGAGGTGAGGGAGATATCAATGTTGAGCGTTCCATCGTTAACCTCGAAGTCGCCCTCGGAAACAGCACCAAAGCGGAAGGGAGCAATGTAATTCCAGCCACCCTCGTCGTCGTTCTCGGCGAGTTCTTTGGTGAAGCCGAAGTAGTTGTAACCATCGTGACGGCCATCGAAGGTGAAGTTCAAGGTGTAGAGGGCAGTCTCCTCGTCATAGTTAAACTTCACACCATCGTTGGGAACCCAATTGTCCATATTGCCACCCAGCATGTATACATTGGGAATCGAAGCCAAGGTGGTGAACTCAACGATGTCGGTCCATTCAGAATCTGATGCCTTACCGTCAGCCTGTACCTGTACCTCATACTTGGTGTTGGGGGTCAAATTCTCGATTACGTAATCGGTAGCCTCGATGCCGTAAACGTAGTTCCAAGGCTCGGGCTCAATAACCTCACCAATCTGGATATTGTCGATGTAGAGATAGTAGCAGTCATAGCTGTCGTAGTGACGGAAGACGAGGCGACCCACCTGACCGTTGAATTGGCTCAGATCGGCGGTAATCGTGATCTCATCCTGAGTGTCAGAGCAATAATAATCGCCAATGTAAACCAAGTCTTCCTCAGTGGGAGCATAGCCCGACTCAGAATCCCAACCGAATACAGCAAACACGCCCATGTGATCGGGGTAACGGTATACACCGCCCAGAGTGAATGACAGCGTACCATTAAGGGCCACTTCGGGCGAGATCAGCCAGTTGTCAGGGTCTAAGGATTCATAATTAGAAGTGTAGGACTCTGAGTACCAAATAACATTGGTATGTTCTGAGTCAAAGTATGTGGGTGACCAATTATTTTCGTCACCATCCTTATCTACCGTATACCAATCAGAAAGCCAGCTCAGGTCATCAACAGGGAAGTCCCAGAAGACGCCACCGCCAGCCTCGGTATCGGTCCAAGGACGCCAGCGCAGGTTCCAAGCCACGTCGTCGTTGTCATCCCAAGCCACGTTAGCAAAGACGTCACCAGGATTAACCGTCAGGTTCTCGGGAACGGTGATTGCTCTGTCAGGCTCAATAGCGGTGAGAGTAACAAAGTCATGGCCATCATCACCAAGTGCTAATGTGAATCTGTAGTCAACACCCTCATAGAATGTAAAGTCATCCTCACGGCCACCTACATTACCATTTTGAGAAGCAATCCAGAGCCTGTCGCCAGGAGTGGGGTTAACAATAACATAGTCATAGGTTCCTGCGGGAAGCAGAATTGTCACGCTGCCATCGGCAACAATGTTCTCTGTATCCAGATTCTGGTCAGCATTTTCAGGAATCTTGAACTCAAAATTGTCATAACTTCCAGAGAAGGTGCCATTACCACCTGCAGGCTCAAATTCTACACCATAGGCGGTAGCATCGGCATCTAACAGCATCTGGTATCCAGAGTGATCGGGATACTCTTCTGAATCCCATACATAATGGGCTTCAAGGGTAACTGCACAATAACCAGCGGGAATGTCCACCTTGGCAGGAGCCCTGAATGCTGTTGTGGGCGTTGCAAAAGGATTCACGAATTTGGTGTGTTTTGCGTTCTGCACCATCACACCGTTCTTGTCCAGAGCCTTAGGAAGAACTGACCTGACTCTACGGGATTGATCAATACCAGCTGAAGCAGAAACTGCTACAGTCAGTGTCAACAATAAGAATAATAATTTTTTCATAAAAAAAAACCAGTTAAAGTTAATAGAATATGAATAAATACTATAAAAATACATTTGGGTTAAATCACAAATTCATCCAAGAAGGAAATACTTGCAGTAAACACCATACTTGAATAAGGTTTTTTTGTAATTTGTTCGCAAAAATACATAGTTTTCAAAAATAAACAAACTATTGTAATAATTTTTTATTATCAGTTGCAGAAATTGACCATTTTTAGTAGTCTTGTTTTTGTATTAAAAATCCTCCAATCTATCAAGAAATCCTTTACCTGCTTGTAGACAGGCTCGATGGGGGAAAGTATAATAACTTGATATCGAAGCTTTTTTCAGGTCGGTGGATATTACAGATCATCATGAGGAATCGGCAATCATCTTCGGTCAGGGATAAGGTAAAAACCATTCAACTTTTTTTAGGGTACTACATTCAGTTTTCTCGTCGATTTGTCCAAATGGACAGATGGATGTGATTTTCTGGTATTTATCCAATGATTTATCGAGATTTGTGTTATCTTTGGCTTACATTTGTAGGGCAACAAGCGAACAATAAATATAATACACTGACTATGAGACATATACTGCTCATTATTGCTATAGCTTTAGGAATCACGGCAGCTGGCGGAGAACTGCAGCCTGTGGATTATGTCAATACGCTGGTTGGGTCACAGTCCAGCTTCCAGCTATCGACAGGCAATACCTATCCTGCCATCGCCTTGCCGTGGGGCATGAACTGCTGGGTGCCGCAAACAGGGAAAAACGGCGATGGATGGCAATACACCTACACGGCTAACAAGATACGCGGTTTCAAGCAGACGCACCAGCCCAGCCCCTGGATCAACGACTACGGCCAGTTCTCGCTGATGCCCACCGTGGGTGACCCCGTGTGGGACGAGAACGAGCGCGCCAGCTGGTTCTCGCACAAGGCCGAAGTGGCAACGCCCTATTACTATAAGGTCTATCTTGCCGACTATGACGTAATTGCCGAGGTAGCCCCCACTGAGCGGGCCGCCATCCTGCGTTTCACCTTCCCCGAAACTGATCAGGCCAACGTCGTGATAGACGCTTTTGACAAGGGCTCCGTTGTCAGAATCGACCCTGAACATCATGCGGTATATGGATACTCGACACGAAATAGCGGTGGCGTGACTGAGGGTTTCAAAAACTTCTTTATCATTCAGTTTGACAAGCCTTTCTCATCGTTCAGCGTTGTCGAAGACAGTATCTTGCACTATGGTGAAAAAGGCATCGGGTGCAACCATGCAGGGGCAATCTTGACATTCAACACCCATCGTGGCGAGCAGGTCAATGCACGCGTCGCCTCATCGTTTATCAACCTTGACCAACCCCTGGTCAACTTGCGGGAATTGGGCGATGATGACCTCGAAACCGTCAAGGAGAAAGGTCGCCAGCGCTGGAACGAGGTGTTGGGCCGCATCCAGGTCGAGGACGATGACATCGACCACCTGCGCACGTTCTATTCGTGCCTGTACCGCTCTGTGCTGTTTCCCCGCAGTTTCTATGAAATCGATGCTAACAGGCAGCCGGTCCACTATAGTCCTTACAACGGTCAGGTGCTGCCAGGCAGGCTGTTCACCGACACAGGGTTCTGGGATACCTTCCGCGCCCTGATGCCGTTTGTTGACCTGATGTATCCCACAATGGGCACCTGGATGCAGGAGGGGCTGGTAAACACATGGCTCGAAAGCGGCTTCCTGCCCGAATGGGCGAGCCCCGGACATCGCAACTGCATGGTGGGCAACAACAGTGCCTCGGTGGTTGCCGACGCCTACCTGAAGGGCTTGCGTGGATATGATGTCAATAAACTGTGGGAGGCCGTGGTGCATGGCACTACCGCCGTGCATCCCCAGGTGAAATCCACGGGGCGTTTAGGCCATGAGTATTACAACGAACTGGGTTATATCCCCTACGATGTCGGTATCAACGAGAGTGTGGCCAGGACGCTGGAGTATGCCTACGACGACTGGTGTATCTACCGCCTGGGCAAGGCACTGGGCAAGCCCGAGAGTGAAATCAAGGTCTATGCCGAGCGGGCGATGAACTACCGCAACGTGTTTGATGCCGAAACCAAACTCATGCGCGGCCGGCTCAAGGACGGGTCTTTCCAGTCGCCCTTCAGCCCGTTGAAATGGGGTGACGCCTTCACCGAGGGCAACAGCTGGCATTACACCTGGAGCGTGTTCCACGATCCTCAGGGCTTGATTGACCTGATGGGCGGAAAGCAGACTTTCTGCCAGATGCTGGACTCGGTATTTGCTGTGCCTCCTGTTTTTGACGACAGCTATTACGGCTATACCATCCACGAGATACGCGAGATGCAGATCATGAACATGGGTAACTATGCCCACGGCAATCAGCCCATCCAGCACATGATCTACCTATATAATTATGCGGGACAGCCATGGAAGGCGCAGTACTGGGTGCGCCAAGTGATGGACCGCATGTACAGCGCAACGCCTGACGGCTATTGCGGCGACGAGGACAACGGGCAGACCTCGGCGTGGTATGTGTTCTCGGCTCTGGGATTCTATCCCGTGTGCCCCGGCAGCAACCAGTATGTCATCGGGGCGCCCTATCTCGACAAGATGACCTTGAATCTCGAGAACGGAAAGCAGGTGACCATCACTCGCGAGGGCAAGGGCTGCTACATCCAGTCGATGACCATCGACGGCAAACCCTATAGCCGCAATTACCTGGACCACGACCAGCTGATGAAGGGGTGTCACATCCATTATATCATGAGCGACAAGCCCAACTACAGCCGCGGCACCGGCAAGGGAGACCTCCCCTACTCCTTCTCCCGTTGATTATCTCCACTCGCCAGAAGATCACTATCGCCTGCACGGGCGGATGCAACGGACGGAACGGATGAAACGGAAATAACGGACATTACGGATGAGACGGATGTTGCCGAATCATTCTCAAAAACTTTGACATTTCAAATAATTGTTGTAATTTTGTCCACACTTTGTGCATAAAATCAATATTCATACATTCTGCACCCCAACCGCATCAATGAAAACCCAATCGGTCCAGTGTGTTGAACAACGATTGATTATAGCCATTAAACCAACCATTTAATAATTAACTATTATCTTAAAGCATCTTTTATGAACAAAAGAACCAGACTCTTATTGACTGCATTCATGATGCTGTCGATATTCACAACGGTACAGGCCAACAACACGTTGACCTTATACGATGATGGAGAGTCGAGCACCAGTGCTCCCATCAACAATGCCTACCTAGATGAAGTGGGCACCCGCACTCAAGTGATTTACCCCGCCCAGGACATTACCGCCATGTATGGCGAGCTCATCAATTCGATGACATTCTACACCTATGACCCCATCTCGGTAGACGGCGGCGAGATAGAGGTATCGGTAGGTGAAACTAGCCAAACCCAGTTCAGCGGCGCCGGCTCCTATGTCGAGGGATTGACCCATGTGGCGACCATCTCGATGACAAGCGGTGCGACCAAAATCGAGATTGTCTTTGACACGCCCATTCGATACCATGGCGGCAACTTTGTGATCGAGACCCTGGTGACCGAAGCCACCGATTTCTGCTACGTCACCTTCATGGGCAGCAGACCACAAATCTACACAGCCATGACACGCAACGAAGTCGAAAGATTCTTGCCCAAGACTACATTCAACTACGGCATCACGGCCGATTATAACGCCAAGGTCATGCCCGATGAGCTGACGTTCAACACCATTCGCGCCGAGCGCACCGACATCATGTCGATCACGCTCATCAACAATGGCCTGATGGAGTTTGCGCCCACGTTCAGCGTCGAAGCACCTTTCATCGTCAACATGCCCGATACCGTCCTCCTCGCCGGAGCATCGATGGAGGTTCCCGTGACCTTTGCACCTCAAGCCGAGGGCACCTATACCGCCACGCTCAGCATCAACTGCGGTGAGGCAGGCATTGTCGAAGCCACGCTCCACGGTACCGCCATTGCAGCAGCCGAGGATCTTCTTGTCGGCGACGAGACCGATTATGCCAGCTTCGTGCCTATCTACGGTAATGACATCGACATCGTGGATACCCGTAGCCAGATGATTTACAATGCCAATCTGCTCACCGACATGGCAGGTGGTGACATCGTGGCCCTGCAGTTCCATGTCAAGGACAAGGTGAAGATGGAGGGCGGCGTCATTCAGCTGTCGCTCAAGGAAGTGGAAGACAGCGTGTTCAAGTCGCGCAAGATCGTCACCGACCTCACCGCTGTAGCTACCATGACCCCTGTATATGACGGCACCGAGTTTGCATTCACCTTCGATGAGCCCTTCAAGTACAATGGCGGTCACCTGCTTGTCGAGTGCCTTGTGATTGAAGCCGGCACCACCCACTACAGGCAGACGTTCTTCTGGGGCACCCCCATGAACAGTAACGTTTCCATTTACACCTCAATGGATTATGGCAGCATGTACACCGATTATGTGCCCTTCATGCCCGAAATCACCTTCTCCTACCAGAAGAAGCAGGCCGAGGTAATGCACGGCGATGTCAATGATGATGGTATTGTGAACATCAGCGACGTGACCGCACTCATCAACTTCGTCCTCAGCGGCAATAGCGACATCAACACTGTCAATGCCGACGTCAACGACGATGGGGCCGTCAACATCAGCGATGTGACTATGCTCATCAACATGGTCATGACCAGCTATTAAAGCCCGTCAAGGAAACAACAAGCCTGAAAAAACAAGGGCAGGTCGCACATGGCCTGCCCTTGTCTTTTTATCATTTATAGGATTTAATCGTCATCAGCCGACACGTCGTCGGTAACAGGGGGTGTCTTGGGGACGAGATAGGCACTCACCTCATAGAGCAGATAGATAGGCATGAAGACCACCATCAGCGTGAACGGGTCGCCCGTGGGAGTAATGATTGCTGAAAGCACCAGCAGCACGACAATGGCGTGGCGACGGTAAGTCCTGAAGAAACCGCGATGCAGCACGCCCAGGTTGCCCAGCAGCCAGGCCACAAGGGGCAACTCGAAGATGATACCCATCACAAAGATGAGCATCAGGAAGGTGTCCATATAGCTGTCGAGAGAAATCTGATTGGGCACCATCTGGCTCACATGGTAATCGGCCAGGAAGCGCAACGTGACCGGAAACACGATGTAATAGCCCACTGCCACCCCCAGGAAAAACATCAGGCAGCCAATCAGAAAGGCCGTCTTGACACCGCGCTTCTCGCCCGGATATAGGGCCGGTGCAATGAATGTCCACACCAGATAGAGCATGATGGGAAACGTGAGCACCAGGGCCAGCCAGAACGAGGTGGACATGTGGATGAAAAACTGGGAAGCCAGTTTGATGTTGATCAGCTCGACTTCAAAGCCCTGGGTCGTGAACTGGGGCAACCAGGCCACCGACGAGGTCATATTCTCGAACAAGCGGTACAACACGAAATCGCCATGGCACGGCGCCAAGATAAACTTGTCGAACAGCGTGGGCATCACACAGAACAAGCCGATGGTCATCGCCACAAGGATGACAACCATGCGAATCAGCACCGAACGCAACGCGTCGATGTGATCCCAAAACGACATTTCCTGCAACTTGTCCTCGCCCATGCTCAGCCAACAGCCAAAGGCTAACGCCTGATGGCCAATCGCTAACAGCTAATAGCTAACAGCTTAATTCTCCTTCTCTTTCTTGTCAAGGTCGTCAAAGGGCTTCTTGATCTCTTCCTCGACCTCGTTCATGCCCTGCTTGAAGCTTTTCACACCCTTGCCCAGGCCACGCATGAGTTCAGGAATCTTCCTGCCGCCGAAGAGCAGCAGAATAATGAGCACGATAGCGATAATCTCTCCTGTTCCCAGGTTGAAGAACATCAGTAAAACGTTCTGTGTCATCTTTCTATAATCATTAAAGTTTTGATACTGAATGCAAATGTAGTCATTTTTTTCAAGTTGTTGAAAAAAAATTGTGGTATATTCTAAAAATGTAGTAATTTTGGGCATCGAAAACCATTAACTTCTTTATACTTTTTATTAATGAATACCATTAAGAATTTTGATGAGTTACTTGCTCATCTCAAAGAGAACAATGTGAAGAAACGCGTGGCTGTAGTTTGGGCTGCCGACGAGAAGACTCCCGCCGCTTGTGCCCAAGCACTTGAAGCCGGATTTATCGAAGCCATCTTTGTGGGTTGTGAAGAGAAGCTCAAAGCCAACGAGGCCTTGAAGCCCTTTGCCGCAAGCATGAGTTTTGTCGATGCCAGCGATGCCGATGACGCTGCTGCCAAGGCCGTAGCCCTGGTGCGCGAGGACAAGGCCGACGTGCTGATGAAAGGTCTGATCAACACCGACAACCTGCTGCGCGCCGTCCTGAACAAGGAAACCGGCATTCTGCCCAAGGGCAACGTGCTGACCCACGCCGCCGTGGCTTCAATCCCCAGCTACCACAAATTCCTCATCTTCACCGATGCCGCTGTAATTCCCTACCCCAACCAGGCTCAACGCGTGGAGATGGTGAAATATATGGCCAACGTGGCACGCAACTTCGGCGTCGAGGAGCCCAAGGTGGCCCTGATCCACTGCACCGAGAAGGTGAACGGCAAGCATTTCCCCTTCACCGAGGACTATCCCGTGATCATCGAGATGGCCAAGAACGGCGAGCTGGGCAAGTGCATCGTTGACGGTCCCCTGGATGCCAAGTGCGCATGCAGCATGCACGCCATGGAGGCTAAGGGCCTGACCTCTCCCCTGATGGGCGACAGTGACGTGCTCATCATGCCCGACATCGAGGCCGGTAACGTATTCTACAAAGCCATCACGCTGTTTGCCGGTGCCAGCACCGCCGGTCTGCTGCTGGGTGCCAAGTGCCCCGCCGTGGTTCCCTCGCGTGCCGACAGCGCCCAGTCCAAGTTCTACAGCCTGGCTGTAGCCACGATGGCCGCCGAGTAATAATCAATTACCAATTACACATTACACTAAACCAAGTCTATTAAACACGATAAACAATGAAAGTATTAGTCATCAATCCGGGTTCCACTTCCACCAAGATGGCAGTCGTTGAGGACGGCGAACCCCGCCTGATTAAAGTCATCCGTCATGCCGCCGAAGAGCTGGCTCCGTTTGCCAAGATTACCGACCAGTTCGACTTCCGTCGCAAAATGATTCTCAACGAGCTTGAGAATGCTGGAATTCCCGTTGAGTTTGATGCCATTGTCGCTCGCGGCAGCTTGACCAAGCCGCTTCCCGGCGGTGTGTATGCCGTTGACGAGAACATGATCCAGGCCACCTATGCCAGCGAGCACCAGCACGCCTGCGACCTGGGTTGCGTCATCGCCCGCGAGATTGCCAAGGGCCTGGGATGCCCCTGCTATATCGCCGACCCTGTTGTGACCGACGAGCTGAACGACTATGCCCGCGTGTGCGGTTTGGCTATGTTCAAGCGCGAGAGCATCTGGCACGCCCTTAACCAGCGCGCCATCGCACGTCGCTTTGCCAGGGAGAACGGCAAGCGTTACGAGGACCTGAACCTCATCGTTGCCCACCTGGGTGGCGGCATCTCGGTAGCAGCCCACGATCATGGTCGCGCCGTTGACGTGAACAACGCCCTGGACGGCGAAGGTCCGTTCTCGCCCGAACGCGCCGGCAGCCTGCCCGCTAAAGCGCTGGTAAACCTGTGCTTCAGCGGTGAATACACCAAGGACGAGATTCTCAAGATGATCTCGGGCAAGGGTGGCGTATTCTCACACCTGGGCACGACCGACATGATTGAGGCCGAGAAGATGATGAACAATGGCGACGAGCATGCTAAGCTCGTCATCAACGCCATGATTTATCACATTGCCAAGGCTATCGCCGAGAAGGGCGCTGTGCTGTGCGGCAAGATCGATGCCATCCTCATCACCGGCGGTATCGCTTACTGGCAGTACATGGTTGACGAGCTCAAGAAACGCGTCGACTGGATGGCTCCCGTTCACGTATATCCCGGCGAGGACGAGATGTCGGCCCTGGCCGAGAACGCCTTCGGCGCTCTCAATGGTGACATCAAGGTGATGAAGTACTAAGCCTGACAACAAGTCTAGCACATCATAACAGGAGGGCAACCCGAAATGAGTTGCCCTCCTTATTTTTTATCCATTTATAGTTATTGGTCAGATGATGTTGAGTTCTCCCAGATAGGCATAGATGCCTGTGGCCAAACCGTAGACCGAAAGCACCAGGACGATGATACCGATGATGCGGTTGATGAGCCACATGGAGCGGATGTTGAAGTGGGTGCGCACCTTGTCCACAAAGAAGGTGATGACCGACCACCACAAGAGGGCGCCCAGCACAATCGAGGCATAGCCGATGATGATGTGGTAAAACCTGTACTCTGGCAAGGGGAAACTGAATCGGGCGAACAACGGGATGATCAGGAACATAATCAGGGGGTTGCTCACCGTGAACAGGAAGCCCGTGACAATGTCCCTCACCCGGTCGTCGCGCTGGTCGATGTTTTCCTTAATCTGGCTCACAGGGTTATGGACTATCATGTACAAGGCATAGACGATCAGGATGATGCTGCCCACAATCTGCAAGATGTTGACGTGGTCGGCAATGAAATCGGTGACCAGTGAGATGCCAAGTCCTACCAGCAAGCAATAGAACAAGTCGCTGACGGCAGCGCCCACACCGGTAAAGAAACCGGAATTGCGGCCACTGTTCAGCGTGCGTTGCACACACAGAATGCCTATAGGTCCCATGGGCGCCGACAGGAAAATTCCAATCGACACACAACCGATGATTATGGATATAATCGTACCCACTGCAGGAGGTTATTCACTAAAAACCTACAAAAGTAATAAAAAGAATTGAGTTGACGGTAATCAGCGTGAAGTTTTTTTAGTCACTGATTCACGGCTTGATACTTAAGGCCACAATTGAGACCTGGGGACGACGGGACAATTCCCCGGGATTGGTGCCTGGAGCGCCCTCGGGAACAGTCATTCCCCGCTCGGCATAAAACTCCAGCCAATAGTCGGTCACCTGTCCTGTTGCATCGTGGAAAGACATCGGCACCGGCTCAAAGATTAGGCTGCCCATACTGTTGACATAGTTCAATTGCACCAACTCACTGCAGTAGATGGCACTGTCGCCCGGCAGGTACAGGTCATCATAGGGTTTTCCCACCTGCATGAGGCATCGCCTGATTGACTTGTGGAAATCCACATCGGCCTCCACCCTGCCGACAAGCACATGGGGATTCTCGCGGCAGAATGCATCGATGGGCGTGAGACAGACAGCGGGTTTCTTAGCCTCGATGACAAACAGCGGCCCCCCGTCGCCGCCGATGCGGTGCACGATGGCCACATGGTCGATGCTCATGCCGTTGGCCCCCTGCGTGACATCGGTGATGGCATTGGGCTCATCGGTACAACAAAAAAGCAGGTCACCCTCGTGCAAGACTTGACCTGACAGTGAAATGGCAGAAAAGACCGCCAACAACAGCATTGCAAGGATTTTTTTACCAGGTGACGCCATTGTTGAAACTGGAGTGCTTGTCATACTTCACATCCTGCAGGATGGACGACTTGACAGCGATATGGAAGTTATAGCTTTTGTAGGGGCCCACCGGAACGAAGCTGGCGCTCATCTCGAAGCAGTGCATCTGACGCGAGATCGAGCAGTTCATATAGGCAATCTTGTGTGTGTCGAAATTGTAGCTTGCCGAAGCCGTGAAGGACCAGTTCTTGGTGGGACGGATGTTGGCGTTCATGCTCAGGTTCTGGGTCCAGCGGCCGTTGTACTCTAATTTCTTGTAGTTGAACGAGCCGTAGCCGTAGGAAAGGGAGTAATTGACCGTCAAGCTCCACGGGCAATCCCACTTGGCATAGCCGTCGATGAGCTCCAGGTCGGTTGTGGTACCACCCCTACGATTGTCATCTTCCTGCTGCTCCTCCTCACCTCTGTTGGACTGATTCTGGGTGGACTTGTTGTCCTGAGTCTTGCTCTTGTCGCGCTTGCGCTTGAAAGTGTCGTTGTTGAAGGTGTAGGAGAACGAGGTGCCGGTGCTGGAAAGTCGTCCCCAACCACCGCCGTTGAACAAGCGCAACTTGTTGATGCGGACAGGAGTTCCGGCCTCGTTGACGGCATATTTATAGACGTCCCAGGTAGCGCTCAAGTTGAGGTTGAAACCCTTGACCAATCGCAGCAGGATGCTCGTGTTGAGGTTACTCCACTTGAGCGAGTCGGCAGCCAAGTTACACGACTGGCTCAGGGTCAAGTTCTCGATAAGTGAAATCTTCTTGAAACCCGTGCTGTCATTGTCACTCTTGATCTTGGCCTCCAGATTGTTGGCGATATTGAACATGATGGTTCCCGACTTGCCGTTGGGCGCGCCGCCGTACAAGCCGTGCTGGAAGTAACTGTACCTGTTGTTGTGATGAACGCCCTTGGCATCGACATAGTCAAGATTGCCGTAGTATCCCCAGAAGGGGTCTCCGAAATCGGGAGCTGCCGAGAACGAGATGGTCGGTGTCATCACATGGCGCACCATCTGCAATTTCTCACTCAGCTTGCCCAGGAACTTCAGCGGCTTGAAGAAGCCATAGACCTTGGTACTCATCGAGACACCGAAGCTGAAGTCGAAGATATTGTAGAAACTGTAGGTGGTATCCCTGACGATCGCACTGGAGTTAGGATCCCATTGTTGTCGTATCTTGCTGGTGTACATGCGGTCATTCAAGGTGATGCTGGGCGTGATGTTGAAGTACTTCATCACATTGAAGGTTGCCTGAATAGGCACCGTGTGGCTGATGCCGTTACGCCAGTCCTTGACCAGGTTCTTGTGCAGGAACTCGTCCTGCTTGGCGGTCAACGAGTTCTGGAATTTTCCTGTGTAGCTGACCTTGATTTTCTCATACCAGCGCTCGTCACCCACAGCGCGCTTGCGCTTGAAGGGGGCGTTCTGGCTCATGGTGACGGTCAGGTTGGGGAACGAGACGGTGATGGTCGAGTCGGCCGTGCGCTGCGAGACGTTTGCTGTTGTCGAGATGGTCCACTTGCTGTTGGGAATCTTGTAGGTCAGATTCACGGTACTGCTCTTGGTGTTCTCGGTAAAGGAGTTGGTGTAATAGGTATTCAGGCTGTTGCGGGCATAGCCGGTGGTGGCGAAGTTGACGCTGGCCGAGAAGGTCAAGTAGGGGTTGGCCTTCTGGCTCTGGCTGTGATTCCACAATACCTGGAAGTTGTGCATCTTGTTGTAGTCGGGGTCACCCTTCTCGCCCGTCACCGTGGTCAGGTAATTGACACTGAACGAACCCGAGTGCTTGTAGCGCCAGGAATAAGAGGACTGGGCCGACAAGCCCCACGAACCGCGCGTGTAGATTTCGCCCGTGATGGCCAGGTCGGCATGTTGTCCCAGCGCCAGGTAGTAGCCGCCATTACGCAGGTAGAAACCCCTGTTATAGTCCTCACCGAAGGTGGGCATCAGGATACCGCTCTGGTATTTCTCGCTGAAGGGGAAATAGCCAAAGGGCACCGCAATGGGCAACGGCAAGTCCTCGAGCACCATATAGGCCGGGCCGGTAACCACATTATGTTTGGGCTTCACCTTGGCCTTGGTCAACTGGAAATAGAAGTGAGGATGCTCGTGGTCGTCACAGGTGGTGTAGCGACCATCCTTAATATAATAGTAGTCGTCCTCGGTCTTCTTGGTGACGCCGCCGGTAAGGTAGCCCTCGCCCTGCTCGGTGACGATGTCGGTGATGTAACCACGCTTGGTCTTGAAGTTGTATTTCATCACCCGCGACTCGTACTCGCCGCTCTGGTCCCTGAACACAGGATTACCGTTGAGATCGCCGATGCTGTCGAGCACACCCACAGCCTGCACTTGGCTACTGTCCATGTCCATGCTGATCTGTGAAGCGCTCATGTCGATGTCACCATAGAGGATTTTGCTGCCGCCATACATCACCGCATGGTTGCGCCCGAACAAGATGATACTGTCCTTGGCATTGAACTCGACCACATGGTCCAGATCGACACGCTCCCGCACAAAGCGGCTCGTGCTGTCGCGACCAGGTGTCGTATTCTGCAGCTTTACCGAGTCCACCTCGGCCTTGACAATGGAATCCACCGCCTGGTTCAAGTTGAGTGAGTTTCCAGTCACTACTTGACCATGCGACAACAGCGGCAGCAGTATCAGCACTGCCACCAGACTGAAGATGATATGCAGACTCCTCGTCATTATTCGCCTATTAAACGGCAAAGATAGTGCAAATTGGTAGCACTACAAGCAAGTTTTAATTTTATTATCTTTTTTTAGCATCACGAGGACAACAAGTGGTTTCTTTTTGTTATCTTTGCAGGTTGTAAAGAAATCAACTAATAACAGTAATATCATGTATAACGTCAAATCAAACCATGCCGATGAGTTCATCGACGACAGTGAGATACTGGAAACACTATCATACGCTGAAAAGAACAAGAGCAATCGTGCTCTGATTGAGAAAATCATCAATAAGGCAGCCTTGTGTAAAGGCTTGACACACCGCGAGGCAGCGGTGCTGCTCGATTGTGACCAGCCCGACCTGATCGAGCGCTACGAGCAGCTGGCCAAGGACGTGAAACGTCGCTTCTACGGCAATCGCATCGTGATGTTTGCACCGCTTTACCTGTCGAACTATTGCATCAACGGGTGCGTTTATTGCCCCTACCATGCCAAGAACAAGACCATTCCGCGCAAGAAACTGTCGCAGGACGAAATCCGCGCCGAGGTCGAGGCCCTGGTCAAGATGGGTCACAAGCGCATTGCCCTGGAGGCCGGTGAGCACCCCGTGATGAATCCGCTGGAGTATATCCTGGAGTCAATCCACACCATCTATGACACCAAGGTGGGCAACGGAGAAATCCGCCGCCTGAACGTGAACATCGCCGCTACCGAGGTCGAGGCCTACGAGAAACTCAAGGCCGCCGGCATCGGTACCTATATCCTGTTCCAGGAGACTTATAACCGCAAGAACTACGAGGCCCTGCATCCCACGGGCCCCAAGAGCAACTACTGCTACCACACCGAGGCCATGGACCGCGCTCAGATGGGCGGCTGTGACGATGTGGGCATCGGCGTGCTCTACGGCTTGACGACCTACCGCTACGATTTCGTGGGCCTGCTCATGCATGCCGAGCACTTGGAGGCCAAGTTCGGCGTCGGCCCGCACACCATCAGCGTGCCGCGCATCTGCCCCGCCGAGGACATCACCCTCGACGAGTTCCCCGACGTGCTGCCCGATGATATCTTCTGCCGCATCATTGCCGTGATTCGTCTGGCAGTGCCTTACACCGGCATGATCATCTCGACACGCGAGAGCCAGAGTGTACGTACCAAGGTCCTTGACCTGGGTGTTTCTCAGATCAGCGGCGGCAGCCGTACCAGCGTGGGTGGTTACACCACCGTCGAACGCCACGACGAGACGGCACAATTCGACGTGAGCGACACGCGCAGCCTCGACGAGGTCATCAACTGGCTGTTGTCGATCGGTTACCTGCCCAGCTTCTGCACCGCCTGCTACCGTTCGGGCCGCACCGGCGACCGCTTCATGGAACTGTGCAAGGCCGGCAAGATCGGCGATATCTGCACGCCTAACGCGCTGATGACGCTCAAGGAGTACCTCATGGACTTCGCCAGCGAGGACACGGTTGCCAAGGGCAACATCCTCATCGAACAGGAACTGGCCAAGATCAAGAATGCACGCGTGCGCGAAATCGCCGCCCAGCACATCGGCGAGATTGCTGCCGGCAAGCGTGACTTCTACTTCTAAACGAACAAAAAGAAAACAATAAGTACAATAAATACAAATCGATGATATTCAATCAATTGTAATTATTGTATTTATTGTTTTCCGTTTAAAAATCTGTCATTTTATGGTAGATAATAATTTTAACAGGGCACCACGGAGCGAAAGGTTGCACATTGCGCTGTTCGGACGACGCAATGCGGGCAAATCGTCGCTAATCAACGCGCTCACAGGTCAACAGACCGCTCTGGTGAGCGATGTGCCCGGCACGACAACCGATCCGGTGATGAAATCGATGGAGATACTGCCGTTGGGCCCATGTGTACTTATCGACACGGCGGGCTTTGACGACAGCGGCAAGGTGGGTGACCTGCGCACCGAACGCACCCGTGAGGTCATCAAGCAGACCGATATCGCCATCCTCGTTACCGACGGCAGTTCACTTGATGACGAGGCGACATGGGCCACGTTGCTCAAGCAAGCCAACGTGCCCTTTATCACAGTATTGAACAAGGTGGACCTGCTGGAAGAGGTGCCCTCTACCCTACTTGAGGACATGGCCAAGCGACTGGGCTGCGATGTCGTTCCCGTCAGCGCCATCAACGGCACTGGGCTGGACACGCTGAGGAACACTTTAGCCGGGCTCATGCCCGAAAGCGAGAAACAGTCGCTCACAGGCGACCTTGCCCATCCCGGCGATACAGTGCTGCTGGTCATGCCGCAAGACCCGCAAGCCCCCAAAGGCCGCCTGATCCTGCCTCAAGTGCAGACCCTGCGCGACCTGATGGACAAACGGTGCATCGCCATCTGCTGCACCACCGATGATATCGACAGCACCCTTGCCGCCTTAAAAGAGCCGCCCCGATTGATCATCACCGATTCCCAGGTGTTTGACATCGTCGAGAAGAAAAAACCTGAGGGAAGCCTACTCACCTCGTTCTCGGTGCTGATGGCGGCCCATAAGGGCGACATCCGTTTCTTTGTCAGGAGCGCCATGGCCATTGACCGCATGACCGAGCAATCGCGCGTGCTCATTGCCGAAGCCTGCACCCATGCCCCGCTGGCCGAGGACATCGGCCGCGAGAAGATTCCCCGCATGCTGCGTCAACGCGTGGGACAAGGATTGACCGTGGACATTGTAGCCGGCAAAGATTTCCCTGAAGATGTAACAAGTTATGACCTCGTGATCCATTGTGGCGGCTGCATGTTCAACCGCAAGTTCATGCTCTCGCGCGTGGACCAATGCCGCCGTCAAGGCACACCCATGACCAACTACGGCATCACCATCGCACATCTCAAAGGCATCCTGGGCAAGGTGTCCCTGCCTTGAACAAGAGTTGCGAGCCAAAGGCTCGCACTACGGGACACGACGAACGGCAAAGGACAATACTTGACGAGGCGCTGGCTAAAAAGCTGGCGCCTCTCATTATAAATCAAAATTCAATTCTTATTGTTTAACCCTGGGGTTAGAGGATTGACTTGTCGCGATACTTGGTGTGGAGTATTTCGTGAGCCTTGCCATGAAGCGGCTCGCCGAGGAACTCGCGATAAAGACGCTGAATAACAGGGTTTTCATGGCTCTTGCGCAACCGCTTGCCCACATCCTCACTGTAGATGGCACGCTGGCGGGCTTTGATGACCTCGATATCGCCATGGTGGTAAGGTTGACCCGTACCGCCGATGCAACCACCGGGACATGCCATCACCTCGATAACATGATAATCCATTTCACCTGCACGCAGTTTGTCCATAACAATGCGGGCATTGGCCAACGTATTGACCACGCAAACCTTCAATTCAAAGCCGTTGAGGTCGATGACGGCCTCATGGATACCGTCCAGGCCGCGCACTTGTTCAAACTCGACATAGGACAGCTCCTGTCCGGTGAATTCCTCATACACCGTTCGCAACACTGCCTCCATGACACCGCCAGTCGTACCGAAGATGGCTCCGGCGCCACTGGAGTCTCCCAGCGGTGAATCAAACTCGCCGTCCAGCAAGGAGTCGAAGTCGAGATTCATGCGCTTGATCAGCTCAGCCAGCTCGATAGTGGTGACCGAGTAGTCCACATCGGGGTTGCCGTCGGTGATGAACTCGTCGCGTGCACATTCATACTTCTTGGACAAGCAAGGCATCACTGATACTACAACCAGTTTATCGCGAGGGATGCCCATGCGTTGGGCCCAGAAGGTCTTGAGTACAGCACCCAGCATCTGGGCGGGTGACTTGCAGGTCGAGGGATACTCCCTCAAGTCGGGATAGTCGTTTTCAAAGAAGTTGACCCATGCCGGGCAGCACGAGGTAGTGATGGGAATACGCACGGTTTTGTCCCCGGCAATGAATTTGCGCAGGCGGTCAACAATCTCGGCAGCCTCCTCCATAATGGTGATGTCGGCACCGAAGTCGGTATCGAACACATAGTCCACGCCCACCTTGCGCAGGGCCGTAATCATCTTGCCTGTCACGATGCTGCCGGGAGGCATGCCGAACTCCTCGCCCAGCGCATAGCGCACCGCCGGAGCTGTTTGAGCCACGACGATCTTGTCGGGGTCGGCGACATCAACCAGCAGATCCTCGACATAGTTGCGCTCGCTGAGTGCGCCCACGGGGCCGTGGATGGCGTCGAACTTGCACTTGGTCGTGCAATGACCGCAGCATGTGCATTTATAAGGATTGACCACATGGGGGTGGCGCAAATCGCCCACAATGGCTTGGCTGGAGCAACCACGCTTGCAGGCGCCACAACCCTTGCACTTGTCGGCATCAATCTTGTAGGACATTACCGACAAGAATCTCTTGCCGCCAATCTCGTAGATGTAGTCATGCAACATGGCATCCATCGAGAGCTGCTTGGGATAGGAACTCCAGTGCTTGGAGTCATCCATCAACTGATGGGCTGTGAAGTCAACATACTGCAAGCGCTCGAGCAGACGTCCATCGATGATGTGCGTTTTGACGATATCTTCAACGTCTTCAGGGTGCACCTGGACGTAGGTCGTGTTGTCAGGCATAATCCTGACGATGGGTCCCTTGGCACAGAAGCCAAAGCAACCCGTTGCCACTACATCCACACGGCTGCCTAAACCATAGGCGGCGATGACACGGATAAAATTGTCAATGATTTTCAAGCTGCCCGATTCATAGCATGACGAACCACAGCAGCACAGGACCTGGACATGTTGGTTACCGATCAGACCGTATGCCTCCGAGGCATTGTCTGATTGCACTTCACCATTCGCCTTTTTCGACGTTTCGTTGAGTTGAGAATCCATTGACAATTAATTGGTTAATAATTTAAGGGTTTTGACAGATGTGGATATCTATCCAATTTCACTTACAAAATTACAGATTTTCTTCCAATCCGACAATAAAAGGTATCAAGAATCTTCTAATCTATGAAATAAAAAAGAGAACGAGCGCACCAGCGATGTCGTTTTGTATCCCAAGAGCGGCCTCGAGACAATAATCCTTCCCAATAGACTGAATGCAGAAATCATTTTCCCAAAAGTGTCTAATAATTGTACACTTTTCTGGAAAATATTGATAATTCTGCGAATAATCCACTCAATTCTAATAATAGGTGAAAAATGTTAATTATTTTTGCAATAATTAGCACCGTAAAAAACCATAGACTATTGCAACTCATGAAAATGAATTATCATCTCACTAGAGCCTCTTTGCTCATTATGTTGGCCCTTTTACTTGGGGCCAGCAAGGCGTGGGCGCAAGTGCCCACCGACTCGATTGTCGCCGACTTCAAATATTTTGTCAAACTCCTTGAAGAGCGGCATCCCGACCCCTACAGCGGTTATGGAGGCAAACCATACTTCCGCATGGCCGCAAGCGATGCCCGCAACGCGCTTCTCAAAGACAAGGTCACCGACGTCAGGGAGTTTGCTTATCGCATCAATGAATTCCTGGCACCGCTGAAAGACGGCCATACCGTCGCAATGCCTGACGGTCATGATGTCCCAGGCCACTTCCCTGTTCAATATACCGATCCGGCGACGCTCATCACCCTCGAGGCCATCAACGACGGCATCATTGTCAAGGCACTGCCCGAGGAGTACAAGGGTCTGGTGGGCAGCCGCCTTGTCGCTATCGAGAATGTGGCGGTCAACGACCTGGCCAGCGGCATGGCAAAATACTTCATCGCCGAGAACGAGATTGGACGCATGATGAATCTGGCGCATTACGCGATGCAACCCAAAGCCCTGCGTAAAGTGATCCCCACCCTGGGCGATGCCACAATCACCTATCAGTTGAAGACCCCTAAAGGGAAGAAAGCCGAAGTGACCTTACCCGTTGTACCGTTCAATCAGGTGCTGCAATTCCAGGCCCAATCGGCAAGGCCGAGCAGTTTCCCTGCCAAACCATTCAGCTATGATTTCCTCGGTATGCTCCAATATGGCTTTGCTGACGAGGGGAACAACACGATGTACTTCCATGTGGCACACATGATCGCAAGAGATGTGCTGGAATACGATAAGGAACATGGTTATGACTATAAAAGCTTGCTACAAGGCATCTACAGTATTGCCGGCATGCCTGTACCCGACAATGAGGATTTCGCCATTGCCATGATACCATCGCTGAATGAAGAATTCGAGAAGATGCTGCAGCTGATGAAGCAAAACGGCAGCAAGGACCTGATCATCGACCTGCGCGGCAATGGTGGAGGCACAACAAATATCATTTATCCGCTGGTTTATCAATTATATGGCGACAGGTACCTGAAAGAGTGTTACCGTGATGAGAAAGGCCTCTATCTGCTTACTCCCCATTCAATGAGTGAAGCCGATCTCGAACAAATGAATGCCACAAATGAGTACAAGCTGGAATATGGCGACTATCTGGACCTTTCAGAGGTTAGCTACCATAATACAAGCATCGAAAATATGCGTAAAAGCTTCATTGACGGCAGCATGTGCAGCATCAAGGACAAACTGCGTGCACAAAACGGCCAACCCGCCTATAATCCCGAGCACGTATATGTAGTCACTGACCCATTGACATTCAGTGCCGCATTCCACATGGCTTACTACCTGTGGAAGATGGGTGCGACAGTTGTCGGCGTTTCCAGCAGCCAGGCGCCCAACACCTTCATGGGCAATCAGGCGTTTTACCTGCCTCGCACCGGTCTAACCGGGGATATCTGTGGAACGATTCAGATTTTCTTCCCCGACAATGACCCGCGTGCCAAACAGTTCACGCCCGACCTGATGACGACCTATGAGGACTACAAGCGTTACAACTTCGATGACAACACCCCCATCCTCTACCTACTGGACATCATCAAGAATAAGAAATAAGGCTCACTTTTTACAAAATTAAAGCAGGATGCCCCACTTGTTGAGGCATCCTGCTTTATAATTGATGAGTTATGGACGATTAATCCTGTGCAGCGGTGGTCTCGAGAATCTGGCGGATGTCCTTGACGTCGAGACGGCCATAAACGTGCTCACCGATCATGACAACGGGAGCAAGACCGCAGGCACCCACGCAACGCAGGCAATCGAGCGAGAACTTGCCGTCGGGGGTCGTCTCACCCACCTCAATGTTGAGGATGCGCTTGATTTCCTCGAGCAGGCGCTCGGAACCGCGCACGTAGCAGGCGGTACCCAGGCAGACCGAAATCGGGTGCTTGCCCTTGGGGGTCATGGTGAAGAACGAGTAGAACGTCACAACACCATAAACCTTGGATGCGGGCACGCCCAGCTTACGGGCAATGATGCGCTGCATCTCCTCGGGGAGATAGCCGTGCAATGCCTGGCACTCGTGCAGCACATTGATCAATTCACCGGGCTTGTTGCCGTGCTTGTCGCAGATCTCCTCGACCTGTTGAACTACGGTACACGCCAGTTTGATTTCTTCTTTCTTCTTCATATCTCGTTATTGATGTTTTGATTCGAAATTAGTGAATGGATTTATCAAAATAGTGCGTGTGAAGCAGGTGATGTGCCTTCTCGCCACAAGGCTCGCCCAGGAAGTCCTTGTAGAGCTTCTGGATGTCGGGATTCTCGTGGCTCTTGCGCAATGCCTTGCCCTCGTCCTCGCGGTAAACGGCAGCGGCACGTGCCTTGAGAATCTCGATGTTGCCATGGTGGTAGGGCTGACCAGCGCCACCGATGCAACCGCCGGGACATGCCATCACCTCAACCACATGGTAGTTGAGCTTGCCGGCACGCAGCAGATCCATGACCTTGCGGGCATTGCTCAGGGTGTGAGCGATGCAGACCTTCAGCTCAAAGCCGTTGAGGTCGATCGTAGCCTCCCTGATGCCTTCCAGACCGCGCACCTCGTTGAACTCGAGGTGAGGCAGGGTCTTGCCGGTGTGCACCTCATAGACGGTGCGCAATGCGGCCTCCATCACACCACCGGTGTTGGCGAAGATAGCGCCTGCACCCGTGGACTCGCCCAGAGGAGAATCAAAGTCGCCCTCGGGCAGGTTGGTGAAGTCAATATTAGCACGCTTGATCAGGCGACCCAGCTCGCGGGTCGAGATGCTGTAGTCCACGTCGGGATTGCCATCCACCTTGAACTCATCACGGCCGCACTCATACTTCTTGGCCAAGCAGGGCATGATCGAAACGACAACGAGTTTCTCGCGGGGGATACCCATCTTCTCGGCCCAGTAGGTCTTGGCAACAGCGCCAAACATCTGAGCAGGCGACTTGGCAGTCGAGGGATATTCCAGCAGATCGGGATACTCGTGCTCAAAGAAGTTGACCCAAGCGGGGCAGCACGAAGTCATCACGGGCAGTTTCACGTCTTTATCGCCAGCAAGGAACTTGTTGAGGCGACCCAGGATCTCGGTACCCTCCTCCATGATGGTGAGGTCGGCAGCGAAGTCGGTGTCGAACACATAGTCGAAGCCGAGGTCGCGCAAGGCGGTAGCCATCTTGCCAGTAACGATGGTGCCGGGCTTCATGCCGAACTCCTCGCCCAGAGCAACGCGCACTGCAGGTGCGGGCTGAGCAACAACCACCTTGTCGGGGTTGGTGAGGTCGTCCATGAGCTGGTTGGTATAGTCATGCTCGGTAAGGGCACCGGTGGGACATACGGCGACGCACTGGCCGCAGTAGGTACAGTTGGTGTCCACGAACATCTTGTCGAAGGTGGGAGCGATGGTGGTGTTGAAACCACGACGGATAGCGCTCAGCACGCCAACAGACTGCACGTTGTTGCAGACGCTCTCGCAACGGCGGCAGTAAACGCACTTCTCCATGTTGCGGGAGATGGCGGGGGTGAGCTCTTGCTTGCGCTCGCTCTGTTCGCCACCGTTATAGGGCATTTGGCGGATGTTGAAGCGCATAACCAGGCGCTGCAGTTCACAGTCGCTGCACTTGGGGCAGGTCAAGCAATCGTTGGGGTGGTCGCTAAGCATGAGCTCGGCAACGGTCTTGCGGGCACGGATAACGCGGGCGCTATTGGTGTGAACCACCATACCCGGAGTGACGCGGGTGGCGCAAGCGGGAGCCAGATTGCGACGGCCTTCGATCTCAACAACACAAATGCGGCACGAGGCGGGCATGTTCTGTACACAAGTGCCCTCCAAATCAATGTGGCACAGGGTGGGAATGCTGATGCCGACGGTCTTGGCGGCGTCGAGCAGCATGGTCCCTGCGGGAACAGTAACCTCGTGTTTATCAATCGTCAAAGTGATCATATTCTTTTCTTCCATGATGCTATCGAATTTTAATAAACCGAAGCGGCAATTAGACTTACACATACCGCAGCGGATGCACTCGAAGGGGTTAATAATGTGAGGTTTGCGAATGTCGCCCATGATGGCGTTGGCGGGGCACTTGCGGGCGCAGGCGCCGCAACCCTTACACTTGGAGGCTTCAATGCTGTAGGTCACAAGGGCCTTGCACTGCTTAGCGCGGCAGGTGTGCTGTTTCACGTGCTCCACATATTCGTCCCAGAAGTTGTTGATAGTCGATAACACAGGATTGGGAGAGGTCTGACCCAGACCGCACAGAGCGGTATCCTTGATGATCTCGCCCAGCTCTTTCAGACGGTCAAGGTCTTCCATGGTACCCTTGCCCTCGGTGATGCGGGTGAGGATCTCCAGCATGCGCTTGTTGCCGATACGGCACGGGGTGCACTTACCGCAGCTCTCATCGCAGGTGAACTCGAGGTAGAACTTAGCCACGCTGACCATACAGTCATCCTCGTCCATGACGATCATACCGCCAGAACCCATCATCGAACCCGAAGCAGCGAGGTGCTCATAGTCGATGGGGGTGTCGAGGTGCTTCTGCGTCAAGCAGCCACCCGAGGGGCCACCAGTCTGCACAGCCTTGAACTCCTTACCGTTCTTCACGCCACCACCGATGTCGTAGATGATCTCGCGCAGGGTGGTACCCATGGGAACCTCGATAAGGCCCACGTTATTGATCTTACCGGCCAAAGCGAACACCTTGGTACCCTTGCTCTTCTCGGTACCAATCGAGGAGAACCAGTCGGCGCCCTTGGTCAGGATGATGGGCACGTTGGCGAGGGTCTCGACGTTGTTCACGTTGGTGGGCTTCATGTTGTAACCAGCCTCGGCGGGGAACGGCGGCTTCAGGGTGGGCTCACCACGCTTACCCTCCATCGAGTGGATAAGGGCGGTCTCCTCACCGCAAACGAATGCGCCAGCACCGTAGCGGATCTCGATATCGAAGTCAAAATCGGTACCCAGGATCTTCTTGCCCAGCAAACCGTACTCACGAGCCTGCTGGATAGCAATCTTCAGGCGATGAACGGCCAGGGGATACTCGGCACGGATGTAGATCAGACCCTTGTGGGAGTTGATGCAGTAACCGCAGACGGTCATTGCCTCAATCACCGAGTTGGGGTCACCCTCCATGATGGAGCGGTCCATGAATGCACCGGGGTCGCCCTCATCAGCATTGCAGACCACATACTTCTCGTCGGCATCATAGCCACGGGCAAAGCCCCACTTCATACCGGTGGGGAAGCCAGCGCCACCACGTCCACGCAGACCCGAGGCCTTGATGATCTCAATCACCTCTTCGGGGGTCTGGTTCAGCAGAGCGTTAGCAATACCCTGGTAACCGTCACGAGCGATGTACTCCTCGATGTTCTCGGGGTCGATCAGACCGCAGTTGCGCAATGCGATACGCATCTGCTTACGGTAGAAGTCCATGTGCTTGCTGTCGCTTACCGTCTGGTTGGTCTTGGGGTCAACATAGAGCAGACGCTCCACGCGACGACCGCCAATGATGTGCTCCTTCACGATTTCGGCAGCATCCTCGGGCTTCACCTGGGTGTAGAAGGTGTTGTCGGGGATAACTTTCACGATCGGGCCCTTCTCACAGAAACCGAAACAGCCGGTGGTGATAACCTCGACCTTGTCGGCAATGCCATTCTCCTCAATGGCAGCCTTGAGGTTATCAACAATTTTGTGGCTGTTGGATGCCTTACATCCAGTACCGCCGCAGCACAAGAGCTGCAAGTGGTCGGCTCCTGAAGCAAGACCACAACACTGCTCTGACGTGGAGTCAGAACTTTCCTCGCGCAGCGCTAATGCCTGTTGCGCACGCTTCCTCAAGTTGTTGAGGTCGTTAATAGAAAGTATTTTCACGTTGTAGAAATGAATTAGTTATTAGTTATATTTTATACTGTTTATGTCCGGTTTTCGAGGCCCAAAATTACTCCTTTTTTTTCAATTACGGAAATATTTCGGCAAATATTTATTCAAAAGGGCTATAACCTACTGAAATTCAATACATTCAATGCGATTAAGTCAACCATTATATTCAATAAAAAAACTGCCATTAACCATAGGTTGCATCAGAAATGCATCGGGACCATGCCCACTGGGCACAGTCCCGACGTTATACAAGATAGAGATAAATCGGGTTTATCTCATCGGCATCGGTCAATTACTTCAAGCCACGGTTGCGCAGCAGGGCATCCACAGTGGGAGCCTGGCCACGGAAGCGCTTGTAGAGCACCATGGGATCCTCGGTGTCACCAGCCTCGAGGATGTTGGTGCGATAGCTGTCGGCTGTAGCCTTGTCGAAGCAACCGGCCTTCTCAAATGCGAGGTAGCCATCGGCCTCGAGCACCTGAGACCACAGGTAGGTGTAGTAACCGCAAGCATACTCGTCGCTGGCGAAGACATGCTTGAAGTAGGGGCTGCGATAGCGGAACTCGACGAGTGCGGGCATGTTGAGCTGGTTCTTCACATCCTGCTCAAAGGCCTTCACGTCGATGTTCTTCAGCTCTTCGGCCGTCCAAGCCTTCTTGTGCCAGTACAGATCCATCAGGGCGGCACCCACCAACTCGGTGGTCATGAAGCCCATGTTGAACTGGGCGCTCTCGTTGAGCTTCTGCACAAGGCTGTCGGGGATTACCTCACCGGTCTTGTAGTGACGGGCATAGTTCTTAAGTACCTCAGGCTCAAATGCCCAGTGCTCGTTGATCTGCGAGGGCATCTCCACCAGGTCGCGGTCGGTGTTGGTACCGGCCAGGCCACGATACTGCACGCGGGTCAGCATGCCGTGGAGGGCATGGCCGAACTCGTGGAATACAGTCTGTACATCGTCCCAGGTGAGCAGCGAGGGGGTATCGCCCGAAGGCAAAGCCATATTACCCACATTATAGATAATGGGACGGATGTTCTTGCCGCCATAGTTGTAGGCCTCCTGCATGGCATTCATCCATGCGCCGGGGCTCTTGACGGGACGGGGCAGGTAGTCGGTCATGAAGACGGCGAGGTGCTTGCCCTCGGCATCCTTCACGTCATAAACCTTGACCTCGGGGTTGTACTTGGGTGCATCGGGCATCTCCTCGAAGGTGATGCCGTAGAGCTTGTTGGCTGCAAAGAAGATACCGTTCTTCACCACGCTGTCGAGAGCGAAATAGGGACGCACGTCATCCTCGCTGAAGTCGAATTTCTCCTTCTTCACCTTCTCGGCATAGTAGTAATAGTCGCAAGCCTCGATCTGGGCGGTGTCGCCATGGGCAGCAGCATACTTCTGCATATCAGCAACCTCCTCATCCACCTTCTTGATGGCGGGGCGCCAGAGTTGCATCAGCAGATCCTCGGCAGCCTTGGGAGTCTTGGCCATGTAGGGGTCGGTAGCATAGTCGGCATAGGTGTTGAAGCCGAGCAGGTTAGCCTTCTGCTGACGCAGGAGCAGGATGGTGCGGATATTCTCGCTGTTGTCCCACTCGTCGCCATGGCTGGCCGTGGTGGTGTAGGTCTCGTACATCTTGCGGCGCAGGTCGCGGCTGTCGGCGTAGGTCAGCACGGGGAGGCGGGTTGCAGCGATGGCGTTGAATGCCCACTGGCCCTTCTTGCCCTTGTCGGCAGCGAGCTTGGCAGCGTTCTCAACAATGGTTTCGGGAAGACCCTTGAGCTCATCCTTGTTGTCCACAAAGAAGACACACTCGCTCAGGTCATGCTGAATGTTGTTACCGAACTTAAGGTTGACCTCACCCAGCTTGCGGTTGATTTCCTTGAGGGAATCCTTCTGGGCAGGAGTCAAGAGGGCGCCATTGCGCACAAACCTCTTGTAGTACTTCTCGGTGAGACGCTTCTGGATGGGATCCATGCCCAACTTGTCGGCGTTGTCATAGACGGCCTTCACCTTAGCGAACAGGCTGTCGTTCATGTACATACCATCGCTCTGAGCCGTCAGCTTGGGCATCAGAGTCTCGGTAATCTTCTGCATCTCGGGCGTGTTGTCGCTCTCGCTCAGTGCATACATCACACCAGACACCTTACTCAGGATCTCGCCACTGTTGTCCAGGGCCAGGATGGTGTTCTCGAAGTTGGGTTCGGCCGTGTTCTTGATGATTGAATCAATCTCGGCATTCTGCTGCTCGATACCGGCATCAACAGCGGGCGCGTAGTCAGCATAGGTAATCTTGTCAAACGGCGGAATGCCGTACTCGTTAGCATACTCCGACATAAACGGATTGTTCTCGGTTGACTTCTTGCCATCGCAGCTCACAAGAAGCACAGCTGCAAGTGCAAGAACAGTAAATAAAACTTTCTTCATTGCTGATTGATGATTAAAAATGGTTATTTGGTTATTGCTTGTTTATTTAGTTTTATCCTTTGTCACATCGATATCGAAGGTGACCATCAAGGGATAATGGTCGCTGGAACCGCCCTCGAGGCGCTGAGCCGCCACTGCTTCCAAATCGCCGCGATACATGATATGGTCAATACGGTATGGCAGATTGTGACGGTTAAAGGTATAGGCATACCCCCTGCCTGTTTCACTCCAGGCGTCACGCATATCCTCGCCACGGACAACGCGATACACGTGAGACGTGGGCACATCGTTCATGTCGCCGCACACGATGACATTGGCGGGCGACGCATCTATGGCCTTGCGCACAGTGAGCGCATCGTCGTTGCGCAGGCCGAACGAGCGGCGCATGCGTTCGAGCGGAGCGGGCTTGGCATCGGGCGAGATGCGCACATTCTGGTTCTTGCCGAAGCTCAAGTGGTAGGACTGAAAACGGAAGTTGAGCAGCCTCAGCTGCTTGCCCGACGGCAACTGCAAGTCAAACGCCCTGGCCACATAGGCCGACTGGTTCCTGCTGAAACCGAGCACGGTGCGGGTGTACTGCTCTTGGCCTATCGACCGGGCAGTGAACGGATACTTGGACATGATATTGAGTCCCTCCACGCCGTTGTAGCAATAAGGATAGCGCGCGTTCACCTGATTGATATAGGGCTGGATGGCAGGAATCTCGTTCCAGCTGATGCCGCTGGGGTTGCCCTCCTGGATGAGCACCACATCAGGGTTGGCATCAAGGATGAGCTTCATCGTGGGCGAGGGAGCTGCTGCCTTATCAGGCTCGTTGTAATTGAACGACAGCACATTATAGGTCATCACCTTGAGCAGCAAAGTGGTGTCGGCAGGCATGGGAGGCAATTCCTCGGCATTGTTCAAGGGCACATACAACTTGAAGACAGGCAGTGTGGCCACAAATGCCACAATCACCGTGAGCACCGCTATCCATCGGCGGCACAATGCCGAGATCAGAAAAACGATGGGGACGAGCAGGAGCATCGGCATATAAGCCAACGTCAAGAAGGGTGCCGCGAAGAAACTACTGGGATTGATTTTCCCTGCATAGGCACAGATCACGAGAATCAGTGCAAACAAAGCCACCAATATCTCGAACAACCAATTGTGACGTTTCTTGCGGCGACGGCGCCTATTATAATCAAATGTACTACGTGCCATTTTCAATCTCTGGTTTTCAGGTCTATAGTTTATATTCAGGTTTATCAGTTATCGTCATGGCTCACGGCGACGCGAAGCCTTGGAGAGTTTGTCTCTCTCGGCATCGGTAAGGGCGTCGTAGCCAGCCACCTTTATTTTTTTCAATATCTCGTCCAGTTCCTGTTCACTCACGGTGTCGTCAGGACGACTGGCGCCAGGACGATCGGTCCCGGGACGGTTATTGCTTGTCTGCGCTGCCTTGCCCTGCCCTTTCTGGAACGAGGGCTTCTTGAATTTGGGCAGCTTAAAGGAACGGCCGTTAAACAGGCCCACCACGGCATCGATACAGGCATTGAGCGGTCGTGTGATGTCATGCCCGTTCTTGATGCGCAAAGCGAACCATGCGCCCACAATGGCACCGCCGATGTGGGCCAGATTACCACCCATATTGCCGCCGCCATCAAGCCCCACTATAGAGATGAGCACGGTGACGATGGCAATCCACTTGATGGACACTTCACCCAGGAGCAGAAGGACGATCTTGTAATCGGGGACAAAGACCGCAGTCGCCACCACAATGGCAACGACCGATGCCGAGGCCCCGAGCAGATAATGCACCACGCCCTGACTGGTGAAATAAGGCAACAAGTTGGCGGAGAGCAGGAACAGCAGCGCGCCACCCAGGCCACCCAAGAGGTAAAGTCCCGTGAGCTGTTTGGGTGAGAAGAATTCCATGAAAATCCTTCCCAACCAGTAAAGCCACAGCATATTGAACAAGATGTGGAAAAAGCCGTAGTGGGCGAACATATAGGTCACCAGCGTCCACGGCCTCCTGAGGAGCAACGACAGGTCGCTGGGCAATTCGGCCCACGTCACCATCAGATCAGAGGTGACGTTGAACAGTACCGTCCCGATAGAGAGTAGTTTCAACAACACAAACATGCCGATGTTGATGAAGATGAGCCTCAACAACATCGACCCTTGCAGGTAACTGCGCTTGATGTCGTCAATAAAAGCCATTACCTCGCATTAGAGTGCCGTTGCGTTTCCAGTAAAGTATCATGATGATACCCGCGATCATGCCGCCCAGATGAGCAAAATGCGCCACACCGCTCATGGCTCCGGATATGCCGAAGAAGAGCTCGATCAAGCCATATCCCAGCACCATCCACTTAGCCTTGATGGGGAACGGGAACGGAATGATGTACATGGGCATATTGGGGAATATCATACCAAAGGCCAACAGGATGCCGAACACAGCCCCCGACGCACCCACCGTCAACAACGAATTGTAGAACTGGTTCAGCGTGAAGTCGGCTTGGCCGGCATTGATGGCATTGATGATCTCGTCGACCGATAACGTCGGAACCGTCACGAAGCTCCGCAATATATCCTGCCAGGTGAATTGCCATACCAGCTCTTGAACGAGCGCGGCTCCCACGCCACAGGATATATAGTAGAACAGATAGCGCTTGGAACCGAGCACACGTTCAAGCAAGCTACCGAACATCCACAGCGAGAACATATTAAAAAAGATGTGTGTGAAGCCGCGGGTGTCGTGCATGAACATATAGGTCAACAATTGGGCGGGATTAAAACTACTGCCCTTCCAGAAATGAAGACCCAAAAAACGCTCCAGGTCGATTATCCCGGCACGCTGAAAAGCCATGGTCGCCAGCCAGACTATTATATTGATAACCAGCAGGTGCTTTGTTACCGGCATGATCGACGACCAGAATGAACGGTTATTGTATTGCATGATATATCTAACGAATTAGCGCACAAAAATAGCGAAAAACTGCCTAAACTCAGTGATTTTGAAGCGAAAAAAACCAAAAAACGTTATTTTTTGGCCTAAACAGGCAATTTTTCCCGCATTTTTTTTGGTAAAACCGTTGTTTTACTTATATTTGCGGTACTCAAAAACAAAATTTTTTTTATTCACATAACAAATTTAATTAAAAACTTACACTATGAACAAGACTGAATTAGTACAAGCTATCGCTGAAAAAGCTGATCTCACCAAGGTACAAGCTAAGGCCGCTCTGGACGCTTCTCTGGGCGCTATCTCTGAAGCACTGATCAAAGGTGACAAGGTCGCTCTGCTCGGCTTCGGCACTTTCCAGGTTATCAAGAAGGATGCTCGTGAGGGTATCAACCCCGCCACCAAGGCTAAGATCAAAATCCCCGCAAAGAAGGTCGTTAAGTTCAAAGCTGGTGCTGACCTGGCCCTCATGGTGAACAAGAAATAAAATAAGCAATCGCTTGTTCGAAATTTAGAAAAAACAACCGTGACTCATGACGAGCCGCGGTTGATTTTTTTTATCCTTTTCGACGGACAGTAAAAAAATGTGTCAATTGTCTTGGCCCTAATGTTTTTTTGCGTATATTTGTGGGTTAAAACAACACTTCTCATCGCTGCGAAGTGTTCCCATGACCGAATATTCAACGATTTAATAACTAAATAACACTTAAAGCTTATGAAACAACTACTTACGCATCGCACTTGGTTATGCCGCATGCTGCTGGCCACAGCTTGCTTGATGACTGCGGTCACGCTTCAAGCAGCCAGCATCACGGTCGACGGCATCAACTACTCGACAGCCTCGGGCAACAAGGCCACAGTGGCTAAGTACACTATCGTGAAAGCGACAGCCACCACCCCGGCCGACACGCTCTTTTACACCGGTGACATCGTGATCCCCGAGAAGTTCACCTATGAAGGGACGGAATACACCGTGGTTGCCACGGCAGCCAACAGTTTCCTTGACTGCAAGGACGTGACATCAGTCACGCTGCCCGCGACCTGTGTGACCATCGGTCGAAACAGCTTCAAGGGCTGTACCTCGCTTCGCGTCAGCCCTATTCCCGAGACAGCCACCAACGTCGGCAGCGGCGTGTTCAACGGCTGCACCAGCCTTGAGGAAGTCACCATTGTTCCCGGTTGGAGCAAGCCTGTGAGCGAGGAATTCGCCAACTGCCCCAACCTCAAGCGACTGATCATTGCCGAGGGCGAGGCTCCCGTGGTAATGAAGGTCAATGCCTTTGGTACCAATGCCGAGGCCCGCGCTGCCATCAACAGCATTGAGTATATCTATATGGGCCGCAACGTTGACGCCAGCGCCTACCTGAACAACGAGCAGCCGTTCCACAACATGGGCGGGCTCAAGACCCTGGTTATCGGCGGCGAGACCACGACCATTCAGGGCACTACCTTCCAGGGTTGCACGGCCTTGCAGACCGTAACCTTTGAGGAAGGCAACAAGGTGACCGGCATCGGCAACAGCGCCTTTGCCAGCTGCACCTCGCTGACCGGCATCGACATTCCCGCTGCCGTGACCGTGATTGAGCAGAGCACCTTCAACGGCTGCCGCAACCTCACTCATTTCACAATGGGCGATGCAGTAACCAGCATTGGCATCACTGCGTTCTATAACACGGGTTTGACCAGTTTCAACTTCCCCAAGACTTTGACCTCTATTGGACAGAGCGCATTCGAGAACAGTAAACTGAGTGGTGAAATCGTACTGACAGGTGACAAAATGACCACTGCGACAGCCTTGACGTCAATCGGAGCTCAGGCGTTTGCAGGAACACAGATTACCAATGTCATTATTCCTGCCAGCGTGACCAGTATTGGCCAGGGTGCATTTGCACCAATTCCCACACTTGCCGTCATCATTCTTCCCTCGGAAAGCACCAACTTCAAGCTCGAGAATGGCGTGCTACTGAATACAGCCGGCAACCGCCTGCTAGTTACTGCACATGAGGGTGAAATGGCAACTACCTACAGCAATGCTACCGTGACCAGCATCGACAACTACGGCTTGGCTTATGCACCCTTCACCAGCGTTGACCTGCCCGCTCTGGCCTCCATCGGCAACTACGGCTTTGCCTACAGCGATATCGAGGCCTATACGCTCGAGAAGGACGTGACCGTCGGACAGAACGTGTTCGCCGGTTCAGCCTTGAAGACCATCGTCATTGCCGAAGGTCGCAACGAGATTCCTCAGGGCCTTTGCGGTCAGTGCACCAATCTGACCAGCGTAACCCTGCCCAGCAGTGCCACCAACATGATGCGCAACTGCTTTGAGGGTTGCACAGCACTCGCGATGATGGAGATTCCCGCCAATGTGAACTACATGGAGCCCGGTTCAGTTCCCGCCACCATCCAGGAGCTGCGCGTGCTCAATGTCAACACGCCCGCCCTTGCTGCTGGCGTGTTCAACGAGAGCCAGCACAACGTCATCTGCAAGGTCGCTCCCGGCTCGGTTGACGCCTACAAGAACGCCAACCAGTGGCGCTACCTGACCATCGTTGCCGATGAGACCATCTCGGGCGAAGGCTCGACGCTGGGTTGCCCCACGGGCCTGTACTACGCCACCACCAGCGGTGACCTGATGTACAAGGACGAGAACGGCAATATCGTCAACACCAACTTCAATGCCGGCAAGCACGCCTTCACGCTGCAGAGCTACAAGAACCGCGTGTATGTCGCTGTTGCCGGTGATAAATTCACTTATCAGGACCCCAACCAACCTCTGGGCGACGGTGAACTGTTCTATGTGAACAACACCAACGGCATCTTCTATCGCGTGACCGTGCTCAACAACGTGGGCTACGCTCCCAGCGAGGACCCGTTCACCATGTTCATCGACGAGAACGAGAACAAGATCTACATCAGCGACCGCAACGTGGGTATCCACGAGATGAATGCCGACACCACCGGCCTGTACGGCTCTCAGCCCTTCCTGCTGCAGAACCAGTGGCTGCCCTACTATAACGATGAGATCAGCTGGGGCTCCATCACCGGTGGCTTCACCCAGGACAAGCACGGCATCTTCTGGATGAGCAAGAAGTTCAACGGCCTGTGCCTGCTGCGCTTCAAGAAGAACGACATCTATCCCGATGGTGGTCAGGGCAAGCCCAAACACTACAATGCCCTGTTTAAGGATGCCATCATCAAGACCTTCTACCTCGACGATGAGAACGGCTACCTGTACATGCAAGTGCAGACCGACCCCTACGGCTGCGTTCCTGGCATCTACCGCATCGCGCTCAACAAGATTGAGAACATAGAGACCGGCGCCGACCTCGAGGGCAATGCCGACCTGCGTATCGCCGACTGCGAACTCATCGACGACTCACCCATCAAGGTGGAAGGTAACGCCGACAGCGGCGAGATCGCTTGCGTTGCCCAGATCAACAGCGACGGCGACTACATCTACTGGAGCTACATCGCACCGGCTTCCGACGAACAGGCCATCCACAACAGCGTGCCCCTGGATGTGAACAATCCCTTGCACCACAGCGGTATCAAGTGCCTACCCGCCAAGCCCAACGAGGACGGCACGATGTCCAAGACCGTAACCTTCGCCATCGAGGGCGTCGAGGCCTACGGTGTATGCGGCGCCACCTACGTTGAAGAAGGCCCTGTAGGCCCCACCCCCGTCAAGGGTGACGTGAACGGTGACGGCGAGGTCAACATCGCCGACGTCAACGCCGTGATCGACCTGATCCTGAGCGGCGGCACCAACAGCAATGCCGACGTGAACGGCGACGGTGAGGTCAACATCGCCGATGTCAATGCCCTCATCGACATGATCTTGACCGCATAAGTCCATCCCACCACACAACAACAACTGAGTGCGGACCCAATCAGGCCCGCACTCCTTGTATAGTATATTTATATCTTACAAAACAACGTAAAAAAGGTGGATGTGGTGGGGGTATAAAAAAATGGATTAACCATTCTATCGTCTCGACAGTAAGTTAATCCGAAACTCTTTGATAAATCAAAATTGATTTTTCCCTTTTATGCGCTACAAAGTTAACATCATTTTCTCACATACAAAATTTTTTTTTGTTTTTTTTCTAAAAAACTTGACATAGAAAACAATATTTTGCTGAAATGTAGCGTTTTAGGGGCTAATATTTTTTTACATCACTGCTGTTTGACGCTTCGTTTGGCATAGATGCGGTCAACGACCAGCGCGATTGCGCCGTCGCCCGTCACATTGCAGGCTGTGCCGAAACTGTCCATGGTGATGTAGAGAGCAATCATGACAGCCTGCTGCTCGGCAGTGAAGCCCAACATCGACTGCAACACACCCAGGGCTGCCATGATGGCGCCGCCGGGAACACCGGGAGCCGCCACCATCATCACGCCCAGCATGAGGATGAAGCCCACGAACGAGCCAAACTCAATCACCCCACCCTGCATCAGCAAGAGGGCCACTGCACAGGCCGTGATCTTCATCGCGCTGCCCGACAGATGGATCGTGGCACACAGCGGCACCACAAATCCGGCGATGCCGTCGCTCACGCCATTCTTCTTGGCCTGGGCCATGGTCACGGGAATCGTGGCCGCCGACGAGGAGGTGCCCAGGGCAGTGAAATAGGCCGGCATCATCGTGTAAAGAGCCTTGAACGGATTGTGCTGTGATATCAAGCCGGCAATGCAGTACTGGAAGACCAGCAGGAAGATGTGCATCACAAAGATGACACCGATGATGGCGATGAACACGTTGATGATGCGCCAAGCCTGGCCCGAATAGGACATGTTCAGGAAAATCGAGAAGATGTAAACGGGCAGGATGGGAATCAGGGCCACCTCGATGGTCTTGACAATGATGTCGCGGAACTCATCGAAAGCCTTCTTGAGATTGGGCGACTCAAAGAACGAGATGCCCAGTCCCATGACAAAGGCCGAAATCAAGGCACTCATCACATCGAGCAGGGGCGGAATCTCAATGGTGAAGAACGGCGTCAAGTCATCGGCCGTAGCGACAGCCTGGGCCGCCTGACTGCGGTCGATGAGCGCCGGGAAGATGCCCGTGCTGGTGAAGTAGCTCAAGAGCCCCGAGAACACCGTGTCGCCATAGGCAATGAGCGCCGTGATGAGCAGCAACTTGCCCGCCCCCTTGCCGATGTCGGCAATGGCGGGAGTCACCAGGCCCACGATGATGAGCGGAATCAAGAACGACAGGAAGTGGCTGAAGATGCTGTTAAACGTCACAAAACATCTCACGGCCCAAACAGGGAAAAACGTGCCACAGAGCACACCCAGAATGATGGCGATGATCACACGAGGCAATAGCCCGATCTTGGAAAGTTTCACGCGTTTCATGCAGTAGAACTATGATTATTCGTAAATTTTTGGCAAAGGTAATATTTTTTGGCGTACTTTTGCGTTATATTAATAAATGAGTATGACAACCATCATCAAATATGACGCTTCGATGTCGGCGCGCTGGGACGAATTCGTCAAGGCGAGCCGCAACAGCACGTTCCTGCATCAACGCGGTTACATGGATTACCACAGCGACCGTTTCGAGGACTGCTCGCTCGTGGCTGTCCACAACGACAAGTGGTGCGCTGTGCTCCCTGCCTGCATCGACAGTGACACCCTCTACTCCCACCGCGGCCTCACCTACGGCAGCTGGTTGCTGCCTCTCAAGCACTTCGACCCCGTCATGATGCTCGAGGTGATGGATGCCGCCACCGAGTGGATGCGTACCCAGGGCATCAAGCGACTTGTCTATAAGGCCGTGCCTCACATCTATCATCGCTACCCCTGCGAGGAAGACCTGTACGCCCTGTTCAGGCATCACGCGACGCTCATCGAGAGCAACCTCTCCACAACCATCGATCTGAGTTGTCCCCTGGCGCTGGACCGCGGCAATAAGAGCGGAGCCAATGCCGCCCGCAAGGCCGGCATCAAGGTCGGTCCCAGCGACGACTGGAGCGGCTACTGGCACTTGCTCGAGACGCTGCTCGACGAGCGCTACGACACCCGCCCGGTTCACACGCTGGCCGAAATCGAGCTGTTGCGGAAGCGTTTCCCTGACAATATCAAGCTGTACACCGCCACCCTCGACGGCGAATTGCTGGCCGGCGTGGTGATGTATCTTTCCAAACCCGTTGCCCACAGCCAGTACATCGGGTCCTCCCCTCAAGGCAAAGAGCGCAAGGCGTTGACCCTGCTGTTTGATTACCTGATCGGTGAATACGGCCAGCAAGGATACCGCTATTTCGACTTCGGCATCTCCAACGAGGATCACGGCCGCTACCTCAACGAGGGCCTCGTGCGCCAGAAATTCCGCCTGGGTGGCCGCGGCATTGTCTATAACACCTATGAAGTGCTCCTGTAGCCTATATTATTTATAACAATGTGTCATGGCTGAAAAGCGAGGCAACATATCACGAATGGCGATGAAGGCGATGGGCCTGTTCGGCGGTGTCCAGGTCATGGGCATCCTGTGCTCCATCATCCGCACCAAGCTGGTGGCCTTGTGGATCGGCCCGGTGGGCATCGGTCTGTTCGGCTTGTTCAACAACGCGCTCGAGATGATCTCGACAGGCACCAACCTGGGCATCAGGTCAAGTAGCGTACGCGATATCTCGCAAGCCACCGAGGGACGCGACACGAGCCTGGTGGCGCGCATGATATCGGTCGTGCGCAAGTGGTCGTTGTGGCTGGGACTCGCCGGGGCGTTATTGACACTCTCGCTGGCCCCGTTGCTCAGCCAAGTCACCTTCGGAGACAGCACACACATCTGGGGCTTTGTGGTCCTGAGCATCGCGGTCCTGCTGCAGGCGCTGACCAACGGCGAATATGCCGTGCTGCAAGGCACAGCTCGCCTCAAGCGGCTGGCAAGCGTCACGCTGTGGGGCACCATCGTCGGGCTGGCCGTGTCGGTACCGCTGTTCTACATCCTGCGCGAACGCAGCATCTTGCCGTCGATCATTGCCTATGCAGTCGCCCTTGCAGCCTTTGCGTGGCTTTTCCGCAACCGTGAATACGCGCCTGTCAAGATGACGCGACGCGAGACCTTCGACATGGGCAAGGGCTTCGTCAGGTTAGGCATCTACATGACGCTCGGCAATTTCGCCAGCATCCTGGCCAGCTATGCCTTCAATGCCTGGCTCAACGTCAATGCCGGCACCGAGACCGTGGGTTTCTATCAAGCCGGCTACACCTTGATCAATAAATACACAGGGCTGATTCTCACCGCCCTGGGCATGGAGTATTACCCCCGCCTGGCCAAGGTCGCCGAGAGCCGCATGAGGCTGCGCGCCTATGTGTCGCAAGAAATCAACGTCGCCATTGCCGTCATGGCGCCCGTGGTGGCACTCTTCATCCTCCTGCGCGAAGTGGTGGTGTGGCTGCTCTACACGCCCGAATTCAACGTCATCCTCACCTTCATCTCCTGGGGCATGATCGGTACCGTGCTGCGCACCCTCTCGTGGTGCCTGGCCTTCACCATCCTGGCAAAGGGCGACGGCAAGACCTACCTGTGGACCGAGGTGGCGAGCGCCGCCATCAACCTGGTGCTCAACATCGTGTTCTATCGCTGGTGGGGCCTCACAGGACTGGGTATAGCCTTCCTGGTGTCCTACCTGCTGTACACGGCAATCGTGGCTGTGGTGTACTTCAAGAACTATCGCCTGAGCGTTTCGACAGGCAGCCTCTACAACCTGCTGTGGACGCTGGCTGTGGCTGTCGCCGTGATGGTGGCGATGGAAGGCGGCCAGGTCGTCATCGCCGCCGTGATCACGGCCGTCAGCCTCGCCTTTGCCACGCGGCAAGTCATCGCATTGTGGCGCCGATAATCATCCCGGGCCGGGCCACTTCACCGAAAGCCATAGCATTGCCGCCGTATTCGGTTAATTTTTAATAAAAGAGTGTGATTTTATTAACAATCGGGCGCCACTAATCAAAAAAACAATTATCTTTGCAGCGTTAAAACGAATATTAACCGCGAGGGATCTCTTCAGCAAACAGTTGAGATTCTTCTAATTTTTTGAATCTTAAAAATTTAGAAAAACAGTATTTAGCATGGCTATTACTTACATGACACAGGAAGGCTACGACAAGAAGATGGCCGAGCTTGCTCATCTTGAGAACGTAGAACGCCCCGAGGTAGTCCGTGCCATTGTTGAAGCACGCGACAAGGGCGACCTTTCAGAGAACGCAGAATATGATGCGGCCAAGGAGCGCCAGGGCATGCTTGAGGCCAAGATAGCAGAGCTCAAGAGTCTGATAGCATCGGCACGCATCATCGATGAGAGCAAAATCACGACCGACGAGGTTCAACTGCTCAACAAAGTGACCATCCGCAACATGAAGACCAAGTCGCAGATGACCTACACCATCGTCACCGAGACCGAGGCCAACCTGCGCGAGGGCAAGATTTCGATCTCTACCCCTATCGCCAAGGGTCTGCTGGGACACAAGGTGGGCGAAATCGTTGACGTACAGGCACCCGCCGGACTGATGAAATTTGAAATCCTCAAAATCGAAGTATAACGACATGGCAACCATTTTCAGCAAAATCGCCGCTGGCGAAATTCCCAGCTACAAGGTGGCTGAGGACGACCGCTACTTTGCATTCCTCGACATCAATCCCATGGCCAAGGGTCACACCCTGGTCATCCCCAAGCATGAGGTAAACTATATGTTCGACCTTGACGAGGAAGAGTACGCCGGACTATGGGCCTTCGCCCGCAAAGTGGCCATGGCGCTGGAGCAGGCCATTCCCTGCAAGCGCATCGGCATCGGTGTGCTGGGCCTTGAGGTACCCCATTGCCACATCCACCTCGTGCCGTTGCAGAGCGAGAAGGACATGGCCTTTGGCGGTCCCAAGTTGACCCTCCCCGCCGAGGAGATGCAGGCCATTGCCGCCGCTATTGCCTCGAAACTTTGAGACACCTCTCAAGGGCTACTGATTACAAGGCGTTTGTCCGTTAGGAGGCAGACGCCTTGAATAACTTAATGGAAAGAAATACCTTAGCACAATAACCATAGACGATGAACACCATTTGGATTGTACTGCCCATCCTCACGTTACTGATGTTTGAGTTGGGTCTGAATCTGAAAATTGAAGACTTCAAGCTGTTTAAGACACGCCCCAAGCCCGTGCTGGCGGGCCTGATCGGGCAGATTATCATCTTGCCGCTGCTGGCATGGATCATCGGCAAGGCACTGGGCCTGGATCCGATATTCCTGATCGGCTTCGTGCTGATTGCCTGCTGTCCCGGCGGCAGTTCATCGAACGTGTTCTCGATGCTCGCCAAGGGTGATGTCGCCCTGTCGGTATCGTTGACCGCGTGCAGCAGCATCATCACACTGCTGACCGTGCCCCTGATCATGGGTTGGGTCACCGCGACCACCGGCAGCGCCGTACAGGTGCATCTGCCCATCGGCAAACTGGTGATGCAGAACCTGGTGCTCATGTTCCTGCCCATCGTGGTGGGTATCGCCGTGAAAAAGAAATGGCCGGGTGCCGCCGAGAAGATGCACAACGTGCTGTCGCGCATCGCCTTCCCTGCCCTCATCTTCCTGGCAACCGTATTCTTCATCCAGAACCGTGACGCCATCATCGACAAGTTCGGGCAACTGGGCCTCTCGGTGAGCGTGCTCATTCTGCTGGCCATGGGCAGCGGAGCCCTGCTCTCGCACGTCATGAAACTGACCGGCAAGGAGCGCCGCACCATCGTCATCGAGGTGGGTATGCAGAATGCCGCCCAGGCTATCGCCATCGCCAGCAGCCCGCTGGTGTTCAATAACGACGTGATTGCGATTCCCGCCATCATCTATGCACTAATGATGAACGTCATCCTCATCACCTATGTCGCTGTTGTCAAGCGGCGGTAGGAGACCTGGACTTACGCGTTGACAACGCGTAATACTTTTACAACACAAAATTGTGGGCAGCGCGTAATCTTATTTCTACAGCGCATAATGCCAGGATTGAGAAACGGTATCACTTGCGCAGGATGAGGGTATAGTAGCGGGACTCGCCTTCAAAGCGGCCTCCACCCTTGGTTTTCATGGTCCAGACGGCCTCACTGTTCCACACAGCCGGATCTAAATCCTCATCACCCTTGCGGATTGATTTGATGTACCTCCACAACGGGACCACATAATCTTCACGATACAAGCCGGACCACTCATAACCGGCCTTGAGTACCTGATCGGGAGCCAAGACAGCCACAGTGCAGCTGTCGGCGTCGTAATGTGTGCTCACGCTGTCGTTTTCCACTATCGTATAGCCCTGGAATGATGAGATCATGATTTCTTTATACATGGTAAGCGTCACGGTGTCCCCGGTCTTGTTGTAAATCTCACATTCCAACGACGACATCGGGTCACACGACGAGAGCAAGAGGCTCATGATCATGGCCAATATCCACAGTACAGTCCAATTGAATGTTTTCATCGTTTAGCGACGGTTTTTAGAAATCTTCTATTATAGAAACGGGACAAGAGGCGATTTCTTGTGCGCCAGCACACACTATTTAGTTAATAAACCTTATAGATGAGGCTCAGTGGCACGATGTTTGCTCAAATTATAGTATCTTTGTAGGTTAAAACGCAGATTTTTACTACAAGTATGTCACAAGACAAACAGAATCAGATAATAGACGAAACCGCTGCCGGTCAGCAGCAGACGAGCGACTTTGGCGGCTATGAGAAGTTGATCACGCTCTCCCCGCGTGAGCACATCCGCATGCGCCCGGGTATGTACATCGGCAAGCTTGGCGACGGCTCACAGAACGACGACGGCATCTATGTCCTCGTCAAGGAGGTCATCGACAACAGTATCGACGAATTCAACACGGGCTACGCCAAGCCCAATATCGATATCGACGTGGCCGACGGCATGGTGACCATCCGTGACTACGGTCGCGGCATCCCCCTCGACCAGGTCAAGGACGCATCGTCCAAGATGAACACCGGTGCCAAGTATGACACCCAGACCTATAAACGCTCGGTGGGCTTGAACGGTGTGGGTATCAAGGCTGTGAATGCCTTGTCCACCGAGTTCTACATCCGCAGCGTGCGCGACGGGCAGTGTTCATCGGTGCTCTACAGCGAGGGTCTTGTCAAGGAGGAGAGCGGCATCATCGCCGCCAACGAGGGCGAGGATAACGGCACCATGGTGCGTTTCAGGCCCGACGGCACCATCTTCAAGAACTACGAGTTCCGTGAGGAGATCATCGAGCAGATGATCAAGAACTACTCCTACCTGAACACGGGACTGACGCTGACCTTCAACGGCAAGAAATATCATTCGCGCAATGGCTTGAGCGACCTGGTGAAGGAAAACATGACCAACGACCCGCTGTACCCGCTGATGCACTTCACCGGCGACGACATCGAGGTGGTCATCACCCATGCGGCCCAACTGGGCGAGGAGTTCTACTCGTTTGTCAACGGCCAGCACACGACCCAGGGCGGCACCCACCAGAGCGCCTTCCGCGAGGCCTTGTCAAGGACCATCAAGGAGTTCTACGGCAAGAACTTCGAGTACAGCGACATACGCAACGGCATCGTCGCCGCCATCAGCATCAAGGTCGAGGAGCCCGTGTTCGAGTCCCAGACCAAGATCAAGCTGGGCAGCAGCATCATGTGGAAAGACGGCCCCACCATCTATAAGTTCATCAACGACTTCATCAAGAAGGAACTTGACGACTACCTGCACAAGGCCCCCGAGACCGCCGAAGTGCTGTTGAAGAAGATTCAGGACAATGAGCGCGAGCGCAAGGCCATTGCCGGCGTGAGCAAGCAGGTGCGCGAGAATGTCAAGAAGGCCGCCCTTCACAACGACAAGCTGCGTGACTGCCGCGTCCACTTCAACGACGCCCGTGCCCCCAAGGACAACGACCGCCGCGACCAGAGTTCCATCTTCATCACCGAGGGCCTGAGCGCTAGCGGTTCGATCACCAAGATCCGCGACGTGGAGACACAGGCCGTGTTCTCGTTGCGAGGCAAGCCGCTGAACACCTTCGGGCTTGACCCCAAGAAGGTCATCACCAACGTCGAGTTCGCCCTGCTGCAGGCTGCGCTCAACATCGAGGACGGCATTGAGGGCCTGCGCTACAACAAGGTCATCATCGCCACCGATGCCGATGTTGACGGCATGCACATCCGCCTGCTGCTGTTGACCTATTTCCTGCAATTCTGCCCCGAGCTGATCAAGACGGGCCACCTTTATATCCTGCAGACGCCGTTGTTCCGCGTACTTAACAAGAAGGACGCCAAGCGCAAGACCCGCACCAGCAAACGCGAGGCCAAGCCGCAGAAGGTCGAGACCTACTACTGCTACAGCGATGAAGAACGCCTGGCCGCCCTCGACAAGCTCGGCGAGAACGCCGAGATCACCCGATTCAAAGGTCTGGGAGAGATTTCACCCGACGAGTTCAAGGACTTCATCGGCCCCGATATGCGCCTGGACCGCGTGTCGCTGCGCAAGGAAGACTCGGTGAAGCAGATGCTCGCCTTCTTCATGGGCAAGAACACCATGGAGCGTCAGAATTTCATTATTGACAACCTAGTTAACGAAGATGATGAAGACATCACAGTGCATTGATAATCAGGGACAGCGCGTGGCCTTGTTCCCCGGGTCGTTCGACCCTTTCACCTGTGGCCACGAGTCGATCGTGCGCCGGGCATTACCCCTTTTCGACCGATTCATCATTGCCATCGGCGTGAATGCCGACAAGCGGTCGTTCATGACCATGGAGCAGCGCAAAGCCTTTATCGAGAGCGTTTTCAAAGACGATCCCCGCGTGCAGGTCATCACCTACAGCAACATGACCGTTGAGATTGCACAGGAAGTGGGCGCCCAGTTCATCGTGCGCGGCGTGAGGCTGATACAGGACTTCGAGAACGAGAAGCATCTGGCCGAGGTGAACCGCGACCTGACTGGCATCGAGACCATCCTGTTGTACACCTTGCCCGAGTACAGCCACATCAGCAGCAGCATCGTGCGCGAACTGGTGCATTACGGTCAAGACATCAGGGCCTACCTGCCGATGAATGCCGACTTTTCACAAATCCCCATCACTCAAAACTGAAGATTCGAAACTGATAACAAGATGAATAAAGGATTGTATCTCGTGGCCCTGTGCCTGGTCTTTTCATTGACCGTCACTGCACAGCGGTCCTTGCCTCAAGTACTGCAGAAACTGTTGAACGCCGAGTATGCCATCTCGACATTGTACGTCGACTCGGTCAATGAGGACAAACTGGTAGAAGATGCCATCAAAGGGATGCTCGAGAGCCTGGATCCTCACTCGTCCTATACCGATGCCAAGGAGACCAAGGAACTCGAGGAACCGCTGCAAGGCGAGTTCAGCGGCGTGGGCATCCAGTTCAACATGAACAAGGACACGCTCTACGTCATCCAGACCGTTCCCGGCGGCCCCAGTGAGCGCGTGGGCGTGCTGGCCGGCGACCGCATCATCTATGTGAACGACACGACCATTGCCGGCGTGAAGATGAAAAACAGCGATATCCAGAAGCGCCTTCGCGGCAAGAAGGGCACCAACGTCACCATCAAGGTAAAACGCCCCGGAGTAAAGGACTTGATCACCTTCCGCATCACGCGTGACAACATCCCGTTGAACAGTATCGACGCCAAGTACATGCTCGACGAACGCACGGGTTACCTGCGTATCTCCCGCTTCGGCGCCAAGACTCACGAGGAGATGATGGAAGCCTTGCAAGAACTCAAAAAGCAGGGCATGACCCAGCTGATCATGGACCTGAGCGACAATGGCGGCGGATACCTGAATGCAGCCATCGACATGTGCAACGAATTCCTGGAGCGCGGCCAGCTCATGGTTTACACCGAGGGCGAGAACTCACCACGCAACGAGGCCAATGCCAACGGCTGGGGAAATTACAAGGACCTGCACATGGTGGTCATCGTCAATCAGTACTCGGCATCGGCAGCCGAAATCTTCGCGGGTGCCATGCAAGACTGGGACCGCGCAGTGGTTGTCGGCCGCCGCACTTTCGGCAAAGGACTGGTGCAGAGGCCCTTCAAGTTTGAAGACGGCTCGATGATGCGCCTGACCGTTGCCCGTTACTACACACCCAGCGGCCGTTGCATCCAGAAGCCCTACAACCGCGGAGACAAGAAAGCCTACGAAAAAGAGCTGCTCGACCGCTATAACGAGGGCGAATACTACAGTCTGGACAGCATCCAGTTCAACGACTCACTGCGTTACACCACCCGCCTGAACGGCCGCACCATCTACGGCGGCGGTGGCGTGATGCCTGATGTGTTTGTCCCGGTTGACACCACCGAGTACAGCACCTATTACCGTGACCTGAGTGCCAAGGGCATCCTTAATCAGTATGCCATCAAGTTTGTGGACAAAGAGCGCAAGGCCATCACCAAGCGCTATGCCACGGTAAAAGAGTTTGATGAGGGCTTCGTGATCACCGACGAGATGATGCGCGACCTCATTCAGATGGGCGAAAATGACAGCATCAAGTATGACGAGGAGAAGTACCGCACCAGCGAACAGATGCTCAAAGCCATCACAAAAGGCTTGATCGCCCGAGACCTGTATGGCGACGCTGGCGCCTACAGCGTCATCATCAACCACCGCAACCCCGACGTCCAGGCCGCCTATCAGGTCCTTAACGACCGTGAGCGCTATGAGCGTCTGCTGCGTGAGGGCAATCCGGAATACGAGCGTCTGGTCAAGAAACACAACGACCAGTAATCACACATCAACTGAGAAATGAAAAAACACTCCTTTGGCGTCATGCCAGAGGAGTGTTGTTGTTCCTGTCGCTGCCAGGCAGCGGAGGCGGTGTAGATGAGGAAGGAGCACCGGGTATCGGCGGCGGGGTCATGCGTGCCCTGTCGAGCTGATGCAGATTGCCGATGCGTCGCATTGTGCTGCGATAAACGCGCCAGATGAGCAATACGAACAAGATGTTGATAACCACCGACACAGCAGGGTTGATCGACTCGCTGAAAGCCAGTGCATCATAAACCCAGTGGATGATGATGGGAACAGCCAGAACGCATACCGCCGTGAGACGGCTGTTGTCGCCGAAGTGCCGCTTGCTGTAGAAATAACCCATGGCACAAGCGATAGCGAAATGGGCAGGTACGGCAGTGATGCCGCGGATAAGGCCCGTCATCAGCCAATCCTCGCTCTGCAGGAGATAGAGCACATTCTCGGTCGCGGCAAAGCCAAGGCCCACACAGGCGGCATAGACGATACCATCAAAATACTCGTCGTAGTAGGGGTTCTTGCGCAGGCAGAGCCACAGCATCGTGAGTTTGGCCACCTCTTCGGGCAAAGCGGCTGCAAACAGAGCCGTTGAAACAGCACCCGTATAGGATCCAATATCATAGACCATCAAGCCCATTAATCCCATCAAAGTAGAAATCAACAGGGAGACGAAGGCCGAGCCCACGCCGAAAAGGAAAGCCCTGTAAAGCTGCTTTAAGGGTTCGGGGCGCAACGAGTCCTTCCTGTAAATCCACCAGCCCAAGAGCAAGGCCGGCAAGATAGCCGTGACAATGATCAGTAGCATCTAATCGCTTTATTAATTGACACCCGATGATGTTGCCACCACCGGGTGCCGTATTCACTATTTAATAATTATCTCTCGACAGTGCCGATTACAAGGCCAGACGCAGACCAGTAGTGTAGAAACGCATGTCGCGTCCCTCATTGTTGCGGCTGGTCGAACGGCAATCCTTGGGCAAGCTGAACCAGCAACCGCCACGAATCACGAACCTGTAACCATCGAGGTTCTCGGGCTGTTCCTCACCATAGGGGAGATAAGCATCGCTGCACCACTCGTGAACGTTACCGCTCATATCGAACAAGCCCAGTTCATTGCCGTGACGGGTAGCTACAGCATGGGTACCATAGTCCTCACTGTCACTGCCAACAGCATAACTGTTGTTGTAGTACCAAGCCACCTCGTCGATGACGTCACCGCCCGAATACAGATAGCTGTGGCTCTTGTTGCCGCCGCGGGCAGCATACTCCCACTCGGCCTCGGTGGGCAGACGGAAGGCCTTACCAGTCAACGCATTCAAGCGAGCGATGAATTCCTGGCAGTCCGTCCAGCTTACCTGCTCGACAGGACGCTTCGGGTCACCGGTGAAGCTGCTGGGGTTGGTACCCATCACAGCCTGCCACAATTCCTGAGTCACCTCGGTCTGACCGATCGAATAGGGAGCGAGGGTCACCTCATGAGCAGGAAGTTCGTCGCCGTTGGCCAAACCAGCCTCGACTGCTGCACTGTCAACACCCATGGTGAACGTGCCGCCTTCGATAGCAACCATCTGGAACGAAACGCCATTGACGGTGAACATGCCGGGGATGGTATTGTAGTTCTGCATACGCTCGATGAAAGAGTTGGCCGAAACCTTGAGTTCGTCGAAGTTCTCATCCATGACTGAGCTGCAGTCGAGCAACAGCATCACCAGAGCGCTGGAATAGGTGCTTTCTACCTCGGGCAGGCGGCTGGCCGAGAACTCGGTGCTGGCTTCCCAAGCCTGCTGGTCCTCTACCCAGTACCACTCTTGGATGTTATCCTTCACGATGCGCTCCTCGTTGTCGAGCTGGATGCCGTCGAACACGAGCGAAACAAACATGCCGTCAACACTCGATGCGGCCACGCTGTCACCAGCGGTGCAGGTCAGACCATGGTAAGTGATGTTGGTCAAGCTGCGGGTCTTCAGCGAGAAAGTACCCTCAATGTAGATCTGAGAGTCATTGACGTTCTCACTCGTCACCTCGTCGAGGGTGAAACGGATGCGCGTACCTGTACCCACACCGGGGAATACCAGCGTCAACGACTCGGACATGTTGCGTCTCACGAGTTCGTCGGCGATGTTCTGGAAGCTCGAGTTAACCTCGGCCATCGAGTTGACCATCATCGCCTTGGCCGAGTCACTGGCCAGCGAATACAGGTTGGCACGGAACTGGTTCTCGTCCCTGACGTTCTCATTCATCAGACCGATGGTGAACGCCTTGATTGAACGGCCATAGACGCGCTCATCGTTGATGCGGGACTTGAGGGCCTGAGCATACTCGGTTTCGGTGTCATACTTGTCGGTCATCATCAAGGAACCTTGGTCGAGACCCTCGGTAAAGGTCACCAGAGCCACATTCTGCAAGTTCTTGGGATTTGCAGCCGAATTGAGGGCATCAAGAGCCTTATCCACCGAATAGTAAAGCAGACGTCCAGGCTTAGTGGTCAGCGACATGACAAAGTCATTGAATCCAGTCACCGTGGTCGAGTCAAGGAATGCGATGTCCTTGGTGTACAACGTCTGGTTATAACCGATGATACCCATGTACATACCAGTATCAACTGTCGGGATAACCGGACCAGTAAGGATGATGTCGATCAGGTAGTTGATGTCGGCAATGTTGATGTCACCATCGCCATTGACGTCACACTTCAAATCGGCCGAAGAAGTCAAGATGGCGTCAATCACGGTATTGACGTCGGCGATATTGACGTCACCGTCGGCATTCACGTCACCGGGAATGTTACTTGAATAATGGCGAGGGCCAGCCAACGCCATCATGGTTGACACTAAGATCAACGAGAAAAGAGTAGTCAGTCTCATATTCAAATATTGTTTTTGTTAAATGATTATTCCATAATTAATAAACTGCGCACATTATTTAACCTACAAAATTACACATAAATAGTCGGATAATCAAAACAAAACTGCACAATAGTTATTAACAATTTTCAGTTACGGCACATTTTTGAAACGTTTCTTGGAGAATTATCACACAAAAAAGGAACACTTTTCGTGAGTTCTCGTCTTCAGAAATAGCAATCAAGTATATTTTTTGATGTATCTTTGCACTCCGAAAAACCATGGTATCGACAATACATCTCATAGGAGTCATCTTGACCGTAGGCTTGCTGCTGGCACTCAGTTGGCTGTCGGGGCGCAAAGTCAAGGATGCACACAGTTTCACCACCGGCGGCACGAGCGGCAGCTGGATGGTGTGCGGCGCCATGCTGGGTACGTTGGCCGGAGGGCAGAGCACCATCGGCACGGCGCAGCTCGCTTTCTGCTACGGGTTGTCGGCCTGGTGGTTCACAATCGGTGCCGGACTTGGCGCGCTGGTGCTGGGGTTGTTGTACGCAAAACCGTTAAGAAACAGCGGTTGCTCTACCCTGCTCGAGGTGGTGAGCCGCGAGTACGGACACAAGGCCGAGACTGTAGGTTCCTTGTTGTTCCTGATAGGCATCTTCATCAGCATCATGTCACAGGTGTTGTCTTCGTCGGCCATGATCGGCAGTCTGTTCGGCATCTCGACGGTATGGGCCTCGCTGGCAGGCGCAGTGCTCATCATGCTGCTGGTGCTGTTCGGCGGCATACGCAGTGCCGGTGTGGGCGGTATCGTCAAACTGGTGCTACTGTACTTGTGTTCGGTGGTGGCCGGTATCGTCGTGTGGCACATCGCTGGCGGTGTCTCGGGGTTGAGCGACGGGGTGGACTCGGTTTATCACTCCCCCACTCTGGCCCAGTTTAATGGCTTGACCGATGCCGAGAGCGTCCATCACCGTTACGGCAGTCCGTTTGCAAGAGGTATTTTCAAGGATTTGGGCGGTTGCTTGTCGCTCGTGCTGGGCGTGGTGTGCACCCAGAGTTATGCCCAATGCATCTGGTCGGCAGCCAGCACGCCCAAAGCCCGTCGCGGCGCCCTGTTGTGTGCCTTTTTCATGCCCATCATCGGTGCAGCATGCACCCTCGTGGGCATCTATATGCGCGGCCATTATGTCACTGCCGATGAGCTCAAGGCCCTGCAGGCGGCGGGCGAGACCCTGCCTGCCGGATTAGGGGTCATTGAGAACTCGGCTCAGGCATTCCCGGCATTTGTCCTCAAATACCTGCCTGCATGGTTAGGCGGCTTGATGTTGGGTACCATGCTCATCAATATCCTGGGGTGCGGCAGCGGCCTCTCGTTAGGCGCCGCTACGATTCTGGTGCGTGACGTGTACGGCAACTTCAAGCGACGCATGGGCATGACATCCTCGCCGCTGTCACAACTGTTTCAGACCCGCTTGTCGATAGCCGGCATCCTGCTGGCGGCATTTGTTGCTGCAACGACATTCAGCGGCACCTTCATCAACGACCTGGGTTTCCTGTCGCTGGGACTGAGGGCCGTCGCCATCCTGTTCCCGCTATGCTTTGCCTTGTGGAAGCCTGGCCGTTTCAAACCCAGCCGTGTGCTGCTGTCGATGCCGATCGGTGTCGCCGCCCTGCTGCTGGCCAACTTCGCCTCGCTCCCCGGCGACGCCGTCTACTACGGCCTTGCCACCTCCCTTCTCACCATCCTAGCAGGACGGAAATAACGGAAATAACAGAGATTACGGAAAACTGAATGGCTGAAACGAAAACAATTTCAGCCATTCAGTTTTATAGTCGAATTTTCTATCCTCTTGCTATGGGAGTTGTTAATTGGTGAGGATGAGGTCGATGAGGGTGTTGACGTCGGCGATGTTGACCTCGCTGTCGCCGTTTACGTCACCTGATGGGGAGATGGTTCCGCCCAGGATCATGTCGATGACAGCATTGATGTCGGCGATGTTGATTTCGCCGTCACCGTTGACGTCGCCGACCTCGAGTTCGGCATTGGCGCAGTAAACGAAACTGATGACGGGGCCGTAGGCCGTAGTATGGGTGTTGCCGTCGAAGTCGAGATAGGTGGTCTTGCAACGGGCATAATAGGTGGTTCCGTCCACCATGAGTTTTCCGTCCACTTTGATCTGTTCGGCGGGCAAGGTGGTCTTGTACTGGCCGTTCTTGAGCGTCTCGATGAATCGGGAGCGGCCCCAAGTGTTTTCCTTGCTCGAGACCTCGATGACATAGGAGGTCGCCCAGCTCTGCGGCTTGAGGGTGATGTGCTGGTTCTTGTAAAGCGTGCCGCCATCGACAGGCACGTCAAAGCGTGCTGCCGCATGAGCTATCGAGAAACGCACCACGTTGCTGGTCATCGTCTCGCCATCGACAGTGAGCATGACGCGGGCAAAATAGGTGTTGCCGGGTTCAAGCAACTCGTCGGGGACTACAAGCGCCCCGCTGGTTGACGTGCCCGTGAAGATGACATGGGCAAAGGCGTCGTCACCAGCGACCTGCAGGGTTGCGGGTTCGTCGCTACCACAGGTGTACCACTGGACCGTGACAGGCACCTCAAGGTCCTCGCTACCATCGGCAGGAGCCTTGATGGTGAGCAGCATGGGTGTGAAGGCACGCACCTCGCTCACGCCGCTGTAGCAGCTGTCGGCACATGACTGGACACGCCAATACTGCACCTCGCCATGGGTGAGCTTGTTGAACAAGAGCACGCTGGCGACAGTATCGGTGACCGTGACATGCTCCAGCACATTGCTGAACTCGGGCGATGCGGCGAGTTCGACCACATAGCTGGTCGCGCCATCCACCTTGTGCCAAGTAAAGTTGAACGGCGCGTCGGGAGCCGTCTCGTTCGCAGGGTTGATGAGCTGGGGATTATCGAGCTGGTCAAGTTCCACGCTCAGGAAAGCGGGGCTCCACTCGTAACCTACACGGTCGAGCACGCACACCGCGAACTGGTAGCCCTGGCGATATTGCTCAGGAATCTCATAGGTCGGGTCGTAGGTCATGCCCAACAAGTAGTCGATCTGGCCCGCGAAGGTTGTATAATTCATCGTGATAGGGAAAGCATAAACCGTATAACGCACGTTCTCAAAGCCATCCCATTTCAACAGGTTGCCCGCGCGCTCCAGATTCTGCACCTCGCCCGGATTATAGCCTTGTTTCCAGGGCATGACCGGGGGCAACGCGGGCTTAGTGAAGACCGTATTCTTGAGGTAATGCCCCAGGGAGTTGCTGTTGAGGGCATAGATATACTTGCACGAATAGAAGATGGCACCGGGATTGCCGTCCACTGAGCTGGTGCGGTTGAACTCCACCTCATCGGCATACTCCTTGTACTGCACCTCGGTGGATGAGTTGGTCAATCCCGAAATCGATGACGAGATGAACACTTGGCGGCCAAAATGGTCGGCGATCTGGCCCCACCATTCCGTAATCTTACCGTAGTCGTTGGTGCTGTGGCCGAAGGGCCAATAGACCTGAGGCGAAATATAGTCGATGCTATGTGACGAAATCCAGGCCAGCGGATCGCTGAAGATGCTGTTGTACTGCCAGTCGCTGCCAGTGGGACAAGGGTCCACACCATACTTGTCGGCCACGGTGCGGCTGCTGGCGGCTACACCGGCGGGCGAGATGCCATAGCGCACATCGGGCCTGGTCTCCTGAATCATGTCATAGACGGCGCGCACCATGCGGTTGACATTATCGCGGCGCCAATCGGCAAACGAGAGCGTCGTGCCCGAGGCCTGCCACTCGCCGTAGTCCTCGGCGCTGGCATCGGCGGGGATGCCGCTGGGATAGAAGTAGTCGTCATAGAGGATGCCATCGACATCGTAATTGGTGATGATTTCGCGGCACACGTCCACAATACGGTCGATGGTGCGCTGCTGACCAGGATCCAAGATGATTGTCGTTCCGTAAGTGAGCAGCCAGCCGTCCTCCTTGAGTTCGCGGTCGTAGGCCGTATTCCAGTTCGTGCCAGTGCTCCAGCGATAGGGATTCACCCAGGCGTGGCACTCCATGCCACGCTTGTGGCAACCCTCCACGACATACTGCAAGGGGTCGAACCCGGGGTCGGCGCCACGGGTGCCCGTGAGATAGCTCGACCAGGGTTCAATGCTCGACCGGTACATCGCATCGCACATAGAGCGCACCTGAAAATTCACCGCATTGAAACGGTTGACCTGCAACGAGTCGAGCAAGCGGTCCATCTGGGCCTTCTGTTTGGCGGCTCCAGCCCCCTGTGAGGGCCAATCCAGACACCATACCGTAGCAATCCATGCCGAGCGGAACTCACGTTTGGGCGTGCCATAGGCCCATGCCTGCGACAGCACACCTGCCATAATGAACACAGCAATCAGGAAAGAAATATATCGCCTCATCATCTAAAATATTGTGGTTAATCCTTAAAAAACATTTATCCGTGCAAAGTTAAAATAAAAAATGCGCAACACCAAACGATTGCACATTTTCCTTTTCAGCAGCACAAAATCTCACAGTACGGAGTCAAGAAATAAGCCCCCAATTTGCCTGTTTATCAAAGATTTCCTTGATGTGGGCGGCCATCTTGCGTCCCCACGGAGTCTCCATCTTGGGGTCATCGCGCAAGTAGTCCTCGGCGGCGTTGCGAGCCATTTGTATGATTTGGCCATCCTGGGCCAGGTTGGCGATGTGCAGGTTGAATGCGATGCCGCTCTGCTGTGTGCCCTCCATGTCACCGGGGCCACGCAGTTTCATATCCTCCTCGGCAACGACAAAACCGTCGTTGGTCTGAGTCATCACCTGCAAGCGGTGACGCGTGTCACGTCCCAAGTCGCTGCGCGCCATCAGGATACAATAGCTCTGGTCGGCACCGCGCCCCACCCTGCCTCGCAGCTGGTGCAGCTGCGACAAGCCGAAGCGCTCTGCATCCTCGATGACCATGACCGAGGCGTTGGGCACATTCACGCCCACCTCGATGACCGTCGTCGCCACAAGGATGTGTGCCTGCCCCGACGCGAAGAGCATCATCTGATGGTCCTTCTCGGCGGGTTTCATGCGGCCGTGCACCATCGCCACGTTGTAATGCGGGAACACGTCCTTAACCTGTTCATAACCCAATTCCAGGGCATGGAGGTCAAGTTTCTCGTTCTCCTCGATGAGGGGATAGACGATGTAGGCCTGCCGTCCCTCGCGCAGCTGCGAGCCGACGAACTGGTACATCTTGAAACGGTCGGGCTCGTGCCTGAGCACGGTGGTCACCGGTTTGCGTCCCGGCGGCAACTCGTCGATGACCGACACGTCGAGATCGCCATAGACCGTCATCGCCAGCGTGCGGGGAATAGGTGTCGCCGTCATCACCAGGATGTGAGGCGGAGCCGTGCGGTTCTTGCTCCACAGGCGCGCCCGCTGTGCCACGCCGAAGCGGTGCTGCTCGTCGATGACGGCAAGCCCCAGGTTATGGAACTGGACCGTGTCCTCGATGAGGGCATGCGTGCCGATGAGAATCTGCAACTCGCCGCTCATCAACGCCTCGTGAATGGCGGTGCGTTCCTTTTTGCGTGTGGAGCCTGTCAGGAGCGCCACTTTCACCCCGATGGCCTCGGCCAGGGGGCGGATGGTCTCCAGGTGCTGCCCCGCCAGTATCTCAGTCGGGGCCATGATGCAGGCCTGGTAACCGTTATCCAGCGCTATGAGGGCGGTCATAAAGGCGACAATCGTCTTGCCGCTGCCCACGTCGCCCTGCAACAGACGGTTCATCTGCTTGCCGCTGCCCATATCATGCCGCATCTCGCGGATGACTCGCTTCTGGGCTCCGGTGAGCGGGAACTGCAGGATGTTGTTGTAGAAATCGTGGAAGTAGGCTCCCACGCGGCTGAAGACGTGCCCCACAAGGCGCCGCGAGCTTCCTTTAATATAATGTAAAATGTTGAGTTCCAAAAAGAACAACTCCTCAAACTTAAGGCGGAACTGCGCCCGTTGCAGCGCCTGCTGGTCGGCGGGCTGGTGGATGTTGCGCAGGGCTTCGGACAACGGCATGAGCCGATAGCGTTGCATCAACTCGGGCGGCAAGGTCTCATCGATGTGCTGGACTGCCGGGGTGTTGAGGATGTTGACGACCAGTTTGTGAATGGTGCGCGAGGTGAAAGAGCGGTTGCGCAGCACCTCAGTCAGGTTATACACGCCCTGCAAGCCCTGGGTGACCGCCTCGCTGCTGGCCAGGTCCACCTCGGGGTGGACGATGTTCAAGTGGTTGTTGAAAAACGTAGGCTTGCCGAAAAGGATGTATTGCGTATTGGTGTTATAGCTCTTCTGAATCGAGGCCACACGGTTGAACCACACGACCTCGATGGTGCCGGTGCCGTCGGTAAACAGGGCCTGAAGGCGGCGTTTACGTCCCTCGCCCACTGCATTGAACGTGAGGAAGCGCCCCTTTAATTGCACCACGCCCAGGTCATCACCATGAATCTCGTTCACGTGGTTGATGACGCTGCGGTCGATGTAGCGGAAGGGGAAATAATACAGCAGGTCGTAGTAGGTGCTGATGCCAAGCTCCTTCTTGAGCAGCTCAGCACGCTTCGGGCCCACGCCGTGCAGGTACTGTATGTCGGTATGACGCAGGTCAGGCATCTTGGTTCAACAAGTATTCGGCAAGGGCCAGGTCCATGGGACGGGTAATTTTCAGGTTCACAGGGTCACCGTCGACGAGGGTCACACGATGCCCTGCTCGCTCCACGACCGAGGCGTCGTCGGTGAACGTCGGGTCAAACGGCTGGTGATAGGCATCCAGCAGCAGCCGCGCGTCAAAGGCTTGGGGCGTCTGTACCGCGCGCAACGAGGAGCGGTCAAGGGCATGGCTCGTATCACCTGCCACCTGACGCACCGAGTCGTTGAGCGGCACCACGGGAATGGCGGCCCCGTCACGGCGGGCTGCATCCAGCACGCGACGGATGAGACCGGCTGTCGCCAGCGGGCGCACGCCGTCGTGCACAGCGATCACGTCAACATCGGTGATGTCGCCAACGGCTGCGAGGGCATTCTTCACGCTGTGCCAGCGCGTCTCGCCACCCGCCACCACGCGGTGAGGAAGCGAAAAAGCATATTTCTCGCACAGTTGCTTCCACAAGTCCATCTGGTCAGCGGGCAAGGTAACAATGACATCAAGGGAGGTGTCCCCTGTCTCACAGCTTTCCCCGAAGGCCTCGATGGTGCGCATCAGGATGGGCCGACCGGCCAGCTCCAGGAACTGCTTGGGCAACTGGGCCCCAAAGCGCGTTCCGCTACCCCCAGCCACTATAATCGCTATCGTTCTCATCGTCCTATTGTTTTAGAACGGCAAAGATAGTGAAAACTGAGAAAAAGTCCAAAAATAATCAGCAAACAGGGAGGCTATCGGCCGGGACAGCATCTCCGAGGTCCCCCACCTCGCGTCCTTGAAAACAAGAAATACAAGAACGACAATTCAATCAACTCACGATCATCCGATAAAGATTCAGCGGCAGATCGTAGGGCCACGCCTTGGCGTTGCCGCATCACACACGACTGAAAACCCCACGCAAAGGCGCAAAGACGCGAAGATTTTTTCAGACAACAAAAACAACATTGTTTGTAGTCAAACGCGCTGTAGAGGCTGTGTCAAAATTCTATGTCGCAGAAATAAACTGTGCTACTTGTTCTTCACGGGACGGATTGACATGTGCATTGCTCGCAAGTGGTCAATAAATACGGGGGTCAATTCATCACCGTCAATGCTATTGAATTTGAAGCACCAAGCTGTTACTACGCCTTCGTTAACGCCATAACTGCGTTGTTCAGCAGTGCTCGGAGTTGTACAACTGCTTGATGTCCAGTAATAGCCCCTTTCACCTACACCATACGGTCCCGCTTGGAAACGTTTACCGGAGTTCACGTCATCTCCAAACATTCCAGCCAGCGGCATTATGATGCTGTTGCCATTCGGCCCGATAACCTCATACCACTTGATGTCACCCCAAGTTCGCAGTTTCCACTGGCACTGATCACACAATTCCTTCGCCTCACTATAACTGGGAATGTGCCAGCCATCACCCCAATTTGTAGTCACGACATCTAACGCTGTTTCGGCAATGTCTGCCGGCGGATTGTTGCCACCATAGTTATCGGTGCTCCAAGTGTAGCCGTTGCCATTCCATCCAATTCCTTGTCCAGAACACAGTTTACCTGTAGGATCACCCCAAGCTAGACGAGCACCATAATCACGAGGCTGATTAGCACCAATGTTACAGTTAGCCCAAAGGACAGACAAACCCAAATCGACAGCTTCAAGCGAGTCTGGCTTAGCCAAATAATCGTCGGAATCTTGGCCGCCATTACCACCACCATTGCCAGACTTCTCAAACCAAAACTGGTAGTACTTCAACGTCACAGCATCCTTGACTGTGCCGTCACTATGCAATCGGGAACGAATAAGCTTCACAAAACATATGACATTACCCTTATTAGCAGGGTTCATATCGGCATAGCTTTGATATAAGCTGTCACAAACAGCAATTAAAGCCGCCTCCTTTGCAAGAGTTTCACCTTGCACTGAATCATTGTTAACTACAGACTGCTGCATATAGAAGATTGTTCTGGATAAGCGGTCAATCTCAGGACTAACAGCCATCCCCGATTCATCTTCGGCATTGTCCGCCAAATGCAGTCTGACCTGGGACTGAATGGTCAGGTAGTATTTATAATCACCAGTGTCATAAACCTCCTCGCTATCCTTGCACGAGAACAAGGCAACCAATAAAACGGCAATAAGCCAGATAAATACCTTGATTGTCTTCATAATTCCATAAAATCAGTTCTTAAAAAAAAGAACTTTCGTGCTACTTGTTCTTCACGGGACGGATTGACATGTGGAAGGCACGCACATAGTCGAGGAGATAGTATCTCCCTTCAGATTCAACCAGCAGGCACCACGCGGTTACTACTCCAGGATGGATATCATAGCCTCGCTGGTTGCTCTGCGACCAACTAACCGTTGATGTCCAATAGAAGGCACCCTTGTTGACGTGTGCAGGACCTCCAAGAAAGCGCGCGCCAGGTGAACCTGTAGGGTCGTAATATAATCCGGCAATCGGCAGATTGATGCTGTTGCCGTTGGGACCGGTCACTTCATACCATCTGACACCACCCTGCTCCATCATGGTCCATTGGCACTTTGTCCTCAATTCCCGCATTTCGGCATAGGTGGGCATTCGCCACCCGTCACCCCAATGAACGGCCACGACATCCAGTTCGGTACCGCTGATGTCGGCAGGCGGATTGTTGCCGCCATAGTTATTGGTATTCCAGTTGTAGCCTTGCTCGTCATAGGAGATGCCCTGGGCTGACCACAGTGCCCCCGTGGGGTCACCCCAAGCGAAGTGGCCGCCATAGTCGGTGGTCGAGCTGGCGCCCAGATTGCAGTTGGCCCAAAGGACCGAAAGACCCAGGTCCACAGTCTCTACTGCGGCCGGCTTATTGAGGTTGTAAACCGGTGGCTCGATTTTGATATCGGGTTCGTCATCCTTGCCACACGAGGTTGCCATCAGCGAGATGGCCACGATCAATAATAAGTGATTGTAAGTTTTCATATCGCTTTACATTAGTTATTTGGATGATTTTCTTCAGGTTTGGAATATACCGGCCGGATTGAAATGTGGAAGGCGCGCAGGTGGTCATTAAACCCGCCCAGCCATTCGTCACCATACAATCCGAAGCCAAATGTCCATGCCGTGGCCACCCCTTGACTGACGGCATAGCTCCTTGATGCAGCATTACCAGGTGATTCACAAATGCTCGAAGTCCAATAAAAGCCCCTGAAATTGGTATGCAATGGGCCTTCCATCAATGATGAGCTGCCTTTATGAGGGATAATGCCATAGAGTCCTGCCAGTGGCATGATGATGCTGTTGCCATTGGGGCCGATGACCTCATACCAATTGCGAGCATCCTGTGAATGCAGTTTCCACTCGCATTCAGAGAACAATTCCAATGCTTCCAATGCACTGGGGGTACGCCAGCTGTTACCCCAATGAGCGGTCACAACGTCGAGCGGGGTACCGCCAATCTCGATCGGGGGATTCATACCACCATAGTTATCGGTATTCCACACGAATGAGCCAGCTTGTCTGTAAATGCCGTCTCCGTCCCACAGCTTGCCCGTCGGGTCGCCCCAGCCAAAATAGCCGCCATACTCCTCGGGTGCCTTGGCACCCAGGTTACAGTTAGACCACTTGACCGACAAGCCCAGGTCAACGGCCTCGAGCGCATCCGGCTTATCGAGCGAAAACTCGGGTGGCGCCGGATCGGTTGACTCGCCTGGACCAACATCCTTCAGGACGCGGAAGTAGTAAGTCTTGAGCGTGGTGCCTTCCTGAGTTTTTCCATCCATAAGCTTGCGACGGTTAATCTGAACAAAACACAGGGTTTGTCCCGAATACTGGACATAGGCCGAGGTATATTCACGATAAATGCTGTCACATGCCCTGAGCAGGGCAACTTCGATATCGGTAGAATTCTGGTCGGACTCATACAGCGCCATTACATTCTTCATCCGAGCAACTGTCCTGGATATCACACTCACTTGACCGCCGACCATTGTGCCCTCACCTTCGGCGTCATCCGACAGATCCAGGGCTACTTGAGACTGAATGAGCATGTAATAATTGTAAACAGCATTAGGCTCATCTTTTTTATCCCCGCACGAGGCAACCATTACTATAGTCACCATCAGCAACGAGAAAACCTTGAACGTTGTAATTAGATTTCTCATAATTAATTAGGTATATTTGGGTTATTATTTTCGGTAAAGCACTCACTTTCACGACAATTTAGGCCATCGTGATATCTTCTAATTCTTTAGACATCTTTTACAAAAACGGTTTAATTACCCCCCCAATTTTAACTTTTATTAACATAGGATTTTACTGAAACTTATGGCGTGGCCTCGCCCCCACACACGAAACTGAAAACCGCACCCCACGCAAAGGCGCTAAGATTTTTTCAAACAACAAGAACAATACTTTTTATACAACAGGAACAACATTTTTTACGCATCAGCGCAAACACGGCCACGCCAAGGCGAGGCCCCACGTCACATGCCGATGGCATGTAAAGAATATCCCGTTGAACACACATTGATTAATTAGCATTAGTCCCGCAGGGTTGGCTACGTCTAAAGGTTGGGTCAACAGTTATAGCATTGTAAAATAAAAAGGAACCTTAAGCCTCGGCTTAAAATTCCTTTTTAGGTTTCAAATAGGTAAAATTTCTAAGGTAAAAAAGATTGTTTCAGGTTTATGGCACAAAAGTACAGCCATAAAATCAAATGTGGACACAATTCTTTTATGTTTTATAACATATTTTTCGCGTAAGGCCCCTTTCGACATTGATTTCGGGGTCCTCTGCAGCTAACTCAAGTTTTTATGATTCAGTGAGATAAGCCGCATAATTAAGATTCATTAAGAATCATAGTTAAACAATCCTAATTGGCTGAAGTGTCGCTTTCCTTGTAGTACTTGAGCTCGAAATGGCCCTGGGCGTCGAGCACGGCATAGGTGCACAACGATATCCAGTCGCCCAGGAAGATGACGGGGGGCATGTGCTCCTCGTTGTTCACGCGGGCAATGTGCAGATGGCCATAGACAAAGGCCTCGACATCGGGGTGCTCGCTATGGTATTGACGTGAGAAGTCCATCAGGCGGGTGGCGGCATTCTCGGAGATGGCCTTGAGTTTCTCGGGCGACCGGCTCGTGCGGTTCTCGTTGGACCAGCCGGTGGCAATGGGATAGGTCCAACGGGGATGCACACTGGCATACAGCCACTGGCAGACCTTGTTGTAGAAGCACCAGCGCGTGAAGCGGTACATGGTAGGCTGCACGCCCACATCGTCGCCGTGGGCGATGAGGATGCGCTTGCCCTGGGTGACGACCTCGGTGTGCCCGTAGAGGACGGTCAAGCCGATCTGGTCACGCAGGTAATCGAACAGCCACACGTCGTGGTTGCCTGTCACCCAGGTGATCTTGACACCGGCATCGGCCAGTTCGGCCAGTTTGCCCAGAAAACGGATGTAGCCCCTGGGCACCACATATTTATACTCGTACCAATAGTCGAGGATGTCGCCCAACAGGTAAAGTTCGGCGGCGTCCTGCTTGATGCTGTTCAGGAAACGGCACACACGCTTCTCACGCATCAGGTGATCGGTCATGTATTTAGCCCCCAGATGCAGGTCGGAGATGAAATATGTGTTCTTGCCAGCCATTGCGTTTAGTTGTGAGTTGTGAGTGCGATTACCAGGAATGGTGCTCAACAACTTACTCCTCACTTCTAACTCCTCACTATTAAATCACATCATGCCCAACTCGAGCTTGGCCTCATCGGTCATCATGCGGGGATCCCACTCGGGTTCGAACACCAGATTCACATTGGCACTGGTCACGCCGTCAACGCTCTCGACCTTCTGCCTGACGTCTTCAAAGATGAAGTCGGCAATCGGGCAATTGGGCGCAGTGAGCGTCATGTCGATATCCACGTGGCCTTCGTCGTTGAGGTCAATCTTGTAGATCAGCCCCAGGCTATAGACATCGACGGGCAACTCGGGGTCATAGACCGTCTTGAGCATCTTGACGATGTCTTCTTCGATTTTCAATTTCTGTTCTTGTTCCATAACTGGCGGCAAAATTAAACATTTTCTGCCAAACATCGCCACAAGGCCGCAAAAAAAGCGACGGCCAGCGACGCCTCGTCACCCCAATAATGACCTCGATCCGGCCCGGCAATCAAGATAACGAGCAGATGCGGGAGTGAATCATCACCATTTCGGGTAGGAATCGGGCGCATGAAAAGCCCCTGTTGCGGGTCATAAAGATGCCCCTCTTGAGCGGGGTCGAAAATCACGAAAAGTGGTGAAAATCAATTTTTTTTACAAAAAAAACAGAATATTAGCGTCTGATTAGAAAAAAATTCCGATATTTGCAGTCGCAAAATCGCAAAGGGTTCGGTTTTGAGCACAATTTGATTGTCATCCCACAAGACGACAGTCATCTTAATTTTGCGATTTTCAATAGATTACGAAACGACAACTTATAAACATTAACTAAAATTTTTAATTTTTGTAACGCAATGACTAAAGCAGAAATCGTAAGAGAGATTGCTAGTTCCACCGGTCTTGACAAGGCATCGGTTTTGGAAACTGTAGAAAAATTCATGGACACTGTAAAGGACTCGCTGGCCAATGGCGAGAACGTATACCTGCGCGGCTTCGGCAGCTTCATCGTTAAGACCCGTTCCCAGAAGACGGCCCGCAATATCAGCAAGAACACCGTCATCATCATTCCGGAGCACAAGATCCCCGCTTTCAAGCCTGCTAAGGTGTTCATGGACCAGGTGAAGTAATCCTGCCCACTGAAAACGCAATCAATAGAACTTACATTATATATTAACTAACATTTACTGATATGCCTAACGGAAAGAAACGTAAAGGCCACAAGATGGCAACGCACAAGCGCAAAAAAAGACTGCGCAAGAACCGTCACAAAAACAAGAAGTAATTGTTTAACCTATCCGTGACAAGTGTGAAATAGCAGGAACAAACGAATTGGCAGGCAAGATGGCCACCGACAACCCAAGGTGCCAAGCCTGAACGGCGACGGTGACATCGCGTCAATTGGTTTGTTCCTGGCTTGCTATTTCAAGAAACGCCCTCCCCTTGAGGACATGCCCCCGCGGCATCGGGACGTTTCCCCGCTCCCTCCCGTTCCCCTAGCACAGCCGTTCGGCCCTCCTGTCCAGCGGGACAAGCATCAGCCGTCAGCAGCGTGCCATTTATATATACGACCAAAACATTATATATAAATCAATCATTATTTTATTGTAATTCATCCACCTTCCTGCGATGAGAAGTGAACTAGTAGTTGATGTCACGCCCCGAGACATGACGACGGCGCTGCTTGAAGACGGCCGCCTCGTGTCGTTGCAACGAGAGAGCAGAGATGCATCCTATGCCGTGGGCAACATCTACCTTGCCAAGGTGAAGAAGCTGATGCCGGGCCTGAACGCTGCATTCGTCAACGTGGGCCATCCCAAGGACGCATTCCTTCATTACCTTGATCTGGGGTCACAGTTCAACACATTTTCTCAATACATCAAGACGGTGCGTGACAATCCCACCAAGAAACCGCAGAGCATCAGCAAGACCAAAAACCAGCCCGACACCAACAAGCACGGCAGCGTGACCGACGTGCTCACCCAGGGGCAGGAGCTGATGGTTCAAATCGCCAAAGAACCCATATCGACCAAAGGCCCGCGGTTGACGACCGAAATCACCTTCACGGGACGCTTCCTTGTGCTGACGCCGTTCAACGACCGCATCTCGGTGTCACAGAAGATCAAGGACCATGCCGAGAAGACCAGGCTTCGCCGACTCATCGAGAGCATGAAGCCCAAAAACTTTGGAGTGATTGTACGCACATCGGCCGAAAACATGCGCGCCGCCGAATTGAACACCGAACTCAAGGCGCTGCTCAAGGCCTGGGATGACGCCATTGCCAAAATCCAGCACGCGACGGCACCCTCGTTGCTCTATGAGGAAGACAGCCGCGCTGTGGGAGAGATACGGGACATCTTCAATCCCGAGTTTGAAAGCATCCAGGTCAACAATGCCAATGTATATGAGCAAATTCATGATTATGTGAACCAGATAGCCCCCGATCGCAGCGATATCGTGAAATTGTACAGCGACGACATGCCCATCTTTGACAAGTTCGGCATCACCAAGCAGATCAAGTCGTCGTTCGGAAAAACGGTATCCTTCAAATCGGGCGCATACATAATCGTAGAAAGCACCGAAGCCCTGCACGTGATTGACGTGAACTCAGGCAACCGCTCACGCACGAGCACCGACCAAGAGAGCAATGCACTGAACGTGAACCTGCTCGCGGCCGACGAGATAGCCAGGCAGCTGCGCCTGCGCGACATGGGAGGCATCATTGTCGTTGACTTTATCGACATGGCCAAGCCCGAGCACCGCCAGGAGCTGTACAAGCACATGCGTGAAGTGATGCAGAAGGACCGCGCGCGGCACAATATCCTGCCGCTGAGCAAATTCGGACTGATGCAGATCACGCGCCAGCGCGTGCGTCCGGCACTGGACATCGCCACTGCCGAGACCTGCCCCTCGTGCGGAGGCACAGGCGAAGTCCAGCCCACCCTGCTTTTTACCGATAAGCTGAAAGACAAGATTGATTACCTTGTCAACACCTTGAAGGTGAACAGCTTCATTATGTATGTCCATCCGTTTGTCGATGCCTACCTGAAGAAGGGCCTGATGAGTGAATACTGGAAATGGCGCCGTGAATTCAAGCGCAAGTTCCGCATCATGCCCGACCAGTCACTCAACTACCTGGAGTACAAGGTACTCGACAAAGACCACAACGAGATTGACCTTAAAGAAGAAAAAGACACCAGCAGCAGCGAGACGACCAAGAAAGAACGTCGCTCCAAGCAACGCGCCGCTGCCGACACCGAAGAAGACAGCCAGTCCTGACCCCCGCGTCACGGCCCGGCCACAGATATCAAGACCGCCCGGCTAGATACCAGCCGGGCGGTCTTAATTTACAGGTATTGCATTACCACGAAACTCTATTTGAGTTTCTCTTTGATGATGGCTCTGATATCAACAACTTTCTCCTTAAACGTAAAAACCCCCATCTCAACATTATGATCATCAAAAACCTGAATCTGTTCTTTTATGCTTTCAAGTCTATCTTTGTCTCGACGTCCGTGAAAACAATAATCGTGCATTTCTCGGCAAAGATGTTCCCACCTAGTGCTCCAATAGTAATCGTAGTCATTTTTAAATTGAGACTTCTTTGGTTTATCAGAATACTTTGTGAAACTATCGGGATTGCCCGGTTCATAACCGATATCATCCATGATATTCTTCCAATAATCAAAGAAAGCAACAGAGTTATCTATACTATAGCGAGCCATGATTGCTGATGACGCCAATTCTCGGCATTGCGTTAAATTATTACAGTACTCTTCATAATTTAAATCAGCGAGAAGACAAACAATCCAGAACTTTGCCTCCATAAATGTTGGTGACAACTTTATCATCGACACATAGGATTGGATATCATAATCAATCTTCTTTTTATTGGGCTCAAGCACTTCTTTTTTAAGCCTATTATAATCTTCATTCTTAAATTCCTTTTTTTCAGTTAATTTCTTCAAATCACTATTTAATGTGGTTGGTGTAATAATATCGTATTTACTGAAAGATATTTGCATTTCTCTCAAGATGCCATCGATCGAATCATCAGTGTCATTATCTTGCTTTTTATCTTCAACGAAGCACCCAACACGCATTTGTGCTTGCTTTAAGCTATCATTAAAGATTTCAGCATTAAATATCTCATACTTCTTATTATGCTTCTTATTATGCTTCTGCTCGTCTTGCTTCTTCTTATATATTTCGTTCAGTTCTTTCATGACCAAATCATAATCTTCTTTACTTTTTACTGCTCGCAACAAGTTTGTGAACGTAAAGATATCAGGTTTCAATTTACTTCTTTTGGGATATTTGACATAAAAGCCTTTAATGAGCTGATAGAAAATCCATACTTTACTAAACGGAACATCACCAGCCTTAACAAGAGAAATCAGAACCTTATTCAGCGTCCTAACTTTATGAATATCGGAACGTTTCATATCTTGAATGAATTCATTGGACACATGATCTCTGTCAAAAATTTTTTTATTCCATACCGGATCAAGGGCATAACGATTTGCCAAGAAAAACTCATCTTTAATAATCAGGCTCTCATCTTCATCAATAATGTGGCTTAATGATCGCATCTGCTCTGAAAACCTTTCTTGGTCATCTTGAAACGCGAAATAAATCTTTCGCATCATGTTGCTATATAGATCCGAGTTTATATACCATTCTCGGTTTCTGTAAAATCTACGACACTTGTTAAAGAGACCCCAACTGGTATCAGTCTTATCTTCAGGTGTTCCGATATCCCGATATGGCTTCTTGATACGTATCGACGTGATAGTTGTTGAATAGTCAATCAATTTTTTCTTTTCAACATCCTCAACCAAGAGATATTTATCTCTGATAAAGGCCTCCTGCTTGAGGGTGCTTGCAAAACTATAGAGCAAGCCCAACACAAATGGAGACGGAGACTTGCGATGCCTCTTAACACTGCTCCTCATCACTACATCATAGGCATAAAAGAACAATTTTGGATCAGTCTTTTGCTCTACCATATCTTCATTTTCATCAGATTTCTGATTCCTCAATTTGCGGTTTTTCAATGTGCCTAAGACATTGGAAATTGTATAATCTTGGATTTCTGAAATAGATGGTAAAACCGCAAGTGCTTCTCCCACATTAGGTGCCTTCTTCAGCAGATTATTGTACATGATTGAGCTGAAGGGCTTTTTCTCATCTTTATAACGCCGTTCTGTTTCTTGAAGGAAAAGCAACGCCTGCTGGAACTCGTATTTCCCCACGTTATGCAAAACTATAGAAACCATTCGAGGATTCTCTTTTTGTGAGAGCATAAGTCTTTGTAAGAGCATAAGATAGATATCAAAAAATGCCTTAGCTTGCTTAAAGTTCTCTGAACATTCAATCGCACTGAAAAAAACGTACTCTAAATCATCTTCATGCACAATGCTTGAATGCATACCGATTTGCTCTTCATCAACACCTTCAGGTAAAACGTCTTTTACAGAATCCACCTTTTTTTTAGGCAATAGACTCAAGACATAATTCATCATTGTAACTATGTCATTCGATTCTTTTGCCGCCATCTGGATAAAAGCATAAATTGCTAGACGAGTCATGTTCAATTTACACATCTCATACAACTCTAACAATCTAGTCCATCTATCCATATTGGAGGCGAAATCCTTACGAGCCAACATGCTGAACGTTCTGTCAAGATTCATAGATACAAATCTGTCTTTCTTGCGAGTAGCGGCAAATTCTTGAATGCTCATAGCTATTCCTGCCCGATTCACAAATTGAGACTCTTTTATTCTATCAATAATCTCATTGAAAGATAGTTTATGGAAGCTCACTTCACGGGAAAAAGAGAACAACGTGTTTAAATCCATGTGATATCTCTTACGGATGTCTTGCACTTTTTTTTCAATACATTCTTTTATGTCTTCCGGCTTGTCTTTCCCGAAAATATATAATTGACCGATAATAGAATAATTAGGAGTAATTCCTTTACCTTCAATCAATTCTAGAACTTTCTCAATATCATCCATTCCAGAGGATAGACCGATCAACATACCAAATACTTGATTCAATTCGTCGATGCTTTCCTTCTCATCATTAAGGTTATCAATTTTCTTATATACATATGACCAAAGCCTGCTTAAAGCCTCACTCCTGTTATCTTTGTAAGGAACACGGGAAAGAATTCGGCGAAGTGTACTTGCCCGTTTCACTGCATTATAATAAAGTTGTGCCGACTCCACGATTTCATCTACCTTGTTATAATCAAACAATAGCTTATGTTCATGCTTATTGGCATCAACCTTCTTCAGATATTCCCAAACAATCTCGTTGACACCATAAACATACTTGGTCGACATCTTTGTATCAAGAAATATTTCTTCTTCACAAATAAAGTCATCTTCATGGTCTTCAAACCTAGCTGGAGATAATCTAAAATCATTATTGTTGATTTGGTCAATGCCTACTGCCATACCCTTGCCATCGAAACGAGCTGCCCAAATCACATTATTCTTTATCAGATAGTTGATTGTATTAACCGTGATATCAATAGCATCACTTCTTGTGAGCTCATGCATATCTATAATCTCTTTCTGGAAGATCAAAAGGGGTAAGAACAAGTGTGGTTCTCGTCTGAAGGTCTCAACCGTTTGAATAGAAGACATCAACACATTAAGATAAGGCAATTTGTCAGTTTTATCCGTTTCATATTTTTCATATAGTCTTTCAACTATTTTCTCTTTATAGTTCTTTAATCCTTTAATGCAGTCACCAATAGATTCAACTCGTGAGTCAACACCCAGACTGAAGTAAATCCAATTTTTGATGTCATCTTTATTTCTGTCTTCAGAAATTAACGGTATCTCAATGATTTGGTCTTCGACAAAATCATTCTTTTTAGGTAATGGACAGAGGCGATCTCCCCATCGCTGCAGAAAATCGTAATAGGCATCAGGCAAGCTGGTTGCAATGAACTTGATGTGATTGCAATCCTCTATAATGCTGAAAAATCTTGACAGGTCATCAAGATTTTGAAACATACTGAAGACATCTTTGATTTGATCACAAATCAAGTATATATCTTCAGGCTGCACATCTTGATTCTTGACTCTTTTAAGATAATCAACATGATCTTTCTCTCGAAGCAACCGACTATTCACTTCGCTGACATTCTTCTGGTCTACTACCACAACATTCTTGTCGGACAACGCACCGAAAGCATATTGATTCTCTTGATGACCATCATTCTGTTTTAATAATTTAAGGACAGCCCTTGTTTTGCCTGAACCGGGGAGACCGGTAACAATGATAAACTTCCTCTGATTGGCCAAAGCTTGCTCCAAATTGCCATCCACCGATTCACGTGGCAAGTATTCATTAGAAATGTAATCAGCCCTTTGCTTGTCAAAATATAATTGTTCGGCTAGTACTTTACTTCCTGGTTGTGCTAAACCGATTAATTGTTGAAATCTGAATTGGACATCTTTATAATTCTTCTTAAAAGCCTCTCTAACAGCTATTTTCAGTCCAATTCCATCGGAATCATATTTATATTCACCTAGATAGACTTCTTTTTGTTCTCTACCATCTTGGCGAAAAGAGGCTATTTTTTCTTCGATCATTTGTTTTAAACAAGGTATCGAAATCTCATTCACTTCATCGAAAACAGGATGATCGGTTCCATTTCTGAAGCCCTTGTCCTCTTTTCGATTCTCAGGAAATCTATCACTATAATAATCCTTGCAATTAAAAAGGGTCAATACAGGATTGCCATCGGGGTTAGTGTAAAATGATTCTATAGCAAACATAACTTCCATCATTGTATATTTTCCCACATGATTCAATGGAGCAAGCACTATTACCCAATCAGCATCTTTTATCTCGGGGTCGATTTCAGAGTCCTGCATGCTGACTTGCTGATTGGCCTGATGATCGGCACAAAAATAAATATATGCCACATCTTGGCGGTGATTGCGCTCTTCTGATGGATCATCAGTTACACGAATATCTTTATCTTCTAAAATATCAATTAGAAACCCCTTAATAGTATCGGCTTCTGGTGCAAATCGGGATGAAGAAATGACGATTTTCATAGATGTGGACGGTTAATGGGTTAGACATTTTGGGCTTGAGGTTGGAATTAAGCCGGGTTATTATCAATTGCACAAATGTAGTAAGTTTTTCTTGAATGGCCAAAAATGACGGCAAGAAAGCGCAATTTGGACAAAAAAGTCATGTTAATAAAGTGTTTCAGTAATAAGTATGTGAAACGGAAACATGTTTGCATATTTATTGAAAACGGCTTAGATAAGACAAACAAGGTCACGCGATTAAGCAGACAAAAAAACTTGCTTTTTTGTTTGGCTCTACGCTCTGCTTGCACTATCTTTGCAAGCAGAAATTTATCTTTAACATTAACAACTTAATATCAACAATCAACTTAACCAATGAAGAAACCAACAGCAAAAAAACCGAGTGCAAAAAAAGCATGTAAGAGTGTAGATTGCAGCAAGCCCGCTCCTCTGGGCGCAAAGACCAAGAGTTACATCGCGATGGAAGACCGCTACGGCGCTCACAACTACCATCCGCTGCCCGTCGTATTGAAGAAGGGTAAAGGCATCTATGTGTGGGACGTTGAAGGCAAGAAGTATTTCGACTTCCTGTCGGCCTACAGTGCCGTTAACCAGGGTCACTGCCATCCTCGCATCGTGAAGGCGCTGAAGGACCAGACCAACAAGCTGTGTCTGACCTCTCGTGCATTCTACAACGAGGCCTTCTGCGAGTATGAGAAGTTCATGCACTCCTACTTCGGCTATGACAAGGTGCTGCCCATGAATACCGGTGCTGAGGGCGTCGAGACCGCCCTGAAGCTCGCCCGCCGCTGGGGTGTTGTCAAGAAAGGTATCGACAACGACAAGGTGAAGATCATCTGCTGCGAGGGCAACTTCCACGGCCGCACCGTGACTGTTATCACCATGAGCAACGACCCGGACAGCTATGCCAACTACGGCCCGCTGACCCCCGGTTTCATCCGTATCCCCTACAACGATCCCAAGGCGCTTGAGAAAGCGCTCGATAAATATGGCGATGAGGTTGCTGCCTTTATCGCTGAGCCCATCCAGGGCGAGGCTGGCGTGTTCGTTCCCGACGACGGCTACCTGAAGACCTGCTTCGACCTGTGCCACAAGCACAACGTGCTGTTCATTGCCGACGAGGTTCAGACCGGTATCGCCCGCACGGGTAAGATGCTGTGCTCACAGCACGACGGCATCCGTCCCGACATCGTGATCCTGGGCAAGGCCCTGGGTGGTGGTGTGCTTCCCGTATCGGCTTGCTTGGCCGACGACGATATCATGCTGAACGTGAAGCCCGGCGAGCACGGCTCGACCTTCGGCGGTTTCCCGCTGGCAGCCCGCGTTGCCGTTGAGGCCTTGAAGGTTGTCAAGGACGAGAAGCTGGTTCAGAACGCCGAGAAGATGGGTAAGATCTTCCGTGAGGAAATCGAGAAGATCCACTCGCCGTTCATCGTGCAGGTTCGCGGTCGCGGTCTGTTGAACGCCATCGTCACCAAGCCCGTTGAGGGTAAGACCGCTTGGGACATCTGCCTGAAGCTGCGTGACAATGGCCTGCTGGCCAAGCCGACCCATGACCACATCATCCGCTTTGCTCCTCCCTTGTGCATCACCAAGGAGGAACTCATGGAGGCCATCGAGATCATCAAGAAGACCTTCGAGCAGATGTTCGGATAATTTTTAATTCAAGCATCGCGAGTGCTAGCGCTCGCGGTGCTTGATGTTTAGAGGTTAAAGGTCAGGGTTTAGAGACTCTACTCACAAACCATCTATTTTTCAACCAACAAAAAAACAAAAACCAGGACCCTAGGGAACAAGGACTAGTAACTAGGGACTAGAAACCAACAACTAAATAATAAAATGAATAACGCTATTATCAATTTTCCCCTTCCCGCCAATGAGCCGGTGAAGGCCTATATGCCCGGTTCTCCCGAGCGCGTTGCTCTCGAGGCTGAACTCGAGCGCCAGAGCAAAATCGTCGTGGACATCCCCATCATCATCGGCGGCAAGGAAATCCGCACCGGTGACACGGGCACCGTTACCTGCCCCCACGACCACAAGCACGTGCTTGCTACCTATCACAAGGTGACCAAGAAAGAGATCAAGATGGCCATCGATGCCGCTATGAAGGCATGGAAAGAGTGGAGCCGCACACCGTGGACCACCCGCGCCGCCATCGTGATGAAAATGGCCGAGCTGCTCGCCACCAAGTATCGTCCCATCATGAATGCTGCCACGATGCTGGGCCAGAGCAAGAACTTCTACCAGGCCGAAATCGACTCGGCTTGCGAGACGATCGACTTCTTCCGCTACAACGTGCACTATGCCAGCAAGATCTACGCTATGCAGCCCAAGGACGGCGTTGGCCAGCTGAACCACACCGAGTATCGTCCCCTCGAGGGCTTTATCCTGGCTGTTACCCCGTTCAACTTCACCTCGATTGCCAGCAACCTGTGCATGACTCCCGTGCTGATGGGTAACGTGGCCCTGTGGAAGCCCTCCACCACCGCCCTGCTGAGCAACTACTACCTGATGCAGCTCTACAAGGAGGCCGGTCTGCCCGACGGCGTGATCAACTTCCTGCCCGGTAGCGGCGCCCTCATCGGCGAGGTTGCTACCAACAGCAAGTACTTCAGCGGCATCCACTTCACCGGCAGCACCGCTACCTTCAAGTCGCTGTGGAAGCAAGCCAGCCTGAACGTTGACAAGTATATCTCCTACCCCCGTCTCGTGGGTGAGACCGGTGGCAAGGACTTCATCTTTGTTCACCCCAGTGCCGACAAGAAGGCAGTTGCTACGGCAGCCTTCTGCGGAGCATTTGAGTTCCAGGGCCAGAAGTGCTCGGCTGCTTCTCGCATGTACATCCCCAAGAGCCTGTGGCCCGACGTGCTGAAGGATATCAAGGCCATGTGCAAGGAGGTGAAGATGGGCGACGTCATGGATCCCATGAACTTCATCAACGCTGTGATCGACGAGGCTTCTTTCGACAAGTGCAAGAGCTACATCGACTATGCCAAGGAGGCCGAGGACGCCAACATCGTGATCGGTGGCAAGTGCGACAAGAAGAAAGGCTGGTTTGTTGAGCCCACCGTTATCGAGACCACCAATCCTCGCTTCAAGTCGATGGAAGAGGAAATCTTCGGTCCCGTGCTGACGGTTTACCCCTACGACGACGACAAGGTGAACGAGACCGCCCGCCTGTGTGACGAGACCTCGCCTTACGGCCTGACCGGTGCCGTTTGGGGCCGCGACCGCCTCGAGGTGGAGAAGCTCACCGAGAAGTTGAGCTATGCCGCCGGTAACTTCTACATCAACGACAAGCCGACGGGTGCCGTTGTGGGCATGCAGCCCTTTGGCGGTGCACGTGCCAGCGGTACCAACGACAAGGCCGGTGGTGAGTTCAACCTCATCCGCTGGATCATCCCGCGCGTGATCAAGGAGACCCTCGTTCCTCCCACCGACTACCGCTACACCTATCTGAAATAAGCTATTAACAGTTAGCTATTAGAATTTTCCATGAGGGTGAGTCAAAATAGTTTTTTGGCTCACCCTCATTTATAATTAAACCACTATGGACTTGAAGCCCATAGTTTCGTCGAACTCGCGTTAATAAATAACGTCTCTGCGCCCTAGCGTTAGGCGCATTCGCTAAATCTCATTGCGGGCTTGCATGAGATTGCAGGAATCCAGCGAAAAAATGTCTCATTTTTCAAGAATGCCAATTATTTTACACAATGACATCAAAAATAATGACAAAACATTATTGTTTCTTCAAATAAAGTTACTATATTTGCAAACAAAGTGTATTCAAGTAACATTTACTCATCTAATAAATACTTTGATTATGAAAACTAAACTACTCAAATTTAATCTGATGGTCATCTTGATGGCTTTAGGTTGTCCTCTAGCCGTCAGTGCCTATGACTTCTACACAGATGTGGGCTGGTTCAACATCATTGACGGAAACAGTGTAGAAATCACCTATTGTGATGAAAACTACAATTCCTACATGGGCGATGTTGTCATTCCTTCGACAGTAACTGACCCACGTAACGGCTACACCTACGATGTCACCAAAATCGGCTCTTATGCTTTTTATGGCAGCTATCGATTAACATCCGTCACTATCCCTCCCACCATCACCGAGTCAAGTTCAACGGCCTTTGCCGGTTGTTCGTCATTGTCTCGAGTGAACATCAGTGACCTTGCCGCCTGGTGCGCTATTGATTTCAGCGGTAACGCCGACGGCAACCCCTTGTCTTGGGCTCATCACCTGTATCTCAACGGCACAAAGGTCGTTAATCTGGTCATCCCCGAAGGCGTAAGGAAAGTAAGCCAATTCGCCTTCTACTCAAACTACGACCTGCGCTCTGTCATCATTGCCAGCAGCGTCACTTCAATTGAATGGAGTGCATTCGGTAGCTGTTTAAACCTGAGTACAGTAACCCTGGGCAGCGGCCTCACCTCTATTGATCAGTATGCATTCAGCTACGTCCCACTGTCCGACATCTACTGCCGCGGTACAAGGCCTGCGACACTGGCGGCAGCCAACGCGTTTGACAACGAGGTCAACATGGTCTATTCCACTGCGACGCTCCATGTGCCTGCCAGCTACGTGAGCAACTACCAATCGGCCAACTACTGGCAGAATTTCACCAACGTTGAGCCAATTTATTATGACTTTATTTCTAACAATGTCTATTATAGGATAACAAGTGAAAACACTGTAGAGGTCACCTACAAAAATGATAGTTTCAATTCTTATAGCGGAATGGTTGTCATACCTAGCACGGTGACTTACAACGGCACCACCTACAAGGTCGAGGCGATTGGCACGAACGCATTCTGGAACTCCACTGGTTTGACGAGCGTCACGATTCACCCGAACATGAAAAAGATGAATGACAACGCTTTCCATGGATGCTCCGGAATGACCCATGCAACTGTCAGTGATTTATCCACATGGTGCAAAATCGAATTCACCAATGTCGGAGCCAATCCATTGCACTATGGACACTACTTGAGTGTCAACAACAGCAATCTGACCAAACTTGTGGTTCCCAGTGGCATCACTAAAATAAACAGCTATGCCTTCTATGATTGTCGTGGACTCACCGAAGCCACTATCGCCAACGATGTCAAGTCGATTGATTATGCGGCCTTCAGATTATGTACTAATCTGACCAAGGTGACCTTTGGCATTAATGTATCCAGCATCTATTCCTATTCATTCGCCGATTGTCCACTCACCGATATCTACTGCTTGCGCTCTACACCTCCCACCATCGCTGGAGGCAGTATCGGCTATCTGCCTTTCAACGAGAGCGTCTATGCCACTGCCACCCTGCACGTGCCCCGCTCGGCACTGTCAAGTTACCAATCGGCTCCTCATGTATGGGGAGAATTCCAGAAGTATGCCACCTATGATTTTGAAGAGAATGGCATCTACTACAACATCACTGGCAGCAATACCGTCGAAGTGACCTACCGCGATACCCAGTACAATTCTTATAGAGGCAACGTCACTGTCCCCGAGACCGTGACCCACGACGGCACCACCTACACTGTGACCGGTATCGGGGAACAGGCGTTCATGGATTGTCAATCTTTGGCTTTCGTCAGCATTCCCGCTACAGTCACCTATATTGGAGAGCAAGCGTTCGGGAACAGCGGCATATCGTCTGTCTTCATTCCTGAAGGGGTAGCTGCTATCCCCAACTTCGTATTCCAGAACTGCAATAATCTGACAAACGTCAAGCTTCCCGAATCGCTGCAAAGCATCGGCATGTCGTCATTCGAGAACTGCAGTAACCTGAGCGAGCTCATTATTCCCCAAAACGTGACCAGCATCGATAATATGGCATTCCACCTGTGTTCATCGCTCTACAGGATTATCTGCCATGCAACAAATCCGCCGCAGATTGAAAATGCCACCTTTGACCAATGGCATTACGAAAACTCAATCTTAATAGTGCCCTGGAACTTCCTCTATGAGTATAAGAACGCACCCTATTGGGAGAATTTCACTCACTTTGGCACCACCTATGATTTTGTTGTTGACGGCATCTATTACCTCATCATGGGCATCGAAAACGGCATCAACAGAGTTAATGTCACTTCAGGCGGCTCTGGCAACACCTATAGTGGTGACCTTGTGATTCCCGAAACCGTGAACTGGCAGGGTACAACCTATACCGTTGTCGGCACCAATGCAGGAGCATTCACTAATTGTACAGATCTGACGAGCATCACCCTGCCTGCAACTACCGATCGCTGCTACAACAGCTTCTTAGACAACGAATGCACCAACCTGACTGCAATCACCTGCCTGGCCATCACACCACCCGCCGATTTGTCCGGCTTTACCGCCGACCAGTATGCTAACATCGTTGTGACCGTGCCCAAGAACTCTGTCGAAGCCTACCGTAATGCCGAAGGTTGGAGCAACTTCGCCAACATCCAGGGCATGGCCTATGACTTCAAGCGCGACGACTTCTTCTACGAGATCACAGCCGCTGACCAAGTGTCGCTCATCCGCGAGAACAGCAACAGCTACCAAAACCTGACAGCAGCCAATATCCCCGCGAGCGTCACGTTGGCTGGTGTGAGCTATGACGTCACCGCCATCGGCGATCGTGCATTCTATCAGCGCACCAATCTGCAGAGCGTGGAATTTGGATCCAAACTCAAGAGCATCGGCAACTACGCCTTCTATAAGTGTACCGGCCTCACTGGCGGTCTCCCGCTCAACGAGGGTCTGGAGAGCATCGGCAACTATGCATTTGCCTACTGCTCGGGCCTTGTTTCGGCTATTTTCCCGTATTCCGTTTCCAGCATCGGTGATGCGCCCTTTGCCTACTGCACATCCTTGGCACAATTCATGAGAAGGACAACACACTATCCCAATCCCTTATACATAGTTCAAGGTGGTGTCGTATTCAGCACTAGACTTGGCGCGATCCACACATTGGCCATCTTCCCTGGCGGAAAAGCACAGACCTATGCCGTTCCCTCTGGCACCAAAGAGATTGGTGCTCACGCCTTCCGTGGCAGTATTGTCAAGACCGTTACGTTGCCCACAACAGTTACAAAGATCAACGATTATGCCTTTGATAACTGTGCTGCCCTCACCGGCATCGAGGTGAACAAGGGTGTGACTACTATCGGCAGCAATGCCTTCAGCAACTGTACGTCAATGAGCACCGTTATCCTGCCCTCGACGCTCACAAGTCTCGGTGTCAAGGCTTTCAACAACGATAATGCCTTGATAAGCATTGGCTGCAAGGCCAAAACCCCTCCTGTCTGCCAAGTAAGCGGTTCAGGCACTAACGCGTTCTCACCGTTTGATGTTACCCACTTCAGTAACGCCCGCCTCCGTGTTCCCACGGGATATAAATCGGCCTATCAGACAGCCGCCGTCTGGAAACTGTTCTCTACTATCACCGAGAGCAGCTCCATGGTGGATGAGGATGTCGTTCAGGGCGATGTCAACGGCGATGGCGTTGTCAACATCAGCGACGTGACTGTACTCATCTCCTACGCGATGAGCGGCAGCGGTAATATCAATGCCGAGGCTGCTGACCTCAATAGTGACGGCAACATCAACATCAGTGATGTCACCCTGTTGATCAACATGGTGATGAGCAATAGATGATGAGTGAAACAGCCGATAACTGACGAGACGCGAGATTTTGCAGGGTAATCCTGCAAAATCTCGCGTCTTCAATTATCAGGCAACTCCAAAATGCTATCCTCTATAGGCAAAATCGCGTCTTATCAAACTCATTCCAAAACAAAACCCGACAAATAAACGTTATGAATACAAGAACCAGAATATCAGTATCACTTTTCCTGACTTTACTTTGCCTTACCTTGAATGCACAAAGTTACAAGCAGGTCAATGACATCAGTTATACCCAAAAGACCGATGCCTACTCGCTGCAGCGGCTGAAACTTGACGTGTATCATCCCGAGGGGACAATCGGTCGCCCCGTTATCGTGTGGTTTCACGGCGGTGGACTTGAGGGTGGTAATAAGGAAATCCCCGAAGAACTGCGGGAAAAGGACCTGGTTGTAGTCGGGGTCAACTACAGGCTCTTGCCACAAGTGAGCGTCAATGAGATTCTAGATGATGCCGCCGAGGCGGTGGCCTGGGTATTCAAGCACATTGATAAATATGGTGGCGATGCCCACAAAATCGTTGTTTCGGGCCACTCGGCCGGCGGCTATATCTCCATGATGCTGTGCCTCGACAAGCACTGGCTGGCGGCCTACGGCATCGATGCCGACAACGTGATGATGTATGTCCCGTTCAGCGGCCAGGCCATCACCCATTACAATGTGCGCAAGATGCAGGGCATACCGCCCCTGCAGGCCACCATCGACGAGTATGCGCCACTCTACTGGGTGCGCGGCGACTGCCCCCCGCTGGTGCTGATTTGCGGTGACAGGGAACTGGAACTCTTTGGCCGCTATGACGAGAACCAGTACCTCGCCCGCATGATGAAACTGGCCGGGCACCAGCAGACCTACCTCTACGAGATTGACGGACACGGGCACGGCGGCATGGTCTCCCCCGGTTTCCACATCCTGGAGACACACCTGAAACAGATGCTCGGCCAACCAGTCAATCCATGAATCAATGTGAGTCAGATAAAATGACCTGCCCTCTTGAGAAAAACGGGCCGAGGCGCCAGTCGGTAGCCCAAATGACGCCGGATGTCGCCTCGGGAAAGAAAATTCGTTAAAAACAATAGGTCAAAAGCCTAAATATGAGAACTTTTGTGTAATTTTGCAGTTTCAATAACAATCTAACTTCCTGAGACATGAACAACGACAAGACATTGCAGCCGCTGGCCGGCATGACACTCGAGGATATGCAGGATGCCGTAGCATCATTGGGTATGCCACGCTTTGTGGCTAAACAATTGGCACAATGGATTTACCAGAAACGCGTGAACGACTTTGAGCAGATGCTGAACATCTCCAAGGCCAACCGCGAACTGCTGGCAAGCCGCTACTGCGTCGGGCTTTATCCGCCCAGCCAGGCAGCTGCGAGCCAGGACGGCACGGTGAAGTATCTGTTCGACGTGGGCGGCAAGCAGGCCGTCGAGTCGGTCTATATCCCTGAGGACGACCGCGCCACACTGTGCATCTCGTCGCAGAAGGGGTGCAGGATGAACTGCTACTTCTGCATGACCGGCAAGCAAGGATTCCACGGCAACCTGACGTCCAACCAGATCATCAACCAGGTCTTGAGCATCCCTGATAGCGACAAGTTGACCAATGTCGTGTTCATGGGTATGGGCGAACCCCTTGACAACATCGAGGAAGTGCTGCAAGTCATCGCAATCCTCACCGAGCCTTGGGGCCTGGGCTGGAGTCCCAAACGCGTCACGGTATCCACCGTGGGCAAACTGCCGGAATTGAAGATCCTGTGTGAGCAGACGAGCGTCCATATCGCCGTGAGCGTTCACAACGCCGTTCAGGAAGAGCGTTCGTCGATGATGCCGATCGAGCGCATCTCCCCCATCGACCGTGTCATGGAAGTGCTGGGCAACTACGACTTCGCCCACCAGCGCCGCCTGTCGGTGGAATACATCTGCTGGCAGTGGTTCAACGACGATATCCAGCATGCCGAGAAACTGCGCGAACTGCTGCCCAACGAGCACGTCCGCGTGAACCTCATCCGTTTCCACCCGATTCCCGGCATTGAGAAACTGCGCACGAGCAGTGATGAGCGCATGACCTACTTCCGCGACTACCTGAACAGCAAGGGCGTGACCTGCACCATTCGCCGCAGCCGTGGCGAAGACATCGCTGCCGCCTGTGGCCAGTTGGCCGGCCAAGTCCGCAAACAAGCTACCAGCAAAGAGAACAAACCCGACTCAAAGGAGCCGCGTGACAATAAGAGAAGAAGATAATCCACTATTCAACTTTTCAGAACCATCATGAACCGGACTACACGATTATTCATCCTGCTTGCAGCAGTTGTCATTGCTCTCCAGCCGGCTCTCGCCGCAGAGCCCAAAGGGTATTACAACAAGGCCTTGGGCCAGAGTGACGAGAACCTGATGTCGGCGTTGTGCAGCATCATCCGCAGCCACAAGGAGGTATCCTACAGCAGTGGACTGCTGAATGCTTTTGCTATCGCCGACACTGATAACGAAGGCTACATCATCGACATCTACAGCAACTGCCGTTATCGACCCAGTGACAGCGGGTCTTCGGCGTCTCATGTGGGCGAGGGTTATAACCGTGAGCACAGTTTCCCCCGCAGCTGGTTTAACGGCGCTGTAGCCCCAATGAACACCGACGTGTTCCATGTCTATCCCACCGATATCAAGGTTAACAGCCAGCGAGGCAATGACCCGTATGGCGTTTGCGCCAACGGTACACGTTTGACCTATGGCAGCTATGTTGCCAAGGGCAAATCAGGCACATGCACTTATCCGGGCTATTCAGGCACCGTGTTTGAGCCCGATGACGAGTACAAGGGCGACCTTGCACGCACCTATTTTTATATGGCCACCTGCTACAAGAATGAATTGCCCTCTTGGCCCGGCAGTGCCCAGCTCGACTATAAGACAAACAAGTACAAAGCCTTCTCGACCTGGACCATCAACATGCTGATGGAATGGACCCGCCTGGACCCCGTGAGCGATAAGGAGATCAAGCGCAACGAGGCTATCTATGGTATCCAAGGCAACCGCAACCCGTTTATCGACCACCCCGAACTGGCCGAATACATCTGGGGAAATCAGCAAGGACAGCCCTGGAACGGCAGCGGCGGTGAGACGCCAGCCACCATTACTACACCGGCTAACGGTTCCACAATCGACATGGGCACGACCATTGTGGGCACTCCGTTGCATTACACCGTTACGGTCAAGGGTACTGGCCTGAACAAGTGGCTCTCTTTGTCGATGAGTGACAATGTGAATTTCTATGTCAACACTGTCGCTTTCAATCCGCTGGATGTGAATATCGGAACCTCGTTTGACATCACTTTCAATGCTGAAAAAGAAGGCTACTTTGAGAATAACATCACGCTGAGCAGCGATGAGGTAACCACCACATTCACGATATCAGCCACGGCCAACAAGCAAGGAGTGACGCCTCCGCCCGCAGAGCTTGGCGACAGCATCATCGAGGACTGGGAAGACTGCGCGACAGGCGGCTATTGGACCAAGCGTGTCGAGGGCAACGCTTTCCCCTGGTATTTCAGGGATGCCGGCATTTGGAGCGACAGTATGAGTCATGGCGAGCTTTCATGCCGATTTGGCAAAACCAGCAGCAGCGCCATCACCATGCTGGAGAGTGTTGAGGACGTGACCGGCATCGGATTCTATGCTACCTGCTTTGGTAATGACAGCGATGCCGAACTATCAATTGCATACAGCACTGACTATGGTAGCTCATGGTATGGACTCGACGTGGTTACTGTCACCAGGGGCGCCCTACAGCAGTTTATACTGGATGTCGAAAGTTCCTGGCCCGTGTGCTTCGGCATCAGTCAGGTATCTGGCTCACGCGTCATTATTGACGATATCACCATCTATCGTCACAAGGAAGAATCATGGCCCAAGGGAGACGTAAACCATGACGGTGAAGTGAACATCGCCGATGTCAATGCTCTCACCGATGCCATCCTGAGCGGCAACAATGACACCGTTTATGACGTTAACGAAGATGCTGAGGTGAACATCGCCGATGTCAACACAGTCATCGACATCATCCTGGCTTTATAAGCGATACTGCCACAGCCACCGAAACTAATCCCTGCAGCCCGTTGAGACAAACATCCTTCATCCCAAGAATCGTTTTCAACGGGCTGCATGGTATACTACCACAACAATAAACTATCATTTAATTAACACTCACACCATTAACTTCAACGATGAAACAGTTTCTCATGACCGTGGCCATGATGGCCATAGTACTGGCAGCTAGTGCCAAAGATCCGAAACCCTGTCCAAGTGACTACTATGCCAATGCGCTGAACAAGAGCGACGAAGCCCTGCTGACCGCACTGTACAACATCATCACGAGCCATACCAACATCGGTTATGACGGCTTGTGGAATGCCTATGCCGATACCGACACCGATCCCAACGGCTATTATATCGACATGTACAGCAACTACGACAAATACACCTACAGCAACAAGTGCGGCAGCTACAGCGCCATCGGCGACTGCATCAACCGCGAGCACAGTGTGCCGTCAAGCTGGTGGGGTGGCAGCAAACAACCACAATACAGCGACATTTTCAATATCGTGCCAACCGACGGCTATGTCAACAACCAGCGCTCGAACTATCCCTACGGCGTTTGCGAGGGCGGCACCCGCCTGACCAACGGACAGTATGTTGCCAAGGGCCGCAAAGGCACCAGCACACACGAGGGTTACTCGGGTGTCGTGTTTGAGCCCGACGACGAATACAAGGGTGACTTTGCCCGCGCCTATTTCTATATGGCGGCGTGCTACAACAACGTCATCAGCACTTGGACCAATGCCAACGGTTCCTCATTCTTTGCGGGCAACAGCTATCCCGTATTCACGACCTACGCCATGGGCCTGCTCATGGAGTGGCACCGTCTGGATCCCGTGAGTGAGAAAGAAACAACACGCAACTGCTATGCCCATGCATGGCAAGGCAACCGCAACCCCTTCATCGACCACCCCGAGTTGGCCGAGCACATCTGGGGCAACAGGCAGGGACAAGTGTGGACAGGCGACGGAGCTGTCGTGACCAACCCCGTCATCACCCAGCCCACCAGCGGCCAGAGCATCAACCTTGGCATCATCCCTCTTGCTGGCAACAACATCAGCAAGACCATCACCGTGAAGGGTGCTTACCTGAGTCAGGCGCTCACCGTGACCGTGAGCGGAGCCAACTTCAGTGTCACTCCCGCCACCTTGAATGCCGAAGCGGTGAACAACGGAACTACCATCATTGTTACCTATAGCGGCAGCGACGAACAAGCCACCGGCACATTAACCATCTCGAGCAGCGAGGTGAGCCGCACCTACGACCTCATCTCGGGCAAGGAACAGTCAGGCGATGACCCCGTCAATCCCGATGACCCCATCAACCCCACCGGAGACTGCGTCATCGAGGACTGGGAAGGCTGCGAGAGCGGCGGCTATTGGGTGAAAGAAGTGCAGGGTGCCGCTTTCACATGGTACTTCAACAATGCAGGTATTTTTGCCCAAAGCAATGATCATTGGAACGGAAATATCGGTTGCCGCTTCGGCAAAACCTCCTCATCATCTATCGAGATGCAGCAAGATGTTGCCGGCACGTCCGGAATCTCGTTCTATGCCTCAACCTACGGCACGACCGAGGCCGATGCCACTCTTCAGGTGCTCTATAGCACCAATGGCGGCTCAACCTGGACTCTGCTTGATGAACTGGCCCTGACCCACACATTCACCCAGTACACCTATGCCCTCAACACGACCGAGAACGTGCGTTTCAAGTTCCAGCAGACAGCAGGTGCACGCATGAATATCGATGACATCGCCGTGTATGCCGCGCAAGAGCCCGTGACCCCGCAGATCTATTTCGGTGGTACAATCAGCGCATTGACAGCGGTTCGTGACGGAGAGTCGTCAATCAGCGAAGCCGCAGTCATCACCGAGAACAATGACGACCCCGTGACCGTCACGGTAGATGGTAATTTCCAACTGAGCCTTGACCAGCAATCGTGGGCCACATCACTCACCCTTGACGCCTCGGGTGAGACTTTCTATGTGCGCCTGGCCGATACGAGCGAGGATGGCAGCTACGAAGGCACCATCACGGCTACAGCAGGCGCTGTAACCGCCTATGCCGACGTGGCAGGTGAAGTGACCCTTCCCGCTTCCCTCATCGGTGACGTGAATATGGATGGCCAGGTGAACATCAGCGACGTGATCACGCTCATCAACTTCATGATGGGCAGTGAGGTGAATCCCTTTGACGACCAAGCCGCCGACGTGAATAATGACGGCACCGTCAACATCTCGGATGTGACAGCCCTTATCAGTAGCGTGCTCACCGACAGCGGCGAGGCCACCATGTGGAATGCCATGCCGAGCCAGGGAGGCATCAAGGTGATCAACCCGCTGGGCGAGACACTCGAGGTCTATGACCTGGATGCCAACAAGGTGGCCACAACCGCAACGCAAGGCATCATCGCCCTGCCTCGTGGCACCTATATGGTCACCAGCGACACCCGTTCACGCAAGGTTGTGGTGAAGTAAAGGATACAGCTCATGCGAGCAGACTGCTCGCAATACAATGACAGCACGTTCTCGCTGATTGCGTTGAGAACGTGCTGTCAATTTATCTTCAAGGGTTGGATTGCCTATCTGACGGGAATCTTGTCGATGCGGCGCTGATGACGGCCTCCCTCGTAAGGAGTGGTCAGGAAGGCCTCGACCATGGCGATAGCCTCCTCGTCGGTGACGAAGCGGCCCGGCATAGCGATGACATTGGCATCGTTGTGCTGACGGGCGAGACGTGCAACCGCCAAGCGCCAGCACAGTGCTGAGCGCACACCCTGATGCTTGTTCAACGTGATGTTGATGCCCTCGCCACTGCCACAGACAGCGATACCAGGGTAACACTCCCCACTCTCGACAGCAGCTGCACACGGATGGGCGAAATCGGGATAGTCGCAACTTTCCTCGTTATAGGTGCCGAAGTCCTTGCAGACAATGCCTTGGTCCTCAAGCCAGCGCTTAACGGCCTCCTTGACGGGATAGCCGGCATGGTCGCTGCACAGAGCGACGGGAATTCCAGGTTTCAAAATTGAATTGTCCATATCTCTCTAATCACTAATCTCTAATCATTAATCAAATAATTGCGCCCCGACAGGGACGCAATTATTATTACTTCTTCAATGCCTGGAGGGCTTGCTCCATCGTGGCGATCTTGCTCTCGGCATCGGCTTTCTTCTTGCGCTCGTTGGCGACAACGGCCTCGGGGGCATTGGCGACGAAACGCTCGTTGCTCAGCTTCTTATCGACGCTGGCAAGGAAGCCGCGGGTGTACTCGAGGTCGGCCTCGAGTTTCTTGATCTCTTCCTCGACGTCGATGCTACCGGCAACGGGCACGGCAAACTCGGCGGTGCCGACCATGAAGGCCGCTGCAGTGGGATCCTTCTCGGTTACAGCCTCGATCTTCTCGAGTCCGGCAAGCTTGATGATGATGGCCTCAAGTGGGTAGTTCAAGCCACCAACGGCCTGCAGGGTAAGCTGCTCCTTGTTGGGGAGATTCTTCTGCTTGCGCACATTGCGAACACCGGCGACGATCTCCTTGACATCGGCCATGGCCTTGAGCAATGACTCGTCGGCCTGCTGAGGTTCGGGAATCAGGGCATACATGATGCTCTCGCCATCCTTGCGGTCATCAAGGTGCTGCCACAGCTCCTCGGTGATGAACGGCATGAACGGATGCAGCAGACGCAGCAGCATGTCGAAGAACTCGAGCGTTGCCTGCATCGTGGCGCGATCCATCGGCTGACCGAAGGCGGGTTTCACGGCCTCGAGATACCATGCCGAGAACTCCTCCCAGAACAGGCGGTAGAGCACCATCATGGCATCGCTCAGGCGGAACTTCGAGAAGTGGTCCTTGACAGTTGCCAGGGCATCGTTGAGCTGGTTGCGGAACCACTCTACGGCCTGACGGCTTGCCTCGGGCTGCTCGACATCGGCCACCTCCCAACCCTTGACGAGGCGGAAGGCGTTCCAGATCTTGTTGTTGAAGTTACGGCCTTGCTCACACAGCGCGTCATCGTAGAGGATGTCGTTGCCGGCAGGAGCTGCCAGCATCAGACCCATGCGCACACCGTCGGCACCGAATTTGTCAATCAGCATTAACGGGTCGGGCGAGTTACCGAGCGACTTGGACATCTTGCGGCCCAACTTGTCGCGTACAACACCAGTGAAATAAACATTGCGGAAAGGCATGTCGCCCATGTACTCGTATCCAGCCATGATCATGCGTGCCACCCAGAAGAAGATGATGTCAGGGGCAGTCACCAGGTCGTTGGTGGGATAGTAGTACTTGATCTCCTCGTTGCCGGGGTTGTTGATGCCGTCGAACAGCGAGATGGGCCACAACCACGAGCTGAACCACGTGTCGAGGGCGTCCTCGTCGTGACGCAGCTGGCTGGCATCGATGTTCTCGTATCCAGGAATCTTACGGGCCTTTTCCAGGGCCTCTTCCTCGTTCAAGGCAACTACATAGACCTCCTTACCCTCGTCCTCGGTGGGCAGGAAGTAGGCGGGAATGCGGTGGCCCCACCACAGCTGGCGCGAGATGCACCAGTCCTGAATACCCTCGAGCCATACATTATAAATGTTCTTATACTTGGCGGGATGGAACTTGAGCTGGTCGTTCTTCACGCAGGGCAGAGCGATTTCGGCAAAGTGCTTCATCTTCAAGAACCACTGCATGCACAGGCGCGGCTCAACAGCAGTGTCGCTGTTGCGCTCACTGTAGCCCACCTTGTTCTCGTAGTCCTCGATCTTCTCGATCAATCCGGCTGCCTTGAGGTCCTCGACAATCACCTTGCGGCACTCCATGCGGTCCATGCCGACGTACAGCGGCGACTGCTCGCTGATGGTGGCATCGGCGTTGAAGATGTCGATGGTCTCCAGGTTGTGGGTCTTGCCCAGGACGTAGTCGTTGGGGTCATGGGCGGGAGTGACCTTCAAGCAGCCCGTACCGAACTCGATTTCCACATAGCGGTCCTCGATGACGTTGATCACGCGGCCAACCAGGGGCACAATCACCTTGCGGCCCTTGAGCCACTGGTTCTTGGGGTCCTTGGGGTTGATGCACATGGCGGTATCGCCCATGATGGTCTCGGGGCGCGTGGTGGCAACAACGGCATAGTAGCCTTTCTCGTCCTTGTGGATGATGTTGCCCTCGGCACGCAGCTGCTCCTCGTTCTCGAGGGTCTGCAGACCGTCCACATAGTATTTGAGATAATACAGATGGCTCTTCTCCTCGCGGTAGATCACCTCCTCGTTGCTCAGTGCAGTCTGGGCCTTGGGGTCCCAGTTCACCATGCGCAAGCCACGGTAGATGTAGCCCTTATCATAGAGGTCCACAAAGACCTTGAGCACGCTCTTGCTGCGGGTCTCGTCCATGGTGAAGGCGGTACGGCTCCAGTCACAAGAGGCACCCAGCTTCCTGAGCTGTTGCAGGATGATGCCACCATGCTCGTGGGTCCAGTCCCAGGCATGCTTGAGGAACTCGTCACGCGTGAGGTCACGCTTGCGGATGCCTTGCTCGGCCAGGCGTTTCACCACCTTGGCCTCGGTAGCGATCGAGGCATGGTCGGTACCGGGAACCCACAGGGCATTCTTACCCTCCATGCGCGCACGGCGGATGAGGATGTCCTGAATCGTGTTGTTGAGCATGTGTCCCATGTGAAGCACACCCGTCACATTGGGGGGCGGGATCACGATACAATAGGGTTCACGCTCATCGGGCACGCTCTTGAACAGGTCGTGCGATTCCCAATACTTGTACCACTTGTCCTCGACCTCTTTAGGGTCGTATTTGGTTGCCAGTGTATTCTCTTTCTCGCTCATTGTTTTTGGTTATAATAAAGTTTAATTTTTTGCTTCAAATGATATTCAAACGGCAAAGGTAATGAAAAAGCGCCAAACTGCAAAACTGCGTTGCGGTTTTTGGTGTAAGCATCAACAGAAAACGGCTGAATTGCCTGAGGAACAATTCAGCCCAATGAATATAAAGCGATGTTGAAACGGTTTTTACTGTTCTAAATCATAACGGAACCAGAAATTCTCGATGTCCGTCACATATTCATTATTGATGTAGAGCACTTTCCAGGGTCGGAGGTTCATTAGCGATGCTTTGACATCCTGTGACAGCCTGTCTTTCAACTCATCATTGTCACCCTTGAGATCTATCTTCACACTGCAGTCCACCAGATTACCCAAGGTGTCCACCTGGATGTCGGATACATCTACACCGATTCTCTTGATTCCGGCCAGTACGGGATAATTGTCGAGCGGGATGGGTATCAAGTGTTGATACTTTTCAAATGTTTTTAGATTGTACATGTTACCGAGGTCATCCATCCAGGAATCACTGACAACGACCCTGTTACGATAGGCAACGCAGTCGGTTACTCTCCCCTGATTGACAGTGAAGTACTGCTCAAATTCCATGGTGCGCAGATACCCCTGGTGAACGTATTTGACCACATGACCTCTTGCTACCCTTACTTCACCTGTAATCCATGAAGCCAGAATTTCGCCATTGACGTAGTAGTCATGGAAGACCTTGAGCATATCATCGGCTGGGACAAACGGGGGGATTTCTTTTTCATCCTTGTTGTTTGAAGGGAATATCGTCGTTGCCATTACTGACTTGTCAAAGTCAAACCCTACCCTGATGCTATCCAGATAAAGTTGCCCGTCACGGATACTCCAATACCCGGTATAGCCTTGCCAGTTGCCAGAACTGAACTTTCGTTCTTTGGGCAAGACATCCAGTAAGTGATGGATTAGGGCAGAATCTCTCTCTATCGGTTGCCCCATCAATGTCCACCTCTCGCCATCAATATAGATGACGTCGCCCTGATAAGCCGAAGCCATAGAACTGACGACGACACCCAGCACAAAAATGAGGCTTAAAATTAATCGTTTCATGACGTTATGATTTTTAGTGATTTGTCTGCTGCAAAATTATAAAGAAAAAACGAAAAACAGCCCGCATTTAATAGTCAGTCTTCAATTATTAATACATTGATTTTCTGTTACTTAAAAAATAAAAAGGTCATTTTGAGTTCATTTGAATTTTGGCGATAAAAAACAGGCCTTGAAAAGTGCTTTTTTGTAACTTTACAGTGAGAGGGAATAAGGAAAATAAGTACCTTTGCAGTGTAATTACAAAACCTTCGATTATGGGAACTATCAATTTCACGCAAATTCTGAGTGCAACGCTGGTATTGCTGAGTATTATCGACATCGTGGGTTCGATACCCATCATCCTGCAGTTGAGGGAGAAGGGGCGCCATGTGGATGCCACCAAGGCCACCCTCTACTCTACCCTGCTCATGGTGGGCTTCTACTATGGCGGACACTGGCTGCTGCGCATCTTCAACTGCGATATCCACTCGTTTGCCACAGCAGGCGGTTTCCTGATGTTCCTGATGGCGCTGGAAATGATCCTGGATGTGGAAATTTTCAAGAACAACACGCCCAACAAAGGGGCGACGATGGTGCCCATGGTGTTCCCGCTGATTGCGGGTGCCGGTGTGCTGACAACGCTGATTTCATTGAAGGCGATGTATGATGACATCAACATCTTCATCGGCCTGGCCATCAACATGATCTGGGTATTCCTGGTCATCAAGAGCACGGGCAAGATACAGAAACTGCTGGGCGAGGGCGGCATGATGTTCTCTCGCAAGTTCTTCGGCATCATCCTGCTGGCTATGAGCGTGAAGATGATGACCGAAAACATCGCCCACCTGTTCTGACACAAAGAAAAACAATACAGTGAACCCCAAAAGTCTTGTCCGACTTTTGGGGTTCACTGTATTATTGCCAAACGCTATTTTATCAAAAAACGTGTCCAGCAGAACTGATCTTGGGGATCAAAGGCGGTCGAAGGGGATGCGTGACAGCAGTTCGCCGAAGCGGTCGGCACCCTCCTGCAGTTGTCCCTCAACCATCTTGCGCAGGAAGAACGGCAGATTGAGTTGCAATTCGGCCGTGCTCATCGTCGTGTCGTCGGGCTGGCGCTCCAGATTGATGACCATATTGATGGGCACCGGGGATTGTGATGCGGTATAAACGACACGTTGCCCCTCGATGCTACTCTCGTGGTCCAGGGCAAGGGTCACTTCGCCCATCGGTGACTGGATGGCGATCGAGTCCTCGCTGAAGGTGACCGTGTCGAGGTGCTGGCGCGCCTCGCCATCAATCTGGTCGGCATGTGCCTCAATCAGGTTCTTGATGAGCGACGGATTGGTGAGTTTACTATAGATGGTTGCAGCATCACACGCGATGATGTGCGGATTGCTCTTGAATGATTCCATTTTGAGTTTTCTGTTTTTGGGTTGTCAATATCAGTCGATGGCATCTAAGCCAGCCGGAGTCCAATTCTCGGGGTCGCTGTGCCACTGCAGCAAGGTATCGGCATCGGCCTGAGTGAGTCTGTCGCTATCCATGGCCACGTCGAGCATCGTCTGGAAGTTGGTGAGCGTGATAACGGGCAGTTTGGCACGTCTGAGGGCTTTGGCTGCCAATGAGAACTGGTAGTCAAAAATGACCACGGCACCCAGGACGATGCCGCCGGCCTCGCAGACCGTGTTGTAGCACTTCATGCAGTTATTTCCCGTTGAGAGCTGATCCTCGATCAAGACGACCTTCTGTCCCGGCTTGATGTCTCCCTCGATGAGATTCTCGAGGCCGTGATCCTTGGGGGTAGAACGCACATACACAAATGGCATAGCCAGTGAGTCGGCCACCAGAGCGCCATGAGCGATGGCACCCGTGGCAATGCCGGCCACGACCTCGGTTTCGCAGAAGTTCTCCATAATCAGCCTGGCCATCTCAACCTTGATCAGGTTGCGCACATCGGGATATGACAGCGACATACGCAGGTCGGTATATATGGGTGAATTCCAGCCGGTTGCCCAAGTGAACGGGCTATCGGGCTGTAACTTGATGGCATTAATCTGCAACAGCTTCTCAGCAAGCAAGGTGTCTAGTTTCTTCATTCTGGTCATAACAGGTTAAAAAGATGTGCGAAATTAGCAATTTTCTTCCGTATCAATCACACAAATGTCAAGAAAAAACCAAAAAACATGTTAAATCACCTCAAAGCAGTAACCGCCACTGCCAAAAACTGAAGCGCGAAAACCGAAAACTGAAAACTATTTTGTACTTTTGTGACGCTATAATAACAATGAGTGATTTCTACAAAACAGTAAAAGGTGTCTCGCAGGGCATCTACCGCGAGAAGATGTCGCGATTCCTGGCGTTTGCCGAACCCGTGTCAAGCGCCGAGGAGGCCCGTGCCGTCATCAAGCGCTATGCCAACGAGTATCATGACGCGCGCCACTGCTGCTGGGCCTACATGATAGGCACCGAGCGCAACGAGTACCTGAGCAGCGACAACGGCGAGCCAAGCGGAACAGCCGGCAAACCCATCCTGGGACAAATCAACTCATTTGAACTGACCAATATCGTCATCGTCGTCATCCGCTACTTCGGCGGCATCAAGCTGGGCACTTCGGGCCTCATCGTCGCCTACCGCGAGGCCGCCAAACTGGCCATCGAGGCGGGCGAAATCCTCGAGTGCCACGAGCAGGCCAGGCTGACTTTCACCTTCCCCTACCTGAGCATGAATGACGTGATGAAAGTGGTGAAGAAAAGTGAGCTCAAGGTAATAGAGCAGGCCTTTGATAACGTGTGCTCCATGACCATTGAGGCCGATGCCGACAAGGTGCCTGGACTGCGTGAGCAGTTCGCCTCCATCGACGGCACCAGCATCATCGACTGACCCCGAGAGAACAACTCCCGATACCAAATTTATTTCTATGGTGCGGGCCACAGGCTTGCAACACAAGATGAGCACGGTCACTAAACCGAGTCATACTTTTTGACACAGGCGCTTGATGTGTTAAAAGAAAGACAGAGCTGGCACTATTGACGTTCCTGCCAGAGGAAACGTGCACGGACATGGTCGTCACCTTCGACGGTGATGCTCAAGCGGGAATCCATGGGATCGGTGTCATCGATGACGAATTGAGCCAACTCGCCGTAATGGGTCTCCTTGATGAAGGCCAATTCCATGCGGTGGATGAAGTAGTGATCATAGCAGTCCATGTCGAACATGTTCATCAGGTGCGCAAGGTAGCGCACGGTGTTGACATGGCGATTGAAGTCGCAGTCCATGTAGCCGAAGGTATAGTCCACGGCATGGCCTTCCTCGATGGGGCGCAGACGGCTTATGGGCTCGATGGGACACGGCAGGTCGGGAATGTTCTTGCCGATGTAATCCAGCTTTGAGATGTCCACGCTGGCGCGGGTAGTCATGTCGATGACCATCCAGATGGTGCGAATGTAGCCCAGCGGATTGCCGTCGGCATCATCAATGCGCATGTTGCGCTGCGAGAAATGGCGATTGTAATCCTCAATCCAAGTCGTGAGGCTGTAGTTGGTGTTCACTTTGGGATAGGCGTTCATCTCGATGGTTACTCGCGAGAGGACCCACACATGGTTATCCTTGATCAGCCGGGCATAGCCTGCTCCCCACGCATTGGCGTGAAAAGTGGCCACTTCGATGATGCGGGTCATCAGCAGCGTCAAGGGCATTTCGCCCTGAGGGTTACATTCACCTGCAGCGAGGTAATAGGTCTTGGAGTATTGTTTAAGATCAGAGCACATTGGTTTTCCTCATTAAGTAGTTATCTAAAATGACTAGCGCGGCCATGGCCTCAACAATGGGCAAGGCGCGCTGCAATACACAAGCATCGTGGCGGCCACGAGGCTGCAAAGTCACAGGATTGCCCTCGTGATCGATGGTGGGCACGGGGCGCATGAGCGTGGGCACCGGCTTGAAGGCAATGCGCATCACGATGTCCTCGCCATTGCTGATGCCGCCCTGAATACCGCCCGAGTGGTTGTCCTGGGCGCCGATTGAGCCGTCATCACGCTTGACGAACTGATCCATCACCTCGCTGCCCTTTTTAGCGGCCATGTCGAAGCCGTCACCGTATTCAAAGCCGTGAACCGACGGGATGCTCATCATCGCAGCCGCCAATTGGGCATGGAGCTTACCGAACAGCGGTTCGCCCAAGCCTGCAGGAACGCCCTTGATGACGCACTCAATGATGCCGCCCAAGGTGTCGCCGTCCTTGGCGGCCTCCTGGATGGCCTCGTCCATGTGGGCCACGTCAAAGCGAGGCCCTACCTGTACAACGTGAGCCATCGTGGTAATTCCCAAAGTTTCGAGCGTCTGGATAGCCATGCCGCCGGCAACGACACGGGCAACCGTTTCACGCGCCGAGGCACGTCCGCCGCCGCGCGGGTCACGCAAGCCGTATTTCGCCTCCCAGGTGTAATCGGCATGATTAGGGCGGTAACAGCGGGCAATTTCATCATAATCGGCACTGCGGGCGTCGGTATTGCGGATGACGAATCCGATGGGTGTGCCTAAAGTCTTGCCTTGCCAGATGCCCGAGAGCACCTCTACCCTATCCTTCTCATCCCGGGTGCTGCTGCCGAGGGATTGCCCCGTGCGGCGACGATCCACGAAACGCTGCAGCTGCTCCATGTCAATCTCCACTCCGGCAGGCATGCCGTCAATCACGCCACCCATGGCCGGGCCGTGTGACTCGCCGAAAGTGGTGAGCGTCAATATTTTGCCTATCGTATTCATTCGGTCTTCTCGGCTATCAGGTCAACAATTTCGGCGCCGACAAACTCCACCAGCGCCTGCGGGTCAATCTTGAACTGCAAGCCACGCACGCCCGCACTGACATAGATGTAGTCATACAGGATACAGGTCTCGTCAATATAGGTGGGGAACGGTTTCTTCATGCCGACAGGCGAACAGCCGCCACGGATGTAGCCCGTGGTGGGCAGCAACTCCTTCATGGGAATGAGGTCCACCTTTTTGTTACCGGACACCTTGGCGGCCTTTTTCAGGTCCACCTCCTCGGCACCGGGAATGACACACACCAGATGACCCGTCTTGTCACCTTGCAATATCAGCGTCTTGAACACCTGCTCGATGTTCTCACCAAGCTGGTCGGCGATGTGCTGAGCGCCCAAGTCGGTTTCATCCACCTCATAGGGGATGAGTTCATAGGGGACCGATGCCGCGTCGAGCAAGCGCGCAGCGTTGGTTTTAGCGATTTTTTTCATCGTTTTTGGTCTTTATTCGGCAAAGTTAGCTAAATTTGCCGAAAATTAGATGCATCAATATCAATAAAAGAAATAAGACAGAATGAAAAAGCTTATCTTAGCCGCCATCGTAGCATTAGCAGGATGGTTCAACACCCAGGCCCAATCGTTGCCCACTCCCGAGAAGTACATCAGTTATATCGAGCAGGTTTACGAGCTGGCCAATACCGATCAAAAGAAAGCAGAATTCCTGATGAACGCCACCATGGAAGCCATGAGTGAAGACGCCAAGGCTTACCGTCAAGTGATGGAACTGGCCGAGCGACGCTTCAGCGATCCCGCCGATCCTATCCACAACGAGGGCCTCTATATGGTCGTGCTCAAACATGCCGCCGAGAAATACATCCTGAGCGGAGCCGAGAAGGAAAGACAGCGTCTGCTGCTTGAAGGCGCCAAGAAAAACATGATTGGCAGTGTAGCCGCCGACTTTGACTACATCACCCCCAAGGACAAGACCGCCCGTCACCTCAAGGACCTCAAGGCCGACTACATCCTGGTTTACTTCAACAACCCTGACTGCGAGTCATGTGAGACCGTCAAGGAACGTCTGGCCTCCAACGAGCTCATCAACCAGCTTGTCAACGACAAGAAACTCATCGTCCTTGCCATCTATCCCTACGAAGACCAGAAGCTGTGGAAAAAGGCCAAGTATCCCAATATGATGATCAACGGCTGGAACCAGAGCCACAGTATTGAATACGGCGAGCTCTATGACCTGCCCACCCTGCCCTGCTTCTACCTGATGGACAAAGATTTCACCGTGCTCGTCAAGAACGAGGGCAGCCTTAACAAAGTAGAGGCCAAGCTCAAGAGCCTGACGGCTCCCGTCGAGGAGCAGCCTGTTGCCAAGCAGCCGGCCCCCAAAGCCGAGAAGCCTGTTGTCAAAGGCGATGCATCGGATTTGAAAAAAGAGATGAAAAAGAAGATGGAGCAGGTGGAGCAGACGGAATCCAAGACCACGGCTCCTCAGGCTAAGGCTCCCCAAACCAGCGCCCCCCAGACCCCGGCCCCGGCTCCCAAGCCCACCATCATTCCTGCTCCCGCCGATGACCCCAATACCGCCCGCAGCGAGCACATGCTGAACTGCATCCTCGAGAACAAGGGTCAAGAGCTGTATGACAACATGGCCGAGAGCATCAAGTCTCAAGTTCAGCCCAACTCATTCGACGGTGCCCTGGCCCAAATCGAGAGCCAGATGGGCAAGTATCAGAGCCATGAGCCCTGGGAGATCCGAGACATCATGGGCAGGCAAGCCTACACCTCGGTGATGAACTTCGAAAAAGCCCAGTTGGTGCTCGTCATCGTGTATGACAACGAAGGCAAGATGCAAGGCTTCAGCTTGGTGCCCGCACAGGCCCTTCCGCGATAAAACAACACTCATCCATCAACAAAACACAACCTCCAGAACATGTTCAACAAATGGTTGAAATATTTGTCGGCTGCCATGCTTGCCCTTGCGCTGGCGGGCTGTACCAGCGACAGTCTTGAGCAAATGATTCCCGCTGATGCCACCGGCGTGGTGAGCATCGATGTACCTGAAATCCTCAAGAAAGCCAAGATGCTTGACGACGGCAAGATCGTCCTCCCAAAGACCCTGCAACAGGTCATTGACGACAACGATTCATCACCCATGTGCATCGTGATGAACGACCTGCCCCAGATGGGCATAGACACCGACTCCAAGGCCTATGCCTTTTTCACCGTCAAGACCTTCGGGCGTGTGATCCTGGCCTCTCTTGAAGATCCTGCCAAAGCGCGTAAGACGCTGGCCTTGAGAACAGGAGGCGATTTCGCCAAAGTAGAAGGACTTGACTGCATGTATGTCAAGGACAACTTTTACGCCATCGACGGCAAGGTGCTGTTCATCGGCAGCCCGAACAAGTTGATGGATATCAACCGAGCCGCCAAGGCCGCCAAGGGCATCCTGTCCAAGACATCGACCAACATCAACGAGAACAAGGCCGCCAAAGAAGTGCTTCACCACAAGGATGCCGCCATTAACGCATGGATTCAGGGCAAGGGTCTCAAGACCATCCTGAACAAGAGCGAGGTGTATCGTGAGTTGTCACAGAAGATGCCCCTGATCGAGATTTTCACCGAGAGCGACATCGATGCCGTGACCCTCAACATCGACCTTGATGAAGAGCAAGTGGGCATGGACGCACAAATCCTTGCTGCCGAGAACAGCGAGTATGCCCAGCTGCTCAATACCACCATGAGCAAGCCCAGCGACGATGTGCTCAAGGCCATCCCCAACTCGATGGACTACATCTTCACGATGAGCGTCAAGGGCGACAACTTCGTCAAGCTCAAACAAATCCAGCAGTTGCTGGGGATGTTCGGCAAGATTCCCTACATCGGCCGCATCGACCTGGCAAGCATCCTGTCAACCATCGACGGCCCGTTCACCATCGGCCTGGCACGCGACCCGCACCTCGAGGGTGAGTGGAACATGGTGCTGGCCACACGCTCGACCGACCCCGATGGCGTGGTCAAGCAGATCAGTTCATTCGCCAACTCGATGGGACAAGCTCCCGAGTTGTATGAGGGAGAGTACATTTACCAGTACGACAACAAGATGATACGCATCGGCATCATTGACGGCATCCTGTACATGAAGATGCTTGACTATGAGCAGACCGAGGGCTACGCTTACGAGATGAAGCCCGTCAGGGAGTTCTTCGACAACACCATGCTGGGCATTTTCGCTCAAACCCGCAACGACAGCGTGAACGGCTACTTTGACTTCGGCCTGAAAGACATCTTCAATGGCAAAGGCCATTTCTACACCAACCAGCGAGGAGCCAATGCAACACTCGAGTTGCTGCGCTCGCTGTGCAGCATCAAGGTGGGCGACAAGTTCGGCAACGAGGACGATGACAACGGTTTATCCTCATTCATGTCGGGCGCCATCGACAAGCTGCAACCGATGGAGTAAACAATCAACAGAACACAATAAGGATGCGACCGGCCCAATGTGCCGGTCGCATCCTTGTTATAGTTATATGAAAAAACTGCCAGGATGTCCATCTAGATTGTGAATGGCTAATCCCGGCGGTTTGATGCGATGTTGTTTCGGTTTATCAGAACTTGTAGTTCAGTCCCAGGCCGATAACGCCCTGGTCCACCTTGCGGATGATAGTGTGACGATACTCAAGATTCACCCCGAAGTGCTCGGTCAACTCATATTCAACGCCGGCACCCAGATTCAGGCCGACGTGGTTCTCCTCGCCTTTCTCATTTAAATCACCCTTGTAATCCACCATCGTGTAGTTCAGACCAGCAAGAGGATAAATGAAGAGGCGCTCATTCCACAAGCCCACCAGATAATGAGCGTTGATGTTAACGTCCCACCATGACATGTGGTTGTGCTCAAAGAAGTAGTTGAGACCGACCTCGGCACGCAACTGGTCAAGAATGCCATACTGGAAACGGGGTCCGATACCCAAGCTCTCGATTTCACTGCCATAAACCAAGTTGAGGCCAACGGCGGTTTCGCCCTGGTGCACCTGTGCCTGGGCAAAACCAATGCCCAGCATCAATGCACACACTAAAGTCAAAATCTTTTTCATGTCTTTTAGTTTAAATGTTTATTGATAAGTTGAATTTGCCGCTAATAAATCAAGTTGTAAAATTACAACCATTTTTCCGAACCCACAAGCAATTTGTCAGATTTTGGCAAAAGCGGACATTGAAAGTGAGCAAAACTGTGTTTTTCAATCAAAAAAAAGCTGCCCTTGTGAGGCAGCCTGAATGCTTTACTTAAAATGTCTTTTAACCCAGATAGGCCTTGAGCAACTTGCTCTTTTGACCCTTGAGGCGACGGATTGCTTTCTCCTTGATCTGGCGCACACGTTCACGCGTCAGGTCAAACTTGGCACCGATCTCCTCGAGCGTCATCTCCTGGCACCCGATACCGAAGAACATCTTGAGGATGTCGCGCTCGCGCGGACTGAGCTGATCCAACGCGCGGTTCACCTCCTTGGCCAGCGACTCCTGGTTGAGGGTCGAGTCGGCCATGGGCGAATCGTTGTTGGGCAGCACGTCCAGCAGGCTGTTGTCCTCACCCTCGACAAAGGGAGCGTCCACCGAGACATGGCGTCCCGAAACCTTCATCGTGTCGCTGATCTTGTCGACGGGGATGTCAAGGCGCTCGGCCAATTCCTCGGCCGACGGGCGACGCTCATGCTCCTGTTCAAACCTGGACTGGGCCTTACTGATCTTGTTGATCGAACCCACCTGGTTGAGCGGCAGCCTGACGATGCGAGACTGTTCGGCAAGGGCTTGGAGGATGGATTGGCGAATCCACCACACTGCATAGGAGATAAACTTGAAGCCACGCGTCTCATCGAACTTCTGCGCTGCCTTGATGAGGCCCAGATTCCCCTCGTCGATCAAGTCGGGCAGACTCAATCCCTGGTTCTGATACTGCTTTGCGACAGAAACGACAAATCGCAGGTTAGCATTGACAAGTTTGTCAAGAGCAGCCTGGTCGCCCTGGCGAATGCGCTGTGCCAACTCGACTTCCTCATCAACCGTAATGAGTTCCTTACGGCCGATTTCCTGAAGATATTTATCGAGGGACGCGCTCTCGCGGTTAGTAATGGATTTGGTAATTTTAAGTTGTCTCATCTATTTTTAATAGAGTTTAAGCGTGCAAAGGTACAACATTCTTTTTAATATTCCAAACAAAATTGCAAAAACCATGCCAAAAAATTTTTCATCAAATTTTGTCATGACATGAACGCACATTCCGGCACAGCAGTTACTTTGCTCATAATCAATCGGTGGCAATGACATCACGCCATTGCCACCAATCATCGATCCTTGTCAGGATCACATCATTATCGTGTGAGTGCTCTTCTCTTTATTACTCTTCGTCGCTCAGGTCAACGGCGTAGTAAACCTTCTTGCCGGTGGGATAGAAACCGGTGATGAACATCACCTTGTCGCTGTCGCCACTGCGCATGATCTGGTTGTAGATGTTCTCCACGTCGTCACGCGAGTCAACGGGGATGTTGTTGATGTCGGTGATGATGAAGCCGTCGCGGATGCCTGCGTTCTTAAACTTGCCGGCCTTGACGCCAACGACCTTCAGGCCCTTGGTGATAGCCAGGTCTTCCTTGTCCTCCTTGCTCAACTCGGTGAAGGCACAGCCCAGCGACATGACATCGCTCTGCTTGGTCATCTTGGTGCCACCCTGGTCGTTCTTGAAGGTAACCGTGGTGTGGCGCAACTTGTTGTCGCGATAGTACTCGACCTCGGCCTTGTCGCCAGGACGCAGCTTGTTCATCTCTTCCTGCATCTCACCACTGTCCTTGACACGGGAGCCGTTGAGCTTGACAATGACATCACCCTCCTGGAGGCCAGCCTCCTTAGCGGCACCACGGTCGGTGACCTTGGCCACATAAATACCCTCGTTGGTAGCGGTGATTTTCTCCTCCTTGGCCTTCTCGGCGGTCAACTCGGTGTACTGGATGCCGAGGACAGCTCGCTGCACGGTACCGTACTGCTTGATGTCGGTGATGACCTTCTTGACGGTGTTACTGGGCACTGCGAACGAGCAACCGCTGTAGTTTCCGGTCTGGGAATAAATCATCGTGTTGATGCCGATGAGTTCACCGGCAGTGTTCACCAGTGCGCCACCCGAGTTACCGGGGTTAACGGCAGCATCGTGCTGGATAAAGGCCTTGATGCCCCCGTTGTCGCTCGTGTTCATGCCGCGAGCCTTGGCGCTGATGATGCCGGCGGTCACGGTCGAGTTGAAACCGAAGGGGTTGCCCACGGCGACACACCACTGTCCCACCTTGACAGCATCGCTGTTACCGAAGGTGATGGCGTGAAGATCCTTGGCATTGACCTTGATCAGGGCGATATCGGTCTTCTCATCGGTGCCCACCACGGTAGCGTTGAAGGTGCGGTTGTCGTTGAGGGTGACCTCGAGTTTCTCGGCACCGTCGATCACATGGTTATTGGTGACGATATAGCCGTCGGGGCTGATGATCACACCCGAACCCATGCCACGAGGCTGGGGGTCACTCTTCTGCTGCTGTTGCTGCTGGCGCTGACGCTGTCCCTGACCAAAACCGGGGCCAAAGAAGAACTCAAAGGGGTCGATGAAGTCGCCCTGATAGTAGTTCTGCTTGGGGGTGGCATAGCTCTTGATGCTCACCACGCAGTTGATGGTGTTCTCGGCCACGTCGGTGAAATCACGGCTCATATCGACAGGGCGTACCGAAGTGCGCACAAAACCCGAATCGTCAACGTCGGCCTTGCTGTCCTTGCTCAAAACGTAGGTGTCGGTAATCACACCCTTCTTCTGCAACTCACTTGTTGCCATCATAGTTGCAGCGGAGCCCAACATGGAGGCTGCCACAAACATGATACCTAATTTCAAATTCTTGTTCATCTGTCTTTTGTATGTTAAAATATTGTTGTTTTTAATTTTTGGAATTGTTAAAATTAACTTTTCAAATTCAATGCCAAAAGTACAACTAATAACGACAAATGCAATAGTTATCGTATAGTTTTTAAAAATAATTAATAGCAATAAGCCGTCTTTTTAATTTGTTTTACATTGGCAAGACGCATTATAACAATTTATGACATATTGTCACTGACACATGAAAGAGCAGCCGCAGCATCAAGACAAATCCCGCCCGATGCGATAACACCGGGCGGGACCTTTATTATAATAATGTAATTGTTGTTGTATTGACTAAACGTCCTGCTGGTCGCCGTAACCGAGGGCCTTGAGCAGTTCGGCCAGCACATACATGCTGCCGCCCACATAGATCACATCCTGCGGGTCGGCGTGCTTGCGCGCCGCGTCGAGGGCGTCCTCGACCCGATCATAAGTGTCGCCCTTGATGCCCTGGCGGGCTGCGGCAGCCTGCAGGTCAACGGCCTTCATGCTGCGCGAGGTGTGCGCCTGCGTGAAATAGAACGTGGTGTCGCCGGGCAGCAACTTGAGCATTGACGACACGTCTTTATCGGCCATGAAGCCCAGAATCATGTGCAGGTTCTTGCCACGGCGCTCTTTCCTGAGCTGCCTCATCGCTACTTCAAAGGCCGACGGGTTGTGGGCCGAATCACAGAGCAACCTGGGGTCGGTGCCAAGCTCCATCCATCGTCCGAGCAGTCCCGTATTCTCGACTACATGGGCAAAGCCGTCTCTCACGCAACCATCCTTGATGCGGCACTTGAGTCGCTTGAGCAAATTGAGGGCAACGAGAACGGTGTTGGCGTTCTGGGCCTGATAGTCACCAGTGAGTTCACAGTCGATGGTGCCGTAGCTCTCAGTCGTCAAGCGCAAGAAACCATTGCGGTGCTTGGCATCAATCACCTCGGGGTTGTCCTGAGCAAACTTCACCTCGGCATACAGACGTTTGGCCTGAGCCTTGATCACTTCCCGGACCACGCCATCGGCATTTCCCACCACCACGGGCTTACCGTGCTTGATGATGCCTGCTTTTTCGGCGGCGATCTGCTCGATCGTGTCGCCCAGGAACTGCTGGTGCTCCAAGCCCACGTTGGTGATGATGCTCAGTTCGGGGGTTACGATATTAGAGCTGTCCAACCTGCCCCCCAGTCCCGTCTCGATGACAGCGACATTGACATTGCGCCAAGCAAAGTAGTCGAACGCCATTATCGTCACCAGTTCAAAAAACGAGGGTTCGTAGTCATCGAGCTGCTTCTTCTGGTAATCGGCGACCCACTGCATCACATAGTTGCGGCTCACCTTGCGGCCGTTAACACGGATGCGCTCCCTGAAGTCAACCAGATGCGGAGAAGTGAACAAGCCGACCCGATAGCCGCATTCCTGCAGACAAGATGCCAACAGATGGGCCGTAGAGCCCTTGCCGTTGGTGCCTGCGATGTGGATGATGCGGAAACGGCGATGCGGCTCACCATATAGTCTGTCCAGGGCTATGGTGGTATCCAGCCCCGGCTTGTAGCCACTGGCGCCCTGCCGTTCAAAAGCCGGACGCTGATTGAACAGGTAATCCAGGGTCTTATCCCACATTCGAGCTAATTCTTCTTTACGTGCCATATATCTTATTTGTGGTTAGTTTAATGCTGCAACAGTCACACTCATGCGGCTGTTAAAAAGATGCGCTGCAAGCTGTACCCGACAATCGCTGCCGATTTACGATGAGCCATCATTAAAAAACAATTTTGCGTGAAAGCAACCTGAAACTCATTCCAGCAACGGCTGTAGTTGCTATTGACTACACATCAGTGGCAACTCAGCGAACTGAAAACATTCTAAACCTGATATCAAGAGGCCTGAACGAATGCCTCGCGCAAACAATAAAAAAGGCAGTATGGCTGTAAGCCGGGTTCTGTGCCTGCCCGCTGGCAGGTGCCTGTCATTTATCTGTCCTGCACATTGCTGTGCCGGTATAGCGTTCTACCCCCCGGCAATGGGCGAGCAACCCTTAGATGCCGGTATACATGAACTTGCAACTCACAGGTGGTGCGGCACACTGTGTCACCACAGCGCCCGGTGGGCTCTTACCCCACCTTTTCACCCTTACCGCGCCAGAGGCACGGCGGTTATTTTCTGTCACCTTAACCCTACGGTCACCCGCAGCTTCCCGTTAAGAAATGTGACGCTCTGCGTTGCCCGGACTTTCCTCTCGCAACCATGAGATGTTAACGAGCGACAAGCCACCATACTGCTTTTAGTGGGGGCAAAATTACAATGAATAATCAAAGTGTGCAAATTTTTTGACACTTTTGATACTGTTTTTTATTTTGCGTGAATTTCTTTAAGCAAAGTTCAGCAAAACACCATTTAAAGGCTGATATATACAATTTTAAGGGCCATTGTTCCGTTTATAGAACAAATAACATTCATACACAGGAACTATGGGATTTTCCAAAAAATTTTCAATGCATTCCCTTGCCGACAGTTTCGGACAGAGTTTCAGGCGCTTTCCGGTGGCAATGGTGCTCGTGCTGTTCTTAACCTGCTTCTTGTTGTACCTCAATCACGGAGGCGACCTGGGCGACAAGAAGGAGTTCTTCTTCATTTTCTATCCCGGAACGGGTGCGTTGCTCGCAGTGGCGCTGTCGCTGCTCACCGAAGACTTCAAGTCGAAGTGGGCCGCCCTTGCAACCCAAGTGATTGTCCATGCCGCATGGTTGGGCATCTCGATTTACCTGTCACAGTTCGACCGATTCTCCATTCCGCAGCTGATAGCGGTCTCGGCCACAGTGTTTGCCATCGGGATGTCGGTCTTCCTCATCTGTTTCTACCGCCGGAGGCATGAGTTGGCGTTCTGGAATTTCTCGACACGCACAGTGCTTGGGTTGGCTATATCAGCAGCCATCGGCGGGGCATTGACCCTGGGCTTGCTGTTGCTGGTCGAGTCGCTGAAAATGCTGTTTGGCATTATCATCCATCAAGAGGTCTACATGGACATCTGGACCGTGTGCATGACTCTGCTCGCCCCGGTATTGTTCATGAACCTGATTCCCAAGGGTGAGAACAAATACCTGAATGAGGCCCCTGCGTTTTCCCGCTTTGCCAAGGGTGTAATCCAGTACCTTTTCATGACCTTGCTGGGCTTGTACATCATCACCCTCTACGCCTACGGTGCCAAGATCCTGTACCAGTGGTCACTGCCCGTTGGCGGTGTGAGCTATCTGGTGACGGGCAGCATGATGCTCATGGTACTGCTCATCTATCTCACCCACCCCCTCCAGCACCAGGAGGGCAACAAACTGTTCAAGCGCGTGACCCGCTTGTTGCCCGTGGTGATGCTGCCCCTGCTAGCCCTGATGACCGTGGCTATCGGTCGCCGCTTGGCGGACTATGGCATCACGGTGAGCCGCCTGTATCTTCTGGTGTTCAACGTGTGGTGCTATGCGGTGTGCCTGTGGCTGATTTTCACGCGCAACAAGCGCATCTGGTTGATTCCCGCATCGTTTGCTGCCATTCTGTTCCTCGTTTCGGTGGGACCACAGAGCATCGCCAACGTGACCCAACGTCAGCTAAAAAAAGAGGCCCGCACCGCCTTCGCTGCATCGGGCATCACCAGCCTGCCCATCTCGGGAGCGCAATACGATCAGTGGCTCAAACAGGCCGACCCCAAGACGGCCCGATCCATCGACTCGAAGCTTCACTACCTCTATACCGACTTCGGCAACAATGCCATCGCGGATTTGTTGGCCAAGGATGCTATCACCGGCCGTTATTCTTCACTCGACGAGAAAGGCAACATCGTCAATGACACATATACAAGCTACTCCAACGACGGCCTGATTGTCAGCATGCCCGTACCACAGGGTTATGCTTTGATGACCACGGTATATTGCTCTGATGATGACATCGTCAAGCAGGATGGCGACAAAGTACTGTTCAAGGTGCTTGACAGCAAAGAAGCCGAGCACGTTTTTGAGCTGAATGTCAAGCAGTTGGCAAACTTTGACAGAGAGAAGAATCCCGACGGCGTTGACCAGCCCCTGCTTATTGACAACGGTGAGGCCTTGCTGATGATCGATGACTTCCATGTCACCGTTTTCAGCACAAACTCAGGCTACTTCAGCATCAAGGGCATCCTGTTCACTAAATAGGAAAGTGACGATGATGGCCGCTGCTGAGCAGCGGCATGGGGAACCAAGCGATAGATTTTATCAACAACCGCAAAAAAATGCGGTTGTTGATAACTTTTTTCGGTCAGTTCTTGTGCTTGTGTCATGACTTGGTAGTAATTTTGTACCATAAATTATTAATGTGCAAAATGAAGCGTTTTTTCTCGATTTTCTTGATGGCCTTTTTGGCCTTTTCTGTATTACAGGCAGCCGAGGTGACCTTTGATTTCTCGACCGCCGATGGCATTACCGCGATGGGCTATGCCGTACCCGCACAAGGTGCCGGAACCAACCTGTCAGCTAATCCTGTGACCGTGAACGGCGTGACGCTATCGGCCACCGATGGTGCTACCGAGACCCGCATCTGGAATTCCCAGGGCAACTACACGCTGCGCATCTATGTGGACGGCAGCATCACCTTCTCGGTCGCCGAGGGCAGCATCACGGGCATCACTGTCAATGCCGCCAACACGACAAACTTTGATTTACTGGCCGACGTGGGCGATTACGCCGTTACCGGTGCCACCGGCTCATGGACGGGCAACGCCGCATCGGTGACCTTTACCCACTTTGGTAGCAAGAACGCTCAAGTGGCTACAATCACTGTCACTACCAGCGGTGAGGGTCCCGACAACCCCGACCCCGAGGATCCCATCGACCCCAATATCTTCAAACTTGACTCCATCCAGCACCTGGCAGCCCTGGAGGACGGCACAGCCTTCCAGTTCACCAGCGACGTGTATGTCAACTACCAGTGGGACAATTACCTGTGGGTGATGCAGCTCGACGAGGAAGGAGAGGCCTTTGCTGGACTCATCTACGGTGACACGGGCAAGCAGTACCCGCTGGGCGCTGTCATTCCTGCCGGATGGACCGCTGTAAAGAAGACCTACCAGGGTCTGGCCGAAGCCTGCGAACCTGCACATTTCGCCAATCCCAAAAACATCCTTGACGAGGAATATTACTCGGCATTCGACGTGACCGGCTACTTGAGTTACATCGCCGACCCCGAGGAGGGTTGGGAGAATTACAAGGTGCGCTTGGAAGGCATCCACTTGAGTGAGATTAACGAAAACGGCAATTTCACGATGACCAGCACCGAGACCGACGAGGATGGCATCACCCACGAGGCCACCATGGCAGGCTTCAACAAGTTCGGCATCGAGTACCCCGAGGTTGACGACACCGAAGTCTATACCGTTGAGGGCATGGTCACCATCTATAGAGGCACAATGGAACTCTACCCCATCAGCATCACCGCCAATCCCGGTACCCGCCTGTGGAAGGTGCTGTATGAGGGTGAGGACGGCATGACCTGCAAAATCACCGACACGCTCTATGTCGCCGCCACTGCCAGCACCGAAGACGCCAAGCTGGTGTTTGTCACCGACAATGTCGATGAAATCTACTACGACACCTACGCCGAGTGGGGCTATGCCGAGTGGCTGGCCTGGTACCCCGACTGGATTGCGCTGGATTGCACCGATAACGAGGAAATCTTCAATGTTCTGGCCAATGCCGAGGTCCTCAAGCCCGGCACCATCAAGGGAACACTGGCCGACAGGGATACCAATCCTCGCCTGATCCTTAACAGCACTCCCGTTGCTCTCGACGATGTGGAATTGCCCACACTGACGTTGTTCCAATACAACCTGAACACCGACTATATCGGCGCTCAGGGCAACGAGGTGGGTCGTGCCGACGGCTATTTCTTCTATCGTGACGGCAAACCTTACTTGTGCAGCGAACAGGACACCGTGATGGTGAAACTCAGCTTTGACTACGCTCCTGAGATGGAGGCCGAAATGGCCGACAAGGAAGGCTTCAACTATGGACTGCTGTGTGTGTTCACGATTGATGAAGCATGGTCGACAGACGACCCGAAGGCACCCATGCAGCGCATCCAGGCCACCGACGAGGACTACTTCACCAACTACACCCTCCATCCCCTGGCCATCATCTCGTGTGCCGCAGTTGAGGAGACCAGCTACAGCAAGCAAGCTGTTGACGTGAAGTATGTCAACCCGGCCGGTGTCACCAGCAAGACGCCTCACGATGGTGTGAACATCATCGTCACCACCCACAGCGACGGCTCGCGCACCACGACCAAGCGCTTGAACAAATAAGGTCACGAGACCTTCACAAGAAAACGGGAGCTCCGAGTCCCTCTGAATTGCCAGAGATCTCGGAGCTCCCGGTGTTCTTGGATGGGTCAGAAACCTTGTGTTCCTTCTCCCGATTAATCGTCGCGCTTAACGCAGGTTGATGCGTTGCAGCATGATCACGATGTTGCCCTTGTTGTCGAGCAGTGCCATCTCGTACTGGTTGATGCGCTTGCAGGAGACCGTGGTCTCGAGCGCAAGCAGCAGGTCGGTCTCGTTGTCGATGCTTTCACAGTCATTCTCGCCCGAAATCAAATCCTCGAACTGGATGGCCATGTCCTTGGTCGGGTCCAGCGTGATGATGCCGTTGATGATGTTGCAGCCCGTGTCGCCATGGATGGACTGCATCACAGCATCAATGACCAGGCGCATACCCAACTCGCTCACGTTCTCGCTGTTGATTTCCTTGACGAGCCATGCCCCATTCATTGCATCCAGGTTGTGACGCTTGAGCACCATGATTACGTTGCCCTTGCTGTTCATCAGATTCAGGTACTGGGCGTTGTATTGTGCCTCGAGCGTGTAGCGACGCACATCGGCCAGAGCATGCATGATGGTCTTCTCGTTAGTGACGTTATGGCAGGACTCCTCGGTGGAAATGAAATCGTTGAACTTCAGGTTATTGCCACTCAGCTGGAAAATGCCGTTAATGGTGTTGCAGCCGTTGCAGCCATACACCTTGTTACCGCCGTTAAAGTCCAGATACAGATAAGCGCGCTCCTTGGTGTAGACCTTCTTCTTGTTGCGCAGCATCACGATGTCCCACTCGCCGTACAGTTGCTTGGCAGGATCGGTGACAGCGATTTCACGCATCGGCTGCTCCACATCGGCCACGACGTTTTCAACCTCTACGCCACGTTTCTCGAGTTTCTTGTCCTTCTTCTTGCGGGCATCCATCGTTGCCGGAGCCAGCAACATCGCCAGTAAAAGACTGATAACAATATATTTTCTCATTGCGTTTGTAACCTTTGTTCTGTTTGAAACTTCAAATTTCGCAATTCTTTTCCATCCCGCCAAATCCTTTAGCGACTTTTAAGAATTTATGCCATAAAATGTAAAAAAGCGGCCCGTAAAGTGACGATTTTTGGCAATTGCGAAATTTTGGCATACTTTTGCCGTTATAATGACAAAAATGAACAGAATAAAGACGACATACCGACGCTTGATGTTGCTGCTGGCCATGCTGGCGGCCCTGGGTGCTCAGGCCCAGATCAACACCGACCAGGTGGTGAACATCGGTCGCAACGCCCTCTTCTTCGAGGACTATATTCTTGCTATCCAATACTTCAACCAGGCCATCAAGGCCAAACCCTTCCTGGCCGACCCCTATTTCTACCGCTCTGTGGCCAAGATCAGTCTTGAGGACTACCAGGGAGCCGAGCAGGATGCCAGTCTGGCGATTGAACGCAATCCGTTCATTGTCGATGCCTATCAGGTGCGCGGCGTCTCGAGACAGAATCTGGGCAACTTTGCCGGTGCTGTCGAGGACTATGACGCCGGGCTGAACCTGATGCCCGAAGACAAGAACCTGCTGTTTAACCGTGCCGTGTGTGAAACAGCCTTGAAGAATTATGACGAGGCGCAACAGACCTTCGACCGCCTGCTGCAACTCGACCGCCGTCACGACCGTGCCTACATCGGCCTGGCACAGATGAACCTGGCCAAGAAAGACACCACTGCAGCCCTCGAGAACCTGAACCGCGGCATCGCGCTGAGCAAGAACAACGCCAGCGCCTATGTCATGCGTGCCGAGATCGCGTCCCGCACCCTCCATGACTATGAGAGCGCCGTGGCCGACATGGACAGCGCCATCGTGCTGGAACCCCGTTATGCAGGCTACTTCATCAACCGCGCCTTCATGAAGTACAATCTCGACGACTACTTCGGGGCGATGTCCGACTATGACTACGCCATCAGCCTTGACCCTGCCAGCCAGGAGGCTCACTTCAACCGCGGCCTGCTGCGTGCCGAGGTGGGCGACAACAACAAGGCCATCAAGGATTTTGACTTTGTGTTGAAGAGCAATCCGTCAAACTTCATGGCCCTCTATAACCGCGCACTGCTGCACATGCGCACCCGCCAGTATCGGGAGGCCGTCAACGACTTCACAGCCATCTTGAAGAAATACCCCGACTTCGAAGCCGGTTACATGGCGCGAGGCGAGGCCAAACGGCGCATGGGCGACTTGCGAGGCGGTGACGCCGACTACGAGAAAGCGATGGCCATCTTCCGTCGCCACAAGACACACGTCTCCACTTTCAACCCTGCCGAGATCGAGGCGACTGCCGCCGTCAAGAAAGCCGAGCAACGCGCACTCACCGGCGAAGACGAGCCCGAGAGCGCCGAGGAGATCATGAACCGCTTCAACACGCTGCTCACGGTAAGGGACAACGACGCCGTCAAGCCCGAATACGCCAACCGCCAGCGCGGCCACATCCAGAACGACAACATCGAGGTGGAGCCGATGCCCATGTTCAGCCTGTCTTACTATGCCCACGATAACAAGCTCAACGGCAACACTCACTACATCCGCGAGGTCAGCGACATCAATGACACACGGCTGTTGCCCGGAACGCTCACGCTGGTCAACGGCGAGCCCAAGCTAAGCGAGGAAGACATCCAGCGGCACTTTGCCGACATCGAGTACTACAACAGCCTGCTGGCAAGCGCCAAGCCCCGCAGCGTCGATTATTTTGCACGCGGCTTGGATTACTTGCTGGTCAAGAATCCCGATGCCGCCGTCAACGACGCCGATTCGGCCATCACCATGAGCCCACAGTTCATGTTGGCCTACCTGTTGCGTGCCGATGCGCATTACATGCAATACCGCATGGCACAGGTCCGCGAGGCGAACTCGGGCGACGCTCAATCTGAAGCATCTGACGCCAATCATCAACCCATGCTGCGCATGCGCCAAGACGTCATCTCGCTCGAACAGATGGTGGCCGATCTGGACCAGGCTCTCAAGCTGTCGCCCAAGAACGTGTATGCCCACTTCAACAAGGGCAACGCGTTCATGCTCCAGGGCGACTACACCAATGCCATCAGCTGCTACAGCACAGCCATCGAGCTCAAGCCCGACTTGGGCGAGGCCTACTATAACCGGGGACTCATGTACCTGCGCATGGGCAACAAGAATCTGGGTATCGCCGACCTGAGCAAGGCCGGAGAACTTGGCATTTTGCCCAGCTACAACGTCCTCAAGCGCATGAGCCGATAGGCCCCGTTGTGCCCGAGAACGGTTCATCACCACCAGCGCCCACGGTAATCCATAGATTATATATTTTTTAACACAAGTTTATCACTTAGTTTTCAGAAAAAGCATTATATTTGAACATCAAAACCATCAGTACAAGTATAAACCTTTCAGATCTAGCTCCGACGGATCTGTAACTAATTGAAAAACAAGGATATGAACGACATTTCTGAAATACTGCGTGAATTGTTGGACCGCTATAGCAACACTTCCGAACTGGACCGAGAGTTTGAGCGGATGAGACGCGAAGATGAAGAGTTCGAGAAAGATTACGTCTTGTGGTGTGACGATAACGGCTACACTGTCAAGGATGGTTACCGCGACTTCATCAACGAGATTGTCGAATCACAGGATTCCATCTGGGACAACTATCAGGAATACGGGAACAACATCTGATTTCAGAGCCCCGCAATTCATAATCAACAAACACAAGGAATCAAGTACACGAGACTATAGGAACTATAGATGCTTTCAACAATGAAAAACCGCAGCTTTGCTGCTGAATGGGATTGCCAAGACGGCATTCTCCTTTCGTGGCCTAACGCCGGCACCGACTGGGCATATATGCTCGACGAGGTGACGGCTTGTTATGTAGAGATAGTGCATGCCATCCTGGAGGATGACGAGAGGCTCGTCATCGTCACCAACGATGCCGACGATGTGCGCAACGCCTTGGGACCCGATGTGGACTGGGCCCGCATCCGCCTGGCAGAGATGCCCATCAACGACACCTGGGTGCGTGACTACGGCCCCATCGGCGTGTACCGCGACGGGCAGCTGGTTCTCGCCGACTTCACCTTCAACGCCTGGGGCATGAAATTTGCCGCCGACTGCGATAATCAGATCAACTCACACCTCAACGAGCAAGGCATCTTCGACCTGCCGCTGGTCAACTACCGTGACCTGGTGCTCGAGGGCGGCTCCATCGAGACCGACGGCAACGGCACGGTGATGACGACGACCTGCTGCCTGACGGCCCCCAACCGCAACGATACCTTGAGCCGAGAACAATTGGAGCACACCCTGCTTGAGCGTCTGGGATGCGTGAAGATGCTGTGGCTCGACCACGGGCAGCTCACAGGCGATGATACCGACGGTCACATCGACACACTGGCCCGCTTCGCTCCCGGCGGCGTAATCATCTTCACGGGTTGTGACGATCCCGAAGACGAGCACTTCGAGCCGCTGATGAAGATGGAAGAGCAACTCAAGCAGTTCACCGATGCCGACGGTAACCATTATCACCTGGTCAAGCTGCCGTTGCCCGCCCCGATCTATGAACACGAGTATTTCCGTTTGCCAGCCACCTATGCCAATTTCCTGGTGACGAACCACCAGGTTCTGGTTCCCGTATATGGTCAACCCGAAAACGACCTCAAGGCTTGTCAACTCATCGGTGAAGCATTCCCGGGCCGAAAGATAGTCGGCATCGACTGCCGCCCGCTCATTCAGCAGCACGGCTCGCTGCACTGCGCGACGATGCAGTTGCCCAAGGGGTCCCTCTCTAATCAATAATCACTCATCAATCATCATGAAAATAGGAATCATACAACAACGCAATAGCGGTGACATCGCCGCCAACCGCCAATCGCTCATCAGCAAAATCAGGCAACTTGCTAAACAAGGTGCCCAACTTGTTGTGCTGCCCGAATTGCACGACTCGCTCTACTTCTGCCAAGTGGAGAGTGTGGATAACTTCAACCTCGCAGTGGATATTCCCGGTGAAGTGACCAGGGAATATGCTGCCGTGGCCAAGGAATGCGGCATCGTGCTCGTGACCTCGTTGTTCGAGAAACGAGCCACAGGCCTATACCACAACACAGCGGTGGTGTTTGACACCGACGGCAGCGTGGCTGGCCAGTACCGCAAGATGCACATTCCCGACGACCCTGCCTATTACGAGAAATTCTACTTCACGCCGGGCGACCAGGGGTTTATTCCTATCGAGACGTCACTGGGCAAGCTGGGCGTGATGGTGTGCTGGGACCAGTGGTACCCCGAGGGTGCACGCCTGATGGCGATGCGCGGCGCCCAACTGCTCATCTACCCCACCGCCATCGGCTATGAGAGCAGCGACACGCCCGACGAGCAGGAACGCCAGCGCGAGGCTTGGACGACCGTGCAGCGCGGTCATGCCGTGGCCAATGGTTTGCCCGTTATCACCGTCAACCGCGTGGGTCACGAGGATGACCCGTCGGGACAGACCAACGGCATCCAGTTCTGGGGCAGCAGCTTCGTGGCCGGCCCTCAGGGCGAGCTCATCTACCGTGCCCCCAACGACAGCGAGGACCTGCAGGTCATCGACGTGGACATGGAGCGCAGCGAGCAGGTGCGCCGCTGGTGGCCGTTCCTGCGCGACCGTCGCATCGAGTGCTACAGCGACCTGGACAAACGCTTCCTGGACTGATAAAGAAAAAACACGAATTACGCGAATTGCACGAAGCGGGCTAATGCCACTCGTTAAATTCGCGTAATTCGTAGTTTTTTACGACCGACAGCTTAGGCTTGGCCTTCAGGATTATCGTCCTTGGGGCCGAAGGCGTTCTTCAGGAAATCTTCCACCTTGTTCATCACGTCCTCGGCGGCCTTGCCGGCATCGTCAAGCGCGTCTTTGGCCTTGTCGATGACACTATCCTCGCCCTCTTTAGGTTCAAAAGCTTCTTTGGCCTTCTGTGACAGGTCCTGAGCGACCTCGGTGGCAGCAGCAGTACCCTGCTCCACAAAGTCCTTGGCTTTATCCATCATCTCGCCGGCAGTGGCTGCGCCTTCGCCGAACATCTCTTTAGCCTTGTCGAGCAGGCTGGGTTCGCCCTCCTTGGGCTCGAACATCGCCTTGGCTTTCTCCAGAAAATCTTGGCTCATCTCGCCAGCAGCGGTAGTGCCCTTGTCGAGCATCTCCTTGAGCTGATCGAGCATACCGGGTTCACCCTCCTTGCCGTCGAACATCTCCTTGGCTTTGTCAAAGATGCTGGGATCGCCCTCTTTACCCTCGAACATGCCTTTGAGTTTGTCGAAGATACCTGCGCTGTCGTTAGCGGCATCACCAAGCATATCCTTCAACTGGTCAAAGATGTTGCCACCCTCGTTCTTCATTTCCTCGGCTGCCTGTTCGGCATTCTTCATTTCTTCATCCATAATAATCCTGTATTTCGGTTTTTACACTATCGCCTACTCCCTTTCAAGCGTTTCGGCTTTCTCTGGCCCAAAGTTACACATTAATTCTGGAATCACAACAATTCCACCCAAAAAACTGAACTTATCAGTTGTCAAGAGAACCAGTGATTTTTGTAACTTTGCGGGTGAAATTGGTCGGGTGAGGTTTGGTGGGGGTAAAAAATTAAAGGGCCGGGGCGGTGATGCCCACGGTCCTTCTTGACATTCTATGGAACGACGATGGCGATTAGGCCTCGTCCTTCTTGATAATACGGCGCTCCTTGATGCGAGCCTTCTTACCGGTGAGACCACGCAGGTAATACAGCTTGGCGCGACGCACCTTACCATGCTTGTTGATAACGATGCTGTCGATGAACGGAGACTCGAGCGGGAAAATACGCTCTACACCGATGTTGTCACTGATCTTGCGAACGGTGAAACGCTTCTTCTCACCATCACCAGTGATCTTAATCACCACACCACGGTACTGCTGGATACGCTCCTTGTTACCCTCCTTGATGCGGTATGCTACCGTGATTGTGTCACCCGGGAAAAACTGCGGGTGCTGCTTTGTAGCAAATGCTTGTTCTGCAACTTTAATCAAGTCCATTGTTATATCATTTAATGTGTTAATAATCACTTCGCAATATACACAAGCCACTCATTTTCTTGCCAGAGATTACGAAAAGCGGGGCAAAGGTACTACAAATTCCCGAACTGACAATGATTTTTTTGATTTTTTTAATAATCACACGTCACGCCACATCCATTACTGGCCCAAGAGTGAGGTAAGAAGTATTGTGGCATCGGTCACGGTGATGTCGTTATCGGCATTGACATCGGCATTGATGTGGTTGAATCCGGCGGAATCCGACTCGTTGAGCAGATACTGGATCAGTGTCGTGACATCGGTGATCGTCACCATGCCGTCACCGTTCGTGTCGCCACGCATGCAGGCAAACGTGTGAGTGTCAAGATAGGCGATGCGTCGCCGCAGCCAGTCACACAGGTAATCCATCTCCTCGTCAAACATCAGGTCACGGTGCTCGATTTCATCGATGCCCGACCATCGCTGACTCTCACGGTCGAGTGCCCCACAAGCATCGAGGCGGTCATATATGCGCTGATAGCGGGCGACCAGGCTATCGGGGTCCAGAATCGTCTCCCTCAACTGCCAGTAGCGGTTCACCACCCTGCGCTGGAACTCGGGAAGGGTCTTGACACGCATGAAAAGCCTGTTCAATGACAAGTCGCACATATTGGTGGGCACGTTCTCCAGTTCATTCTCGGGCTGGATTTCGTCGGCATGGTAATACCCATCGATGTCCAGATAGTGCTGCCCTACCGTGGCATCCAAGTCCCAAACAGCAAAAGTGATTTTCTTGTCCACCTCACTGTCATAGCAAGCCAAAACCATGTTGGAAGCAGTGTTGTCGATGCCGAAAACCACGTTAATGAACATATAATAATCGGCCAGCACAGGCAAATCAAAATAGCTCGGCGCTTCGGCGCGAAAGACGGCATCATTACTCCTTGACACAAACTTCACCGCGTTATACAACACGCTGTAGTCGGTGGGACACACCTCATCAATCTCGGGATATTCCAATTCCCATTCACCCCAGCTGGGAGCGGTGTTATCGACAGGATCCTGGCCACATGAGACGAACAGCGTTTGGACAGTGGAATCCTTAGACTTCCACATCAAGCCATGAATCTGTTGTGACGTGAATGTGCTCACGCTGTCATCGGCAAGGACTTCTTCCTCGGAGTACTTCTTGAGTTTCATCTGTTTGCGGTCAAGATACTCCGAGAAGTTGTAAAAGCCATGGTAATTGCCATTCATGAACACCTCGACATGAGAGCCACGAATGCATGAACGGACCTTAGGCTGCTTGTCGGCATAATAGGGCTTGCTGTCGAAATCGGCCCACAATCCGTTGGCGGCATAGTTGCGAAAGCGTATCATATCCCTAGACCCGGCATCCAAGCGCCAGTGGTTATCACTTCTCAACCCGAAGAAAGAGACATCCGTTTTCTCATCATTCTCATCGACGAATTTCACATGGAAGTTGCGTTTATAAATCCATTGCGCGTTGGTTGACGACCCAGCTCGCTTGATCTTGGCACGATAATGCTGCACTCCATTCCCGTCAGGCATGATGAAGTCCACTGGAGCGACGGTATAGTCGTTAGTGAAGGTACCAGTCAGGCACATGATGGGCAGATAAGTGAAATACAGGGTGCTGGTCGTGACTTTATTCTTGTTCTTGAACTGCAGCGTGTAACCTGTCTCCCCATCGACAAGCGGAAAATTGATGCTGTCGGTCACCTGTTGCCCATTGATACTCACATTGGTCACACCGTCATCAAGGGCAACCGCAGCACGATAAGACGAGCCGAACACCGACTCGGGGGCCGTAAGCAGATAGGTTTTAGTGAGTTTGTCGTAAACTATCGGTGTGCCGTCAATCGTCAATTGAGCATTCAAAGGCAAGACGGCAAACACCATTGCCATCACAAAAAGGGCACTATTCTTGAACATGATTATAATGAACTTATCGACTGATAATAATTACTATTCTAAATACTCCTTGATGTAGAGTTCGCAGTTGGCGACCAGGGTGTCATACCACTGCTGTCCGTAACGCTCAATCAGGGGCTCTTTCAGGAACTGATACAGACGGATGCCCTCACGGCGACCTAAGACCTCGGCACACTTGCAGATTTTCCAACGGTCGAAATTCACGGCCTCATAACCCGGATACTTCTTGATGCGCACAGGGTACAGGTAGCACGACATGGGTTTGCGCCAGTCGATGCGGCCCTCGCGGTAAGCTTTCTCGATTGCGCACAGGCACATGCCACCGCGCTCATAGGTAGTGAACACGCAATTGGCGCCACCCACCAGTTGGGTCACCAGCTCGCCCTCTACATCCACAAAGGCGACACCGTGTTCCTTGATCTGCTCTTGGGCTTGGGGTAAGAGGTAGTCCCACACCTCGGGCAAAACGGCCTTGAGTTTCTGGTATTCTTCTTCGGTGAGCGGGGCACCCGAATCACCCTCGATGCAGCAGGCACCTAGGCAGGTATCCAAGTCGCAGCAGAAGAAACGCTCCACCAAGTCGAGGCTCACCAGTGTTCCGTCAATGTCGAACATAGATTTCAGTTTGTTTTAGACGTTAGTTTTTAGATGTTAGACCTCAGTCTTTCTCGACGAGGGCAGCGAGGGCATGCTCGAGGTCGGTGCTCGAGAGGTTCAAGTGCAATTCACCCTTGTGGGCATAGGAAATGCGCCCCGTCTCCTCGCTCACGACGATGGCAATGGCATCGGTGGCCTGAGAGATGCCCTTTGCCGAACGATGGCGCAGGCCCAGATAGCGAGGGATATTGGTGTCGTGAGACACCGGCAAAATACAACCTGCACTCATGATCTTGCTGCCGGCAATGATGAGAGCACCGTCATGCAAGGGACTGTTCTTGAAGAAGATGTTCTCGATAAGGCGCGAATTGATGTCGGCCTTAATGATGTCGCCGGTGCGCTCGTAATCGGTCAACGGCATGGTCTGCTGCACCACAATCAGGGCGCCAGTCTTGGTCTTGGACATATTCATGCAAGCATAGACCACAGGAAGAATCCATCTTTTCTCATCTTCGATTTCGGCCTTGCTCTTGAACAGTTTTTCAAAGAATTTGAGACCACGCCTTGAGCCCAACTCGGTCAAGAAACGCTTGATCTCGTCCTGGAACAGGATGACGAGGATGAACAGTCCGATATCGATGAACTTGTCCATGATGGTGCCGATGAGTCGCATGTCCATGATCTTGTACATCACGACCCAAGCCACCACGAACGCCAACACACCGACAAAGATGTCGAGTGAGCCCGAGTCCTTCATCGTGCGATAGAGATAAAACAACAGTGTCGCCACCAGCAGGATGTCGAGCAGGTCCTTGATACTGAACAGAGTAAAGATTGATGTTGGCATAGTCTCGTTTTTATATTTTCTTGTTATTGCCGCAGCTGCGTGTCAGCGTGGTTAATTTCACCGCCTCGACGGCGGGCTTGACATCGTGAACGCGCAGGATGTGAGCCCCTTGCTGCAGAGCAAGCGTATTGATTACTGTGGTGCCGTTCAAGGCATCATCGGCTGTGCAATCCAGGGGGGTGTAGATCATGCGCTTGCGCGACACGCCGACGAGCAGCGGGGCGTCGAGTGCATGAAACGCATCCAGTCGTGCCAGGAGTTCAAAGTTCTGCTCCATTGTCTTGGCAAAGCCGAAGCCAGGGTCGGCAATGATGTCGACAACGCCCATCTGACGCAACTCATCGATGCGACGCGCCATCCACTCCAGCACATCAGCCGAGACGTTGTCGTAGTCGGTCATCGATGCCATCGTCTCAGGGGTTCCGCGGGTGTGCATGAGCACATAGGGCACCTGCAGGTCGGCTATCGTTGAGAACATGTCCTCGTCGATTGTGCCACCCGAGATGTCGTTGATGATGTCGGCCTCCCACTCCATCACACAGCGGCGCGCCACATCGGCACGATAAGTGTCCACCGAGAGGATCACGTCGGGCGACACACGCCTGATGATGCCGAGCGCCCAATCCAGGCGCTGCATCTCGCCACGGGCATCAACCTGCTCACTTCCGGGACGGGTCGAACAAGCCCCGATGTCGAGCACATCGGCTCCATCGTCCAGCATCGCCTGCACACGCTCGACGAGCGTCTGCTCATCCTCCACACGGCTACCGCCATAGAACGAGTCAGGCGTCACGTTGATGATACCCATCACCCACGGGCGGTCGATGGTCACCAAGCGGCCTTTCAGATTCAGGCTATATGTCTTGAACGGCTGCATCATTGCGTTAATCACATTTTAACTTGCAAAGGTATTAAAAATTTGCAAAAAATGCACTACCTTTGCCATTAAATACATGGCAATGGTAATTACATCATCAACGATATGGCAAATGAGATGACAGGCAACGGCTGCAAGCAGGCTCCCATCGGAGTATTTGACTCGGGTTTTGGCGGACTGACTATCCTTCGGGACATCAGGCGGGTGCTGCCGCAATACGACTATCTGTTTGTGGGCGACAACGCCCGGGCTCCCTACGGCACACGTTCACGCGAGCTGGTCTATGAGTTCACCCTGCAAGCCGTCAAGCATCTGTTCAACCAAGGTTGCCACCTGATCATCCTGGCCTGCAACACAGCGTCGGCCGAGGCCTTGCGCACCATCCAGCAGTGTGACCTCCCCACCCTGGCTCCTGAGCGCCGCGTCCTGGGTGTCGTTCGTCCCACAGTGGAAAAGGTGGGCGAACTGACGCGCACGGGTCACATCGGCGTGTTCGGCACGCCCGGCACCATCGCCAGCCGCAGCTACAACATCGAGATTGAAGGCACTTACAGCGGTTTCAAGGTCCACGGCCATGCCTGCCCCATGTGGGTGCCGCTGGTCGAGAACCGCGAGAGCGACGGCGACGGCGCCGATTACTTCATCAAGAAAGACATCGACCTGCTGATGGATGAATGCCCCGACATCGACACAGTGATCCTGGGCTGCACCCACTATCCCTTGCTCATCGACAAGATTCACCAATACATGCCCGAGGGCGTTCAGGTCATCCAGCAAGGGCCCATTGTCGCCGACAGTCTTGCCGACTACCTGCGTCGCCATCCCGAGATCGAACAGCACTGCAGCCGTGGCGGCACGTGCGAGTACTTCACTACCGAGGATCCCGACCACTTCTCGCCCTTGGCCAGCGTGTTTGTCAACGAGCCCGTCAATGCTCGTCGCGTCATCCTGTAACCCCCAGAATGGGAACAAAAAAGCCGCGGCAGAGCCACGGCACAGATAGACCTCTTGAGGGGTCTATTTTTCTTTATCGTCGGTTGGTGCGCAACTGGAACGAGCGCAGGGTGTAGAGCTTGTCGCCATCCGAGAAGCCGATCGAGAAATCGGCGACACCGTTCTTGAGTTTCTTGGAGGCGACAATCTCGCTTTGATAGCGCACAGCCTTGCCCGGTCCCAATTCCTTGACAATGGCTGTTGGCGACAGGTAAATCTCCTTGGTGCCGCTCACGGTGATCACGGGCGCGATGTCATAGACGTAGTCGCGACCAGTGTTGCGCATGATGAAGACCAACTTGGCATGCTCATTGGCGTCCAGAGCGCCATTGTTGTTCTCGTCGACAAAGCGCAGCTCCACGATCTCGATGTTGACGAAGGGGCTGTAGGCATTGTTCTGGCGATAATCGTCCATATCGTAGTCATAGTAGTAATCGGACGAGCGATAGTTGCCGTTATCGGTTTTGGGTGCTGTGGCAGCGGCACCGATAATGCCACCGATCGCCATGCCCACCACAGTGCCCATGTCACTGCCACGCGGGCCGTCAGCTATACCACCAATCGCCGAACCGAACATGCCACCTAACGAAGCACCGGTTGCCGTGCCATAGAATTGATTCATCGATTGGCAGCTTGACAACATCAACAGGGCCGAGGCCATCAATCCAGCAAAGACAGTTCTCTTGTTCATTTCTTAATCTGTATTATCTTGGTTACACATTACACGGCATAATCACCGCATAATCAGTCTTGTGCAAGAATTGTGCCAACTGTCAGCACATCATTCCTTCTTGAGTTCGGATGGAGCAAAAGTGATGACGGCTCCCTCATCGCAATTCAGCGGGATGACGACAAGGTTAAGCGAACAGCCGGCATTGACAAGGGCATCGACTAAACGGCTCCATCGGTCTCCGTACTGCTCCATCTGACGGAACCACATCCGCTTCACGCCAGGTGTATCATCGGTGAGCATCGGCAGGAACATGGAAATCGCAGCAGGAGCCTCGAGTTCCAGCGACACCGTGTCGGCCGACAAAGAGAGGGACTTGATGCTCCAGTCATCATAGGCGATAGGACACTGGGAATTGAGTTCGGCAATATAGGTGTCGAAACTCGCCACTTCGTCCTGAGCAAAACATGCCATCGACGACAGCATGACCATAATAAACAGGATTACGCTAAAAAATTTGTTCATAAGGTTCAAGTCGATTCACGGTTAACTAATCATCGCGGTATTGCAGGATGTCTCCTGGCGAACAGTCAAGTGCACGACAGATGGCATCCAGCGTCGAAAAACGCACCGCCCTGGCCTTGCCTGTCTTGAGGACCGACAGGTTGGCAAGCGTGATGCCCACGCGCTCGCTCAACTCGCTGAGCGACATCTTGCGCCGCGCCATCATCACATCGAGGTTAACGACAATCATGACGTTATACCCCGGCCTGAGGAGCAGGGCCCTCGTCGGCATCCAAACTGTCGATCACGCCAGCTATCATGCCGTCAACGATAGAGCCACGATAACCCAGTGCCATCGCATACAGTTTGCAGATGGCCAGTTCCTGTTCGTCGAGCTCGCCATCGACCATCATCATGGCCACCATGTCACGCAGGTAGGCCAATTTGGTCTCCTCGTCCTCGGGGAGCGTGATGGTAACACTGTCGGGGTCATCGATGACCTTGTTGAATTCGTCGGGCGTGATGTTCTCGCGAGAAGCCACTGCCAGCAGCACTGCCAGCTCGGAGTCGGTGAGTTTCTCGTCGGCAGAAGCCAGCATCACGAGGTTCTTGAGTTGGCCCAGTCGCTGCTGGTCCATGTTGTTGTCATTCTTTGTTTCCATTGTAAAAAAGAATAAATTATATCGCAAAGATAGTGTTTTTTCATGAAGTTGGTGTAATTTTGCCCCTATAAAACTCAAAACAAGATGAAAACCATACAGGAAATCAAAGATATGCTCTCGCGCAGCGAGGGCGAGCAGGCACTTGAAGCCGCCAACGAAATTCTAAATAACAAGAGCGTAAGCCGTGAGACACTCGCTACCGCTTATTACTTGCGCGGCAACGCCTACAGGCAGAACGGCAACGTGCGCATGGCACTCAACAGTTACCTCGAGTCGATGGAACTCGACCCCGACGGTCCTGCCGCCGAGGCCTATCGCCACATCCAGGAACTGCTCGACTACTACAACAAGGACTATTATAATCCTTGATCAGGTTAAAGGTTAAAGGTTACAGGTTAAAGTCGGCAGCGATTCAACCTTCATTCAATCAGGGAGGTTTCACTTCCTGCAATTCTTCTGGTGGGTCTTGAGCAGTTTCACGGCCTGGCCGTAGGGGCTGGTGGTGACGCTGACAAAGTAGGCCGCCATCGTCGTGGTGTAGGTGTTCTTGTAGTAGCCCTTGGTGAAGAGTTCTTCTTCGGTGAAACTGTCGGCAAGGCTCAGCATTTCCTCATGCAATTGCTGCAGCAAGCGTTGGGCCTCCTCCAGCGGGGTGGCCTGGTGTTTCTCGACCAGCATCTTGTCCATCTCGTGATAGTTGCGACGGTATTCATCGGGCAGATAATCCCTGGGGTGACCCTCACGGATATTCATCACAAATTCACGCATCAGCACCTGCCACTCGTAGAGGTGAATGAGCAAATCACGCAGGCAACGGTCATACTCCCACCTCACACCGCATTTCTTGGGGTCAGCAGCAAAGTCAAAGGGGGCAGCCTTTTCCTCGTCGCTCATCTTGGCCATCTGGTCACACAATTTGGCATAACCATCGGCCATGGATGCCAATAACTCTTGTTTTGTTTTCGGGTTCGCCATGTCAGTATTCTTTTTTTACCGTTAAAAATGAACACTATCGGTTCATGATGATATTGATGAGGATCGTCACATCAGACACGTTAATGGAGCCATCCCTGTTGACATCTGCACAGATTTCACACACATTGCTTTGATCGCCTACCACAGAGGAGATGAGCGAGACCACATCGCTCACGTTAACATCATTGTCGTGGTTAACATCGCCCATCGTGAAGCTGTGCTCTTGCTGCTCGAGCAAGGTCACGAGCTGCATATTGGATTTCTTGGTCGCGCCGTCGGCATATCGGGTAACGAGCCGGTAGCGATAAGTCATTCCTGTTTCCAGTCCCGTCACGGTGTAATCCCTGGCCGTGATGCCAGGAATCACGAGGAATCCGGCATCTACAGGATCCCGGTCATCGCCCGTCGTCACCACCACATCGTCAAGATAGAACCGCGATGCCCTGCCGGTGCAGCCAAAGGTCACCTTAGCCCCCTCCTCGACATTCTCAAACACCACGGTGTAATCTGTCGCCATGCGTGTCAACTGGATGCTCAATTGCGTGTCGCCACAGGTCACGAGAGCTACACTGTTGTCAGTACCAAAATAGCGGGCATTGAACCTCACAGTAATCTTGCCATCAGCACCAGCATGCAACGGCGGTGTGGTCAGGGAGCCCACATACTTCTGTCCGCCGACGATAAAGCATCCACCGGCACCCAGGTAAACGAAACTGCCCGTCCAGCCGGGATTATCACAATAATTACCCACTTTATTGGCCGACAGTGCTGTTGTAGCATCAATATTGACATCAATCGCCGCAAAGGTCTCATTGAGCACCACTTCATGGGCCGTGGGGTCATAGGGCTGGACATAGAGGGTGTAATCGGTTACCCAGTCACTGGGCGTGGTATCGGTCCATGATGCGGTGAACGAGGTTGAGTTGACATTGGTCGCCTGCTCCAAGAACGCGGCCTGCTTGTCATAGAGATACCCCGTCGGATACACCTGATACAGCATCTGCTGCCCGCTGGAATAGATCAGATTCATCGTGGTGAAAGCATCAAGCGCAAAATATCCGTCGCCTGAACCGCTCCAGCCCCAGTTGATGTGATACATGCCGCCACCGCAGCCATCCACGACAAAGGCATGGCCCGCATCCTTGTCGGGATCCACGCCACCATACAGAATGGGGCACCCGGCAGCCAGTTGTTCTTCAATCATTGCAGCCCACTCCTCGGCCGAGTAGTCGTCACGGTCGAGCAGCAATGCAGCCTCGTTGTAGCCAAAGGTCTTCATGCCCTCCAACTCATCATCGCTATAAGCGCCGCTGCCGCTAGTGCCGTAAGCCATGTAACAGGATTGTCCGCAATAGCGCATGAGCATCGCCACCGCATTCTTTTGCTCGGTAGTGGCGTTGGTGGGATACACGTCAAGCATATTGTCCCAGTCAAATGTGCCACCAGGCAATGCTCCGACTGTGATGCCGTTAATCTCCGAGGTATAGCCATCCATTGGAGGAGCCGATGCGGGATATTTCCAGTAATACATCACCTGTGCCATCGCCGTAGCCACGCATCCAGTCAAGCAATGCTGAGTGCCACTGGTGGGGCACTGGTTGTAGAAGGGGGAACGCTGGTTCCAAGTGCAGGAGACGAGCGGCGACACCACCACTGAATTCTGCCTGGTTGCCGTCTTAAGGTCCACATCGGGATGGGAGCGCAAGTACTCCATCTGCTCCTTGTAATGATTCAGCATCCACTGCATGTTGCAGGGAATGTCATTCATGTTGATGGCTTGTTGTCCATAGGCCAGCACATCAATTGCACGGTCATCGCCCGAAACAATCACAAACGCGCTGCCGTCATCGGCATTGAACACGTAGTAGTCGGCCAGTCGCACATCGGCGCTGGGTCTCTCGGCATGGACAAGCGTCAGTTGTCGAGGTGCAGACGACAAGACGCGTCCCTGACGATTATTCAGGAAATGCAATGCCTTGTTGTGTGCGTCAACAGCATCAATGCCGGCTGCGCTGACATCCATCGACATCATGGCACACAGTAATACGACAAACGGCAGCAAACTAATACAGTTAACTATCTTTTTCATGAGGCAAAAATACTATCAATGAAGCCCTTTGGGGCAAAAAAGGGTTATTCCTCGGTGAGGTCGTCGTAGGTCTGGAAGAGGAAGTCGTTGTAGGGGAAGCGGGCGGTGTGGACAGCCTTGGCCTTGTTGTAGAGCAACTTCTTGAGGCCGTCGATGTTCTGCTGCTTCTTGGCGCTGATGAAGACGCAATTCTCGCCCATGCGTGCCATCCAGGTCTCCTCCAGTTCCTCGAGGGGAATGTTCTCGCGCAGGCGCGGCGTGAGGTCGTCCTCGTCCTTAGGGACATGGGTGAACTGGTCAATCTTGTTGAACACCATGATCATCTCCTTATCGCCCGCGTCACACACCTCTTGCAGGGTGCGATTCACCACCTCGATCTGCTCCTCGAACTGGGGATGGGAAATGTCAACCACGTGGACGAGTATGTCGCTGTCGCGCACCTCATCGAGGGTGCTCTTGAAGGATTCCACCAGGTGGGTGGGCAGCTTGCGGATGAAGCCGACGGTATCGGTCAACAAGAAGGGCAGGTTGGAAATCACGACTTTGCGCACGGTGGTGTCGAGGGTGGCGAAGAGCTTGTTCTCGGCAAACACCTCACTCTTACTTAGCACATTCATCAGGGTGGATTTACCCACATTGGTGTAGCCCACGAGGGCAATGCGGGTGAGCTTGCCACGGTTCTTGCGCTGCGTGACCATCTGCTTGTCAAGTTGCTGGAGTTTCTGCTTGAGCAAAGCGATTTTTGTCTTCACGATACGGCGGTCGGTCTCGATCTGGGTCTCACCGGGGCCACGCATACCGATACCACCTCGCTGACGCTCCAAGTGGGTCCACATACCCGTCAGTCGAGGCAGCAGATACTGGTACTGGGCCAACTCGACCTGCATCTTGGCGCTGGCGGTCTGGGCCCGCTTGGCGAAGATGTCCAGGATGAGGCTCGTGCGGTCGAGCGTCTTGATCTTGACGGCCTTCTCGATAAAGGCGATCTGCTTGGGAGTGAGGTCATCGTCAAAGATGACGAGGCTGATGTCGTTCTCCTCGATAAAGGCGACGATTTCCTCCAATTTACCCTTACCGACGTAGGACGTGCTATTAGGCCCGTCGCAGCGCTGCAGGAAGGTGCGCACGGTGGTGGCACCGGCTGTCTCGGCCAGGAATTCGAGTTCGTCGAGATACTCTTTGGCTTTGGCTTCGCCTTGTTGGGGGGTAATCAGTCCCACGAGGATGGCTCGTTCCTCTTGCTGGTCTATTTCGTTGATACGTTTGCTGTCGTCAATGAGTCCCATAGAGTCACATTTTTTATTATTTGGATAAATTTGGCGGCACTTTAACCATTGATGCAAGCATCATGGTATTCAGTTTGCACAAATATTGGTGCAAAGTTACTAAAAAGCTTCGGTTTTTGAATAAATTCGGCTGCGTCTCAACATAAAAAAGAATGAATTCTTTTGTTCTGTATTCGACTTGCACTAATTTTTTCTAATTTTGTCACCACAAAATATGTGCAAGCCGAACGCAATGAGATTGCACCCTCAATTGCTGAGGCACAACCATATTTATCCGAATGTGATAATCCAACTGCAACACGATCGATATATGAAACAGACGCTCTTACTCTTAGCCTTGTGGAGCACATTGCTGCTCCAAGCCACCACAACCGATTACACCCAATATGTCAATCCGTTTATCGGCACGCAGACCGATGCCACCGGCGCCTTGAGCGGCAGCACGTTCCCCGGAGCCACAATGCCACAGGGAATGGTGCAGGTGAGTCCCGACACCGAACAGATGGTGACCTGGGATCCCTGCTCGGGCTATGACTACAACCGTGACAGCATCTACGCCATCTCCCACACCCACTTGAGCGGCACGGGCTGTACCGACCTGTTTGACGTCTCGCTCATGCCGGTGACCTGGAATGTGACTCCAGAGTATCTGGCGACAGGCAACTTCGGGCAGACTTTTTCACACGAGCAAGAAGCGGCATCTCCAGGATACTATATGGTAGTGCTTCGGGAAAGCGGAGTGAAAGCTGAACTCAGCGCTACTACCCGTGCTGGCATCCACCGCTACACTTTCCCTCAAGGGAAGTCGCAACAGGTCATTCTTGACCTCGACCACTCCACATTTCGCGGCCAGGCCTATTATAGCGGGCGCCGCAGTTATGACATCATCCAAGCCCAGCTCCGCCTTGTCGATGACCACACGGTGGAAGGCTACCGCGTCATCACCGGCTGGGCCAAGCTGCGCAAAGTCTATTTCCGTGCCGAATTTTCCTGTCCCATCACCGGGCACCTGCTCATGGACGGCACGCGCACAGTGGGAGATGCTACGGTCATCAACGGTCGCACGCTGCGCTGCGCCCTGTCGTTTGACCCTGCAGGTGATAGCCGATTGACGGTCAAGGTCGCCCTCTCGGCGGTCGATATCGACGGAGCACGTCGCAACCTCGCCGCCGAAGCCCCAGGCTGGGATTTTGACCAATATGTCCGCCAAGCCCACGACGAGTGGCAGCGGCAGTTGTCATGCATCGACATTGACGGCACTGAAGAGCAAAAGCAGATCTTCTACACCGGGCTCTACCACGTGTTGCTGCAGCCCAACACCATGAGCGATGTCGATGGCCGATACATGGACACCAACTACGAGATACGCCAGATGCCCAAAGGCCAGAGTTACCACTCCACATTCTCGCTGTGGGACACCTTCCGCGCCGCGCATCCGCTTTACCTCTTGCTCAAACCCGACCTGGCGGCACAGTTTGTGAACGACATGGTGCGCCACCACGACACCTATGGCTACCTGCCCATCTGGGACCTGTGGGGACAAGAGAACTACTGCATGATCGGTAACCATGCCATCCCGGTCATCGCCGACGCCATTCTCGCCGACCTGCCCGGCATCGATGTTGAGAAAGCCTATCGGGCGATGGTCGAGAGCAGCACAAGGCCACACACCAACTCGCCGTTTGACCTGTGGGAAAAACTAGGCTACATGCCCTGCAACACGCAAAAATCTTCGGTTTCCATCACACTGGAGCAGGCATTTGACGACTGGTGCGTCGCTGCAGTTGCCGCGCGTCTGGGGCACAAAGACGACCATGATCGCTTTGCCCAGAGGGCGAATTACTATAAAAACCTGTATGATGAAAAAGCGGGGTTCTTCAGAGCGCGTGACGACAAGGGACAATGGGCCGAGCCATTTGACCCGCTCAGCTATGAGGACAACAGCTTCATTGAGGGGAACGCCTGGCAATACCTGTGGTTTGTACCTCATGCACCCGAACAATTCATCGAGCTCATGGGTGGCAAGAAAGCATTCCTGAAAAAGTTAGATGAGAATTTCAGCCTCACTACCACCAACCGTGAGACTAACGGCAATGCCTCGGCGTTTATCGGCCAGTATGCCCACGGCAACGAACCCAGCCACCACACCGTCTATTTCTACAACTTCGCCGACCTCCCTTGGCGCACTCAAGAACTGGTCAACCAAGTGCGCTCCGAATTCTATAATGCCACTCCAGCGGGCTATGCGGGCAACGATGACTGCGGACAGATGTCGGCCTGGTACATTTTCTCGGCATTAGGTTTCTATCCCTTCAATGCGGGCGCTGCCGAATATGTCACCGGCACGCCATTGTTCCAGCGTGCCACGCTGCACTTGGCTGGCGACAAGGAGTTTACCATCACCCGCAAGGGCGACAAGGGTATCTACGTCAAGGAAATCCGCCTCAACGGCAAGCGGCTTCAGGGTTTCAAACTCAAGCATCAAGACATCATGGCGGGGGGGACGCTGGAATTTGTCATGAGTGAGAAGCGTCCCTAGGCCTTCATAGTCCCTAGTTTTTATTTGCTGTCCGGTAAAGCTCCGTTAGGAGCGGTCAGGGCATAGGCAGGGGTGTAACGAGGCGAGCCTCGTTACACCCCTGCAATAGTTAACATTCGTCTTAGCCCCATCGGGGCGGCAGTAAACCATTGACAAACAGTCTGCCGCCCCAAATGGGGCTATTAATAGTGTGGCGCTCATTTACAGGAGTTCCGCTTCGCTCCACTCCTGCCTATAACCTGACAGCCCTACGGGCTTAAAGGCCCCCCCTTCATGTGAAACCATCATTATAGCTTTGTTATTCAGCTGCTAATGGAGTTTTATCGCATTTTTACCGGACACTGATAGTTTTATACCGTGGGGATGGAAATGCCGTCGAGCTGGCGGTAGAGGTTGAGGGCATACACATCGGTCATCGCACTGATGTGGTCAAGCACGGCCTGCACCTGCTCGAACAGCGTCGGGGCATGCACGTCATATTGCTGCGGGAACTTGTTCATCAGCAACTGCGAGTAGTTGCGCTCGGGATGCATCACCGCCTCGATGAGCTTCTCGAGCAGCAAGTTGATGATGCGGTTACCCGCCAGGTCCACGTCAACGACATAGCCGGCACGGTAGAGGCGCTGCTGGGCCAACTCGCTGCAAGCCTGATAGGCCCCGGCAGCCAGCGGGTCGATGCAGTCGATGAGGCTGTCGTGGAAACGTCCCTCCATGATTTCGTCCTCGTGGTCAACAAAGGCGGCAGCACACTGCTCGACCAGCAGGCCCACGATGCACGAGCGCAGATAAGCGATCTTCTCGTTGGGGTCGGCGACCCGTGCCATGTGCTGGCGCAGGTGATCCTGGCGCTCCTGGGTAAAGAAACCCAGCAAGAGGTCGATGGTCTCGTCGGTGCCGATAATCTTGAGTTTATGGCCGTCCTCGATGTCCATGATCTGGTAGCAGATGTCGTCGGCCGCCTCAACGATATAGACGAGCGGATGACGGCAATAGCGGTCCTCCTCGAGCAGAATCAGCCCAAGTTCATCGGCAATGCGCTTGAAGATGTCCTTCTCGGTAGTGAAAAAGCCGAATTTGCCATTCTTGCCGGCGTGCATCGATGAATAAGGGTATTTCACGATCGAGGCCAGGGTCGAATAGGTCATGGCGAAGCCACCCGGACGCCGGCCATTGAACTGGTGAACCAGCGTGCGCAACGAGTTGGCGTTGCCCTCGAAGTGGATGAGGTCGTTCCATTGCTCCACCGTGAATTTGTCCTTGAATTCCAGTCCCTTGCCCTCGCTGAAATAGGCCCCGATGGTCTTCTCGCCCGAGTGGCCGAAGGGAGGATTGCCCAGGTCATGGGCCAGGCAAGCGGCAGCGACAATCTCGCCGATATCGCGCAATTTCTCGGCCCACGGCTCGCTGGCATAGCGCGGCATCAAGCGGATGACCACCTCGCGGGCCATCGACTTGCCAACGCTCGAGACTTCCAAGCTGTGCGTCAGGCGGTTGTGCACAAAGATGCTGTCGGGCAGCGGAAACACCTGTGTCTTGTTCTGCAATCGGCGGAAGGGCGACGAAAACACCAGGCGGTCGTAGTCGCGCTCAAAGTCGCTGCGCACCCCACCCTTCTCGTCGTGGTAATGTTCCAGCCCCAACCGCTTGTCACAGATGAGACGATTCCAATTCATTCGTTGCATAGGCATCATCGTTAAATTATCCCACAAAGATAATCCTTTCTGATGAAAAGACAAAATTCAGCCTCTCATCAATTCCCTTACACATCAAAGCAAACAAGCAAGACAACTCAAAGTCATCTTGCCTGTCAACACCCAATAATGAGCGGTAAACGGGACTCGAACCCGCGGCCCTCAGCTTGGGAAGCTGATGCTCTACCAACTGAGCTACTACCGCAATATACTGAAATTCAGCAATATTTCACACTAAGCATCGGACTCGTTAATGACGTCGGTGATGCTGTCACCATTCTCGGTGACATAGTAACGGATAGTTACCGAGTCGCCCATTTCCCACGACTGACGATGGTCGCTGTCAAGGTCAGGATAGTTGAATTGAACGGTGTCGTCACCGACCTTGAGGAAGACGCTGTTCATGGCGCCGTCAATGGCTATTCCCGAGACGAGCACAGCCGAATCGACCTGCAGCGTATCGGTTTCCTCGAGCACGTTGTCTTGAGGGGGCTGCTGTGTTTCCTTGACACACGATGTCACGAACAGGGCAGCAAATATCGCGAGCAATAAAACTAATTTTTTCATAACCTTATGACCTTAACTGATGATAATGTGCTTGTTTTACTTTGCAAAAGTAGTCAATTTTAGCGAGGTCACAAAAAGATTCCTCTTTTTTTGAATCGAGGCACTTCCCGGAATCTGCCTAGAAGTTGTAGTGATCGTTGTCGAGGTTGTCCAGTTCCTCGAAGTCGGAGATCTCGTCCTGATCGTACTCCTCGTCGCCGTAGAACTCGCTCTTGTCGATGGGATCGATGTTGCTGGCATCGGGGATTTTGGGAATCGTGATGAACTCGGAGATGTCAACATTCTCGGTGGGCGGGTTGCCGATCTTGCTCTCGCACAGGGGGTCGTGCAAGGTCTTGCCGGGAATGACTTCCTTGAGTTTCACCTTGAAGAAGCGCTCGGTCATGTAGTCGAAGACAAACTTCATTCTCTGTCCCTCGTCCTCGAGGAGCTCGTCGAGCTGTGTATCGTCCATGATCCAGATGTCCTCATCGGATTCGGTTCCCATATCCATGCAGGTGACTTCCTTCTGCTTGCTCCACTCGTCATCGCAGATGTAGAAGGAATCCATCTGGTCCTTGCCGTAACCTGCCGAATCAAGAATAATGTTGCGCAGCTGCATGAAGGTTGCCGTTGAGTCGATGGCAATCTGCAATTTGAAATTATCGGCCTCGTCCGATACTATGACAAATTTGTAAATCATAATGCTAAAGCGTTGTTGTGTTTAGAATTTGATGTTGCGAAATTACTAATACAATTTTAACGGGCAAGTATTTTTCGGTATTTTTTTCTTCAAAGGGGCTAAAAATCGGGCATTTCGCGTTTTTGCAGGCATCAGAGAACAAATGAAGCCACGCTGAATGCGCGGCTTCACCTTATATATATCAAATTAGATGTGCTGAATCAGGGCACGAGTCCGTAGGCACGGAAGACCTTCTGGATCTTCTCCAGGGCGAATGCCACTTGCTCGTGGGTGTGGGTTGCCATGAGGCTGAAGCGGATGAGCGTGTCGTTAGGCGCAACAGCAGGCGAGACGACGGGATTGACAAAGATGCCCTCGTTCAACAGATCGCGCGTGATGGCGAAGGTCTTGTTGTTGTCGCGGATGAACAGCGGGATGATGGGGGTCTCGGTGTGTCCGATCTCACATCCCATGTCGCGGAATCCCTGCAAGGCCTCGTGAGTGATCTTCCAGAGGTGCTCCTGGCGCTCGGGCTCATTGAGCATGATATCGATGGCCTTCATCGCAGCTGCCGTCGATGCGGGGGTGATGCTGGCGGTGAAGATGTAGCTGCGTGAATGGTGACGCAGGTAGTTGGTGATCACCTTGCTCGTGGCAATGAAACCGCCCAGCGAAGCAATCGACTTGGAGAAGGTGCCCATGATCAGGTCCACCTCGTCGCGCAGGCCGAAGTGGTCGCAGACACCGCGGCCGCCCTCGCCGAACACGCCGATGCCGTGTGCCTCGTCGACCATGATGCTGGCGTTGTACTTGCGCGCCAGATCCACGATATCGGGGAGCTTGCACACGTCGCCTTCCATCGAGAAGACGCCGTCGGTGACGATGAGCTTAACACGGTCGGGCTCACACTTCTTGAGCTGAGCCTCGAGTGACGCCATGTCGTTGTGCTTGTACTTCAATGAATTGGAAAACGAGAGGCGACGGCCCTCGATGATCGAGGCGTGGTCTTGCTCGTCCCAGAGGATATAGTCTTCGCGACCCGTCAGCGTGGAAATCACGCCCAGGTTCACGCCGAAGCCCGTGCTGTAAATCATTGCGTCCTCCTTGCCCTCGTAATCGGCGAGCTTGCGCTCGAGCTGCTTGTGGAGGTCGAGCGTACCGTTGAGGAAGGGAGACCCGGCACATCCGGTGCCGTATTTCTGGGTGGCCTCGATGGCAGCTTGCTTGATGCGCTCATCGTTGACCAGACCCGAGTAACAGTTGGAACCGAACATGAGCACCCGTTTGCCATTCATGATGACCTCGGAGTCCTGTTCACTCGAGATAGCACGAAAATAGGGATAGATGCCCGCGGCCTTCGCCTTCTGCGGCTCATCATATCGCGCTAACTTATTCTCTAATAAGTTCATATACAAATATCTTAGTTCAGTTTTTGTCGTCCCTTGACAGCGCCAAGCGGTGACATTATTTTATAATTGGCTGCAAATATATAAAAAAAATCTTTAACGAAATGTTAACAGGGCAACAAACTGTGACATTTTGGCCAAATCAGTATTAACTAATTGGCTAAGCATCATAAGATACGGCCCTGTTAAATATTTTTAAAACGGATTTTCACGGTGTAAAAACCACAGCAAAGCGCTGGCAGGTGATGAGGCGCCGTCAATTACGGTCAATATCATCCATCTCGAGCTCAGCGTTCTGTATCAAGTCGTAATCTGAGAATTCCACACCGTCGAAGTCTCCATCTTCGAACATCAAATAGTCTTGACGAATGCACCCGGTTGACACGACCGAAATCATGGCCACCGCGACGCATATCAGGAGGTATTTCAAAAGCTTCTTCATATATATACTAATATGGCTATGCGTTCTATTTGAATTACTGAGTGCAAAATTAAGAAAAAAAACGAATGAGGGCCGTTTTTTTCAGAAAAAAACACTAATTTTGGAAATCAAAATCACTCAAATCATTAATCAAGATGGATCTTTTTGAACAGCGAATCAAGGAATTGCGGGAAATCATCAACCGCCACAACCACAGCTACTATGTCCTGAATGCCCCGACGGTGAGCGACCAGGAGTTTGACGCCCTGCTGCGCGAGCTGCAAGACCTGGAGCGTGACTACCCGCAGTATCAAGATCCGTTGTCGCCCACCCAGCGCGTGGGCAGCGACATCAGCAAGGGTTTCACCCAGGTGCGCCATGAGCGCCCGATGATGTCACTGTCTAACAGCTACAGCATCGAAGAGGTGCAGGAATTCCTGCGACGTGCCCAGGATGGCCTGGGCGGCGAGCCCAGCGAGATTGTCGGCGAGATGAAATATGACGGCACATCAATCTCGGTGACCTATGAACAAGGCCGACTGGTGCGGGCCGTCACGCGTGGCGACGGTGTTCAGGGCGACGATGTCACGGCCAACGTCATCACCATCAAGAGCGTGCCGCTGGAAATCAAGGGATTCATCGACCTGCCCGAGAAGTTTGAGGTGAGGGGCGAAATCCTGTTGCCGTGGACGAGCTTTGAGAAGCTCAACAAGGAGCGCGAGTTCAACGAGGAACCGCTGTTTGCCAACCCGCGCAATGCCGCCGCAGGGACGCTCAAGCTGCAGAACAGCGCCGAGGTCGCCCGCCGCGGTCTTGACGCCATCTTCTACTTCCTGCTGGGCGACAATCTGCCCTTCGAGACCCACTACGACAGCATCAAGGCGTTGCAACGATGGGGCTTCAAGACGGGCGAGATGTCCATCCTGCCCAGCATCGATGCGGTGAAAGACTTCATCGCCCACTGGGATGTGGAGCGCAAGAAACTGCCCGTCGCCACCGACGGCCTCGTGTTCAAGATCAACTCGCTGCGCCAGCAGCTCAACCTGGGCGCCACCGCCAAGTCACCCCGCTGGGCCATCGCCTACAAGTTCGCACCCGAGCGCGAATGCACCAAGTTGCAATATGTGTCGTTCGAGGTGGGACGCACGGGTGTCATCACGCCGGTCGCCAACCTGGATCCCGTGCTGCTGAGCGGCACCATCGTCAAGCGCGCCTCGCTGCACAATGCCGACATCATCCAGCAGCTCGACATCCACGAGGGCGACATGCTCTACGTGGAAAAGGGCGGCGAAATCATCCCCAAGATCGTGGGCGTGGACGAGAAACGGCGCCAGCCGGGCAGCCAGCCCATCGCCTTTGTCACCCACTGCCCGTCGTGCGGCACTCCGCTGCAGCGCGTCGAGGGCGAGGCGGCATGGGTGTGCCCCAACAAGTGGGGTTGCGGGCCGCAGATTTGCGGTCGCATCGAGCACTTCGTGGGACGGCACGCGATGGACATCGACGGCATCGGCGAGGAAGTGGCCGTCATCCTCAACAAGAGCGGCCTGGTGAACGACGTGGCCGACCTGTACGACCTGACCCAGGAACAGCTCGTCGCCCTCGACCGCTTCCAGGAGAAGAGTGCACAGCGCATCCTGCGCGGCGTGGAGGCCAGTCGCAGCGTGCCCTATGCGCGCGTCATCTTCGCCCTATCCATCCCCTTTGTGGGCGAAACGACCGGCAAGGTGCTGGCCCGCCACACGCGCGACATCGACACGCTGATGGCGATGCCCGCCGAGCAGCTTGCCGCCATCCCCGAGATCGGTCCCAAGATTGCCCAGTCGATCGTCGATTTCTTTGCCGAGGAGCGCAACCGCGTCATCGTCGAGCGGCTGAAAGCAGCAGGCCTGCAAATGGCGCTCACCGAGGAGGAGACTGCCGGTCAAACCGACAAGCTGCTGGGCAAGAAAGTGGTCATCAGCGGCGTGTTTGCCAAGCACTCACGCGAAGAATACAAGGCGATGATCGAGCAGAACGGTGGCAAGAACGTGAGCAGCATCTCGAGCGCCACCAGCTTCATCCTGGCCGGTGAGAACATGGGACCCGCCAAACTGGAAAAAGCCCGCAAACTGGGCATCGACATCATCAACGAGGACCAGTTCCTGGAGATGATTGCCGATTGACGCTGCCATCAAGAAACGTGACACTATAGACCGAGACACCATCACCCACCCCACTATGAGAATCATCATGAGCGCCATCTTGATAGCGGCCAGCTGCTTAGCCGGCTTGGGCCAAGAGGTCGAGGGTTTTGTGACAGCGATGCTGGAACAGCACCCCCAAGCGCGATTACTCGACATCTACAAATCGTGTTTTCAAGATTACATGGGTGCCGAGCATCTGGTGAGCGACACGGCATCGGTCAGGGCCTACCTGGAGCAGGAGCTCAACACGAGCGACAGCCAGGAGATGATGCCCTGGTACTATGAGCCGTGCGGCCTGAGCGGGAACTATGTGCGTGTGAGCTTGCGAGCCGTCAAGGAGGGCTTCATCCCTGCCGAGACGCTTCTCGAGGCCTTCATCGCCAGCGCCAACAGCGCCGAGCGGCCCACCGTAGCGAGCTGGGCAACGCGCTGGCACGAAATCGTCGATGCCATCGGCAAAATGGGACTCACCCTGCCCCACCTCGACGAGGACAAGCAGTTCATCGAGGAGGTGCTGGCCCAGGGGCGATATGCCATCAGCCACTCGCCCGACTACCGCGAGGCCTACTTCCCGCATTACCGCATCATCAGGCGCGACATTTTTGACAGCGAATTGCGGCCGCTATTGCCCTGCTCCTGTTGCCCTTGACATCGGGAGGGGGCGCCACGATAGCACACGAGAGGCAAGACGGAACGTGAATCCGTCTTGCCTCTCGCATTTTAACGTGAGTTCGATGAAAATAAGTTTCTGATACTCAACTCCTCCCCGATGATAGGGGAGGTGCCCGTTAGGGCGGAGGAGGGGGAGAGTGCCGGAGGAGGGAGAGTGCGCCGGAGGAGTATGACTTACCCTCAAAGCTCTTCCTCTTGGGATGTCAACGCCCCCTGCCCCCCTCTAATCTTAGAGGGGGAATTGCCAACGCACTGATTGACAATCAATAATTTCATCGGATTCTCGTTATTTTATACTGTAATGCTGATGTTGAGCGCCCTGCTACACAGTGAGGATGATATTGTTCTCGGAGGCAATGCGGCGCAGGTTGAGAATAGCATAGCGCATGCGCCCCAGAGCCGTGTTGATGCTCACGTTGAGGGTGTCGGCGATCTCCTTGAAGCTCATGTTCTTGTAGTAACGCATCACCAGCACGTCGCGCTGGCTCACGGGCAATTCCTTGATCAAGCGACGCACATCGCTGTGAATCTGGTCGGTCACCATATTGTCCTCGATGGTTCGCTCCGAAAGTTCCTTGCGATTCAGGATGTTGACCTCCTCATCGTCGGTTGACTGGACATTCTCGGCCCTGCTCAGCCTGTAGTAATCAATGATCAGATTGTGGGCGATGCGTGTAATCCATGCGGCGAAATGTCCATTCTCGACATATCGGCCTTGCTTGATGGTAGTGATGACTTTGACAAAGGTATCTTGGAAGATATCGTCGGCGAGATCCTCGTTTTTAACCGAGTGATATATATACATGTAAACATGGTCTTTGTGTCGCTCCAGGAGCTCATCAAAGGCCTCGTTAGTGCCATCGACATACAGCGAGATAAGTTGCTCGTCGCTCTTGTCCTTGTAGATTTTCATTACTATTTATTTTTGGTCAATAAGAGTAATGTTTGTCGATAGGCAGTCTAATATTAATTATTTATTGTCATTAAAAATTATATACTCACTCGTGTGAAATCGGCAGATTTCAGGCTGCAAATATAGATAAAATCAAAATAACAACAACTTTTTTTCTAAAAAAAGTGAATTTTAAGGCATTATTTTAATGTTTTTCGGCCTCCATAACGTCAACGGCGACGGCGACGACGGCGGTTATCGCTACGCAATCCCATGAGCCATCGCGTGAGTCTGAAGCCCAGCAGCACATAGTCGGCCGTCTTCAGGTGGGAGACGGTTCCGGGGCTGAACATGAGGGCGCGGACTCCGTTGTTAGAAACGTTGTCCTTGACGTTGTCGATACTATATTGCATGGTGGCGCGTCCCACTTCACGGCGAACGAGCGCTTTGGCTCGGGCTCGACGCAGCTGTTCAAGTGTCATGCCCTGCCAATCTCCCGAGTTGTCATTGACCGACGCGGCGACGTTGTTGATATCGGTATCACTCATTGTCTTCGGGTTTTAGGAACAGTTTACTCACAAATCGTGTAATGGGATCAACAATGAGCTGCTTCTTGAAGGCAAACACCACCAGCAGCAGCAACAACAGCAGCACAGCAGCGATGAGCTGTGCACCCCAGGTGCATCCCAGCGCACCGGCCAGGACGGTGATCAGGGCCGAGAACAAGTAACTCAAGGCAAAGGTGCAGATGATGATGACCACAATGACAAATGCCGATGCCGACAGCAAGATGGCCAGCTTCTCTACCGCCGTGAGCTTGGTATAATCCCACTCGAGGGCAAAAAACTTGCGCGCCTCGTTGAACAGTTTTTTATAATCTATCTCGTTCATGCTTCTTTATTCAAACCCGCCTTTGCGGGTTTGAAGTTTAGAGTTTTGAGGTTAGAGTTTGGGGGGTTAACAGCCGACAAAAAGACAATCACCGACAGGCGGTGTCACTACTGGGGTGACACCACCTGTCACGTGATGTGTAATTTTGTCAGTCCTCGATTTGGGCGCTGATCTGCTTCACCAGCTGCTCCACCTCATCGTCGCTGAAGTCGATGCCGTTCTTCTTGAGCATCTCTTTGATGCGGCTGCGCAGGTCGGAACCTTTCTCGGGAGCAAACAGGATGGCAGCCGAAACACCGACGAGTGCGCCACCCAGGAATGCATACAATAAGCTTAATCCTCTCATTTTACTATTCAATTAAATATTATTAATCCAACTTGTCCTTGATCTCCTCGGCGATGTCATCAACGAGGTTATCGAGCTTGGAGCCTTTGAGCTTCACGCCCTGTTCACGCAATGCATCTGCGATACGCTTGCGGGTATCGTCACCTTTCTCGGGGGCAAAAAGCAAGCCCACTGCCGCGCCGGCGATTGCGCCGCCCACGACTGCCATTACAATGTTAATCGGTTTCATATCTGTCTGTAAATTTAAGAATTAAAACTGTCTTAGTAATGTCACTACAAGCAAGAATCGTGCCATCGACATGGCTGCTTGCTTGATTCAGGCAATAAAATTACTCTTTCTTTTTCATTTGGGCAAATTTTTTCAAAAAAAGTTTTAATTATGCTCGCTGGCGCGAGCAGGTTAAAGGTTAATGGTTAAAGGTTAATGAGGCATCCGCATTGATGCTCGCTGGCGCGAGCAGGTTAAAGGTTATTATGCTCGCTGGCGCGAGCAGGTTAGAGATTAGTGATTAGAGATTAGTGAAGCATCCGCACAGTAGGGCCTCGCCTTGGCGTGGCCGCAACCAGAGCCCCACGCTAAGGCGCGAAGACGCCAAGATTTTAAAAACAACTAAAACAATATTGCATCCGCACCCCAGTTGGTCGGAATGCGGATGCAATTAGTTTCATTCGTGTAATTCGTAGTTTTAAAACTGTCGGCGGATGCTCACTAATCACTGATCTCTAATCACTAATCAGCTCGCTGCGCGAGCATCACGACCCCATGACCATGGTGATGAGGGTGGTGACGTCGGTGATGTTGACGTTGCCGTCGCTATTCACGTCGGCTTCGGGATTACCGCTAGTGTTGTCACTCATGATCATGCTGATGAGCGTGGTCACGTCGGTGATGTTCACCTGGCCATCGTGGTTCACG